>CBIHOF010000075.1:0-3426 GCA_966211955.1 uncultured Comamonadaceae bacterium | reverse complement strand
TGCGGATCTGCTCATCGGTGATCGGGCCGGTGTGCGCGAAGTCGAAGCGCGTGCGCTCGGCGTCCACGAGCGAGCCCTTTTGCTGCACGTGCGAGCCCAGCACTTCGCGCAAGGCTTTGTGCATCAGGTGGGTGGCGCTGTGGTTGCGCACGGTCTTGGCGCGCTTGTCGGCATCGACCTTCGCGTTCACCGTGTCACCAACCTTGACGCTTCCCTCGACCACGCGGCCGTGGTGCCCGAACACGTCGGCCTGGATCTTCAACGTGTCTTCGACAAGGAAGCGCGAGGTGTTGTTGCGCAGCTCGCCGGTGTCGCCGGCCTGGCCGCCGCTCTCGGCGTAGAAGGGCGTGTGGTCGAGCACGACCACCGCGTCGTCGCCGGCCTTGGCTTCAGTCACCGAGGTGCCGTCGACGTAGATGGCACTCACGCGCGCCGTCTCATGCGTGAGCGTGTCGTAGCCGTGGAAGGTGGTCGCACCGCCCGTGTACTCCAGGCCCTGCGCCATCTTGAACTTGCCGGCCGCGCGGGCCTGCGCACGCTGGCGGTCCATCGCTGCTTTGAAGCCGGCCTCGTCCACCGTCACGCCGCGCTCGCGGCAGACGTCGGCAGTGAGGTCGAGCGGGAAGCCGTAGGTATCGTGCAGCTTGAAGGCCGTCTCGCCGTCGATGGTCTTGGCGCCACCGGCGAGCGCCGCTTCGAGAATTTCCATGCCGTTGGCAATCGTGCGGAAGAAGCCTTCTTCCTCCTGCTTCAACACCTCGGTCGCGCGCTGCGCGTTCTGGCGCAGCTCGGGGTAGGCCTCGCCCATCTCGGCGACGAGCGCCGCCACCAGCGTGTGGAAGAAGGGCTTGCGCGCACCCAGCTTGTAGCCGTGGCGGATGGCACGGCGCGTGATGCGTCGAAGCACGTAGCCGCGGCCGGCGTTGCTCGGGATCACGCCATCGACCACCGTGAAGGTGCAGGCGCGGATGTGGTCGGCAATCACCTTGAGCGACGGCGAATCCTTGTCGCAGTCACCGGCGCCAGCCGCATCCACCGCCTTCTTCGCCGCGGCCAGCAGATTGACGAAGGTATCGATCTCGTAGTTCGAATGCACGTGCTGCAGCACCGCCGTGACGCGCTCGAGACCCATGCCCGTGTCCACGCTCGGCTTGGGCAGCTTGTGCATCACGCCCGCTTCGTCGCGGTTGAACTGCATGAACACGTTGTTCCAGATCTCGATGTAGCGGTCGCCGTCCTCGTCGGGCGAGCCCGGGGGGCCGCCGGGGATCTCCGGGCCGTGGTCGTAGAAGATCTCGGTGCAAGGGCCGCAGGGGCCGGTGTCGCCCATCATCCAGAAGTTGTCGGACGCATAGCGCGCGCCCTTGTTGTCGCCGATGCGCACGATGCGCTCGGCCGGCACGCCCACCGTCTTGTGCCAGATGTCGTAGGCCTCGTCGTCTTCCGCGTAGACGGTGACCCAGAGCTTGTCCTTGGGCAGCTTGAAGACGTCCGTCAGCAGCTCCCAGGCGTACTGGATGGCGTCGTGCTTGAAGTAGTCGCCGAAGCTGAAGTTGCCCAGCATCTCGAAGAAGGTGTGGTGCCGCGCGGTGTAGCCCACGTTCTCCAGGTCGTTGTGCTTGCCGCCGGCACGGATGCACTTCTGGGCGGTCGTCGCGCGGGAATACGGGCGCTTGTCGAAGCCGAGGAAGACGTCCTTGAACTGGTTCATGCCCGCGTTGGTGAACAGCAGCGTCGGGTCGTCCCCGGGCACCACCGGGCTCGACGCGACGATGGTGTGGCCCTTCGATTCGAAGAACTTCAGGAACGACTGGCGGATTTCGGAAGCTTTCATCCGGTTCTCTGTTGAATCTGGTGAGGCCGGCACGAGGACTCGTTCGGCGGAACCGTCGATTATAGGAAGCCGGCCCCCGCCAGCCGGCTGGAGTGACGACTCCAGGGCGGCGTTCCGGCAACGGGGCTCAGGCGGCGGCGCTTTGCGCCTGCTGGGCGATCTGCCGGGCGAGGAAGTCGGTGAGCCGCGCGTCGTCGCTGAAGGCGACGTTGAAGCGCAGCCAGCCGGTCGGCCGCTGCTCGACCAGGAAGAGCTGCCCTGGCCCCAGCATGATGCCCTCGGGCACTGCCAGGCGCGACAGCTCGGCGCCGTCGGTGAGGTCGGGGTGACGCGCCCACAGGTACATGCCCGCCTTGGGCTCGTTGAAGAGCTCGAAGCCGAGGTCCAGGAGCCGCTGCGACACCACCGCATGCGACTGCGCGAGCCGATCGCGCAGGGACTTGAGGTGCTTGCGCCAGCGCCCCTCGGTCAGCGCGCCGAAGACGATGCGCTCGGTCAGGTCCGACGAGGTCAGGCCCGACACCATCTTGAGCTGCGCGAGCTCGTCCAGCACGTCGGGCGAGGCCACGACGAAGCCCACCCGCACGTTGGGCGAGATGGTCTTGGAATAGCTGCCCACATAGACCACGCGCTTGAGCTGGTCGAGGCTGGCGAGCGAGGGCCGCGCCTGCGGGTCGAGGTCGGCGTAGATGTCGTTCTCGACCAGCTGGATGTCGTTCGCCTCGGCCAGCTGCAGCACGCGAAAGAGCTGGGCCAGCGGCGCCACGGAATTGGTCGGGCTTTGCAGCCGCGGCTGGGTGAAGAACACCCGCGGCCGGTGCTCGGCGATCAGCGCCTCCAGCGCTGGCAGGTCGTAGCCCGTCGGCGTGCGCGGCACGCCCACCAGCCGCGCCCCAAGAAAGCGCAGCATGAACATCAGGTTGGGGTAGCCGGGGTCGTCCACCAGCACCACATCGCCCGGCTTCACCGAGCGGCGGGCGGCCAGGTCCAGCGCCTGGCTGGAACCCTGGGTCAGCAGCACGTTGTCGGACGTGACGCTGATCTGGTGCTCCGCCAGCGATTCGGCGATGAGAATGCGCAAGGCCATGTGGCCGTGCGGAAGACCGTAGCCGCCCAGCTCGCCGCCGTCGCCGGCGAGCTGTCGCAGGCTGCGCCGCACGCCTTCCTCGAACAGCCAGTCGTTGGGCATCCAGCCGCAGCCGGCCTTCAGCGGCAGGTTGCGGTTCTCGAAGATCTGCTTGAGGTACCAGCGGGCGTCGAAGCGCAGGTCCTGGGCGGCGGGCTCGCGCGCGGCCACGCTGTCGCCGGGGCGGCGCTTGACGAAGAAGCCGGCCGTGGCGCGCGACACCACCCAGCCCTGCGCCACCAGCCGGTCGTAGGCCTCCACCACGGTGAACACACTCACGCCGTGCGCAGCCGCGAAGGCGCGGATCGACGGCAGCTTGGCGCCCGGCTTCAGGGTGTGGTCGCCGATGAGGCGCCGGTAGCCGTCGACGATCTGGCTGACCAGGGGAGTGTGCGATTCCGGGTTGAGGGTGAGCATGTCGTCGATCAGGCTGCGCCGCACCGCATCAGGGCTTCCATGTACAGGA
>CBIHOF010000074.1:0-3885 GCA_966211955.1 uncultured Comamonadaceae bacterium | reverse complement strand
CGACCACGCGATGGCGCTGATCATCATGGCCGCCATCTGGAAGCAGATCTCCTACAACTTCCTGTTCTTCCTCGCGGGGCTGCAGTCCATCCCGCGCTCGCTGATCGAGGCTGCCGCCATTGACGGCGCGCGACCTTGGCGCCGCTTCTGGACGATCCAGTTCCCCTTGCTGTCGCCCACGGCCTTCTTCCTGCTCGTGATCAACATGGTCTATGCGTTCTTCGACACCTTCGCGGTGGTGGACGCAACGACGCACGGCGGGCCGGGCAAGTCCACGGCGATCCTCGTCTACAAGCTGTACTACGACGGCTTCAAGGCGCTGGACATGGGTGGGTCGGCGGCGCAATCGGCGGTGCTGATGCTGGTCGTCATTGCGCTCACCGTCGTGCAGTTCCGCTACGTCGAGAAAAAGGTCAACTACTGATGGACGACCACCGCCACGTCGCCCCGCTCCTGCCCCCCGAGGGGGCGCACGCCTCCCTTGGAGCGGTCCGGCGGAAGGCCCGGTTCGGACAAGACCCCCAAGGCATGGTCGAGCGCCGTCCGACGCTGGGCATCCTCGCCCATGTGGTATCGATCATTGGCGTGCTCATCGTGGCCTTTCCGATCTACCTCGCCTTCGTCGCCTCGACGCACACCGCGGCGGAAGTGGCGAGCAGCCGGCCGCTGTCGCTCGTGCCCGGCACGCACCTCGTCGAGACCTACAGGCTCGCACTCTTCGGCGGCGTGTCGAGTTACGGCAGCCGCATCCCGCCCAGCGCGCCGATGATGTGGATCAGCCTCGTCACGGCGCTCGTGATCGCCATCGGCAAGATCGCGATCTCGCTGATCTCGGCCTTCGCCATCGTCTACTTCCGCTTCCCGTTCCGCAACCTCGTGTTCTGGACGATCTTCGTGACGCTGATGCTGCCGGTGGAGGTGCGCATCGGGCCGACCTACGCCGTGGTCGCGGACCTGCACATGCTCAACAGCTATGCGGGCCTCACGATTCCGCTGATTGCCTCGGCCACCGCGACCTTCCTCTTCCGGCAGTTCTTCCTCACCGTGCCCGATGAGTTGGCAGAGGCAGCGCGCATCGACGGTGCCGGGCCGCTGCGGTTTCTGAAGGACGTGCTGCTTCCCTTGAGCAAGACCTCGATCGCCGCGCTCTTCGTCATCCAGTTCATCTACGGCTGGAACCAATATCTTTGGCCGCTCCTGGTCAGCACCGACGAATCGATGTACCCGGTGGTGATGGGCATCAAGCGGCTGATTGCCGGCGAGGCCTACACCGAATGGAACGTGGTGATGGCCACCGCCATCCTCGCGATGCTGCCGCCGGCGATCGTGGTGATGCTGATGCAGAAGTGGTTCGTCAAGGGCCTCGTGGACACGGAAAAATAGAAAGAACAAACGAAAGAACGCATGGGTGCCATTTCGATTCAGAACGTGGTCAAGCGCTATGGCAAGGGAGCGTCGGCCAACCAGGTGATCCACGGCGTGAACGCCGAGATTCCCGATGGCGAGTTCATCGTCATCGTGGGGCCGTCTGGCTGCGGCAAGTCGACGCTCTTGCGCATGGTCGCGGGGCTGGAGGAGATCTCCGAAGGCGAGATCTCCATCGCCGGGCGCGTGGTGAACGACGTCGAGCCGTCCGAGCGAGACATTGCCATGGTGTTCCAGAACTACGCGCTCTACCCGCACATGACGGTGTTCGAGAACATGGCCTATGGCCTGAAGATCGCCAAGGTGCCGGTGGCCGAGATCAAGACGCGGGTGGACAAGGCCGCCAAGATTCTGGAGCTGGGTGCCTTGCTCGCGCGCAAGCCACGCGAGCTCTCGGGCGGGCAACGCCAGCGCGTGGCCATGGGCCGCGCCATCGTGCGGCAACCGCAGGTGTTTCTGTTTGACGAGCCGCTGTCCAACCTTGATGCGAAGTTGCGCGCGCAGACGCGGCTGGAGATCCAGAAGCTGCACCGCGAACTGGGCGTGACCTCGCTCTTCGTCACGCACGACCAGGTCGAGGCGATGACGCTTGCGCAGCGGATGGTGGTGATGAACGCCGGCCGCATGGAGCAGATCGGCACGCCCGAGGAGGTGTACCAGCGGCCAGCCACCACGTTCGTCGCGGGCTTCATCGGCTCGCCGCCGATGAACCTCTTGCGCGGGCAGGCGACGGACGATGTGTTCGCCACCGGTGGCCAGGCGCTCAAGCTGCCGATGCGCGCGCCGCGCGACGGCGAGCTGATCCTCGGCCTGCGGCCGGAGCATGCGGAGCTTCGGCCGGCGGGTGCCGAGGGCTGGCCGTTCAAGGTCGAGATGATCGAGATGCTCGGCGCCGAGCGGCTGGTGTACGGCAGCATCGGCGATTCGCTCTTCACCGCGCGCATCGACGGCATGCTCTCGTCCCCAAAGGTGGGCGATGCGATGACCTTGCACATGGACGCCGATCGCCTGCACTGGTTCGACGCGGCCACCTCGCAACGGGTGTGACGCGAGGGTTCCGCAAATGACCGACTGGCCCTATCCGTTCTGGATCGCCCACCGCGGCGCGGGCAAGCTCGCGCCGGAGAACACGCTTGCCGCGTTTCGCGTCGGCGCGTCGCACGGCTACCGCGCCTTCGAATGCGACGTGAAGCTGAGCGCCGACGGCGTGCCCTTCCTGCTGCACGACGCGACGCTGCAGCGCACGACGCCTGAGCACGGCACGGCGTCCGACCGCGCCTGGAACGAGCTCTCGCGCATCGACGCCGGCAGCTGGCACAGCCGCGGTTTCGCGGGCGAATGCCTGCCGAGCCTGCAAGCCATCGCCGCCTACTGCCTGCGCAACGGCTTCGCGCTGAACATCGAGATCAAGCCGACACCCGGTGACGATGCACGCACCGGACAGGTGGTGGCCGAGCATGCGGCGCGGCTGTGGGCGGCCTCGGCCGTGAAACCATTGCTCAGCTCCTTCCAGCCCGATGCGCTGGCCGCTGCGAAGGCGGCGCAACCCGATCTCCCGCGTGCCTTGCTGCTGGACACGCTGCGCGACGGCTGGTTCGACGAGGCACAGGCACTCGGCTGCGTGGCCATCGTCGCCAACTACGGCGTGCTGGACGCCGCGGTCGTCACTCGCCTGCACGGCGCCGGTCTGCGTGCGCTCACCTACACCGTCAACGACCCGGCGACCGCCCGATGGCTCGTGGACTGTGGCATCGACGGCATCATTACCGACGCCGTGGACCGGTTTTCTGCCAAGGATTTCGCGGTTTTCGATTGAGACTCGCCCCCGCCCCCTGAGCAGGGGGGACGCAGCGCAGGGGTGATCGGCGACAGTCGCGCACAACGACAAACATCATTGGGGAACAACATGCGCAAGATCGCCCTCGCCGCCCTGCTGGCTGCACCTGTGCTGGCCTCGGCCGCCAACCTCGTCACCAACGGCAGCTTCGAAGCCGACGCCATGCCCAACGGCAGCTGGAGCATCTTCAGCAACCTCACCGGCTGGACCGGCACGCCCAACATCGAGCTGCGCGACAACGTCGCCGGCGCCGCGTACGACGGCCTGAATTTCATCGAGCTGGACACCTATGCCAACAGTGGCATGTTCCAGGACATCGCCACCACCACCGGCGAGCACTACACGCTGAGCTTCGCCTACTCGCCCCGCCCCGGCACCGGCAACACCAATGACATCAACGTGCTGTGGAACGGCTCGCAGGTGCAGGCACTGGCCGGCAGCAACTTCGGCGGCGCGCACAACTGGTCGGTCTACACCCTGGACGTGGTCGGCGGCGCTGGTGCCACCTCGCGTCTCACCTTCAACGCCGCCGGCGTGAGCGATTCCTACGGTGGCTCGCTGGATGCCGTGTCGTTGACCAGCGCCGTGCCGGAACCGCAAACCTACGCGCTGATGCTCGCGGG
>CBIHOF010000073.1:0-3887 GCA_966211955.1 uncultured Comamonadaceae bacterium | reverse complement strand
CGAGGTCAAGCGCCGCATCATGATCGGCACCTACGTGCTGTCGCACGGCTACTACGACGCCTACTACCTGCAGGCGCAAAAGCTGCGCCGCATGATCGCCGACGACTTCCAGGCCTGCTTCCGCCAGTGCGACGTCATCGCCGGGCCGGTCGCGCCGACGGTGGCATGGAAGCTCGGCGACAAGGGCGACGACCCGGTGGCCAGCTACCTGGCCGACATCTTCACCCTGCCCGCGAGCCTCGCCGGACTGCCCGGCATGAGCCTGCCCGCCGGCTTCGGCGAAGGCGGCATGCCCGTGGGCCTGCAGCTGATCGGCAACTACTTCGAGGAAGGCCGGTTGCTTCACACCGCACACGCCTTCCAGCAGGCGACCGACTGGCACTCGCGCGCGCCGGCAGGAATCTGATCCATGAGCACCACGAGCAAATTGATCCGCGGCTACGAGGTCGTCATCGGCCTGGAAACGCACGCGCAGCTGTCCACCCGATCGAAGATCTTCAGCGGCTCATCCACCGCCTTCGGCGCCGAGCCGAACACGCAGGCGTCGCCGGTGGACCTGGCCTTGCCGGGCACGCTGCCGGTGATGAACCACGGCGCGGTCGAGCGGGCCATCCGCTTCGGGCTCGCGGTGGGCGCGAAGGTGGCCAACCACTCGATCTTCGCGCGCAAGAACTACTTCTACCCCGACCTGCCCAAGGGCTACCAGATCAGCCAGTACGAGACGCCGGTGGTGCAAGGCGGCACGATCGAGTTCTTCGTGGGCGACAGGGCGCACAAGGTCAATCTCACGCGTGCTCATCTCGAAGAGGACGCCGGCAAGTCGCTGCACGAGGACTACGCCGGCCAGACCGGCATCGACCTGAATCGCGCCGGCACGCCGCTGCTCGAGATCGTCTCCGAGCCCGACATGCGCTCCAGTGCCGAGGCGGTGGAATACGCCAAGACGCTGCACGAGCTCGTGAAGTGGATCGACATCTGCGACGGCAACATGCAGGAAGGCTCCTTCCGCTGCGACGCCAACGTGTCGGTGCGAAAGCCCGGCGCGCCCTTCGGCACGCGGCGCGAGATCAAGAACCTCAACAGCTTCAAGTTCATCCAGCAGGCGATCGACTACGAGATCCAGTGGCAGATCGACCTGATCGAGGACGGCGGCGAGGTGCAGCAGGCGACCGTGCTCTTCAACCCGGACACCGGCGAGACGCGAGCCATGCGCACCAAGGAAGATGCGCACGACTACCGCTACTTCCCCGACCCCGACCTGCCACCGCTTGTCATCGCGCAAAGCTGGATCGAAGACGTGCGCGCGAAGATGCCCGAGCTGCCGCGCGTGATGGCGGCGCGCTTCCAGAAGGACTACGGCCTTCCGGAATACGACGCGACCATGATGACGCAGAGCAAGGCCTTCGGCGCCTTCTTCGAGGCGACGGCCCGCGCCTGCGGCCAGCCCAAGCTCGCGGCCAACTGGCTGATGGGCGAGGTCTCGCGGCGCTTGAACGCCGAAGGCCTTGAGCTGGTTGCAAGCCCGGTGAAGGCCGAGACCTTGGCGATGCTGATCTCGCGCATCGCCGACGGCACCATCTCCAACAACGGCGCGAAGCAGGTGTTCGACGCGCTATGGACGGGCGAGGGCCGTGACGTCGATGCTGTCATCGAAGCCCGGGGCCTCAAGCAGATGAGCGACACCAGCGAGCTCGACCGCATCCTCGACGAGGTGCTGGCTGCCAATGCCAAGTCAGTCGAGGAATTCCGCGCCGGCAAGGAGAAGGCGTTCAACGCGCTGGTCGGCCAGGCGATGAAGGCGACCAAGGGCAAGGCGAACCCGGCGCAAGTGAACGAGTTGTTGAAGAAGAAGCTCGGCTGAGCGGCCGAAGCCGGCCCATCCCTTGTCACCCCGGCGTTCGCCGGGATGACAGGCGCGCGAGGCTACTTGCCCTTCTTCGCGACGGCTGCCGCCGCCGAAGCCGGCGCTGACGTCGACGGCAACGCACCCAGCGACCCCGCCGGCGCCCCGCCCCACAGCTTCTTCAGCCGCGCCAGTTCAGCGTCGTACAACGCATTGATGCGCACGATCTCCGACTGCTGGTTCTGGATGAGCGCCCGCTGCGCTTCGGTGGCGGCGTCGTTCGCGTCGAGCTGCTGGCGCAGCTTGAGCGGCATCTGCTTGCCGGCGTAGAACTCCGATTCGTCCATCAGCGGCTTGCGGTCGGCGGCCAGCGCGGCGATTCGCTTTTCCGACAGCTGCACTGCGTTGCGCACGTCGTCCAGCGCCGCCGCGCGCGCCTTGTTGTGCGCCGCCTCGTTCGGAAAGCGCAGCATCAGGTTGCGATCGCGCCGGATGGCGTCTTGCTGCTGGGCGCGCTCGACGGCGGCCTGGCGCTCGCGCGCTTCCTGTTCGGCGCGCTCGTCGGCGGTCAGCGTGGGCGGCACGATCTGCTTGACCGAGCCGTCGGAGTTCAAGACCCGCTGGTCACGCGTGGTGCACTCGACGATCGGCCGGTCAGAAGTGTGCTTCTTGCCGTTGGCGTCGACGCAGGTGTAGATCGGCGCGGCCTGCGTGGCGCCCGCCGCCAGCAGACCGGCGGCCAGGATCCACGGAGCGCGGCGGCTGGCCACTTGCGACTTCTTCAAACCACGGCGCTCAAGCATTCACACTCCGTAACGTTCCCGGTACGCGGCCACGGCGGAGAAATGCGTTCTCAGCGATGGGTCGTCGTTCGAGCGCAGATACTGCATGAGATCGGTGAGGTTGGCGATGCTCACGACCGGGATGCCGTACTGGCTCTGGAAGTCTTCAACGGCGGACTTGTCCGAGAGGTTGTCATCGCGCCCGCCGCGTTCCATGCGATCCATGGCAATCAGCACGGCCGCAGGCTCAGCGCCGGCCGCGCGGATCATCTCGACCGATTCACGCTTGGAGGCGCCGTCCGTGATCACGTCGTCGATGATCACCACCCGGCCCTTGAGCGGCGCGCCCACCATCAGCCCGCCCTCGCCATGGTCCTTGGCTTCCTTGCGGTTGTGGCAAAAGGGCACGTTCTTGCCCATGCCGGCCAGCGCCATCGACGTGCCCGCGGCCAGGGTGATTCCCTTGTAGGCCGGGCCGAAGATCATGTCGAAAGGCACGCCCGAGGCGAGCAGGCGGCGCGCATAAAATTCCGACAGACGCGCGAGCTTCGCGCCGTCGTCGAACAGGCCGGAGTTGAAGAAATAGGGCGATAGCCGCCCGGCCTTGGTCTTGAATTCCCCGAACCTCAGCACGCCGGACTGGACGGAAAACGCCACGAAGTCCTGCGCGAGGGAGTCGTTCGGAGTTGCAGCGCTCATTGAGGACATCGCCTGTGTTCCGTCTCGTGACCTTGAATTTGAACGGTATCCGCTCGGCAGCGAACAAGGGCTTCGTGCCCTTCGCCGAGGGACTCGCGGCCGATTGTATGGGGGTGCAGGAGATCAAGGCGCAGGTCTGCGACATCGAGGGCCGGCTGGACACGGTCGCGGGGATGAAGGGTCATTTCCATTGCGCCGAGAAGAAAGGCTATTCGGGCGTGGGCCTGTACAGCCGCCGCGAGCCCACCCAGGTGATCACCGGCATCGGCAACGAGGAGTTCGACGCCGAGGGCCGCTACATCGAAATGCGTTTCGACACGCCCGCGCGGAAGTTGAGCATCATCAGCTGCTACTTCCCGAGCGGCAGCAGTGGAGAGTTGCGCCAGCAGGCGAAGTTCCGTTTTCTCGCGCTGATGGCGCCGCATCTCATCCGCCTGAAGGCCGAGCGTGAATTCATTCTCGTGGGCGACGTGAACATCGCGCACAAGGAAATCGACCTCAAGAACTGGCGCGGCAACCAGAAGAACAGCGGCTTCCTGCCCGAGGAGCGCGCCTGGATGACG
>CBIHOF010000072.1:0-3945 GCA_966211955.1 uncultured Comamonadaceae bacterium | reverse complement strand
CAGGGATGGAAAGCCTCAAGCCTTAAACTTCCGGGTTTGCGCTGCGGCGCAACAAACACTCAACACACCCACTGAGCGAGAGCCATGACCCACGTCGTCACCGAATCGTGCATCCGCTGCAAGTACACCGACTGCGTCGACGTCTGCCCCGTCGACTGCTTCCGCGAAGGTCCGAACTTCCTCACCATCGACCCCGACGAGTGCATCGACTGCGCCGTGTGCATTCCCGAGTGCCCGGTCAACGCGATCATGCCGGAGGAAGACGTGCCCGGTGACCAGCAGCACATGATCAAGCTCAACGCCGACCTCGCCAAGAACTGGCCGAGCATCACCAAGCGCAAGCCCGCGCTGCCCGATGCCGACGAGTGGAAGGACAAGACCGGCAAGCTGCCCGAGCTGCTCAAGTAAACGCGGCACGACGAGCACATGGAAGCCACCAACGCCGCCACGCCGATCGAGACCGATGCCGTCATCGTGGGCGCGGGGCCGGTGGGGCTCTTCCAGGTGTTCGAGCTGGGCCTGCTGGAGATCAAGGCCCACATCATCGATTCGCTCGCCTATCCGGGCGGGCAATGCATCGAGCTCTACCCCGACAAGCCCATCTACGACATTCCTGCCGTGCCCGTGTGCACTGGCCGCGAACTGACGGACAACCTGCTCAAGCAGATCGAGCCCTTCGGCGCGACCTTTCACCTGGGGCAGGAGGTGACAGTGGTCGAGAAGCAGCCGGACGGCCGCTTCCGCGTCGAGACGAGCAAGGGCACCCGCTTCCTCGCCAAGACCATCTTCATCGCCGGCGGCGTGGGCTCGTTCCAGCCGCGGCTCTTGAAGGTCGACGGCCTGGACAAGTTCGAGAACACGCAGCTCTTCTACCGCGTGAAGAATCCGGCGCAGTTCGCGGGCAAGAACCTCGTGATCGTCGGCGGTGGCGACTCCGCGCTCGACTGGACGCTGAACTTCGTGCAGGACGGTCCGAACAAGGCCGAGAGCGTGATCCTCATGCATCGGCGTGACGGCTTCAAGGCCGCGCCCGCGAGCGTGGCGCGCATGCGCGAGCTGTGCGAGGCCTACGAGATGCAGTTCGTGGTCGGGCAGATCACGGGCATCGAGGAGGCCGGCGGCAAGCTCACGAACATCAAGGTCACCGGCAGCGATGGCGTCACGCGCGTCATGCCGCTGGACATGCTGCTTGTGTTCTTCGGCCTGAGCCCGAAGCTCGGCCCCATCGCCGAGTGGGGACTGAACCTCGATCGCAAGCAGATCGTGGTGGACACCGAAAAGTTCGAGACGAACACGCCCGGCATCTTTGCGGTGGGCGACGTCAACACCTACCCGGGAAAAAAGAAGCTCATCCTCTCCGGCTTCCATGAAGCGGCGCTGGCCGCCTTCGCCGCGGCGCCGTACGTGTTCCCGGACAAGCGCATCCACCTGCAGTACACGACCACGAGCCCGAAGCTGCACAAGGTGCTGGGCGTGGAGTCGCCCACCTTCGACGACTGATCCGGGTTTCGGCCTGGTTACGAGATAATCCGTTCCCGCGGGGAGTCACATCGCCGCCTTCGCTAGGGGTGTTGAACGCGAGTCAGCGTTCGACTGAGAACAGACCCTTTGAACCTGACTGAGGTAATCCTCGCGCAGGGAAGCATGCATGACGCCCACGTCCTGTGGGTTCACGTTCGCCGACCTGCCATCGACATCTTGTGGACATCACGATGGCATCTTGCTTTGTTCGTTCCCCGGTCGCCACGGCGGCCTTCTCACTTGTCTCGCTCACAGCCTGCGCATCGACCTTTGCGCAGGCCGCAACGCCGACGACGCTGCAACCCGTCACCGTGACGGGCAAGGGAGACCCGGTCATCGAAGCCGGCGGATGGGGTGACATTCCCTTGTCGCGCTCACCCTTCCAGGCCAGCATCGTTTCGCGCGAGCAGATGCGCGAACTGGGCGTCACGCGCCTGGCCGATGTCGTGCGCATCGACCCCGCCGTGAGCGACGCCTACGACACCGAAGGCTATTGGGACTACCTCACCATCCGCGGCTTCGTCATCGACAACCGCTACAACTACCGGCGCGACGGACTGCCAATCAACGCCGAGACGTCGATCCCGCTGGCCAACAAGGACAGCGTGGAGATCCTCAAGGGCACGAGCGGCCTGCAGGCGGGAACGAGCTCGCCCGGGGGCCTTGTGAACTTCGTCGTGAAGCGTCCTACCAACGACTCGCTGCGCAGCGCATCCATCGAATGGCGCCAGGCCGGGTCGGTCAGCGCCGCGGCCGACATCAGCGAGCGGTTCGGCGCCGACAAGGCGTTCGGCGTGCGCGTCAATGCCCAGCTCGATCACTTCGATCCTCGGGTGCACGACGCCCGGGGCAATGCACAGCTCTTCGCGCTGGCCGGCGACTGGCGGCTCTCGAGCGACAGCCTGCTCGAGGCCGAGATCGAAACCAGCCATCGCAGCCAGCCCAGCGTGCCGGGCTTCAGCCTGCTGGGCGATGCCGTGCCCGCGCCGGTCGATCCGCGAATCAACCTCAACAACCAGCCGTGGTCCTTGCCGGTGGTTTTCGACGGCACGACGGCGTCCGTGCGCTTCACCCAGCGGCTCAATGCCGAATGGCGGCTCGTGGCGCACGCGGCCTCGCAGCGGCTGACCACCGATGACCGCATCGCCTTCCCATTCGGCTGCGGCGCTGAAGGCAACTTCGACCGCTATTGCAGCAACGGCTCATTCGACCTGTACGACTATCGCAGCGAGAACGAGCGGCGCCGCACCAATGCCTTGCAGGTCCAACTCAATGGAAGGCTGCAGACCGGGGCGGTGTCGCATGCCGTGACGCTCGGTGTCCTGCGCAGTGAATTCACCGCACGCTTCCAGCAGCAGGCGTTCAACTATGTGGGGAGCGGCAACGTCGATGGAACACTCGTGACGCCCGCAGACCCCTCGCTCACGGCCGACAGCACGAACCGCGACGAGAAGAGCACCGAGCTCTTCGTGCGCGACATGGTCAAGCTCGATCCACGCACGACGGCGTGGTTGGGTTTGCGGCACACGAGGCTTGCACGCAGCAGCGTCGACACGAGCGGCGTGCAGGGGCCCAGCTACTCCCAGGGCATCAGCATCCCTGCAATCGCGCTCAGCCACGAATACAGCGGCGGCCAAATGGTCTATGCCAGTTGGGGGCGAGGCGTCGAGTCCTTCGTCACGCCTGGCCTGCCGAGCTATGGCACCCAGGCCGGCCAGCCGCTGCCCGCGCTGAAGAGCCGGCAGGTGGAGCTGGGTGTGAAGGGCCGCTTCGACAGCGGCACCTGGAACCTTGCCTTCTTCGACATCAAGCAGCCCGTGCCCACCGACACAGGCAGCGAATACTTCGTGGACGGCGACAAGCATCATCGCGGCCTCGAGGCCAACGCCGCCTGGCAGCACGAGCGCTGGACACTGCAAGGTGGTGTTCAGTTGCTTCGCGCCCGACGCGAAGGAACGCAAGACTCGAGCGTCAACGGCCAGCGCCCGACCAACGTGCCGGCTGCCACGCTGAAGCTGCAAGCGCGCCACGACTTGGCCGCGGTTCGCGGGCTGTCGCTGCAAGGCGACGTCGTCGCAGAGAGCAACCGCACGCTGCTGCCGAACAGCGGCGAATTGCGCATCCCCGGCTACGCGCGTCTGGATGGCTCGCTGCGCTACGTGCAGCCGACCGCCGCCGGTACGCTCACGTGGCGCGCGGGAGTGGACAACCTGCTCGACCGCCGCGCCTGGCGCGAGTCACCCTACCAGTTCGGGCATGTGTACTTGTTCCCATTGCAGGCCCGCACTTTCCGCATCTCGCTTGAGGCGAACTTGTGAGGCCCTGAAAAAGCTGGCTATAATGCAAGGCTGTTCCTCGATAGCTCAGTCGGTAGAGCGCCGGACTGTTAATCCGTAGGTCCCTGGTTCGAGCCCAGGTCGGGGA
>CBIHOF010000071.1:0-3997 GCA_966211955.1 uncultured Comamonadaceae bacterium | reverse complement strand
ACGCGAAAGCCGTTGCGACGCTGGAAGCGGTAGATCTCTTTCGGGAAGGTGCCGTTCAGCGCGCGGTCCTTCGCGCTGTGCACGAGCACCAGGTCGTCCACGTCGAACTGGATCTTGATGCTGTCGAGGTAGCCCACGACCATCGCCTCGTCGCATTCGACGATTGCGTCGAGCTGCGGCTCGTCGGGCAGCACGCTCAGGCTGATCAGGCCGCGCTTGGCGTCCACTTGCCAGACGGAGGCGGTGATCGAGGTGCCGTTGGGCGCGTTCACGCTGACGTGCACGTTGTGCTCGGCGAAGCGCTTGAGGATGGCACTGATTTCCGCCGGCGAGCTGACGCGGAAGTCGTCCAGGCCAGTGCTGTCAGGTTTGTCCATCGGGCGAGCCACCATGGCTTGTGTTCAGTGCAGGGTCTTGGGGCGGCCGGCCAGCAGGTTGTCGAGGTCTTCAAGCCACGGCTCGGCGAGCTGGCGGATCTCCGCGTCGTTGACCAGGATGCGCTGCATGATGCGCGACTTCAGCTGCGCTTCTTCGGGCCCGAGCGATTGCTTGGACGCGGCGTGCTTGAGCTGGGAGATCAGCAGCGCGCAGGCACCTTCGAGCTTGACCACATGGTCCCAGTTGCCCGAGCGTGCCGCTTCGAGCATGTCCTGGCTGGCTCTTTCGATGGCCTCGTAGTAATTCAGGAGGACGGGGTTCATGTGGGCTCCACTGAGGTTGCGTTCGGCGTGCATGAGATTGTTTTTTTTGAAGGGTCTGATCAGGCCGCGATTTTCTGGGGCTTGATGGCGATCCATGCGTCGCGCATCGGGGTGAGCAGCGTGCTGCACTCGCGAAGGATCGCGGTGTCGTTCTTCACGTTGGCCATGGTCAGGCGCAGAAGAACGCAGGAGTACAGGTCCTGCAAGGTCCTGGCCACTTCGCCGCCATCGTTCATGTCGAGCGCGCCTCGCAGGCCTTCATCGATGATGGACGCCGCCTTGCTGATCGCCTTGCACTTGGCGGGGATGTCGCCTCGCTCGATGGCAATGACCGCGGTCGCGATGGCGCTCAGCGCGCCGTCGAGAAGCAGGGTCACGAGCTGGTGCGGGTCGGCGCCGTGGACGCCGGTTTCCACGTGGATGCTGCTGTAGGCGTTGGCCTGGTGCTTGAACGGTGCGAACATGATTTTTGGCGCTGCTCGTTGATGCGTTGCTCTTGCTTGAATATCGGTCGCTTCGTCCCGTAACTTGAAGGTGTTGCGCTGCAGTAATTAGGTGTCCGAACCGTGCTATTCGAGCTCAAGCTGGCCAAAGGGCGTTTCCAGGCGTACGAGCAGGTGACCCGCGGGATCGGCGAGCAGCCCCCTGCAGGCAGGCCGGCCATGCCGGGCTTGCCAGCAGCCTGGCTGCCGATGCGCGGACCGATCAACCCTTGGCGATGGCTTCGCTCGTGGTCGCCACGCCCTTGAGGGCTTGGGTCAACGAGCTGTTGGTCGTGCTGATCTGGCTCATGAGCGTGTCCAGTGCCGCGTACTGCTTGGTCAGTCGGGCCTGGACCAATGCAACGCGATCTTCCAGCTTCTGCTGCTGCGTCTCATTGCGGGCAATGCTGTCTCGCAGGCCCTTGGTACGGGTGGTGATCGCGCCGTCGCTTGCGATCATCTGCGACGTCAGTGCCTTGGCCCGCACTGCGAAGCCTTGTTCGTTCGGGTCGGTGGAGGTGGTGCTGTTGAACAGCTTGGCCACCTCGGCCGGGTTGGCGGCCAGGGCTGCGCTCAGCTTGGTGTCGTTGACTTTGAGCGAGCCGTCCGTTTGCAGTTCGAGGCCGACATCCGACAGCCGGGCGTAGGTGCTCGACGCGCTGCTGCTGTCGCTGAACAGCCGGCGAAGGTTGCTTTGCAGCGTCAGCGTCGGGCGGTCACCTTGCAGCGGCGCGGCCTTCTTGGTGGCCGCGTCGTACTTCGTCTGCTGCGAGATGTAGGTGTTCATGTCGCTGAACGCCTTGGCGAAATCCGTGATCGCCTTCTTGATCGTCCCCACGTCCTGGGCCACCTTCACCTCGGCGGCCGACGTGGTTTCCTTGTACAGCGTGAGCGTCACGCCTGACACCACGCCCGACAGCGTGTTCGTGGCCGACGACACCGCCAGTCCATTGATGGTGGCGGTGGCATTTTTCGCGGCCTGCGTCTGCGACATCTGGCCGGCCGTGCTGGCCGGGTCGAAGGCGAGCGCGGACAGGCCAAGCGCATCGGTGTTGTTGCCGTCGTCGTCGGTGGCGGTGACGCGCACGGCGCTCTTCGCGCCGGTGCTGGTCGAGGTGAACACCAGGCGCGCGCCGCCGGCGTCATTCACGATCGACGCGGTCACGCCGGCGTTCGCGGCGTTCACTTGCGTCTTGATCGAATCGAGCGTGTTGCTGCCGGCCGCGATGGGGATGTCGACCGCCGTCTTGGTCGCGTCGGGTGTGAACCCGGTCATGCCCGCGTCCCACTCGCCCAGCTCGATGTGCAGGCTCCCGCTGCCCACGACGGTGGCGGAGTCGGTGTAGGGCTTGGACGCGAGGCTCTGTGACTTGGCCAGTTGCGTGACGTTCACGAGGTAGGAGCCGGCCGTGGCCGAGGTCGTGGAACTCACGCCCACGCTCGCGCCATCGCTTGTCGTCGCAGCGGTGCCGCTCCAGAAGTCCGGCTTGGACAGGCGATCGGAGATGTCGCGGATGTTGGCGCTGTAGCTCTGCAGCAGGCCAAAGGAGGACAGCTGCGTCTGGATGCTCGCCGCCTGCGTCTGCAGCTTCGTGATGGGCTGGCGCTCGACGGCCACGAGCTGCGTGACGATGCTGTTGACGTCCAGGCCACTGCCGATGCCGGGTGAGGAAAGCGTTGCCATGACGTCGATATTCCTTGAGTGCTTACGGCCTTATCGGCGCGGGCTTGAACAACTTGAGAAAAAAGAACAAGGCCCCTCGCCTTGCGGGGAGGGGCCTTTGCCGTTCGTCCGGGGGATCAGCCCTTGAGCAGTTGCAGCACTTGCTGCGGCAGCTGGTTCGCCTGGGCGACCATGGCCGTGGCCGCTTGCTGCAGCACTTGCGAACGCGACAGGGCGGCGGTTTCCGAGGCGAAGTCCGCGTCCTGGATGCGGCTGCGCGAGGCGGTCAGGTTCTCGCTCGTCGTGTTGAGGCTTGCGATGGTGGCCATGAAGCGGTTCTGCACCGCACCCAGGTCGGCCCGGCCGCCGTTGACTTGCGCGAGCGCCGAGTCGAGCACGCCAAGCGCGCTGGTGGCGCCGCTGGCGGTGGAGATGTCCAGGCCCGCGACCGAGCTGAAGGTGCCCACGCCGGAGGCGGCGGAGAACACCGTCGTGCCGGTGGCGCTGGCGTAGGAGATCGCGCCCTTGGAGCTGGACAGGTCGACCTTGCCGGTGATCACGTTCGAGTCGGTGGCGGCGCCGCCGGTCAGCGTGGCAACCGTGCCGGCCGTGCCCGTGGCCGGGTCGTAGGTGGCGATGTCCACCGTCTTGGTCGCGCCGCTGTTGTTGAAGTCGGCGATCTGGATGTTCGCGCCGTCCAGCGTGTTCAGCGTGATGCCGGCCTTCGACGAGCTCGAGGTGAAGCTGGCGGTGACGCCGGAGCCCGAGCCGTTGATGGCGGACACGAGCGAGCTCAGGTCGTTCTGGTCGGTCACGTTGGCCGAGATGGCCTTGCCGTTGAGCGTCATGGTGACGACGCCCGGGCCGCCGAGGTTCTTCAGCACGCCGCTGTTGGTGGCGGTGGCGGTGACGCCCACGCCGGCGCTGGCGGTGTTGATGGCAGCGGCGATTTCCTTCGCGCCGTCGCTCAGGTTCCAGGCGATCGGGGCGGTGGTGCCGGCCGAGGTGCTCAGCGTCAGCGTCGTTTCAGCGGCCACGCCGTTGATGGCGGCAGCAGCGTTGGCCACCGAGGTCGCGAGGACCGCGCCCATCTTCGAGCCGTTCAGCGACAGGGTGTTGCTGCCCAGCGAGGTGGTGCGTGCATCGACGAT
>CBIHOF010000070.1:0-4011 GCA_966211955.1 uncultured Comamonadaceae bacterium | reverse complement strand
TGTCGAAGTCCGCCGGCGTTGCATGCTCGGCCGCGCGGCGCGACACGATGAACAGCGACGACAGGTCGCCCGGCAGGCCGCCGTAGGGCTCGCGCGTCGCGATGTGCAGCGTGAGCGCATCCACGACGCGAACGCTCGCGATCTGCTTGCTGAAGGTGGTGAAAGGCGCCGGGCTGTCGGCGATGCGGCCCGGCCGCTGCAAGGAGAACACCACGTCGTCCGGCGTGAGCTCGCTGCCGTCGTGAAAGCGCACACCCGGCCGCAGCTTGAGCTCCCACACCAGAGGGTCGATGCTGCGCCACGAGGTGGCCAGGCCCGGCACGTAGCGCCCTGCGCCGTCCACATGCACGAGCGCATCGAACACATGCTGAGACAGCGTGAGGTTGGGCGCGAGCGCGGCGAAGTGCGGGTCCGCCGAGGTGGACTCGGCGGCCAGCGCGAGCCGCAGTTCCCGCCGCTCGGCGGAAGACCGCCGCTGGGACGCGGTGGTGGCCGCGAGTCCGGCGGTGGCCATGCATGCCGCGGTGGCGGCGAGGAACTGTCGTCTCGTCATGGTGCAAGCCCTCCGGCTTCGGTGTGTTCGGCGTTCGAGTTCAGAAACGCGTGCGCAGGCCCACGGCCAATGCGCGCGCATTCACGCCCGCACCCGCCGGCAGGCCGCCGTCGATCGCATCGAAGGTGAAGCCGCTCGTGCGGTAGGCGAGGTTGCCCGGGTTGTCCACCGACTGCGCCACCGCGAACACCGCGGTGCGCTTGGACAGGTTGTAGAGGTAGCCCAGCGAGTAGTGGCGCGCGGTGCTGTCGGCCACGCCCTTCACCTTGCCCTGCCCGTACGAGGCACGCACTTCATGCAGGCCGCTGGTGTACACGCCGCCGAGCATCAGCTCGCTGCGGTCGTCGGGCGTGTTCAAGGCCTGGCTGTCGTTGCTCGTGCCCTGCACCGCGCCCATGAGCAGGAAGTCACCGAGCTGCCAGGAGCCGGCGATGTTCCAGATCGACTTGTCTTCCTTGGTCGCGTCCGGCTTGTAGAGCTTGGCGAACGCGAAACCGGCGGCCAGCGGCCCGTCCGCATACTTCGCGCTGCCGCTCAGCGTCGAGCCTGCACGCAGCCCGCTCGTGGTCTCGCCGAGGCCGATCATCAGCGAGCCGCTCACGCTGCCCAACTTCGGGCTGCGGTACAGCACGCTGTTGTTGACGCGCGAGACGGTGCGCATCACGCCGGAGTTGTAGGCGCTGCCATAGCCGGTCGTGCAGAAGGCGGGGTCGAAGGTGTCTTGATGCACGAGCAGCGGCGAATACTGCCGGCCGCCGCTCACCGTGCCCCACGCGCCGCCCAGGCTCACGAGCGACTGCCGGTTCCAGAAGGCGCTGCCCGATGCGGGGTTGCCGGTGTCCAGCAGCAAGCCGTGCTCGATGATGAAGCCCGCCTGCAAGCCGCCGCCCAGGTCTTCGGTGCCACGAAAGCCCAGGCGCGAACCGTTGGCGCCGCCCGACTGCACGCGCTTGACCGAGACCGGTGCGGCCACGGTGCCGGCGCGGCCGTATTCGGCGAACACATCGGCCACGCCGTACACGCTCACGCTGCCGCTTTGCGCCTGCGCGGCGCCGCATGCAACCACGGCGCAGGCGCCGGCCATCATCGTCAATGTCATCTTCATGGAAGTCTTCTGCACGGCTGTGCTCCAGTTGTCCGGTTGGTGGGTTCGTGGTGCGCTCTCCCGACGAGCGCCCGAGGAAAGTGTCGAATTGCAACGACGGCGTCACAACGGGTCGCGAGCGCGTTCATGCGCACTCCGCATGGGCAGGCCCCGCAAGCCGCCTGCATGACCGATTGCGGTGCACGCACGTGCAAAGTCCGCATGGCCAGCGTCGCTTGCAAGGCACGGCCGGCGCCGGCCGCTACACTGGCGCGGTCAGGAGAAGCCCGCGACGAGCGGCTACCGAAGGCGCAACCCCGAAACGCTCAGGTCCCGAACTGACATCGATCACAAGCTGGAGAGCGCCGTTGAGACAGACGGCCGCCGAAGGGGCAAGCCGACGCGCGGGTGCGCACCGGTCGAATCTCTCAGGCAAAAGGACAGCGGGGCTCATCACGCGTGCGCAACGGCGCATGGGTGGTGGGCCTTGCCATTTGGAGTCCTGCCATGAGAGTCATCGTTCTTGGCGCCGGCGTGATCGGCGTTGCGAGTGCGTGGTACCTGAACCGCGCCGGCCATGAAGTCACCGTGCTCGAGCGCAATGCCGCGCCCGCCTGCGAAACCAGCTTCGCCAACGGCGGGCAGATCTCGGTGAGCCATGCCGAGCCCTGGGCCAACCCTTCGGCGCCCTTCAAGGTGCTGAAGTGGCTGGGTCGCGAAGACGCACCGCTGCTGTTTCGCCTGCGCGCCGACACCGCGCAATGGCGCTGGCTGTGGCGCTTCCTGCTCGAATGCCGCGCAGGCCGCTCGCGCGCCAACATGATCGAGCTGCTTCGCCTGGGCACGCACAGCCGCGACTGCCTGCAACAGCTGCGAAGCGAGCTCGCGCTCGACTACGACCAGCGCACGTCCGGCATCCTGCACTTCTACACCGACGAGCGTGAGTTCGCCTCGGCCATCGAGCCGGCACGGGTCATGCGCGAGCTCGGCTGCGAGCGCCGCGTGATCGATCGCGCCGAGGTGCTGCGCATCGAGCCCGCGATGAGCGCCATCGCCTCGCGCATCGTCGGCGCCACCTACACGAGCGAGGATGAATCGGGCGACGTGCATGCGTTCACCACGTCGCTCGCGGCGCACGCGGCCCGGGCCGGCGTGAACTTCCGCCACGGCGTGCGGGTGCAGGCGCTGCACGCACAAGGCGGCGAGGTGCAGGGCGTGGAAGTCGCCAACGAGCACGGCGCCTACGAGACGCTGAAGGCGGATGCCTACGTCGTCGCGCTCGGCTGCCACAGCACCGCCTTGCTGCGCAGCGCCGGCATCGGCGTGCCGGTGTACCCCGCCAAGGGCTACTCGGCCACGCTGCCAATCACCGATGAAGCCAAGGCGCCCACCGTCTCGCTCACCGACGATGAACACAAGCTCGTGTTCTCGCGCCTGGGCGATCGCCTGCGCGTGGCGGGCACGGCGGAGCTCAATGGGCACGACCTCTCGCTCAACCGCACACGCTGCGAAGCCATCGTGCGCCGTGCGCTGGAGGTCTTTCCGGGCTGCAGCCGCCCGGAGCTCGCCCGCTTCTGGGCGGGCCTGCGCCCGGCGACGCCGGGCAACGTGCCGCTGATCGGCGCGGCGCGCTTGCGCAAGCTCTTCCTCAACACCGGCCACGGCACGCTGGGCTGGACGCATGCCTGCGGATCGGGGCATGCGCTGGCGGAGCTCATCTCGGGGCGGCGTCCGGAGGTGGACTTCTCGTTCCTCGGCGGCGCATGAGCAGGTAGACCACCGGCACCACGAACATCGACAGCAGCGGCGCGGTGACCATGCCGCCCACCATGGGCGCCGCGATGCGCTGCATCACCTCCGAGCCGGTGCCGTGGCTCCAGAGGATGGGCAGCAGGCCCGCGATGATGACGGCCACCGTCATTGCCTTGGGCCTCACGCGCAGCACCGCACCGTCGCGGATCGCGTCGACCAGGTCCTGCTCGCTGCCCTGCCCGTTGGCCACGCGTTGCTCCCACGCATGCTTGAGGTACAGCAGCATGATCACGCCGAACTCCGCGGCCACGCCGGCCAGCGCGATCAGGCCCACGCCGCTGGCCACCGACAGGTTGTGCCCCAGCAGCCACAGCAGCCAGAAACCGCCCACCAGCGCAAACGGCAGCGTGGCCATGATGAGCAGCGCTTCATCGACGCGGCGGAAGGTGAGGTACAGCAGCATGAAGATGATGAGCAGCGTGGCTGGCACCACCACCTTGAGGCGTGCCGCCGCACGCTCGAGGTATTCGAACTGGCCGGACCACGAGATGGACGTGCCCGGCGCAAGCTTCACGCCGGCGGCCACCGCGCGCTGCATGTCGTTCACCGCGGACTTGAGGTC
>CBIHOF010000069.1:0-4189 GCA_966211955.1 uncultured Comamonadaceae bacterium | reverse complement strand
TGTCGTTGACCAGCGCCGTGCCGGAACCGCAAACCTACGCGCTGATGCTCGCGGGCCTGGGCGCCGTGTTATTCATCTCGCGTCGTCGGAAGAGCTGAGCCCCCCAGTCGCTGACGCTCCTGCCCCCAAGGGGCGCCGCCCCGCCGGCCGGCAAAGCCGGTCCGGCGGGCGTTTCTTGAGGGGCCTCGCTTCGCTTCCGGCGGTGCGGCCTCCCACAAGAGTCAAATCACACCGGCTCTTCGATCCCCCGCACGCGCGAGTAGACCCGCGTGTGGCGCACCTCGCCGGAGGTCGTGAGCGAGTCGCATCGAAGCAAGCCTTCAAAGGTGAACCCCGCCCGCTCGGCCACGCGCCGGCTCGCGCGGTTGTTCTCATCCATGCGGATCTCCACGCGCCGCGCATCCAGCGCGGTGAAGGCCATGCCCGCCACACCACGGATGGACTCGGTGATCACGCCGCGGCTGGCGAAGCCTGAGCGCCGCCAGTAGCCGATCTCGAAACTGCGCACGTCCCAGTTGATGCGATGCAGGCCGGTGGCCCCCAGCACCTCGCCCTCGTCACCGGTGTTCATGCGTTCGATGATCAAGAGCGGCAGGTCCTGGCGCAGCGCCCACGACGCGACCATGCGGCGGCAGTAGGCCTCTGATTCGTCCACCGTCGGCGCCTTCTGCGCCCAGGGCATCCAGGCCTTCAGGTCGTCGATGCTGGCGCAGATGGCGGCGTTGAGCTTGGCACCATCGCCGGCGCCCGGGCGGCGCAGGATGAATCGCTCGGTGTGCACCACCTCGGGCACGTCGATCAGCAAGGGGTCCATGGTTCTTCTTCCTCCGTCGTTGTCGTTCAGGTCATGTCCGCGCCCATCACCGACATCGGGCGCACCTCGGCCTCGCCGCCGATCCAGTCGTCGGCGTTCTCGGGCGTGGGCAGCACCTTCACGCGGCGGATCACCGGGTGATGCCATGCGACGAGCGCGAGCAGCGCCGCGGTGCCGCCCGAGAAACCAAGCGCCGCGCGCAGGCCGATGTGCTCGCCCAGCCAGCCGCCCAGCAGCGCGCCGGGGCCAGCAGGGATGAGGATCAACCAGCGCATGGTGCTCGTCATGCGGCCGAGCAGCGGCTCGGGCGTCACCGCCTGGCGCAGGGCCAGGAAGTTGATGAAGATGAGCACCGCACCCGCGCTGAAGCACAGGAGCATCGCCGCGAAGGCCGCGACACCCCATGCATTGGCCGGCGCCACCGCCAGCAGCAGCCAGCCGACGGAGCACACCGCGAAGCCGATCACGAGACACGGGCCCGGCCCGATGTGCCGGCTGATGCGGTTGCCGAAAACGCTCGCGACGATCGTGCCCAGGCCCATGCCCATGTAGCTCAAGCCCACCGCCTGCTCGCTCAGGCCCAGCGTGCGGGTGGCGAAGAGGATCTGCACGACGATGGCCGCGTGGTGGCACATCTGCCAGATGCCCACCACAGTGGCCAGCGACACCAGGAGCCGCTGGCTGCGCACGAAGTTCACGCCGGCGCGCAGGTCGCGCCAGAAGTGCGCATCGGGCGCCACCTTGCGCTCCTCGTGGATCGCGATGCCGCGCAGGATGCTGGCCGAGACAATGAGCAGGCCCGCATCCACCAGCAGCGCGAGCGGCGCACCCACCACCTTGATGAGCGCCCCGGCCAGGCCCGGGCCCGCGACTTCCGCGCCCGAGGTGGCCAGCGCGTTCTTCGCATGCGCCTCGACCAGGCGCTCGCGTGCGACGACCTGCGTGAGCACGATCTGCGCCGCCGTGCCGGCCGTGGTGTAGACCGTGCCGATGACGAAGCCCACCACGTACATCCAGGGCATCGACAGCCAGCCCATCCACCAGGCGAAGGGGACGCTTGCGACGATGAATGCGAGCGAGGTCTCGCCCCAGACGTAGACCGGCAGCTTGCGCACGCGGTCCAGCCAGACGCCCGAGGGCAGCGAGAAAAGCACGAAGGGGACGATTTCCATCGCCGTGAGCAGGCCCATCTGCGTGGGCGAGGCGTGCAGCAGCACGGCAGCGGTGAGCGGCAGGGCCAGCATGGTCACCTGCCCGCCGAAGGAGCTGATGAGAATCGAGCTCCACAAGCGGCGATAGGTGGCCACGCGCAGCAGGTCGTCGGGGGCGAGCCGCATGCTGCTGGTGGCCGCTGCAAAAGCTCTTCGACATCTTTCGAGCCAGCTTGTCATTCTTGTGCTCCTCGTCGACTTCTCTCGGCGAGCGCTGGTGGGGCGCCCTGGGTGGGTCGGTGGACCCTTTGGAAGCGGGAGAGAAGATGAGTAAACCGACTCTTCCGCTGGACTCTCAGCGGAACTTCGGTTTGAAGCGGAACGCCGGGAGGACTAGATGGCTGCTGCGAACGCTACGTTCGCTGCTGCGCCGACGGATGCTCGACGCGGATTGCCTGCACGACCCAAGGATCGCGGGCAAATCGACCACGCCATGCCACGCACGACGCCGCAGGCCGAGGCCTGTTCGCAGCAGTGGTGGGTGGTGGATGTCATCGGGTGGTCGTGGAAGGGAAGAGCGGCCATGCTAGCAGCAGGCTGCAGCGGCAGGCAAGCAATAGGCGAGTGCCGTGTCCGCAATTCGTAGGATGGACAAGGGGTTGGTTCCCTCTCCCACTGGAAGAGGGTTAGGGTGAGGGCATGGGCCGCTGCGAATGAAGGTTCGCCTCAACGCCACCGCCGTCGCCCTCACCCCAGCCCTCTCCCAGGGGGAGAGCGAGCAAGGGTCTCAGCTCCTGTAGTCAGCGTTGATCTTGACGTAGTCGTAGCTCAGGTCACAGGTCCACACGGTGGCGCTCTCGCGACCGCGATGCAAGTCCACCCGCACGGTGATCTCGCTTTGCTTCATCACGCGGGCGCCGTCTTCCTCGCGGTAGCTCGGGTTGCGCCCGCCGTTCTTGGCGACGTGCACGTCGTCGAGAAAGAGGTCGATCTCGGTCTGGTCGAGGTCGTCGATGCCGGCGTAGCCCACCGCCGCGAGGATGCGGCCGAGGTTGGGGTCGCTTGCGAAGAAGGCCGTCTTGACCAGCGGCGAGTGCGCGATGGCATAGGCCACCTGCCTGCATTCATGCTCGCTGCGGCCGCCATCCACCTGCACGGCGATGAACTTGGTCGCGCCCTCGCCGTCGCGCACGATCGCATGGGCGAGCTGCTGCGAAACCTCGATCAATGCATCGCGCAGCACAGCGCCATCGGCACTGTCGAGCCGGGTGATCGTGTCATGGCCGGCCTTGCCCGTCGCGATGAGCAGGAAGGAATCGTTGGTCGAGGTGTCGCCGTCGATGGTGATGCGGTTGAAGGACTGGTTCGCCGCTTCGTGCACCAGCACGTTCATGAGCGCGGGCGAGATCACCGCATCCGTCGCAACGAAGCCGAGCATGGTCGCCATGTTCGGGCGGATCATGCCGGCGCCCTTGCTGATGCCGGTGACGGTGACCGTCTTGCCGCCGATCTTCACCTGCCTGGACACCGCCTTCGGCACGGTGTCGGTGGTCATGATGGCTTCGGCGGCCGCGCCCCAGTTGTCCTCGCGCAAGTCGGCGAGCGCCGCCGGCAACCCCGCCTCAATGCGGTCGTTGGGCAGCGATTCCATGATCACGCCGGTGGAGAACGGCAGCACCTGCTGCGGCGAGATCTCCAGCTTGCGGGCGAGCGCAATGCAGGTGGACAAGGCGCGGGCCAGGCCGTCGTCGCCCGTGCCCGCGTTGGCGTTGCCGGTGTTGATCAGGATCGCCCGCGAATGCGAATCCGCCGCGAGATGCTGGCGGCACAGCTGCACCGGCGCCGCGCAGAAGCGGTTGCGGGTGAACACACCTGCCACCTGCGAGCCCTCGTCCAGCGTCACCACCGTCAGGTCGCGGCGGTTGGCACGGCGCACTCCCGCCATCGCGATGCCCAGCTTCACGCCGGGAACAGGATGCAGGTCCTTGGGGTCAGGGGCTTTGAGGTTGACGGGCATGGCGGGCTCGCTTTGAAGAGGCGGCCATTGTAGGAACGTCGAAGCCCGTCATCCCGACGAACGTCGGGATCCACTCGACGGTCCATGGATACCTGCGTTCGCCGGTGGACAAGAAATGAAGGGAATCGCAGCCACCGCCCCATCAAGCCACGCCCGCGGATCCGGCTTTGCCGGTCCGCCAGGCGGCGCCCCTCGGGGGCAGGAGCG
>CBIHOF010000068.1:0-4209 GCA_966211955.1 uncultured Comamonadaceae bacterium | reverse complement strand
CCCACCATCCAGGTGGGCACCACGCTGCCCGGGGCGAGCCCCGAGAACATGTCCACCTCGGTGGCCACGCCGCTGGAAAAGCAGTTCTCGTCCATCCCGGGCCTGCTCACCACCACGTCGGTGAGCATCCAGGGCGAGACGCAGATCACGCTCGAGTTCGACCCCTCGCGCAGCATCGACGCCGCCGCGGCCGACGTGCAGGCGGCGCTGTTCCGCTCCACGCGCTCACTGCCCGCCGAGCTGCCGGCGCCGCCGTCCTACCGCAAGGTGAATCCGGCGGACGCGCCCATCCTGATCGTCGCGCTCAGTTCGCCCACGCTGCCGCTGGCCGAACTCAACGCCTACAGCGACAACCTGATCGTGCCGGCGCTGTCCACGCTCAAGGGCGTGGCGCAGGTGCAGGTCACCGGCCAAAAGCGCTATGCGGTGCGCATCCAGGTCGACCCCGACCGGCTGGCCGCGGCCAACCTCACGCTGGCCGAGGTGGCGACCGCCTTGAAGAGCGCCAACTCCAACGCACCCGTCGGCCAGCTGGACAACCGGCGCCAGATGCTGATGGTGCAGCTCACCGGCGGCTTGATGAAGGCGGCCGATTTCACGGGCGTGGTCGTCGCGGTGAGGCAGGGCAAGGTGATCCGGCTGGGCGACATTGCCTCGGTGCGCGACAGCATCGAGAACGTGCAGAACACGAGCGCGATCAACGGGCGCAGCGCCATCCTGCTCAACGTGCGCCGGCAGCCCGACGCCAACACCGTCGAGACCATCGACGCCATCCGCGAGCTGCTGCCGCGGCTGCAGACGCAGTTGCCGGCATCGGTCGTCGTCCAGACGCTGAGCGATCGTTCGGTGTCCATCCGTAATGCCATCCATGACGTGAACCTCACGATGCTGCTGACGGTCGCGCTGGTGGTGCTGGTGATGCTGCTGTTCCTGCGGCGCGTGGCGGCCACGGCCGTCCCGTCGATCACGGTGCCGATCTCGCTCTTCGGCACCTTCGGCCTGATGTATGCGCTGGGCCTGAGCCTGAACAACATCTCGCTGATGGGCCTGACCATTGCGGTGGGCTTGGTGGTGGACGACGCCATCGTCGTGCTCGAGAGCATCGTGCGCCACATCGAGGAAGGCCAGCCGCCGCTGGCGGCGGCGCGGCAGGGCGTCAACGAGGTGGGCTTCACGGTCATGTCGATCTCGGTGTCGCTGGTGGCGGTGTTCATTCCGATCTTCTTCATGCCCGGCACCATCGGCCGCCTCTTTCACGAATTCGCCATCGTCGTGTCGCTGTCCATCGTGGTGTCGGCAGCGGTGGCGCTCACGCTCATCCCGTTGATGGTGCCGATGCTGATGAGCGAGGCCCGCATGCACGCGCCTGCGCCCGCGTGGACCCGGCCCTTCGAGCGGCTGTTCGACAGCACGCTCGCGGCCTATGCCCGCGCGCTCGACGCGGCGCTGGCCCACCGGGCCGTCGTGCTGGCGGTGGGGGCCGGCACCATCGCCTTGACCGCGCTGCTGTACGTGAGCGCGCCCAAGGGCTTCTTCCCGCAGGAGGACATCGGGCAGGTGTCGGGCAACGTGGACACGCCCGAAGACATGTCCTACGAAGGGCGGCTGGCGGTCATGCAGCAGCTGGAGAAGGTGGTCCTCGCCGATCCGAACGTGGCGTCGGTAGCGTCCAAGGTGGACCACGACACCACCGCGTTCGTCATCGACCTCAAGGACAAGGGGCAGCGGCCCGCGCTCGCGCAGGTGCTGCGCCGGCTGCGCCAGGAGACGAGCTTCCTGCCCAGCGTGCAGGTGTTCTTCAGCCCGGTGCAGAACCTGCGCGTGGGCGGGCGCAGCTCGAAGAGCACCTTCCAGTACACCTTGCAGTCGGTGAGCCCCAACGAACTGGACACCTGGGCGGATCGCCTCATGAACGCCATGAAGGCGTCGGACGTGTTCGTCGGCGTGAACAGCGATTTCCAGAAGAACGGCCTGCAGGCCCAGCTGAACGTGGACCGCGACAAGGCCGCGCTGCTGGGCGTGGATCTCGCCACCATCCGCAACACGCTGAACGCCGCCTACGGCAGCCGGCAGGTGTCCACCATCTACGCACCGGAGGACAGCTACCAGGTCATCATGGAAGTGGGCGATGAACATCGCCGCGACGAGACCGACCTGTTGCGCCTGCAGGTGCGCGGCGCGGGCGACAACCTCGTGCCGCTCAGCGCGTTCGCAAGCGCCGGCCGGGGCCGAGGCGTCGTCGCCATCAACCACCAGGCGCAGCTGCCGGCCATCACCTTGTCCTTCGACCTCGCGCCGGGCCGCTCGCTGTCCGATGCGTCAGCCGCCATCGACGCCGCCAAGCAGCAGATCGCGATGCCGGCCACCATCTTCGGCAGCTTCAGCGGCCAGGCCGCGCTGTTCCAGCAATCGCAGACCTCGCAGCTGTGGCTGATCCTCATCGCGATTGCGGTGATCTACGTCGTGCTGGGCATGCTCTATGAAAGCTGGATCCATCCGGTGACGATCCTGCTGGGCATTCCGTCGGCGGCGGTAGGGGCGCTGCTCGCGCTTCGCCTGGGCGGCTTCGAGGTGACCTTCATCGCCATGATCGGCATTCTTCTGCTGATCGGCGTGGTGAAGAAGAACGCCATCATGATGATCGACTTCGCCCTGTCGGCACGCCGCGAGCGGTCGCTCGGCTCCGTCGAGGCGATCCGCGAGGCCTGCCTGCTGCGCTTTCGGCCGATCATGATGACGACCTTCTGCGCGCTCGTGGGCGCGCTGCCCATCGCCGCCGGCTTCGGCGCAGGTGCGGAGCTTCGCCAGCCGCTGGGCGTGGCGATCGTGGGTGGCCTGCTGTTCTCGCAGGTCATCACGCTGTTCATCACGCCGGTGCTGTACGTGCTGTTCGACCAGGGGCTCACGCGCAGCGGGCAGCGGATGCAGGCGGCTTGAGGCCTGCGTCCGCGCCGCGGCGTCACCCGCTAACCGCCAGGCCGACCGGCCTCAGTCCGCATCGCCCAGCCGCAGGCCCGGCAGCACGGCCGTGTGCTCGCGCCGCACGGCCGCAAGCGCCTCCGGCTCCAGGCCCAGTGCCTCGAGGATGGTGGGCGCGATCTGCGTCGTCTGCACCGGCGACTTGATCACGCGCGGTGCCAGGCCGGGGTTGGAGACGAGCAGGGCGACGTGGGTGTCCGCGTCACTGAAGCCGCCGTGCTCGGCCATCTTCTTGGCTGACGACGTGAAGATCACGCCCGAATTCGGCAGCACGACGATGTCCGGCGTGCGCGTGTCGCGGGCCGGGTCGTTGAAGCGCAGCGTGAGGCTCGGGCCCGACAGCACGTCCTGGATGTTCCATGCCGACTGGTTGGCGCGCAGCAGGTCGGCCACGGCCTTGGTGCGGCTCGCGTCCTTCAGCCAGATCAAGGCCACGTCGTCCTCGGTCACCTGCGCGATGGCGCCAGCGAGCGGCGTGGCCGCGAGCTTCTGCGACAGCTTGCCGACCTTGAGCGAGCGCGCCGGATCGATGGGCGACTGGCCATGCTTGGCGCTCACGATCACGAGCGTCGAGTCGTACAGGCCGGTCGACTTGAGCGTGGCGATCATGCGGGCCAGCGCCGCGTCGGTGCGGTCCAGTCCATAGGTCAGCACGGCGGACGGCGTGCCGTCGGCATCCTTGTAGCCGCCCGGCTGCGCCTTCACCGCGTCCATCGCGAGCTTCTGCCCGACGCTCACCGCCTGGAAGTTCATGCCCAGCACCGCAGGCACCCCGACGTAGCGCGCGCCCGAGTGATCGCGGCCCTTGAGCTCGTTGACGACGGCCTCGACCTTGAGCGCATCGTTGTCCGCCGTGCTGACGACGCTGGTGGTTGCGTCGAAGCCGTCGACCACCGTGATTTCCGGGGTGTAGAGATCGTCCACACCCTTGCCCGACGGGCCGTTCACCAGGTCGTACGCGGGGTGCTTGTCGGCCCAGGCCGTGCGCCGCCCACCGTGCTTGACGACCTCGAAAAGCGTATTGACCTTGAGGAACTGGTGAGGGTAGACCGGCTTGCAGTCGGGCCCGACGGGCAGCAGTGCGGGGTTGATGGCGAGGTGGGTCGCATCGTCGATGCTTTCATCGAACACCACCTCGGCGCCTGGCGTTCCGCTGCAGTTGGTGGTGCCGGGCGGGAAGAAGCTGCGGTCGTAGCTGTCGTCGTAGAACACGCCGGTGGAGGCGGGCGA
>CBIHOF010000067.1:0-4524 GCA_966211955.1 uncultured Comamonadaceae bacterium | reverse complement strand
TCATTCCAGCAGATCCCGCAGCTGCTGCACGTTCGCGGCGTAAGCCTCGTCCGTGCTGGCATCGTGACGCTTGAGCGAATCGAAGTCGATCAGCACCATCTTGCCGGTGCTGCGGTCGTACATCACGTTTTCGAGGGTCAGATCCTCATGGAAGTAGCCTTTGCCGCGCAACCAGTCAAGGGCCGCGAACAACTCCTCAGCCTTTTCGTTCAGCTGCTCGATGGGAAACGGGCGGCGCTTGCGCATGGTCCTCATGTACTGCTTGAGGGTCATGCCGTCCACCGCCCGCGTAAGAAACACGGGTTGGCCATTGCGCACCTTCTTCAGAAGCTCGATCGCGAAGTGCTGCGCCATTCGTTGCGTATCGGCATCGCTGCCCAACAGCACACGCGCCACCTCGTCCATCACCCTCCCCGCCTCGATGGCCTTCTCGATGTCAGTAGCGACGTAGTCGTTGTGCGGCACCTTGCGGTACACGCTGGCGTTTTCGTTGTACCGCTCGGTCACGACGTAGAACTTGCCGCGGCCCAATTCCGAGCGCGGCTCCCCTTCTTCCTTCTCCGGCTTGGCCGCGCCGTGTGGATACGGCGGAAAAACGGGTTGGCCTTCGAAGAGGTACTGCTTGGTCCCTTCGGAAACGCGGGAGCTCAATTTGGAGTTGGCGTAGTCCGTGCCCGCGGCCGGCGCTGGCGGATCGGTCGTCGCGGTTCCCTGATTTGCAGCAGTACCCCTACCCCACAAGTTGGCCCAATCCGCGAGGCCGGTCCCTGCTGGGGTGCCCCTGCCGTACGTGCGCGTGCCCACGAGAGAAACGGGATTTTGTTCAGCGCCGTCCCGTACAGGCTCGCCGCCAAAAATTGCCGGTGACGTGAAGTCACGTATGACTTCCACGTCCTGGCGAGGTGGATCGCTGCGCGTGGTCGCGGTACGGCCTTCCAGCGGGAAGATGCCCAGGCGTCGTGAGTGGTCCCGTGTGGGTGTCGCATGGCCAGGGCCGTCTTCGGATCGAGACGGACGCGAGAACGGGTGTCGGAGTCGGTTCAGCAGGTTCATGGGACGACGACTGTGAAGTCCTCTTGCGAGCGGAACCCCTGCATGTGCGAAGTCGGTGAGCAGCCCGCGAAGTGATAAGAGGGTCTGCGAAGGAACCCGTGCGAACCGTCACACGTGGAGCACTCGCTCATCATCTCGATGACGGGCCGGTGTTCCCCGCCCGATGCCATTGCCATCGCGAAGGTTTCGCGGAAGGCCCAGGTGTCGCCCTCCTGCACCAGCAGCAGCGCTTCCTGTGCAACAACAGCGGGGCGACGCCGGGTGAGGCACGGACAGCCCTGGCTGCGGCATCACGGCAGCTTGAGAGACCTGGCAACCCTCTCGGCTGCCGCTGCAATGCTTCGCGCGAGCGCCTCACCGGTGCGTGGGGTCACGCCGACCGCCGACGCGGTCTCCTTCACCGAGCGGACGGTGGACATCACCTTCGACGCGCCCTGGGCCACGTGGCCCACCGGCCCGCCAGCCACCCCCGCCGCCATGTCAATGGCAGCACCGAAGCCCTGCACCATGGCGTCCTTCGTCCCGATGCGGCCCCTGATCAGATGACCCACGATCTGCGTCATCTTGATCGCGGCACCGATCGGCGTATGGGCACCGACGGCGGCGCGTGCAGCTCCCAGCGAAGCGCCCATGCCGGCTTCCTGCAACGACGATGCGCCGTCAAGAGGGTCGGCCGGGATTCCTGAATTTTTCGCAGAAACGACCTTAAGTCGTTGTTTGAAATAGGTTTTCCGCTTCGATCTGCTGCAGTCGCAGCGCCTTCCCACGCATCACTTGTGCAAGAGCTGCTTGCACAAATCACCTGCCGCCTCTTGCCTAGGAAGTGAAGATCGCAGCGGTAAAGAATGCCACCCCCTTTGTGTCGAGCTAGATATCGGCTCGGTGAATCAGGCATTCAATGAACGATTCGACAGAAGAAGTGGCAATTATGGTGAATTAGTCTCCGGCGATAAAAGCTGCCCCGCCGAGTTCAGATGAGCGAGATGGTTCAGGTCGAGGACCTCTTCTTCACCGGTTTTGCTGGTGCTGGCGCCGGCACCATCACCCGATCGAGCAACGCCTGCATGGTCTGCGCCTGCGTTCGGTACTGCGTCGCTTCGTGCTGGCTCGCCTGCAACTGCTCGCGTACGTCACGCAGGTCCTGCTCTGTCGCCTGTTGGGCCTGCTTCGAGGCCATCTCCGCGGCCGAGGCGATGTCGAGCTTCGCTTGCAGCCGCGCGATCGCTTCGGCGTGCTCCAACGCTACCTGACGCTCGCGCGCAGCGCCTTGCGCGAGTTGGTCGCGCAGGGACTCGACCTGCTTGTCGGCCTTGATGCGCGCCTGACGCTCCTGCTCAATCTCAAGCAACGCCCGCTTGTCGGCCGCCGCGGCACGCCGATCAGCGGCGTCGACCGCCTCGCGCGCCTTCGCCAGATCCGCACTGAATCCTTCCTGCGCCCGCTGCTGCTGCGCACGCGCTTGATCCAGTTGCGCTTGCAGCTCCTGAAGCCGCGCCACGGTGCCGGCATGCGCCCGTCCCTCGGCTTCGCGCTCGATGCGGATCTGTTCCATCGCCTCCTGGGCGGTGGCCATTTCCCCGCGCAACTGATCGATCGTGGCGAGGGCCTGCGCGGTCGCCTGTTCTGCCTGGGTCTTTTCGTGCCGAGCCCGTTCCTGGTCTGCCTGGAGTTCCACGCGGATCACGGCGAGTTCGGCGCGAGCTGCGGCGGTCGCCTGGCGCCATATCTCGGCGATCGCCTCGGCGGCCGTGGCGGCGAGCTGCGGCGGAAGATCCGGGTGGTCGATCTCGACGCGAGCCTTGCTTCGTAGTTCGTCCCAGAATTTGGCCAGCGCGTCAGCCGGTGCACTCATGGAGCCTTTGCGCACGTACTGGTACAGCTTGCTGGCCGTGGGCGTGAGGCCGTATCGGAAGAACAGCAGCGCGCAGACCTCGCGATAGAGGGCCTTGGTGTCGCTGAAGCGCTCCCGCAGGGCCTCAATCTCGCCCTGGATCTCAGTTTCGATGCTCATCTTCAACTACTACGACGTAATACGTTAATTTTGTTGAATTCCTGAGGCGGCTTTTGACATTACGGCACTAGTGTCAAAATGGCCGGGAGTTCTTCAGCGCGCAATGAGCCAGCCCCCTTCCGTGACCTCCGAGCCGTCTTCTACTGCCCATCTGGCGGTGATTGCGCCCATCGACCAATTGGTCGTGATTGACGCGCTGTCGGGACGCGACGGACTCAATCGCGCCCGCGCCGGCCACCGCCAGTTGGCCGCCGACACCGACCGCGAGGCCGTGCTCGCCTGGCTGGCCGGTTTCGCCGACAGCCCCAACACCCTCGCCAACTGCCGTCGAGAGGCGGAACGCCTGCTGCTGTGGTCGCTGTCGGAGCGAAGGAAGCCCTTGTCGTCCCTGACGCATGAGGATCTGCTCGTCTACCAGCGGTTCCTGATCGCGCCGCCCGCGCAGTGGGTCATGGGCACCGGCCGCCGGCTGCCCCGCAGTCATCCTGACTGGCGCCCCTTCGCCGGACCGCTGTCGCCCGCCAGCCAGCGTCAGGCCATGGTCGTCCTCAATTCCATGCTGTCCTGGCTCGTGCAGGCCGGCTACCTCGCCGGCAATCCGCTTGCCTTGAGCCGCGGCCGGCGCAAGGCTCCTGCAGCGCCGCGCGTCGTGCGCTTTCTTGAGGAAGACCTATGGATGGAGGTGCGGCTCACGATCGCGTCGATGCCTCGGGACACCCCGCGGGAACAGGCCAGCCATGTCCGAGTGCGCTGGCTGTTCAGCCTGCTGTACCTGTGCGGCTTACGAATATCGGAAGTGGTGGGCAACCACATGGGGGGTTTCTTCTGCCGCGCTGATCGACACGGCGAGCTTCGCTGGTGGCTGCAGGTCCTCGGCAAGGGAGGCAAGGAACGCCTGGTGCCGGCGTCGAATGAGCTGATGGTGGAGTTGTCGCACTATCGTCGCTTCCTCGGCCTCACGCCGCTGCCACAGGAAGGTGACCTCGCGCCGCTGCTGTTCCCGGTTTGGTGGCATGCGCCCAGCGATCCACACGCAGCAATCGTCTGGCCTGCGCCACTGACCCGCGCCGCCGTACACGTGGTGGTCAAGAATGTTTTCTCCGGCACCGCCGCACGACTTCTTTCCCTGGGGGCTGAGCAGGCGGCACGGGCCGCGCGAGTCCAGTCAGCCTCGTCTCACTGGTTGCGGCACACCATGGGTTCGCGCTTGGCCAACGACGTTGATCTGCGCCACGTTCGCGACACCCTGGGCCATGCATCGATCAGCACCACCAGCGTCTACCTTCACGATGAAGACGACAAACGGCATGCCGCTGTCAGCGGAAGTCACCGGCTCGGCTGGGATGCCGCGATGGTGTCGAAGCTTGACACCCGCTGATGCCGAACCGCCAGGACATGGCGGAGCGGCGCAGCGCAGCGAGAACAATGCATGGCATGCATGCCATGTGCGCGGCAGCGTC
>CBIHOF010000066.1:0-4551 GCA_966211955.1 uncultured Comamonadaceae bacterium | reverse complement strand
CCCGCACCGAAACCGCCCGCACCGAAGCCGCCCACTGCGCCGCCGCCGCCCCCGCCGGCGCCACCTGCATCGATGACACCGACCGGGAGCAAGAAGGACACGACGACGCCGACGCCGACGACGCCTGACCCCAAGCTCACAACCGTGAGCAAACTGTCGACGACGCCGCCGACGACGACGACGACGACGACGTCCGACGTCAAGGTTGTGAGTCTGGCGTCCACATCCTCGCCCCCGCCAGCACCCCAGGCGCCAGCGACGACGACAAAGACGATCGACTTCAGCACGCTGAAGACGGGGACCCCGACCGCGCCCGCCCCAGGGACCACGAACACGCCGACGCGGCCCGATCCGCGCGATCCGAACAACCCTACACCGCTGGGCCAGACGGCGCCGTTCAACGAGGCCGACAAGCCGGCGATCAACAAGCTCTATGGCGAACTGATCGGCGACATGAACAACCTGTCGTCGGTGAACCGCTCGCAGGCCGCCGCCATCACCGGCAAGGACTTCAGCAACATCAAGCCGGAGCCGACCGAGGCCGCGTTCGTGCCCCAGGTGCAGAACTTCCTCACCAACATCGTCGACGACGGCAAGCGGGTTGAGGCGCTGGGCAAGGACGGCAAGACCTACCTGGACAACATCAACGGCCTCAACACGAAGCTCGAAGACTTCCGAACGGCGCATAACTACACCAACGACCAGATGAAGGCCGCCATGGACCCGACCACCCAGGGGCTCATGAAGGCGTCCACTGAGGAGCTCGCCAACAGCACCGCCACCCTCGCTGACACCGGCAAGACCTACGGCGACCGGCTGGACAGCAAGGCGAGCGAACTCCTGGGTGCCTGGGACACGAGCAAGCACACCGAGCAGAAGCAGGCGATCGTCGATGCGATCACCACGGCCTTCAGCTTGTTCGCGAACGTGGGCATCGGCGGCAACGCCATCGTGCAGCTCGCGGTGAAGGATGCTGCCAAGGTGACGGAAGGCGTCGGCGAGGCGTGGAACGCCGTGGGTCTGCGCAGCGGCCAGGTGGCCAACCTGTTCGGGGCGATCACGGCAGCCGACCTGAAGGGCTATGCCGGCTCGAATCCCGGTGCCACAGCAGCCGAGCTGGACTCGAAGGCCGGCGCGGGACACCAGCACCTGCAGGACCTTGCGGATCGGTTCCATAAATACGTCGACGACTTCAACAACCAGACTCCGCCAGATCCCAACCCGTTCGTGATCGTCTGACCGAGTCGGCGGCCGATGGCCGCTGGCCTTCGGTCGGACCGGCGAGGGGCCGATGCAGTACGGGCTCCTCGCCGCACCTCTTCTCAACCCAAGACATCTCGGGAAGTTCATCATGAGCGACAGCCTCGTCTGCGCGCCGGCGGATCTGGACATCGACCCGCGCACGCTCGTCAATTTCAACGACCGCGTGGCCTGGGCCATCGACAAACTGGCGCAAGGCCACTGCGCCGCACAGGTGTTCAATGTGCTGCGCGATGGTGGCTGGTCCGTTGACGATGCTGCCGCAGTCTTGCTCGATGCACTGCCACACGAGCTGCGTGACCAGGTGAGCGCGCTGTCAAGCGGCGCGCCGGATCCCGACCTGGGCAACTCGCCCTCCGCCATCACGATCGATGGTCACACGGTGCGTGTGCTCTGCGAACTGCGCGATCCGCGCGTCGTCGTCTTCGGCAACCTGGTGACCCCCGCTGAATGCGACGAGCTGATCGCCGCTGCGAGTCCGCGTTTGGAGCGCTCCCTGATCCGCGGCGAAGGCGGCCAGCCCGAAGTGGACAACCGGCGAACCAGCTCGGGCATGCGCTTCCAGCGCGACGAGACCCTGTTGTGCTCGCGGCTGGAGGCGCGCATCGCGGCGCTGCTGAACTGGCCCATCCTGCATTCGGAGGAGCTCCAGGTCCTGCACTACCTGAAGGGGCAGGAGATCCGTCTGCACCACGACCATGCCGTGTCCGAAGACGGCATGTGGTCGCCCGTGTTCCGTCGTGGAGGACGGCGCGTGGCCACGCTGGTGGTCTACCTCAATACACCGCCGCTCGGCGGGTCGACGGTGTTCCCCGACATTCCGCTGGAGGTGCGTCCCGTCACCGGCAACGCGCTGTTCTTCAGCTACGCCACGCCCGAGGCCTTGGGCCGCACCTGGCACCGTGGCGCGCCAGTCGGCGACGGCGAGAAATGGATCGCGATGAAGGTGTTCCGGCAAGGAGTATTCGCATGAGCAGCATCGCGCTTCCCGCCACGCGCAAGAAGGCGGATCTGAGCCAGATGCAGGTGGCGCTGGTCACCATGCCCTGGCGGCTGCCGCGCTTGCCGGCCATCGGCCTGGCGTCCCTCAAGGCTGCGGCCCTGCAGGCCGGCGTGGCACGTTGCGACGTCCTCTACCTGAACGACCGTTGGTTTCGCTTCGTGTGGGAGCACGGCGACCTGCCCGACGAGATCAGGCGAGTCGGCTACAGCGCGTTCACGTTGAAGCTCAGCGATCTGGGCCGGGTGCTTCTGGCCGTCGAGTGGATGTTCAGCGCGGCCGTCTTCGGCGGCGACGTCTGCCCGCCGGACCGGTTTGCCGAGATGTTTGAAAAGGAGATCAAAGGTCATCAGCACGCCCGGTTCGCGGAAGTCCTCCTTCGCAGCGCGCGGCTCGCCGAGGCCTTCGTGGACCAGTGTGTGCGCGAGACCGACTGGAGCCGCTATGAAGTGGTGGGCTTGAGTTGCGTGTTCGACCAGCTCATGCCGTCGCTGGCGCTCGCGAAGAAGCTGCGAAGTGCAGGGTTTGCCGGGAAGATCGTCCTGGGAGGGCCGCAGTGCGAAGGCGTGGTCGGCCCGCAGCTCCTCGCGTTGTTCGATGTCGTGGACGCCGTGTTCGACGGTGAAAGCGAGCTGTCTTTTCCGGCGTACCTCGAGCAGCTCGTGCAGCCGCCCGGCAGGTCCATGGCGCCCGGGGTCTGGCAGCGCGCGGCCGACGGCACCGTGTTCAAGGCGCCGGGCAGCTCGGCGGTCAAGGACATGGACAGCCTGCCGGTGCCCGTCTACACCGACTACTTCGAGGAGATGGATGCCCACGGCCTGTTGTCGCACCGTCAGATGGCCTTCCCCGTGGAGGCCTCGCGCGGATGCTGGTGGGGCCAGCACCATCACTGCATCTTCTGCGGTCTGAACGGATCGGACATGGCCTACCGGACCAAGTCGCCCGAGCGCATCCACCGCGAGCTGAAGACGCAGCACGCCAGCCACGGGCTGGTCTTCGTCGCCTTCACCGACAACATCGTCAGTCTGAAGTTCATGCGCCCGCTCATCGAACGCCTGGAGAAGGATCCGCTGCCTCTCACCTACTTCATCGAAACCAAGGCGAACCTCTCGCGGCGGCAGGTCAAGGAATACAAGCGGGCGGGCATCGAGTTCATGCAGCCGGGCATCGAGGCCCTGAGCAGCCATGTGCTCGAGATCATGGATAAGGGCATCACGGCGCTGGCCAACGTGGCCTGCCTGAAGTACTGCCGCGAGGCCGGCGTCCACGTGGGCTGGAACCTGCTGCACAGCTTTCCAGGTGAAACGCGCGAAGACTACGAGCAGACGCTGCGCTGTCTTCAAGCCATCGTGCACCTGGACGCGCCGGAGTGGGTGGGGCCGATGGATCTCACGCGCTTCAGTCCGTCCTTCAACGAGTCCGTGGCGCTGGGCTTTCACGACCGGCGTCCGGCGCAGTACTACAAGCTCATGTACCCGTACGCCGATGACGTGCTGGAGAACCTGGTCAACATCTTCGAGTTCAACTTCCGTGACGAGCTGGATCGCCACGCGCTGGTGCAGCCCATCGAACAGTTCGTCGGCCAGTGGAAAGGCCACAAGGACCCGGGGTCGCTGGTCCTCGTGAACGACGACTCGAGCCCCGCGCTGTACGACAGCCGCTTCAACCGCGCATGGGACCACAAGCCGCTCGCGCCTCTGGAGATGCTGGTCTACGAGTTCTGCGATGCGCCGCGCGCCCTTGCCGACATCGCTCGGTTGGCCGGCGAACACCAGCCGGACATCACCGAGCTGCAGCTGCGCGCCATCCTCGACGGCTTCGTGGCCGACCGCGTGATGATCACCGAGGCCGGTTCCTATCTCAGCCTGGCGATGCACGACGACGAGTTCATCCCGTGGTCGTCGCGCGTCAAGCCCGTTTCATGCGAGGCGCCGCAGCGCTGAGGTGTGATGCCAGACCGCCGGGCCTCCGCGCACGGCGAAGTTCTGGAACGACAAGGAGATGCTCGGCTCGAGCGAGCGCACCGCGTGCCACCAGCCGATCGGCAGCAGCAGCAGCTCACCGGGCGCGACGACCGTCTCGAGCACGGTCACGTCGCGAAACGCCGGGAAGCGCTCGAAATCCGGGTTGTCGATGTCGATGGCGCTGAAGCACGTCGTCGCGCTGGCGAGGTTGCCGATCTCGCATGGAGGGATCAGCCGCACGCGCTTGTGTCCGTACACCTGGCCGAACAGGATGTTGGAGGAGTCGTGGTGCAAGGGCGTGATGGTGCTCGCGCCACCCATCCAAAG
>CBIHOF010000065.1:0-5001 GCA_966211955.1 uncultured Comamonadaceae bacterium | reverse complement strand
CGCCGGTCCGCCAGGCGGCGCCCCTCGGGGGCAGGAGCGAAGCGACTGGGGGGCCAACCAGCCCGCCCGCGGATCCGGCTCCGCCGGTCCGCCAGGCGGCGCCCCTCGGGGGCAGGAGCGCAGCGACTGGGGGGCCTACATTACCGCATGCCAGAAACCAACCAACCCCTGCAGCGCCGCGATGCGCTGGTCGCAGGCGCGACCGGGCTCGTCGGCCGCGAGTTGCTCACGCTGCTGGTCGCGTCGCCCGGCTATGAACGTGTCCACGTTCTGCTGCGCCGCCCCGCCAGGAACCTGCCCCCCGACGCGCGCGTCGTGCCGCATTTCGTCGAATACGCCAAGCTCACGCCCATGCCTCCGGTGGATGACGTGTTCATTGCACTCGGCACGACCATCGGCGTGGCGGGCTCGAAGGACGCGTTTCGCAAGGTCGATTTCGACGCGGTGGTCAACACCGCGAAAGCCTGCCTCGTGCGCGGCGCGAAGCGGCTGGTGGTCGTGTCTGCCCTGGGCGCGAACGCGAAGTCGCTGGTCTTCTACAACCGCGTCAAGGGGCAGATGGAAGAGGCAGTGGGCAAGCTCGGCTACGAGAGCATCACCATCGTGCAGCCCTCGCTGCTCATGGGCGACCGTGTCGCGCTCGGCCAGCCCACGCGCGCCGGCGAAGAGTGGGCGTCGCGGCTGTTCAAGCCGGTGATGCCGCTCGTGCCGCGCGGCATGCGGCCGATCGCTGCGAGTGCCGTCGCCCAGGCCATGCTTCAGGCAGCGCGTGAAGCGAAGCCGGGTGTGCGCGTCCTGCGGTCAGGCGACATGCAGCCGGCGTAGTCGCGAGCGCCTTCACGACTCCAGCGTTCGAAGCTCCGGAGGCAGGCGGTTCAGCAGGAACCTGATCGCCAGCGGCACCAGCACCAGGTCATCGACCACGCCCACGAGCGGAATGAAATCGGGGATGAGGTCGATGGGCGAGATGACATACAGCACGATGCCCGCCGTCCCCAGCTTGAGCCACATGGGCGAGCGCGGATGCCGCAGCGCGTTGTAAAGGTGACGCGCGTCGCCGCGGATCAATCGCCACAACAGGACCCACCGCTTCCACATCGCTTGCTCCTTCGGCAGGCCTGACAGCCGCCCGCCACCTTCGCACCACATGGGGCTGCCCGCCGCCCTGCACAAGGCCCACGGGGTACACGAGTGCCCGAAGAGGATGGGCAGTCGGCGTGCCCACCCTACGCCATGTGGCGTATTCCCGGAAGAGCTGGCGCTCCGTAACCTGCGTTCGTCCATCCCAGGAGGGGTTGGAGACTCATCTTCCAAGGAGCGCCTGTTCATGAAGCACACCCGTCGCACGTTCGCGAAAACCCTGAGTGCCGTCGGCCTGGCCGTCGGCACGCTCACGCTGAGCAGTCTTGCTCAAGCCGCCGACACCATCAAGGTCGGCATCCTGCACTCGCTCTCCGGCACGATGGCGATCTCCGAGACGGTCCTCAAGGACGTCGCGCTGATGACCATCGACGACATCAACGCCCACGGCGGCGTGATGGGCAAGAAGCTCGAACCGGTGGTCGTGGACCCCGCGTCCAACTGGCCGCTCTTCGCCGAGAAGGCCAAGCAGCTGATCTCGCAGGACAAGGTGGCCGTGATGTTCGGCTGCTGGACCAGCGTGTCGCGCAAGTCGGTGCTGCCGGTGGTGGAAGAACTCAACGGCCTCTTGTTCTATCCCGTGCAGTACGAGGGTGAAGAGCTGAGCAAGAACGTGTTCTACACCGGTGCCGCGCCCAACCAGCAGGCCATTCCCGCGGTCGAATACCTGATGAGCAAGGAAGGCGGCGGCGCCAAGCGCTTCGTTCTGCTGGGCACCGACTACGTCTACCCGCGCACCACCAACAAGATCCTGCGCGCCTTCTTGCACAGCAAGGGCGTGAAGGACACCGACATCGACGAGAAGTACACGCCCTTCGGCCACAGCGATTACCAGACCATCGTTGCCGACATCAAGAAGTTCTCGGCCGGCGGCAAGACGGCCGTCATCTCCACGATCAATGGCGACTCGAATGTTCCCTTCTACAAGGAACTCGGCAACCAGGGCCTGAAGGCGACCGACGTGCCGGTCGTGGCCTTCTCGGTGGGTGAGGAAGAACTGCGCGGCGTGGACACCAAGCCGCTCGTGGGCCACCTCGCCGCGTGGAACTACTTCATGAGCCTGAAGAACCCGACCAACGAGGCTTTCAAGAAGCAGTGGGCCGCGTATGCGAAGGCGAAGAACCTGCCGGGTGCCGACAAGCCGCTCACCAACGACCCGATGGAAGCCACCTACATCGGCATCCACATGTGGAAGCAGGCGGTCGAGAAGGCCAAGAGCACCGACACCGACAAGGTGATCGCCGCGATGGCCGGCCAGACCTTCCAGGCCCCGGGCGGCTTCGTGTCGACGATGGACGCGAAGAACCACCACCTGCACAAGCCGGTGTTCATCGGCGAGGTGAAGGCGGATGGCCAGTTCAACGTGGTGTGGAAGACGCCTGCGCCGGTGAAGGCGAAGCCGTGGAGCCCGTACATCGAAGGCAACGACAAGAAGAAGGACGAGCCCGAAAAGAAGTGACCCACCCCCGAGCGCCTCACGGCGCTCCCCCTCAAGGGGGCGCCGCTGGCGGACCGGCAGAGCCGGATCCGCGGCGGCTGCTTGAGGGGACGAGGCAATTTGCCCGTTCGGGCTGAGGTATCGAAGTGCTCAGCCCGAAAGAGGTTGGCACCCAATCACCCTGAGCTTGTCGAAAGGCAGGCTCAACCTCAACGGTTTTCGATGGACTGGCCGCGAACGGTGTTGTCTTGACCAAGCGAATCATTTTTCTCACGCTCGCCTGGCTGTTCGCCACGGCAGCACATGCGTTGACCCCCGAGCAAGTCCGCGCCATGGCCATCGGCGAGAACGATGCCCGTGCTGCGGCCATCGGCCTCGTGGCCGCGAGCGGGGACGACAAGGCGCCGGCCTTCTTCCAGGCGCTGCTCGACGATGCGGTGAAGACCTCCGGCGACAAGGTGTTCGTCGTGCGCGACGGCAAGGCACTCGACGCCGCGACGGGCGCTGTCGTGACGCTGCCCGACAGCGCCGAAGACGTCGTCAACAGCAACCGCATGCGGCGTGAGATCGAAGGGGCGCTCGCCTCGCTCAAGCTGCTGTCCACCGATCCGGCCCAACGTGCCGCCGCCATCAAGGAATTGCACGACGGCGTGGATGAATCCAAGCTGCCGCTGATCGAGAAGGCCTACGCCATCGAGCCGGACGCCAGGCTCAAGTCCGAGCTCGGCTTGCTGCGCGCCGGCGTGCTCATCTCGTCGGCCGACAAGGCCAAGCGGCTGGATGCGGCCAAGTCGCTTGCCGACAGCCATGAGCCCGCCACCAAGACATTGCTGCTCGACCGCCTCAAGCCCGATGCCGAGACCGAGCCGGAGGTGCGCGCGCAACTGGAGACGTCGGTCTCTGCCATCCAGTCGCGCCTGGCCTGGGGCGAGCGGCTGGGCGTGGTCTTCACCGGCGCGAGCCTCGGTTCCATCCTGCTGCTGGTGGCGCTGGGACTGGCCATCACCTACGGCCTCATGGGCGTCATCAACATGGCGCACGGCGAGCTGATGATGATCGGCGCCTACGCGACCTACGTCGTGCAGAACATCTTCAAGGCCCATTTGCCGGGCCTCTTCGACTACTACATAGTGGCTGCGATCCCCGTGGCCTTCCTCGCGTCCGCACTCGTCGGCGCGGCGATGGAGCGCAGCGTCATCCGCTTCCTCTACGGTCGGCCGCTCGAGACGCTGCTGGCCACCTGGGGCATCAGCCTCGTGCTGATGCAAGGCGTGCGCTCGATCTTCGGCGCGCAGAACGTGCAGGTCGAGAACCCGCGCTGGCTGAGCGGCGGCGTGCAGGCGATGAGCAACCTCACGCTGCCTTTCAACCGCATCGCGATCATCGTGTTCGCGGTGCTGGTGCTGGCGGGCCTGGCCTTCATGGTGGCGCGCACCCGGCTCGGGCTCTTCGTGCGCGGCGTGACGCAGAACCGGCCCATGGCGGCGTGCATGGGCGTGAACACGGCGAAGGTGGACACCTATGCCTTCGCGTTGGGTTCGGGCATCGCGGGGCTGGCGGGCTGCGCACTGTCGCAGGTGGGCAATGTGGGGCCGGACCTGGGGCAGGGCTACATCGTCGATTCGTTCATGGTGGTGGTGCTGGGTGGCGTCGGGCAACTGGCCGGCACCGTCTACGCGGCGCTGGGGCTGGGCATCCTCAACAAGTTGCTCGAAGGCTGGACAGGTGCGGTGCTGGCCAAGATCATGGTCCTCGTGTTTATCGTGGTGTTCATCCAGAAGCGGCCGCAGGGGCTGTTCGCGATGAAGGGGCGGAGTGCTGAAGCATGAGTGCGTTGCCTGAGACAACCCTCACCCCAGCCCTCTCCCGCGAGCGGGAGAGGGGGCAAGACACGGACATCGCGAGTGGTGACCCCGGCGGCCGAGGCACGCTGCCGCCGACTTCCTCCCTCTCCCGCTGGCGGGAGAGGGCCGGGGTGAGGGTTGCCGCGCTCACGACCCTTGTCGCCATTTGCATCGTCGTTCCCGTCCTGAACCTGGTCGTGCCCTCCACGAGCGCACTCCACCTCAGCGACTACGCCGTCGCCCTGATCGCCAAGATCATGTGCTACGCCATCTGCGCCCTCGCGATGGACCTGATCTGGGGCTACACCGGCATCCTCTCGCTCGGCCATGGCGTGTTCTTCGCGCTCGGCGGCTATGCGATGGGCATGTACCTCATGCGGCAGATCGGGCGTGACGGCAACTACCAGAGCGACCTGCCGGACTTCATGGTCTTCCTCGACTGGAAGACGCTGCCCTGGCACTGGAGCTTCAGCAGCAGCTTCGCCGCGACGCTCGCGCTCATCGTGCTGGTGCCTGGGTTGCTGGCCTTCGTGTTCGGCTTCTTCGCCTTCCGCTCGCGCATCAAGGGCGTGTACTTCT
>CBIHOF010000064.1:0-5053 GCA_966211955.1 uncultured Comamonadaceae bacterium | reverse complement strand
GATCGACATCGACTTCGACGGCACGGTGCTGTGGAACGGCGAGGCGCTGCCGGACCGGGCGGCGCTGGAGAACAAGTTGGCACAAGCGGCCGCGGTGGCTGACCAGCCCGAGGTGCACGTGCGGCCGAACAAGCTCGTTGAGTACAAGTCTGTTGCGATGGTGCTGGCGAGCGCGCAGCGGCTTGGGGTCACCAAGCTCGGCATGGTCGGCAACGAACAATTCGTGAGGTAGATCCCATGCCCACTTCGCAGATGTCCGTCTACTTCTTCGCGCAAGCGGCGGTCATCGTGCTGGTGTGCCAGCTCGTGGGCCGGCTGGCGCAGCGCCTGGGCCAACCTCAAGTGGTCGGCGAGATGATCGCCGGCGTCATGCTCGGCCCATCATTGTTCGGTCTGCTGGCGCCCGGGGTGCAGCAGGCGCTCTTTCCGAAGCCGACGATGGCCATGCTCTACGTGGGCGCACAACTCGGTGTCGGGCTGTACATGTTCCTCGTCGGCACGGAGTTCCGCGCCGACCATTTCAAGTCACGTGCGCGCAGCGCCATGACGGTGTCCGCCGCGGGCATCCTCGTTCCGTTCGCGCTCGCCTTCGCGTTGACACCCTGGCTGCACACGGTGCCTGGCCTGTTCAGCGAAAAGACCAAGCTCAGTGAAGCCTCGCTGTTTCTCGGTGCGGCCGTCGCCATCACGGCGTTCCCGATGCTCGCGCGCATCATCCACGAGCGTGGCCTGGCGGGAACGTCGCTTGGCACGCTTGCGCTCACCGCAGGCGCGGCCGACGACGCGGCCGCGTGGTGCATCCTTGCGATCGTGCTGGCCAGCTTCGGCGGCACTTGGGGCGGCGCATTGCTGGCGATCGGCGGTGGCGTGGCATTCGCACTGTTCATGGTGTTCGTCGGCGGCCGGATGCTGCGCCAGCTGGGGCGTTGGGTCGCCCCCGACAAGCCCTTGCCGAGCACCTTGCTTGCCACGGTGCTCGTCCTGTTCTGCCTGAGCGCCTTCGCGATGGATGCGATCGGCATCCACGCGGTGTTCGGCGGTTTCCTGCTCGGCTGCGTCATGCCGCGTGGGCCCCTGACCCAGAAGCTGCGCGACATGCTGCACCCGATCGTCGTGGTGTTCCTGCTGCCGATGTTCTTCACCTACTCCGGCTTGAACACCCGCCTGGACATGCTGTTCGAGCCGGCCATCTTCATCGCCGCGCTGGCCATCCTCGCGATTTCTTTCGGCGGCAAGCTGGTCGCCTGCTGGGCGGCCGCGCGACTGAACGGCGAATCGAACACCGACGCGATGGCCATCGGGGCCTTGATGAACGCGCGGGGGCTGATGGAGCTGATCATCATCAACATCGGCCTTGCCGCAGGCGTCATCCAATCCGGGCTCTTCAGCGTGCTCGTGCTGATGGCGGTGTTGTCGACACTGATGGCCACGCCCTTGTTCAACTGGATCATGCGCGGCCAAGGCGCACCGCAGGCGCGCCTCGAGGCAGCCGGCTGAGACGAAGTCACGCCTGGGCGAGGCGGCTTAGGTGTTTACGCCAGCCTAGTTCGTGCATCCATCGAACTAAAATAACCCTGTCGTCAGCTAGTCCGCAGGGCATCCATGAACGCTCCCTTGGCAAACAGCGAAAGCGCCAGATTCGAGCTGTGCTTCCAGTCGCTCTACATCGCGGGCCACACCATTTCATTCCCGTGCGATGCATCTGGCGAAGTGAACATGGACTTGCTGAGCGAACGCGAGCGTGCCCGCTACTTCTACGCGCGGGCGGTCATCGGCCGCGAATTCTCGCGGCCGCAGACGCAACGCTGCTCTGACTGAGCCTGCACACCTGGCAGGCCGCAGCTTCTCGACCAACGCCGGGGCCGCCCTTCAATTTGCCGGCGACGCGATCACGCGCACCTCGCTCAGCATGGCGGGATGGTCCGGCGCCACGGACGGGAATCGGATGCGCATGTAGCTCGCAGTGAGCTTTTGCTCGAACAGCGCGAACTCATAGGACTTGCGTCCGCCCTTGGCCTCGCCGACCTGTCGCCACTCGGTTTCGTCCTTGCTGACCTCGACGACGAAGTCGGGGCCGTCGCCATCGGGAAGCACCACCGACAGCCAATGCAGGGCGTACACGTTCTCGAGCTGGATGCCCCAGAAGGCGGGGCCTGTTCTGGCACTTGACTGCCACCACGTCTGCTCCTGGTTGTCGTTGGCCTTGGGCGCCTCGTGACCGCCTCGCGAGCCGCTGGTCGCCGTCGGCCGGTTGATGGCCACGTTGATCGGATCGCCCTCGAACGCGGTGCGGGTGACCGGCGGATAGGCGATGACGGCCTGGTCGGGCGTGAGCGGCGAGCTGCCGGGGATGAACCGGTCGGGCCCCGTCGTCGTGATCGAGATGCGTGCAGGCTTGAGGCCCGGTGAACTCGCTTCGATCACGCTGTCACCCGCGAAGTAGGAGCGAAAGCTGATCGCCGCCTGGCCGTCACGGATGGCGACCAGCGACTTGTTGCTGAAGCGGATGCTGCGGCCGGTGGGGAACTGCCCGGGCCCGCTCACGATGGTGAAGGTCACGTCCGGCGAATTGCTCAGCGCCCGGCCGCTCTCGTCCTGCACGGTGACGACGATCTGCGCGTCGTCCAGCCCTTGCGTGCCTCGGATGACGTTCTGGCTCGTGGTGAGCTGCAGCTGCGCGGGCTTGCCGGCCGCGGGCCAGGCGGGCGGTGGCACGCCGGCGTAGGTGTTGCGGTACCAGAAGTACTGGCGCTTGGGCAGGCGGAAGTAGTCAATGAAGCCCATCGCACCGAACTCGATGGACGCGATGGACCCATGGTCGAAGCCGCACCACAAGGCTTCGCCCGAACGCCACGGATAGCGCCAGGAATAGGGCTTGGTGCTGCCCTTCTGGTCCGGCGTGTCGGGCATCAGGCCGAAGCCCGGGTCGTAGTTGCCCGGCCGGTCGACCATGGTGGAGCCGTATTCCGACACCACCGAGGGCACGCCTGGATTCATGAACAGCCTGGTGCCATCGCCGTTGTACCCGGCCACGTCGCCGATCTTGTCGATGTCGCCGCGCTGCGCACCGCCGATGGCGACCGGCCGCGTCGGGTCGATGCGATGGAAGAAGGCCACCTCGCGCTTGAGGAAGTCGCGCATCGCGTCCATCGAATCGCCCTTGGTGAAGAAGGGCTCGTTGCTGGCGCTCCAGACGAACACCGACGGCCGGTTGCGGTGGATGCGGACCATCTCCGCCACTTGCTGCAGCACGCTGGCCTCGAAATCGGGTCGGTCAGCCGGGTCGGGCGGGTAGGCGCTGGACAGCCAGTTGCCGTCGGCACCAAAGCCACCGATGCCCCAGAACGGCGCCTCCGACCAGAACAGCAGGCCGAGTTCGTCAGTGGCCTTCGTGAAGGCCGGCGAGTGCGGGTAATGCGAGCCGCGGATGAAGTTGAAGCCCGCGTCCTTGATCATCTTCACGTCGCGCCGCGTCGCACCGTCGGTCACGCCGTCGCCCCAGCCGGCCTGGTCCTGGTGGACATTGGCGCCGACCAGGTACAAGTGCCTGCCGTTCAGGAAGAAGCCCTGGTCGGCGGTGAAGCGCACCGAGCGAATGCCGAACGGCGTCTCGAAGCGATCGACCTGCCTGCCGTTCACATGGAGGCTGCTCACCAGCTTGTACATGGAAGGCTGGTCGGGTGACCACAGCCTGGGGGCCGCGATGTCGGGGAGCGACTGCTCGTAGCTCACGGTGCTGGCAGCGGGCACCACGCGCTCGCTGCGCTGCATGCTCACCAGCTTGCCGGCAGCATCGTGCACCTCGGACACCAGCGCCACCTTCAGCGGGGCGCCATCATGGTCGTTGCGCACCTCGGTCTGCACGTGCACCGATGCGCTTTCGGGCGACACCAGCGGCGTCGTCACCGAGGTGCCGTACCAGGCCACATGCACCGGGTCGGTCACCACCAGGCGCACGTTGCGGTAGATGCCGGCCGAGAACACGTGCTCGCCCGCGCGCGGCGCGACCCGGGCGTTCCACTCGTTGTTGACGTGAACGGCGAGCAGGTTCGCGCCGGCCTTGGCATAGGGCGTGATGTCGATGCTGAAGCCGGTGTAGCCACCGACATGGCGCCCTGCCTTCTGCCCGTTGACGAAGACCTCGGCGTCCTGGAACACGCCGTCGAACTCGAGCGAGATGCGCCGGCCGTTGGCCGCGGGCGGCAGCTCGAGCTTCTTGCGGTACCAGCCATGGCCCACGTAGAAGCCCGTGCCCAGGAAGTACGGCTGCGACATCGAATGCGGCACGTCCACGCGATGCCATTGCGAGGTGTCGTAGGCAACAGCCTGCGCGCCTTGCGGGTTGCCCAGCGTGAACGTCCAGTCGCGGTTGATGGGCTCGCTGGTGCGCGAGGCCGCTGAAGCAACGCTCATCAACAGGCCGATGCACGTGGCCGCGGCCACCCGGAACAACTTCTTCATCACGTCCTCAACTCCGCTTCTGGCACCGCTTGCAAACAAGGGCGCACCATCAAATGAACACCTACCGACCATCCTTCGCCTACGGGGTCAACACCATCGACAGGAATGCGCTGTTGGGCCCGTTCGACAACTTGAAGAAGATCTTGTTGCGGCCCTTGTTGAAGTGCAGGACTCGCTTGCCCTCGGTGCGGTTGTAGTCGCGCAGATGGGGCGAGTCGGCAGCGAAGATGGCGTCGAAGTACGACTGCTTGTTGACGTTCCCGCCGCGCCATACGACCACGTCGTTCAGGTAGATCTGCACATCGTCGTCGGCACCGATCCAGGCGGTCAGGTCTCGGGCCTGGTCAAGGTTGACCTCGGTGTAGCCGTAGTAGACCGAGTCTTCGACCATGTCCGGCGGGACCAGCGGATACGTCTGCGAGGTCACGTAGCGCCACCTGAGCAAGCGCTTGTCCTTGCCAACGTACACGGCGTCCAGCAGCACCGCTGTCTCGGGTGGGTACGACGGGTTGTCGAACAGTCCCGCCTCATGGCGGCCGGCAAACGGACCGATCAGGTACCAGCTGTTCAGGTACAGGCGGTTCGCGTACTC
>CBIHOF010000063.1:0-5381 GCA_966211955.1 uncultured Comamonadaceae bacterium | reverse complement strand
GGGTCTGGCAGGCGGCCGGCGGCCACCGCCATGTCGCGTGCGGAACGCACCTGCGCGGCGCGCGCATCGACCAGCCTCGACTGTTCGGTGGCCAGGCGCACGGCGGCATCCAGCGTGAGGGGCGAGGCATCCTGGGCCAGGCAGGCGAGCGGCAGCAGCAAGGCCGCGGCGAGCGTGCGGTTACGCAAGACAGACAGCATGAAGAACTCCTGAAGAACCAATCACGGCCGCGGCAAGTCACCGGCGGCTGGCGAGACGGTCTTCAGGAATTCAGATGCGCCAGCAGCAGTTCAGGATGCTGAGCGGCGGTGGCGGCGTGGCGCGTTGCTCGGCCTGCACGCCCGGGGGCATGGGCATGCCGCCCATGGCGTGCTCCGGCAATGCGATCGGCACCACGCTCACGACCGCTGGGGCGGACAGTGCGGGCGCGTGGCCCGCATCCACGCCCTGCGAGTCGGGTTGGCAATGCTTGAGGCACAGCGGGGGTTGGTCGATTTGCGCGGACGCCTCCGACATCATTCCAGCGCAAGGCATGGCCTGCGCCCGCATGGCGCTGACCTGCATGTCCTTGACCCGCACATCAGGCGCCACGATCCGCGGACAGGCGTGCGCTGCCGTGGCGAGCTGCATGAACAGCAACGCGAACACCGTCCAGGCCGAGAGCCAACGGCGAAAGAGGCGACCAAAAGGACGACCGAACGGCATGGGGCCGACGATACCCGAATCGGCGCCTCGGATGTTGATCCGGCGCAGCCTGTGCGCAATCGGTGCCGATGCCTTGTCGGACGCGGCACGTGCGTTGCAGGACGCGCTCGACGCCGGACAACGCGATCGATGGCCAGAGCTGATATCGGCGTTCGCGCGACAGCACGAACGTGTCTCGCATGCGGTGAAGGCATGTCTCGCGGCGCGTTGAAGCCGGTCGCACGAGCAGCGGTCAGCGCAAGGCCACGAACTCGCCACTGAGCCGGCCCACCGCCTGACCTGCACATTCGAGAACGGCACGCACCTCCATCCGACCCTTGCCGCGGCGCGACAGCATGCGCATGAACTGCGGCCAGGCGTCGGGGTCGGCCAGCGACGAACGGGCGGTGAAGTCGCCCAGGATGGGCAACTCGTAGTCCATCGTGTTGCGCTGGATCACCAGCCGGCTGGCCACGCCGGCGCTGCGCAGGCGCGTGTGCAGCAAGGCCCAGGCCGAGAGGATCGCCACGGCCGATGCGCTGCCGCCGAACACGGTCTCGCGATGGTTGATGTTCGGCGCGAGCGGCGCTGCCAGCAGCACGCTGTCGGAGGTGATGTCCAGCACGCTGACCTGCATCGCGTGAGACAGTGGGATGTGCGCATGCAGGTAGGCCTGCAATTCGTCGGTGGGCGTGATCATCGGGCGAAGTATCCGGCAGCCCGGTCAGGCCTCGCCCTCGATGAACTTGACGTCGGCGATCCAGTTGCGGGCTCGCCGTGCGAGCCGGTCGTCCTGCCCTTCTCCATCAAAGCTGGCGGACCCTCGGCGCAGCAGCGACGCATCGACGCCCTCGAAGGCGTTGACGCTCACCACCGCGTACAGGCGAGCGCCGATCTCGCTCGTGACCACGGGCACGACGCCGCAATGGCCACAGACATGGAAGAGCGCCGTCTTGGTCCCGAACTCATAGCGCGACACGTGCGCCGGTTCCCGCACCCGCACTTCGAGCGAGCCCGTCGGGCACGAGGTCCACACCCCGCCATGCTTGACGCAGAACGAACAGGTGCAAGCCCGCGCCGGGATCTCACTGGGCTGCGGTTGCCAGTCGAGGGCGAAAGAAATGTTGCCGCAATGGCATCGTCCGTTGATCAGCATGCAGGCGGGTCCTCGGTGGCGGGTGGAATGGAGGTTCTGCTTGCGCTCTCGCACCTGACCCCTCCATCGCCACCTGCGACTGCGCGAAACCGAGCTTCTCATGGAGCGCGGCGCGACGTCTGTTCGCGCAGCAATCGGCACCCAGCGTGCTTGGACGCCCGCGACAAGATCCCCCGAGAACTAGGGTTTACCCGATATCCAGAGAATTGGGTGTTTTTTTCGGTATGTATGTTTTGTTCAAATTAAAGTGACCCGGTGCACAGTCCGATATCACTGCAAACCTGGGAGACACGCTCATGAACAACCTTCGGATCCGCACCCGCCTGCTGCTGCTCGTGGGCCTGTTGCTGGCGCTGCTCGTCGTGTCAGCGGTCAACACGATCTGGAAGATCCGGGCCGGCAACCAGGTCATCGAGACGCTCTACAACGACCGCGTCGTGCCGCTCAAGCAGCTCAAGTCGGTGGCGGACGGCTATGGGGTGGGCGTGGTGGACACGGCCCACAAGGTGGCCTCGGGTGCGATGGCACCGGCCGACGGCTTGAAGGCACTGGCTGACTCGCGTGCCCAAGTCGCGCAAGCCTGGAAGGACTACACCGCTACCTACCTCGTGCCGCGCGAGAAGGAGCTGGTCGCCCAGGCACAGCCGCTGATGCAGCGTGCCGATGCGGTGAGCGACCAGCTGCAGCAGCTGATGAAGGCCGCCGACGTCGACGGCGTGAAGGCGTTCGCCGCCAAGGACATGTACCCCGCCATCGACCCGGTGTCGGCCGTGATGGACCAGCTCACCAACGTGCAGCTGGATGTGGCACAGGGCGAATACGACACGAGCCAGGCCATCTACCGCCGATCGCTGTGGGCGCATGCGGTTGTGATCCTGATCGTCCTCCTGGGCGCGACGTATTTCGCCCTCAGCCTCGTCCACAAGATCACGCGCGGCATCGGCGACGCGGTCAAGGTGGCCGAGACGGTTGCCGCAGGCGACCTCACCTCGGACATCCGCATCGCGACGCAAGACGAACTGGGCCAGCTGCTCGGCGCACTCAAGCGAATGAACACGAGCCTCGTCGACATCGTGGGCACCGTGCGCAATGGCTCGGACTCGATCGCCACCGGCTCCTCGCAGATCGCCGTGGGCAACGCGGACCTGAGCCAGCGCACCGAGGAGCAGGCGAGCAACCTGCAGCAGACGGCGGCGTCCATGGAGCAGCTCACCGCCACGGTGAAGCAGAACGCAGACACCGCGCACGAGGCGAAGAAGCTCGCCGCGCAGGCATCGTCGGTAGCCGCCCACGGTGGCGAGGTGGTCGGCCAGGTGGTGTCGACGATGCAAGGCATCTCCGCGTCATCGCAGCGCATCGGCGACATCATCGGCGTGATCGACGGCATCGCCTTCCAGACCAACATCCTCGCGCTCAACGCGGCCGTCGAAGCTGCGCGAGCCGGCGAACAGGGCCGCGGCTTCGCGGTGGTGGCCGGCGAAGTGCGATCGCTCGCGCAGCGCAGCGCCGAGGCCGCGAAGGAGATCAAGTCATTGATCGGCGACAGCGTGGTCAAGGTCGAGGCCGGCTCGCGCCTGGTGGCCGACGCCGGGCAGACGATGGGCAACATCGTCTCGCAGGTCAAGCGCGTGAGCGACCTGATCGACGAGATCAGCGCCGCGAGCAACGAGCAGTCCACGGGCATCGACCAGATCGGCGATGCGGTGCAGCAGCTCGACCAGGTCACCCAGCAGAACGCCGCACTCGTCGAGGAATCGGCGGCGGCGGCCGAGAGCCTCAAGCACCAGGCGGCGCAACTGGCTCACACCGTTTCCACCTTCAAGCTTTGAGAGCACCATGAACACTTTCAAGAACCTCAAGATCGGCTCGCGGCTGTCCCTGGCCATTGCCTGTGTGCTGCTGGTGATGTGCGGCGTGGCCGGCACCGGCATGTGGGGCCTCGGCTCGCTGTACGACATCAGCACCCGGGTGCTGCAGCAAGACGTGAAGCTCGCGCAGGATGCCTCGGACATTCAAAACTACGTGTTGCAGGAACGGCGCTTCGAAAAGGACGCCTTCATCAACATGGCGGAGGCCGACAAGCTCGGCGGCTACGTGAAGAAGTGGCAGGACGCGCGCACCAAGCTTGGCAAGAGCATCGGCGACGCGAAGACCTTGCAGCTCGACGCCACCGACGCCCAGGCGATCAACGACATCTCCACGCACTTCGCGGCCTACGCTGCCGGGTTTGAAGGCACGCTGTCTCGCATCGCCTCGGGCGAGATCAAGACCACGCAGGACGCGAACACCGACCTCGCGAAGGTGAAGTCATCGGTGCATGGCATGGAGACCGCCAGCGACGCAATCTCCGACCGCGCCATGGCCCGCGCCGGCGCGGCCGGTGCCGCCATCGTGGCCGTGCGCGACAAGTCGCGCATCATGCAGATCACTCTGTCACTCGCCGGCCTCGCCATCGCCGCGCTGCTGTGCTGGCGCGTCACGCTGTCCATCACGCGGCCGATCGAGCACGCCGTTCGGGTGGCCGAGACCGTGGCGTCGGGCGACCTCAGCTCGGTCATCCGGGTCGATTCGCGCGACGAGACCGGCCAGCTGCTGGCCGCGCTCAAGCGCATGAACGACAGCCTCACCGGCATCGTCGGCCGCGTGCGCGAAGCCTCGGACTCCATCGCCACCGGCACCTCGCAGATCTCGGTGGGCAACCACGACCTGAGCCAGCGCACCGAAGAACAGGCGAGCAACCTGCAGCAGACGGCCGCGTCGATGGAACAGCTGACCGTCACCGTCAAGCAGAACTCCGAGACGGCGCGCCAGGCCAACCAGCTCGCGTCCAGCGCCTCCAGCGTCGCGATGCAAGGCGGTGAGGTGGTGAGCCAGGTGGTGCAGACGATGGAGGGCATCGCCGCGGCGTCGCGCAAGATCAGCGACATCATCGGCGTGATCGACGGCATTGCCTTCCAGACCAACATCCTCGCGTTGAACGCTGCTGTGGAAGCTGCACGTGCCGGCGAACAGGGCCGCGGCTTCGCGGTGGTGGCGGGCGAGGTGCGCAACCTCGCGCAGCGCTCGGCACAGGCCGCGCGCGAGATCAAGAGCCTCATCGGCGACAGCGTGGGAAAGGTGGAGGCGGGCACCGAGCTCGTGGCCACTGCCGGCTCGACGATGAGCGACATCGTCAACCAGGTGCGCCGTGTGAGCGACCTGATCGGCGAGATCGCCTATGCGAGCGAAGAGCAGACCACGGGCATCGGCCAGATCGGCTCGGCGGTGACGCAGCTCGACGAGGTGACGCAGCAGAACGCGGCGCTGGTGGAGGAATCTGCTGCTGCGGCCGAGAGCTTGAAGCACCAGGCGCAGTCGCTGGCGGAGACGGTGTCGGTGTTCAAGGTCGCGGTGGGAGGCTGAGGGGGAGCGGACGCGGAGGGTTGGCGGTGGTGGGGGCGCAAGCGCTGCGAGGCCTCGACAGCGCCACTGCCGTCGCCCTCACCCCAACCCTCTCCCAGGGGGAGAGGGGGCAAGACACCATGCCCTCAATGCCCCGGGG
>CBIHOF010000062.1:0-5508 GCA_966211955.1 uncultured Comamonadaceae bacterium | reverse complement strand
AAGGAGCTGCACCGGCAGCTGGGCGTCACCTTCGTCTACGTCACGCACGACCAGGGCGAGGCGCTCACGATGAGCGACCGGGTGGCCGTGTTCAACGACGGCGAGATCCAGCAGCTGGACATCGTGGACCGCATGTACGAGGCGCCCGCCAACCGCTTCGTCGCCGGCTTCATCGGCGACAGCACGGTGCTCAAGGGCACGGTGCGCGCGGCCGACGACGAACGCTGCGGCATCGTGCTGACCGATGGCCGCGTGCTCTCGGGCGTGAACGTCAACGGCGCGGCGGTGGGGGCGAGCGTGGAGGCCTGCATCCGGCCGGAGCGCATCGTCTTGCACACGCAGGCCAACGGCCGCAGCAACGTGCTGCAGGCCAGCGTGAGCAGCATCCTGTACTTCGGCGATCACCAGCGGCTGTTGTGCGCGGTCGGCGACGGGCAGGTGAGCGCCACGGTCAAGCTGCCGCTGTCGTCGCCCGCGGTGCCTTCCGTTGGCGACGCGGTGTGGCTCGAGTTCCCGCAAGAGCTCACGCGCGTGTACCTGTGAGCCGCCTCCTCATGACTCTGTCTTTCCCACTCACTCCCACCTCAGGAGCCTTCACCATGAACAAGAGCTTGTCGGCCGTTGCACTCCTTGCCTGCGGCCTCGCGCTGCCGGCGCTCGCGCAGCAGCAGATCACCATCGTCAACTTCGGTGGCGCGAACGCGAATGCGCAGAAGAAGGCGTTCTACGAGCCTTTCGAGAAGACGGGCACCAAGCTCGTCGCCGTCGAATACAACGGCGAGCAGGCCAAGATCAAGGCCATGGTCGAGACCAAGAAGGTGACCTGGGACGTGGTCGAGGTCGAATCGCCCGACGTGGCGCGCGGCTGCGACGAGGGCCTCTTCGAGAAGCTCGACTACAGCAGAATCGGCAGCAAGGCCGACTTCGTGCCGGCCGCGGTGAACGAATGCGGCATCGGCATCTTCGTGTGGTCCACCGTCATGGCCTACAACGGCGACAAGCTCAAGACCGCACCCACCACCTGGGCCGACTTCTGGGACGTGAAGAAGTTTCCCGGCAAGCGGGCGATGCGCAAGGGCGCGCGCTACAACGTCGAATTCGCGCTCATGGCCGACGGCGTGAAGCCCGCGGATGTGTACAAGGTGTTGTCCACCAAGGAAGGCGCCGATCGCGCGTTCAAGAAGCTGTCCGAACTCAAGCCGAACATCCAGTGGTGGGAAGCCGGCGCGCAACCGCCGCAGTTCCTCGTCGCCGGCGACGTGGTGATGAGCACGGCCTTCAACGGCCGCATCGATGCGGCCAACCGTGAGGGCAAGAACCTGAAGATCACGTGGACTGGCGGCATCTATGACCTCGACTACTGGGTGATCCCGAAGGGCACGCCGAACAAGGATGCGGCGATGAAGTTCATCGCCTTCGCGAGCACGCCGGATGCGCAGGCCGAGTATGCGAAGAACATCGCCTATGGCCCGACGAACAACAAGGCGCTCGCCAAGCTGGATGCGAAGACGCTGGCGAACCTGCCGACGTCGCCGGCGAACGCGAAGGATGCGCTGCAGTTCAGCATCAAGTTCTGGGCGGATCAGGGCGAGGAACTGGAGAAGCGGTTTGCCTCCTGGGCTGCGCAGTGATGTTGCGCTGAAGGCAGGCCTCTTGCCACCCTCCACCGCGGCATTGCTCCCTCCCCCGCTGCGGGAGGGCTGGGGTGGGGGCGTAGGCCTCCCGCATCAGCCGGATCGCGCTGCGCGCGCCCTCACCCCAACCCTCTCCCAGAGGGAGAGGGAGCCGATCCGGCAGGCGCGCAGATGCAGCGCCTGCTTCCGGGATACGAACTGACAACGCCATGTCCTCCACCCTCACCGCCCCCCTCCTCGGCATCGCCGACCCTCGCGGCCTGCAACGCTCGCTCGCGCGTGCCGAGCGGCGGCGCAAGCTGCGGGCGTTCTCGCTGACGCTGCCGCTGCTCGTGTTCCTCCTGCTGACCTTCATGGTGCCGATCGCGGCTCTCTTGAAGCGGGCAGTGGAGAACCCGGAAGTGGCGAACGCATTGCCGCGCACGGTGGTGGCGCTCGACAAGTGGAACCGGCAGGACACGCCTTCGCCCGAGGCCTTCGCCGCCGTGGCGGCAGACCTCGGCGCACTGCCCGACAGCGCGGACGCAGGCGCGCTGGCCCGACGCCTCAACTCCGAAGTACCAGGCGCGCGCTCGCTCGTCATGACGACCTACAAGGCATTGCCGCTGGAAGGCGCCTCCACGCCCGTCGACGTCAAGGCCAAGCTCATCGCGCTCGACGAGCGCTGGCTTGACACGCGCTACTGGCAGGCGATCGCGAGGAACGGCTCGCGCTGGACGGCCGGCTATCTGCTCGCCTCGGTGGACCTCAAGCGCGACGCGCAAGGCCATGTCGAACGCATGCCGGACGATCAGCGCGTGTTCGGTCGCATCCTCGGCCGCACCTTCGGCATCAGCGCCATCGTGACGCTGTGGTGCCTGCTGCTCGGCTACCCGCTCGCCTACTGGCTGAGCACGCTCAGCGCGCGCCGCGCCAACGTGCTGATGATCCTCGTGCTCGTGCCCTTCTGGACGTCCATCCTCGTTCGCGTCGCCGCATGGATCGTGCTGCTGCAATCCGGCGGCCTCGTGAACCGCGCGCTCATGGGTCTCGGTCTCATCAACGAGCCGCTGACGCTGCTCTTCAACCGCACCGGCGTGGTCATCGCGATGGTGCACATCCTGCTGCCCTTCATGATCCTGCCGCTGTACAGCGTGATGAAGAGCGTGCCGGCCACCTATGTGCGCGCGGCGGTGTCGCTGGGCAGCCCGCCGCTGGCAGCGTTCTTTCGCGTCTACGTGCCGCAGACCTACCCGGGCATCGGCGCGGGCGCCTTGCTGGTGTTCATCCTGAGCATCGGCTATTACGTGACCCCCGCGCTGCTGGGCGGTGCGGACGACCAGATGCTCAGCTACTACATCGCGCAGTACACCAACGTGAACGTGAACTGGGGCATGGCGAGTGCACTTGGCGCGCTGCTGCTCGCGGCAACGCTGGTGCTGTACGCGGTGTACCGCCGCGTGGTGAAGTCTGAACTGAGCCTCGGGTGATCGCATGGCCATCGTGACCTTTCCCGCCTACGCCACGCCCCTGGACAAGCTCGGCTGGTGGGCGCTGCGCGTCGCATGCATCGCGGTGCTCGTCTTCCTGCTGCTGCCCATCCTCGTGATCATCCCGCTGTCGTTCAGCGATTCGTCTTTCCTCGTCTACCCGATCCCCGGCTGGTCGCTCAAGTGGTACGAGAACCTCTTCACGTCGCCGGAATGGATCCGCGCAGCGAAGAACAGCTTCATCGTCGCGCCCTCGGCCACGGTGATTGCGACGGTGCTGGGCACGCTCGCGGCGGTGGGCCTCGCGCGCACGAACTTCGCGTTCAAGGGTGCGCTGATGAGCTTCCTCATCGCGCCGATGGTGGTGCCGATCGTCGTGGTGGGCGTGAGCACCTATCTCTTCTTCGCGCCGCTCGGCCTGGCGGACAGCTACGTCGGGCTCATCATCGTGCACGCGGCGCTCGGTGCGCCCTTCGTGCTCACCACCGTGCTCGCCACGCTGCAGGGCTTCAACCACAACCTCGTGCGCGCGAGCCTGAGCCTCGGCGCCGGCCCGCTCGCGACCTTCTTTCGCATCACGCTGCCGGTGATCGCACCGGGCGTCATCTCGGGTGCGCTGTTCGCGTTCGCGACTTCCTTCGACGAGGTGGTGGTGACGCTCTTCCTCGCCGGGCCCGAGCAAGTGACATTGCCGCGACAGATGTTCACAGGCATCCGCGAGAACATCACCCCCACCATCGCCGCAGTGGCCACGCTCTTGATCGTCTTCACGACGAGCTTGCTGCTGGCGCTCGAATGGCTGCGCGGACGGCGCCGTTGAGCCCGCATTGCCACCAAGACCCTTGCCCTGCCGCAGCGTCTTTCGCGCGATAGAGTCATTGCGAACTGACCACGATCCCATCGGGGCACGGCCCCGCCCAACCAGGACATGCCATGGACACGAAGACGTCGCCGCTCGCCTTGCTGAAGGACCCGAGCCTCTTGAAGACCCAGTCGCTCATCGGTGGCGAATGGACGGGTGGCGCGCAGACCTTTGCGATCAACGACCCCGCGACCGGGCTGAATCTGGCCGACGTGGCCAACCTCGGTGCAGGCGAGACGAAGGCCGCACTTGCAGCGGCGAGCAAGGCCTGGATCGGCTGGCGCGCCAAGACGGCCAAGGAACGCGCCACCATCATGATGAAGTGGTTCCAGTTGCTACATGCCAATGCGGATGACCTCGCGCGCATCATGACCGCCGAGCAAGGCAAGCCTCTCGCGGAGGCCAAGGGCGAAGTCACCTACGGCGCGAGCTTCATCGAATGGTTCGCGGAAGAAGCCCGCCGGGTCTACGGCGAGACCATCCCGACCACCGACAACAACAAGCGCTACCTCGTCATCAAGCAGCCCATGGGCGTGTGCGCGGCCATCACGCCCTGGAACTTCCCGATCGCGATGATCACGCGCAAGGTGGCGCCGGCATTGGCCGCGGGCTGCCCGGTGGTCATCAAGCCCGCCGAGCAGACGCCGCTGTCGGCGCTGGCCGTGGCCGAGCTCGCGCAGCGCGCGGGCATGCCGGCGGGCGTGCTCAACGTGATCACGGCGGACAGCGAGAAGTCCATCGAGGTCGGCAAGGTGCTCTGCGAGAGCGACATCGTGAAGCACCTGTCCTTCACCGGGTCCACCGAAGTGGGCCGCATCCTCATGCGGCAATGCGCGCCGACCATCAAGAAGCTGTCGCTGGAACTCGGCGGCAATGCGCCCTTCATCGTGTTCGACGATGCAGATCTGGACAGCGCCGTCGAGGGCGCGATGGTCAGCAAATACCGCAACGCCGGCCAGACCTGCGTGTGCGCCAACCGGCTGTATGTGCAAGACGGCGTGTACGACGCGTTCATCGAGAAGCTCGCCGCGAAGGCCCGGGGCATCAAGGTCGGCAACGGCTTCGAAGCCGGCGTAACGCAAGGACCGCTCATCGACGACAACGCGCTTGCGAAGGTCGAGCAACACGTGGCGGACGCGACGGCCAAGGGCGCGCGCATCGTGGTCGGCGGCCACAAGACCGGTGCGCGCTTCTACGAACCGACCGTGCTGGCCGATGCAACCAGCGACATGTTGTGCGCCCGCGAGGAGACCTTCGGCCCTGTCGCACCGGTGTTCCGCTTCAAGACCGAGGACGAGGTGATCGCACTGGCCAACGACACCGAGTTCGGGCTGGCGAGCTACTTCTACAGCCGGGATGTGGGCCGCATCTTCCGCGTGGGCGAGGCATTGGAATACGGCATGGTGGGCATCAACACCGGCCTCATCTCGACCTCGGAAGTGCCCTTCGGCGGCATGAAGCAATCGGGCCTCGGGCGCGAAGGCTCTCACCACGGGATCGAGGACTACGTGGAGATCAAGTACCTCTGCCTGGGGGACATCCA
>CBIHOF010000061.1:0-6049 GCA_966211955.1 uncultured Comamonadaceae bacterium | reverse complement strand
GGGGCGGTGGCCCCGCGCGCGCGCTTTTGGCGGGCCGGGGGGGGGGGGGGGGGGGGGGGGCCCGCGGGCGCGGGGGCGGGGGCGGGGGGGGGGGGCCGGCCCCCCCCCCCCCACGACTGGGCGGTGGAGCTGCCCTTCGATGCCCGCGGCAGCACGAGCCATGGCTCCAAGGCCATCGGTCGCGCCTTCCCGGAAAACAGCGTGGGCTGGTACCGGCGAGAACTGCACATCCCCGCGTCGGCCAAGGGCCAGCGCATCGCGCTCGAGTTCGATGGCGTGTTCCGAGACAGCGTCGTCTGGGTGAACGGCCACTATCTTGGACGCGAGGCGAGCGGCTACTCGAGCGTGCGCTACGACATCACCGATTACCTGCACTACGGCAGGCGCAACGTCGTCGCCGTGCGGGTGGACGCCAGCGGCGAGGAAGGCTGGTGGTACGAAGGCGCCGGCATCTACCGCCATGTCTGGCTCACGCAGACCGAGCCGCTGCACGTCGAGCAATGGGGCACTTTCGTGCGCTCGACGGTGAAGGCGGCACATGCCGACGTGGCCGTGGACGTGAACGTGCGCAATGCCGCCAACGAGCCGGCGACGTTCCGCCTGGAGCAGGTGCTGAGCGATCCCGATGGACGCGTCGTCGCACGTGCCATGTCTGCGCCTCAACGCGTGGGCCCCGACGCCACCTTGAGCGTCGCCGCCACGCTCAAGGTGCCCAAGCCGCGGCTGTGGTCGCTGCAGACGCCACAGCGCTACACGCTGACCACCTCGGTCCGCCAGGCGAATCGCGTGGTGGACCGCTACGACACGCCATTCGGCATCCGCACGATTCGCTTCGATGCCGACAAGGGCTTCTTCCTCAACGGTGCACACGTCAAGCTGCACGGCGCCAACAACCACCAGGACCACGCCGGCATCGGCATCGCCTTGCCCGACGCAATGCACGACTTCCGGCTGCAGCGCATGAAGGCGATGGGCATCAACGCCGTGCGCTCGGCACACCACCCTGCCACGCCGGAGTTCCTCGACGCCTGTGACCGCCTGGGCATCCTCGTCATCGACGAGCACCGCATGATGGGCACGGCGCCGCAGATCCGCCACGAGATGGAACGCATGGTGCGGCGCGACCGCAACCATCCGTCCATCATCCTGTGGTCGGTGGGCAACGAGGAATGGGCCATCGAGAACACCGAGATCGGCACCCGGCTCGCCCACGAAATGCAGGCGATCGTGCACCGCATGGATCCGACCCGGCCGACCACCCTTGCCGCGTCGTCCTCGGGTCAGCCCGAAGGCACCTCGGTCGGCTCCCAGGTGATCGGCTTCAACTACGAAGCACAGCACGACATCGATGCGATGCATCGGCGCTTCCCCGAGCGCCCGATGCTCTTGACCGAAGAGGGGCTGACCCACGCCACCCGGGGCATCTACGCGGACGACCCGCAGCATGTGCAAGTCGCCGCCTACGACAGGCGATCAGGCGGCAACAGCACGGCCTCGATCGAGGAGAGCTGGCGCTTCAACGCGCAGCGAGATTTCCTCGCCGGGTATTTCGTGTGGACCGCTTTCGACTATCGCGGCGAGACGACGCCTTACGGATGGCCCGCGGTGTCGTCGCAGTTTGGCGTGCTGGACACCACCGGCGTCATGAAAGACAGCGGCTACTACCTGAAGGCCGCGTGGACCACCGAGCCGATGCTGCACATCCTGCCGCACTGGAACTGGCGCGGCCGGGAAGGCCAGCCCATCGACGTGCGCGTCTACGGCAACACGGACGAAGTGGAACTGCTGCTCAACGGCAAGTCGCTCGGGCGCAAGCCGCTGGCGCGCGACGCACAGCTGCAATGGACCGTCCCCTATGCGCCGGGCGAGCTCACCGCGCGAGGGTGGCGCGGCGGCAAGCTCGTCGCGACGGAGACGGTCGCGACCACCGGCGACGCAGCGTCGGTGCGGCTGTCGATCAACCGCGGCCTCTTGAAGGCCGACGGCACCGACGTGGCCGTCGTCAGCGCCACCGTGGTCGATGCCGAAGGCCGCATCGTGCCCACCGCTGGCCAGCGCCTGCACTTCGACATCACCGGCCCAGCGCGCCTGATTGGCATGGGCAACGGCGACCCGGGATCGCACGAGGCCGACAAGCCGGCCGACCGCCATCGCTTCGCGGCCACCGACGACTGGCGCCTGAAGGGGGTCGGTGACCGAGCCGGCGCCTCGGCCATCATCAGTTCCGAGGACACCACCGGCTGGCGCGATCCGTTCCAGTGGGTGCCGGACGACCAGCGCGTGCCCGACACACCGTTCAACGTCTTGCGCGCGCGCATCGCGCGGCCCACGGTGGCCGCCGGCGAGCGGGTGCTTCTCTTCCTCGCCGACGTGGCACCCGGCCAGCAGGTCTACGTCGACGGCGAGCCGGTGACCCCGCGCCGCCAGGACGACCTGCCGGTGGTGGACCTCGACCCGGCCCGCCTGCACGACACGATCCAGGTGACCTATGTGTTCCCGACGCCTGCGATCGGGCTGCGCCAGCTCTTCGACACGGCAAAGACAGGTGCGACCTGGGCCTTTCTCCGCATGACGACACCGGCCGGGCCGTGGGAGCGCAGCGCCTTCAACGGGTACGCGCAACTCATCGTGCAATCGACCGGCGGCGCGGGGAAGGTGAGCATCAAGGCCCGTAGCCAAGGCCTGGCAGAAGGCGCCGTGCAACTGGAGGCTTCAAAGGGGCAGTGACGTGAAAGCTGATCGCATCGTCATCGTCGGTGGTGGCTCTTCCGGCTGGATGGTGGCCATGGCCCTGATCACCGGGCTGCGCGGCCGCAGCGTGGAGCTGATCGAGTCCGAGGAGATCGGGATCATCGGCGTCGGCGAGGCGACGTTTCCGTCGATCCGTGCGTACAACCGCATCGTGGGCATCGACGAGACCGAATTCCTGCGCGCGACCCATGGCACCTACAAGCTCGGCATCGAGTTTCGCGATTGGCGCGAACGCGGCGAGAGCTACTTCCACACCTTCGGCGATTTCGGCGCGCTCAGCGGCCCGTATTCAGTGTGGGGTCACCACCGCCGCCTGCGCGACCCGGCACTCGGCTCCCTGGGCGATCTGTGCCTGCCCACCATGCTCGCGAGCCAGGGACGCTTCGTCGTTCCCGACACCACCGACGGCGAGCCCTACAAATACGCGTACCACTTCGATGCGGTGCTCTATGCCGCATTCCTTCGCAAGCTCGCGATGCAGCGCGGCGTGCAGCGCACCGAAGGGCGCATCGTCGAGGTCACGCGGCGTGAGGATGGCGACGTGACGAGCGTGCGCCTGGCCGACGGCCGTGAAGTGGCCGGCGACCTCTTCATCGACTGCTCAGGCTTCGGGTCGCTGCTGCTGGGCCAGACGCTGGGGGAGCCTTTCGTCGACTTCAGCCGCTGGCTCCCGGTGGACCGCGCCTGGGCCTGCCCCTGCGAGCGCAGCGGCACCGAGCTCACGCCCTACACGCGCGCCACCGCGCTGGAAGGCGGATGGGCGTGGCGCATCCCGTTGCAAAGCCGCACCGGCCATGGCCATGTGTTCTCGAGCCGCCACATCGACGAAGACCGCGCGCGTGCGCAACTGATGGAGCAACTGGACGGCCAGCCGCTCGCCGAGCCGCGGCTGCTCAAGTTCACCACCGGCCACCGCGAACGCTTCTGGGTGCGCAACGTGATCGCGATGGGCCTGTCCTCGGGGTTCCTGGAGCCGCTCGAATCGACCAGCATCTACCTCGTTCAAAGCAGCATCGCGCGGCTGATGGGCGTGCTGGGTTCCACCGCGCCCATCACCCGCGAAACGGTGGCCGAGTACAACACCGTGCTGGTGCGGCAGTTCTGCCGCATCCGTGATTTCATCATCCTGCACTACTGCCTGACTGCGCGCCGTGACAGCAGCCTGTGGCGCCACATGGCGACGATGGAGCTGCCGCCGACCCTGGCGTGCAAGATTCATGCGTGGCGCGAGGCCTGCACGCTGCACCAGTACGACGAAGAAGGCTTCGACGCGACGAGCTGGCTGGCCATCCACGCGGGCATGCAGCACTGGCCCGAACGCCCGGACCCGGTTCTTGACGAGCTCCCTCGCGAGGAAGCGCTGCTCGCGCTGCGCCGGCGGCGCGAGGCGATCGCATCCGCCATCGCGCCGGTGCCCACGCACGACGCCTACCTCGCCCGCGTCCTCGCGCGTTGAAACGAGCGTCCGCACATTCGGCCGGCGACTAGGTGTTTACGCCATTTTAGTTTGTTCGATGCTCCAACTAACATAAGCCAAGAGGTCCGGGGCCGCATATGTGCGGCCATCCAGGGCCCGCGGCATTGGAGACACGTCGATTGAACTACGCTCAAGGGCAAAGAAACGCGGGCAAGAATCTGACGGGCATCGGCATCGTGGCCGGCCTGCACGTGCTGATCGTCTGGGCCCTGGTGAGCGGGCTCGCTCGCACGGTGGTCGACGTGATCAAGGCGCCGATCGAAACCAAGGTCATCGAAGAGATCAAGAAGCCACCTCCGCCGCCGGAGGTGGTCGTTCCCCCGCCGCCGCTGAAGGCGCCGCCGCCGCCATTCATCCCGCCGCCGGAAGTGCAGATCGCCACGCCGCCCGCGCAGCCCACGATCACCGTCAAGGCGACGGAGGCGCCGCCAGCGCCCCAGGAGATCCGGCCGGTGGCGCCGAAGGTGGAAGCTGCGCCCCAGGCTGCAGGCCCGGTGAACATCCGCGCCGTCTGCACCAAGATGCCTCAGCCCGAACTTCCGTCGCTGAACTTCTCCGGCCAGGTGACGATGGTCGCGAAGATCGGCATCCAGGGCGGCAAGGTGACCACCGTCGAGGTGGGCCAGATCCGCGGCGCCCCCGATCGCAAGGCGCAACGCCTGCTCACCCAGGCGGTCGAATCGGCGATCCGCGAATACCAGTGCGCGGGAGACGCGCAGGCAGCGCAGGAGTTCGTCTTCAACATCGAGTGACGCACGCCAATCCTGTCGCTGCCGGGGCCCGCAAGGCCATGACCGTGACCACACCAGACATTGACCTTTGACATCCAGGAGAGCTCTCCATGTTCACCCGCATCCACCGAACCCTTGCCGCCGCAGCGCTGAGCCTGGCTGCCGCGCTTGCCATGCCCGTGGCGCACGCACAGCAGGCGCCTGCCAGCGCACCCGAGGCCACCGCCACCCCCGCTGCAGCAACGCCGGCGCCGGTCGCTGCCCCCGCGGTCACGAAGGAGAGCGTGGACAACCCCTACGGCATCAAGGCGCTGTGGGCGCAAGGCGACTTCGTGGCCAAGGGCACGCTGTGCATCCTGTTCATCATGTCGCTCGGCAGCTGGTACATCCTCATCACCAAGCTGTACGAGAGCATGAAGGTCGCCGGTGAAGCCAAGGCCGCGCGCAAGGGCTTCTTCAAGCACGCCAGCCTGGGCGAAGCCACCACCACATTGAAGCAAGGCAGTGCCTTCCGCTTCATCGCAGAGTCAGGCATCGAGGCGAGCGATCACCACGAAGGCGCGCTCACCGAGCACATCGACCGCAACACCTGGGTGACGATGAGCGTGCAGCGCTCGGTGGACGACGTGCAGTCGCGCCTGCAAGACGGCCTCGCGTTCCTCGCGACGGTGGGCTCCACCGCTCCGTTCGTCGGCCTGTTCGGCACGGTCTGGGGCATCTACAACGCGCTGACGGCCATCGGCATCGCCGGCCAGGCATCGATCGACAAGGTGGCAGGCCCCGTGGGTGAAGCGCTGATCATGACGGCCATCGGTCTCGCGGTCGCCGTGCCCGCGGTGCTCGGCTACAACTGGCTGGTCCGCCGCAACAAGGTCACGATGGAAGCCGTTCGCAGCTTCAGCGCCGACCTGCACGGCGTGCTGATGGGCAACCGCGCCCTCGTTCGCCGCGCCGCTTGAGGAGCCTCACGCCATGGCGATGAGCATCGGTTCCGACGGCGGCGACGACGAGGTCGTCTCGAGCATCAACACGACACCCCTGGTGGACGTGATGCTGGTGCTGTTGATCATCTTCCTGATCACGATTCCGG
>CBIHOF010000060.1:0-6306 GCA_966211955.1 uncultured Comamonadaceae bacterium | reverse complement strand
CGGCGAGAGCGACGAGCCGACGCCCGGGTTCATCCGCGAGGCGGCCATCGAGTCGCTGTCGCGCGGCGAGACCTTCTATTCGCACAACCTCGGGCTGCCGGAGCTGCGCGAGGCGATCGCGCGCTACACCTCTTCGCTGCATCCGGCGGTGGCCGCCGACCGCATCGCCGTGACCTCGTCGGGCGTGAGTGCGCTGATGCTGGCGATGCAGGCCCTGGCCGGGGCGGGAGACGAGGTCGTCGCAGTGGTGCCGGTGTGGCCCAACCTCACGGCGCAGCCGGAAATCCTCGGCGCTCGCGTGAAGCGCGTGTCGTTGCGCACGAATGGCGAGGGCTGGCAGCTCGATCTCGACGAGCTGCTTTCGGCCATCACGACCGACACCCGTGCGCTGATCGTCAATGCTCCGAACAACCCGACCGGCTGGACGCTGGACCGGGCAGAGCAGCAGGCCATCCTCGACCATTGCCGCCGCACGGGCACTTGGATCGTCGCCGACGAGGTCTACGAGCGGCTGTACTTCAAGGAGGGTGCCCGCGCTGCGCCGAGCTTTCTGGACATCGCCACGCCCGATGACGGCCTCGTCGTGGTGCACAGCTTCTCCAAGAGCTTCCTCATGACCGGCTGGCGGCTGGGCTGGATGGTTGCGCCGGCCGGCTTCATCGCGGACGTGGGCAAGCTGATCGAGTTCAACACCTCCTGCGCCCCGGTGTTCGTGCAGAAGGCGGCGCTCGCCGGCCTGGCACGCGCCGAGGAGTTCGTCCCCGGTCTCGTGCAGCGCATGAAGGCCTGCCGCGACACGCTCGTGCCCCGGCTCGCCAAAGTGCCGGGCGTGCACGTCGCCAATCCGCTCGGCGGCATGTACGCGTTCTTCCGCGTCGAGGGGCAGTCCGATTCGCTCGCTTATGCCAAGCACCTGGTGGCCAGCGTGGGTTTGGGAATCGCGCCGGGCGCCGCTTTCGGCGACGAGGCGGAAGGCTGGCTGCGCTGGTGTTTCGCATCCCAGGACCCCGGGCGGCTCACCCTCGGGGTGGAGCGGCTGGAGTGGGCGATCGCCTCGAATCCGCTATAATCGATGGGCTTTGCCTGTCGGGGCTTCTGACATAAGCAAGGTATCTCGCACGGCGCTGGTCGGTTTCACCGGCGTCCGCAAGTCAACACCAGGAAACCGCTGAGCCGCTCGAATTGCGGCGCACGGCCTTCCTTCCACAGGAAACACGATGACCAACATCAACAAGGCCGAGATCGTTGCGGCCAACGCCCGCGGTACCAAGGACACCGGATCCCCTGAAGTCCAGGTCGCACTGCTGACCGCCCGCATCAACGAACTCACCCCCCACTTCAAGACCCACTTGAAGGACCACCACGGCCGCCGCGGCCTGCTGAAGATGGTCAACACCCGCAAGAGCCTTCTTGCGTACCTGAAGAACAAGGACGCGGACCGCTACACCGCCCTGATCCAGAAGCTGGGTCTGCGCAAGTAAGCCGCCGATGAAATCGAAGAGCCTGTCTGCCAACTCGCGCAGCACAGGCTCTTTGTGTTTGGAGCCGGGCAGCCATTGATGACGATGTGTCATTCCACCGACGTTCCGCCAGGGAGCAGCGCTGGAATGGCATCGCGCCAGGAGGCTTGGTTCCGGGACGAGGGCACACCCACAACGTGCCCGCACAACCGGAGATAAGAAAACATGAGCATGTTCAACAAAGTCACCAAGACCTTCCAATGGGGCCAGCACACCGTCACGCTGGAGACCGGCGAAATCGCCCGTCAGGCGGGTGGTGCTGTCATCGTCAACATCGAAGACACGATGATCCTCGCGACCGTCGTCGGCGCGAAGAACCCGAAGCCGGGGCAGGACTTCTTCCCCCTGACCGTCGACTACATCGAGAAGACCTACGCCGCCGGCAAGATCCCTGGCAGCTTCTTCAAGCGTGAAGGCCGCCCGAGCGAACTCGAGACGCTGACCTCCCGCCTCATCGACCGTCCGCTGCGCCCGCTGTTCCCGGAAGGCTTCTACAACGAAGTCCAGGTCGTCATCCACGTCCTGTCGCTGAACCCAGAGATCGCCGCCGACATCCCCTCGCTGATCGGCGCCAGCGCTGCGATGGCGATTTCAGGCCTGCCGTTCAACGGTCCCATCGGTGCGGCTCGCGTGGGCTACATCAACGGCGAATACGTGCTGAACCCGACCAAGGCCCAATTGGCCGAGTCGCAGATGGACCTCGTCGTCGCCGGCACGCAAGCCGCGGTGCTGATGGTCGAATCCGAAGCCAAGCAACTGAGCGAAGAGATCATGCTTGGTGGCGTGGTGTTCGGCCATGACGCCGGCAATGTCGCCATCGCCGCCATCAACGACCTCGTGCGCGACGCCGGCAAGCCGGCCTGGGACTGGAAGCCGGCCGACAAGGACGAGCCTTTCATTGCCAAGGTCACGGCACTTGCCGAAGACAAGCTGCGCGCGGCCTACCAGATCCGCTCCAAGCAGGCCCGCACGCAAGCCACCCGCGAAGTCACCGCCTTCACGCTGGCCGCGCTGACCGAAGAAGGCGCTGCCTTCGACAAGGTCAAGGTCGACAACATCCTCTTCGACATCGAAGCCAAGATCGTCCGCAGCCAGATCCTGTCGGGCGAGCCGCGCATCGACGGCCGCGACACCCGCACGGTGCGCGCCATCGAAATCCGCAACGGCGTGCTGCCGCGCGTTCACGGCTCGGCACTGTTCACCCGCGGTGAAACGCAGGCGCTCGTGGCTGCCACGCTCGGCACGGACCGTGATTCGCAGAAGATCGACGCGCTTGCCGGCGAGTTCAGCGAACACTTCATGCTTCACTACAACATGCCTCCGTTCGCCACCGGCGAAACGGGCCGTGTCGGTACCCCGAAGCGTCGCGAAATCGGCCATGGCCGCCTGGCCAAGCGCGCGCTCGTCGCCGTGCTGCCGGACCGCACCGAGTTCCCGTACTCCATGCGCGTCGTCTCGGAAATCACCGAGTCCAACGGCTCCTCGTCGATGGCTTCTGTGTGCGGCGGCTGCCTCGCGCTGATGGACGCCGGTGTTCCGATGAAGGCCCACGTGGCCGGCATCGCCATGGGCCTCATCAAGGAAGGCAACCGCTTCGCGGTGCTGACCGACATCCTCGGCGATGAAGATCACCTGGGTGACATGGACTTCAAGGTGGCCGGCACGACCACCGGTGTGACCGCGCTGCAGATGGACATCAAGATCCAGGGCATCACCAAGGAAATCATGCAGGTCGCACTGGCCCAGGCCAAGGAAGCTCGCATGCACATCCTCGGCAAGATGGTGGAAGCCATGGGCGGCGCGAAGACCGAGGTCTCGCAGTTCGCTCCGCGCCTGTACACGATGAAGATCAACCCCGAGAAGATCCGTGACGTGATCGGCAAGGGCGGCGCGACCATTCGTGCGCTGACCGAAGAAACCGGCACGACGATCGACATCGGCGAAGACGGCACCATCACCATCGCGTCCACCGATGCCGACAAGGCGGAGCACGCGAAGAAGCGCATCGAAGAGATCACGGCGGAAGTCGAAGTGGGCAAGGTCTACGAAGGCCCGATCACCAAGATCCTCGACTTCGGCGCACTCGTGAACCTGCTGCCCGGCAAGGATGGCCTGCTGCACATCAGCCAGATCGCGCACCAGCGCGTCGAGAAGGTCACCGACTTCCTCAAGGAAGGCCAGATCGTGAAGGTCAAGGTGCTCGAGACCGACGAGAAGGGCCGCGTCAAGCTGTCGATGAAGGCGCTGCTCGACCGCGAGCCGCAACAGCAGTCGCACGAGTAAGCCCACTGCGGCCGGCTTGCGGTTTGCTCCGCACCCCGGCCGCTCACTTGCTCGGAGAACCTGCGATGAAAGCCATCGAGATCAGCCAGTACGGCGCACCTGAAGTGTTGCGTCCTGCCGTTCGCCCAGACCCGGTCGCGGGTGATGGCGAGGTGCTGATCCGCGTGGCGGCGTCGGGCGTCAATCGCCCTGACGTGCTTCAACGCAAAGGCATGTACCCGGTGCCGCCGGGTGCGTCTGATCTGCCGGGGCTGGAGGTTGCAGGCGTCATCGTCAACGGTGATGCAAAGGCGATGGGCGACGCTGGTGTGAAAGCCGGCGACCGCGTCTGCGCGCTGGTCGCCGGCGGCGGCTATGCCGAGCTTTGCGTCGCGCCGGTCGGCCAGTGCCTGCCTGTGCCTGCTGGCCTGAGCGATGTCGAGGCCGCGAGCCTGCCCGAGACCTTCTTCACTGTCTGGTCCAACGTGTTCGAGCGTGCGCGTTTGCAAGCGGGCGAGACGCTGCTGGTGCAAGGCGGCAGCAGCGGCATCGGCGTCACGGCCATCCAGCTGGCGAAGGCCGCTGGCGCGAAGGTGATCGTCACCGTGGGCTCGGATGACAAGGCCTCGGCCTGCATCGCGCTCGGGGCCGACGAGGCGATCAACTACAAGACACACGACTTCGTCGCCGAGGTCAAGCGCATCACCGAGGGGCGCGGCGTGAACGTCGTGCTCGACATGGTCGCGGGCGACTACGTGGCGCGCGAGGTCGAATGCGTGGCCGATGATGGCCGCATCGTGATCATCGCGGTACAAGGTGGCGTGAAGTCGGAGTTCGATGCGGGTGCGGTGCTCAGGCGCCGGCTCACCATCACCGGCTCCACCCTGCGTCCGCGCTCGGTGCAGTTCAAGACCGCGGTGGCCCGGGCGCTTCGCGAGACGGCGTGGCCATGGATCGAGAAGGGCCTCGTGAAGCCCGTCATCCACGAGGTGTTCCCGGCGCATGAAGCGGCCAAGGCCCACGCGTTGATGGAGTCCAACCGCCACATCGGCAAGCTCGTTTTGCAATGGTGATTGAGGAGACACAAGGAATGCGTCGCAAGCTCGTCGTCGGCAACTGGAAGATGAACGGCAACCGCCTGGCCAATACCGAACTGCTGGCGGGCATCGAAGCCGCCGGTCCCTTCGTGGCCGATGTCGCGGTGTGCGCACCGCACCCGTACCTGTCGGAAGTGGCGCTGTCGCTGCAGGGCAAACGCCTTGGCTGGGGCGCGCAGGATTGCTCGTCGCACGAGTCGGGCGCCTACACCGGCGAGGTGTCGGCGGCCATGCTGGCCGAATTCGGCTGCAAGTACGTGATCGTCGGGCACTCGGAACGCCGCGCTTACCACGCTGAATCCGACCAGCTTGTGGCCGACAAGGCCAAGGCCGCGCTGAGCCACAACCTGGTGCCCATCGTGTGCGTGGGCGAGACGCTTGCCGAGCGCGAAGCCAACCAGACTGACGCGGTGGTCAAGCGACAGATGTCGGCCGTGATCCACACGCTCGGCCACTGCATCTCGCAGATCGTCGTCGCCTATGAGCCCGTGTGGGCCATCGGCACGGGCAAGACGGCGTCGCCCGAGCAGGCGCAAGCCGTTCATGCGCTGCTGCGCTTGCAGTTGCATGCGGCCACCCCCAAGTCGGACGAGATGCAGATTCTCTACGGCGGCAGCGTCAAGCCCGACAATGCCGCGATCCTGTTTTCACAACCCGACATCGATGGCGGGCTGATCGGGGGCGCGTCCCTCAAGGCGGCGGACTTCGTCGCCATCTGTCGTGCGGCGGCTTGACGCCGTCCGCACCCAAGAACTTTTCCAAGAGCTGAGAGTAAAAAGATGAGCTGGTTGCTTAGTTTGGTGGTGATGTTGCAGATCCTCGCGGCGCTCGTGATGATCGGCCTGGTGCTGGTGCAGCACGGCAAGGGCGCCGACATGGGTGCGTCCTTCGGCAGCGGTGCATCGGGCAGCCTCTTCGGCGCCACCGGCAGCGCGAACTTCCTTTCGCGCTCCACGGCGGTGTGCGCAGGCGTCTTCTTCATCTGCACCCTGAGCCTGGCCTTCCTGTCGACGAACACCATCCGCACGACGGGCGGCACGGGCAGCGTGCTCGACCGCGCCCCTGTCTCCGCGCCCGCACGCGCCGCCAGTGCGGTGCCGCAGATTCCGTCGGGCACGGCGCCGGCTGGCACGTCCAATGCAGCGAGTGCAGCGCCCGTGGCGGCACCTGCCGCGTCGAACGCCGCGCCGGCAATTCCCGCCAAGTGATCGGGCATCGAGGCATGCCAATCGCGCTGTCACGAAAGGCTGTTCGGCTATCGTGTTGCAGTGCAGCGCTTGCTTTGAGAAACGCAATTCTTTGAGGTTAGAATGCGAGGCTGTTCAGAGAGCCACTCCTCATGCAATCTGGACACCCGCTTTACGAAGTGGCCGTCGTGGTGAAATTGGTAGACACGCTATCTTGAGGGGGTAGTGGCGAAAGCTGTG
>CBIHOF010000059.1:0-7378 GCA_966211955.1 uncultured Comamonadaceae bacterium | reverse complement strand
TTCCCCGCTTCCCCGCTTCCCCGCTTCCCCGCTTCCCCGCTTCCCCGCTTCCCCGGTTCGCTTCGTACTCATGAATGTCTTAGGCATCTCTGGCAGCCTGCGCGCCGCATCCATCAACTCCGCGCTCCTGCGTGCGGCGCAGCACCTGGCGCCGCCAGGAATCGAGGTCACGATCTTCGCGGGTGTCGGCGAGCTGCCGCTCTTCAACCCAGACCTCGAAGCGTCCTTGCCCCCGCCCGTGCTTGCGCTGCATGCCGCAGTGGCCGCATCGGACGCGCTGCTGATCGCAAGCCCTGAATACGCACACGGCGTTACCGGCTCCATCAAGAACATGCTGGATTGGCTGGTGAGCTTCGAGCCGTTCGTGCACAAGCATGTGGCCGTGCTGAACGCGTCACCTCGCGCGCATCATGCGGATGCGGCGCTGCGCGAGACGCTGAAGACGATGTCGGCGGTGATCGTGGACGAGGCGTCGATCAGCATTCCCTTGCTTGGGGCGAAGCTGACCGACGAGGGGATGGTCCAAGACCCAGCTGTGTCCGCTGCGATCAAGAGCGCGCTGATGCGGTTGCATGACGCGGCAGCGCAGGGCTCGATCCGGCAGGAGCCGGCCTCGCCTTTGCCTTGATGACGCACTGGAACGACAAGGCCGCCGCGGCCGAGCTCGACCGCGGCAAGACGACGATCTGACTCAGGCGCTCAAGCCTCGACGATGACCTCGAAGCCGCCGAAGATCATGCGCTTGCCGTCGAAGGGCATGGTCGCCGGGTCGTAGTTCATGCGCGGGTCCTCCATGGCCTTCTTCATGCCTTCGTCGCGCACCTTGCGCGACGGCCAGACGATCCACGAAAAGACCACTGCCTCGTCGGGCTTGCGCTGCACGGCCATGGTGAACGACGTCACCTTGCCCTCGGGCACGTCGTCGCCCCAGCACTCGACGACCTTGAGCGCGCCGTGGTCCTTGAATACGGCCGAGGCGGTCTGCGCCAACTGGCGATAGGCCTCGCGCTTGGCGGTGGGGACGGGGATCACATATCCATCGATGTAGTTCATCGCGGTTCTCCGGTGGTTGCGGGGCTGAACGCCACGTCTTGCACGACGAATGGCGCCTGGAGTTTTCGACAAGCTCCGTTGATCAGGTGTAAACGCGTGTTCCCCGGCGGAGAGGGGTCCGCTCAATGCTGTTCAGTCCTCAGATTGCATGGCGCTCGACGCTGGCAGCTTCAGCTTAGGTTTGTCTGACACCTGCCCGGTGTCAGCGCAACGCAGCGCAGAACACCGCCGTGAGGGCAGGTGTTGGACAAACCTCGGGGGAGGAAGCCGCGGCGACCGTGGTGATGGTTGTCGCAGCCGCGATGGTTATGGCGATTCGAGCGATCGCCCTCGTTGACGAGGCCCGTTCGGAGAGGTTCGACCAACTTCGACGTACACCGACTTCGAAGAGGCAGCCTTGAGCGCCGTTGCTTGCAGGGCGTCAATGGCGGCGCACGACGAGGCTGATGGGCGCTGGGCCATTGAGGGCACAGTGCCGCCCCATGCCGGCGTTCGATAAAGGCTGGCCGGCCGATTCACTGCACGTTGGGTGCTGACGCTCATGGTCCAGAGTCTCGGACTGGCGGTGCTCGGATCGACGCACGCTCGCGCATCACGATCTCAAGGACGATCAGCGGTCTTCCGCAATGCCAGCAGATGAAGGTCGGCGCATGCGTGGCCGGTTCGTCGGGTGTTGTCTCGACCGTGATCTGCAATGCGGCCCTGGCCTTCGCCAAGCAGTCGCGCCGATTGCCGTTGGCCAGCAGCCCGTAGTGCCGGATGCGGTGGAAGCCTGTGGGCAGTACGTGCAGCAGGAAGCGCCGCATGAACTCCTGCGGCTGCAGCGTCATGGTTTTGTGCCGCGTGCGCCCCTTGGCACGGTAGTCCTTCCAGCGGAAGGTCACGCCGCGCTCGTCCATGACGACGAGGCGACTGTTGGAGATCGCCACGCGGTGCGTGTAGCGCGACAGATAGGCCAGCACGGCCTGTGGCCCTGCAAACGGCCGCTTGGCATAGACCACCCACTCCTGCCTGCGCATCGGAGCGAGCCACGCTCTGAAGGCCTTGGCATCATGCAGCGCGGCGTGCTCGCCGAAGAACTGCAGTCGCCCATCACGATGAAGGTCCTGCAGCCCCTCGAGGAAGCGCCGCCGGAACAGGCGCGACAGCACCCGCACGGGCAGGAAGAACCCCGGGCGGCATGCGATCCAGGTCGTGCCATCCGCCGCAAGGCCACCGCCGGGCACGATGCCGTGCACGTGCGGATGGTGCGTGAGTGCCGAGCCCCAGGTGTGCAGGACCAGTGTGGCGCCGATGCGCGCGCCCAGGTGCTTGGCGTCCGCCGCGATGGTCAGCAAGGTCTCGGCGGCCATGTCGAACAGCAGGCCGTAGATCGCGGCCTTGTTCGTGTAGGCGATGTCGGCAATGGGCGCGGGCAGCGTGAAGACCACGTGGTAGTACTCGACGGGCAGCAGATCAGCCTGCCGCGCATCGAGCCATCGCTGGGCGGCGTTGCTCTGGCACTTGGGGCAGTGCCGATTGCGGCAGGAGTTGTAGCTGACTTGGGTCGTGCCGCAGCCGTCGCAGCGCAAGACATGGCCACCCAGTGCCGCGGTGCGGCACTGTTCGATGGCCGACATGACCTTGAGCTGGGACAGGCTCAGGTGGCCGCGCTGGTCAACCCTCCAGGCAGGGCCGTGAACGCGGAAGATGTCGGCGACCTCCAGGGCGCAGTGCGCCATGACCGCCTATGCCGGTTGCACCTTCTCCAGCGGGTTGACCACCTCGCGCAGGATCTCGGTGGCCACGTGCGTGTAGACCACCGTGGTCTCGAGCCTATGTCCTGAAGTCCATAGGCTGGACTATCTCCCGTGGACGACTATGTCCCGTGCTTGCGTAACCGCAAGCGTAGGTGCGGCCGGCGCCCTTGGACGCTGGACATAGCAATGCTCCTCGCCGGGCGCTGTTGCCCGCAAGGAGAGCATCTTGGAACGAACCTATGAGAGCGCCATTGCGCTCGCCAGTCGCGCCACCGGACCATTGGCGACGCATCTCCGACCTTGGGTCATTTCGCTGATCGACAAGAAGTACGTTGCCGCTGTCGTGTACGTCAAGGCTCGGCATGCGGCGGCATTCGACCGCTGGTTGACCACTCAGCGAATTGATCTTGAGGATCTCAGCGAGGTTCATCTCGCCCAGTACCAGGACCGCCGGCGGCGAGTTCGCCGGCCCGTCTGCGTCGCCACGCGGCAGCAAGAACGACGCGAGTTGGTCCACCTGCTTCGCGAATTGCGCGAGTTGGGCGTGTGCTCCACGGGCCGCGTTGGGACGACGCCGTCCGACGATCTTGCCGCCGACTTCGGGCACCACCTGCAACACCAGCAAGGGCTGGCGGAATCCTCGATTGAGCGCTACGGGACGGTCGCTCGGCAATTCCTTGTGGAGCGCTTCGGCCACGGCGCAGTTGATCTGAGCACCGTGGGTGCCGTCGACGTCATTGGGTTCGTGCAACGTCAAGCCAAGCGCCTGACGCCTCCGGCAGTGAAGTGCGTCATCAACGGCCTGCGCTCGTTCCTTCGATACGCCCAGTATCGCGGCGATGTCGTGCCTGAACTCGTCGCTGCTGTGCCGGCGGTGGCCAGCTGGGTATGCACGCCGGCTGTGCCCAAGGCGATCTCCGCGGATCATGCCCAACGGGCGATTGACAGCTGTGACCTCACCACCGCGATCGGCCTTCGTGATCGCGCTGTCCTGTTGCTGCTGGCGCGCCTGGGTCTGCGGGCTCGCGAGGTCATCGCATTGCGGTTGGAGGATTGCGACTGGGATCGCGGCCGGCTGCTCGTTCGCGGCAAGGGTCGACGCGAGTGCATCCTGCCGATGCCCGTCGACGTGGGCGAGGCCATCGCCTCCTATCTCGAGCGCGGACGACAAGCGTGCGAAGACCGACACCTGTTCTTGCGCTCTATGGCTCCGGTGCACGGATTCCTGCAAGGCTCCGACGGCATCGGCTCGATCGTGCGCTACGCGCTGCGGCGAGCCAAGGTCGATGCGCCGCACAGCGGCTCGCACCAGTTCCGTCACGCCCTGGCCGTGCGCATGCTGCAAGGCGGCGCCTCCTTGTCAGAGATCGGCGAGGTGCTGCGCCACCGCAGCCCGCAGTCCACTTCCATCTACGCCAGGGTCGACATCGAAGCATTGCGTTCCTTGGCCGTGGTTTGGCCGGGAGCTACGCAATGAATACGCTCGATCAAGCCTTGAGAGAGTACCTCGAACTGCGTCGCGGTCTGGGCTTCAAGATGCGTGACGCCGGTCTTCTGCTGCCGCGGTTCGTCGCCTTCATGCAAGAGCGTCAGGCGCCGTACATCACAGCGCGACTCGCACTGGAGTGGGCGCAGCAGGCACAGACGGTTCAACCCGCTGAGTGGGCCCGGCGCCTGGGCTTCGTGCGCGGCTTCGCTCGATACCGCAGCGCTACCGACGGCCGAACAGAGGTGCCGCCGGCGGAACTGCTACCCAACCACTCGACCCGCGCCAAGCCCCACATCTACACGGAGCAGGAAGTGCAGCGCCTGTTGGATGCGGCGCTGCAACTGCCGACGAAGCGGCCGTCGACGTCGCTGCGCCCTTGGGTGTTCCATTGCCTGCTGGGTTTGCTCAGCGTCACCGGTCTGCGGATCTCGGAGGCGTTGGACTTGAAGCTCGACGATGTCGACCTCGAGCAAGGTGTTCTGACGATCTGGGCTGCGAAGCGAGGTCGATGGCGTCTCGTGCCGATCCACGCGTCGACTGTCGCCGCGCTGACCGACTATCTGCAGCGTCGAGAACAGTTCCTCGGTCACACGGCTTCACAGTTCGTGTTCATCTCCACCCGCGGCACGCGCTTGGACATTGGCCGCGTCCACCGAGCCTTCTACGCGCTGTCGCGGCAGGCGGGTCTGCGTGCGCTCGGCGCAAGCAAGGGTCCGAGGCTGCACGACTTCAGACATCGCTTCGCGGTCTTGACGCTCTTGCGCTGGTACCAGGCCGGCAACGATCCTGAGCGCAAGCTGCCGGTGCTGTCGACCTACCTCGGTCATGTCTACGTGGGCGGCACCTACTGGTACCTGAGTGCATGGCCGGAGTTGATGGCACAGGCGATGGCTCGGCTGGAACGGCGCTGGGGAGATGCATCATGAGGGGACAGTCGAACTTGGCCCCGCTGCTGCAGGCCTTCTTCACCCAGCGCTTGACGCAGCAGCGTCAGGCCAGTCCGCACACGATCGCGTCCTACAGAGATACATGGCGACTGCTACTGCAGTTCGCCCAGCAGCGGTTGCACAAGGCACCTTCGGCGCTTGCCTTGGAGGACATCGACGCGCCGTTGATCACGGCCTTCCTCGATGATCTGGAGACAGTCCGAAGAGTCACGGCACGAACGCGCAACCTGCGTCTGACCGCGGTTCATTCGTTCTTCCGGTACGCCGCATTCGAAGCACCAGCGACTTCAGCGCAGATCCAGAGGGTGCTGGCCATTCCGGCCAAGCGCTTCACGCGGGCACTGGTGCCGTTCCTGAGTCGGCCGGAGGTCGATGCGCTGCTAGCGGCGCCGGATCAACGCACCTGGTCCGGACGCCGCGATCACGCGCTGATCCTGTTGGCTGTTCAGACCGGCTTACGACTGTCGGAACTGACCAGCCTTCGACCCGAGGACTTGCATGTAGGCACCGGCGCGCACGTCCGCGTGATCGGCAAGGGCCGCAAAGAGCGATGCACGCCGCTGAGCAAGAACACGCGGGCCGTCCTCGCCGCGTGGGTTCGAGAGCCACCGCTGGCGGCAGGCCAGCCGCTGTTCCCCAATGCGCGCGGCAGTACGTTGAGCGCGCACGGCTTGCAGTATCTGTTGGCCAAGCATGTTGCCGCAGCGAGCAATGCCTGCCCGTCGCTGAAGCGCAAGCGTGTCAGCCCACACGTGCTGAGGCACACCACGGCGATGGACCTGCTGCAGGAGGGCACGGAGCAGATCGCGATCGCTCTGTGGCTTGGCCACGAGTCGATCGAGACAACCCAGGTCTACTTGGACGCCGACCTGCAGTTGAAGCAGAAGATCCTCGACAAGACGACTCCTCCCTCCGGCAAGCCTGGTCGCTACCGTCCCGGCGACAAGCTGCTGGCGTTCTTAAATGGGTTGTAGGCGTTCGTCCTATGTCCACAGCTGCGCATGCCGGTTCAATGGAGGCCGGCTGCGTGGCGGGACATAGTTCGGCGCGGGAGATAGTCCAGCTTCTTGTGGCCGAGCATCACCTGGATCAGACGGATGTCGACCTTCTGCTCCAGCAGGTGTGTGGCGAAGCTGTGGCGCAGCGTGTGCATGGACACGCGCTTGTCGATCTTCGCGGTCTCGGCGGCGATGTTGATGGCGCGATTGAGCTGCCGCGCGGTCAGCGGGTTCGTTGGGTCCATGCCAGGGAACAGCCAGCCGCCGGGCAGCATCTTGCCCTGTGCGTGGGCCAGCCGCCACCAAGCGCGCAGGCGCTCCAGCAGCACGGGCGGGAGCATGGCGTAGCGGTCTTTGCGTCCCTTGCCCTGCTGAACGCGCAAGGTCATGCGCTTACTGTCGATATCGCTGACCTTCAACCCGATCACCTCACTGACGCGCAGCCCGGTGGCGTAGGCGACGGACAGGGCGGTCTGGCTCTTGAGGTTCGGTGCCGCCGCGATCAACCGCGTGACCTCGTCGCGACTGAGCACGACAGGCAGCCTCCGTGGCACGCGCACGGTCTGCATCTTGGCCATCAGCTCGCTGCGGCCCAAGGTGACATCGAAGAAGAACTTCAGGCCGCTGATCGTGGCGTTGATCGTGATGGGCGAGGTGCCTTGGTCGACCAGATACAGCTGGAAGCGGCGCAGATCCTCGACGGTGGCTGTGTTGGGCGAATGCTTGAGGAAGGCCGCCAGCTTCGTGACCGCACGGAGGTAGGCGGTGCGGGTCTTCGGTTCGAGCTTGCGCATACGCATGTCGTCGATCATGCGTTGACGCAGCGGCGAGACGGCTTCAGTCGATGACTTCATGATCCTGCTCCTGTTGAAGAGCGAGGCGGGTTGCCTCGCACATCAACAGTGGCAGGATCGCAGGGTGGGTATCAACAAAAGCCGCCGGAGCGGTTGCCGCGCGAGCGGCTTAGTCCACAGACTGAACTGAGACATTCGCTGCCAGCGGGTGAATGACGGCGGCCGCCGACACCGGTCGTTCAGCGTTCGGCCCCGCGTGCGACCGCTACACCTTCGAGACCGGGCTCTGGGCGAAGTGCGGCGGCGATCAAGTGGCGAAGGACTGGTTTCGCTCGAGGCGACATGGCACTCCCGACCC
>CBIHOF010000058.1:0-8766 GCA_966211955.1 uncultured Comamonadaceae bacterium | reverse complement strand
GCTTCGAGCGGCTTGGTCGGAGGCGGGGGAGTGTTGGGACTCGGGTCTGCAGACTCAGCCCCGGCTTCGAGCGGCTTGATCGGAGGCGGGGGAGGAGTGTTGGGACTCGGGTCTGCAGACTGAGCCCCGGCTTCCAGCGGCTTGGTCGGAGGCGGGGGAGTGTTGGGACTCGGGTCTGTAGGACCCTTGGTCGGAGGCGCAGGAGTCTTGGGACTCGGGTCTGTAGAACCCTTGGTCGGAGGCGGGGGAGTGTTGGGACTCGGGTCTGTAGGCCCAGCCCCGGCTTCGAGCGGCTTGGTCGGAGGCGCAGGACTCTTTGCCGGCGGCAATGAAGTCTTTTCCGTCGTCGGTGGTTTCTTTTCCGTCGTCGGTGGATTCTTTTCCGGCGGCGGTGGATTCTTTTCCGGCGGCGGTGGATTCTTTGCCGGCGGCTTGGGGGGCGGTGGTGGTGGATTCTTGGCCGGCGGTGGTGGATTCTTCTTTGTGGTGGGTGGGACTGACATCTTGTGCTCCTCTGTTCGTTTAAACATTCGCCGGGTTGGTATCCACACGGCGCAGCGGGGATGGACGAACGGCTGGATAGACGCTGCTTACCGTGCATCACTGCAGTGATGTCCCGCGTTGCAGCACCGTGATCGCATTACCGCGCCATAAGGGTCGGCGAAGCGAACTGCAGGTTCACATCGGTAGATGCGTCAGATCCATCTACTCCAAACGAGGTAAGCGAGGACTTTCGTTGCAGCTCGTCGGCGATGCCTGCTGCGTTCATCAGCTCGAAGAGCCCCAGCCGGCCACCCGCCTCCTGCAGCACCTGCCAGGCATGGCGCGACACTTCGACCGTCGGCGAGGCAAAGAAGCGATGCATGGCCCGTAAGCACTCCAGGCATGTGCGAGGTGACGGTGGAAAAAGCGCAACTTGTCCGGCACCGACACACCGAACTCGCGCTCGAACAAGGACCCATAGCGTCCTCGTCTTCGTCGCAATGTGGCCGTTGATGCCGAGTATCGGCATGGCAAGGAATGACGCGTCATGGTGCGATGCTGCTTCGCAGGCAACGAGCAGTAGGTCCACATCAGTGGATACATCAGCCCGACCGTCGGGTTGTTCAGCAGGTGGACGTGCGCGTCTAACTCGACATGGCGACAGAACGAGGCGCTGCCGCGGCAGCGCTCGGGCAGGCCGAGGTAGACCATGCCGGCAAGCACTGCGCCATCGGTTGGTCCACGCGCTGCTGCACGGGCGCGTGCAGCTGCAGTATTTCAAATCCGAGCCTGCCCGCCACCCGTGTGCGCCGCAGGGTGCCCCACCTGCGGCCCCCCACGCGCAGCTCGGGCTGGATCAACCAGGTCGCGTTGTCCCAGGCGTCGAAGCGCCGCCCAAGAGCGAGGGCTCGACAGCCAGCGGCATCCCCCACCAGCCTCGCCTCGACCATCTCGACCTGCACCTGCGGCCCGAGCCCGGATGCGCCCGCCTGGCTGACGTTGCGCCCGGCGTCGGCCAGATGCAGCACGTGGCCGTCTTCGGCGCGAACGGTGGCGAGATAGCGCGCTTGCCGCGATGTGGATGCCGACTCGACGTGCAGCCGAACCGCGCTGCCGGCAGCATGGGGGGCAGCCACGTCGGCGAGCAGCACATCACCGACGCACAGGTTGCGTACTGTGGCGACGGACAGGCAGAGGCAATGCGCGGCGAACAAGGGGACCAGCACGTTGACCCCCACGTCACGTCGGGCCGCGGCGAGCACGGCGATCAACCGTTCGGCAAATGCCTGCGGCATGTGTGCAAGGAGCGGTTGGTTGATGCCCGGCAACAACACGTGAAACCTGATCCAGTCGGACGTGTCTGCGCCTCGCTCGGTGGCGGGCTCGATGAAGGGGGCGATGTCTTGGCCGAAGAACCGGGCAAGCCCCGGAAGCATGGGCGCTAGCAACTGCGCCGCGAGGGCCTGTCGAAGCGGCGCCCGCAAGGTTTCGGCCGCGCCGACACGTTCGAGCACGGCCGGGGGCAACCCGAGCCGCAACAGCTCGCCTTGCGGACCTTTCAACAGCAACCGCCAGCAAGAGTCGGTCGGTGGACCGTCCGCCTGCGCGAGCCGCACGTCGGCAAGCGAGCAGTCTCGAAGCACTTCCGACAGTCGGGCGCGCTGGCGGCTCAGTTGATTGCGCGACGCGATTTGCGCTCGGGTGGTGCCAACCAGATCGCGTTCCAGGATGCCGGCGTCGCGCGTTGCAATCATGGTGCTCGGCCCACGCGGCCAAGAACCACACCAACGTGGTCCTCCACACGCGCCACGAGGTAGCCGCTTGCGATCACCTGGTCGCCCACTCGAACGGAGAGCTCGGCTTCCATCAGGCGGCAGCCGATCTCCAGCACCGAGCCCCGGCGCAGCGCCTCCACCTCGTCGACGGACATCGTGATCGGCGGGAAGCTGACAAGCAGGTCGACCGCTGCGTCCGCAACCACCGGCTTGTGATCGCCCACCACGAGCGTGCGCAAAGCGTCGGTCATGAACGCAACTCCTGCGTCTGGCCATTTGGCAGGACGCTACTCCATGGTGTGGGCATCATGGACGAGAGCGTCGAGCAGGCCGTCCGGTGGTCCACATCGGTGAATACCCGGGCCGCCAATTCACGTGCGGGGGAGAAGGGGTGGCACCCGTGATTCTTTGGATTCCGCGACGCTCTCTTTTGGTGCAAGATGTCCGCGTGCTTGGTAGGTGCGCGCGTGATGATCGCAGGTTGGCGGTTGGAGCAGTGGCTGGCAACGACGCGTGCGTCGCGAATTGCCCGCGCCCGCTCAAGCGCTGAAGCGCAAGGGCTTCGTACCGTGCTGCTCAAGATTGCAGCCGGCAGCGACCCGGCGGAGTTCCGCCGCGAGTACGCCTTGGCACAGCAACTCAACGCAGCAGGCGTCATCCGACCGCGTGCGTTGCTGGCTGAAGGCAGCGCGCTGGCCATGGTGATCGACGATGTCCCGCTCGTCTCCCTTGAATCCTTGCTGGGTGCAGAGCCCCTCGAACTGTCGGCATGCTTGCGAGCTGCGCTTTCCATCGTGCGGGCGCTGCGCGCACTGCACGACGCCCAATTCGTGCACGGCGATTTGCGGCCGGCCAACCTGCTCGTGGACCCCAATACCCACGAGGTCCTCATTGCCGACTTGAGCGCCGCGGCGGAACGCGGCCAGCCGCCGGGTGCAGTGAACGACTGGGCCTACGTCTCGCCCGAACAGACCGGGCGGACCGGTCGCCTGGTGGACCACCGGGCCGATTTCTATGTGTTGGGCGTGCTGCTGTACCGCATGCTGAGTGGGCGCTTGCCGTTCCAGGCGAACGATCCGCTGGAATGGTTGCACTGCCACGTAGCGCGCATGCCGCGCGCGCCCGCCGAAGTCATGCCGCAGCTGCCCCGCGTGGTCTCGGATCTCGTGATGAAGCTGATGGCCAAGTCGCCACAGGATCGATACCACAGCGGGCACGGGCTCGAGGCAGATCTGCAACGATGCCTTGACGAGTGGGAAGTCACAGGCGGCATCGAGTCCTTCCCCCTCGGGCGCCACGATGCTGCCGAGCAGTTCCAGCTCCCGCAGAAGCTCTTCGGTCGCGATGAGGAGCGCGCTGCGCTGCTGGCCGCCTTCGCGCGCATGGCCACTTCGCAGCGCGCCGAAGTGCTATTGGTCCACGGCTACTCGGGCATCGGAAAGACATCGCTGGTGCACGAGCTGAACCAGCCGCTGGTGGCCGCCCGGGGCTATTTCGCGGCCGGCAGCTTCGACACGCACCGGCGGGATGTGCCCTATTCGGCGCTCACGCAGGCGCTGACCGAGCTGATGCGACAGATCATCAGCGAGCCTGAGCAACGGGTGCACGCATGGCGGCATGAGATGCAGCGTGCGCTCGGCGGCAACGGTCAACTCATCGTTGACATGATTCCGTCGCTGGCATTGGTGGTCGGGAAGCAACCTGGCGTGCCCGAGCTGAACCCCAGCGACGCTGAGAACCGCTTGCGCATGGTCTTTGGACGCTTCATCGAGGTGTTCACCACCATGGAGCACCCACTCGTCCTGTTTCTTGACAACCTTCAATGGGCGGATGCGGCCAGCCTCGCGCTGTTGCACGATCTCGTCACCCATGCAGGCATCCGCGCCTTGCTCGTCGTTGGCGCCTACCGTGAGAACGAGGTAGACGCCTCGCACCCGATGCGCACGATGCTGCAAAGCGCGCAGCAGCACGGCGCGCGCATCTCTCACATCTCGCTCGGTCCGCTCGCGGAATCGGACGTGGCAGCCCTGGTGGCCGACACCTTGGGCTGCCCGTTGCCCCGGGTTCGCCCCCTCGCAGCCCTTGTGCACGCCAAGACTGGCGGCAATCCGTTCTTCGTCACCCAGTTCCTCAGCGAGTTGCGCGCAGAGGGGTTGCTCCAGTTCGATGCGCCTCAGCGTGCATGGTGCTGGGACCTGGACACCATCGCTTCCAAGGGGATCACCGACAACGTCGTCGATCTCATGGTGCGCAAGTTGAGGCGCCTGACCACGGCCACCGAGCGCGTGCTGCAGCGTGCCGCATGCCTGGGCACCGAAGGCGATGTCTCGACGCTCGTCAAGGCGCTCGGCGGTCACGAGGCGGAAGTCGGCGCAGCACTGGAGCAGGCGATGCGTGCCGGCTTGGTCGTGTGCCGCAACGGCAAGTACAGGTTCGTGCATGACCGCGTGCAAGAAGCTGCTTATGGCCTCATCCCCGACGACGAGCGGGCGCAGGCGCACCTCGAGATCGGCCGCACCTTGCTTGCCAACCTCGACGAATCCGAACTGGAATCCCACGTATTCGCCGTGGCGGGCCAGTTCAATCGCGGCACCGAACGCGTGAGCGATCCTGCCGAAGTGGCCCGCCTTCTCGGCTTGAACCTGCTGGCAGGCCGCAAGGCCCAGCGCGCCGCGGCATTCGTGTCCGCGCAGGACTACCTGTCGCGGGCGGCGTCGCTGTTGCCGATCGACGCCTGGGACACCGACCCCGAGGGCACCTGCACGATGTTGCTGGAGCTCGCCGAGTGTGAATGCATGGTCGACAACCGGCGACGCAGCGAAGAACTGATCGAGCTGGTACTGGCGCATGCCGCCTCCAGCGAGAAAGGTGCTCTCGCTTGGCGAATGCGCGTGCGCTTGTATCTCATGCTCGGCCGGTACACGGAAGCCACGCACGCCGCGCTGCAAGGCTTGCGTCTGCTGGGCGAGACGTTCCCTGCTGATCCCGAGCAAGCACAGGCCATCATGGCGGCGCAGCAGCGCGACATCACCGACGCATTGAATGATCGACGCATGGCGGATCTGGTCGATGCCCCTCCCCTTGCGGATCGGGCCGTGCGGCCGGTGATCGAACTGCTCGTCGACGCGTTCTCGGCCACCCTGCTGACCAATTCGTTCCTTTTCCCGCTGTTCGTGCAAAGGGCGACGCTGCTGTCGCTGCGCCATGGCCACAGCGAGGAGTCATGCCTGGCCTACAGCTACTACACCCGCGTGCCGGTGTTGTCCGGCGACTTCCGCACAGCATTCGAACTGTCGGAGCTTGCCCTTCGGCTGGACGAGCGACTCGGACAGGGCAAATACCGGGGACGCCTCTTGTTCGTGCAGTGCTACTTCACGCTGCCTTGGCAACGGCCGCTAACAAGCGGCGTGCCCCTCTTGCAGGATGCATTGGCCGGCTGTTTGCGAGTGGGCAGCTTGTTCCACGCGGGCGCTTCGATCTATGTGATGCAGCACTACTTGCTGGAATGCGCCAGCCTCGACGAGCTCCTCCAGCATGCCAGCCGCTACAAGGCCTTGTTGCTGCAGTTCCGAAACGAAGTGGCGTGTGTGCATTGTCGAGGGTGGGAGCAGTTGGCACGCTGCCTGAAAGGCCGCACACGAGCGCTGCACACGCTCGATGACGAGACCTTCGATGAAGCGCAACACGTGGCGTTTCTCGAAGCCGTGCCGAGCGCCACTGGGTTGTTCGGGTTCTACGTCTTGAAGCAGGTGGCGACTTATCTGGCTGGCAGGTATGCGGACTCGGTGGATTGGCGCAACCGGGCGCAGCCCTTTCTCGTTGCGACCAGAGGCTCACTTGTAGAGGCCACCCATCGCCTGTTCCATGGGCTGGCGCTGGCGGCACTGTGCAAGCGCGACAGCATGCGCGACGAACCGCAGCGGGTGGCAGAGCTGCGCACAGAGGCGCGCAGCTTTGCAAGGTGGTCGCGGGCGTGTCCGGAAAACTTCGCCGACCGCCACGCGCTGCTTTCGGCCGAACTGGCGCGCATCGAAGGACGGGACCTGGACGCCGAAGGCCTGTACGAGCAAGCCATCGCGACGGCGCGGGAACATGGCTACTTGCAGATCGAGGCCATCGCGTATGAGCGTGCTGCAAGCTTCTGGCTTGAACGTGGCTACACCCACGTCGCGGATACCTACCTGCTCGAAGCGCGCGAGCGCTACGTCCGCTGGGGAGCTGATGCCAAGGTGTCGCTGATCGATCAGCAGCATCCGCAGATTCTCCGTCCAGCGTCCGGCGTGCAGCAGCTGGACACCCTGGCCGTGGTGAAGGCGTCACAGGCCTTGTCCGGGTGCATCAACCTGCACGAGTTGCTGGAGGCGCTGCTGCGCATCGCCTTGGAGAATGCCGGCGCGCAGGCGGGCCAGCTCTACTTTCCCGAGGGCGAGGAACTCTTGCTTTGGGCGAGCGCCCAGGTGCACGGTGATGAGCTGCAAGTTCGTGTTCTGTACGGTGAACAGCGCCCTGCCCGCTCGCGACCGGACGCCATCTTGAACTACGTGCGCCGCAGCCGCGAGCAGGTGTTGCTGCCCGACGCCGGTGAGCCCGGGCCGTTCACGGGCGACGAGTACCTGCAAGAGCGCCGCCCGAAGTCCGTTCTTTGCCTGCCTCTGCTGCGGCGGACCGAGCTGATCGGCGTGCTCTACCTGGAAAACAACCTGGCTACCCACGCGTTCACGCCCGAACGCGTGACAGTGCTGTCGCTGCTGGCTTCGCAGGCCGCCATCTCCGTGGAAACGGCCCGGCTTTACGCTGCGCTGAAGGCCGAAAATGCGCAACGCCAGCGTGCCGAGCAACTGTCGCTCGAGCGCCAGGCGCGCATCCAGCGGCTCGTGGAGTCCAACATCATCGGCATTCGCATCGCCGACCTGGACGGGCGCATTACCGAAGCGAATGATGCGTTCCTGCAGATCGTGGGGTACACACGTGAGGACCTCGCGACGGGGCGCCTGAACCACTTGACCATCACGCCTGCCGAGCACCAAGAGGCAGATCTGGTCGCACGCGAAGAACTGCTGCGAAAGGGAAGCTACACACCTTTTGAGAAGGAGTATTTCCGCAAGGACGGCACCCGGGTGCCAGTGCTCGTGGGCGGCACGCTGTTCGATGGCAGCCCGGGCACGCCGGCTCAGTCGGTGGTGTTTGCGCTCGACCTCACCGAGCGTCGCCGCGCCGAAGCGGAACGCGAGGCACGCCGTGTCGCCGAGGTGGCCAATCGGGCAAAGAGCGAATTCCTTGCCACGATGAGTCATGAACTGCGCACTCCGCTGAACGGGATCCTCGGTTATGCGCAACTGCTTGGCATGGACAGCGGCTTGAGTGAGCGGCAGGCCAGAGGCATCGACACCATCCGCCAAAGCGGCGAGCATCTTCTGTCGCTGATCAGTGACATTCTCGATTTGTCGCGCGTTGAAGCAGGGCGAGTGGAGTTCTTGCCCACGGCTGTCGACCTCGCTGCGTTCCTGCGCTCAGTGGCTGACATCATCCGCGTCCGTGCCGACGAGAAGGACCTCATCTTCGTCTTTGACGCAGCGCCCGATCTGCCCGGAATGGTCATGGTTGACGAACGCCGGCTGCGCCAGGTCCTGCTGAACCTCCTGGGCAACGCCGTCAAGTTCACCGACAGTGGCACGGTGTCGATGCGGGTGAGCGCGAAAGGATCGGAGGACGGCTGGTCGCTTTTGCTGATGGAGGTCGCCGACACCGGCGTGGGCATCAAGCCAGAAGACATGTCGACCATCTTCGAGCCGTTTGCGCAAGTGGGTGACCTCGACCGGCGCGAAGCGGGCACGGGGCTCGGCTTGACGATCACGCAGGCGCTGGTGCGCGCAATGGGGGGACGCATCAGCGTCGAAAGCGCACGGGGCCGAGGCAGCTGCTTCTCCATCCATCTGCGGCTGCAGCATGCCGCTTCGCTGCCTGGCAGGCGCGTGTCCATGGCAAAGCCAGCGCCCTATGCGGGACGCCGGCGGCGTGTCCTCATCGTTGACGATGTCGCCCAGAACCGTGCATTGCTCACCGACTTCCTCGCGGTTGCCGGCTTCGAAACCCAGTGCGCTGAAGATGGGTCGAAAGGACTTCAGAGTCTCAAGGTCTTCCACCCCGACCTCGTCGTCATGGACAGTGTCATGCCCGTGATGACCGGACTGGAGGCGACGCGGCGGCTGCGCCAGGATCCGGAGTTCGGCAGCGTGCCCATCATCGCGATCTCCGCTTCGGCCACGGATGAGCATCGTCAGAAGTGCCTTGATGCAGGAGCCGACCTTTATATGAGCAAGCCCGTGCGGCTGGACGAGCTTGTCACGGGCATCAAACGACTGCTGCAGCTCGAATGGAAGACGGGATGACCAACGCAATTTGTGCGCGATTGCCAATTGGTCACCTGAAGGCTCGACCATTGCCCGCATCCCAAGCAGGGGTCACCGGGCCGCCTGCTTGAGGCCCAGTTAGTTGGCATCGAAGAGGC
>CBIHOF010000057.1:0-9183 GCA_966211955.1 uncultured Comamonadaceae bacterium | reverse complement strand
GGCAGCTCGACGTCGAGATCGCTCGCTTCCTTTCGAAAGGGAAAGTTCTTGGCGCCATGCATGGACAGCGTGAAGACCGTCGGGTCATCGCGAAAGATCGCGGCCGTGCCATTGCCCTGATGCACGTCGAGGTCGATCACGGCAATTCGCAAGAGCCCGCGGTTCGTGCGATGCCATTCGGCTTGCATCAGTCGGGCTGCCACGGCCACGTCATTGAAGACGCAGTAGCCGCCGCCCTTGTCCGCATAGGCGTGGTGAGTGCCGCCCGCAAGGTTGGCGCTGACGCCGTTGCGCAAGGCTGTCCGCGCGGCAGCGATGGTCGCACCGACCGACCGCCGTGAGCGCTCGACCATGCGCGGCGTCCAGGGAAAGCCGATTTCCCGCTGTTGAGCCGGACTCAGCAGGCCTTCAACGACGGATGTCACATAGTTGGGCGTGTGCACCAGCGCCAGCTCGCCGTCGGACGCCGCTGGCGCCTCCATCAAGCGGATTTCCGGCAGCAACGCCTGCACGGCTTCGCGCAGCAGGCGGTACTTGCCCATCGGAAAGCGGTGGCCCTCCGGCAGCGGGAGCACGAAGTGGTCGGAGTGGTAGGCCAGCACGGCGGCCATTGTGGTCATCCATGAACTCACAAGGGAGATGCAAGGACTTTTAGGAGAAGCGTACTAAATTGTTGCGCCGCAGCATAGAGTCCTTGCTTTGTCACGAAGGGCCCCTATACTTCGGTCCATGGTGCAGTGCAGCAATTGACACGAGCACCTCGTCAAACCCACGCACTGGAGATCCACAAATGCTGACCGCTGAACAATTCGCTGCCGCCCAAAAAGCCAACGTCGAGACCCTTTTCGGCCTGACCAACAAGGCTTTCGAAGGCATCGAGAAACTCGTCGAACTGAACCTGCAAGTGGCCAAGGCCGCCCTGGGTGAAGCTGCCGACACCACCCGCGCCGCCCTGTCCGTGAAGGACGCGCAAGAACTGCTGGCCCTGCAAGCCGGCCTGCTGCAGCCGACCGCCGAAAAGGCTGCCGCCTACAGCCGTCACCTGTACGACATCGCCGCCGCGACCAATGCTGAAGTCGCGCGTGTTGCCGAGCAGACCGCCGCCGACGCTCAATCCAAGTTCATGAGCGTGGTCGACACGGCCGTCAAGAATGCCCCGGCCGGCACTGAGAACGCTGTTGCGCTGGTCAAGTCGGCCGTCGCCGCCGCCAACAATGCCTACGAAAGCGTCCACAAGGCCGCCAAGCAAGCTGCTGACGTCGCCGAAGCCAACTTCCAGGCCGTGACCTCCACGGCAGTGAAGGCCACGCAAGGCTCGACCGCCAAGGCCAAGCGCGCCGCCTGATCTGGCAACTTCGCCGGAAAAATCGTCGAAGGGGTTCGGTAAATTTTTGTACGAGGGTTGAACTAACCAACGGGGGTCCCATCTGACCATTACCGCAAGCATGCTTGTGGTGTCCCTGAAAGGTTGTCTCCTCGGTACTCTCGAATCCCTCCATTCGACGTACCTTCAGGCCCGGTCCTCTGACCGGGCCTCTTTATTTGTGCGCCGCTTTTGATGCAAGCTGTTCAGAAGCGACGCCCGCCCAAGCTACTTGGTCTTGGCAGCGATGTTGGTTCGCAGCTGCGCCAGCGCAGCAAGCGCCGCCTCCCGGCCGGCCTGGATGGACTTCTTTCGGGCCGCGAAATCCGCCCCGCCCACTCCCGGCAGCTTCGGTCGCAACACCACGTCGGCCTCCTTCAACTCGAAGGTATTGATGCTGCGGCCCATGATGGCGAAAGTCTGCAGCAGCATTCGCATCGGGTCGCCTGTCGGATTTCCTTCAGGAGCTGCGGAGATGTCGACGGCGATCACCAGATCAGCACCCATCTGCCGCGCGAATCGCACCGGCACCGGTGACACCAAACCGCCGTCCACGTATTCCCGCGCGCCGATGCGCACCGGCTGGAAGACCGCCGGGACGGCGCTCGACGCCCGCACCGCCAAGCCGGTGTCGCCGACCTGGAAAAGAATCGGCTGCCCGCTGTCGAGATCGGTGGCGACGATGCCCAGTGGCAAAGGCAGCTTCTCGATCGGCCGGTTGCCCGTGGCCTCTCGCACGTAGCGCGCCAGCGCGTCGCCGCGGATCAAGGCTCGGCCGGGAAACGACCAGTCGGTGATGGCCGCTTCGTCCATGGTGTCGGCCATCTGCCCCAGCGCCGCGCCGTTCTTGCCCGACGCGTACAGGGCCGCGACGAGGCTGCCGGCGGAGGTCCCGACCACCAGATCGGGATGGATGCCGTTCTCTTCCAGCACCTGGATCACGCCGATGTGGGCGAAACCGCGTGCCGCACCGCCGCCGAGGGCCAGCCCGATGCGGGGCGGCTTTGGCGTCGGTTTCGGCGTGCTGATCGCGTCAGGCGGCGTGCCGGTGGGTGTTTGTGTGGGCGGATTGGTGGCGACGGGAGCGGTCTGGCAGGCAACCAGGGCGAGCACGATGGTCACGCAGAAGACGCGTCGCACGAGGGATGAAAGGCGGGCTGGGAACATCGGCGGATTCTAGGAGGCCGCCTTTGAGCACCCACAAACATATTCCGATCCAGAATAAGCTTTCGCTCAAACTGTTCTTCTCATCTATATACAAGGTCGATAAAGTCGCCATTCAAACTCCCAGACTTCCCATGGACTTGATCGCGATCCTGAGCGGCTTCGGCATCGGCGCCATCGTCGGCTTGACCGGCGTGGGCGGCGGCTCGCTGATGACGCCGCTGCTCTTGACCGTGTTCAAGCTGCCGCCAACGGTGGCCATCGGCACCGACCTCTTCTTTGCGTCGATCACGAAGACCTCCGGCTCGATCGCCCACCATCGCCACGGCCACGTCGATTACCGCATCCTTGGCTTCCTCTTGCTCGGCAGCATCCCCGCGGCAATCGCCACCATCGCCCTCATGCACCTCACCGGCGTCACCAAGGGCTGGGCCAGCGCCCTGACCTTCGCGCTGGGCATTGCCTTGCTGCTCACGGCCGTGACCGTTGCCTACAAGCAGGCCTGGCAGGCCATCGGCTTGCGGCTCGAGAAGGTCATCACACCGTCGCGCAAGTCCACGCTCACCATCCTGTCGGGCGTGATCCTCGGCGTACTCGTGTCCCTCAGCTCGATCGGCGCCGGCGCGATCGGCGCGACACTCATCCTCATCCTGAACCCGCGCCTTGAAGCCAAGCGGCTGGTTGGCACGGACATCGCCCACGCGGTGCCGCTCACGCTCGTCGCCGGCATCGGCCACGCAACGCTCGGCCACGTCGACTGGTCGCTGCTCGCATCGCTTCTCATCGGCTCGATCCCCGGCATCTGGATCGGCGCCCAACTGACTCGTCAACTGCCTGACCGGCTGATCCGCGCACTGCTGTGCGTCTCGCTCGTCACCGCCGGACTCAAGGTCATCACCTGACCTGCACCAGACATGTACCAATACACCGACTTCGACAAGCATTTCGTCCGCCAGCGCGCGGCGCAGTTCCGCGACCAACTCGAGCGCAACCTCGCCGGCACGCTGAGCGACGACGAGTTCCGCGCGCTGCGCCTGCAGAACGGCTGGTACATCCAGCGTCACGCGCCGATGGCTCGCATCGCCGTGCCGTATGGCGAACTCAGCAGCACGCAGCTGCGCATGCTCGCGCGCATCGCGCGTGAATTCGACCGCGGCTACGCCCACTTCACCACGCGCCAGAACTGCCAGTACAACTGGATTCCGCTCGTGAAAAGTGCCGACGTGATGGAGCTGCTCGCTTCCGTCCACATGCACGGCATCCAGACGAGCGGCAACTGCATCCGCAACATCACGAGCGATTGCTTCGCGGGCGTGGCGGCCGACGAGATCGTCGACCCACGGCCGTACTGCGAGATCCTGCGGCAGTGGAGCACGCTGCATCCTGAATTCGCCCACCTGCCGCGCAAGTTCAAGATCGCAGTGAGCGGTGCCAAGGAAGACCGCGCGGCGATCGCCTGGCACGACATCGGCCTGCAGCTCGTCAAGACCGCGCAAGGAGAGATCGGCTTCAAGGTGCTGGTGGGCGGCGGCATGGGACGCACGCCGGTGATCGGCACCGTCATCACCGAGTTCCTGCCGTGGCAGCAGATCCTCGTGTACATCGAGGCAATCGTGCGCGTCTACAACCGCTACGGTCGCCGCGACAACCTCTACAAGGCACGCATCAAGATCCTCGTGAAGGCCGAGGGGCAGAAGTTCATCGATGCGGTGAACAAGGAGTACCGCGACATTCTCGATCGCGACCTCGACGGTTCGGCGCACATCATCACGCAGGCGGAGTTCGACCGCGTCGCCGCGCACTTCCAGCTGCCCACGGGTGTCGCGCCGATCGCGAACAGCAGCCTGCACGTGCCGTCCGACGCGCCGGTGTCGTTCAAGCGCTGGACCGAACGCAACGTGCATTCGCACCAGATCGCGGGCTATCGCGCCGTCACGCTGTCGCTCAAGCGCACCGGCCAGGCGCCCGGTGACGTGACCGACCAGCAGATGGAGCTGGCCGCCGACCTCGCCGACAAGTTCAGCAGCGGCGAACTGCGCGTGTCGCACGACCAGAACCTCGTGCTGCCATGGGTGAAGGAATCCGATCTCTTCACGCTGTGGGAAGCCGCGCGCGCCGCGAGCTTCGCGACGCCCAACATCGGCCTGCTCACCGACATGATCGCCTGCCCGGGCGGCGACTTCTGCGCGCTGGCCAACGCCCGCTCGCTGCCGATCGCGGCCGACATCACCGAGCGCTTCGACGACATCGACGAGCTTTACGACATCGGCGACATCGACCTGCACATCAGCGGCTGCATCAACTCCTGCGGCCACCACCACAGCGGCCACATCGGCATCCTCGGCGTCGACAAGGACGGCAGCGAGTGGTACCAGGTGACGCTCGCTGGCCTGGACGGCTCGGCCATCAGCGGCCATGCCTCCACGCCCGGCAAGGTGATCGGCCCGTCCTTTGCCGCCGACGAGGTGGTCGATGTGATCGAAGCCGTGCTTGACACCTACCGCCTGCAGCGCACCGCCGCGAGCGAGCGCTTCATCGACACCGTCAAGCGCATCGGACTCGAACCCTTCAAGACCGCCGCCAACGCGCAGCGTCGCAGCACCGCCCGCGCGGAGTAACCCATGAAGTTCATCGACAAGACCAAGGACGCGTGGCACACCATCACGGGCGAGGATGGCCCGATGGTGACGCTCACGCCGGCACCATACAGCTTGCTCACGCTGACCCAATGGCACGGCGTGCGCAGCACCTGGCCGGCCAACATGCCGGTCGGTGTGATCTACGCCAACGATGCGGACATCGAGGAGCTGGCTGACGACCTGCCGCGCCTGGCGCTCGTTGCCCTGCAGTTCCCGAAGTGGACGGACGGGCGCGCCTACAGCCAGGCGCATCTGCTGCGCTCGCGCTATCGCTTCAAGGGTGAAGTGCGGGCGCAGGGCGAAGTGCTCGTCGACATGTTGCAGCTGCTCCAGCGCACGGGCTTCAGCACGGTGGCCTTGCGCGGCGATCAATCGATTGATGCCGCTGAGCGAGCGCTGCGCCTCTTCGCGGGCTTCTACCAGGGCGATGTGAATGAACGCCGCCCGCTGTTTGGCCGCCCGGCAGGGCAAGAATATTCGCAGGAAGACTTCGTGAACGCAGGGGCGTCCATATGAGCACCGCACGGCCGACCGAAGGCGCTCGCAACGCAGCGCGAAGCACGGAGGTTTCCAAATGAGCGCGATCGATCTCTACGCGCGCAAGACCGCAGGCTTCGACGAGCGCCTCGCGCACACCGTCGAGGTGCTGCGCCAAGCGGCTGCGGGGTATCCGGGCCGCATCGTCCAGGCCACGAGCCTGGGCGCCGAGGACATGATCATCACCGACCTCATCGCGCGGCACGGTATTCCCATCGCCATCGGCACGCTCGAAACGGGCATGCTGCATGAGCAGACGGTGGCGTTGATCAGCCGCATCGAAGCGCGCTACGAATTGAAGGTCGAGGTCTACAAGCCCGTGGCCGAGCAGGTCGTCCACTTCGTCAAGACCAACGGTGAAAAAGCGATGTACGAGAGCATCGACCTGCGCCGCGCCTGCTGCGGCATCCGCAAGCTCGAGCCCCTGTCTCGAATGCTGGCCGAGCGCGATGCCTGGGTGACCGGCTTGCGCCGCGAGCAGTCGAACAACCGCGGCGTGGTCGGCTTCAGCGAGACCGACGACAAGGGCCGCGCGAAGATCAACCCGCTGGCCGACTGGAGCTGGAACGACGTGTGGCACTACATCAGCGCCAACGAGGTGCCCTACAACCCGCTGCACGACGAGTTCATGCCGAGCATCGGCTGCGCGCCGTGCACGCGCGCCATCGCCGTCGGCGAAGACTTCCGCGCCGGCCGCTGGTGGTGGGAAGACGAGAAAGCCAAAGAGTGCGGACTCCATGCGACGCATGAAGAACCCGCCGTATCGATGATTGGAGCCAAGGCATGAATGCGCCGTTGAGCATCGAGCAGTTGCTGCCCGAACTGGACCACACCCACCTCGACTGGCTGGAAGAAGAAGCCATCTTCATCCTGCGCGAGACCGTCGCTGCCTTCGAGCGGCCCGCGCTGCTGTTCTCCGGTGGCAAGGATTCCTGCGTGGTGCTGCGCCTGGCCGAGAAAGCCTTCAAGAGCAAGGGTGCGGACGGCCAGTACAAGGGCCGCCTGCCCTTCCCGCTGCTGCACGTGGACACGGGCCACAACTTCCCGGAGGTGATCGAGTTCCGCGACCAGCGCGTGGCCGAGATGGGCGAGCGCCTCGTCGTCGGGCACCTTGAAGATTCGATCAAGCGCGGCACGGTGCGCCTGTCGCATCCGCTCGAGTCGCGCAACGGCCACCAGACGGTCGCATTGCTCGAAGCCATCGAGGAGCACCGCTTCGACGTGCTCATGGGCGGCGCGCGCCGCGATGAAGAAAAGGCCCGCGCGAAGGAACGCATCTTCTCGCACCGCGACAGCTTCGGCCAATGGCAGCCGAAGGAGCAGCGCCCCGAGCTGTGGACGCTGTTCAACACGCGCATCAAGCCGGGCGAGCACATGCGCGCCTTCCCGATCAGCAACTGGACCGAGCTGGACGTGTGGCTGTACATCGCCCGCGAGAACATCCCGCTGCCGAGCCTCTACTACGCGCATCAGCGTGAAGTCATCCGCCGCAAGGGCCTGCTCGTGCCGGTGACTGACGTGACGCCGCCGGAAGCCGGCGAGACGATCGAAAAGGCCGAGGTGCGCTTCCGTACCGTGGGCGACATGACCTGCACCTGCCCGGTCGAAAGCCCCGCGCTGAGCGCGGTGGACGTGGTGGCCGAGACCCTGCGCGTGACGGTCAGCGAGCGCGGCGCCACCCGCATGGACGACAGGACTTCGGACGCTTCGATGGAACGTCGCAAGAAAGAGGGTTACTTCTAAATGAGCGCCACCGCCACCACCGCCGCAAAGGTCGCCGACCATCGCGCCTTGCGATTCCTCACCGCGGGCAGCGTCGACGACGGCAAGAGCACGCTGATCGGCCGACTGCTGTACGACAGCCGTGCCATCCTGGCCGACCAGCTCGACACGCTGGAAAAGAAGGCTGCCGGCGCGCCGATCGACCTGTCGCTGCTGACCGACGGCCTCGAAGCCGAGCGCGAGCAAGGCATCACCATCGACGTGGCCTACCGCTACTTCGCGACCAAGCAGCGCAAGTTCATCATCGCCGACGCACCGGGCCACGAGCAGTACACGCGCAACATGGTCACCGCCGCGGCGGGCAGCGATGCCGCCGTCGTGCTGGTCGACATCACCAAGCTCGACGTGAACGCGCAGCCGCTGGTGCTGCTGCCCCAGACCCGCCGCCACGCCCTGCTTGCGCACCTGCTGCGCGTGCCGAGCATCGTGTTCGCGGTGAACAAGCTCGATGCGGTCGACGAACCCGGCAAGGCCTTCGCCGCCGTGCGCACGGCACTCCTGGATTTCGCCGAGAAGGCGGGCATCACCGTTGCCGCGATCATTCCCGTCTCTGCCTTGCGTGGCGACAACGTCACCCAGCCGCTGGACGCCGACTGGTACGACGGCCCCTCGCTGCTGCAGGTGCTCGAAGCGCTGCCGCCCACGCAAGAGCGCAAGGATGGCGACCTGCTCATCCCCGTGCAGTACGTGGCGCGCGAAGGCGAAGGCACCGGCAACCAGCCACGCACGCTGTGGGGCCGCATCGCCCACGGCCGGGTGAAAGCCGGCGACGAAGTGCAGCTTTTCCCGAGCGGCCAGACGGCTGTCGTCGCGGAAGTGCGGCTCGCGGGCGAGGTGGTCGCGCAAGTCGAGGCCGGGCAATCCGCCGGCGTCGTGCTCGACCGCCAGCTCGACGTCTCGCGCGGCGACTGGATCGCCACGCCCAAGACCATCCACGAGACGCAGCGCTTTTCCGCGACGCTGGCCTGGCTGGACACGGAGCCTGCAATCGTCGGCCGCAAATACTGGGTGCGCCACGGCAACCGCTGGGTGCAGGCGCGCATCGCGAGCATCGAGAGCACGCTGGACATCCACACGCTGGAGTCGCGCGAGGCGCATCAACTGGCCGTCAACGAGATGGGGCACGTGGTCATCGAGACGCAGCAGCCGCTGCCGGTCGAGGCCTACGGCTCCAACCGCATCGGCGGCTCGCTGATCATCGTGGACCCCACGAGCAACCGCACCAGCGGCGCCCTGCTGGTGAAGGCCGCGGCCTGAGCGTCGCCGCAACGGCATGACCGGACGCGTCGTCTTCATCGGAGCGGGCCCAGGCGCCGCCGACCTGATCACGGTGCGCGGGGCCCGGCTGCTCGGGCAGGCCACCGTGGTGCTGCACGACGCGCTCACCGACCCGGCGTTGCGTGATCTCGCGCCCGTGGCACGCTGGCTGCACGTCGGCAAGCGCGGATATGCCGACAGCACGGGGCAGGACGCCATCAACGCGTTGCTCATCAAGCATGCGAAAGAGGGCGAACGGGTCGTGCGCCTCAAGGGCGGCGACCCGAGCATCTTCGGCCGTCTGGAAGAAGAGCTCGCGGCGCTGGCCGCGGCCGGCATCGACAGCGAAGTCGTACCCGGCGTCACGGCCGCCATCGCCGCCGCGGCCGCCACGCAGCGCCCGCTGACCCGTCGCGGCAATGGCCGAAGCGTGAGTTTCAC
>CBIHOF010000056.1:0-9494 GCA_966211955.1 uncultured Comamonadaceae bacterium | reverse complement strand
GCTGCACGCTGATGGGAGACAAATCCCTATCCGTTGCATTCACCTTTGTCCAGCGGCGCTTCGTTCCAAATCGCGCTTGAGGATTTCATCGGTGCGCTGCTGAGCTGCGGCTATCGCGTGGCCGACGGCCTCGGCGAGAACCGCGTCCGGCTGCCGCTGGTGACCTCCATGCACCTCGGGGATCGGTGGGAGTACCTCTTCACGCTCGCCGGCCTGCGCATGCGGGCGTTCGGACGCGAACCGCTCGCAGCAGGCGATCAATGGCTCGAGATATCGCCCGGCGACCTGTGGGTGTTCCAGGCGCCGCGGCCAAGTGCCTGAACCCCGCCATGAACGCGAGGGGAATCGACAGCAAAATGCCCCAGCCCGGCCCGCCGACGAAGGCCCACCACGCGGCGGCGGCCTGCATGGGCGGCACGTTCAGCGGCAGCAGGTGGCCGGCCACGAGCACCGTGCACGCGGACACGGACAGCCATTGGGCGCTGCGGTCGCGGCTCTCGGCGGCGAGGGCGACGAGCATCGCGATCGGCATCGCGAGCATGCTGAGGTGGCGAGGGTTGGTCTGCGGACTGATGGCCAGCGCCAGCGCGAGCAGCAACGTCCATTCGATCGCGACCAGTCCGTGCGCCGGTTGGCGTGAGCCCGGGTTCCCGGTGGCGACGCCGTGCATGCGGTAGAGCCCTGCGATGAACACCAACAGGCCGAAGGCCGCACCGCACGCGACCACCAACGCCGCGTGCGATCCATGACTCGCCGACAAGACCCGCGCCATGCCACTCGTGATCGAGACGCTGTGTCCGATGTCGATCGGGTCGATGTTGGCCGCCGGCCCCGCGTCGCCGCCGACGCCCAGCAGGCGTGCCAGCCCCGCGGCGGCGACCATCCATTCACGCAAGTTCTCTTGCAGGCCCGTGGACGATGCCGGCAGCAGCGCAAACGCGACAATGCCGACGGCGAAACCGGTGGCAGCGGCGAACCGCCGCCGGAAGAGCAGGTAGGGCAAGAAGATGAGGGGCAGGTACTTGATGTTGAAGGCCACGCCCAGGAGAAGCCCGGCCCACCGCGGACGCGAGTCGAGCCAGCGCAGCGCGAACACGAGGCAGGTCATGAGGAGGACGTTGGTCTGCCACATCTGGATCTCGCCGCGCATCCTGGGCGCGCTGAGCACTGCCGTCACCGCCATGACGACGGCGACCTTGGCCCGCGGCGGCGCTGTCGTCGCGAGCCGCTGTATTGCCTCGTCGCTGATGGCCCAGGTGCACAGCAGGGCCAGGCCCAGGTTGACGCAGAGCATGATCCAGGCGGCCGTCTGCACCGTGAAGAACGTCAGCGGCATGTACGCGAAGGCGATCAGTGGCGGATAGATGTAGCCGCGGACACCCGAGTCATACAGGCTGGCCCCTTCGCGCATGGCGCGGGCGCCGTGGTAGAAATGCTCGAAGTCTCCGCAACCCGTCGAGAAGACGTGGGCGAAGCCCGAATAGGGCGCGTCGGCGATGCGATGCATGGACACGGCGAGGAACCATGCGTACACCAGGCCGATGACAAGCCAGGCCAAGCGCAGGCGGCGCATGTCGGCGGACAGGGGAAGGGCGATTGGCATGGGGCGCGCGGGTCACAAGACAACCTGCGCTTGTAGCGCGCGAGCGCTTAACGAGTACTTAGGGCGGCGATCCCACGGTCGCAGGCGGGGCACGCGGCGTTAAGGTGCTCTTAACCCCTGGGTAGAGATGATGCATGCGACCGGGGCTCCACTTGTCGATGGGCTTCGGATCGGCACCGAGCGTGCAGCCCGCGCAGTCCCTGCGCCAATCTCCAGGAGTCCTGACATGTTGTCCCGCAGTACCCAAATCGCCGCCCTGGCTGTCGCTGTGACGGCCGTCGCCTCGGCCTTCGCTGCAAGGTCGCTGAGCGAGAACGACGCCGTCGCCGCCAAGAATGCCAAGGTCACGCTGATCCAGGCGGTGTCCGCCGCCGAGCAGCAGCATGCCGACGGCCATGCCTCGAAGGCGGAGTTCGAGCAGAGCAAATCCCACGGATGGGTATGGGACGTGGAGGTCGTGAGTGGCGCGAAGGTGTTCGACGTGCAGGTCGACGCGCAGAAGGGAACCGTCATCTCCTCGACCGAGGACAAGGTCGATGGCGACGACGAACACGACGAGCGCGACTGATCATCTTGGGCACTACGCGCCGCCAACCCGTGGGTTCGTCTTCGGCACCTTCGTCGAAGGCCAACTTGCCCGCATTTGCCAACAAGGTCCCGGAGGTCGCGCTTGCCTTCTGGGTCATCAAGATCATGTCCACCACGGTCGGCGAGACCGGCGCCGATTTCCTGGCCGTCGATGTCGGGTGGGGGCAGGGCACCACGGCGGCGGCCATGGCGGCCCTGCTGGCGGTGGCGATGCTCCTGCAGCTGCGCACGCGGCGCTACACGCCATGGATCTACTGGCTCAACGTGGTACTGGTGAGCGTGGTGGGAACGCAGATCACCGATGCCTTGACGGACCGGCTCGGTGTCAGCCTGTACGCCAGCACGGCCTGCTTCGCGCTGATGCTGGCGGGCATCCTCGCGCTCTGGTTCCGAATCGAGCACGACCTGTCGATCCGGACGATCGTGACGCGGCGCCGCGAGCTGTTCTATTGGGCCACGGTGCTGTGCACCTTCGCGCTGGGAACGGCAGCGGGCGACCTCGCCACCGAGGCGCTCGGCCTGGGTTTCACCTGGGGCGCCGTGGTCTTCGGCGTCCTGCTTGCCGTCACGTGGCTGGCCTGGCGGCGCGGCGCCGGCCTCGTGCTCTCATTCTGGCTCGCCTACATCCTGACGCGGCCGTTCGGCGCAGCGCTGGGCGACCTGCTCTCCCAGGCGAAGACCTATGGCGGGCTCGGCCTCGGGCCGATGCGGACCAGCGTGATGTTCGTGGCGGTGATCGCGCTGCTGGTGACGGCGGCGCAGATCCGCACGAGGCGCGGTACCGAGGCCGACTCTGCGTCCTGACCCTGCGCCAATCCTTCATCACGATTCACTGCTTTGGAACACCCCATGGAACTCAAGATGCCACGCCATGCGCTCCTGCTCGCGCTACTCGCCGCGCTGATGGCGCTCTTCGCCGCCTGCTCCAAACCAGGCGACGCGACGCCTGCGTCGGCGGCCGTGTCGCTGCCGTCGGGCACGCCTGCCACGAAGCAGTCGGCGCTCGGCGACCTGACATCCTTCAGCGCGATCGCGGCCGACGTCGCGGCTAGCGTGGACAAGAACGACCTCGCAGCGGCCAAGGCCCGCATCAAGGATCTCGAAGTGGCCTGGGACAACGCCGAGGCGGGATTGAAGCCGCGTGCGGCGGCCGATTGGCATGTGGTCGACAAGGCCATCGACCAGGCACTCGAAGCCCTGCGCGCCGAGCCGCCCGACGCCGCCCGCTGCAAGCGTGCGATGCAGGACCTGCTGCAGACTTTCGACCAGATGAGCGTGGCGAAGCCCTGAGCTCCTCCCGCGGCTGCCTTCGATCAGTACGATCGCGAGCGCCAGGCACCGAAGACGCACCGCACCACGAGGCCGGGAAGCAGCTCGGACGGGTTCTTATCCGCGAGCTCGACGGTACCGCCATGCCGCAGGGCAATTGCCCTGACGATCGACAGGCCGAGGCCGGTGCCGGGCGGCAGACCGTCGTCGGTGGAAGCGGATGGAACGCGGTAGAAGCGGTCGAACACACGCTGGCGTTGCGGCATCGGCACGCCGGGACCCGTGTCCGCGACTTCGAGTACCACTTCGCCCGACGTCGCAAGCGCGATCACTCGCACATCGATGCGCCCATTGCTTGGCGTGTATCGAATGGCGTTGTCCACGAGGTTGTTGAGCAGAACCCGCAACTCATCCGCACTGCCCTCCACGCGATAGCGTGTGGGGTCGACGTCCGCGATGCCGGCGCCGAGGTCGATCTGTCGTGCCTCGGCGCTCGCGCTGAAATCAGCCACCACCGAGCGCGCCAGTTCGTCCAGCTGCACCAGCTCGTGAGCGACCCGCGGGGCTTCAGGCTCGAGCCGCGAGAGCTGCAGCAGCTGGCTCACCAGGTGCGATGCGCGGTCCAGTCCGCGCCGGATCTCGCGCGCCGCTTCACGGCGTCGCATCTCCGTCGATGCCGACAGCAGCAACTGCGTCTGCAGATCCAGCGCTGTGATGGGGGTGCGCAATTCATGCGCCGCGTCGGCGATGAAGCAACGCTGCTGCTCCAGGGCCTGCGAGAGGCGCTTCATCAGACCATTGATGGAGACCACCAGCGGCTGGAACTCGACGGGGAGCTTGTCGGCGGGTATCGGCTCCAGCGAATCTGCCGCGCGGCGATGCACCTCCTGCGCAGTGTCGAACAGCGGCAGCAGCCCGCGGCGCATCGCATAAAGGATGAGCATGCCCAGCAGCGGGATCGCGAGCAGGCAGGGAACAAGAATCTTCAGGGCGATCTCCGCGGCGAGATCGTGCCGCACGTCCATCGGCTGCGCGGCCTGCGTGAAGTAGTTGCCCGACTGGTCGGTGTAGATGCGCCACGCCACTCCCTTGGCCTCGAAGGTGCGCAGGCCCTCGTGATCGAAGAACGGAATCCCTGCACCCGGAATTTGCGAATAGAGCATCTCGCCGCGCAGCGACCACACCTGGGTGACGAACTTGAAGTCCTCCAGGTCGGCGTTGGACGATGCGGAGTCCGCGCGGGTGGGAATGTGCTTGTCCTGGAGGTAGGCCACCGCGGTGAGCGCGACCTGCTTGAGCTCCTCGTCGAAGACCTCGTTCATCTCGTCGAGCGTCACCGCGTAGATGCCCAGGGTGAGCAGCACCGCGCCCATCGACAAGGCGCCCGTCAGCCACAACAGCAGGTGTCGGCGTATCGAAGTCAACGCAGGTTTCCGATCCGGTAGCCCACCCCCCGCACGTTCTTGATGACCTCGGCGCCGAGCTTCTTGCGCAGGTGATGCAGGTGCACCTCGACGGCGTTGCTGCCCACCGGCGTGTCCCACCCGTAGACGGCTTCCTCGATTGCGGTGCAGGACAGAACGGCGCCGGGTTGCTGCATCAGGGTCTCGAGCACGGCGAACTCGCGCGCGGACAACTCCACGGGCACGTCGGCCAGCGTCACCGTTTTGCGCAAGGGATCGACCACCAGTGGGCCGTGCTGCAGCAGCGGCTGGGCATTGTCGGAGCGGCGGCGGATGAGCGCATGCAGCCGCGCCACCATCTCCTCGAGGTGGAAGGGTTTGACGATGTAGTCGTCGGCCCCGCTGTTGAGGCCGTCGACGCGGTCGGCCACTGCATCGCGTGCGGTGGCGATGAGCACCGGCACCTTGTCGCCTCGCGCGCGAGCAGTCCTCAGCACATCGAGGCCTGGCGTGCGCGGCAGGCCCAGGTCGAGCACGACCGCGTGATAGACGCCGGCCGACATCGCGAGATCGGCCTCGCGGCCGTCGGTCACCCAATCGACGCTGAAGCCGGCCTCGCCCAGGCCTTGGTGAACGGCCTTGCCGATCATCCGGTCGTCTTCCACGAGGAGCACTCGCAAGGTGTTTCCTTCGCTCGGTCAGTGCTGGACGCTCGGTGCGAGGCGGCGCCGCAGGTGCCGTTCAGTCCAGCGGTGAAGGGGCTTGACGAGCCACATGTCGATGTACCGCTCGAGCATGGCGGCGATGAACGAGGAGACCACCGCCACGGGCACCGCGCCGATGATATCGAAGGGGAAGTGAACGCCGAGGTACACGCGCGCCCAGCCGACCAGCATGCCCGCGGCCAGCAGAGGCAGCCCGATCCATGACCATCGGCGGCTGCGCAACAGGGCGAAGCCCAGCGTGAAGAAGACGATCGCATGGTCGCTCGGAAAGCCGGGGTCCGGTTCGTGGGCGAGCAGCTGGTGGCCGATGTGCTGGGCGAACGGCCTTGCATGCGGCCAGGCGATGCCGACGCCTTGCGCCAGCGACAAGGCGATGGCTACCGCCGCGAGCGCGATGGCGAGATCGCGCCGATCCGGCAGCGACCCGCGCAGCCAAAGCACGATGCACAGCAGGGGCACGAGCCAGATCAGCCAGGTCGCGAGCGCGCCCGCGGCAACCACGCTCCAGTGTGCGGGATGCGCGCTCGCGTTGATGAGAAGAAACAGATGGAGGTCCCAGTCGCTCATTGGCGTCGCTCAATTGATGCAGTTCACAAGGCGCGGTACCGGCGGGCGTTCGTGCAGGTGCCGGCGTAGTCTTGCTTGATGCCACAGGCTCACTGAAGGTGGCCTTAACGTGCCCGGAGATACAGGGTTTCTATTCGCTCGCGTGCATCGCGTGTGGAAAGCTTCGATAGTGCGGGAGCCGCCGCTGTCCACCCGTGCCTGTCCACCAGTCGCCTGTCCAACGATCGCCGAGGAACCCACCATGCAGTACCACGACTCCCGCGATCCCCAGCGCAGTCGGGCCACCAAGCGACGCGCGTTCGCGGGAGCGCCGGGCATGAACCTGGCCCGTCGTTGCGCACTTGCGCTGGCGGCTTGCGCGCTCATGCTGGCGTGGTCCGCCTGTGGCGCGGCCGGGCTCTCGACCACGGCCCGCGCGGAGATCGACGCGCTGCTCGTGAAGCTCGAGCGCTCCGGCTGCCGGTTCAACCGCAACGGCAGTTGGTACGACGCTGCGCAAGCGCGCGAGCACCTGCAGCGAAAGCTCGATTACGCCATCGAGCACGACATGCTCGGCAGCCCTGAGCAGTTCATCGCCGAGGCGGCGAGCCGCAGCAGCATGTCGGGCGAGGAATACCTCGTCCATTGCCCGGGCGGCCAGCCGCAAGCGAGCGCCACCTGGCTACACGCGCGCCTCGATGAGATTCGCCGGCAAGCGGCGAAGAAGCCGGCGCCGTGAGTGCCGCTCCCGCGCGCGACGCTGCGTTCCTCGGCGTGCCGGCGGAGGGCGCGGCGCAGGGGCGGATGAGCAACCCGGTGCAGGTGTCGCGCCGGCTGGCTCCGTGGCTCGTCGTGCTGTGCGTCGTGCTGTGGATCTGTTCGACCGCCTGGATTCGGCCGCTGGCCTTGCCCGACGAGGGCCGATACGCGGGCATCGCGGCGGAGATGCTGGCCAAGGGCAGCTGGCTCGACCCGCTGATGGACGGCATGCCCTTCCTGCACAAGCCGCCGCTGTGGTATTGGCTCACGATGGCCGCGATGAAGGTGGGCGGCATCAACGAGTTCACCGCGCGGCTCGCGTCGGTGCTGGCCGCAGCATTGATGTCGGCCGGCACGTTCTGGTTCGTGCGCCGGGCTGCCGGGCAGGGCAGCGCCGTCGCCTGCGTCATGGCGCTGGCGACGACGCCGCTCTTCTACGCCGGCGCGCAGTACGCCAACCACGACATGCTGGTGGCGGCCTGGATCACGCTCACCATCTTCTTCGGTGCGGAAGCCTTGCGCCGCCGCGCGAGCGGCGTTGCGTGGTTCGGCATGGCGGCGGCGGCCTACGCCTGCGCCGGCGCAGGCGTGATGACCAAAGGCCTCATCGGCCTGGTTCTTCCGGCACTCACGCTCGGCGCGTGGGTCCTGCTGACCCGCCGCCGTGGCGCATGGGCCGCCTGCTTCTGGCTGCCCGGCTGGTTGCTGTTCGCGGCCCTGGTGCTGCCCTGGTTCGCGGCCGAGCAGGCGCACCACCACGACTTCGTGCACTATTTCTTCGTGACGCAGCAGTTCGAGCGCTATGCCACCGGGCACTTCAACAACCCGCGTCCCTGGTGGTACTACATCGAGGTGCTCGGCGTGCTCGGCCTGCCCTGGACGCCGGCCCTGTTCGCCGCGGGCACGCGACACTTTTTCCAGGACCCGGCCCACCGCGACCTGCGCCTCCTGATGGCCAGCTGGCTGGCCACCGTGTTCATCTTCTTCTCCATTCCGCAGTCCAAGCTGCCCGGTTACATGCTGCCGGCCGTCGTGCCGCTGGCCGTGCTCGGCTCGCAGGGCCTGCTCGGCTGGCTCGGGTCGCGGCGCTGGATCCACGGCGCGATCGCAACGGCAGCCGGCGCGGCCTGCGTGGCCCTGGTCATCGGCGTGGCCCATGCGCCGCGCCCCTCGTCGAAGGGCCTGTCCGCTTACCTCGCCGCCGCCATCGCGCCGCAGGACACGGTCGCCATGCTCGACGACTACGTCTACGACCTGCGCTTCTACCTGCACCGCTTCGAGCCGGCTCTGCTGGCCGACCAGTCCTGGGACCTGTCCAACGGCAGTGACGACACGCGGCGGGAAATCCAGGACGCAGCCCGCTTCGCCGGATCGTCCGCCTCCCACATTCTTATGAGCCGCGACGAGCTGGAGACGCGCCGCTGCACCGGGCACACCCTGTGGATCGTGAGCGACGTGGAGGCGGCCCACCGCTACCCCTGGCTCGATGGCAGCGAGCCCGTCTTCCGCGACGGCCACTTCGCCTTGTGGCGATGGCCCCAAGGCTGCCTGCTCAGGCGTAGCCGGTGATGGTGGGCACATGGGCTAGCATCGGCCGGGGCTTGTCGCAGAGCGTGCCGTGCCTGCGTTCGCGACCCGCATCCCATCCTGCAACCCCGTCCCCGCCGTGAAGAAACAGACGCTCGCGATCCTCTTCGGCGGTGCAGCCGTTGCGGCAGCCTTTGCCATCCACTTCTTGGGAAGCGGCCCGCAGGCGCCATCCGCCGGCGGCCAGCCGGCCGCAAAGCCGCCGCCGCTCGTGAGCGTGGCCGTCGCCCGGCAACTGGACTTGCCGATCAAGCTCGTCGCGCAGGGCCACCTCGTGTCCTTGAACCAGGTGGACATCCGGCCGCAGCTCAACGGCACCGTGCGCAGCGTGCACTTCCAGGAAGGCAGCGACGTCTCGGCGGGGCAACTCCTGTTCACGCTGGATGCGAGCGACGCGACGTCCCAGCTCGTACATGCGAAGGCCCAGGCCGCGCAGATGAAGGCACAGCTCGAGGAGGCGCAGCGCGACCTCAAGCGATCGCGCCAGCTCGCGCAGGACAACTTCATCTCCGCGAGCGTGGTGGACACCGCCGCCGGCAAGGTCTCGTCGCTGCAGGGCCAGGTCGACGCGGCGCTGGCGGACGTGCAGGGCGCGCAGACGGCCCTTGCACGCACGCGCATCGTCGCGCCCATCGGCGGCGTCACGGGGCAGCTGTCGGTGCACCCCGGCAGCCTCGCGCAGCAGAGCGCGGCGGCACCACTCGTGTCCATCGTTCAGATGGACCCCATCGGCGCCGATTTCACGCTGCCGGAGGCGGACCTCGCCCACGTGCTGGCCGCGCGGGCCGCCGGCAGCCTGAGCGTCAGCCTCGACGATCCGGGCGGCCAGCCGGTGGCCGGAAAGCTCGTCTTCATCAACAACACCGTCAACACCGACACCGCCACCATCAACCTGAAGGCGGCGTTCGCCAATCCGCGCAAGCTCATGTGGCCGGGCGTCTTCGTCAAGGTGACGGTGGACGCGGGCGTCGACCGCGCGGCCATCGTGCTGCCGCCGCAGGCCGTGGTCGACGG
>CBIHOF010000055.1:0-9636 GCA_966211955.1 uncultured Comamonadaceae bacterium | reverse complement strand
GCGGAACGAGAACAGCGTGTCGTTCCAGTGGTGCACATGCAGGACGCGTTCGGTGCCGAGGTTTGCCATGATCGGTGGGTCGTCAGACGGGTGGGCCAGGAGGAGGGCCAAGGGTGCGGCATTCGCCCCTCCGTCGCTATCGCTCGGGAGACAGGTAAATTCCGCGCTCCGGAAAAACCCGTAATTGTATCGATCGGCCTCGGGCGGGTTAGATGATGTCCGCTTAAGCAAAGATGCGAAATCGCACAAGGAAGGAGCTTGATATGTCCATCACGATCCGAAGAGCCAGCCCGAAGGACGCGGCCGCCTACGCCCGGTTCATGAGCCATCCGGAGGTCTACTCGGCGCTGATGCAGCTCCCCTACAACGACGAGGAGACTTGGCGCGCCCGCCTGAGCGACACCTGTGCCGCCGGCAAGACCGACTTGCCGCTGGCCGCCGAGGTCCATGGCGAGGTGGTCGCCTCCGCCGGGCTGCACCCGGTGAGCCCCGCCTTGCGACGCCGCCATGCGCTCACGCTCGGCATCTCGGTCGCGCCCGAGGCCCAGGGCCGCGGCGTCGGCTCCGCGCTCATGGCCGCGATGTGCGACTACGCCGACAACTGGGTCGGCGCCTTGCGCATCGAGCTCACCGTCTACACCGACAACGAGCGCGCGATTCGGCTGTACCGCAAGTTCGGCTTCGAGATCGAAGGCACCTTCCGCGGCTACGCCATGCGCCACGGTCATTACGCCGATGCCTACGCGATGGCTCGCTTCCATCCCAATCCGCCGGGCATCGCGCTCCCGGCGGCGCTGGCATGAAGCGGCTGATGGCAGGCGCGGCCCTGGTGGCCGCCTCCTTCGTGCTCGTGTCTGGCGCCCGGGCGCAGATGTCGGTCAGCATTCCGAGCTCGGACCTCTCGCGTGGCCCGGGCCTCATGCTCAAGGGCTACTGGTTCCAGGTGGATGCGAGCGCTCCGGCACCGGCGGTCGTGCTGCTGCATGGGTGCGGCGGCCCCTATGACCGCAAGGGAGTGCTGAGCCAGCGCATGCTCGACTACGCGAGGCTTCTCAACAAGGCCGGCATGCATGCGTTGATCGTCGATTCGCTCACGCCGAGAGGCGAGAAGCAGATCTGCACGCAGAAGGTTGGCAAGCGTCTCATCACGCAGGCCAATCGCCGGCTGGATGCGTTGTCGGCGCTTGAATGGCTGGCGGCACGCAACGACGTCGATGCCGCTCGTCTGGGCCTGCTTGGCTGGTCGAACGGCGGCAGCACGGTGCTCGCCGCCACCAACGAGCGACACAAGGAAGCGGCTTCCGCCGACGTGAAGCCCGCCTTCGCCATCGCTTTCTACCCGGGCTGCGAGTCCGAGCTGCGCCGCGGCTACGAGACCCACACGCCGTTGCTCATGATGGTGGGAGAGCTCGACGACTGGACACCTGCGGACGCCTGCCGGCGGCTTGCCGAACAGGCGGCAGGCCGCAAGCCGGAGTTCGAGTCCTATGCCGGCGCGTATCACGGCTTTGACTCCGGCGCGCCGCTGCGCGTGCGCACCGACGTCCCCAACGGCGTGCACCCCGGCAAGGGCGTGACGGTCGGTGGCAACCCGCAGGCGCTCAAGCGCTCGCGCGAGCGCTTCCTGCACTTCATCGAGTCCTTCGCATCGCCCAAGTCCTGAACATCGCACCGTCCGGGGTGCAGGACCGGCGCCGGTGTTGCAAGAAAGTTGGTGTGCATACCACTTGGGGCGCCGCTTCGCGCAAAGCATCACACCAATCCTCATCAACGCTCATTGCGCCTGCGAGTTCCAGGGCTAGCATTTGCCACCCTCAACCGATGCACGGCGATGATGTCAAGCAATTCCTCTGCGGCTGTGATGTCTGTTCATGGACGATGGATGCGCCGCGCCGGTGCGAGTGCCATCACCGCCTTGCTCGCGATGGTCGGTTGTGCGCAAGCCGCGCAGATCGGGGCCATCATTCCCGAGTCGTGGCCTGACAAGGCGCGCGGCGAGGACATCCGCGACGGCATGTTGCTCGCGCTCAAGACCTGGCCGGGCCAGACGCCCACGCTCGTCGTCAAGGACAGCGCCTGCGATGGCCGCAAGGCCGCCGTTGCCGCGAAGGACCTGCTCGCCGCCAAGGTCGATGTGGTGGTGGGCGGCTTCTGCTTTCTGGGCAACCTGCCCAAGCAGGTCCGAGATGCCGGTGTCCCGTTCGTGTCTGCCAACGCCGAGCGCTTCACGATGAACGCCGAAGGCATCGTCCAGATGGGCGAAGTGCCGCTGAACCTGGCCGACACCATCGCTGCCAAGCTGCGTTCGGAGACCGGCCTTCGCGTCACCTCCAGCAGCGCCTGCTGGATCGACTTCGACGGCAAGATGCCCGATGGCTACGACGCGGTGCTGTGCCCCATGCTGCACGTCAACGGCGCACGCTGGGACGACATCGCGCCCGCCTTCTCCGCCGCCTACCGCCGGCCCTTCACCGTGGCCGCCGCGCGCGGCTATGCGGCAGCGCAGGTTGCGCTCGCGTCGCTCAAGCAGGGCAAGCCCGGCGTGAAACTGGTGAAGGCGGAGCAGAAGGAAATCGACACCGTGCTCGGCAAGGTGCGGCCCGGCGAGGACCGGCCCGCGGCCGAAGACGCCATGCTGCTCACCTTCGCGTCCAAGCTGCCGCGCATGACGCCGGCCCAGAAGGCCAAGCTCGACGAGGTGCTGAAGTCACGTGCCTGTGGATGCTCGCAATCGGGCACCTGCGGCCCGGCCACGCCCTGGAGCGCGATGCCTTTCGTGATTGCAGACGGCAAGGTCTGCGGCGCCAAGGGATTGGTCGTCCGGCACTGACCTCGTCATTCCGGCGAACGCCCGGATTCACCGGGGGCGCCATGCCTCATCCATGGGTCCCGGCGTTCGCCGGGATGGCGGGTAGGCGATTCTGTCGAGCGTGCGCTGCATGCACGCCACCTTCACACGGCGCGCTGCCGTCGTCGTTCGACTTCGCTTTGCACGTCCTCGACGCGCCCACCCGTCATCACGACGATCTCCACGAGTTCGGCTTCATTGATGTCGAGCTCGAACGCCCAGTAGGCGCGCTCCCAGGCTTCGTCAACGCTGACCGATGGTCCCAACGGGCGCTGCTGGCGCCGAACGGCTGTGTTCGTCATGGCTCTTGTTGTGGCTGCTGCGAGAACAACATGGTTTATAGAGGCTGGTGCTTGCAGCACTCTGAAACGTTCTGAACGCCCCGGGTTTGCCCGTGCGCTGAGTGTCCAGCCGGGACACTTGATGCGCGATGTTCGCGCCGCGGCGCGTGGCGATCGGTGGCTGGGCAGTGCAACGCGGACTTGACGCCTGCGGCCTGCCGCGTTCAGGATGCAGCCCGAGGAGGCTCCATGCTCAATGCGAGGTCCGCCAGCGTCATCGCCATCGTCATCGGGCTGCTCGCCGTGGGCAGCGCCACGTTTCGCATCATCACAGCGCCCGAGCGCATGGCGCAGCGCCGCGCCGCGGACGAGCTGGCCTGCACCAACAGCGGCGGCACGATGACCAAGGTCGGCAGGAACGATGTCTGCGTGAAGAACGAGGGTGTCGTCAGCCGCTGAAGCGCCTACGCGCCCGGCTTGCGGATCATCTTCACCACCTGGTCCGCCAATTCGTTGGGCACGGGGATCGTGAGGTGGTACTGCTCGATCTTCCATTGCCCGTCCACGCGGCGCAGCGCGCTGATGGAGGCGAGCGCGATCAGCAAGAAGCGCGGTGGTGATTCATCAGGCAGGTCCTTCCTTCATCGCTGTTGGTGCCGATGCCGCAGGTGCCGAAGCGAGCAGCAGTGCGCCGCCCAGCACCAGCGCACCGCCGGCAAGTTGCGTGGCGCGCAGGTCTTCGCCGAGGAAGGCCGCGGCGAGTGCCACGGTCACCACCGGCTCCAGCGTCGAGAGCAGCGCCGTCTTGGACGAGCCGAGCACGCGCAACCCGGCAACGAAACACGCCACCGCGATCACGGTGGACACGAGCGCGATGCCAAGCACCGCGGCCACGCCTTGCATCGACGAAGGAAGGGCCACCTTCATGCCCAGCAGCCAACGCACCGCCACGATGAGCGTGAGCCCCGCCGCCGAACCGGTGAGGATGACGGTGCTCGATGCCATCGGGTCGATGCCTGCTGTGATGCGGCTGCCGAGCACGATGTAGACCGAGTAGATCAGGGCAGCGCCGACGCCCAGCGCGATGCCGCGCGGGTCCAGCCTCGCGGCGCCTGCGTCCGCAATGCCGATGGTGAGCAGGATGCCGACCGAGCACAGCACGAGCGCCGCGATCTTGCGTGTGCTCAGGGTCTCGTGGCCGAGCAGCCTCGACAGCAGCAGAACGAAGAGCGGAAAGAGATACAGCAGCAGCGCCACCATGCCCGCCGGCAGGTAGGTCAGCGCAAAGAAGTAGCACAGCGACTGCGCCACGTAGCCTGCACCCATCATCAGGAGCCCCGGCAAGCGCTCACGAGGCGGGGCGCGGCGCCCGGTGAGCCTCAGCAGCACCCACAGCACGATGCTCGCAAGGACGAAGCGCGGCAGCAGCACGCCGAAGGCATCGACGCCCGCCGCATACGCGAAGCGCCCGAAGATGGCCATCGCGCCGAAGCTGCAGGCGGAGACGACGACGAGAACGCTGGCGCGAAGCGGCGACATCGACATCGTTCAGTCCGCCCCGAAGCTGCGCACGACGAGATCGCTCACCGGCCGCGCGACGCAAGGGAGGAAGTAGCCCGAGGCCTTCTCATCGGCACTCAGGCCCGGCCACTCAATGTCGTAGGTGACGCGGCCTTCGCCGAGCCTTGCAATACAGGCGCGGCAGGTGCCGTTGCGGCAGGAACTGCCCAGCGGGATGCCCGCGGCCAGCGCCGCGGCAAGCACGGTGCTTGTGCCGGCCATCTCGAACGATGGCCGGCCGTCAGGCAGCGTGACGGTGAATCGGGGTTGCTCGTCCTTCATGCCCCCGAGTGTCGGCCAAGCGCGCTCACGGCCAGGCCGCAGGCGGCAAGTGTCCACACGATGACCGCGCCCGATGGCAGGTCGAACAGCGCCGACAGCGCGAGGCCCAGTGCATAGCCGACGGCGCCCAGCCCATAGGCCCACACGTGCCGCCGCATGCCCGACAGATGCCGCGTCGCGAGCGCCGGGATGATGAGGCTGGAGAACACGAGGTACACGCCCACGAGTTGCACCGACGCCGTCACCGCCACCGCGAAGGCCGCATAGAAGCCGAAGCCGCCCAGGCGCTGCACGAGCCCCGTGCGCATCGCAAGCAGGATGAGCGCCGATACGCCGGCCAGCCACGCGAGGTGCGTGCCGTTGACCCACAGGATTTGCCCGACCAGCAGGTCCTTCAGGTGCTCGCCGCCGTGCGGGTTGCCCGACAGGAGCAGGATGCCGGCACAGGCGGCGAGGATGAACATCACGCCGATCAGCGCCTCCTGCTGCTGCGGCGCGCGCCGCTCGGTCCAGGTGAGCAGCAGCGCGCCCAGCAGCGCCGCGCCCACGGCGGCCGCCTGCACCGCCACGCCGCCATCGGGCAGGCCCAGCGCATCGGCGCCGATGACGCCGAGCCCCGCGATCTGCGCGATGGCAAGGTCGATGAAGACGATGCCCCGGTCCAGCACCTGCGTGCCCAGCGGCACGTGGGTGGCGAGCACCAGCAGCCCGGCGATGAGCGCGGGGCCGAGGATGCTCCAGTCGAGCGAGCTCCAGTTCATCGGCCGGCTCCGGCGGTGACGAGGCGCGTGACGGTGTCGTCGAACAAGCCGAAGAGATCGCGCGCGCCCTCGGTGCCGCCGACGGTGAAGGCGATCTTGACCGCCGGGATGCCGGCGTTCTTGCTCAGCCACTCGGAGGGGCGCGGGTCCTGGTAGGCGGAGTAGATGACCATGCGCGCGGGCGTCGCCTTCAAGGTGGCGAGCACGGCCTGCAGGTGCGGCGCGGTGGGCTCCACGCCGGGCTTGGGTTCGAGCACCGCCACTTCCTTCATGCCCAGCCAGTCGTAAAGGTAGACGAAGGCCTTGTGCTGCGACACGACCGCCGCGCCTTTCAGCGGCGCGGCCTGTGTTTGCCAGCGCGTCATCGCCTGCTGCCAGCGGGCCGTGAAGTCTGCTTGCCGCTTCGCGTATTCGGCGGCATGCGGCGGGTCCACCTGCTGCAGCCGCGCGCCGAGTGCCGCGGCCGCGGCGGCGATGTTGCGCGGGTCGGTCTGGATGTGCGGGTTGCCCGCGGCATGCACGTCGCCTTGCGATCGATCGAGCTGCGTGGGCACATCGAGCTTGCGCACGAAATCGGCGGCAGCGAAGTTGCCGGGCTGCCCGGCCTGCACGCGTGCATTGCCCGACTGCTGCAGCAGCACCGGCAGCCAGCCGATCTCCAGCTCTGCGCCGGTGCATACGACGAGGTCGGCATTGCGCGCGCGGGCGATCAGGCTGGGCTTGGCCTGGATCTGGTGCGGGTCCTGCATCGCACTGGTGGCCACCGAGACGTCGACGAGGTTGCCGCCAAGCTCGGTGGCGAGCGCGCCCCATTCGGGCTCGCAGGCGAGCACCTTGAGTGCGGCGTGAGCGGGCAGGGCGGCGAATGCCAGAGGCATCGCAACGAGGGTGAGAAGAGACTTGAACTTCATGGTCTGGGTCCTCGGTGTCATCAGTGGCGTCATCAGTAACTGTGGGCGCCGTGCGCGCCCAGGCTCATCTGATATTGCAGGAAGAGCTGCGTGTCCGACTGGTTCAGGCGCGCGCGGTCTTGCGCAAGTTGCAGGCGCACGCGCGAGAACTCGCTCGGGTTGAAGTCGAGCATCAGGCTGTGCTTGCGCGGGTGGTAGACGGGGCCGGGGAAGGGCTCGCCCAGCGTGTCCAGGCCAGCGGGGCCGGGGTTCAGGTCTTCGGTGCGCAGGCCCACGCGCCAGCGCGGCATGAACTGGTAGACGGCTTGCAGGTACCAGCCGGATTGCGTCGTGCGGTAGCCGAAGGCGGGCTCGGGTGCTCCGGACAGGTCGCTGTAGTTCAACATCCCGTCGCGCCGGCTTCGCAGGTACTCGCCTTGCAGCTTGAAGTTGGTGCGCGTCGCATTGCCGCCGGGCGCCCACTTCCACACCGCGTCGGCCACCCACACGGTGGTGCGGCCGTTGAAGGTGCCGGGGCCCGCGACGTTGTCCGTTTCGAACACCTGGTCGTTCGCCTTCGCGTTCAGCATCGACAGGCCGGCGCGCCAGTTGTGGCTGTCGCCGATGTCACCGCCCGTGTGCGCGGTGATGGCCGTCATGCCCGCGCCATTGCGGTTGCTGTCGCTGGCCGGAAAACTGCGGCCGCGTCCGAGCTCCAGGCCGATCTCGATGTACTGGTCGGTCGGCGCGAGCCAGCTGAACTGCACGCCGTCGTCGCCGAACTGCGTGCCCAGCATCGCCTGGTAGGCCAGCGGGTTGTCGACGAAGTCCCAGGTGTGGGAATGCTGGGCGTTGAGGTAGCCCACGCCGGAGAAGAAGCGGCCGGCCTTGATCGTCAAGCCGTTGCCGAGCGACGTGGTCTGGATGAAGGCTTCTTCGACCGACACCGTGTCGTCCGGGTGCAGCGAGATGTTGGCCGCGCCGCGCAGCCATGGGTCGATGTTGGCCGCGATGCCGAGCTCCGTCTCTGCCAGGCTGAAGCCTTGCGTGCCGGGGCCCACTTCCGCGCCCGGCGGCAGCTTGAAACCGGCGATGCGGTAGGTGTCGGGGTCGAGCCTTGAGCGGGCGTAGGTGCCCGAGAGGATGAGCGACAGCGCCGGGTTGAAAGCGTTGGCGCCGCCGCCGGCTGCGGTGGCCGCAGCGGGGCTGACGGATGACGGCGGGGCGGTCGTCGGCGGTGGCGAAGCAGCCGCAGGGGCTGCTTGGGCGGCGGCAGTCGATGCGGTGGAGGGCAAGGGCGTTGCGGCCCCGGCTGACGCAGACTCGGCCGCCTTCAGCCGCTCTTCCATCTGGCGCAGGCGCGCTTCGTAGGCGGCGCGCATGGCAGCGATCTCTTCTTTCAGCGCCGCGATGTCGGACGCGGTATCGGCCATGGCGCCCACGGGCGCGGCCAAGGCGAGCGCGAGGCTCGCCGACAGGAGTTTGTGCACGGTGTGTTGTCCATTGCAATGACGACCGAATCGCGCTCGGCCCGTTGCGAGGGGCCGGCGCGCACGCAAAGTCAGCGCAGGACGAAAGGCGGAGCGCGGCTCAGGTAGGCGAGCGTCGGTGCGGTGCTCGCGAGGCCGTGGAGCGCATGCATTGGCGCTTCATGGACTGCGGCATGCAACACGGGTGTCGGCGAGTTGCTGGCGGGGGCGCCGCCGGTGACAGCCGCGGCCACGAGGCACAGGTCGCAATGCGCTGCGTGCAGCGCCTGCTTGCCGTCGGGGTCTGCAACACCGGCATCGAGCCGCACGTGCGACAGGCCGTGCCAATTGGCCGCTGCCTGGGCGAAGGGCAGCAACAGCGCGAGCCACAGCAGCCACGCGACGTGGCGTGGAGTGCGGGTTCGGGAGCTGCGACGCTGCATGGGCCGCATCTTAGCCGGCTGGGCAATTCCGCTTGTTTGTCATGCACGCATGAGGACCTCGCAACACTTGAAACCTTGCATTCGCATGCGTCTGGTCTCTTCGGGCTCCCGGGCAACCAGCACAAGGAGCCAGCATGCGAGCGTGGAAGACCGTCATCATCATCAGCACCCTCATCGCCATCCTCATCGCGTGGAGCTGCGCCGCGGCGGCGGCGACGTGATCGGCCAAACCCCCGTCCCCGGCACGACATTTAACATTTGCAATGCTCCGGCTGCAGGCGTCTGCTATCTACTCACCTGCACGCATTCGTTCGTCGAACGCGACAAAGCACAGAGTGCAGGAGAACTGCCCGAGATGGAGACAAGCAAACCGCGCATCCTGGTCGTGGACGATGAGCACGACATGGTGGCGTACCTCGTGGATTTGCTGCGCCAGTCCGGCTTCGATGCCGACGGCGTGGGCAGCGGCGTGCAGATGCACGAGGCGCTGGCGCGCAACGCCTATTCGCTCATCCTGCTGGACCTGCGCCTGAAAAGCGAGGATGGCCTCACGCTGGCGCGCGAGCTTCGGCAGCGCTCGGCCATCCCGATCGTGATGATCAGCGGCGCGAGCGACGAGACCGACCGCGTGCTGCTGCTGGAGCTCGCGGCCGACGACTTCCTCGTCAAGCCCTTCAGCCCACGCGAGCTGCTGGCACGGGTGCGCGCGGTGCTGCGGCGCTACGCAGTGGAAACCGGCGCGCCGCCGTCGAATGCGCCGCGGCCCCCGAAGCCTGCGAGCCGTGATCACGTCCGCTTCGGCACCTGGGTTCTCGACCTTGCGGAGCGCGAGCTGGTGCATGAGGATGGTTCACCCTGCGCGCTCACCCAGGCCGAGTACCGCCTGCTTGAGACTTTCGTGCGGCAGCCGCAGCGCGTGTGGACGCGCGACCAGCTGCTGGAGCAGACGCGCAGCCTGGAGACCGAGGTGTTCGACCGGACCATCGACGTGCTGATCCTGCGACTGCGAAGGAAGATCGAGCCGAACCCGAAGCATCCGCAGTACATCTGCACGGAGCGAGGGATCGGGTATGTGTTTGCGGCGCAGGTGACGAGGGGGTGA
>CBIHOF010000054.1:0-10588 GCA_966211955.1 uncultured Comamonadaceae bacterium | reverse complement strand
CCCCGAGGGGCGCCGCCTGGCGGACCGGCGGAGCCGGATCCGCGGGCGTGGCTTGGTAGGGCCCTCCAGTCGCTGCGCTCCTGCCTGGGGGCGTCAGGCGAGGGCGCCGGCCTGTGTCTCGCCGTGATTCATCGCAGCGCGGATGTGGGCGATCAGTTCTTCTTCGGGGTAGGGCTTGCCGAGCAGCACGCTCACGCCGGCTTCGCTGGCGTCGCCGCGGTGGCGGTCGTCGGCGGCCGTGATCATGATGACCGGGATGTGTGCGGTGGCCGGGTTCTGGCGCACGTGGCGGGTGAGCTCGAAGCCGTCCATGCCGGGCATCTCGACGTCGGTGATGACGATGTCCGGCACGCTCGCACCAAGCTGCGCCACGGCGTCGAGGCCGTCGGTGGCGTAGGCCACCTTGTACTGGTGCTGCGCGAGCAGGCGGCCGGTCTTGACGCGCACGATCTTGGAATCGTCGGCGATCATGACCAGGGTCTCTTCAGGTGACTTGCGGACAGCGGCCAGCAAGGGCTGCGCCTGCGCGGTGGCGCGGGCGGCGTCATCGGCGGCGCGAGCGGCGGCCAGGGCGGCTTCTTCTGCCGACAGCCGTGCCGCATGTTCGCGTGCAGCTTGTTCCTCGGCAACGCGACGGGCTTGCGCACGCTGGGCTTCCTCGGCGGCGAGGCGCGTTGCCTCTTCGCGCGCCGCTTGCTCGCGGGTCGCTTGCTCACGGGCGGCCCGCTCCCGGGCTGCTGCTTCATGCACTGCTTTTTCGCGCGCTGCCAACTCGGCGGCGAGGCGCACGGCCTCGGCCTTTGCAGCTTCGAGCCGCTCGGCTTGCGCCCGCGCCGCTTCTGCGCGCTCGGCTTGCACACGTGCCGCCTCAGCCCGCGCAGCCTCTTCGGCAGCGCGCCGTGCATGTGCCGCACGCTGCGCTTCGACACGTTCCGCTTCGAGGCGCGCTGCTTCCGCGCGTTCGGCTTCTTCGGCTGCAAGCCGCTCGGCCTCAGCCAGGCGTGCTTCTTCCTCGCGGGCCTGCCGTTCGGCTTCACGCCGCGCGGCATCGGCCGCGGCCGTGCGTGCCGCTTCGGCACGGGCATGGGCCACCGCTTCGGCAGCCAGCTGCTCCGCGTTCTTGCGTGCTGTCTGCTCGGCCGCCTGCATTTCCGCTTCGGCGCGGGCGGCTTCCTTGGCCGCACGGGCGGCGGCTTCGGCACGTGCTGCCTCTTCGGCGGCGGCACGGCGCCTGGCCTGCTGTCGTGCGGCCTCCTCGGCTGCCAGTCGCTGGGTTTGCGCCCGCGCCGCTTCGGCCGCACGGCGCTTGTCGCGCCGCTGTGCCTGTACGCGCACCACCAGGCGGCGGGCGAGCAGGCCCATCACCACCAAGAGGCCGACTCCGGCCAGAAGCCACTGCAAATACTCGTCCATGAAGGTCACACCAGAACCACAGAGATGCCAAGAGCATAGGGGCGATCCATGTCGGGTGATGGGCCGAACTGGCGGTTTCACGCGGACCTATTTCTCGAACTCGTGCAGTTCGCGCGAGAGTGAAACCAAACCTTGCAGGGGTTCAAGCAATCGCCAACCTGAGCCGTCCACCCGCCAAGTCGTCACCCTGGCGTTCACCGGGGTGACTCGGGAGCAGACGGGTTCAGATGGCGGCCTGCAGCGCCAGCTCGATGATGCGTGCCTGCACGCGGCCGCCTTCGATCAGCAGCTCGCCGACGGTGATCGGCAGCTTGAAACGCCGCGGCCCTGCACTGCCCGGGTTGACGTAGAGCACGCCATCACGCCGCTCGATGGACGGCTTGTGCGAATGGCCGCTGACCACCACCTGCACGTCGGCCGCGATCGGGTCGATGTCCAGCTCCTTCAGGTCATGGATGACGAGGATGCCCACGTCGCCCACGCGCAGCATCTGCGTCTGAGGGAGCGCCTCGGCCCAGGCACCGCGGTCGTTGTTGCCGCGCACCGCCGTCACCGGCGCAAGGATGGACAGGTCAGCCAGGATGTGCGCGCCGACGACGTCGCCCGCGTGCACGATGGTTTCGCAGCCGCGCAGCGCCGTCACCGCCTCCGACCGCAACAACCCGTGGGTGTCCGAGATGAGGCCGATGCGCGCCACGCGGGGCCCGTTCATGCTTTTTCAGCCAAGCGTCTTCTCGCCAAGCGCGAAGGATGCCGCCTGGATGCGCCCGTCGCGCACCTCGTAGACGCAGATCATCTGGACGCGCCCACGCCCCTCGGGAAAGTTGCGCACGATCTCCTCGTGATCGACGACCACCTGGCCCATCACCGTGCGGTGGATGAGTCGGGCATGCAGGTCGGGTTCGGTGAAGCGCTCGACCATCCGCGCGCGGATCTGCGCATGGCCCTGGGCCAGCACTTGCGCCGGATGCTGGTACTGAACGGCATCGGGCGCATAGGTCGCGAGCCAGGCGTCCAGATCGTGCGCGTTGTAGGCATCGAGCTGGCGCTGGATGACGGATTCGGGGGCATTGGCGGAAGTCATCCGCGCATTTTGACGTCGGGACAGCGCTGACTGCCTACTGGCGTCCCGAGAGGCTTTATGCTGCCTTCCCTTGCGTTGCGAAAACCCGCCCCGTCATGAGTCGTGAGAAGCAAAACTGGCGAGTCGAACTCGGCGCCCGACACTGGGAGCGACACACCCATTCCGGCATGGAGGAGCAAGGGTTCCGGCTCCTGGGCCGCATTTCACGCGTTGGTCAATTCGGCGCGCTGGCACAGGCCACCGATGGCGGCTACGTGCAGATCAACGGCGACCATGTCGTGCCGCTGAATCGCAGCCAGGTCGAGTACGCGCTGCGGATTGCGCAGCGGCGCGAGGAGTCGGCCTTGCGTGCGCCAGAACGCCGGGCTCCGTCGGTCGTGCCGACGGTCACGATCAAACGGCGTCGCGTCATCGCCCCTGCCGCAGACCCCTCGACCAAGGACGACACCGGAGGTCGTCCGCGCTTCTGATCCGCTTCGATCCCGGGCATCGGCGAAAGGTGAGGGTCGACCTTCCCTGCGCGCGGCACGGGAAGGTCGACCCTGCGGCACTCAGGACGGCAAGAAATCCAACGGCCACGAGACCGTCGTCACGTCCACGTCCTTCGAGCCGAAATCGAACTGCTTGATGCGCGCGAGCAGCTTCTGCTCCAGCTCCGGCGCCTTCAGTTCGCTGGAGATGAGGTGGCAGTCCACGAGCTGTCCGCTCGGCGCGATCTTCAGGCTCAGCACCACCTTGCCCTGCAGCGACGGTTCCTCGCGCAGCGCCCGGTTGTAGATCGCGTAGATCGCGCCCTTGTTGCGCTCGAACACGAGGCGGATGTCTTCCAGCGAGCGTGCCGCCTTGCCCGAGTTGCCGCGCTGGACCGAGCCACCGCCGCCACCACCGCCCGCACCGGCGCCGTCGCCCTTGCCGCCACGCGAACCGCCGCCGCCCGGGCCACCGCCACCACCGCCTCCGGCCACGCCTTCAACAAGCGTGGTGGCGCGCCCCGCGAGGCCGCCGCCGCCCGTGTTGCGGCTGTAGCCCGCGGTGTTGATGCCGCCGCTGCCGCCCGTCGCGTTGGACGTGATCATCGAGCGCACCGGCAAGCCGGCCTCGTTGCCCGCACCGACGCCGACACCCACGCCCGTGCCGACGCCCGGCCCCTGCTTGATGTCCTTGTTCAGCTGCACCGCCACGGGCGCGCCGCGAATCTCGGCGAGTTCATCCTTCATCGCGAGCAGGCCCACGCCAGACGCCTTGCGGCGCGCGTTGTCCAGCACCTCGCCCGGCGGCTTGCCGGGAACGGGCTGGCGAGCCTCGGGCACGGGTGCGGCCTTCTTCGGCGGCGCCTTGTCCTTGATCGGCTCGGGCTTGCCCTCGCGGGCGTTGCGCTCTTCCTTGACCGGCTCCTTCTTCGCCGACACGGGCGGCGGCGGAGGAGGCGTCTTCTCTTGCTCCAGAACCAGCTTGGCAAGCCGCGGCGGAAGCTCCGCGGGCGCAGTGCGGTCCGGCGGCCTCACCGGCATGAAGCGCAGGAGCAGGCTGATGAGGATGGCCAGCGCCAGCACCGTACGAAGGATGCGCCGGTAGCGGTCCTCGTCCTCGCTGGCAATGGCCCACGGCAGCACCGGGTTGCGGAAAGACACGGCGAGCGTACTCATCACGCGTCCTTCCGGCGAACGGCGAACGACACGTCGCTGAAGTTCGCGCGTGCGCAGGTCACCATGATCTTGCGCAAGAGGCTGTACGGGAGCTCCTTGTCACCCATGATGGTGACGTTCTTGCTCACCGCTTCGTTCTCCTTGCGGATCACCTGGCGGTTGGCCTGGATGTCGAGCTCGGCCTTCAGCGGCTCGATGAGATCGCCCGCCTGGTTGATGACGCTCGCCACGTCGGCCACCTTGCGGCCGTCAACGATGATCTCCGTGGCGCTCACGACGACGATGACCGTCTCCTTCGGCTGCTTCTCCGCAATCGAATCGGGCAGCTTCACCGCCTTGGGGCTGGGCAGCAGCTCGACGCCGCTTGCGCTCGACAGCAGGAAGAAGATGAGGATGGTGAACACGTCGATGAGCGACACGAGGTTCATGTCGACCATCGTCTGGTTGCGGTTCTTTCGCTCCGCGCGCTTTTGAAGTGGGGTCAGCTTCATGGCGTCCTCACTTCTTCACGATCGGCGCATCGCCGAGCGAGATGGCAGGAAAGAGCTCGGTCACCGTCGCCTTCGCGCCGTTCCAGGTCTTGGTCATGCGCATGGTGTCCATCACCTGCACGATGGTGTCGTACGGAGTGTTGGGCTGCGCAAGCAAGGTGGCGTCGAGCTTGTCGGGGAACTTGGCCTTGATCTGGTACATCGTCGCCGACAGCGTCGTGAGGTCGTAGCCCTTGCCAGTGTTGGGGATGCGCTGGATGAGGCCGCCGATGCGGTCACCCACCTCGATGGCATCGGGCCGCAGCACCACTTCGAGCTGCAGGTTGTTTTCCTTGAGCTGCTCCACCCCCGAGTTCTGCGCCGGCAGCGTGAGGTCGATCACGGCAAGCCGCGTGAACACCGCTGTGGACAGCAGGAAGGGAACGAGCACCACGATCAGGTTGATGAACGCGGTGATCTCGAGGTGGGCCGCATGCTTTCGCAAGCGTCGGACACGCATGATGGCTCTCCTGCGTGCGCGTTTACTTCGCGCCTTGGTCGGCCTTGATGCGCTGCACCAGGTTGAGGAAGCTGATCTTCGCGGCTTCGAGGCCGTCGACGATCTCGCTCGTCTTCGATTGCAGGAAGGAGTGGATCAGCAGGAACGGGATCGCCACCATCAGCGCGAAGGCGGTGTTGTTCATCGCGATCGAGATCGAGGCCGACAGCATCTCCGCCTTCTCGGCCGGGTTCACCTGCGCCACCGCCGTGAAGCCCTTGATCAGGCCGATGATGGTGCCGAGCAGGCCGACCAGCGTGATCACGTTGGCGAAGGTCGCGATGTAGTGGGTGCGCTTCTCGAGGCGCGGCACGATTTCCATCATGCCCTCTTCCATCGCGGCGTCGAGGTCTTCGCGGCGGCCGGGGCTTTGCATGCGCACGAGGCCGTAATTGACGATCTTGCCGATGGCCGCGTCGCTCTTGGCGGTGACGTTCATCACTTCGCGGAACTGGCCTTGCTGCAGCATCGGCAGCACCTGCGACCAGACCTTGCGGTTCTCGCTGCGCGCGCGGTTCAAGATGAGGAAGCGCTCGATCGCGATGGCCAGGCCCAGCGACATGATCAGGATGCTGGGGTAGATGAACAGGCCGCAATCCTGGAAGAACTTCACCGCGGTGTTGAATGCATTCATTTCTCGAATCTCCGAATAACGACGTCGTTTGTGTGTCTGTGGTGTCTGCGTAGGCGCGCTTGACGCGGCGACTACGCTCAAGGGGTTGTCTTGGCGGGTGCGGGTGCGGGCGAAGCGGCGGCCTGCGGTTGCTGCACGAGGGCGTCGTACTTCACCTGCCTGCGGAACACGTCGCGGTCCACCGGCGCCATCGCCTCGTCGACCACGCTCTTCAAGGGCTTGCCCGAGAGGTCGCCCGGCGTGGGCTTCTTCCAGGGCACGATGTAGAGCACCTTGGGCAGCTCGCGGTTGCCGATGATCTTGGTGCTGTCGACCTCGACCTTGTCTTCGGCGAAGGCGGCGCCGCCTGCCAGGGCCGCAACGGCCGCGCTCAGGACGATGAACAGGTTTCGACTCATGCCTTCTCCTTCTTGCCGGCTGTGATCGGCGCTTGCTTGCGGTTCTTCAGGTCTGCGATCCATTTGGTTACCACTGGATCGCCTCCTGGCGTCAGCGCGAGGTAGCGGTCGTACAGCTCCATGGCGCGCTTGCCGTCCCAAAGATAGATGTCGTTGAGGATGGCGAGGTTGAGCACCGCCTGCGCGTAGTTCGGGTCGAGCTCGATGGCCTTTTCATAAGCCTCGCGTGCCTTGGCGAACTGGCCGTTCTGGCGGTAGGTGACGCCGAGCTGGTTGAAGTACACCGGCTGGCGCGGGTTGATTGCGACGGCTTTCTCGAAGTCCGCCACGGCCTCGGGCAGCTTGCCGGCCTGGCGATGGATGACGCCGAGGTTGGCGTAGGGGCCGCCGAGTTCGGGGTTGGATTGCGTGAGCGCGCGCATGGCGCGTTCGGCGTCGTCGTTGCGGCCGGAGCGCAGGGCGCGGCGAGCATCGTCGTAGGCGCGTTGGATGTTCGGGGCGACGGGCTGCTCGGGTTCGAGGGACTTGGTGGCGACTGCGACAGGCGACGACGCGGCCGTGGCGGCCGCAGGCACATCGGCCACGACCGACGACGGCTTGACAACGTCCTTCACGGCGCTGGTGACGCTGGAGGCCGCCGCCTTGATCGGTTCGGTGACGGAGGCGCAGCCGGTCACCGCGATGCACAGAGCGGCAGCGCTCAGCATCGCGCTCGATCGGGGCAGGCACTTCGACAAGCTCAGTGCGAATGGGAGCGGGCGGAACTCAGCGGATCGCATCGACCACTCCTTCGCTGCGTTCGGTCTTGCCGTAGCGCACCGGCCGCATGTCTTTCAAGGCGGCGAAGCTGCTCTTCACCCACTTGTCGTAGATGCCCTCGGACGCGCGGCGGGCGTTCACCTCGTGCAGCTCGGTGGCCTTCTCCTCGAACGGATAAGCCTGTTCTTCCAGCATCACGTTGTACTGCTCCAGCTCCGCCTTCGACAGCTTCTTCGGCCGCTGCGAGCTCATGAGCGATTTGCCGAAGTCCTGGTAGATGTTGGCCGTGTGATAGGTGGCGGCGGTGATCACGTCGGCCACGCCGTAGTCGCTGGCCACCGCGTAGGCCTTGAGCACCTCTTCCATCTTCTGCTTCTTCAGCTTCAGGTTCTTCGCCAGCGGCTCGACCAGCGCGACCTTCTTGTAGGCATCGAGCGCGGGCTCGGCCATCGCGAGCGCCGCGGTGGCGCCGAGGTAGCGCGTGCGCGGCGTGCGGGCACTGCCGGCGTTCTGCTCGACCTGGAAGATCTCCTTCATCAGCGCGAACTCACGCGCCGCATTGCCGTCGTCCTTCGCCAGCTTGGCCAGGCGCGAGCGCGCTTCGAGCGATTGCTCCAGCGGGTCCGGGTACTGCTTGAGGTACTGGGTGTAGGCCTTCGTCGCCGCAGGCCGCGCGTTCGCCTTCTCGTGCAGCTCGGCAGCCTGCCACAGCGCGTCGCGCGCGACCTTCGGGTCACGGCTCGTCGCGGCGATGCGTTCCAGCTCGCCGGCGGCCTGGCCCCAGTTCTTCTTCTCGAGGTAGGCCAGCGCGAGCTTGTTGCTCACCTCGGCCTGCAGCGGATGGTTCGGGTAGCGCTGGCGGAAGTCTTCCAGCGTGCGCGTGGCGCCGTCCCAATCCTTCATGCCGATGAGCGCGGCGGCCGCGTCGTACTGCGCCGTCGCGCGCACGGTCGATTGCGGCGCCACCGTGGCCACGCGGTTGAAATGCGCAACCGCCTCGGCTGGCTTGCCGTCGGCGCGGGCCTTCTCACCCTGCTTGTAGACGGAGGCCGCCAGGCGCTCGACGAGGTCGTTGCGGCCGGCTTCCTTCTCGGGTGTCAGTGCCAGCACTTCGCCATAAGCCTTCTCGGACTTGTCGTAGGCGCCCTTGTCGAAGGCACTGTGCGCGACCACCGTCCACGCCACCTTGCGTTGCGCAGGCGCGGCCGGCGGCTGCAGGTCCAGCACCTGCTGGGCCACGAGCGGGGCGCGCTCATCCTTCAGCGTGAAGAGCTTCTCCGCCGCGTTGGTCAGCACGGGGCCGGTGCGCGGATCGGTGGCGTTGTCCTTCGCGAAGCGCAGTGCGCTCTCGACGCTCGCACGATTCAGCGCGGCGAGATCGGCGCCGGTCGCACGCTTCTCCTGCTGCGCATACGACAGCAAGGCCGCGTAGCCCGCATCGGCGCTCTTCGCATGCTTCGGATAGCCATACGCCGTCTTCTCGTACTCGACGGCCGCTTCCGCGTACTTGCCGTCTTCGTACAGCAGCTCGGCCAGCAGGAAGTTGTTCTGCGCCGTCGCCGGGTCCTCGGGGAAGGACGCGATGTAGGCGCGGTACCACTTCACCGCTTCCTGGTAATCGGCCGAGCTCTTGGTCTTCTGCGCCGTGGCGTGGTGGTAGCGCGCGAGCTCGGTGAGGTGGGTCTTCACGAGCGGCTGCGCCTTCTCCCAGCCGGCAGGATTCGCCTTGCGGAAATCGCTGCCCACGCCGTAGGTGGAGACGTAGTTCTTCTTCGCCTCCAGCGCCAGGTTGCCGAAACCGGTCTCCTGGTAGATGTCGATCACGCGGGCCTGCAGCACCGGCGCCTGCGCATGCAGCGGGTGCAGCTTCACGAAGGCACCGAAGGTGTCGGCCGCGTCCTTCACGCGCTCCTGGCGCATGTAGAGCTCGCCGAGCTGCTGGTACACGCGGAACTCGTAGGAGCGGCGCGTGTCGGTCGTCATGTAGGCGGGGATGGTCTCCGCGCCCTTCAGGTTTTCCAGCGACAGGCTGGTCACGCGGAAGGTGTCTTCCACCAGCTCGCGGTCGGCGCGCGAGAGGTCGGCCAGCGTGTCGAGCGCGCCGTCGTCGCGGTTGGCGACCTTCAGGTCCAACACGCCGAAGAAGGGGTTGAGCGCTTCCTCCAGCTTGCCCTGCTTGAAGAGCGACCAGCCCTGCATGTACAGCGCGCGTTCGCGGTACGGCGTCTCGGAATCGCTCTTGAGCACCGTCGCGTAGGCTTGCTCGGCCTTCGGGTAGTCGCGCAGCGAGAACAGCAGCTCCCCGCGGCGGAAGTGGGCTTCGTCGCGGTAAGCGGTGTCGGGGTATTCGGCGACGAGCCGATCGAGTGTCTTCAGCGACACCTCCAGCTCGCCGTTCTGCTCCTGGGCACGCGCGAGCTGGTACAGCACGCGGTCGTTGCCCGGGTCCTTGGGGTAGGTCTTGAGATATTCCTGGTAGCGGGCGACGGCGGCCTTGTAGTCGGGCGTCGCGGTCTGGCCGCTCGCGCTGCGGTTGTCGGCGCTGTCCATCTCCAGGTCGCCCAGCCGCCGCATGGCTTCGCTGCGCTGCGGCGCTTTCGGTGCGATGTCGAGGAACTTGCGGTAGGCCGCGATGGCATGCTCTTCGCCGCCTTCGATGCCGCGGTCCTTGTCGACATTGACGGCGCGCGAGGCCAGCGTCTTGAGCGTGGGCTCGTTGTCGGGCGTGCCGGCCGTCTTCTTGCTCGTGGAGCAGGCGGCCAGCGCGCACATGGCGATCAGCGCCAGGCTATGGCTTGCCCGCATGGTCCGCCTCCTTGGCCGAGTTGGCGCGGTCGTACAACTGCGCGACCGCGAACCGCGCCTGCATGGTGTAGCCCTGCAGGCGCTCCTTCTGGCGCGTGAGCTCGGCCACCGCGATTTCCTGCACCACCTGCTGCTGTTCCTTGGTCAGTTGCGCCACCTGCGGGATGAGCCCCTGGATGCGCTTGTCCAGCTCGGCGATGCGCTTGGCAAACGCCTCGTGGCGGGCCGGCTCGTCCTTCTGCGCCTGGGCCAGCGCCGCGTCGCGGCGGCGGGCTTCGTCCAGGCCGGCGTCGGTGGCCTTCATGCCCTTTTGCGCATCCCACACGCGGGTCGGGTATTCCTGCGACAGACGCCACACGAGCGCGCCCTGTGCAAGGCGTGCACGCTCGCGCGCGGAGGCGTATTCAGGGTCGTCGCCGAGCTGCTTGAGCGCCTCGCGAACGTTCTGGATGCGCGCCATCAGGTCGCGCTCCTTTTCGTCGGCGAAGGCCACGCCGTCCTGCGATTCCTCGGCCTGCTTCAGCTCCTCGGCCAGCACGTCGCGGCGCTTTTGCAGCGCATCCAGTCCGATGTCCTTGGCGCGCTCCAGCACCTTGGGCAGGCGCTCGGCATAGGCCGCGCGGCGATTGGCCAGCATGTCGCTGAACACGCCCAGGTTGTCGCGCCAGCCTTCGAGGTTGGTCGCGAGAAAGCGCAGGTCGCGGAAGTTCTTGAACGCCTCCTGGAACTCATGCTGCGCGAGCACCTGCGTAAGGTGGCCGGCATGCGGCATCTCGGGCAGGCGCTCGATCTTCCAGAACCAGCCCATCTCCTCGCCGGG
>CBIHOF010000053.1:0-10816 GCA_966211955.1 uncultured Comamonadaceae bacterium | reverse complement strand
AGCCGTTCAGCGACAGGGTGTTGCTGCCCAGCGAGGTGGTGCGTGCATCGACGATGCCCGACACCGAGATCGTCTCGCCGGCGTTGGCGCCGACCTGGAAGGTTTGCGCGGTGAAGGAGCCGTCCAGCAGCTTGATGCCGTTGAATTCGGTCTGCGTGCCCACGCGCTGCACTTCGGAGATCAGCTGGTTGGCTTCCGCTTGAAGCGCGGCGCGGTCGGAGGTGCTGTTGGTGGCGTTGGCCGATTGCACGGCCAGCTCGCGGATGCGCTGCAGGTTGTCGCTCAGGCTGCCCAGGGCGCCTTCCGCGGTCTGCGCCAGCGAGATGCCGTCGTTGGCGTTGCGCGCTGCCTGGTTCAGGCCGCGGATCTGCGTGGTGAAGCGCTCGCTGATGGCAAGGCCCGCGGCGTCGTCCTTGGCGCTGTTGATGCGCAGGCCAGACGAGAGGCGGGCCATCGAGGTCGCGAGCTGGTCCTGGACCTTCGCGGAGTTGCGCTGCGCGGTGAGCGACGAGATGTTGGTGTTGATCGTTTGGGCCACAGTGGGTCTCCTGAGAATCTCTGGACATCCGGCGTGAAAGCCGGCCTGAATTCCGAGGTGGCGATTCCCTGTCGGGAGTCTGCCCCTGCGGCGAACGTCCGGATTGCTGGGTCCATCTCAGACAGTGCACAAGCGCTCGACTCGTCGCTTCCACACTGTCGGCGATGGGCTCTGGCGCCGAACGTCACTCCTCGCTGCCAAGGGGTGATGAGATGGATTGTGGAGACACTGGCCGGGCCGCAAATGGAGGAAAAGCGGCTCAAATCGCCGCCACTTCCCGTCCCGGCCCGGCCGTCAGCCCAAGCAAAAAGGCCCGTGGAACGCTTTCGCATTCCACGGGCCGAGCCCCGAACCGGACGCGTTTGGCGCGTCCGTTTACCCCGTTGCTCTGTCTTCGATCAGCGCAGCAGTTGCAGCACTTGCTGCGGCAGCTGGTTCGCCTGGGCGACCATCGCCGTGGCGGCTTGCTGCAGCACTTGCGAGCGCGACAGGGCGGCCGTCTCGGACGCGAAGTCCGCGTCTTGAATCCGGCTGCGCGAAGCGGTCAGGTTCTCGCTGGTCGTCTGCAGGCTCGAGATCGTCGCCGAGAAGCGGTTCTGCACCGCGCCCAGGTCAGCACGGCCGCCGTTGACTTGCGCCAGGGCCGCGTCGAGCACGCCCAGGGCGCTGGTCGCGCCGCTGGCGGTGGAGATGTCCAGGCCCGCGACCGAGCTGAAGGTGCCCACGCCGGAGGCGGCGGAGAACACCGTCGTGCCGGTGGCGCTGGCGTAGGAGATCGCGCCCTTGGAGCTGGACAGGTCGACCTTGCCGGTGATCACGTTCGAGTCGGTGGCGGCGCCGCCGGTCAGCGTGGCAACCGTGCCGGCCGTGCCCGTGGCCGGGTCGTAGGTGGCGATGTCCACCGTCTTGGTCGCGCCGCTGTTGTTGAAGTCGGCGATCTGGATGTTCGCGCCGTCCAGCGTGTTCAGCGTGATGCCGGCCTTCGACGAGCTCGAGGTGAAGCTGGCGGTGACGCCGGAGCCCGAGCCGTTGATGGCGGACACGAGCGAGCTCAGGTCGTTCTGGTCGGTCACGTTGGCCGAGATGGCCTTGCCGTTGAGCGTCATGGTGACGACGCCCGGGCCGCCGAGGTTCTTCAGCACGCCGCTGTTGGTGGCGGTGGCGGTGACGCCCACGCCGGCGCTGGCGGTGTTGATGGCAGCGGCGATTTCCTTCGCGCCGTCGCTCAGGTTCCAGGCGATCGGGGCGGTGGTGCCGGCCGAGGTGCTCAGCGTCAGCGTCGTTTCAGCGGCCACGCCGTTGATGGCGGCAGCAGCGTTGGCCACCGAGGTCGCGAGGACCGCGCCCATCTTCGAGCCGTTCAGCGACAGGGTGTTGCTGCCCAGCGAGGTGGTGCGTGCATCGACGATCGAGTTGACCGAGATGGTTTCGCCGGCGTTCGCGCCGACCTGGAACGCCTTGCTCGTGAACGAGCCGTCCAGCAGCTTGTTGCCGTTGAATTCGGTTTGCGTGCCCACGCGCTGCACTTCGGAGATCAGCTGGTTGGCTTCCGCTTGCAGGGCAGCGCGGTCAGAGGTGCTGTTCGTGGCGTTGGCCGATTGCACGGCCAGTTCGCGAATGCGCTGCAGGTTGTCGCCGACGCTGGCCAGGGCGCCTTCTGCCGTTTGCGACAGGGAGATGGCGTCGTTGGCGTTGCGCGCTGCCTGGTTCAGGCCGCGGATCTGCGTGGTGAAGCGCTCGCTGATGGCCAGGCCGGCGGCGTCGTCCTTGGCGCTGTTGATGCGCAGGCCGGAAGACAGGCGGGCCATCGCGGTCGACAGCGAATCCGAGACCTTGCTCGAGTTGCGCTGGGCGGTCAGCGACGAGATGTTGGTATTGATCGACATACTCATGATGAAAGACTCCAAACAGTTGAGGGACTCCCGGCCTAGCCGGCGTTACACGCGTGTGCCTTGAAGCTCATCGCCTCGCGGCACCGTTGCCTGTCGGTGCGGGGGCCCGTATGCCCTTCGCCTCCGACCGCCCGACGCTAGTCAACCGAAAGTCCTGAAGCGCTCTTCGCTGTCGAACCACGGCCGGCTAACCGGACCACGCTCTTGAAACTTTCAATCGCGTTGGGATGCTTATCGGAGCGCCTTTTCAAGAACTTTAGGGATGGCGCCAGATTTCGTGAGCTACTTCCCTTTTCGTTGTCAAGCCCACTCATCCCAACAACTGGACCGGAAAAGGGCGTGATTTCCCTCATCGGCAGCTCGGCCGCAAAGGCAAGGGCGGCGTGATCAGGGTCTTCCTGTAGGAAGTTGCCTGACAGGCGCCATGGAAGAAACTGGACTCAAGCCACAGAGATGGACTGATGTTTCGGTCTTTATCCGTTCCGCACAATCCGTTTCACGTTGAAGCAATATCAACAAAGCTCAACGACAGACAGACAGCCTCACAAACCCGGAGCCAGACAAATGAACGCAGACCAGATCCTCAGCGAAATCCGCGAAGCCAACCTGTCGTACCTGATGCTGGCCCAGAGCCTCATCCGCGCCGACCGCGAACAAGCCCTGTATCGCCTTGGCATCAGCGAAGAGAACGCTGCCCTGATCGCGCTGCTGTCGCCCGCCCAGATGATGAAGATCGCTTCGGGCAACACCCTGCTGTGCAAGTTCCGCATGGACGACGACCTGGTGTGGGGCCTGCTCACCAACCACGGCAAGGCCGGTGCAGCGAACGACACCACGACCCGCCTGCACGCCAGCATCCTGATGGCCGGCCGCCATCAAGAGGCGGCCTGAATGGAGCCCCCGTGTTGCGGAGTACCGCAACACAGCCCCCCGAGGGGGCGTTGAAATCTGCTTGGGGCGGCCCGGCGCTCGATTTCAACGGAGCGCCGCCTTACAAGATTCACAAATTCCAGGAGAGACACACACCATGCGCAGCAAGAGCATCCTCACCGAAGCCCGCCAGATCGAACGTGCCGTCACGCTGATTCAACTCGGCGCCCGACTGCAAGTGCTGGAATCGGAAACCGATCTCTCCTACGAGCGCCTGCTGCGTCTCTACAAGGAAGTCTCCGGCAAGTCGCCGAGCAAGGGCCAGCTCCCGTTCTCGACCGACTGGTTCATGACCTGGCAGCCGAACATCCACGCGAGCCTCTTCCTGAACATCCACGAGTACCTGAACAAGGTCGCCGAGATGGACGAGATCGACACCGTCATCAAGGCCTACCAGCTCTACCAGGAGCAGACCACCGCGCAAGGCCTCGAGGCGCTGCTGTCGGTGACGCGCGCCTGGCGTCTCGTGAAGTTCGTGGACAACGGCATGCTCACGCTCACCGAATGCTCCAAGTGCCACGGCAAGTTCGTGACGCACCCGCACGAAATCGCCAAGCACTACGTCTGCGGCCTGTGCAACCCGCCCGCCCGCGCCGGCAAGGGCCGTGCAGCAGGCGGCATCCAGATGCATTAATTCACGGATCGGCGAATTTCACTCGACGACCCTCAAGTTTCAAGAAGACCTGCCGAAAGATCACTCGTATCCGGTTTGTTTTTCTGTCTTGTCTCCTCCTGGCACAAACCATTGTGCTTTCCACAGCGGGCCTCTCAAGGGCCCGCCTTTTTTTTGGGCCCCCCAGTCGCTGCGCTCCTGCCCCCGAGGGGCGCCGCCTGGCGGACCGGCGAAGCCGGCTCCGCGCGCGTGGCTTGAGGGGCGCTTCGCTTCGCTTGCTTTGGTTTTTGGTTTGCGGCTGGTTAGTCTTGCTGTTGCTTCGATCAAGGGTGGGCGCTGATCGGCACACTGCGCTGTCAGGAATCTCAAGAGAGTCTCAAGCGGGCCGATAAAACTCGCGAGACCAACAACCCCTCACCATGTTCGTCATCATTGGCTATGTCGTAGCGCTGGGTTGCATCTTCGGCGCATACATCATCCACGGCGGAAACATGGGTGTGATCATTCACGCCCTGCCCACCGAGCTGATGGCCATCCTGGGCGGCGCCCTGGGAGCCTTCGTGGTGAACAACCAGCCCAAGGTGCTCAAGGCCACCATCGGCGCGCTGCCCGGGCTGCTCAAGGGGTCGAAGTATTCGAAGGCACGCTATCTCGAGCTGATGGCGCTGCTCTACGACATCTTGCAGAAGGCGCGCAAGGAAGGCCTGATGTCCATCGAGAAGGACGTCGAGGACCCGCACAGCTCCGCGCTCTTCCAGAAATATCCGACCGTCGGCGGCGACCACCACGTCGTGGAGTTCATCACGGACTACCTGCGCATGATGGTCTCGGGCAACCTCAACTCGCACGAGATCGAGAGCCTGATGGATTCCGAGATCGAGACGCATCACCACGAAGCCCATGCGCCGGCCGCTGCCATCGCGCGGCTCGCGGGCGCCTTGCCGGCCTTCGGCATCGTGGCTGCGGTGCTCGGCGTCGTGAACACCATGGGCTCGGTGGGCCAGCCGCCTGCCATCCTCGGCGGCATGATCGGCTCGGCGCTCGTGGGAACCTTCCTCGGCATCTTGCTGGCTTACGCGGTGGCAGAGCCGCTCGCTGGCCTGATGGAGCAGAAGATCGACGAGAACGGCAAGGAGCTGCAGTGCATCAAGACCACGCTGCTCGCGAGCATGCAAGGCTATGCACCTCAGGTGGCGGTGGAGTTCGGGCGCAAGGTGCTGTACTCGACGGAGCGTCCGTCCTTCGCGGAGCTTGAGGGCCACGTCAAGGGCAAGAAGTGATCGAGGGCCCGCACCATGGCTGGTGACTCGAAAAAACTCCAGCCCATCATCGTCAAGCGGATCAAGAAGGGCGGCCATGGTGCTCATGGCGGCGCCTGGAAGATCGCCTACGCCGACTTCGTCACGGCCATGATGGCCTTCTTCCTTCTGATGTGGCTGCTCGGCTCCACCACCGAAGGCGACAAGAAGGGCATTGCGGACTTCTTCAACTCGCCGCTGAAGGTCGCCTTGATGGGCGGCAGCGGCTCGGGTGATTCGTCGCACGTCATCAAGGGAGGCGGCACCGACCTGTCGCGCCAGGGCGGGCAGGTGAAGAACGGCGAGATGGAGAACCGCAAGAAGAAGATCAACCTGCAGGCCTTCAAGGCCGCGCAGAAGAAGGCCGAGATGGAGCGGCTCGAGAAGCTCAAGGACCGTGTCGACGCCGCGCTCACCGGCAACGCCAAGCTCGCGGCCATGAAATCGCAGATCCGCCTGGACATGACGGCCGACGGCTTGCGCATCCAGATCGTGGACGAGAACCAGCGCCCGATGTTCGCCAGCGGCAGCGCGGTGGTGCAGCCCTACATGCGCGAGCTGCTGCGGCTCATCGGCAGCGTCCTCACCGAAGTGCCCAACCGCCTCACGCTCGAAGGGCACACTGATGCGCAGCCCTTCCCGGGCGGCGAGCGTGGCTACAGCAACTGGGAGCTGTCGGCCGACCGCGCCAACGCCTCTCGCCGCGAGCTCCTCGCCGGGGGACTTGCCGACGATCGCGTGCTGCGTGTGCAAGGACTCGCATCGAGTTCGCTCTTCGACCGCGACGACCCGAGCAGCCCGGTGAACCGGCGCATCAGCATCATCGTGATGAACCGCGAGGCGGAAGACCGGTTCTTCGGCCGGCCGACGGAACCGGTGGATATATCCGATCCGGAGCCGACGAATTCACAGTCCGTGGCCGCCGAACCCTCAATTACTCCCGTCAATTCCCGATAAGGGCCCTGAGGCCTGTAAACGCCCAGAGGCCAAAGCAACGAGGACCGCCATGAGCACCCCTTCCACCGACATGAAGTTCCTGATCGTCGACGACTTCTCCACCATGCGGCGCATCGTGCGCGGCCTGCTCAAGGAGATCGGCTACAACAACGCCGAAGAAGCCGAAGACGGCGCCGTGGCGCTCAACATGCTCAAGAACGCGAAGTTCGACTTCGTGGTCTCCGACATCAACATGCCCAACATGAACGGCTTCGAGCTCCTTGCCGCCGTCAAGAAGGACGAGAGCCTGAAGCACCTGCCGGTGCTGATGGTGACGGCCGAGGCCCGCAAGGAAGACATCGTGCGCGCCGCGCAGGATGGGGCCGCCGGCTACATCGTCAAGCCCTTCACCAAGGCCACCTTGGAAGAGAAGGTCCAGAAGATCATGCAGAAACTGATGGCTGCGGCCTGACGGAGAACGACATGAAGATGGACGATTCAACAACCCTCGCTGCGCCTCCGGCGGCGGCCGCCACCGCGGCCTCGGCCACGTCCGAAGTGGTCTACCAACAGCTGGGCCACCTCACGCGCCTGTTGCACGACACGCTCGAGCAGCTGGGCGTGATGCCCAACCTGCAGATCGCCGCCGACAACCTGCCCGACGCGCGAAGCCGCCTCAACTACGTCGCCAAGAAGACGGGCGAGGCTGCCGAGAAGGTGTTGAACTCGGTGGACCAGGCCAAGGCCGAGCACGAGAAGATCGCCCGCGAGACGCGCGAGATTGCGCGCGCCATCATTGCCGACCCGGTGAAAGCCGTGGCCTCGGGTTCGGTGATGAATTTCGTGGGCGACGTCGAAGCCGCGACCGCGCGCATCGACCAGCACCTGACCGACATCATGATGGCGCAGGACTTCCACGACCTCACCGGCCAGGTGGTGGCCAAGGTGGTGAAGCTTGCCGGCGACCTCGAAGACAGCCTCGTGAAGCTGCTGCTCCAGGCCGCGCCCGCCGACCAGGCTGCGGCTGCCGCTGCGCATCGCGTGGAAACCGAGATGCTCAATGGGCCGGTGGTGGACCCTGAGAGCCGCACTGACGTCGTGTCCAACCAGGGCGAAGTGGACGACCTGCTTGCCAGCCTCGGCTTCTGAGGACTGCGACTTGCGTCACGAACGGCGGCCCTCGGGCCGCCGTTTGCATTGAATTGCTCCCTCTCCCCTGAATTGCCCCTTCCCCAGCGGGGGGGCAGCACCGAAATGCGCCGGCTTCTCCCCTTTCATCCGGCTCAAGTCCGACCGCCGTCCCGGAACAATGATGCAAGGCCGCTCATGGCCCGTGCATCCCCATGGCAGACGACAACGGATCAGACCGGAACCTTCCCGCCTCACAGCGGAAACTGCAGAAAGCCCGAGAAGAGGGCCAAGTCGCGCGTTCGCGTGACCTGGGCCATTTCGCGGCGATCGCAGGTGGCGGCGCCTTGCTGGCCGCGGCAAGCCCCAAGCTGACTGCCTGGCTGCAGCAGCTCGTCGCCGACGGCCTGCGCTTCGACCATGCGACGAGTTCGTCGCCCGAACTCATTCTCCAGCGCCTGGGCGCACTGACCGCCAAGATGATGCTCGTCGTCGTGCCCTTCGGCATCGCGATGATCCTCGTGGCGCTGGCAGCCAGCATGCTCATCGGCGGCTGGAACTGGACGCTCAAGCCGCTCGCGCCGAAGTTCGACAAGCTCAACCCCATCGCCGGCCTGCCGCGGCTGTTCTCCAAGCAGCAGCTGATCGAAGCGCTCAAGGCCTGCGCCCTCGCGCTCATCCTCGGCACCATTGGCGGCTTCTATTTGTGGGGGCATGTGGATGCCTTCAGCAACGTCATTTCCATGCCGCTGCCCTCGGCGCTGTCGCAAGTGGGCAGCGTGATGGTGAGCGGTGTGATCCTGCTGCTCATCGCGCTCGCTCTCTTTGCGGCCGTCGATGCGCCGCTGCAGCGCCACTTGCACCTGTCAAAGCTCAAGATGAGCCACCAGGAGCAGAAGCAGGAGCACAAGGAGATCGAAGGCAACCAGGAAGTGAAGGCCAAGATCAAGGTGCGCATGCGCGAGATGTCGCGCCGCCGCATGCTGGCCGCCGTGCCCAAGGCGGACCTGGTCGTCATGAACCCGACCCACTACGCCGTCGCGCTCAAGTACGACGAGACGCGCATGGGCGCGCCGCGCGTGGTCGCCAAGGGCGCGGACCTGCTCGCCATGTCCATCCGCGACACCGCCAAGGCGAACAAGGTGCCGGTGTTGCAGTCGCCGGTGCTCGCTCGCGCCCTGTACGCGCACGCCAAGATCGATCGCGAAATCCCCGCCGCACTCTTCGCCGCCGTGGCGCAGGTGCTGGCCTACGTGTACCAGCTGCGTGCCGCGCTCGCCGGCCACGCGCCGATGCCGGGTGACGTGCCGTCGGTGGACGTGCCCCCCGAACTCGACCCGCACAACAAGACGGAGCCCACTGAATGAATGCGCTGATGCAGCAGATGCAGAAGTGGCTCGGCCCCAATGCCGGCGCGATCCGCGCGCTGATGGCGCCGCTGTTCATCGTCATGGTCCTGTCGATGATGGTGCTGCCGCTGCCGCCCTTCGCGCTGGACCTGCTGTTCACCTTCAACATCGCGATGGCATTGATGGTGATGATGGTGGCCGCCTACATGGTGCGCCCGCTGGACTTCGCCGCCTTTCCGTCGGTCATCCTGCTCACCACCTTGCTGCGCCTGTCGTTGAACGTGGCGTCCACCCGCGTGGTGCTGCTCGAAGGCCACACCGGCGCGGGCGCGGCCGGCGCGGTGATCGAATCCTTCGGCCACTTCCTGATCGGCGGCAACTTCGCCGTCGGCCTGATCGTCTTCGCCATCCTCGTGGTCATCAACTTCGTGGTGGTCACCAAGGGCGCCGAGCGCATCGCCGAAGTCGGCGCGCGCTTCACGCTGGACGCGATGCCCGGCAAGCAGATGGCGATCGACGCCGACCTGAACGCCGGCCTCATCAACGAGAAGGAAGCCAAGAAGCGGCGCGCCGAAGTGGGCGAAGAGGCGGAGTTCTTCGGCTCCATGGACGGTGCCAGCAAATACGTTCGCGGCGATGCGATGGCGGGACTCTTGATCCTGTTCATCAACATCATCGGCGGCTTCATCATCGGCGTGGCGCAGCACGACCTGTCGGCAGCTGATGCGGCCAACAGCTACATCCTGCTGGCGGTGGGTGATGCGCTGGTCGCGCAGATTCCCGCGCTGCTGATCTCAGTCGCCGCCGCGATGGTGGTGTCGCGCGTCGGCAAGGAAAACGACGTCGGCAGCCAGATCGCCAAGCAGGTCTTCAACTCGCCACGCTCGCTCGCGATCGTGTCGGGCGTGATCGGCGCGCTCGGGCTCATCCCGGGCATGCCGCACGTGGTGTTCCTGCTCATTTCCAGCGCCATGGGTTATGCCGCGTACTGGATGTACAAGCGCGACAAGCGCATTGCCGATGCACCGCCGCCGCCGCGCGAGGTGCCGCCGCCCAACGCCGAAGCGAGCTGGGACGACCTGCAGCCGGTGGACACGCTGGGCCTGGAGGTGGGCTACCGCCTCATCGCACTCGTGGACAAGGCCCGCGAAGGCGACCTGCTTGCACGCATCAAGGGCGTGCGCAAGAAGTTCGCGCAGGACGTGGGCTTCCTGCCGCCTCCGGTGCACATCCGCGACAACCTGGAGCTCAAGCCGAGCATGTACCGCCTGACGCTGCGCGGCGCGGTGGTGGGCGAGGGCGAAGCCTTCCCCGGCATGTGGCTCGCCATCAACCCGGGCGGCGCGACGACCAACCTCATCGGCACGGCGACCAAGGACCCGGCCTTCGGCCTGCCTGCGGTGTGGATCGAGGAACGCCAGCGCGAAGCGGCACAGATGTCGGGCTTCACGGTGGTGGATTGCTCCACCGTGGTCGCGACGCATCTGTCGCACCTGATGCAGATGCATGCTGCCAAGCTGCTCGGACGCGTGGAGACGCAAGCGCTCGTGGAACACGTCACGAAGCTCGCGCCCAAGCTGATCGAGGACGTGGTGCCGAAGATGGTGGGCATCGCGGCGCTGCAGAAGGTGTTGCAGCTCTTGCTGGAAGAGGGCGTGCACATCCGCGACATGCGCTCCATCGTCGAGAGCCTGGCCGAGCATGCGGCGACCGTCACTGATCCGCAGGAGTTGGCACGGCGCATCCGCATTCACCTGGCGCCGAGCATCGTGCAGCAGATCTACGGCCCGACCCGCGAGCTGGATGTGATCGCGCTCGAGCCGGAGCTGGAGCGGCTGATCACCCAGGCGCTGAATTCGCCGCATGGTGCTGCGCTGGACCCGGGCGTGGCGGACACGCTCACGCGCAGCGCGGCGCAATCCGCACAGCGGCAGGAAGACATGGGCGTGCCGGCTTGCCTGCTGGTGCCCGACATGATCCGCGCGCCGATGGCTCGCTTGCTCAAGCGCGCGGCGCCGAGGCTGCGCGTGCTCGGACACAGCGAGATCCCGGAGACGCATTCGATCCGTATCGGGTCGATCATCGGCGGAGTGACATAAGGCCCCCCAGTCGCTGACGCTCCTGCCCCCAAG
>CBIHOF010000052.1:0-11014 GCA_966211955.1 uncultured Comamonadaceae bacterium | reverse complement strand
GGGCACACCGACCTCGCCGGGCACACCGACCTCATCGGGCAGCACCGCGCAAGTCAGCACCGCTTTGGGCGCGAGCGCGCCGTCTCTAGACTCGATAGCCGGAGAAATCCGTAAGAAATTCAAGCCGGGCACACCAACCAGCACGCCAACCAGCACGCCAACCAGTACGCCTACCAGTACGCCTACCAGCACGCCAACCAGCACACCAACCTCTCCCGGCACGCCAACCTCTGCCGGCACGCCAACCGGTCCGGTCCCGCCAGACACGCCTCCGACAAACGGCTGGACGCAGAAAGAATTAGCGATCAACAAGTTCTACGAAAACGCAGATAACCAAAAGGACTTGTCCGACCTGAAATACGACAAGTACCAGTTGCAAGGTCTGTTCGACACTGCCAGAGATCACCTCGACTTGGTCAACCTGCCCGACGTAAATACGAACGGCACAAGCCTGGATGCCTATGCCTCGCAGCTGAAGGAGTGGAAAGCTGCGATCATGAATACCGGTTCGTACATTGATGAGCATCTCAATGAGCGGGCCAAACCCCTCCTGGCCGACATAAAGGCCAAAATCGAGGGCCTTAAACTTCGCTTCAACGACTACAAAAACTCGACGGATGAGCTCAGGAGTCTCGGTCTGGTTTCGGGCAAAGACGATGAGATGGGTCCGAATGACCTGTTCAACACCAGATTGGACAAGGTCAACGACTTCAATAGACAGCAGTTCGCCACCACGGGTGCAATGCTGGACTACACGGATTCGGCGAGCAAATACGCACTCAGGATCAACAACTCTGCCAAAACGTATTTGGATGGCTGGGAAAACGTCGACAAGAACCAGGCCTCCAAGCACGCCAACGCCATCGCCCAGGGCGTCTTCGACTGGGTATCGGGCGGCCTCATTGCGACGACCGCAGTGTTCAGGATGACCCAGGCATGGACCGCGGTCAGAAAAGATTGGACGAAAATCCCGCCGCCGGACCCCGGCCCCAGCAACCGACGCGACTGGAAGTACCCCGATAAGAGTGAATTCAGCGGCCTCGTATATGCGGTCAATGTGGGTCAGATAGTCGACGCAGCACAGATCGCGACGAATACCGGTTGGCACAAGAATACCTTGGTCAGCATCGACTCCAAGAACTTGTCACCGGGCGAAATTCCGATCGACAAACAGACCATCCAGGATTTGATGGATACGGCAACGAAGCAGACGGACAACTTCAACCACGTATTTGCCAACAAAGACAACACGAGCTACTTCGGCCAGCTCAACGAAAAGGTCTTGAACTACAGCCATGAAAGAGGGCAGAAGGACCTCGAGGACGCGCGAGGCGCGGCGCACGACTATCGGGCATTGCACCGATCGGAATCGGAAGTGGACACTGCTTTCCACTCGAAGCTCGTCGATTCGGCGTGGCTGACGCCCACCGAGAAGGCGCACCTGCTTCAGATGAAGACCGATTCACTGAACATCGACTCGTACAAGAAGGGCTTCTACAACTACTCGGTCGAGCCTGTCGACTGGGAGCAGTCCGATCACCCCGAGTGGCAAGGGCGGGCATTCCAGGAGTTCGAGACCCAGGGTGTGTTGGTCGACAGGCCGCTCGCTAACGACGATTGGAAGCGGGCCGTCGACGCGAATGCCTACATCCCCAGTGCCGTCAAGGAACGGATGAAGGGCTTGAGCTGGGATCAGTGGAACAGTTATTTGGATGACCCCGGTGCACTTTTGACCTACGAGGGGTTCTACAACACTGACACCGACCGGTTCCACTTCCCTGGCCATCCGGGGTTCGCGCCGCCCCCGCCGGATCGGTCCCCCGATCCTCCTTCGATCGACCCGGGGAGTCCGGTCTAACAGCTAGACGGCTGGCCCGGTCTTCGGGCCTCGTGACTGCATCACGCCGCGAGGCGTGATGCAGTCATACCACGAAGCGCTCCACACGATGCTGGATTGCATGCAAGAAGCCGCCCCCCAAAAGCCATTCCTGCCGCCCCGGCAATTGCCCGGCACGGCGTTGCTTCAACAAGCCTTCATTGAGCTCACTGCCTGGGCTTCAGAACGCCACGCGCAAGGCTCGGCGATCGCGGACTTGTTCTGGCGCGCCCGTCGGCGCGGCTGGTCCGGCAATGACGCAATGTCGGCCCTGTTGCGCGCATTGCCCAAAGCCCTGCACGGGCAAGTGCTCGAGTGCAGGACCCGACCGTTCAACCCAGACAACGAAGAGCTGTGCGACATGCTGGCGAGCGTGGCGGCGCGCGCCAACGAAGAAGGCCATGCACCGGCGCAAATATTCAACTGGCTGCGACGGGACGAGCAATGCGCCGCGGACGATGCCGTGGCCTTGCTCCTTCGCGCCCTGCCGGCGCAGCCGCCCGGGCAGATACGCCAGCTTGCCCGCCTCGCGCCCGCACCCGATTTCAGCACTGCCGCCGGCAGCCGCGTCTGCGTCGAAGGCCACCAGGTACAAATCCTGTACGAGTCGCGCCATCCGCGGCTTGTCGTCTTCGGCAACCTGCTCACTGCAGACGAATGCGAAGAGCTGATCGCCAGCGCGCAATCGCGCCTGGCGCGTTCCAGGGTATCGAGATCATCGAAGGTCAGCCCCCGGCGCACCAGCTCGGGCATGCGCTTCGAGCGAGGCGAAACGAGCCTGTGCGAGCGCATCGAGGCGCGCATTGCCGCCTTGCTCGATTGGCCCTGCGAATGTTCCGAGAGGCTGGAGGTGCTGCATTACGGCCCCGGTGCGCAATACGAGCCGCACTACGACCACGTGGTGGGCGACGGGCCATGGGACCCGGTATTCCAGCGAGGCGGGCAACGCGTGGCCTCGCTGATCATCTACCTCAACACGCCGCCCGTCGGGGGCTCGACCGTGTTCCCCGACATGCCTCTCGAGGTTCGCGCGCTCACCGGCAATGCTGTCTTCTTCGCCTATCCGGAGCCGGCGCCGTCCAGCCGCTGCGCGCACGCCGGCGCGCCGGTAATCGAAGGCGAGAAGTGGGCTGCGGTAAAGTGGTTCCGCCAGGGTCCCCACTCGTAGCACTCGATGCTCACCCGTCCACGATGCCCGGGTGTTCGTACTCGAACTCGTTCAAGGTGTCGAGGTTCGAGTAGGCGAGCGAGATGCTCACTTCGAGCGACGTCACCTGGTGCCACCAGCCCAGCGGCAGGAACAGCGTCTCGCCCGGCTCCAGCACCACGTCCAGGACCTTGACGTTGCGGAAATCCGGGTAGCGCTGCAGGTCCACGTCGTCGAGGTTCACGGGGCTGTAGAGGTACAGGTGGTTGTACAAGCGCGGCGTATCCAGGGGCGAGACGAGCCGCCAGCGCTTGCGGCCCGTGACCTGGGTGTGGAAGAGCATCAGCGGGTCGTGGTGCAACGGCGTCACGGTGCCGGCCGGGCCGAACCACAGCGATGCCGAGTCGGCCAGCCGGGCGCGCACGCAGCGCGGCGGCAGCGTGCCGACATCGGACAGCAGCGGCGCGAACTCCACGCGGCGCAGCAATTCGTTGGCGGCGGTCAGGTACTCATCGTTCGACACGCCGACCTGCAGCACCCGGTCGACGAAGTCGCCCAACGTCGTCTGGCGCCTGTGCCGCCTCTTGTGCAATTCGTAGAGCTCGTCCGAATTGCGATCGGCTTGCACTTCGACGCCCAGGTGGCCGAAACGCTCCTTCAAATACGCCGGCGTCCAGCGTCGCAGCGCGGGCCAGTCTCGCGCAACGTCAGCCAGCACCACGGGGCGGCAGCCGCGGATGTAGCGCGTCAAGAATTCGTCGGCCGAGGGGCTGGGGCGCTTCTCGATCAGGCGATAGCGCGGGTCGATCTCCCACACCTTCTGCAGGTTGCCGACCACCGAGACGAGCTTGTCATGCAACTGGCACTTGCTCAAGGCCGCCTGATAGCCCCGGTCGGACTCGAGCGCTCGCACGGCAAGCCGCGCCTGGGCGAGGTCGACACCGGCCGCGACCATGGTTCGGACCATCGCCTCGGGGTCGTGGTGCTTCAACCGGCGCTGCTCGATCCAGGGCAGCCAGCTGCTGTCGATCAGTGGATCGGCTTTCGGGGTGGCGCAAGGCGAATCGCTTTCGCTCGGCATCGAAGGACTCCTGATCGTGAGTGGTTCAGCGCCGAAACAGCTCGACGACTTCAAACCCCGCCTGTCCGGCGGCAAAAACGGGCCGCACGCGCGCCCACGGCCGTTGGCTCACGAGCATCTCGGGAGGCGCCAGCCAACCGATGCTCGACCAATCGTGAAGGCACTCCCCTGCCAACTGCGGCCGGACCGGCGTGCGCCAGCGAGTCAATCGAGCGCACACGATGTCCACCTCCACCACCGGCTCTGGCAGCATGTCGGCACAAGGCCGAGGCCCGAGCCAGGGTCCGGGTGCCAGATGCTCTATCCGGCCGTCCTGCCGCGAGATCGTGGACACGTGAACGTAGCCCGCTTGCGTCGGGCCATCGGCCGCATCGACATACAGCCGGACGTGACGCTCCATGTCTTGCGCTGCCTCCTGCGCGAGGATCACATCTCCTTCCCGCAGTTGCCGCACTGCCGCAGCGGACAGGAGCAGCCGGTTGCCGAGAAACGCCCGCACGCGCAGGGTCGGGTTGACGCGGGGCACGCGTTGCGCGATCAGCTCGCACAGCCTCGACGCGTACGAATCGGCCAGACCACTGGGCAGCCTCAGGCCGCGCAAGCCGAGTCCGAACGTGGTCCATCCCGGCTTCCCTTCGTCGACCGCGCAGCCCTCGGGCACTTCGTCCACACGCACTTCGACATCCTGCGCGAAGAAGGCCCGAAGGGTGGCCATGAAGGAAGCCACGTACTGTGCCGCGATGGCGTTGCGCCGCAATGCGCCGACGTGCTCCGGCAGCCCCAGGCGATCGAACAGTGCAGGCGGAAGGCCGATCTGCATGAGCACCTCGGTCGGACCGACGATCACCATGCGGCAGCGATGAGCCACCTGGGTGCTCGTCCCCAGCAAGTCGACGGGAGGGAGCGTGGCATCTGCGAACACTTCTCGCAACCCCACCTTCCGTCCGTTGAGCAGGCCGAACAGCGTGGGACCGAGACTGGCGGTTTGAGGGGGCTGCTGCTTCATACGCAAGAGGCCACTGCGGTGCGCCACTCTGTTGTCGACGATCAGCCGTGATCAGCATCACGGCGTCGCTAGGGTCAGCGAAGCGACCTGCTGGTCCACATCGGTGCATACATCACATGCATCTACTCCAAACGAGGTAGGCGAGCACCGCCTCGCGCACCGCACGGCGCGGTGCCTGGGCCTAGGGTCAACCACGATATGGACCACCGCGCGCACATTGCGACGCTCCTCGCATCGTCCTGACGCAGGAGCCAGACCCATGACGGAGCAAGCCATCGAGCTCGATGTGCGCAACCCCAGACCCTTGCAGGATCTGGTGAGCCGTACGGCGGCCGCTTTCAGCGAAGGCAGGGCCCCCGCGCAGATATTCAACTGGCTTCGAAGCGACGACTGCACTGCCGAGGATGCCATCGCTGCCCTGCTCGAAGCGCTGCCTGCCGAGCGCCACGAGGAAGTTCGGCTGTTTGCACGCGGCGCGCCCAAGCCCGACTTCAGCCGCACGCGTGGTGGCCAGGTCACCATCGACGGGCACACGGTGCAAGTGCTGGGAGAGTCGCACAACCCGCGCCTGACCATCTTCGGCAACCTGCTCACGCAGGACGAATGCAACGAACTCATCGCCACCGCCACCTCGCGGCTGGCGCGCAGCACCGTCGTCGGCGACGACGGAAGTAGCGTGCCCCACGTGGCACGCACCAGTTCGGGCAGTTGGCTAAGACCCGACGAGACGCCCCTGTGCGCGGCCCTTGACGCACGAATCACGGCGCTGCTCGACTGGCCGCAAGCATGCACCGAGAGCATTCAGGTCCTGCGATACGGCTTGGGGGAGGAATACAGCCCCCATCAGGACTACCACCGCGGAGACCCATGGGCGCCGATCTTCCGGCGGGGGGGCCAGCGCGTGGCCACCTTGGTGATCTATCTCAATACGCCGACGCTCGGCGGAGCCACCGTGTTTCCGGAGGTGCCGCTCGACGTTCGACCGATCGCCGGCAACGCGGTGTTCTTCGCCTATGAGAAGCCCCACCGCAGCAGCCGCGCGTTGCATGGCGGTGCACCGGTCACGCAGGGTGAGAAATGGGCTGCGGTGAAGTGGTTCAGGCAAGGAATCTGGCACCGCCCGGAGCACGACCAGGGCACCGGAATCAGTCGATGAGCGCGGCGGTGTAGGCGCTTTGAGGGCATCTCGACAAGCGTTCGTGTCCTTCGCGCGCAACCGAGGTCACAAGCGCGGGGTCGTTCGCCAGCTCGATGCACCGAGCCGCCAATTCGTCATACCGGGCCGCCGAAATGGCTGCCCTGTAGGACTCATCGATGGAAGTCGAATCGTTCACCTCGCCAACGACGGCAATCGAATTGGTGAGCAGGTAGAAGACTCTCACCACTTCGAAGATCTGGGTCTCGTAGTAGTGATGATTCAAGACGATCTTCGAGCGCGAGATATAGCTGTCTCTTTCGCCGCCGTAGATTCCGAAGAGGCTCTTGACCCGGAGGCCGGCGGCCGACAATTCATCCAGCACCCGCTGCCTTCTGTCGTTCAGGCAACCGTAGAACAGCACATCGAATTCCTTGTCGGCGCCGGGCTCGATCCTGGCCAGCTCCTTCTGGAAGCCGATTCTCAGATGTTTGACGTGGGATATTCCCACCGACCTCATCGTCTCGATGTTGCGCAGGCTGTAGTCCCAGACCTCGAAACTGCTCATCCAGCGCAGCATCTTTCGACTCCAGCCTGACTGGTCGTCCGGATTGATCTGCTCTGTGTTCAGCACGATCGTCGAGGCGGGCATCCGGCCGGCGTGCTCGGCGTCCAGCAGATGACAGCCGATCAGGATATTGCGCGAGTCGCGGTCGATGTCATTGAAGACGATTCGTGCCTGCGCACCCAATTCGCGCAGCGAATACATGAGGAGTTCGGCCAACTCCACAAACGCGCATGAGTGGACATAGCTGTCGGGCTTGATGACGCAAATGCTGTACTGCTTCATCGCGGATGCATCTCATGCACGAGCGGTCTCGCATGTTGCCAAGCCCTCGCACGACTCTTCAATGACCGCTTCGAGTGCTTCTTCGTTCTGGATCGACTTCATGAATGCGTGGTGATCAGATGGCTTCGAGGACGTCGCGCTCTCGATCTTCCTGGCCAACTCGCTTCGCAGATAAAGCAACCTGTCTTCCCATTCCTGATCGTGCCTGCCAATCTTTTCGCGCGCCAGTTCACCCCAATGAAGCGCTTGCGCCAGGTCTCCGTTGTGCTCGTGGCTCCATGAAATGATGCGGTAGGGCTGGTCGATGTAGCTGCTTCGCTCCCGGAAGAGTTGAGTTGGAACGATGGGCAGGTCCTTGGCTTGATACGCCCATCCGATGGCCCGGTCATGGTTGCCCAGGCTGTCTTCGAGAAAGGCGAGCTCCATCCAGAATTCGGCCCAGTCCGGCCGCTCCTGCAGGGCAGACAGAATGGTCCTCCTGCACTCGTCGGGCTGTCCGCTGAACCGTTCGCAACGGGCTTTGTAGAGCGTCGCGAACCAGTACTCGTCGGCATCTGCCCGTCCGAAATCCAGCCGCGCCTTGTAATGCGGAACTGCCTCCGCCGCCCGGCCCTGGTCCTTGTATGCGCAGGCAAGGTAGAAAGCCGTGCGAGCGTTGGGCCTCGCGGCCATTTCGCGCTCGAGAATTCTCATGTTGCGGTCGTTGGAGCCTTCGCCGATACCCGCGGCACTGTCGTGACGTATCGTGATGTCTTCGTGCACGAAGGACGGTCCGGTCCACTGCGCATACTCGTGACACCAGCCCGTGAACTGCACCCCGCGCCCCGTCTTCAAGAGACGGTAGTGCGGCCAACGAAGATCGTTTTCCTGCATCATCACCGCCTGGGTGTCGTACTGCGCCAGGTAGCGAATCAACTTCAGGGGTTCGGGGTCCAGCAGTTCATCGTCGGCGTCCATCCAGAGCACGTAGTCGAAGCCCATCGCTTCGATGCGCCTGATGTACTCGTTGCGGGCCATCGAGAAGTTCCACAGCTTCCAGTCGCCGCTTTCATCCTGCTCCGATGCTGCGTGATAGACATCGACCTCGTGGCGGAAGCCCGGGACCCGCTCCATCTGACGCGCCGCCCATTCCCGCGCGACCTCGAGCGTGTTGTCTACCGAGCCGGTGTCGAGCAGCACGATGCCGTCGGCGACGCCTTCGAGGCTGTGCAGACAGCGGGGAAGATCGCGTTCCTCGTTCTTCGCGATCATCCCGATGCACACGGTGGGCCGGGTGTCGATGGGCCGCAGCAGGTAGTCCCTCGACCCATCCAGCGTGTACGTCTCGACAACGGTGAACGTCGGTTGGAGATCGAGAACCGACAGGAACTTGAACAGACTCCATTCGCTTTCGTCGTTGACGCGAATGAACAGGATCCCTTTCGGATCGATCGCCTTCCTGATGTTCGCCAGAAGGCAAGCCGCCTGGGTCGGCTGCAGTTCTTCGAACCCGCCGATGATGCTGACCGCAGCGGCCTTCGTCCGCGGTTCGCCGTCCAGGAGCGCGCTCAGCTCGAAGCGGCTGACCGTGCATCCGAACTGCTCGAGGCCGGGAGCGAAACTCTCGTCCTTCGAAAGGTCAAGGACTTCAACGGCTGTCTTGACCCAGTTGTGAAAGAAGGCACTCGCCAGACCACTCATCTTCTTCTCCTTGTCCGGTTACGCAGTGGTGCAAGGGTCGCGGACCGAGGGAGGCTCATGCGCTGGGCTCCATGTGCGCTCCTTGCGAGGCCTGCGAAGACGCGGCACCGATCACAGCCATCGGTTTCATCGTCACATGGCGCCCAACTTCCGAATAGGCGATGACGCACAACTGCGGAAACCTCGGCGCGAGATGGCTGGCCAGAAAGCGCCGCAAGTCAGGCGAGACGACGATGGGCAACTCCTCCCCCGCGGGCGCCTCTTTGGCCACCAGCTGCGTGAGATAGCCCTGCAGCCGGGCCGCCGCCTCGGGTGTGAGCGCCAGTGCCGGCCCGCGAGGTCCGGGCTCAACGGCCGCAATCAGGGTCTGTTCGAAGTCCGGGTCCATGATCATCGGGCGCATGGTCGACTCCTCGTCGACGAAGCGCTGCACCAGTGCGGCGCTCAGGTCCTCACGCACCTGCTCAGCGAGCAGCGCGGTATCGCGCTCGCGCCCGGCCCAGTTCAACAAGCTCTCGAGAATGGCGCGCATGTTGCGGATCGACACCCGCTCGCTCACGAGGCGGCGCAGCACCTCGGCAGTTCTCGGCAGCGGGGAGGCTTTGATCGCCTCCTTGACCAGCTCGGGCATCTCCCGCTCGAACTTCGACAGGATCTGGTGGGCTTCCTCCAGGCCGAGCAGCGCCTCGGCACGCGCCAGTGCAACCGCTTCCAGGTGGTGGGCCAGCATGCGGTACACACTCCACCACCGCGGCTCCTCCGGATTGGCAATCTGCTCGGCCGGCACCCATGCCAGCGGCCCGAGGAAGGGAACGTCGATGCGCACGGCGCCAGTCTCGGACGACTGCATGCCCTTGCGGGCGTAGCAATTGACCGGAATGGAGACGGAGCCCACCATGAGATCGAACACGTGCACCTGATAGCGGTCGCCCTCGATCTCGTCGTCGACGAAGAAGCGGATCTTCGGCAACGACAGGCCGTACCGCTTGGCGAGGCGTGCGCGGGCGAGGCCCAGTTCATAGGCTGCCCATGGTGCATTGAACCAGCCCGCCATGGCCGGTGACACCGCCACCCAAAGCGCCGGCGCGAACTGCGGCAGCTTCACCTCGATGCTCACGTCGGCGACGCGCGCCTCCTCAGGCGACAACGCGTGGGCCTGCTGCGCCAAGCTGGCTTGGCCGCGGCTGCGTGCGACCAAGCCGCCGAACACCAGCAAGGCTCCCAGCACGGCGAGCTGGAAATGTGGCAACCCCGGTATCAGGGCGGCAACGCCCAACACACCGCCGATCAGCAGCAGCACGAACGGGTGCGCCGCGATCTGGCGGCGAATGTCCTCGCTGAGGCGCACGCCCGCGCCGCCCGTGACACGTGTGATCAGAATGCCGGCCGACACCGAGGTGATCAGCGAGGGCAACTGCGCGATCATGCCGTCGCCCACGGTCAGGATGGTGTAGCGCTGCAGGGCGTCCGCAAACGGCATGCCGTTCACGCCCACGCCGAGCGCGAGGCCGGCCACGATGTTCACCAGGGCGATCAGCAGCGTGGCCACGGCGTCGCCCTTCACGAACTTCATCGCACCGTCCATCGCGCCGTGGAACTGGCTCTCCTGGTCCAGCTCCTGACGGCGGCTGCGAGCGTCGTCCAGACTGATCATGTTGCCGCGCAGGTCGGCCTCGATGCTCATCTGCTTGCCGGGCATCGCGTCGAGCGAGAAGCGCGCCCCCACCTCGGCCACCCGCTCCGAGCCCTTGGCGATCACGACGAACTGCACCAGCGTGATGATCACGAAGACCACCAGCCCCACGATCACGTTGCCGCCGACGACGATCTTGCCGAAGACCTCGATGATCTGGCCGGCGTGCGCATGCAGCAGGATCAGCTTGGTCGATGCGATGCTCAGCGCGAGGCGCAGCAGCGTGGTGATCAGCAGCAGGCTGGGGAATGTCGACAGTTGCAGGGTGCGCTCGATGTGCAGCGACAGCACCAGCAGCCCCAGGCTTGCGGCGAGCGAGACGCCGACGAGGAAGTCCATCGCCGCCGCCGGCAGTGGCACCAGGATGATCCCGATCACGCAGATCAGGCCGAGCGGCATCCAGGCCGCGCCGTTGCCGAGCAGCTTGCTAATCATGGTGAATCTCGAGAGCCCATCGTGGCTGCAAGCGTCGCGGCAGGGGCGGACTGGTCCACATCGGTGGATACCCGGGAACCACCTGTTCGGTGGGGCTCAACCTTTGCGCGT
>CBIHOF010000051.1:0-14226 GCA_966211955.1 uncultured Comamonadaceae bacterium | reverse complement strand
CTTCATCAGCGCGGCCATGCGGATGGCGTTGCGGCTGTAGTCGCTGAAGGTGAGGAAGGTGCCGCCGTAGGGAATGAAGCCGCCATGCAGCGCGACGCCGTTCATGATGGCCGCCATGCCGAACTCGCGCACGCCGTAGTTGATGTGGCGCCCACCGTTGGACGAACCATCAGCCTCGAGCCGGAATGCAGGCGTGGAGCTGGTGTTGGTGAGGTTGGAGCCGGTCAGGTCCGCGCTGCCGCCGAGCATTTCGGGCAGGGCCTTGGTGAAGGCTTCCAGCGCGATCTGGCTGGCCTTGCGGCTGGCCACGGTCTCGGCCTTGGTCTGCGCGGCCACCGCCGCATCGACCGCCGCCTGCGACCAGCTCGCCGGCAGGTCGCCGTTCACGCGGCGGGTGAACTCCGCGGCGAGGTCGGGGAAGGCCGCCTTGTAGGCCGCGAATGTGCTGTTCCACGACTGCTCGAGCGCCTGGCCGCTGGCCTTGGCGTCCCACTGCGTGTAGGCCTCTTCGGGGATGACGAAGGCCTCGTGCGTCCAGCCCAGCGCCGCGCGCGTGAGCTTGATTTCGTCGGCGCCCAGCGCCTCGCCGTGCGCCTTGGCCGTGCCCGCGCGGTTGGGCGAGCCCTGGCCGATGTTGGTCTTGCAGCAGATGAGGGTCGGCTTGTCCGACTTCTTCGCCTTCGCGATGGCAGCATCGACCGCGTCCACGTCGTGGCCGTCGACTGCTGCGATGACATTCCAGCCGTAGGCCTCGAAGCGCTTGGGCGTGTCGTCGATGAACCAGGGCGCCACCTTGCCGTCAATGGAGATGCCGTTGTCGTCGTACAGCGCGATCAGCTTGTTCAGCTTCCAGGCGCCGGCCAGCGCGCAGGCTTCGTGGCTGATGCCTTCCATCAGGCAGCCGTCGCCGAGGAAGACGTAGGTGTGGTGGTCGACGATGGCGTGGCCGTCGCGGTTGAATTCCTTCGCCAGCATCTTCTCGGCCAGCGCCATGCCCACCGCGTTCGTCACGCCCTGGCCCAGCGGGCCGGTGGTGGTCTCGACGCCCGGGGTGATGCCGACTTCCGGATGGCCCGGCGTCTTGCTGTGCAGCTGACGGAAGTTGCGCAGCTCGCTCATGGGCAGGTCATAGCCCGTGAGGTGCAGGAGCGCGTAGATCAGCATCGAGCCGTGGCCGTTGGACAGCACGAAGCGATCGCGGCCGGGCCAATGCGGGTTGGTCGGGTTGTGGCGCAGGTGGCGGCTCCACAGCGCCACGGCAATGTCGGCCATGCCCATCGGGGCGCCGGGGTGGCCGGAGTTGGCTTGCTGAACGGCATCCATCGCCAGGGCGCGGATGGCGTTGGCCATGAGGTTGGTGGTGGGCTGGGTTGCCATGTCGGCGAGTGCGGCGGCCATGCGGGGTCCCGGAGGGAGGGTGGAGGGGGAAAACCGCGCATTTTACGGGTGCCGCCCGATGCAGTCCGGTCGCATGCAGGCAACGGTGGCGGCACCGCCTCACGGCCGGGCGCGGACCCATAATCGCGGCCCATGGATGGACTGCACCTCACCGCCGACCTGTCGGGCTGCGACACGTCGCTCGCCGCGATGACTGAACCGGGGGCCCTTCGGGCGCTGTGCGTCGGCGCGGTGGAGCATGCCGGGCTGGACCCGGTGGGCGAGCTGTTCCATGCCTTCCCGCCGCCGGGCGGCGTGACCGGCGTGGTGCTGCTGGCCGAGTCTCACGTGGCCGTGCACACCTGGCCCGAGCTCGCTGCCGTGACGCTGGACGTGTACGTGTGCAACTACGGTGGCGACAACACGCAGCGGGCGCATGCGCTGCTCGATGCGCTCGTCGCCGCGTTCGGTGCCAGCGACGCACAACGGCAATCCCTGCAACGCGGCGCCATGCCGCAGCCTTCGATGCGCGCCGCATGAAAGCCATCATCCTGGCCGCCGGCCGCGGCGAACGCATGCGGCCCCTCACCGACCGCACGCCCAAGCCGCTGCTCGAGGTGCGCGGCAAGCGCCTCATCGAATGGCACATCGAGGCACTGGCGCGTGCCGGCGTGCGTGAGCTCGTGGTGAACACCGCCTGGCTGGAAGATCAGTTCCCCGCGGTGCTCGGCGATGGTTCGCGCTACGGCGTGAACATCCAGTACTCGATGGAAGGCCGCGACCACGGTGGTGCCCTTGAGACTGCCGGCGGCATCGCCAAAGCCCTGCCGCTGCTGGGCGACAGCTTCTGGGTGGTGTCGGGCGATGTCTTCCTGCCAGGCTTCACGTTCTCGGCCGATGACGCGCGCCGCTTCGACGCGGGCGATGCGCTCGCGCACCTCTGGCTGGTGCCCAATGCGCCGCATCACCCGGGCGGCGATTTCGGCATCGATGCGCAGGGCTTCGCGGTCACGCAAGGCGTCGAGCGGTTCACCTGGGCAAGCGTCGGGCTTTTCCGCGCGGGGCTGGTTGCCGGTGTCACGCCGGGGACCAAGGCCGCGTTGCGACCCAGCCTGGATGCCGCCATCCGGGCACGCCGCATCACCGCCCAACGCTGGGATGGCGGCTGGACCGACGTGGGCACCATCGAGCGGCTGAACGCGCTGAACACTTGATGCCGGCAGGCGCCGGCCCAACCCGATCGAGCCGCCCGATCGGAAGAATGCGCGATCTCGCCGGCGGACGCCTCGCTCGCCGAATTCGTTCTCACACCCGCGGACAGTGGTTCACTTCCAGCGACAAATGCACCAGCTGCGTGTGATGCGCGAGCCGCTCGCGGTACAGCGCGGGCGCGAGCGGCATGTCGGCCACGAGACTCGCGATGGCGGCGAACTGGTCGCGCCCGACGCGCCACACGTGCAGGTCCGCCACCTTCGCATCACCATCGGCTTCCAGGTCCTCGCGGATGCGGTGCGCAAGCGGGTGGTCCATCTCGCGGTCGAGGAGGATGGCCGAGGACTCGCGCATCAGCCCGATGGACCACGCCCCGATGACCACCGCACCGAGCACGCCCACCAGCGGATCGAGCCACCACCAGCCCAGCCACAGCGCAGCGCACAAGGCACCGATCGCCAGAACCGAGGTCAGCGCATCGGCCAGCACATGCACGTAGGCGGCGCGCAGGTTGAGGTCGTGTGACTTTGCTGCTGCCGCAGCGCCGACGGAAGAACGCATGTCGTGCTGATGGTTGGCATGCTCATGGTGTGCATGCGCCTCATGCGCATCGCCGTGTCCGTGCTCATGCCCATGGTCGCCATGCCGATGCTCGTGGTCGTTCCCGTGACGCTTGGAGCCCGCATGTGAGTGGCCATGTCCATGCTCATGTCCATGCGAATGCCCGTGGCCATGCCCGTCATCCGCCCCATGCAGAAGCCAAGCCGACAACAGGTTCACCACCAGCCCGATCACCGCCACCGTCAAGGCCGTCTCGAGGGCGATCGGCTCCGCCTTCCACAACCGCAGGGCCGACTCGAACACGATGCCCACGGCCACCATGCCGAGCACCAGCGCGCTCGCAAAGCTGCCCAGCACCTCGATCTTCCAGGTGCCGAAGCTGAAGCGCGTGTCCTTGGCATGCCGGCGCGCGAGGGCATAGGCAGCGGCCGCCACACCCAGGGCGAGCGCATGCGTGCCCATGTGCCAGCCATCGGCCAGCAGCGCCATCGACCCCGTCATCCAGCCCCCGGCGATCTCCGCCGCCATGGTGATGATCGTGACCACCAGCACCCAGCGCGTGCGCGCCTCGCCTTCGCGGTTGCCACGGTCGAAGTGGTGGCTGTGCTGGAAGGGCGAGAGGTCGTGGGTGTGGTTCGACTGGGTGCGGTTCACGTTCATCGGCCCATTCTCGCGACCTTGCAAGACCGCTTCAAGGCATGGGCCGATCGCCGGCCTTCGCATCGCCGCACGCGAGTGCTCGCGCGATGCAGTAATCCCGATGGCTGAGCCCCGCGAACTACCAGTTCAGCAACTTGTCCTTGCACGCCGGACAGTACAGACGCTGCTCAGCTTTCCCTTCAACGGTGAGCGATCCGACCTTGGCCTGAGAGATTGACCAGCGGGCAGTCTGCCCGTTCTGGAGCCGCATCGTCCCCGCCGCAAAACACGCGGACCAGATGAGACGTTCGTGGCCTTCCTCTGGTGGAACGAGGCGGGCGCGGACGAAGTAGCGGCGCACGAGTCGCTCATTCAACTTGAAGCTGGAGCAGTCGACCGACGGGTCCGTCTCGATGGATGCCTTTGCGCCGTTCTGCTCGATCGTGACGGACTGGATGGCAGGCATCCTGAATGGGCAGAGCATGGGCTCGTACTCTGTACCCGCCGTGCACGGTGACGCAGCGGCTGCACCGCACCACGCGGCCAGGACGCCCGAAACAATCCATGCGCGTGCCCTCACCATTGGGCCGAGCTCGCTTCCGTGGGGTTCTTTCGTGACACCTGAGGGTGCCTGAAGACTTCATGCATGGGCACGCCAAGGGCCATGCTCAACTCGCGGGTCAACCATCGGAGTGCCGCGTTCTGTTCCGTGGTGACGACTTCATAGGTCCGTTGGTCATCCCGAACATTGCCGGCACGCGGCAAAGCATCACCGACCAGTTCAATGCCGATGCTGTCGCGGTTCGCGGGAAAACGGTCCGGCGCATTCTTGGCTTGCTCGCGCCGGTCCTCAAGCCGCGGGTTGAACGATCGCAAAGCGCTCAGCTCCGCAGGTGCACACCGGTTCTCAACCAGGCAGCGGGACCTGAGCAAGCCCACATGCCAAGTCTGGTGATGAAGCGATGCCGTCTGGTAGACCGTGCCGTCTCGCGCCAGTAGAAAATGGGCGCCTGCCGCGGACCGCCTCAAGTAGCTGTTCATCGTCGACTCCGTCGTCGGGGCGCCGGTCTGGTGCACGATGATGCCGTGCACGACGCTCAGTCGGCCGTGCTCAATGGCGGGCTTTCGAGCGCGAACTACCTTCGGATGGATGCACATGCCGTCCCCATCGATTGTGATCATCGTTTGGTTCCTCCTGGGAAGCGGAACTGTGGACCCGGCGCCGTCAACCAAGAGGGTAGTCAGTAGTACAACCGATGCAACAAACGCAGCCAGTTGTTGAATTGCAAAGCTCGCTTCAAGAACAAGCTCAGTTCAACACCCGAGCAATCGCTGCCGCCAGCATCTTCGAGTTGATCGGCTTGGACACATAGTCGTTCATCCCGCACGCGAGATACGCCTGCCGATGCTCCACCATCGCGTTGGCCGTCATCGCGATGATGGGAATCTCCGACACGCCGTTGCCCAGCGCGCGGATGGCGCGGGTTGCCGTTTCGCCGTCCATCTCGGGCATCTGGATGTCCATCAGCACGAGGTCGTAGCGGGCGCTCTGCACCTGGTTCACCGCCTCGATGCCATTGGCGACGATGTCGCTGAAATGGCCCATGTGGTCGAGGATGGCCTTGATGAGGATCTGGTTCACGCCGTTGTCTTCGGCCACGAGGATGCGCAGGCCCGCCATGTCGGACATGCCGATCATGGTGGAGTCCTGCGCGAGGCGGCGGCCGTTGTCGCCGTGTGCCATCGGCACGACCATGCGGAAGGTGCTGCCCACGCCGACGGCGCTGTCCACCTCGATGCGCCCGCCCATCAGGTCGACGATCTCGCGGCTGATCGCCAGGCCCAGGCCCGTGCCACCGTAGCGCCGCGCGGTGGTGGCGTCGGCCTGCATGAAGCGGTCGAAGAGCTTGGGCATGGCGTCGGGCGCGATGCCGATGCCGGTGTCGCGCACGGCAATGGTCAGCTCGATGCGGCTGTCGGTCAGCGGCCGGTGCGAGACGTCGATCTCGACGCTTCCGTGCTCGGTGAACTTGAGCGCGTTGCCGATGAGGTTGAACAGCACCTGGCGCAGCCGGCTCGGGTCGCCCTCCAGCGATTCGGGCAGGTCCGGCGGAAGCCGCAGGTTGAGCGTCAGGCCCTTGGCCTGCGCGCGCACGGCCAGCAGCGACACGACCTCGTCGAACATGCCCGACGGGTCGAACTCGACGATCTCGAGCTCCATGCGCCCGGCCTCGATCTTGGCGAGGTCTAGGATGTCGTTGATGACGGTGAGCAGCGTCTGGCCGGAGCTTCTGATGAGCTCGGCAAAGCGCCGCTGCTCTGACGTGAGCGGCGTGTTCAGCAGCAACCCGTTCATGCCCAGCACGCCGTTCAGCGGCGTGCGGATTTCATGGCTCATGGCCGCGAGGAACTGCGACTTCGATTCGTTCGCTGCCTCCGCCGCGGCCTTGGCACGCGCGAGCGCCCGCTCGGCGGCGGTGATGTCGCGCGTTACGCTCACCACGCCGCCCTCGGGCGTGCGGCGCTCGATGGCATGCACCACCATGCCGTGCGCGAGTTCCTGCTCGTACATGCCATTGCCACTGCTGTGGATGGCCATGCGGCGATCCACCCAGGCGGCGCGGTCGTCCTCGTCGCCATCGGGTGTCATGGCGGGCGCCACCAGCTCGGCCAGGCGCCTGAAGGGCAGGCTGGGCGCGATCTCGTCCTTCACCCACGGGAAGATCTCGACATAGCGCTTGTTCCAGGCGACCACGCGGTCCTGCGAGTCGCACAGCAGGAAGCCGTCGCCCATGGAACCGAGCGCCTGGTCGAGCGTGGCCTTGGCCGCGCTCACCTCGCTGCGCGCACGTGCGAGCCGCGCCCAGTGCCAGTGGCTCAGCGCGCCGGCGGCGATGATCATCGCGATGAAGGCAGCGGCCACGCGCACGATGTCCCGGCGGTCGCTGCGCCATTCCTGCAAGGCGGCGCTGATGGGAATGCTCGCCGCGATCAGCAGCGAGCGGTAGAGCGTCGGGCGGGCGACCACGATGGCGGGCTCCGAGCTCAGGCGGCTGCCCATGCGCATCGGCGCGCCGTTGGCGTTGCGCGAATCGAGCGGCGGCACGAGCTTCTGTCCCATCAGGCGTTCGTCCGGCGGGACGCTGGCGATCAGCTGGCCGTCCTCGCGCTCAAAGGTCGCCGCGAGGCCGCGCACCTCGACCGCCTGCGCGAGCACAGTGGAGATGAGCGACACCGGCACTTCGCCGACCGCGATGGCGCGGCGCGAATCCGTCAGGCGCAGCTGCCGCGCGAAATACACGACGCGCTCGGAGGTCGCAAAGTTCACCACCGGGGCGCTGATGGCCATCTGCGGCGCGGCCTGCGCGAAGACGTCGGCGGCGAAATCCTTGGGCAGGTCGACGCCCATGCGCTGGGTGTGGGCCTGGGCCGCAGCAAGCACCGTGCCGTCTTCGCCCACCACCGCCACGTCGCGCACCAGGAGGTTGCGCCCGGCCATCTCCAGCAGCAGGCGGTTGGCCTGCGTCGCGTCCAGCGAACCGTCGGGCTTGAGCGCGGGCCTCAGCAGCGAATCGGTGCCGGCCAGGAGCACGTCCACGCCGAGCAACATGCGGTTGAGCGCGGCCTCGGCGCCGCTCGTGAACCGCGCCGCCTTGCCCTCGGCCTCGGTCAACGCGTCATGCTCGCCGCGCGTGACCAGGTTGGCCGCCGCCGCGACCACCGCGAGGACGAACAGGAGGACGACGCCCCAGATGACAACTTGCGTTCGGCGCGGAAATGCCATGACGTGTCGTGCGGGTTCCTACTTGGCGTGGGCCTCGATGCCCACGACGGGGCCGATGGACTGGTTCCACACCGCTGCGCATTGCGCGCCGCAGCGGTGCACCCAGCGCGCCAGCACCGTGTTGGCAAAGATGGTGCGGCGGCGGGCGTCATCGGTGGGCGCGGGCTTGACCTCGGTCATCGCGTACTTGCGGCCACCGGCGCAGTTGTCGCTGCCGATGTTGCAGGCGATGCCGTTGCCCGTCTCTCGCTCGGCCTCGTTCCAGATGGCGATCTCCAGCTTGGGCAGCTCCTGCTTCAGCGTCGCGCGCATGCTGGCCGGCAGCGCCTGCCAGGCGCCCATGTTGGCGCCGAAGATCGACAGGCCCCAGTTCACGGGCAGCGCATGGATGTGCGTGGTGACCTCCGGCAGCCCGATGGTGTTTCCCGACATCGTGCCGGTGATGGCGCACTCGATGTTGCCGCTCTTCATGTTGGCCATGATCTCGGCGAAGCCTGTCTGCACCGGCGTCGCGCCGAGCGCCTCGACCAGGTCGGCCTGCGGCGGGCTGGAGGTGCGGATGCGGCGGCCGGCGAGGTCGGCGAGGCTTGCGAACGGCTTGTTGCAGTAGACGACCTGCGCCGGGTACACGTACACCGCGAGCAGCTCGATGCCATAGCGCTCGCGCAGCGTCTTCTCGAGGTAGGGCCGGAAGGCGGTGACGGACTTGCGCATCGTGGGCATGTCCGGGCTCAGGCCGGCGAGGTCGGGGGCTGCGAAGGATGGCTCCTGGGCCGCGGTAAGCCCAAGCAGCGCGGTGCCGAAGGGCACCACGCCCAGCTGCATCAGACGCAGCATTTCCTGGCCCCGGATGCCGGCGCGGTCGAAGGGGACGATCTCGGCGGTGTACTTGCCACCCGTCAGCCGGGCGAGGTCGCGCGTCCAGAAGGGCTCTTCGTAGCGGGTGTACTGGTTCACGCCTGCCAGGCCGCCGACGATGCGCAGGCGCTTGGTGTCGGTCGCCTGGGCCCAGCCCGCCAGCGGCGCCGCCAGCAGCCAGGCCGTGGCTGCGGCGAGCACGATGTTGTGGAAGTTCATTCGCATCCCTGAATCGCCCGCGTCGTCAACGCGCAGCCGGTGGATGATGCAGCAGCGCGGGCCAGCTTTCCAGTGTCCTTGGCCCTCATTTCACGAGGCCTGGGTGTTTCACCTGAGCCGCCATGGCCAGCGACGCGTCCCCGCCACGGTCGGCGAGCCCCGCGATGACACCGTCCCGGTCGGCCGCGGGCCGGTTCTGGCTCACTTTCCACTTGCCATCGAGCGCGGTGAGCTCGATCTCGATGCCCACGATGGCGCGCAGCATGGTGTCGATGAAGTCCACCGGGGCGTCCCCGACTTGCCAGGGCCGCTCGCTGCCCGCCTCATGCCGCTCGGTCAGCTCGCCCACCAGCACGCGCAGCCATTGCGGATTGTCATGAACCTGCAACCGGCCGCGTGCCTGCACGGTCACGTAGTTCCAGGTCGGCACCACCTTGCCGGTCTCGGCCTTGGTGGCGTACCAACCGGGGCTGATGTAGGTCTGCGGCCCCTGGAAGACGACAAGCGATTCGATGGAAAGGTCCGATTCGCGCCACACCGGGTTGGCCCGCGCCACATGTGCGCGCAGCGTGCCCAGCGGCCCGCGGTGCGCGTCGAAGATGAACGGGATGCCGTTGGCCTGCATGCCCGCAGGCGACTGCGTCACGAGCAGCCCGAAGGGGTGCTCGCGCATCAGCGCGTGCAGCACCTCGGGGCGCGATTCTTCGAAATGGGACGGGGTGTACATGGCGGCGTGGAGTATGCCGCGCCCCACCTGCCGGTGGACGCGTTCAGTGCAGCATCGTGCGCGATTCGCCGTCCTGGGTGCGCTGGCGCGCCACCCAGCTGGTCGACCAGCTGGCGAAGTCGCCCGCTTCCATCGGGCGGCCCATGTGGAAGCCCTGGGCCTGGTCGCAGTTCAGGTCGCGCAGCATGTCCCAGACCTTGCCGTTCTCCACGCCTTCGGCCACCACCGACAAGCCCAGGTTGTGGGCAAGGTCGATGGTCGAGCGCACGATCTTCGCGTCGTCGGCGTCCTTTTCCATGCTCAGCACGAAACTCTTGTCGATCTTGAGTTCATCCACCGGCAATCGCTTGAGGTAGGCGAGCGACGAGTAGCCGGTGCCGAAGTCGTCGATGGACAGCTTGAAGCCAAGCGCCGACAGGCGGTCGAGGGTGGCCTGTGCGCGCTGCGGGTCGTCCATGATCGCGCTCTCGGTGATCTCCAGGCAGAAGCCCTCGGCCGGTACGCGGTGCTTGACGAGCAGCGCATCGAATTTCTGCGGCAGCTCCGGGTCCAGCAGGTCGCGGGTGGACAGGTTGACCGACAGCGTGATGCGCAGGCCTTCGCTGTACAGCAGCCGCCAGTGGCGCGCGGCTTCCTCGAAGACCCACATCGTGATCGTGCGGATGAAGCCGGTCTGCTCGGCGAACGGAATGAACTGAATCGGCGGCACCAGCCCGCGCACCGGATGCTGCCAGCGCACGAGTGTCTCGGCACCCATCACCTTGCCGGTGTCCAGCGCCAGCTTGGGCTGCAGGTACAGGCGCAGCTGGCCTTCGCCGACGGCCAGGCGCAGCTCGCTCATCAGCGACAGCGTCTGCGCGCTCGACAGGTCGATGGACGGGTCGTACACCAACGGTCCGCTGGTGCGGCGCTTGGCGCTGTACATCGCCACCTCGGCGCGCGACAGCAGGGTGTCGGCATCGGTGGCATGCGTGGGCCAGCAGGCCAGGCCAATGCCCGCGCCCATGTCCACCATGTGTTCTTCGAGCGAGAGCGGCGCGTCGAAGGCGCGCTCGATGCGTTGCGCCACCGCCTGCGCGAGGGCCAGGTCGCCGTTGCGCAACAGTACCGCGAATTCGTCGCCGCCCAGGCGCGCCACCAGGTCGGCGCCTCGCACCGAGTGCTGGCTCAGCCGTTCGGCCACGCGCATGAGCACGAGGTCGCCGAAGCGGTAGCCGAGCACGTCGTTCACATGCTTGAAGCGATCCAGGTCGAGCATGATGACCGACACCGTGCCCTGCTCGCCCAGCAGCTCGGCCTCGCGAATGGCCTCATGCACGGCGTCCCTGAACTGCACGCGATTGGGCAGCGCGGTCAGGCTGTCCCAGTACGCGAGCTTCAAGATCTGCGCCTGCTTGTCGGCCACGCTCACGCGCATCTGCTCGAAGGCTTGCGCGAGGTGGCCGATCTCGTCGTTGCGGCGCACACCGGTGGTGACGGGCGTGCTGTAGTCGCCACCACCCAGCCGGTCGGCCGCGGCCGAGAGCCGGCGCAGCGGCGTGGTGACACGGCCGGCAGTAAGCACGCCGAACAGGCTGAAGGCCGCGAAGCCCAGCAGCGTGACGGCCAGCAACGCGAGCTGCAGGTCGCGTGGCAGACGCACGGCTTCGTCCACCGACAGCGAGACGATCGCCAGCACCGCACCGCCGGAGCTCGCGGTGTCGCTGGTGTTCAGCCACATGGGGTGCACGCCGAGCTCTTCGTCCTCCACGGTGAGCGTGGCGGTGGTGGTGCCATCACGGCGCATCGAGCCCCAGGCCTGCCGGGCGAGGGCGGCGGCTTCCTTGGCCGGCAGGCTGGACAGCGTGGCCGTCCAGTCGTCGCTGGTGGCAGGCTGGGCCAGCAGCGTCACGTTGAGCGCCGACAGGCTTTGCATGTCGGCGGCCAGGTGCATGTCCAGCGGCACGCCCATCAGCACCCAGCCCACGGTGAGCGGCGCCTTGATGGGCACCATCACCACCTGGTGCGGACGGCCGGCGAGCAGCGCGACTTGGGCAGCGCGGCCGTTGGCGAGCGCCCCGGCGGCCAGGCGCGAGACCAGTGCCGCCAGGTCGGCGCTGTCGTGGCCGGTGGCTGCGCGCAGCTCGAAGGAGGTGGTGACCAGCGCCGCCTGCGTCGCGCCGATGCGCGCGCCGTGGTTGGCCAGCACCGAGACGATGGTGTCGCTGTCGTTGGTGCTCACCGCTTCGCGAAAACCGTAGTCGGCCGCGAGCAGGCGTGCGCCTTCGATCAGCGTCTGCGCTTGCCGGTCGAGCAGGCTTTGCAGCACGCGCCCGCCCACCATCAGCTTGTCGGGCAGCACGTTGTGCGCGTGGCGCGTGAGGCTGGCCTGCAAGGCGGTGAAGCTCGCCACCTGCACGATGAGCAGCAGGCCCAGGAACATCGCGATCACGCGAGCGCCGATGGAGCCACGCAGCCATCGCGACGTGAGGACGAACGGCGCGCCGAGCGCAGACTTCATGGCTCGGTCCCCGGCACGGCCAGCTTCACGGCCTGCTCGACATCGTCGGCCGCCACGTCGATGGTGCTCGATTCGGGGGGCTGCCCCGAGGGCATGGCGGCATGCCACACCTTGAGCCGGTACTGTCCGCTCGGCACGGCCGGAAGGTGCACGCGACCGGTGCCGGCGGTGACGGCATACAGCGGCGTGTCCACCACCACGATCCAGCCGACCATGCTGTCGTGGATGTTGCAGCCGATGACGGCCACGCCGGGCTTGTCGAAGGTAACCGGCGCGGCGGGCGTGCCGGCGTACAGCTTGAGTTCGAAATGCTTGGCTGGCGAGAAGGAATAGACGTGGTGGCGCACGGTGTCGAAGTTGGGGAACGCCACCTTGGTGCCCACGGTGATGACGGTGATCTGCGGCGTGAACTGCCGCTTGGCCTGCGCGATCTCCACGCCCGTCATGGGCGCGACCGGGAGCTTGCCCGTCGCCGGCTCGAGCATGACCACGGCCTGCGGCAGCGGCCGGCCTGCGACATCGGTCACGCGCACCTCGACCGCGGCGGCCTGTGCCGGCGGGGCGACGGCAGCCGACGCGGCGAGTAGCGCGCAAAGACCGGCCGACCGGAGGGGAGTCGAGCCCCAGGAGAACTTCATGCGGAGCACACCAAAAACCCGGGCGCGGCCATGCCGTGCCATCAAGGGCTGTATCGGCGGTGCTCCGGCGTGACTTGAGGCAGGCGCGGTGTCGACGTGACATCGATCACGCGTTCGCATGCGCGGGTGGTTCGGGCGCGGGGCTTGCCACACTGACCACATGCGAATCGATGGATGGATGGGCTTGAAAGGCTGTGGCGCTGCTGTGGCATTGCTGGCGATGGGGCTGGCCGGCTGCAGCGGTGATGCACCCGTGTCGGCCGCTGCCTCGCGGCCGCAGCCGCGGCCCACGGCCATGGTGATGCCGGCGTCGACCAAGGCCGTGCCCTCGCCGGCCGCATCGCTTGCAACATCGGCCAGCGCCGCGACTTGCGGCCTGCCCGACTTCCAGGCCACTGCGCTCGCACGCATCAACCGCGCCCGTGCCGCCGGAGCCGACTGCCGCAGCGCCGGCCGCTTCGGCCCTGCGCGGCCCTTGGTGTGGAACGATCGCCTCGCGCTCGCCGCGAGCCAGCACAGCCGCGACATGAGGCAGCACGACCTCTTCTCGCACACCGGCAGCGATGGCCGCACGGTGCCGCAGCGAGCCGCCGCGGTGGGTTACCCGTGGGCCAGCATCGGCGAGAACATCGAGGCCGGCCATGGGAGCATCGACGAGGCGGTCGCGGGCTGGATGGACAGCGACCACCACTGCGCGAACATCATGGAGCCCGGCTTCAAGGAGATGGCGCTGGCGTGCGTCAAGGGCGGGCCGGACACCACCTACACGAGCTACTGGACGCTGGACCTCGGCCGTCGGCGCTGAACAGCGCCGCGATCAGCCGGCAACCGTCGCCGACGCGATCACGCCACCGCCCAGGCACACCTCGCCGTCGTACAGCACGGCCGACTGGCCGGGCGTCACCGCCCATTGCGCCTCGTCGAAGCGCAAGGCGAACTGCCCGTTCGCGCCCGGTGCCACCTCGCAGGCGGAATCGGCCTGCCGGTAGCGGGTCTTTGCGGCGGCCGCGATCGCACCGGGCGCCTGGCCCGCCACCCAGCTTGCATCGTCCGCGCTCAATTCGTGCGACAGCAGCCACGGGTGCCCATGCCCTTGCACCACGTACAAGGTGTTGGCCGCCATGTCCTTGCGCGCCACGAACCACGGCTCGTGTTCGCTGCCGCCCTTGGCGCTCTTGCTTTCCTTCACGCCGCCGATGCCGATGCCCTTGCGCTGGCCCAGCGTGTAGAAGCTCAGGCCTACGTGCTCGCCGATCTTGCGTCCGCGGTCGTCCTTGATCGGCCCGGGCTTGTTCGCCAGGTAGCGGTTGAGGAATTCGCGGAACGGCCGCTCGCCGATGAAGCAGATGCCGGTGGAGTCCTTCTTCTTCGCATTCGGCAAGCCGATCTCGGCGGCGATGCGGCGCACTTCAGTCTTTGCCAGCTCGCCCACCGGGAACATCGTCTTGGACAACTGCGCCTGGCTGAGGCGGTGCAGGAAGTAGCTCTGGTCCTTCAACGGGTCCAGGCCCTTGAGCAGCTCGAAGCGGCCGTCATGCTCACGAACGCGAGCGTAATGACCGGTCGCGATCTTCCCGGCCCCGAGCCGCATCGCGTGATCGAGGAAGGCCTTGAACTTGATCTCCGCATTGCACAGCACGTCCGGGTTGGGCGTGCGGCCGGCCTGGTACTCGCGCAGGAACTCGGCGAAGACGCGGTCCTTGTAGTCGGC
>CBIHOF010000050.1:0-15123 GCA_966211955.1 uncultured Comamonadaceae bacterium | reverse complement strand
TCACCGAGGGCAGCGACACCTGGAATCAGTACAAGAGCCAGTTCGCCAAGGACGTGACGCTTCAATACAACAACTACTGGGGAACCATCCGTAAAGGAGCGAGCCTCGACGTCATCTACTCGCAGACCAACGTCAATGGCTTGTTCAACAAGCTGCCACACGTTGCCGGGGTCGACGCCCAGATGTTCAGGGCCGGGGCCTTCGACACGGTGCAGAACGCGACGATGGCGGCGGCGATGGCGGGCATCATCATCGCCGGGACCGCCGGGGATCACAAATTGAGCGATCCCAAGACGGCGATGGCGCTCACCTACGCGTCGTCAAACCTGGCGGACGTGGTGCTGCAGACCGGTTCCAAGTACCTCGATCCGAAGAACGGGGCATTCAAACAACTGGGCCTCAACAAGGACGGGGAGTGGACCAAAACCGTCTCCAAGTACCTGCCCGGAGGCGACTTCAAGTCCATCGAGGCGGCCAGCAAGATGGTGGCCGGTGCCGGGACGGTTATCTTCGGTGCGACCGCCTTGTGGAATTTGGTCGACGCGGCGAAGAACAAGGACGCACCGGCCGTGGTCTTCAATTCGCTCATTGCCGCCGGCAACACAGTCTCAGGCTTGACGGTGGGTGGCGAAGGCGTGCTGCAGATGACCAACGTCGTCAAGAACGTCGCCATGGACTTGGGCGAGACCGAAGGGAGTGCGGCGGCGATCGATGCGGCGGCACGCGGCGCTCTGGCTTCGGTCGGGTGGGCGGCGGGGCTCGTGGCCGGCGTGGGCATCACGGCGCTGGGGATCTACGACATGGCCAAGGGCGTCAAGGTGCTGGACAAGAGCCTGAAAGCGGCCAATGAGCAGTACATCGCACCGACCACGGGTTGGTCGTATGAGTTCCTGATGAATCCGAGCCTGCCCTGACCCGGGCGGAGGGAATTTCTGAAACTCTGGCTCGCGCACTTGCCACCATGAACTCCAGCCTCGATCTCATGTGATTCCCAATCGTTGACCGAGCGCCGCAAGGCGTCGGGGGAGGGGCGGCAAGCCGCCCCTCTTTCACCACCCCAGCTGCTGCGCAGCGCGGCGTCGAGCACTTCGCGGGCACTGCTCAGGCAGATGCGCAATTGGGCACGTGGATCGTCCGGCAGAGGCCATGGCAACTCGCACAGGTGTTCGCGGCTTTGCGCCCGCGTGGACATGGCGAGATAGGCCACACCAGCGCACGCAGCTTGCGCGAGGCCGGCAGCAACACCGCGATATCCGCCTGGAGCACGCGCAGCGGCCCCAGCAACTGGATGGACAGCCCTGGTGGCGACGAATAAACGCTGCCTCGAACGGTGTCTGGCACGGCAGGCCTCCAGGATGGCAACTAGCAGCCTGAACCGGGCAGCGCGCACGCGGCGAATCCCTTGGCTTTCGCATGCAGAAATGCTGGACAACGGGACACCAGCGTCATGAAGATTGACTTCGACCACCTTCAGCAGAACCGCCCGGAGGACGCCGAGTTCCAGCGCATCGAGTTGGGGCAGCACCGCGACCGGCGCTTGCGCGAGCATCTCGATCGGATGCGATGCGCAAACATGGCCAGCAGCCAAGCCCCCTCCGCTGCAACCGGGGGTGGCCGTGAGATCGCGACCGGGCGGTTGATCGCGCTCACTGCAGTCAGCGCCGGCGTCGAATCGAGGCGGGTCCACACATGATCTCGCCGGAAGGGCAGTTCGATCTTGAAGGCGGCATCCCTGGAGTTGGGGCGCCGCTCGCCCACTTGCAGCTGCGCGACCTGCTCATGGGCGGGCCGGTCTGGCTGGACAAGATCTTCGACGACGGTTCGCCGGAACTGGCGGGCCTGCTCCCCGGCAATGGGAACGTCGACTTCCGCTGGTGCCTTCAGATCGCCGGACCTTCCGGCGTGCTGGTGCAACTGGGCCTGCGGCCTTCGCTGTTCGAGTCGCTCGGGCTACCGGAGCACGCGCGCGCGTCGATCCGCTTGGCGTTGGCCGAACAGTGGCTGTCGCCGTTGCGCCCCGCGCTGCGCAGCTTCTTCGGGCAGGACCTCGGGCTGCGCCTCGAAGAGGCGCGCGATGGCTGGCCCGATGCCGGCCCCTCGTTCGCGTTCCAGTTGAGCATCCCCTCGATGCGACAGCTCGTGCCGGCCCGGCTCGCGGATGCGTTCGTGGCCCCACTGCGCGACTTGGTGCAGCACCGCATGCCGCCGCGGCCCGCCGACGTGCCGCTGCGGCTCTTCGTGGGGACCCGCCTGTGCCTGCCGGTGTCCGAGGTCCGGAATCTCGAGGAAGGCGACGTGCTGCTGTGCGAGAACATGGGCGCCGATGCGGCGAAGTCCGTGCGGATCTATGCCGAGTCAGCGGCGGCAAAGCGCAAATGGCGCTACGTTGCCACCGTGCGCGCGAGCGATGGCGAGGTGCAGCACCTCGCGCCCCTCATGCCGCTCGAGACCCGTGTGCCGCAAGAGCCGATGGGCTCGCTGGTCAGCCTCGACGTGCTGGAAGCCTGCCTGGACTCGTCGTCCGCTCGCTGCCGCACGCTGGCCATAGGGCGGTGTGTGCACGAATGGCACCGAGCCGTCTGGCTGCAGACGCCAGAGCTGCGCGTCGGCGGGCGTCCCTGGGCGAAGGTGCGGCCCGCGCGCCGGGCTGACCGCGCCGGCTATGAGATCGTCAAGCTCCACCGATTGGGCTTGGCGTCTTGAGCCGCGGCGTTCGCCGCATCGACCCTGCATGTCCACGGCACGCCTCAGTTCGCAAAGCAAGGCGGAATCGGCCTGGCCTACAAGGCGGACCGCAGCGTGCACGCGCACGGCGACGACCCACGCAAGGTGCGATGCCTTCGCGGCCCAGGGCCAGCCCTTGGACCGTGCTCGCAAGGCCGCTTGTGCCTTGCGGCGACGCACCGATCGGATCACCGATCGCGTTGCCCATCTTTCAAAATGCGTTGACAGCGAATATCAGGCCGTGCGCGTGTTCTTGGCTACCTGCGCGACCGGCCCGGCCGCTGCACTAACTGCACGTGTAATTCGACGCGACCTTCGCAGCGTTGGCGTCGTTGGCCGGTCCGGTATAGCGCGGGTATTTCGGATACTGGCACAGCGGCCGTTCGAATTGAACCGCACCGCTGGCCGGGTCCAGTTTCTGTGCAGTCAAGGTTCCGGGCGTTGCCTTGCCCGTGACCCAACTGTCCAGCGCAGTCAGCAGATCTGCAGTGTCCGCTCCAGGGCCGCCCGCGCAATGATTCACGCCGGGCGCAATGTAGAAGCGCATGAACGCATCAGCGGCAGCTTGACCGCCGACCGCAGCGACGACGTTGTTGTAATACTCGGCCGTGCTGTTCTTGCTCAGCGCTGCATCGTTGCCGCCGTGCCAGAGGATCAGCTTTGCGCCGCTGTTGGCGAATGGCAGGATGTTGGCATTCGTCGCATCGTTCAACGCCGCCATGGCGTACAGCGCATTCTGGTTCTGGTCCCATGGCGCATAGGTCAGCGAGTTCGCATTCGGGTCGCGTGCCAGGTAGTTCTTGACCGTGGTGTCCTGGAACAGGAACTGCAACGCGTTGGTCACGGTACCGTTGCCCGTGACCCAGACGGGCCAGGCACCCGGGTCGTCTTCGTTGCCCGTCAAGCTCCAGCCGGCGTTGCGAAAGCTGGGGCTTCCCGAAAACACGGCGTCGGTGGTCCATGAAGTGACCACGTCGAGTTGGGCGTCGGACAGGCAGGTGTCGCCGGTGTCGGCGCCACCTGCGCAACGCAGACTGGCCGGGTTGAACACGGCCATGGTGCACGCGGCCTGGTTCGAGACGACTCCGTCGGTGATGCCATCCAGGCCATCGCAGGCATCGCGGACTGCCTTGGCAAGCAGCGCCGTCTTGGCGGGGCTGAACGAACCGCCCGGCGCCGCCAACGCCTTTGCGCTGCGATTGAAGGCGCCCATGAATCCGACCCAGTTGTACGCGGGTGCGCGGGCGATCACGCCGTCGAACAGGTTCGGATACCGTTGCACGTTCATCAGGCCTTCGCGGCCGCCGTTGGAGCACCCCTCGTAGTACGACCTGGACGGGGGCTGGCCATAGGCGGCAGTGACAGTCTCGATCGTGGTGGACATCACGGTCGGGATCGACAGGCTGCCGAACAGTTGCGCCGCAAAGGTATCCGTGAGCGCAAAGGATGCATCGATCAGGCTGCCCTGGTGACCTGAATCGCTCGATGCCGTGGCATAGCCCTGGTTCAGCGCGTTCAGCGACAACTGCACCGGTGGAATGGAGCCGTTGTAGCCGCCCCCTCCGGCGTAATGGAGCTTGCCGTTCCAGGCGTCCGGCAGGCGGATCTCGAAATTGAGCTTCGGTGCGAGGGTCCCGTTGACCTTGCAGTAGGTGGGAACGGCGCCGCTCGCCGCAACCGCCACTGCGGTGAGGGTCGCTCCGCCGATCGTCTTGCCGGACAAGGTGGCACACGCCTGTGCGGCATTCGGGAACACGCTCGCCTGGTTGTTGTCGTCGTTGCCGCCGCAGGCCGTCAACGATAGAAGCGCGGCCGTGACCACCATGCCGCCGACGCTGGCCGAGATTGAACGCGAAGCTTCCATGTCTGCTCTTTCCTTGTTTGAACGAACAAGGCGATTCGACTCCTGGCGGCGTAGGCAGACTGTCCGCGAACGAACAATTTCGGTGAGGGGTTTCGCCAGTCTGCCGCCCGGGCGCAGGTCGAGGCTCCTGTTGACTGCGGTGGCTTCAAGTCCCCCGCCGCGCGAAGCTGCTCAGCGCTTGCATGTCCACGATCTGGAGGTTTCCGTAGTTCGCGCGCACAAGCCCGGCGCGCTCCAAGGCCTTGATCGCTGCGTTCGTGCGCTGACGCGACAGGCCCGCGAGTTCACCGAGCTCTTCTTGCGAGACGAACACGGCGGAACCCATGCCGGGGTACAGCACCGGATTGAACAGGCTCAGGATGGCGCGCGCCAGTTTGACCAGGGGGTCGTCAATGCGATCCGTCTCAACCATGCCCATGAACTGGCCGAGCCGTTCGTTGAGGTGGTCCAGAAGGAAATGGTTGAAGTCGAGACTGGTGTCGAGCAACCAGCGAAACGTGGCCCGAGGGATGTGCACCGTGCGGCTGGGCTTGACGGCAACGATGTCGTAGTGCCGCAGTTCGCGCTTCAAGACAGAGCCTTCGCCGATCCAGCTGCCCGCCGGGATACCGCTGTAGATGAGCGACTTCCCACTGCGAAAGTCGCTGGTCGCCTTGAGCAGGCCCTCGACCACGCCGATCCAGGAATTCGCCGGCTCCCCCTTGCGCGCCACGAAGGCCTTCTCGGCATGCAGTTCTTCGAATGCATCCGCCAGTACGCGTTCGCGTACCGTGCGCGGCAGCGGGCGCATCCATTGAGCTTCCTCGAGCCAGGCCGAGACTTCCTTGGGTGGGTGCAGTCTTCGCATTCGAGGATTCTCCGCGGCTACGGCTTGGTCCTCATCCTGTCCATCAGAGTGTTTCGAGCGCCAGCGCGATGCCCTGACCGCCGCCGATGCACAAGGTCACGATGCCCCGCCTCAAGCCGTCGCGTCGCATCGAGTGCAGCAAGCGCGTGGTCAGCACGGCGCCCGTCGCGCCGATGGCGTGGCCGTGCGCGATGGCGCCACCCTCGACGTTGACGATGTCTTCCGGCAGCTCCAGCTCACGCAGGCAGGCCAGCGTGATCGCGGCGAATGCCTCGTTGATCTCGATGCGCTCGATGTCCGTGCGCTTCCAGTTGGCGCGTTCCAGGGCCAGTTTGACCGCCGGGACCGGCCCGATGCCGAACATGCCTGGCTCAACCGCTGCGACGCCGTGCGAGACCAGGCGCGCCCATGGCTTCAGCCCGTGCTTCTCCGCAAAGCCCCGCTCCGCGACGACCATCGCAGCTGCTCCGCTGTTGAGCCCAGGCGCGTTGCCGGCAGTGATCGTTCCGTCCTTTCGAAACGCAGGCTTGAGCTTGGCCAGTGATTCGACCGTGGTGTCCGGCCGATTGGCTTCGTCTGTGGAGAAGCTCACCGGTCCCTTGCGGCCGGAGAGCTCGATGGTGACGAGCTCTTGCGCGAACTTGCCGGCAGCCTGAGCCTCACTGAACCGTTGCTGCGAACGCGCGGCCCAGCGATCCTGGTCCTCGCGCGTGATGCCGTACCGACCGACGAGATCCTCGGTATGCCAACCCGAGTGTTGCCCGCTGAAAGCATCATGGAGACCGTCTCGCAGCATGCTGTCCAGGATCTGAGCGTCGCCCATGCGGTGTCCCCAGCGCGCGCCGGGCACCAGATACGGGGCCTGGTCCATGTTCTCCATGCCACCGGCAACCGCCGCCGCGGCATACCCCGCCGCGATCTCGAGTGCCGCCGTTGCGATCGCTTGTGCACCCGATCCGCACACCCGGTTCACCGTGAGGGCGGGCACCTGCACAGGCAGTCCGCCGCCGATGGCAGCTTGTCGTGCGGGATTCATCCGAGTGCCGGCCTGGATCACGTGTCCCATCACCACGGTGTCGACGGCATCCGCGGCCAGACCTGAGCGGTGGAGGGTCTCGCGAATCACCGCGGCACCCAGTGCGGTCGCGGGCGTTTCCTTGAGCGAGCCGCCATAGCTTCCGATCGGTGTACGGACCGGCGCGCAGAGAACGATTTCAGGGATTGGCATGAGAGCACCTCAGGTTGTTGCAGGTTGATCGAAGATCAGAAAGGGATTCGCGTCGAGCGACATCAGGCCGCGGCTTTCGGAACGCTCGCGATTCGCAACACGTCGTTCAACACCTTGGCCGGCACGTCCGGTCGCTCGAGGACGATGAAGTGACCGGCGCCAGGCACCTGGACAAACTCGGCCGCGGGGAGGAGATGCTTGTTGGCTTGTCGGTCCGAGGGTCTTGACCAATCCTTCTCTCCGTAGATGAGATGAACGGGTGCGCGGACCTCGGGGTAACGGGCGCGTGCGGCGATGAGGCTGGGCAGGTTCCCGTACACCGCGCGGGCGACAACCGGATAGCGGGGTCGACGTCCGACCTTCAACAGTTCATCGAGGTAGTCATCGCGCAGGGCGGCTGTGTTGCCGAGGCCGCCACGGAGCACGGCGCGCACGATCGGCTTGGGTTGCACGCCCGCGATGGTCTGGCCGATGCCAGGCGCCAGCGCCCCGGTCACGACGAACCGGGCCAGCAGGCTGGAGCGCGCGATGCCGCCCGCGTAGTCATAGGCATTGATCGCCACAACACGCCGCACGCGCTCGCGCAGATCGGCCGCGGTGGTGAGGGCGAGTGTCGCGCCCATCGACTCGCCGAGCAGCGTCACGTCGCGCAGGTCGAGACGGGTGATGAGGCTCTTGACCGCCTCGCGCATGGCCGGCTCGTCATAGGAGGCGCCCGGCACGATCTGCGAGTAGCCCATTCCCGGCAGATCGAGCGCATACACCGTGTACCGCTCCCGCACCAGCGGGATGAGGTGGCGGAAGTGCTCGGCCTGGGTGCGCACGGTGTGCAGCAAGACCAACGGTGGCCCCATTCCGCCCGTGAGATAGCGCAGTCGCCCGGGGCTTCCTTCGCTTGATCCGAGCGGATCGAGAAAGTGTTCCTCGGTCCCGGGAATCTTGATGGCGGAAAGTGAATCATGGCTGGTCAGCGGCACGGTGGGTTCCTTGAAGTTTTTTGGGGGGCGTGGATGCGATGCGGCCACTCAGCGCAAGGGCTGGTAGCGCGATGCCGCTTCGTTGCTCGACAGGTGGGGCGCCATCGCCTTGCGGGCGCCCTCAAAGGCGTCCCAGAGGGCGCCGTCATGCAGCGCGGGAAGCGTCACCGCCTCGCCGCGCTCGAAGCCTTGCAAGGCGGCATCGACCAGGTCTTCGGCGCGCATCACGATCTGCGTCGGCAGGTGCTCCACGGGAAGGCCGCCGCGTGCCCAGAACTCGGTGGCCGTCGCACCCGGCAGCACCGCCTGCACCCGCACGCCCTTGCCGGCCAGCTCGTGCTGCAGCGATTGACTGAAGGCCAGCACAAAAGCCTTGCTGCCGCCGTACACGCCATTCAAGGTTTCCGGCGAGACGGCCGCGACTGATGCGATGTTGATCAACGCCCCTTTGCCGCGTGCCACGAAGCCGGGCACCGCCGCGTAGCTCAGCCGGGTCAGCGCCGTGACGTTGAGGTCGATCATGCGCGCCATCTGGTCCACGTCGCTCTCCAGAAGCGACGTGTGCGTGCCGATGCCGGCGTTGTTGACCAGCAGGGTGATGCTCGCATCGTGCTTGAGCTTGTTTTCCACGCTGCGCAGCGCCACCGGGTTGTTCAGGTCGGCAGGAAAGACCTCCACCGCGCGGCCGTGGCGGCTGCTGATGTTCTCGGCCAACGGGTTCAAACGCTCGCGACTGCGGGCGACGAGGATCAGGTCGTAGCCACGACGCGCCAGGCGGTCGGCGTAGAGGGCTCCGATGCCGGAGGAGGCTCCGGTGACGAGGGCTGTGCCCATGTTCGTCTGCGTCATGGTGGTGCTCCATTCAGGGGTTGCGATGGAGCGCATCTTGTGCCGTCTGGTGTCTGGCGTAAATGACGCATATAGTCATGTTTTATGTCATTCACTACGGGAGGCTGCACATGCACAGAATCGGCTACGTCCTGCCGGCGGGCTTTCAGGTGATGGCGCTGGCGACGCAGGCAGTCTTCGAGTTCGCCAACCTGGTGGCGGGTGAGCCCTTCTACGAGGTGAGTTGTCACTCGATGCCCGGCGGCACCGTGAAGGCGTCGCAGGGCCTGGGCCTGCAGACGAGGCCCTTCACCGCACGCAGCACCGCCGACACCTGGATGGTGGTGGGCGTGATCGACCCCTTGGCCACCCCCTCGCCGTCCGAACTGCTGCATGCGCTGCGAAAGTGCAGCGCTCGGGCGCGCCGGACCGTGGGGCTGTGCACGGGAGCCTTCGTGCTGGCGGAGGCCGGCTTGCTGGCAGGGCGACGTGCCACGACGCACTGGGCCTATGCGGACGCGCTGCAACGGCGGCATCCCGATGTCCAGGTCGAGCCGGACCGCATCTTCATCGCCGACGACCCCATCTGGACCTCCGCCGGCATGACGGCCGAACTGGATCTGGCGCTCGGCCTCGTCGAGAAGGACCTGGGCGACGACATCGCGCGATCGGTGGCACACCGGCTGGTCATGCATCAGCGCCGTTCGGGCGGCCAGTCGCAGCACTCGGAGATCCTCAATCTCGCGCCGCGCTCGGACCGCATCGCGCGGGCGCTGGAGCATGCACGCCGCCATCTGGCGCAGTCGCTGGGCGTGGAAGAACTCGCTGCGGCCGCGAACCTCAGCCCGCGCCAGTTCAGCCGTGTGTTCACGGCCGAGACCGGCCAGTCGCCGGCCAAGGCGGTAGAGCGTTTGCGCTTGGAGGCGGCGCGCTTGATGATCGAGCGCAGCCGCCACCCGCTGGAGGTGATTGCTCGCGAAACGGGCTTTCGCGATCGGCGTCATCTTCGTGAGGCGTTCATGCGTGGCTTTGGCAAGCCACCTCAGTCACTCAGGCGCGACGCCCGCATGGGGTCCTGAAGTGTGTCGAGAAGTTGGTGACAGTCTTGCCATGGGTCGATTTACCTCGTTTGGATTAGACGTGTCTGAGGTATCCACCGATGTGGACCTGCGGCGGTACTCGAAGAAAGTGCGCCTGCCTTCGAAAGACTTCGCACGTTGTGACAGTTGAAATCGATCGCAGGCAAAGGCCTTCAACTTGGGACCAGGGTTGAAGATCAAAGACTGTTCAAGATGAACGGAGAAACGACACATGTCCATCTCGCTTACGAACCGGAAGCTTCCCGCCGTACACCTGTCCAAGAAGCCGCCAGTGGTCAAGCCTCCCAGGGACGACTTTGGGCAGCCGATTTGGCAACCTTCGCCGAAACCCGGGCCGATCAAGAAGCCGGGGCCGGTCAGGCCGGACTGATTTCGCCGCAGTTGAAGTCTCAGACTTGCCATCGCCATTGCAATTGACTCGATGGTTGGTTGCTGCAGCGATCACCACACAGGCCCAAAGGCTCTGTGTGGTGAGTGGGAGCAACTCAACAGCTTGGCCGCTGTGGCTTCTTCAACCCATGCCGCGAATGGGCTTGGATGGGGAAACCGCGATGAACCGCGGCATCTGACCTCACTCCTCGCCAGACGACAGGTGCGCCACGGCGGAAGACCAGACAAGCCTCACCAGTTCCGACTGGCGTTGCACCCCGGTTTTCTTCAGGCAGGACTTGACCTGCACGCGGGCCGTTTCCACGGATACCCCGCGCTGTTGTGCGTACTGCTCCACGCTGCTGCCGGTTGCAAGCGCTGCCATCAGGCACGCCTCGGTGGGCGTCAAGCCGAACAGCTGCATCAACGCAGCGGTGGAGATGTCAGCAGCTCGGCTTGGAGAGGTCAGCGTGAGTGCGATGGAGGATGAAGAGGCGCCGACCTGTACCGCGACGTGCAGCGTCTGATTGCCCTGGCCGAGACTCAAGTAGCGTGCGGTGTTGTCAGCGGCAGCAGCGGCCTCTGCCAGTTTGTGCATCAGCCTGTGCGTATCGGCTTCGCCATCGGCGACAAGGCGTGCGTCGACGACGCGCAGCGGCCCCGCTGCGAGCAGACGATCCGCACTGCCATTGCGCCAATGCACCCGGGCCGCAACATCGCAGAAAACGATTCCGCATCGCATCCGATCGAGATGCTCGCGCAAGCGCTGGTCGCGGTGCTGTCCCAACTCGATGCGCTGGAACTCGGCGTCCTCCGGGGGGCTCGGCTGGAGGTGGTCGAAGTCAAGCTTCATGACGCTGGCGTCCCGTTGTCCGGCATTTGTGCACGCGAAGAGCCACGGGATCCATCTGGATCAGGTCTCGGTTCGGGCGGTGCGATGTACCCTTCCAATTTGGAGAAACTCATAGCCATGCGGCTTCATTTCTTTCGGCCCCTCGGGCTCTGTGCTGCTGCTTGCGGCCATTCGCCGCGTGTGCGCTGCACGGTTCAGGCTGCTAATTGCCATCCTGGAGGCCTGCCGTGCTAGACACCGTTCGAGGCAGCGTTTATTCGTCGCCGCCAGGGCTGTCGATCCAGTTGCTGGGGCCGCTGCGCGTGGTCCAGGCGGACATCGCGGTGCCGCTGCCGGCCTCGCGCAAGCTGTGTGCGCTGGTGGCCTATCTCGCCATGTCGACGCGAGCGCAAAGCCGCGAACACCTGTGCGAGTTGCTATGGCCACTGCCGGACGATCCCCGCGCCCAATTGCGCATCTGCCTGAGCAGTGCCCGCAAAGTGCTCGACACGCCGCAGCGCACCCGCGTGGTGGGCGACGACGCCGGCTTGCGGCTTGACCTGCAGGGCGTGGACGTCGACGCACTGCAGGTGGACGCCGCGGTGCAGGCTGGGCTGGAGCGGCAGACGCTGGATCAGCTGCAGGCGCTGGTGTCCCGCGTCACCGGCGAATTCCTGGAAGGGCTGGAGATCGATCACTGCCCCGCCTTCACCGGCTGGCTGGTCGCGCAGCGCCGGCGCTTTCGTGCCGCGCACCTCGCGCTGCTGGAGGCGCTGGCCCAGCGTTTGCCGGCCGACGATGCGCAAACGCTCGACGTGCTGGGCCGCTGGCTGCAGCTGGCGCCCTTTGACCGCCAGGCTCACACGAAGCTGCTGTCGACCTTGGCCCTGCGCGAAGCGTGGCACGAAGGCGAGGCGCACTTGGCGGCGGCGGTTCGCAGCTTCGAGGCTGAGCGGCTGGACCCTGGCTGTCTCATCGACGCATGGCGGCGCGTGCGCCAACCGGCCCAGCCCGCGGTGCGGCTCGACGCGGTGCCCACGACGCTGCCGGCCGGTCTCGCAACCGCGGTGCCGCGGCGCGCCGCCATCGCCGTCATGCCATTCGAGGAGCCCTCGGCACCAGGTCCGGGCCGCGTGGCCAATGCGCTGGTGGAAGACGTGATCACGGGACTGGCCAAGTTGCGCACGCTGTTCGTGATCGCGCGGGGCACGGTGTTTTCACTGGCGCAGCGACACATCGGCCCCGAGGAGGCGGCTCGTCTGCTGAACGTGGACTACTTCGTGGCCGGGCAGGTGCGGCGGCAGGAGGGCCGGCTGCGGGTGTCGGTGGAACTGGTGGAGACGCACAGCGCCCGCGTGGTGTGGACCGAGGTGTTCGACCAGCCGATGGACCAGACCTTCACGGTGCTCGATGCCATCGGCCAGCGCATCGTGGCCTTGATCGCCGGCCAGATCGAGGTGGCGGAGCGCACCCGCGCACTGCTCAAGCCACCCGACTCGCTGGATGCCTGGGATGCCTATCACCGCGGCTACTGGCACATTTATCGGTGGGGCCCCGACGACACCAAACAGGCAATCGGCCTTTTCGAGCGGGCGGTGCGGCTTGATCCCACCTTTTCTCGCGCGCACGCGGGCCTGTCGCACGCCCATTTCTGGGAGGCATTGAACGGTTGGGGCGACCGTGAGGCCGCGACCGCTCGTGCACTTGAGGCGGCGGGCGATGGCCTGATGGCCGACGACCAGGACCCGGCTGCCCATTTCGTCATGGGACAGGCGCTGTGGCTCATCGATGACACGCGCTCGTCGCTGGCCGAGCTGGAAACGGCGGTGTCGCTCAGCCCGAGCTCTGCCCAGGCACACTTCAAGCTCTCTTTTGTGAAAGTCCAGTCGGGTGACCCGCAAGAGGCAATCGCCTCCGTCGACCAGGCGCACAACCTCAGCCCGTTCGATCCTGCCCTGGCCGCGATGTACGCCACGCGCGCGACGGCGCTGATGCGGCTGGGGCGCTACGAAGAGGCCGCGGAGTCTGCGGTGAAGGCGGCCACGAGGCCCAACGCGGTGGTGCACATCCAAGCCGTCGCGGCGCTCTGCCTGGCGCTCGCGAACCGGCTGCCGGAGGCCCATGGCTTTGCCACCGTGATGCGGCGCATGGTGCCCGGCTACTGCGAGGCTGATTTCCTCGCGACATACCGGTTCGCGGACGACGCCAAGGCGTGCTTCCGCCGCGCTGCGCAACAGCTCGGGTGGTGAAAGCACGCGTCTCGATCGCCTGCTTCACGACAGCCCTGGAGCCTGAAAGCTCCGGGGCGTTGTGAGCGTTGCGTGAGCCTCAGTGCATGAGCGTCAGTTCTTGGCCTCGGCTCCGGCGCCCTGCGATGCAGCGTCCACCGCAGCCAACGCCGTCATGTTCACGATTCGGCGCACCGTGGCCGAGGGTGTCAGGATGTGCACAGGAAGTGCTGCACCAAGCAAGATGCCGCCCACTGTGATGCCGCCGCCGGCCGCCACACGCAGCAGGTTGTAGGAGATGTTGGCCGCATCCACGTTGGGCATCACGAGCAGATTCGCCGCGCCGCTCAGGCCTGAATCGGGGAACTCACGGTCGAGAATGTCTTTGGACAGTGCCGCATCTGCGCGCATCTCGCCTTCCACGGCCAGCGTCGGATCGATCGCCTGCACCAGCGCCCGCGCGTTGCGCATCTTGACAGCCGTGGGTGCATCCGAGCTGCCGAAGCTCGAGTGCGAGAGCAGGGCGACGCTTGGCACGATGCCAAAACGACGCACGGCTTCGGCCGCGAGCAGCGTGATTTCCGCAATCTGCTCGGCGCTCGGATCAAGGTTGACGTGGGTGTCGCAGATGAAGAGCTGGCGCCCTGGCAGCATCAGCATCTGCATCGTGGCGAGCGTCTTGGCGCCTGGCCTCGGGCCGATCACCTCACGCACGGGCGCGAGGTGGTCCGCATGGCGGCCGAAGGTGCCGCAGAGCATGGCGTCCGCCTTGCCTTGCCTCACCAACATGGCGGCCAACAAGGTGCTGCGTGTGCGCATCTCCGCGCGCGCCAACGCGAGCGAAACGCCGCGGCGACGTGCGATGAGGTGGTAATCACGCGCCGCTTCGCCATAGGTCGTGACGTCGAGAGGGTCGATGACCTCGCAGTTGCTGCCTGCTGCAAGCCGCAGGCCGAATTGGCCAATCCTTTCGGCGATCACCTCCGGCCGGCCAACCAGCAAGGGCCGTGCAATGCCTTCATCACTCACCACTTGCGCCGCTCGCAGCACGCGCTCGTCTTCTCCTTCGGCAAAGACGACGCGCTTGCTCGACCGCTTTGCTGCGGCGAATACCGGCTGCATGGCGCTGCCCGACTGGTACACGAACTGGCTCAGGCGCTGCCGATACGCCGGCATGTCGGTGATGGGCCTCGCCGCCACGCCGCTGTCCATGGCCGCTTGTGCCACTGCAGGCGCGACAACTTCGATCAGGCGTGGGTCGAAAGGCTTGGGGATCAGGTACTGGGCGCCGAAGCGCAGGCCGACAGCGCCATACGCTTGGGCGACCACATCCGGAATCTCGGCATGCGCGAGTCCGGCGATCGCGCGCACGGCGGCGAGTTTCATCTCCTCATTGATCGTGCTCGCGCCGACATCGAGCGCGCCGCGGAAGATGAAGGGGAAACACAAGACGTTGTTGACCTGATTCGGATAGTCCGAACGCCCGGTGCCAAGGATCGCATCGGGCCGGGCGGCCAAGGCCTCCTCGGGAAAGATCTCGGGCGTCGGATTGGCCATGGCCAGGATGATCGGATCGCGCGCCATGACCTTGACCATCTCAGGCTTGAGCACGCCGCCGGCAGACAGCCCGAGGAAGATGTCGGCCCCTTCGATGATCTCTGCCAGATTGCGCGCCTCGGTGTGCTGCGCATAGCGAGCCTTGTTCGGGTCCATCTGCTCCTTGCGGCCTGCGTAGACGACCCCGCTGCTGTCGGACACGAACACATTGCGCATCGGCAGGCCGAGGCTCACGATGAGATCCAGGCAGGCCAAGGCCGCTGCGCCCGCGCCCGATGCCACGAGCTTCACTTCGCTGATGTCTTTGCCAACGTGCTTGAGCGCATTCAGGATCGCCGCCGCGGCAACGATCGCGGTTCCATGCTGGTCGTCGTGGAACACCGGAATCTTCATGCGCTCGCGCAGCTTCTTCTCGATGTAGAAGCATTCGGGCGCCTTGATGTCTTCGAGGTTGATGCCGCCGAAGGTCGGCTCCATGCGCGCGATGGTGTCGATCAGTTTGTCGGGGTCCGACTCATCCAGTTCGATGTCGAAGACGTCGATGCCGGCGAACTTCTTGAAGAGGCAGC
>CBIHOF010000049.1:0-16622 GCA_966211955.1 uncultured Comamonadaceae bacterium | reverse complement strand
GGCGGAGGTGGCGGAGGTGGCGGAGGTGGCGGAGGTGGCGGAGGTGGCGGAGGTGGCGGCGGAGGCGGAGGCGGCGGAGGTGGCGGAGGCGGCGGAGGCGGCGGAGGTGGCGGTGGCGGAGGCGGAGGCGGAGGCGGGTTAGGTCCAGGCGCCGGTGACGGCGCAGGCACAGTACCCGCAGCGTTGGCCGTCCAAGTCCCCTGGTCGCTGCTCGACGGGCCGGCGAAGGTTCCGGCGATGCTGCCGTCGGCAGCAATCGTGCCGGTGACCTTGATCGTGCCCTTGGCACCGTCGGCGATGCTGAGGGTGATGGCACCGTGCGCATCGATGTGGCCGTGCACCATCAGGCTGGTTCCACCGTTCACGCGTGAGGTCGACGCATCCCCCTGGAGCTTTGCAAGTGCATCGCGGTAGTTGGCATTGGCCGTGGCCACGTCTGCGAGGTATTGCTTCCTGCGCGCCGAGTACGCGGCCTTGAACGTGGCGAGTGCCTCAGACTGCGCAGCAGTGAGTTGATGGTGCGAATCGGTCGGACTCGTGCTCGCGCCTGCGGCCATCGCAGCCTTCAAGGTGACCGTCAGTGCGTTCACGTCGGTGATCAAAGCCGCGCGCAAGTCGGCCAGGGTCTGCCGGTACTGCGTCTTCAGCGCGGCGATGGCTGCCAGGTCCACAGTGCCGCCGGTGCCGGTTGCGGAGTCGAGCATCAACTTGCCTTCGACCTCCGTCATGCCGTCGTCGCGTTCTCCGTTCAGCACAAGGGTGCCGTTCAGGGCCATGCCGGCATCGCTGCCCGCCGTGACCTTGGCCGCGAACGTGTACTGCATCGACTGAGACTCGGTTTCAGTCGTGGTCGACCCTTCGGCGGCTGGTGTCCTGACGGACAGGATGGTGGCCGTTTCGCTGACCAGAACGGACGATGGCGCAGCAGTGGGATCGGAGTCGGTTGAAGTCCCGTCTCCTCCTCCGCATCCAAATAGCATCGCAGTGGCGAGTGCGATCGCCGACGCCCTGAACAAGGACGGCGGCTTGAAGACTAGTTGCATCAGGTGCTCCTCTAAAACATGCACTGTGGATACCGCTCGGCCCAACATCCGATTGGTGCGGCTCGTGCACAGTAGTCGCTTGTCCCCTCGAAGCGCCTGACTCCTAACTCAACATTACCGAGTTCACTTTTTCGCTCGCGCCGCAGACTTCCGGTCACGTTCTGCAGGTGACCTTCTTTCGCGACTGCGTGAGCACTTGAATCACAAGTGCCCGCGCTCGACACCCGCACTGCCGATTCCGAGCACATTGGTAAGCGGGAAGCCTGTGTGTGTCGAAATCTTTGTGTCGAAATCTCTGTATCGAGATATGTGCATCGACATCAGAGTGTCGACATCGCTCGCGAGAGCCGCTCACCGGCTTCGCGCAGGTGCGGCGCGAGCAAGGCCATCTCGGCCTCCAGCTCTTGCAGGCAGGTGCGTGCGCGCTCCTCGTCGAAGGACTGCTCCTCGGCGATGCGCTGCAGCCGCAAGGCATGACTCGCCGCGGGTTCGGCGGCAAAGGCCAGCAGCAAGCCCTTCATGGAATGCGCCCGGCGGGCCAGTGCCTGCACGTCGCCCGTCTCCAGGGCCTGGTGGAAGGCCAGCACCTCGCGCGGCCATGCGTCGAGGAAGGGCAGGGCGATGATCTCCACCGTCTGTGCATCGGCCTGCTTCAACGCCTCGCGGTAGGCCGCGCTGCGATCGGCGCCCGCCTGGCCGTGCGCCAGCTGGCGCTCGAGCGTGTGCCACAGCTTGTTCGCGCGCAAGGGCTTGCTGAGGTAATCGTCCATGCCGGCCTCGATGCAGGCGGCGCGGTCGGCCTCCATCGCGCTGGCAGTCAGCGCGATGATGGGCATCCTCGCGCGGCCCTCGCGCTGCTCCGCGCGGCGCATCAGCCGGGTCGCCTCCAGGCCGCTCATGCCGGGCATGTGCACGTCCATGAGCACCGCATCGAACTGCTGCTTCGCATGCAGGGCGACGGCCTGCATGCCGTCGCTGGCCACCGTCACCTCGTGGCCCCAGCGGCGCAGCAGCGTCACAGCAAGAAGTTCGTTGACGGCGTTGTCCTCGGCCAGCAGCACGCGCGCATGGGAGCTGGCGGCAGGCAGCCGCTCGACCAGGCCGGGTGAATGGTCGACGTTGAACAGACTCTCGTCCACCTCGAAGGGCAGCTCGACGACGAACTCCGACCCGCGGCCGGGCTCGCTCGCCATGCTGATGCTGCCCTGGAGCAGGTCGCACAGCCGCCGCGTGATGGTGAGCCCCAGGCCCGTGCCGCCGAAGCGCCGGGTGATGGAGCTGTCCTCCTGCGCGAAGGGCGCGAAGATCTGCAACTGCTTGTCGGCCGGAATGCCGATGCCGGTGTCGCGCACCGACAGGCGCAGCCGCCTGTCCTTCGGCGAGTCGCTGTGGCTTGCGTCCTGCACCGACACCAGCACTTCGCCCACCTCGGTGAACTTCACCGCGTTGCTCAGCAAGTTGTTGATGATCTGGCGCAAGCGCCCCGGGTCGCCGACGATGATGGCCGGCAGCGTCCGGTCCAGGTCCAGCGTGAGCGCCACGCCCCGTTCGCGGGCCTTGTGCGCCATCGGCCGCAGCGTTTCCAGCAGCAGCCGCTCGAGCTCGAAGGGCACGCGCTCCACGCTCATCTTGCCGGCCTCGATCTTCGAGAAGTCGAGGATGTCGTTGATGATCGACAGCAGAGAATTGGCAGACGACTTGACGATGCCGAGGTACTCGCGCTGTTCAGCGTCCAGCATGCTGTCCAGCACGATGTCGGTCATGCCGATGATGCCGTTCATCGGCGTGCGGATCTCGTGGCTCATGTTGGCGAGGAACTCGCTCTTCATGCGGCTCGCGCTCTCGGCGGCCTCCTTCGCGGCCAGCAGCGCCTGCGTGGCTTCCTTCTGGTCGGTGATGTCCACGAGCGTGCCCACGAGCCCGGTGATTTCACCCCGGCTGTTCTTGATGGCGGCCTTGTTCGCCATGCACACCACGTCACGCCCGCCGCGCAGCGTGGCATTGAACTCGTACTGCGAGGCCTTCCCTGTGTCCAGCACCTGCTGGTCGGACTCGAGATGGATGGGGTTCACCGGCGCGGCGTGCGACTCCTCCACACGCTTGCCGAGCAGGCGTTCGGGCAGCACGTCGAACATGTCGCAGTAGGCGCGGTTCACGCGCACATAGCGGCGTTCGCGATCTTTCACGTAGATGGGCAGCGGGATGCTTTCCACCAGCGCGGCGATGAAGGCGAGCTGCTCGTTGAGCCCGTCGGTCACGTGCTTGAGCTCGGTCACGTCGGTGCAGATGGACACGAACTTCACCACGCGGCCCGTCGCATCCTTGACCGGCGCGATGGTGGCCTGCACCCAGAAGTGGTGGCCGTCCTTGGCGAGATTGCAGAACTCGCCGTTCCATACCCGGCCTTCGCGCATCTGTGTCCACATGGCCTGGAAGAACTCGCGCGACTGCATCCTGGCCGACAGCATGTTGTGCGACTGGCCGATCAGCTCCTCGGGACGGTAGCCGCTGATGTTGCAAAAGCGCGCATTGACTTCGGTGAACACGCCGTTGGCATCGGTCACGCAGACGATGGCATGGTCGTCGAGTGCGCGCTGCAGGTTGTCCAGTTCCAGCTGCTGCGCCGCGAGCTGTGCCTCGAGCCGTGCAATGCGCTGCGCGGTGGTGGGCATGGCGGCCTCTCGGGTCAGGCCCTAGTCGGGAAACTGCGCCCGGATCTCGACCACGTCGTCCCAGCCGCGCACGAAGGCATCCACGCAGCGCGGGTCGAAGTGAGTGCCGCTGTGCTGCACGACGTAGGCGCGCGAGTCGTCCAGCGACCATGCCTTCTTGTAGGGCCGGTGCGAGTTGAGCGCATCGAACACGTCGGCCACTGCCACGATGCGCCCGCCCAGCGGAATCTGCTCGGCCTTCAGTCCGCGCGGGTAGCCGCTGCCGTCGAACTTCTCGTGGTGCGTCTCGGCGATCTCGCAGGCGAGCTTGAGCAAGGGCGAATCGGTGTCGGCGAGGATGCGCCCGCCGATCTCTGCATGGCGATGCATCTCCTCCAGTTCTTCGCCATCGAGCCGGCCCTTCTTGAGCAGGATGTGGTCGGGGGTGCCGAGCTTGCCCACGTCGTGCATGGGCGCGGCGGTGAGCAGCGCCTGGGCGTAGCTCTCCGGCTCGCCCAGGTGGCGGGCGATGGAGGCGGCGTACTGCGCCATGCGCTGGATGTGGCCACCGGTCTCCGGGTCGCGGAATTCCGCGGCGCGGCTCAAGCGCACGATCAGGTCTCGCTCGCGCAGCACGATGGCCTCGGTGGCCTTGCGCACCTCGTCGGCCAGGAGCGCCGCGCGGTCGCGCAGCAGGTTCTGCGCATGGCGCAGCTGCAGCAGGTTGCGCAGGCGCAGCTTGATCTCGGTGGAATCGACCGGCTTGGTGAGGAAATCGGTGGCGCCGATCTCCAGCGCCCGGCGCCGCACCGCGTTCTGGCCGGTGGCCGTCACCATCACCACCGGCACGTCGGCCAGGTGCGCCGTGGCGCGCACCGCCTCGATGAACTGGTGGCCGTCCATGCGCGGCATCATGAAATCGACGACGATCAGGTCGGCGCCGTTTTCCCGGCACCACTCCAGCCCGAGGACGGGATCATCGAACCGCATCGGCTCGACGCCGGTGGCCGAGCGTGCCAGCGCCGCCATCAGCATGAGGTTGACGGCGTTGTCGTCGACGATGACGATGTTCATCGCCCAATCATGACGCCGCCGAGCGCGCTTGCCCACGCACACGACATGGGGAATTCCCGAAGAGTGCGCGATTCAGTTGTTTCTGCGTGCGTGTCCCAGGCAGCTGCCGCGGCGCCGGCTCCGCCGGTCTGCCGGGGGCGCGCACTCGAGGGGCCGGAGGGGCTTCGGGGGTGGTCAATAGAAGTTCGCCAAGAGCTTTTCCAGGGCCATGGTGAAGGGCACCTGCATCATCGGCAGCGTAAGCAGCACGCCCACCAGCCCCACGCCCAGCGTGATCGGGAAGCCGATGGCGAAGATGTTCATCTGCTGCGCCACGCGGGAAATGATTCCCAAGACGAGGTTGATGAACAGCAGCATGGCCACCAGCGGCAGGGCGATCCACAGGCCGAGCTTGAAGATCTCGGCGCCCCAGACCTGCGGCTGCACCGCGCGCAGGAAGGCGAAAGGCTCCGGGCCGACCGGAAACGCCTGGAAGCTTTGCACCACGGCGGCGATGAGCAGCAGGTGGCCGTTGATGACGATAAACAGCCAGCTCACCGAGATGCCGAAGAACTTGCTCACGGCGGTCGCTTCGCCGCCGGTCATCGGGTCGAAGAAGCCGGCGAAGTTCAGGCCCATCTGCAGGCCGATCAGCTCGCCTGCGAACTCGATGGCCGCGAAGACGATGCGCGCGGCGAAGGCGAGCGTGAGGCCGATCAGCAGCTGCTGCACGACCATCATCATCGCCTTGGCCGAATCCAGCGGCACCACCGGCATCTCGGGCAGCGAAGCCTGCGCGCAGACGGCGATGAGGAAGGACAGGGCGACCCGAAGCCGCACCGGCACCCCACGCTGGCCCAGCACCGGCATCGCGCCGAAGAGCGCGAGGATGCGCACGAACGGCCAGAGGATGGGCGACAGCCAGGCGAGTACCTGGGCTTCAGTGAACGTCAGCATGAGGAGCCAGCCCGCATTCGATGCAAGGCAAGCCCGAGCCAAGCAACGCCCGCGGCACCGGCTTCGCCGGGCGGCAGGGCGGCGCCCCTTGGGGGCAGGAGCGCAGCGACTGGGGGGCCCACTTTCTAGCCGACGACCGTCGGAATCGCCTGCAACGTGCGCTGGATGTATTCGACGAGCGTCGTGAGCATCCAGGGCCCGGCAATCGCCAGCACCGCGACCGCCGCCACGATCTTCGGCACGAAGGACAGCGTGGCCTCGTGGATCTGCGTGGCCGCCTGGAAGATGCTCACGAGCAGGCCCACGGCCAGCACCGTCAGCAGCACGGGCGCGGAGACCATGAGCAGCATGTACAGGCCTTGCTGGCCGAAGGTGAAGACGGCTTGGGGATCCATGGTGTCTCGTCTCGAAGTCGAATCAGGTCGCGAAGCTCGCCGCCAGCGAACCGAGCAGCAGGTTCCAGCCGTCGGCCAGCACGAAGAGCATCAGCTTGAAGGGCAGGGCCACGAGCACCGGGCTCAGCATCATCATGCCCAGGCTCATCAGCACACTCGCCACGATCATGTCGATGATCAGGAAGGGGATGAAGATGAGAAAGCCGATCTGGAAGGCGCTTTTCAGCTCGCTGGTGACGAAGGCGGGCACCAGCACCTTGAAGGGCACGTCGGCGGCCTTCACGCTCGGGTCCACCTTGGCGAGCTTGGCGAAGAGCATCACGTCGGCCTGGCGCGTCTGCTTGAGCATGAAGGCGCGCATGGGCACCTCGCCGCGCTTGAGCGCCTCGTCGAAGGCGATTCTGTTTTCCGAAAAGGGCTGGTAGGCGTCCGTGTAGACCTTGTCGATCGTCGGGCCCATCACGAAGAAGGTGAGGAACAGGCTCAGGCCCACCACCACCTGGTTGGGCGGCGCGGCCTGCGTGCCGATGGCCTGGCGCATGAGGCTCAGCACGATCACGATGCGGGTGAAGCCGGTCATGAGCAGCAGCACCGCGGGCAGGAAGCTCAGGGCCGTGAAGAACAGCAGCGTCTGGATGGGCACCGAGTAACTCGTGCCGCCGGCGCCCTGGCCCACGAGCAGCGGCAGCGTCGCGCCGTTGCCCGTGCTCTGCGCTAAAGCCGCGCCGGGAATGGCCGACAACATCGACAGGCCGGCAATGAACCCGGCGCGGCGCAGGTGGCGCGAAAAAAGAAGTCGATCAACGCTCACCGCGGGATCCCTTGTCCTGGCGAAGCTTGCCGAGCAGTTGCGCGAAGGGCAGCGGCGGTGCGGCGGTGTTCATCGGGGGCACGGCGTCGTCTTGCGGCGCCATGGTGTGCAAGGTGGAGATGTTGTGCGCCGTCACGCCCAGCACCAGCCAGCGGCGTTCGTCGCCGGTGCCCACCTCCACGATGAGGATGCGCTGGCTCTGCGAGATCGGCAGGCTGGCGATGCTGCGCATCACGCCTGCGGAGGCCGCGCCGCCCATGGGTGTGCGCTTGAGCAGCTTCAGGGCGAAGGGGATCATCACGAGGATCGCGATGAACCACAGGAGGGACGAGAAACCGGTGGAGGTCATTGAAGAATCGTTGTGAATGTCTTATCAACCCCGGCTCAAGCGACGCATGCGCTCGCTGGGCGTCACGATGTCCGTCAATCGAATGCCGAACTTGTCGTTCACCACCACCACCTCGCCCTGGGCGATGAGGTAGCCGTTCACCAGAACGTCCATCGGCTCGCCGGCCATGGCTTCGAGTTCCACCACCGAGCCTTGCGCGAGCTGCAGGATGTGCTTGATCGGGATCCGCGTGCGACCCAGCTCCACCGTGAGCTGCACGGGGATGTCCAGGATCATGTTGATGTCGTTGCCCGCCGTCGAACCGGTGGTCGGCGTGAAGTTGGTGAACGATGCGGGGGCCACGGTCTCGTGCTGGGTCTGCACTTCCTGCGAAGCGCCGGAAGCAGGGGTGGCTTCGGCGAGCGCGGCGGCCCACTCGGCCGCCATCGCGTCCTCGGGGCTCATGTCGGGGGCGGCTGAATTGTCAGGCGGCATTCTGGTCTCCAAGCCAGCTGAGGTTCGAGCTGGTCAACAGTTGATCGACCTTCAAGGCGTACTTGCCGTTGGAGGTGCCGTAGTGGCAATCGAGGATGGGCACGCCCGCGACCTTGGCCTGGATGCCCGGCTGCAGGTCGAGCTCGATGAAGTCACCGGGCTTGAACGAGAGCAGTTGTTCGACAGTGGCGGGCGCGGTGGCGAGCTCGGCCACGAGGTCCACCTCGGCCGACTGGATCTGCTGCTTGAGCAGGTTCACCCAGCGGCGGTCGGGCTCGTTGCTGTCGCCCTGGATCGTCGAGTAGAGGACGTCGCGGATGGGCTCCAGCGTCGAGTACGGGATGCAAAAGTGGATCGTGCCGGTGGTGTCGCCGATTTCCAGCTGGAACGACGTTGCCACCACGATCTCGCTCGGGGTCGCGATGTTGGCGAACTGCGGCTGCATCTCCGAGCGCTGGTATTCGAGCTCCAGCGGGTAGATGCCGGTCCAGGCCTTGCGGTATTCGCCGGTCACCACTTCCACGAGCCGCGTGATGATGCGCTGCTCGGTGGGCGAGAAATCGCGGCCTTCGATGCGGGTGTGGTACTTGCCGGCACCGCCGAACAGCGCGTCGATGACGGCGAACACGAGCGTCGGGTCGCACACGATGAGGCCCGAGCCGCGCAGCGGCCGCACGCTCACGATGTTGAAGTTGGTGGGCACCACGATCTCGCGCAGGAAGGCGCTGTACTTCTGCACCTTGATCGGGCCGATCGAGATCTCGGGGCTCTTGCGGATGAAGTTGAACAAGCCGATGCGCACGTTGCGCGCGAACCGCTCGTTGATGATTTCCATCGTGGGCATGCGCCCACGGACGATGCGTTCCTGGCTCGCGAGGTTGTAGTCGCGTACGCCCGCGGTCTCGACCTCTTCCTGCTCGAGCTTCTGGCTCTCGCCGGTGATGCCCTGCAGCAGCGCATCGACTTCGTCTTGCGAAAGGATCTGCTGGTTCATTCAGTGCTCACTGGATGATGAAGCTTGAGAAATGAACGTGGCGGACCGGGCTTTCGTCGATCGGCGTCTTGCCGCCTTCGGCCTTCTCGCCCTTGGCCTCTTCCTCGTCACTGCTCGCGAGCTCGATGCCCAGCGGCCGCACGGCCTCGCGCATGATCTCGTCGGCCAGCTTCTCCTTGCCCTTGCGGGTGAGCAGCTCCTGCGAGGTCTTGCTGGCCAGCACCATCAGCACGCCGTTGCGGATGGCGGGCATGTAGGCCTTGAGCTGGTCGGCCACCTTCGGGTCGGACAGTTCCAGCGTGAGGCCGACCTGCGCGAAGCGCTCGGATTCACGGTCGGCGAGGTTGATGACGAAAGGGTCCAGCGGCAGGAAGGCGGGCGGGCCCTTGTGCTCGTCCTTGTGCTTGTCGTCGGCGTGTGCCAACGGGGCGGCTTCACCATCGGCGCCGGCTTCCGCGGCGGCAGCAGCAGCGGCGGCTGCTGCCTTCTTCTTTTTCCACACGAAGGCGCCGCCACCCGCGCCACCGGCCAGCAGCACGGCCAGCGCAATGATCACGATGAGCTTCTTCTTGCCCTTCTTCGAGGACGCAGGCGCTTCGACAGCGTCTTCGACGGCCTCGGCGGCGGCAGCGGACATTCGTTTCTCCTTGGATTTCTCACCGCGAACGGCTCAAGCCGCCCACGGGACGTGGCATGGAGAAATTGTCGATTTGGGGCGCGGAATGGATTGCGTGATAAAGGGGGGGAATCGGGCGCTGACTCGCGCTTGGGGCCAGGCACCCTCTGCCCGCGGCAGAAGGTGCTGGATTTGCTCCCTCCCCCAGCGGGGGAGGGGGCGGAGTGGGTTTACGCGTAGAGGTCCACGCCGCCCTGTGACATCTTCACGGTCGCGCGTCGTGCCGGCGCGGCGGCTTCAGCCACCCCACCGATGCGCCGCGAGCTGGTCGAGCCACCCTGGCCAGCGCCATCGCGCTCACCCTGCCGCTGCTGCGAATGCTGCGACACCCCGCCGCCGGCCAGCGTGAAGCCCGCATCGCGCAACGCGCTTGCCAGCTCCGGCAGGCCGGATTCAATGATCTGCCGAGTGGCCAGCGAATCCGCGCCGAAATCCACCTGTGCTTTCGTCCCGTCCAGCGCGATCTGCACCGAGATCGGGCCCATCTCGGCCGGGTTGAGGTGCAGTTGCGCGTGCTGCACGCCGTCGCGCGCGAGCATGCTGACCTGTACGCCCAGCGCTTCGTTGAACTCTGGCGAGGTGACCGGCGTGGGCACGTCGACCGGCACCGGCGCAGCAGGCGCATCGGCGCCGGTCGCGGCCTGCGGCGTGCTCACGTGGTTGGCCGCATGCACTTCACGCGTGCCGGGCAGCTCGAAGCGCTGCTCCTGCGTTTCCCGCACGACGGCGATCTTGTCGTCGGTGGCGGCGTGTTTCGCATCGCTGGCCTCGGCCTTCAAGGCCTGGGCGAAGGGCGATTCGCGCTTCGTGTCGAGCGTGTCGGCGCGCGAGCTGTCGCGGCCTTTGCCGGCGACGGCTGCTTCGGGTGCGGCCGCGGCCATCGTGGCAGCGCCCGCCTTTTCGCCCGCTGCCGCGGCGGCCTTGGCCACGCCATCCGCAAGCGGCACTGCCGCATCGCCGGCGATGGCCGCCGCGGGCTGCTGCGCAGGCGCGGGTTGATTCATCTGCGCCGCGATGTCCGCCGCGCCCGGCTCGGCAGCCGCATCCTTCTTGTCGCCATCCTTGGCCGCATCCGCCTTCACCGCATCGGTGGCGTCGGCCGCGGGCTTCGCACCCGGCTTGGCCGTGGTGGCCTCGCGTCCGCGCAAGGCGAGCTTGGGCTGGTTGCGCGCCGTGCCGCGGCGTGCGGCGGCGGGCGTGGACTCGGCATCGCCGGACTGCGCCGCGTCGCTTGCGGCTTCGCTGCCGGTGGACTCGTCCGCCGATGGGTGGGCGGGCTTCTCGGTCGACTTGTCGACGGTCTTCTCGCCCGCCTGCGACGGCTTGGCCTCGGCACTGTGGTGCTGCACTTCAGGCGGACGCTCGCCCGGCTGCTTCTGTGCCGAGAGCATCTTCGCGAACGGGCTGTTCTCGCCCGTCGCGGCCCCGCCGCCCGAAGGCGCGGCAGGCGTGAAAGGCAGCGGGCTGGCGTTGTTGGTGCTGGCGATCTGCATGGCAGCGTCGGTGTTCTTCAAGAGGCGTTCGATCAGGCGGCGCGCGGCAGGCCGAGGCCGCCAGCGGCGAAGGGCGAGGCGTTGACGTTCCAGGCCATGCGCGAGCCGAACTCGTCGGTCTGCTTCTGTTCCTGGCGGTCGGCCGACAGGCGCAGCTCCTGCTGGCGCCGCTCGATCAGCTTGCGCACCGAGGCCACGCGCATCTCTTCTTCCGCGAGCTTGATGCGGGTGCGTTCCATCTGCGCCAGGGCATACGCGGTCACGCGCTCCTGCTGCTCCACGGCCTGCGTGAGCCGCTCCATGAAGCCGCGGTAGCAATGCACGAGCTCGATGCGGCCTTCGCTCTGGAACTGCTTGGACCAGCGCTGTTCGTATTCGCGGCGGTACACGAGCAGTTGATCCACCTGCGTGGCGGCCGTCTGGTGCGCCTGCGCGGCGCTCTGCGCCTCGGCCCATGCCTGGTCGCGTTCGCGTTCGGTCTGGGCGAGCAGGGCGAGCAGCGGTTGCATCGGGTTCATGTCGTGGTGTCCTTGTGGTCAGGCTAGTTTTGGCTTTGAACAATGGCGCGCAGCTGGTTCACGCTCTTGGAAAGTGGCGCGCATTCATTCATGTCCTGCTGCAGCAGACCCATCATCACGGGGTGCAGCCGCACGGCGAGGTCGAGTTCGGCGTCGTGGCCGGGTGCGTAGGCGCCCAGCTGGATCAGGTCACGCGCCTTGTTGTGGCGCGCGTAGAGCTGGCGGAAGCGGCGAGACGCCTCCAGGTGCGACGGCTCGGCCACGTTGCTCATCACGCGCGAGATGGATTTCTCCACGTCGATGGCCGGGTAGTGGCCGGCTTCGGCCAGCTCGCGCGACAGGACGATGTGGCCGTCGAGGATGCCTCGGGCCGCATCGGCGATCGGGTCCTGCTGGTCGTCGCCTTCGCTGAGCACGGTGTAGAAGGCGGTGATCGAGCCCCCACCGGCCGCGCCGTTGCCGCTGCGCTCTACCAGTTGCGGCAGCTTGGCGAAGCAGCTCGGCGGATAGCCCTTGGTGGCCGGCGGCTCGCCAATAGCCAGTGCGATCTCGCGCTGCGCCATCGCGTAGCGGGTGAGCGAGTCCATCAGCAGCAGCACGTGCGCGCCGCGGTCGCGGAAGTGCTCGGCGATCGCGGTGGCGTAGTTGGCGCCTTGCATGCGGGTCAGCGGCGGCGCGTCGGCGGGCGCGGCCACGACGATCGAGCGCTGCAGGCCTTCCGCGCCGAGGATGTCATCGATGAATTCCTTCACTTCGCGGCCACGCTCGCCGATCAGGCCGACCACGATCACGTCGGCTTCGGTGTAGCGGGCCATCATGCCCAGCAGCACCGACTTGCCGACGCCCGTGCCGGCGAAGAGGCCGATGCGCTGGCCGCGGCCCACGGTGAGCATGCTGTTGATCGCGCGCACGCCGGTGTCCAGCGGGCGGCGCACCGGGTCGCGGTCCATCGCGTTGATCGGGCGGCGGATGAGCGGCTCGTTGTGCACCTGCTCGATCGGGCCCTTGCGGTCGATGGGTTGGCCGGTCGAGTCGACCACGCGGCCCAGCAACCCGTCGCCCACCGGCAGGTGCAGCGTGCGGTCTTCACCGCGGCGCCAGGGGTGGCGCGCTTCGCCAAGGCGCATCGGCACGACGGGCGCCTGGCGTGGCACCACGCGCGCGCCGCTGGCCAGGCCATGCACGTCGCCCGTGGGCATGAGGTAGGCGCGGTCGCCGTTGAAGCCGACCACTTCGGCCAGCACCGGTGCCTGGCCGGGTTGGCGCACTTCGCACACCGACCCCACCGGCACGCGGATGCCGGCGGCTTCGAGCACGAGGCCGGCGACGCGAACGAGCAGGCCCTGGGTTTCGAGCGGTGCGGGGTCGGCGGTGAACTTCTCAATGTCCGCGAGATAGCGGTGCCACTTCTCGGCGGTGGCGATGGCGTGGGTTTCGAGCGGGGACGAGATCATTGATCGGACTCCCAAGGCTCTTCACATCCGAGCGATGCCACGGCACGCTTCCAGCGCTCGGCGATGCTCGCGTCGATCACGCCGATGTCCGATTCGACGAGGCAGCCGCCGCGGGCGATGGAGTGATCCGACAGCAGCCGCGCGCCACGTTCGGCCAGCACTTCGGCCGCGCCTTGCGCCACCAGCGTGTGGTCGTCCGGGTGCACGCGCACCGTGATCTGCCGCGCGCTCATGAGCAGCGTGTCGAGCGCCTCTTGCGCGACGACGGCCACCAGCTCCGGACGCGATTGCAACTCGGTGCGAACGATTTGCCGCGCGAGGTGCGTGGCGCTCACCGCGAGCGCACGCGCCATGTCCTGCTGCAAGGCATCCAGCTCCTGCCCATACGAGCTCGTGAGCTGGCCGATCTGCGCCGTCATCTGCGCGGCGAAGCTCTGCTTGAACTGTTCGAGCGCCGCGAGCCCGTCGCGGTACCCGTCCTGGTAACCGCTTTGCCGCGCCGCCTTGAGCTGCAGGCCGATGTCGGGCATCGGCGGCTTTTCAGGCTCGGGGGGCGGCGCCTTGAACACGCCTGACTGGGGCGGCGGGGTGCCTTGGCCGCCGAACGCACCGGGATTCCAGGTCTCGAACGAGCCCAGCTCCTCGCGAGGGATGAACCGCGCATACGGCGACGCCGGCTTGGCGCCTTCCGGCGGCGGCACGTTGCGGAACTGCTGCGGTTTGGATTTAGAGGAACTCATCGTCACCGCCGCCGCCCAACACGATCTGGCCTTCGTCCGCCAGGCGGCGAACGATCTTCAGCATTTCCTTCTGCTCCGATTCGACCTCGGACACGCGCACCGGCCCGCGCGATTCGAGGTCTTCTCGCAGCGTTTCCGCGGCGCGGGTCGACATGTTCTTGAACACCTTCTCGCGCATTTCCGGGGTCGCACCCTTGAGCGCGATGACCAGCGATTCGGACTGCACCTCCTTCAACAGGGCCTGGATGCCCTTGTCGTCGATCTTCTCCAGATCGTCGAAGGTGAACATGTTGTCCATGATCTTCTGCGCGAGCTCGTTGTCGGCTTCGCGGATGTAGTCCAGCACGGCGGTCTCGACGCTCGCGCCCATCATGTTGATGATTTCGGCTGCAGGCTTGACGCCGCCCAACGACGCCTTGCGCAGCTTGTCGCCACCGGCCAGAACCTTGCCCATGACCTCGTTCAGGTCCTTCAGCGCGGAAGGCTGGATGCCATCCAGCGTGGCGATGCGAACCAGCACCTCGTTGCGCTGGCGCTCGGTGAACACCTTGAGCACCGAGGACGCCTGCTCGTAGTCCAGGTGCACGAGGATGGCCGCCACGATCTGCGGATGCTCGTTGCGCAGCAGTTCGGCCACCGAGCCCGCGTCCATCCACTTCAGGCTCTCGATGCCCGAGATGTCGCTGCCCTGCAGGATGCGATCGATCAGCAGGTTCGCCTTGTCGTCGCCCAGCGCCTTGCGCAGGACCGACTTCACGTACTCGTCGGTGTCTGACACGAGCAGGCTCTGGTCGCTCGCGAGGTTGGTGAACTTGTCCAGCACGTTGTCCACGCGCTCACGCGACACCGCCTTCATCTTGGCGATGGTCTCGCCCAGGCGCTGCACTTCCTTCGGCGCGAGGTGCTTGAAGACCTCGGCAGCCTCCTCTTCGCCCAGCGACATCAGCAATATCGCTGCGTCTTCGACGCCTTGATCGTCCATGGAGCTCATGTGTTGTGCTTAGGCGGTTTCACCGCTGACCCAGTTGCGGACGATGCTGGCGACGGCCGCAGGGTTTTCTTTGGCGAGCATGCGCGCACCTTGGAGTTGTTCAGTGATGCGCGGAGGGTCCAGCGCGCGCGGGGTCGGCACGATCACGTCGTCGGCCACGACGTTGAGGTTCGCGCCGGGCACCGGCTCCGGCTTCGCGAGCAGCGCCTTGACGGCCGGGCGGATCAGCCCGAAGAACACCAGCAGCGCCACCAGCGCCAAACCGGCGGGCACGGCGCCTGCGCGCAGCATGTCCATCACCTCGGGCTGCTTCCACCAGGTCATGTCGTTCTTGGAGACGGGATCGGTCTTGAAGGGCGCGTTGATCACCTTCACCGAGTCGCCGCGCTCCTTGCTGAAGCCGATGCTTTCCTGCACCAGCGCCGTCAGCTTGTCCATTTCATCCGAGGTGAGCGCGACTTGCGTGGTCTTGCCCTTCGCGTCGGTCACGCTGCGGTTGTTCACGACCACCGCTGCGTTCAGGCGCTTGACGTTGCCCGTCGCATTGCGCGTTACACGAACCGTCTTGTCGACTTCGTAGTTGGTCACCGCATCGCGCCGGCTGTTGCTCGTGGCGCCGGCACCGCCTTGCGCGGCTTGCAGCGGTTGTGCCGCGCCGGTGATGGGCGCCGTGGCCGGCACCGGCGGCTGGTTGGATGTGGCACCGGGGATGCCGCTCGGCTGCGCCGGCGTGCCGCCGGATTGCTCGGTGGTCTGCTGGCTGCGGATGGTGGTGGTTGCGTTCTGGCCTTGGTTGGGCTTGAACTCTTCGCTCGTCGCTTCGGTCTGCGAAAAGTCCACGTCGGCCGTCACGGTGGCACGCAGGTTCTCGCGGCCGACGACCGGCTCCAGCAGGTCGAAGATGCGCTTGCTGTAGCCCGACTCGATCTGGTTCACGTACTGCAGCTGCTGCGCGTCCAGCCCCGCACCGTTGTTGCCTTCGGAAGAAGAGAGCAGGGCGCCGGTCTGGTCCAGCACGCTCACCGCCTTGGGGTTCATCTCGGGCACGCTCGATGACACGAGGTGAACGATGCCCGCGATCTGCCCGCGGTCGAGTGTGCGGCCGGCATGCAGCGTGAGCAGCACCGAAGCGCTGGGCTTTTGCTGCTCGCGGAAGAAGCCGTTCTGGTTGGGCAGCGCGAGGTGCACGCGGGCGCTTTCCACGGCGGCCAGCGCCGTGATGGAGCGGGTCAATTCGCCTTCGAGCCCGCGCTGGAAGGTCAGGCGTTCCTGGAACTGCGTCTGGCCGAAGCGGGCGTTGTCCATCAGCTCGAAGCCGGCGATGGAGCCCTTCGGCAGGCCGGCAGCGGCCATCTTCAGGCGCACGTCGTACACCTTGGAGGCCGGCACGAGGATGGCGGCGCCGCCGTCCGCATGCTTGTAGGGCACGTTCATTTGCGACAGCTGCGCGATGATCGCGCCGCCGTCCTTGTCCGACAGGTTGGCGTACAACACCTTGTAGTCGCCGTCGCGGCTCCACAGGGTCATCGCGAGCACCACGGCCACGAGTGCGGCGAGGCCGAGGCCCAGCGCGAACTTGCTCCTGGCCGGCAGAGCTGCCAGGCGCGTGCCGAAGCCGTCGGCTTCGATCACGGCACCTGGGTTCTTCAAGGCGATTGAGTTGTCCATCGTGCGTTGCTTGTGCGTTTGCTTCTCAGTCCCTGGCGGCCGGCAATCTCGGCCCATGGGCTCCCACGCGGAAGCCCTCGATAAGCAGGATTGTTCCGAACTTGAGGGTTTGGGAACCGGTGAGAAGGGCGGGAAAGGCGGCTTGTTTCCGTTTGTGTGGATTCGCCGAAACCCGGACCGCCAGCGGGAGCTCCAGATGTCGAGTCGAGATTGGGCGGGCGACCGGGCTCTTTTCAAGGCTTTGGAGAACTCAAGGGAACCCTAGCATCGTCCGACCGGAAGAAATCTCTTCAGGAGAGCCCATGAACGTCAGCCTCAAGCCCTTCGATTTCGCCCAAGCCGTCGCCCGCGCCGG
>CBIHOF010000048.1:0-18964 GCA_966211955.1 uncultured Comamonadaceae bacterium | reverse complement strand
CGCGGGCTGCCAGCGTGGCCAGCACCGGCGCCACAGCCGTGGCGGCGAGGAAGCTGCGTCGGGTGTTCACGAGAGCCCGTCTTTGCGTGTTTGGCGTTCAGGAAGGTGCTTGGCAGGTATCAGCGCCTGCATCGGCTGGGTGGCGTCGCCATCAAGGCGCCGGCGTGATGCGCACCATGACGACGCCGTGCGAGGCCACGGTGCCGCCGTAGCTGCCGCGCACGTTCTTCGCGACCTTCTTGTTCCACAGGTCTTTCACGTCGGCCTTCAGGCCGGCGGGCAGGTTGAGCTGGTCCCAGCCCACCTTCATCTCGGCCGGCGCCTTGCCGCGGTTGAACATCACCACGGCGTGATCGCCACCCTTCAAGGGGCGGGCCCAGATTTCAAGCTCGCCCTGCTTCCACAGGCGGCGGCCTTGCTGGCCCAGCGGGTCCTGGTCGACGGCGATGACGTCGGCGTTGGTGAGGATGCGGCGCGTGTCGGCGTCCATCGTCGACAGGTCGTTGCCGGCGATCATTGGCGCTGCGAGCATCGCCCACAGCGAGAAGTGCGACTCGTACTCGGTGCTTGTCATGCCACCGTTGCCCACTTCCAGCATGTCCGGGTCGTTCCATGCGTTCGGCCCGGAATTGCGCCAGCGCTCCACTTGCATGTCGAGGATGTTCGTCATGCCGTGCGACCAGTCCTTCTTGCCTTCCCAGGCGTCGAAGATGTCGCCGGTGGTGCGCCACAGGTGGCCCACGGGCGCGGCCCAGGTCTCGGGTTGGTTGTTGCCCCATTCGCAGATCGACAGCACGATGTCGCGTCCGGACTCGCGCAAGGCCTTGGCCATGATGGTGTAGGCCGCCTCGGCGTTGCGGGTGCCGGTGTTGCACCAGTCGTACTTCAGGTAGTCCACGCCCCATCTCGCGTACTGGCGCGCGTCCTGGAATTCGCGGCCTGCGCTGCCGGGTCGGCCGCCGCAGGTGAGGGCGCCCGCATCCGAGTAGAGGCCGAACTTCAGGCCCTTCGAGTGAACGTAGTCGGCCAGTGCCTTGATGCCGCTCGGAAAGTGCTCGGGGTCGGCCACGATGTTGCCCTCGTCGTCGCGGCTCTTCTGCCAGCAGTCGTCGATGACGATGTACTGGTAGCCGGCGGCCTTCATGCCTGACGCGGCCATCGCGTCGGCCTGCTTGCGCACCAGCGCCTCATTGATGTTGCAGCCGAACTTGTTCCACGAGTTCCAGCCCATCGGCGGCGTCGGTGCGAGCAGCGGCTTGGGGGCGTCGAGCTTCAGGGTCTCGTGCCCCGCGGCCGCCGCCGCGAAGGCGGCGACCAGCAGCGCGGCCGCTGCAAGCCACTGCAAAGCCAGGCGTGGAATGAAGGGGCTGGACCGGCGGCAATGTGCGAATGCGGGCATGGGACGAGTGGGGATGGTGCTGACCGTTGACGTCCTGATATAGCGATATATCGTCAACCGGGACAATGATAGTTCGTCTGTCGCATTAACTATCTAAGGAAAACACCTAACCGGTGTGTCGGCTGTCACGAAGGTGCAGGGCGCGCCTGCCGGCTCAGTCGATGGTCAGCCGCATGCCTCTTGGCTTGGCCAGGCTCGTCCCGGGGATGACCTGGGTGGGCAACACGATGTTCAACGGCCCGGCCTGCGGCTCACCGCGGCGGAATGCTTCGATGCGCTCCAGCAGCACTTCGGCGGCCCGCCGCCCGATTTCGTGCAGCGGCTGGCGCACCGTTGCCAGGTGCACCCAACGTGCCATCAAGGTGTGGTCGTAGCCGACGACCGAGACGTCCTCGGGCACGCGCAGCCCGCGCCCGCGCAAGACTTCCATGCAGCCGAACGCGATCGCGTCATTTCCTCCGAACACTGCGTCGGGCAGCGGCCGGCCGCGGTGACGCAGCAGCCACTCGTGCAGCGCCGCGCGGCCACCATCGATGGTCAGCGGCGAACGAACCACGTGGCCCGCGGCGGGCTTCACGCCGGCTTCGGCGTGGGCCCGCAGGTAGCCCTCGACGCGTCGGTTCGAACCGGAATACTCGAGCGGTCCGCCGATGTGCAAGATGCGGCGGTGCCCCAATTCAAGCAAGTGACGCACCATCTCGCAGGCGCCGACCTCGTCATCCGACTCGACGTTCGCCACCCCGCTCAGCGCGCGGTCGGATTGCACGGACACCATGGGCGTGTGCTGCGGCAGCCACGTCGAGCCGTCGTCCTTGAGGCGTGGCCCGAGCAGGATCAGCCCGTCGACGCGGCCGTCGCACAGGGCCGGGAGGTGAGTCCGTGCCTTGTCCCAGTCGCTCAGCGTGAAGACGGCCGTCGTCTGCCCGGCGGCGGTGGCGCCCTGGATCACGCCACTGAACACTTCAAGGAAGTAGAGGTTGGGCTCCTCGCCGAGGTAGTTGGCGACGAAGCCGATGGCATTGGTTCGCTGGTTGGCGAGCGCGCGCGCAGTAGCGTTCGGCCGGTACTGCAACTGTTCGGCCGCGGCCAGCACACGCTCGCGCGTCTCGGCCGACACGCGGGCCGAGCCGCGACGGCCACCGTTGAGCGCGGACGAGGCCGCCATTTCCGACACGCCTGCCGCACGCGCGACGTCCAGAAGCGTCGGCGCATCGCTTCGTCGGCGACGACTCTTCGCTGGAGTCGCGGGAGGTGGATTCGGCTTCGGAGGGGGCACGGGTGTTCGGGTGCAAGCGGGACGCTTCGGGCGCGGCGCGTCGCGCAGCGGCGCACTGTAGCACCGGCCGGGTCCCCGGAACCGAGGTGCAATTCCGTGCCCTGCGGGCGCGCGGCGTACAGTAGGCCGTTGCACGGCCGACCCTGGCTTGGGCACAAGAATTCGCACCGAGTGAGATCGACGAATGACAGATGATCCGACCCGCATCCAGGTTCTGTGTGTGGACGATCACCCGATCGTGCGCCAGGGCATCGCGACGCTGCTGTCGGTGGAGCCGGACATGGCCCTCGTGGCGGAGGCTGCGGACGGACGAGAGGCGATCCAGCAGTTTCGCGCTTACCGCCCCGACGTCACGCTCATGGACCTGCAGATGCCCGTGATGGGCGGGCTCGACGCGATCGGCGCGATCCGGGCGGAGTTTCGCGACGCGCAGATCATCGTGCTCACCACCTATGCCGATGACGCGCAGGCGCAGCGCGCGCTGCAGGCCGGTGCTCGGGGTTACCTGCTGAAGAACGCACTGCACAAGGAGCTGCTCGACGCCATCCGCGGCGTGAAAGGCGGCCGCAAGGTGCTTCCCTCGGAAGGGTCCCTGGATCTGGCCGAGCAGGCCATCGACGAGGCCCTCACGCCGGCAGAGATCAGCGTCCTTCGGTTCATCGCGCAGGGCAACGCCTACAAGGAAATCGCCCGGGCGCTCTCCTTGAGCGAAGAATCAGTTGAAGGCGAGGTGCGAAGCCTCCTGTCTAAGCTGGACGCCCAGGATCGTGCGCAGGCAGAGATCGCAGAGCTCCATCGGGGCATGGTCCAGACGGAGCGCGAGGCACGGTATGCCGCCGAGGCCGCCAACCGCGCGAAGACCGAGTTCCTCGCCAGCATGAGCCACGAATTGCGCACGCCGCTGAATGGCGTTCTCGGCTACGCGCAATTGCTGGCCAGGAGCGGCGGCCTGAACCCACGGCAGGCGCGCGGCCTGGAAGTCATTCAGCAGAGCGGGCAGCACCTCCTGGCGCTGATCAACGACATCCTCGACCTGGCACGCATCGAGGCCGGCCGCACCGAGCTGAACCTCGAGCCGGTGAACCTCACCGACGCCTTGCAGACGGTGGTGAACCTGAGGCAGGTGAAGGCCGGCGAGAAGGGACTGGGTTTCGTGTTCGATGCCGGTGCGGGCCTGCCCGACGCCGTGCTGGCCGATGAGCGCCGCCTGCGCCAGGTGCTGCTGAACCTGCTCGGCAACGCCATCAAGTTCACCGACCAGGGCACGGTCACATTGCGCGCCAGCGCCGAAGCCCAGGGCGCGTCGCAGGTTCTGCTGCGCTTTGACATCGAGGATACCGGCGTCGGCATGCGCCCGGAGGACATGAAGCGCATCTTCGAGCCCTTCGAGCAGGTGGGCGATGTGCAGCGCCGCAGCGGTGGCACCGGGCTCGGGCTTGCGATCTCGCGCGCTCTGGTGAACGACATGGGCGGGCAGCTGCAGGTCAGCAGCGAGTTCGGCCGCGGCACCCGGTTTCGCGTGGAGCTGCCGTTGACGCTCGCGCAGCCCATGCACGCTGCCGCGCCGAAGGTGCCCGCCGCAATGCGCTACCAGGGACCCCCGAAGCGGGTGCTGGTGGTCGATGACGTGGCGGTCAACCGAGCGCTGATGTGCGACTTCCTCGTCGGTGCCGGCTTCGAGGTGGCCGAGGCCAGCGACGGCGGCGAGATGCTTGCGACCGCGAGCACTTTCCGGCCGCACCTGATCCTGATGGACAGCGTGATGCCGTCGCTGGATGGCGTGGAGGCGACCCGTCGCCTCCGGCGCGATGCCGACTTTGCCGCAGTGCCCGTCATCGTGGTCTCGGCCTCTGCCACCGCCGAACACCGTGCCGATTGCCTGCAAGCGGGGGTCGACGTGTTCCTGACCAAGCCCGTGTCTCTGGAGGCGCTGCAGGCGCACATTGGAGAGCAGCTCGGCCTGTCATGGACCGCCCCGGTCGCAGGCGCGAAGTGAACGGTGGACGTCCGGGAACGACCGGTGTCCTGGTCGCTTGGGGCTGATCCACCTTCGCGCCGGACTTCCGGATCACATCGCCCCACTTGCCGGCCTCGCGCACGACGTAGGCCTGGAACGCACGATTTCCGGCGGCGTGCGCGCCGGCGCGAACAGGTCGCCCCAGCTGAGTGCCTCGACGTCACCAAAGCCGGCTTCCTTCATGGTCGGAGCCGCGTCGCGAGGCCACGGGCGATGAGGCGCGTTGGACATCGACCACGCTGACCGCCGCGAACGGCACGACGAGGGTGTGAAAACGTGCGGCGGTCCATCAGCGGCCCCCGTCGTTCTTGCCTTGCGGCAGTTGCATCTCGCGTGCGTCGTAGATCTTCATCTCCGGCGGCTGCGCAGCCAGCGCACCGATGGCCCGCGCGAAAGCGATGGACGCGGGCAGGCGGAAGTGGCGCAGCAGGTCTTCGGTGGTGGCCCACTGCTCCACGAAGACGAGTCGCTGCGGGTGAGCCAAGTCGGGCATGACCGAGTGCCGCAGGCAGCCGGGCTCCTGCAGTGATCGCGCCACGTGTTCATGGCTCAGGCGCAAGGCTTCGGCATGGGTGTCGGCGCGTGTGGTGACGCTGCCCAGGATGATCAACATGTGGAACTCCTTTCAGCGCGCACTGGCGCCGCCGTCGACCGGAATCACCGCACCGGTCCTGTGGCTCGTTGTGCGGGAGGCGAGCAGCAGCGCCAGCCCCTGGATTTCCGCGGGCTCGGTGATCCGCCCGAGCGGGATGTAGGTCTTCATGCGCTCGGCCACTTCCGGCAAGCGCAGGCGGCCGCCGTGAATGCCTGTGGCGAACGGCCCCGGCGCGGCGGCATTGACCAGCACGTTGTAGGGCGCCAGTTCCAGCACCGCCTGTCGAACGAGGTTGTGACCGCCGCCTTCGATGCGACGTAGGCGTAGCCTGACATCGCTTCCGCGCGCATGCCGGCGATGGACGAGGTGACGATGATGCGGCCGCTGCCCCTTGCCTTCATCGGCCGCGAGGCGGCGCGCAGCGTGAGCATCACACTGCTGAGGTTGATGCGCAGCACGCGCTCCCATGCGTCGAGTGCCACGTTTTCGAGCTGTCCTTCGTCCACCAGGAATCCGCGGCCTCTCAATGCGGCAGCTTGGCCGGATCGACGTTCTGGCCGAAGTTGTAGACAAGCACCGGCCCCAGCTCCAGCACATGCTGGGCCGCAGCCAGGTGCATGCCGACGACCGTGTGGTCGGGGCTGAATGCCTTGCCGGCGGTGCCCGATGAGTAATAGACCTTCCACTGGTTCGTCACCTGCGCGGAGCCCTGGGCGACGGAGGTGTACGGCGGGCTGTTTTCATTGAGGCCGAAGTAGGTCACGGGGGTTGATTCGCCATCCTTGAGCGCTGGTGCGCGCAGGTAGACGGCGACGAGCACAGTGTCGCCGGCCTTGATCGGTTTGCTCAACGGCGTCGACGCGCCGGCATCCCATGGATTGCCCTTCTGGCTCACCGTCACGCGGGTCATCGGATAGTCCTTGGGACCGCCTTGCGCCAGCGATTCGGTGCGCTGGTTCGCGCCGTATACGCTCCATGTCGAGGTCTTGAAATCGTTGATCAGCTGACCGACCGGCTTGTTCGCTGCGGCCTGGGCATCTGACGCCGTTGACGGTGCGCTTGCGGTGGCCACAGCGGCCATGGCCGCCGGCGCACCCAGTCCCGGCGCATTTGCTTCGAGATGGCGTGTGATGGCCTGGGCAATGACCCGGTCGTCCGCGACGCTCGGGTGATAGTGGCAGCCCGATGCCGCCAGGTTCGGCACGGGAACGAAGCCAATCCTGGTGTCGCCCGACTGCTGGACGCGCTGGACCACCTGGCGCACCTGCGTGGCCAATTCAGAGTCGTTGCCGGCGGCGGCCCACAGCAGGACATAAGCCTGGGGATTGCGTTCGTGCAGCCCGCGCACGAAGCTGGCATAAGCCGCCACGAAGTCCGCCTGCAGCTGCTCACGTCGAGTCCACTTTTCACCTTCATGCAAGGGCGTGGCAAAGTCGTTGGTGCCCAGGCTGATCACGATGGCCTGTGGTCGCCAGTTCGGATCACGGGCCGCGGTGGCCTTGTCGAAGAGCACGAAGGGGTAGGCGCTGGGCAGCACGTCGGCCGCAAAGCCATCGAGGTTGCGCACGATGCCGCGGCCCGAAATGGCATTGACCTGGTAGTCGGCGTCGTAGCGCGCCGCGACTTGGGGAGGCACGGCGACCGAGGAGTCCGTGAACTCCCAGACCTGGTCGCCCGTGCAGTCGCGCGAAGGTGACGTGTTGCCGTATCCCACGGTGTGCGAATCGCCGATGAACTCGATCTGATGGGCCCGCGTGGGCAGGGTCGCAGGGCTCGCGCCCGAAGGCAGGAAGAATCCTCCGAAGCTGGTGGCGCCGCCCTGGCTTTCGCTGGCCACGTCGACACGGATGCGATGCGACGCCACTGCGCTGGACAGGCTGATGCGGTACAGCCCGGGCGAGGGCTTTACCAGCGGGATCGGTGCCGCGTCGTCCACGCGCACGCGCAGGCTCACTTGACCGCGCCCGACGCGGAAGTAGGCTTCGCTGCCGACCATGGCCGTCTCGGCATAGGTGCCGGGCCATTGCCTGAGCATCTCGCCGCCGGGCAGGGACTGAACGCGCCCCGAAACGTGGGCCGGCAACGCCTTCAGGCCGGCAGGCTCGAAGTTCACGCGCACCACTTGTTGCGCCAGGGCGGAAGAAGTGCCAGCGAGGGCCAGACCCAAATATGCCGACGGCAGAAGGACGGTCGCGAAGTCGAATCGAATGCGCATGGGGTGCAAACCCTTGTTGCCGACAACTTTTGGCAAGGCCTTGCGTTGCTCAGTGAGGAATAGGCGCCGGATTGGCAAGGTACGCCTGGAACAGCCGCGCGAACTGGCCGCCATCGGTGGTGATGCTGGCCGAGGTGCTCCCGCCGCCGCTGAACACGATCGCGAACACGCCGGCGGCGGTGTATTGCGTCGGGTTCGTGAGCATGTAGTGGACACGGTTGTCCCGGAAGTGCCCGGGCGTGCCGCCCGGCGTCGCCGAAGGCACGCCCAGCGGCGTCTGCCAGAACAGGACGGGCAGGTTGCCGAGCGCCTTTCGCAGCGCGCTCCACTCGTCGAGGCTCTGGCGGAAGTTGGGTGTCGCCACGTTCGCTTCGTCCCAGTAGAACGGTCCGGTGCCGCGGCCTGCGCATTCGGCCGGGGGAGGCGAGACTTCGAAGCAGCCGGCATCGCGATCGCTCGTCTGCGCCACCATGAAGTCGGCCTTGTCCGCTCCCACCTTCAGCATGAAGTTGCCCACAGTGGTGGCATCGCGCCCCCAGAAGGAGGGCGGAAAACCGATCTTCGCCTTGGGCGCATAGGTCCGCCCAAGCGTCAACAAGCATTGCGCCATGCCCACGGCGTTGTCCGGCTGGCCCGAACATTCGCTCACCGTGCTCACCCGCGCCGGCAGCTTCGTCGGGTCGCCGCCCGGAGCGCCGGTCATGACGAAGCCCCACCAGTCCGGCTCCAGGTTGACCAGCGTGGGCAGGCCCGTCGCGCCGATCTTCTGGTACATCAGCTTGACCTGCGCCCAGTAGCTCGTCATGAAGGCCGCGTCGTCGATGGCGCTGAGGTTGCCTTCGCCTTTGGTGGCCATCTGGTAGAGCGTGAACATGGGCACCGCCCCGATGGCCTTGACGTTCGCCGAGACGTAGGTGACACAAGCCCCGTCGGGGCTGTTCCACGTGGGCCACGAGCCACTGCCCACCCCCACGAGGTAGGTATCGATGATGTCCGGGTGGATGTTCTGGCTGGTCATGTCCGCGATCGAATTGCCGGCGCCCAGGCCGCCGAGAAGTCGATCAGGCATGCCGAGGTCGGCGTTGATCGACGCTGCAGCGGTGGGGGCGGATGCGGCGGGCGGCGGTGCCGGCGCAGACCCGGTTCCGGCTGCGGGCGGTGGCACCGGCGTGGCATCGGTGCCGGTTGGGGACGAGCCGCTTCCACCGCAGGACGCAATGCTTGCCATCAGGAAGGCGATCGAAACGCGGCGAGCGTGGGAGGCGGCGTTCAGTGCAGGCTGCATCAGATTTCCTCTTGGTTGTTTGTCAGTGCAGCCCGTTGCTTGTCGCACGAAACCGCTGCCCGGCCAAGAAATGTCAGACTGGACTGGACGGCGTGCGGTTCGCAGTTCGTTCCGCGCCCGAATTCACTTCGACGCCAAACCATGCAAGGCTCGGACCAAGGATTTCCATGCGGGATCGCAGAACGTGCTGCTGCAACACGTCTGCGGCGGGAGCCGGTGATTTCGACGTCGAGGCGGCTGCAGTCCATGGCCTGCACCCGGGCCCCGTCGTCCCTATTGCTTGAAGAAGGTCATGTCATCGGCGTTGAGCCAGGCGGTGCCCGACCCGTCGCTCGTCCAGAAGCCGATCTCGGCCTGGCCGTTGCTGACGTTGATGTTGCTGATCTCGAGCTGCGTGTAGCCATCCGAAGCCACGGTATTGACAGACACCGAGCTGCCGCCGTAGTTCTTCACGTACAGCTGGTGGCCGCTGGTGCCTCGGACCCAGGCCCTGACGGTGTACGACCCGTTGGCGAGGCCAGTGAGGGTCTGCGCGGTGTAGGCCCAGTACGCGGCTGTGCCGCTGTGCACCAGGTGGGACGAGCCCGAATTGGGCCGCGTCGTGGCGGTGGACACCGTCCCGCCGGACGAGCCCGTATTCCAGCCTCCCAGGCCGTTCTCGAAACCGGCGTTGCTCAGCAGGTTCACGCCGCCGTTGATGACGTCGACGCGGTCGCCCACGACGAAGTTGCCTGACGAGCTGGCGTTCCTCTGGCCCGTGTTTCGCACCTTCAGCGTGTGGCTGCCCGAGCTCAGCACGGGGCTGGTCCACAGCAGGACATCATCCTTTCGGGCGGCCGAGTAGGTGTCGATGAAGGTCTCGGCGCCGCCGTCCACGGACACCGCCGCGATGCCGTGCGCCGGCGCCAGCGCTCCATAGAACCTGGCCTGCGTGCCGCTGAAGGGCACCTGGTAGGAGGCGTTGGTGACGCTGGACCAGTGGTTGTCGTTCTGGAATGCGCCGTCCTGCCAGCCGCTGGGCCAGTTGGCGGTGTTGTCGTAGCTGAAGCTCGTGTCGTTGCGCGTCACCATGCCGAGGTAGGGCAGCAGGACCGGCAGCAGGCGGTTGCTCACCTTGACGTGGCCCGTGTCACTGGGGTGAAGCCCATCGGTGAAGTCCTTGGAGCCGCTGGACGTATCCAGCCAGCCGGTGGTGTCGATGTAGTGCACCTTGGCATCACCCGCGCCGACCCGCGCGCTCACCGCCGCCTGCGTCTCGGCCTGGTAGAAGCCACTGAAGGTGCGCAGCGCAAAGATGTCCGCGTTGGGGTACTTGGCCCGTATGTTCTGCAAGAAGGTCGTGTAGCGGCTCTGGAAGGTGGCCGACGACACCGAGTTGAAGGAGTCGTTGCTGCCGAGGTTCACGACGACCAGCTTGGCCGTGTAGTTGGCGAAGTTCCACGCCGGGTTGCCGGTGCACGGCACGTCGGTGCATCGGCTGGCTTGCCACAGCTTGAAGTAGACCGACTCCATGCCGGTCGCGACGATGGGGCTGCTCCAGGTGGGATCGATCAGGGTGATGCCAGGGTAGGAGATCTGGGTGTGATCGGCACCCAGCCTCTCGCCGGTGAGCCAGGCGTAGTCGGAGAGCACGACGTCGGTCGTCGTGACACCGGTGGTGATGGAGTCGCCGATGAACTCCACCAGCGGCAGGGGGTCGGGCCGCATCGTGGTGGCGCCGGCATCCAGCACCAGGCCCTGGAACGGCAACTCGACCTTCTCGTACTTGGAGAGGATCTTCAGCGTGTGCGTCCCGCTCGCCAAGGGCGTGGGCGTGAGGTTGACGGTGCCGACGACGTCCCAGTAGGTGCTGGGCACCCCGTCCACGATGGCCGTGAGTACCGTCTTCTCCGCCACCTTCACCTGGACCGTGGTGCCGGTGAACTTGGTGGAGAGGGACGCGCCGTTCCAATAGCTGCGATAGGTGGTGCTGTTGGACTTGTCCCAGCGCCCGATGTAGTTGATGTTGGAGTCCGTGAGGTCGCCGTTGCCGGTGCCTGCGAGGACTGATGCGCTCCACGACAGGGCCATGCCCATCAGAGCGAAACGAAGCCAACGCCGGGGGACGAGGGGCCTGGCAGCACGAACAGCACGAGTCATGATCTTGATTCCTTGGCAACGACGACCGGAGGTTGATATAACGCTATATCAACTGGGCGTCATGCTAGTTCGATCGATGCATGAACTATTTATGGGAAAACACCTATTTGGTGCGTTGCAGCATGAATTGGCCGTGGAATCTTCACGCAGGCAGGCACTCCGAGTGGGCGGCGACCTCGCGTGGTGCCAACGAGCCCCGGCGATCTTGTCTCGCCCGGATTGGATCGAGATCAAGGTCATGCGGCCCTCGGACCTATAGAATTCCATCGCGATGCGGCGATGGGCGGTGCTCCCGCTGGTCGTCGCACATCGGATTCGCCGACATTCCGAGTCGCAGTCAAGGCGCGTTCCACCGCTCGACCTGCGGACCGACGCTGCCAGACGGCGGAGAGGTGTGCGTGATGTATGAAGAGGTGGGCCCGTAGCTTCATTGCGCTGTCCTCCGCTCTGGCGGCGCTGGCGAGTTGCGCGTTGGCTCGGGCGCAAGACATCCGCGTCGTCGACGTCCCTCTCGTCGCGGGCGAACACATCCAGTTCCACGAGCTGCCGCCCCCATCCGCATCTCTGGCGATGCAACGGATGGCGCAGGACCGGTACGGGTTCCTCTGGCTGAGCGCCGAGGACGGACTGCAGCGCTACGACGGCTACGATTTCATGAAGATCCCCGATGGCCGCAGCCAGACGAGCGCGGGGTACTTCATCGCCCATTCGCTGGCGAGCGACCGCGCGGGGCGGCTGTGGATCGGTGCGGACGACTCGCTCAACCGGTACGACCCCGAGACCGGCAGCGTCACGCAATACCGATCGCCCAATGAGGCCTGCGGCACCGTCAGGGTCGCCCACGACATCACCGAGGACCAGGAGGGGATGATCTGGCTCGCGACGGATGACGGCGTGACCGCCCTGGACCCGGTCACCTCGAAGACCACCTGTCATCGGCCGCGCTACACACCCGGGGTCGGAGAGTCGCGCGTCATCGCCACGATTCCCGTGCCGGACGGCACGTTGTGGGTCACCAGCAGCGATGGGCTCTTCACGCTCGACCGGCGATCGGGCAAGGTCACCCGCCACATCAAGCTCGAGGCGCCTTCGGGAGGCAAGCTCGTCTGCACCGGCTTTCCGTCCAAGCCGTTCCAGGACCACGCGGGAACGCTGTGGGTCGGCCTGTCCTCCGGCGGCGACCTGGCCTCGGTCGACGTCGCCAGCGGCAAGGTCACGGTCTACGCATTCAAGGACGGCGGACTGCTGGCGAACTCGTCCTCCGGCGTCGTGTCGATCCAGGAAGACCGCGAAGGGGCGCTCTGGGTGGGCACCAACAAGCTCGGCCTCGTGAAGCTGACGCCGGACCGCACGCGGGCCATCTGGTACCAGAGCAATCCCGACGACCCGGACGGCTTGCGCGAGGACCTCGTCATCAGCCTGTTCAAGGATCGCGACGGGACCTTCTGGGCGACGACCAAGGCAGGGGCGGCCTACCGTTTCGACACCGAGCGTGCGCACTTTCATTCTTATCGGCACCAGCAGGCAGTCCCGCAAAGCCTCGGCAAAGGCGCGGTGACCGCGGCGTACGCGGACGATCCCGACACGTTGTGGATCGGCACGGACCGCGGCTTGAACCGTGTCGACCGCAAGACGGATCAGGTCACGCAGATCGACCTGCCGGTCTTTGCGCGAGGTGTGAGGGCGATCGCCAAGGATCGCTCCGGCAATCTGTGGTTCGGCACGTATGGCAACGGTCTCGCTCGCCTCGAACCCGGCTCGGGCCGGTACACGACGTACACCCACGATGCATCGAATCCGCGGTCCCTGAACCACGACCGGGTCACGGCGTTGCGGGTCGATCGCAGCGGCAACTTGTGGATCGGCACGGACTTCGGACTGAGCCACTGGGATCCGGCGACGGAGCAGTTCTCGACCTTCAGCCCCCAGGCGAAAAGCCTGGTGCAGTACCGCTCGATCTCGGAGGACTCGAGCGGTGCGCTGTGGCTCGCAACGTCGTCGCGCGGACTGCACCGTTTCGACCCGCGCACAGGCACCTTCAAGGTCTTCGATGCCGAGCTCCGCGCCGTGCGTCCGCCCGGCCACAACCGCGTCAATTCGGTCCACGTCGACCATGCGGGCACGGTGTGGGCGGCGACCTTCCGAGGCCTGGGCAAGTTCGACCCCCGCGACGGGACATTCAGGTCGTATGACTCGCGCTCCGGGCTTCCGGCCGACTCGGTCCTCGGCGTCCTGGAAGAAGACGACGGGCGCCTGTGGGTCAGCACCCCGAACGGGTTGTCGAGGTTCGATCCGCGTGCCGAAACCTTCACGAACTACCACGCATCGGATGGCCTGTTGACCGATCGGTTCGCCGCGCCCGTGGTCGCTGCCAAGAGTTCGGGCGGGGAAATGTTCTTCGGCTCACAGAAGGGGCTGGTGGCGTTCTTCCCCGCTCAGGTCGTCGAGCGCAAGCGCGCGCCGCCGGTGTACCTGACCGAGTTCCGCTTGTTCGGCGAGCCGGTTCTGCCGGGAAGTGCGCCGCTGAAGCAGCCGATCTGGTCCGCGGCTTCGCTGGCGCTGGAGCCGCGCAGCATCGTGTCGTTCGATTTCGCCGCCTTGAACTACGTCGATCCGGAACGCACGCGCTATCGGTATCAGCTCGAAGGGTTCGAAACGAAGTGGAACGAGGCGGACAGCGCCCGGCGCACTGCGACCTACACCATGCTGCCGACGGGCGACTACACGTTTCGGGTCCAGGCTCGCGGCGCACGCGGGGGCTGGAACGAGAGCGCGCTCAAGATCCACGTTCCGCCGCCGTGGTACGCGACGTGGTATTTCCGGGGCCTGGTGGGCGCGCTGGTGCTCACGATGCTCTGGCTCGCGTACCGCTTGCGCGTGCGCCACTTGCAGCGCCGGTTCGAGATCGCCATGTATGCGCGGCTCGGCGAGCGCACACGCATCGCGCGCGAGCTGCACGACACCTTGCTGCAGACCTACCAGGCGTCGCTGCTCTGGTTCCGCGCCGCGATGAACGTCCTGCCGGATCGCCCGCTTGATGCCAAGCAGCGGCTCGAACTCGCCCTCGACCGTGCAGAGGCAGCGATCGTCGAAGGTCGTGACGCCGTGCAGGGCCTGCGCACCTCCACCGTCGAGGTCAATGACCTGGCCGAGGCGATCGCTGCGATCGGCGCCGACCTGACCAGTTCCAATGCGGCAGGCAACGCGCCGGTCGTCGACGTCGCGCTCGATGGGGCGTCGCGCCACTTGAACCCGCTCGTGCGCGAGGAGGCGTGCCGCATCGCGGGCGAGGCGCTTCGCAACACCTTCCGCCATGCCGACGCGCGGCACATCACGGTCACGCTGCAATACGGCGCGAGACAGTTCCGGCTGACGATCGTCGACGACGGCAAAGGCATCGAAGCGGCAACGATCGAGGGGCAGCAGCCCACCAGCCACTTCGGGTTGCCGGGCATGCGCGAGCGCGCCGCCGTCATCGGTGGCCAGCTGGACGTCCGCAGCGTGATCGGACGCGGCACCGAGGTGGAACTCCGGGTGCCCGGCCGCAACGCCTACGAGACGGCGGCGCGCACGGGGCACTGGTGGGACGCATTTCGACGCGAGCGCGCACCCGCGGAGAAATAAGGACCGGCCTGGCTCCGGCGCCTGAAAGCCGGATGAATTCATGCCGAATTCGCCTGGTGGATGTGCCCATGGCGCCTTGTAAGCGGAAGTTCTTCGGTTCGATTCCGAGAGCCGGCACCACCTCGGATCGGGCGCTTTGGGCGCCGCATTGCCCGCCCAATCGCGTCACCCGACTGCCGAAAATGGGCACTCTTGCCACTCGGCTGTAAGCGCGGAAACGGCCTCAGGTTCTCGATTGAACCTTGATGCGGATTCCGATAACCTGCCATCCCTGCTGACGCAAAAGGTCCTCGAGCCGAGGCTGCAGCTGTCGCAGTTTGGCCGCCACGGGTGTGTTGGCGCAGAGCAGGGTCCAGCCTTCTTCATCGACCGGCCCCGGTTTCACATGGGCGGCGAGGGCGGCGGGCAAGGCTCGTTTGATGGCGGCGAAGCGGGCATTCGAATCCTGCAGCCGCTGCCGCAGGTGGGCCAAGGGCGCACTGCGCATGAGCGCGTCGGCCACCGGAAGCGAGTTGGGCACGAGCGGTTGGGACTTCTTGGCGGGTGACTTCGCATTCACCCGAGGAGTGTAGCGATGCAGATTCTGATCACCCATGGCAGCCTGGCGCGCACGCGCGTCATGCACTTCAACCGCTGGCAATTGGCGGCGGCGCTGTGCGGACTGATCGTGCTGCTCACGCTGCTGTCGGGCACGGTCTATCACGTGATCTTCCTCAAGGCCGCGCGCGAAGGCTGGCCGGTGGTGAGCTCTGTGGTCAAGCTCGTGGTGCGCGACGAATTCGCCCAGCGCGACCGCTTCATGCGCGAGAACCTCGACGCCATGGCCACCAAGGTCGGCGAAATGCAGGCCAAGCTGATCAAGCTCGAAGCCATGAGCGAGCGAGTCTCGGGCATGGCCGGCGTGAAGCCTGAGGAGCTGCAGCAGATCAAGCCGGCGGCAAGCGGCAAGGGCGGCCCCTTCGTGCCGGTGTCGCGCCCCTCGCTCGACCAGCTCAACGGCTGGGTCGCAGCACTCGACGAAGAGGCCGACCAGAATTCCGACCTGTACACCATGGTCGAGGCTCGGCTGCTCGAGAAGAAGCTGCAGTCACTGATGATCCCCAACAGCCGCCCGGTCGAAGGCCCCATCGGCTCCGGCTTCGGCTTCCGCGCCGACCCGTTCACCGGCCGCGCCGCGCTGCACACGGGCCTCGACTTTCCAGCTGACGTCGGCACGGCCATCCACGCGGCGGCCGGTGGCGTGGTGCTGTTGACCGAATTCCACCCGCAGTACGGGAACATGGTGGAGATCGACCATGGCCACGGCCTGGTGACGCGCTATGCGCACAGCTCCAAGGTGCTGGTGCATGCCGGCGACATCGTCAAGCGCGGCCAGGCGGTGGCGCTGGTGGGCACCTCCGGGCGTTCCACCGGGCCGCACCTGCACTTCGAGGTGCTGCTCGATGGCGCGCCGCAGAACCCCGCCAAGTTCCTGGCGCTGGCCGACGGCGAGGCGATCCCCACGACCCGCAAGGCAGCGCGGTAGGCGCTTCCGGGGTCCAGGCGCCGCGCGGGTAAAATCGAGAGTTTTGCGGCCTTTGGGCCGGGCGGACTTGTGCCGCCCGCTGTTGCCCGCATATGCCCGCACATCCGATCGAATTCCAAAACACCACGCCGCATGCTGCCTCGTCTACTCACACAAATCTTCGGTAGCCGCAACGAACGTTTGCTCAAGCAGTACCGGCGCGTCGTGCAACAGGTCAATGCGCTCGAGCCGCAGTTCGAGCAGCTCAGCGATGCGGCCCTGAAGGCCAAGACCGACGAGTTCCGCCAGCGGTCTGAAAAGGGCGAGACGGTGCACGAGCTTCTGCCCGAGGCCTTTGCCACCGTGCGCGAAGGCAGCAAGCGTGTGCTGAAGATGCGCCACTTCGACGTGCAGCTGATTGGCGGCATGGCGCTGAACGACGGCAAGATCGCCGAAATGCGTACCGGCGAAGGCAAGACGCTGATGGCGACGCTGCCGGTGTACCTGAATGCGATCACGGGTAAAGGCGTCCACGTCGTCACGGTGAACGACTACCTCGCCAAGCGCGACGCCGAGTGGATGGGGCGGCTGTACAACTTCCTGGGCCTGAGCGTCGGCGTGAACCTGCCGCAGATGCCGCGCGAGGAGAAGCAGGCAGCCTACGCCGCCGACGTCACCTACGGCACCAACAACGAATTCGGCTTCGACTACCTGCGCGACAACATGGTCCACGACGTGGCCGACCGCGTCGCCCGGGGCCTCGCCTACGCCATCGTCGACGAGGTGGACTCCATCCTCATCGACGAGGCCCGCACGCCGCTCATCATCAGCGGCCAGGCCGAAGACCACACCGAGCTGTACGTGCGCATCAACGCGATCGTGCCGCAGCTCAAGAAGCAGATCGGCGAGCTCGACCTGCGCACCGGCGAAGGCGTGATCGACCCGGGTGACTTCACGGTGGACGAGAAGGCGCACCAGGTGCACCTGACCGAAGACGGCCATGAGAACGCCGAGCGCATCCTCACCACGGCCGGCCTGCTGCCCGCCGGCGCGAGCCTCTACGACGCGGCCAACATCTCGCTCGTGCACCACGTGTACGCCGCGCTGCGCGCCAACCATCTCTACCACCGTGACCAGCACTACGTGGTGCAGGACGGCGAGGTCGTGATCGTCGACGAGTTCACCGGCCGCCTGATGACCGGCCGCCGCTGGTCCGACGGCCTGCACCAGGCGGTGGAGGCCAAGGAAGGCGTGCAGATCCAGAGCGAGAACCAGACGCTCGCCTCGATCACCTTCCAGAACTACTTCCGCATGTACGGCAAGCTGTCGGGCATGACCGGCACGGCCGACACCGAGGCCTACGAATTCCAGGAAATCTACGGCCTCGAGACCGTGGTGATCCCGCCCAACAAGCCGACCATCCGCAAGGACGAGCTCGACCTCGTCTACAAGACGGCGCGCGAGAAGTTCGACGCCGTCACCGCCGACATCCGCAGCTGCCACGATCGCGGCCAGCCGGTGCTCGTGGGCACGACCTCCATCGAGAACTCCGAGCTGATTTCGGGCCTTTTGACCAAGGCGAAGCTGCCGCACCAGGTGCTCAATGCCAAGCAGCATGCGCGCGAGGCGGAGATCGTCGCGCAAGCGGGCCGCCCGGGCGTGATCACCATCGCCACCAACATGGCCGGTCGCGGCACGGACATCGTGCTCGGCGGCAACGTCGAGAAACAGATCCAGATCATCGACGCTGACGAATCGCTGAGCGACCCCGACAAGGTGGCAAAGGCAAAGCAGCTGCGCGAGGAATGGCAGGGCCTGCACGAGCACGTGAAGAAGATGGGTGGCCTGCGCATCATCGCCACCGAGCGGCATGAATCACGCCGCATCGACAACCAGCTGCGCGGCCGTTCGGGCCGCCAGGGCGACCCGGGCTCGTCGCGCTTCTACCTGTCGCTGGACGATCCGCTCATGCGCATCTTCGCCGGCGACCGCGTGCGCGCGATCATGGAACGGCTGAAGATGCCCGACGGCGAAGCCATCGAAGCCGGCATCGTCACGCGCAGCATCGAGAGCGCGCAGCGCAAGGTCGAGGCGCGCAACTTCGACATCCGAAAGCAGCTGCTCGAGTACGACGACGTGTCGAACGACCAGCGCAAGGTCATCTACCAGCAGCGCAACGACATCCTCGAGGCCGAGAGCCTGCAGGCGCAGATCGGCAGCCTGCGCGAGAGCACCATGGAAGACGTGGTGCGCACCTATGTGCCGTCCGACAGCGTCGAGGAACAGTGGGACCTCGACAGCCTGGAGAAGACGCTGCGCGAAGAGTGGCAGCTCGAGGTCGCGCTCAAGGACAAGGTGAAGAAGGCGCAGTCCATCACCGACGAAGAGATCGTGGAAGAGGTCGTCAAGGCCGCGAACGCGATGTTCGAGTCGAAGGTGGAGCGCGTCGGCCTGGACCAGTTCACGCCTTTCATGCGCATGATCCTGCTGCAGTCCATCGATTCGCACTGGCGCGAGCACCTGGCCGCGCTCGACTACCTGCGCCAGGGCATCCACCTGCGCGGCTATGCGCAGAAGAACCCGAAGCAGGAATACAAGCGCGAAGCCTTCGAGCTCTTCAGCCAGCTGCTGGACGTGGTGAAGATGGACGTGACGCGCGTGCTGATGACCGTGCGCATCCAGTCGCAGGAAGAGGTCGCCCAGGCGGCCGAGGCCATCGAGCAGCGCGCCGAGCAGATCAGCAACGTCACCTACACGCATCCGAACGAGGATGGCAGCGTGTCGCAGGAGGGCGATGCGCTGGCCGCGGCGGTGCCCAAGGTGGGCCGCAACGACCCATGCCCTTGCGGCAGCGGGAAGAAGTACAAGGCCTGCCACGGCCGGCTGGTCTGACAGAGCCCCCCAGTCGCT
>CBIHOF010000047.1:0-19443 GCA_966211955.1 uncultured Comamonadaceae bacterium | reverse complement strand
CAAGGGGCGCCGCCTGGCGGACCGGCGGAGCCGGATCCGCGGGCGTGGCTTGATGGGGCGCTTCGCTGCGCTCGCTCAGAACAGGGAGTCGGGGTGGCCGGCACGTAGCAGGGTGAGCTGCTGGCGGTCGATCTCGCGCCGGGCGGAGGCCTGCGCGATCATCCAGTCAGGCGCGCCGATGTCGCGCAGCAGCGCTTCGTTCATGTCGGCGATGCCTTCCAGGGCACGCGCCAGGCGACGCTTGGCGACATACGACTCCCAGGCATCGCTCCAGGCGTAGAGCTTGTCGCCCAGGGCCTCGAGCAAGCGCACGTGCAGCGGACGCCAGAGGGTGACGGTCGTCGGGCAGGTGGTGGTGGTTTGCATGGTGGGGCTCCTGGTGAACATTCGATGCTGGTAAGCATATGAGTACAGCCCTCGGCGAGGAAGCGACTTGTTCTGGCCACTTTGGAAAGCTATGCTTACCAGCATGGCCCGCATCCCCCTTCACACCCTGCCCGCTTTCCGCACCGTCGCCCAGCTCGCCAACCTGCGCGCGGCAGCCGAGGAGCTGCACCTCACGCACAGCGCGGTGAGCCAGCAGATCCGCAACCTCGAGGAGCAGCTCGGCTTCGAGCTGTTCGAGCGGCGCGGGCGGCGCGTGGTGCTCAACCCGGCCGGGGAAGCGTTGCTGCGCAGCGTCGAGCCGGCGCTCGCGCAGATCGACGATGGCGTGCAGGCGGCCGCGGCCGCGGCCAGCGGCTCGGCACAACGGCTTCGCATCACCACCCTGCCCTCGTTCGCGCAACGCTGGCTGCTGCCGCGCATGGGGCGCTGGCGCGAGCGGCATCCGCAGCTGGCGCTGGAGATCGATGCGTCGCAGCAGGTGGTGGACTTGCAGCGCGAAGGTTTCCACGCCGCCGTGCGCCAAGGCCTCGGGCCATGGCCGGGCATGGTCGCCGAGCGCTTGTTCAACCAGCCGATGCCGCTCATCCTCGTCGGCTCGCCGGCCGCCGCCCGGCGCCTGCTGGGTGCCCAGCCCGAGGCGATCGCGCGGGAGCCGCTGCTCGGCGATTCGGAGCTGTGGGACAAGTGGTTCGCCGCCGCCGGGCTGCGCACGCACGTCGTGCCGGTCGCCAGCTTCAATGACGCGGGGCTCATGCTGCAGGCGGCCGAGCAGAACCTGGGCCTCGCCATCGCGCGCGAGCTGCTGTCGGCCGATGCGCTGTGCGACGGCCGGCTGGTGCGGCTTTCGCCGGTGGAGATCGTGCTGGAGCAGGCTTTTCCGTACCACCTCGTGTACCCGACTGCGCTCAAGGATTGGCCGCCGCTCACGATGCTGCGGCAATGGCTGAACGACGAGCTGGAGATGTCGCGCGCCACCTTGCATCCCCAGCCGAGACGGACTGCACGCAAGCGGGCCGAATGACCGCCGCACCCGGGCGTCAGGCGGTTTTCATCGGCAGGTGGCTCGGGTAGCATGCGGCGGCCGCCCATGCGTCTGGCGGCACGATTCACCTCGAGGGCGCAAAGCCCCAATCCAACGGGAGGACTCCAAATGCATTCACTTCACATCGTCTGGCGGGGCCTGGCCGCTCTTGCGTTCGTCTTCGCCGCGGGCGCTGCCCATGCGCAGCCCGACGAGGCGCGCAAGCAGGAGATCAAGGCTGCTGTCGAAGCTGCCAACGCCGCCGCGATCAAGGGGCCGAGCGACATCAAGTTCGCAGGCCAGGCGGTGCTCAAGCTGCCCGCGGGCATGGTCTACATCCCGCAGCCGGCCGCCGGGCGCCTGATGCAATCGATGGGCAACGGTGCCGACGGCCGCCTGCAGGGGCTCGTGCAAGGCACGGGCGACAGCGACTGGCTGGTGGTGGCGCGCTACGAGCCCGCGGGCTACATCAAGGACGACGACGCGCGCGACTGGAACGTCGACGACCTCTTCAAGAGCCTCAAGGAAGGCACGGAAGAAGGCAACAAGGAGCGGGCCAAGCTCGGCTTCCCGCCGCTGGAGATCGTGGGCTGGGTGCAGAAGCCGAGCTATGACGCGGCAGCCCATCGTCTCGTGTGGTCCATGGCCGCGCGCACGCCGGGCGCCGACGAGGCGCAGCAGAGCATCAACTACAACACCTATGCGCTGGGCCGCGAAGGTTACGTGTCGCTCAACCTCATCAGCTCGCGCGCCACCATCGAGCAGGACAAGCCCGCCGCGCACACACTGCTGGCCGCCCTCGACTTCGACAGCGGCAAGCGCTATGCCGATTTCAACTCGGGCACCGATCGGGTCGCCGAATACGGCATCGCTGCGCTCGTGGCCGGCGTGGCCGCGAAGAAGCTCGGGCTCATCGCCGTCATGCTTGGCTTTGCTGCGAAGTTCGCGAAGGTGTTGCTCTTGGCCGGCGCTGGCGTGCTCGCGATGATCGGCAAGTTCTTCAAGCGCCGGGACGCCGCGTGATCAAGCTGCTTGCATTGCTGTTGTCGGGCGTCAAGCTCGGCAAGCTCTTCACCACCGGCGGCACGATGCTGCTGTCGGTGCTGCTGTATGCCTTCGTGTGGGGCTGGCGCTATGCGGTGGGCTTCGTCGCGCTGCTCTTCGTGCATGAGATGGGCCACTACATCGCGGCGCGACAGCGCGGCCTGAATGTTGGTGCACCCACCTTCATTCCTTTCGTCGGCGCGTGGGTCGAGCTGAAGGACATGCCGCACGACGCCGAGACCGAAGCCTACGTGGGCATGGCGGGACCTTTGGTGGGCACGGTCGGCGCGCTCGTGTGCTACTTCATCGCACGCGACACCGACACGCCTTGGCTCTTGGCCGTGTCGTACTCCGGCTTCTTCCTGAATCTCTTCAACCTGATTCCGCTGTCGCCGCTGGACGGTGGCCGCATCACCCAGGTCATCTCACCGTGGATGTGGCTCGCTGGCGTGCCGGTGCTGGGCGCGATGATGCTGTGGAGCTTCAGCCCCATGCTGTTGCTCATCGCATTGCTGGCCGGTTCACAGCTCTGGACGGCTTGGAATCACCGGCACGATCCGGCCACGCAGGCGTACCGGATGGCTTCGATGGAGACACGCATCGGCTACGGGGTCTGCTACATCGCGCTGCTGGGCTTCCTGGCCATCATGACCTACGACGTGCACGAGATGCTGCAGGCGATGCGGCATTCTTCGGGAGGCTGACCGGGCCCGGGTCGGGGCTGAGGTTCTTGTCACCACAGGGGACACAGAGGAATTCCCTTCTCTGTGTCCTCAGTGACTCTGTGGTTCAAAGTCGAATCCTCGGCATGCAGCCGCCATTCGATCAAGCTACAAGAACAGAGATTGCAGGTCGCTGAGGAAGTCGAAGCCGCGCGCCGTCGGACGCACCCACTGCCAGTCCCGCTCGATCAACCCCTGGGATTCGGCCTCTTGCAATGGCTTCTGTATCGCCGTCAACGGCAGGCCCGTGCGCTCGGTGAAGCGCGCGAGCTCGAAGCCCTCGCGCAACCTCAGCGCGTTCAGCATGAACTCGAAAGGCAGCTGGTCGCGCGCGACCTCGTCGTCCTGCGCGATCGCTGCGCCCGCCAGGGCCTGGTCCATGTACTTGTTCGGATCTCGGTAACGGATCTGCCGCACGACACGGTGCGGAAAGCTCAGCTTGCCGTGCGCGCCCGCGCCGATGCCGAGGTAGTCGCCGAACTGCCAGTAGTTGAGGTTGTGCTGGCAACGATGGCCCGCCTTGGCAAAGGCCGACACCTCGTAGCGCTCGAGCCCCGACGAAGCGGTGCGCTCGGTGATGAGGTCCAGCATTTCCGAGGACAGGTCGTCATCGGGCACCTGCGGCGGATGCTTGGCGAAGAAGGTGTTGGGCTCGATCGTGAGATGGTAGATCGACAGGTGCGGCGGGTTGAAGGACAGCGCCTTCGCAAGATCGGCGTCGAGCTCGGCCAAGGTCTGCCCTGGCAGTGCATACATCAGGTCGAGGTTGAACGTGTCGAAGCAGCGGCTCGCCTCCTCCAGCGCGGCCATGGCTTGTGCAGCATCGTGCACGCGGCCGATGGCCTTGAGCTTGGCGTCATCGAAGCTCTGCACGCCCACCGACAGGCGCGTCACGCCGGCCTGGCGGAAGGCGCGGAAGCGGTCGCGCTCGAAAGTTCCGGGGTTGGCCTCCAGCGTGATCTCGCAGCCGGGCTCCAGCGGCAAACGTGCGCGGATGTCGGTGATGAGCTGGTCGATGCCCTCGGGCGAGAACAGGCTGGGCGTGCCACCGCCGATGAAGATGCTGATGACTCGGCGGCCCCAGATGAAGGGGAGCGCGGCTTCCAGGTCGGCACGCAGGGCGGCGAGGTAGCGGGCCTCGGGCACCTCGCCAGATCTTTCATGCGAGTTGAAGTCGCAATACGGGCACTTCTTCAGGCACCAGGGCAGGTGCACATACAAGGACAGGGGCGGCAACGCACCCAGGCTCAGCGTGCCGGGACGCATGTAGCGGGCGACCATGTCGGCCGGTGTCGCGGCGGGCTTCGTCCCGCCTTGGTCAGCCGCGACGATGGGGATGTCAGCCAAGGTGCCACACGTCGCGCATCAACGCGAGCATCTGAAGGGATGCCATGGCGCGGTGGCTGTGCGCGTTCTTCAGCTGCGCAGGCAGTTCTGCCACGGTCTTGTCCAGCCCTGGGATGAACATCAGCGGGTCATAGCCGAAACCACCCTCGCCGCGCATGGCCGGCAGGATCTCGCCGTTCCATCGGCCGAAGGCGATCAAAGGCTCCGGGTCGTCGGCACTTCGCACCGCGACCAGCGCGCTCACGAAGCGCGCGCGGCGATCGGCCACACCCCGCATGCGGTCGAGCAGCAGCGCATTGTTGGCGGCGTCCTGCCGTGCACGCAGGTCCTCGCGAGGCAGGCCGATCGCATCCGGCGGCAGAGGCGCGAAGTGCGCAGAGACCACGCCCGGTGCACCAGCGAGCGCATCCACGCACAGGCCGGAGTCGTCTGCGATCGCCGGGCCGCCCGCCGCGCGCGCCGCATGCCGAGCCTTCGCCAGCGAGTTCTCGACGAAGGTGACATGCGGTTCCTCCGCCTCGGCAATGCCAAGCGAGCCTTGGGTCACCAACTCGAGGCCGACCGGGCTCAGCAGCGCCTGCAGCTCCTTGAGCTTCTTGGCGTTGTTCGACGCAAGCACGAGGCGCATGTCTTCAACCAATCAAGAGGTCGTGTCGTGATCGCGATCGGCAATCACGCCAGCCCCAGCGCCTTCTTCTGCGCCGCAACCAGCTCGCGGATGCCCTTGTCAGCCAGCTGAAGCAGCGTTCCCATCTCGTCGCGCGAGAAGGCTGCGCCCTCGGCCGTGCCCTGCACTTCGACGAAGCCGCCCGCGCCGGTCATCACGACATTCATGTCGGTGTCGCAGGCCGCATCCTCGACGTATTCGAGGTCGAGCAAGGGCGTGCCTTCGACGATGCCCACCGAAATCGCAGCGACGAAATCGCGGATCGGCGACTTCTTCAGACGGTCCTGCGCGAGCAGGAAGCTCACCGCGTCATGCGCCGCAACGAACGCGCCAGTGATGGCCGCCGTGCGCGTGCCGCCATCGGCCTGGATCACGTCGCAGTCGAGCGCGATGGTGCGTTCGCCCAAGGCGTCCAGGTCGAACACGCAGCGAAGCGAGCGGCCGATGAGTCGCTGGATCTCCTGCGTGCGTCCGCTTTGCTTGCCCTTGGCCGCCTCGCGGTCGCTGCGGGTGTGCGTGGCACGCGGCAGCATGCCGTACTCGGCCGTGACCCAGCCGGTGCCGGTGCCGCGCTTGTGCGGCGGCACTTTCTCTTCGACCGATGCGGTGCACAGCACCTTGGTGTCGCCGAACGCGACCAGCACCGAGCCCTCGGCGTGCTTGGTGTAGTGGCGGGTGATGGTGACCGGACGCAATGCGTCAGCGGCACGGCCTTGCGTGCGAGCGAAACTCATGAGGGAGCCTTTCAGTTTTTCTTCTGGGACGAGCGCCGGATGGCCTCGTTGATTTCCTTGATCGAGCGCTCGATCTCGGCGTCGTCAAGTTCGTCGGGCACGTCCTGCCCCATCACGCTGGCCTGGATGGTCGAGGCGAAGACCTCCTCGCCCAGGGTCTGCGTGGAAATGCCGGGAGACTCGCCGTCGTCGGCGCTTTCCCACTCCATGGCGAGCACCGAGACGTTGTCGCTCTTCGGGCCGCCATTGCGCAGCGCCTGCTCGACGAGCTCGGGCACCGCGTCGGAGATCGCGTGCTGCGCGAGCTGCTCGGTGATGGTCGCGTCGCTCACGCTGCCCCACAGGCCGTCGGAGCACAGCAGCAGGCGGTCGCCGGGTTGCAGCAGCAGCGGGCCGACCGTGTCCACCACCGGCTTGCCGGGGCTGCCCAGGCAGGTGAAGAGCACGTTGCGGTTGAAGCGCTCGCCCATGGGCACGACCTGGCTGAGCGTTTCCTGGAGTTCGGAATACGAATGGTCGCGCGTGCGGGCGATGAGCTTGTCGCCGCGCACCATGTACAGCCGCGAATCGCCGCAATGCGCCCAGTAGGCGGCATTGCCCTGCATCACGCAGGCGACGACCGTCGTGCGCGGCGTGTCGATGAGCGACTTCTGCGTGGCGTAGCGCAGCAGCTGGTGGTGGCCCGCGATGATGGCTTCGTGCAGGAAGCGCAATGGGTCGGCCAGCGTGGGCTTGGAGTCGCGCTGGAAGAGCGCGGCGAGCGTCTGCAGTGCGAGTTGCGAGGCGACCTCGCCTTCCGGGTGCCCGCCCATGCCGTCGGCGAGCGCGAACAGGCCCGAATCCCGCGTGTAGCAATAGCCCATGCGGTCTTCGTTCTTCTCGCGGCCGCCCTTGCGGCTCACCTGGTACACCGAGAAGCGCATCGTCATGCTTTGGCGCTCGTCAAGTTTTCAAGCTGCAGTTTCAGCCGTTCGCTGAAACTGAGTTTGGTATAGCGCCGCTCGGTCTCGCGCGCCAGTTCTTTTTGCAGCGCGAAAACGCTTTGCGGGCGGGACAGCGGATCGAGCGACATGCACCACTCCGTCACCTCGATGAGGTTGTCGGAGTAGACATTGCGCAGCCGCGACAGCGACAGCGCGAGCCGGTCTTTCTCGATGCGCTGCGGCGCGTCGTTGGGTGGGTAGCCCTGCATGCAGGCGTAGATGCAGGCACCGATGGCGTAGATGTCGGTCCAGGGCCCAAGCGTGCCGTCGCGGCGGTACATCTCGGGCGCGGCGAAGCCGGGCGTGTACATGGGGCGGATGAAGTTGCCTTCCTTGCTCAGCACTTCACGTGCGGCTCCGAAGTCGAGCAGCACCGCCTTGTTGTCGTTGGTGATGAAGATGTTGGCCGGCTTGATGTCCAGGTGCAGCATCTTGTGCTGGTGGACGATGCGCAAGCCCCGCAGGATCTCGTCGAAGAGGCTGCGGATGGTGGATTCGCGGAAGACCTTGTCGCGCTTGAGGTCGCGCGCGGTGACGATGAAATCCTGCAGGGTGTCGCCCTGCAGGTAGTTCATCACCATGTAGACGGTTTCGTTCTCGCGGAAGAAGTTGAGCACCGAGACCACGCTCGAGTGCGAGATCTGCGCGAGGCTGCGCCCTTCCTCGAAGAAGCTCTTGAGGCCCAGGCGGTACAGCGGCTGCTTCTCGGGCTTGACGCGCGGCGTGAGTTCGCCCGGCGAGCGTTCAGCCAGTGAAGACGGCAGGTACTCCTTCAGCGCGACGAGGTGGCGCTCGGAGTCTTCGGCGAGGTAGACCACGCCAAACCCACCGGCTGCCAGCTTCTTGATGATCTGGTACCCGCCCACTACCGTGCCGGAAGGCAACGGAGCAGGTTTTGGCTTTGACATAATCGAATTTTCACGGGGCAAAAAGCTGCATGGCAGTCTACAGCATGACCGGTTATGCCACTGCCACCTCAGGCACTGGCACCACCACCGAAACCGGCACTATTGCCGACGGACAACCCTCCAGGCCGGCCGGTGCGCAAGCCGCGAGCGTGACGGTCGAAATCCGTTCCGTCAATGGCAGATTCCTCGATCTGAACTTCCGCATGCCTGACGAGCTGCGGTCCGCGGAGCCTGCGATTCGTGAACTGCTCACGGCCGCATTCAAGCGCGGCAAGGTCGAGGTGCGCGTGAACACCAAGACCGAGAGCGAACACGCCTGGCCGACGCCCCAGCCCGAGCAGCTGCACCGGCTGAGCGCGCTGGAGGGCACCGTGCAGGGCTGGCTGCCCAAGGCCCAGCCGCTGTCGGTGCATGAGGTGCTGCAGTGGTGCAAGGGCGGCGGCATCACCGAAAAGCTCGACGAGGCGGTGCTCGACGCCGCCAGGCGTGCGATTGCCGGCCTGGGCGAAGCGCGCGAGCGCGAAGGCTCGCGGCTGGTCGCGGTGCTGATGGAGCGCGTCAAGCGCCTGCGCGAGCTGGCCAACGAGGCCGAGCCGCTGGTGCCGGCCGTCGTCCAGCGCCAGCAGCAGAAGTTTCTCGAGCGATGGAAGGAAGCGCTCGAAGTGACGGGCGCGGCACAGACGATTTCCGAGGACACGCTGCGCGAGCGTGCCATCAATGAAGCGGCGGCCTACGCCATCCGCATCGACGTGGCCGAAGAACTGGCCCGCCTGCGCGCCCACCTCGACGAAGTCACGCGCCTGCTCAAGAAAGGCGGCGAGGTCGGCAAGCGGCTGGACTTCCTGATCCAGGAGTTACTGCGTGAAGCAAACACGCTCGGCTCGAAGGCCGCAAGCCTTGAGTTGACCAACATTTCGGTCGAAATGAAGGTGGCCATCGAGCAGCTGCGCGAGCAGGTGCAAAACCTCGAGTAAGTCACGCCATGGAATACCCCGGAAACCTCTTCGTCGTCGCCGCCCCCAGCGGGGCAGGCAAATCCAGCCTCGTGAAGTCGCTGCTGGAGCTCGATTCACACCTGGTGGTGTCGGTGTCGCACACGACCCGGGAGCCGCGCGGCCAGGAGCAGGATGGCCGGGAATATCACTTCGTCGCCGAAGCAACGTTCCGCCAGATGGTGGCCGAGGGCGAATTCTTCGAATGGGCCGAAGTGCATGGCAACCTGTACGGCACGTCGCGCACGGAAGTGAAAAAGCGCATCGCCGGCGGCCAGGACGTGGTGCTGGAGATCGACTGGCAAGGCGCCGTGCAGATCAAGCAGCTCTTCCCGAACGCGGTGCTCATCTTCATCCTGCCGCCGAGCTACGAGGAGTTGGCCCAGCGTTTGAACCGCCGCGGCGAGGACCGCCCCGAGGTGATCGCCCAGCGATTGGTCAATGCCCGGCACGAGGTGGCGCAAGCCCGGCATTTCGACTTCGTTATAATCAACGCCTTGTTCGAGACGGCCGTTTTCGATCTGAAAACCGTCGTTCACTCCCAGCGCTTGAAGTACGCGGCCCAGCTTCGCAGCAAGCCCGCCGTCTTCCAGGCCCTGGACCTCAGCTAGAGATATCCCGTTTGGAGTAGGCGCATGGCCCGCATTACCGTTGAAGACTGCCTGGTGAAGATCCCCAACCGCTTCCAGCTCGTTCTTGCCGCCACCTACCGCGCCCGCATGCTGAGCCAGGGGCACGCCCCCAAGATCGAAACCAAGAACAAGCCCGGCGTGACCGCCCTGCGCGAAATCGCCGCCGGCGAAGTCGGCCTCGAAATGCTGCGCAAAGTGCCGATCTGAGCCTCACACGCACCCGGTTTTGAGCTAAAAACGGCCCTTCGGGGCCGTTTTTATTTTCCCCTCGCGCCGACATCGATCACAGGTCCCACGCAACCCCTCGGTGCGGCGCAGCAAAATCCACGATAAATTCGGGGGATGGCCTCACGCATTGCCGCTGCAATCAAGGAGCTCGCGAGCCCCGCGACGCGGCGCTTTGGCGTCACCAAACCCCCGGCCACGCCCACTGACGACGCCGCGGCAGCCTCCTTCGCTGCCCTCACCCACAAGCTCGACTACCTCGACACCGCCGACATCAAGCGCGTGCGCGAGGCCTACCGCTTCGCCGACGAGGCCCACCTCGGCCAGTTCCGCGCGAGCGGCGAGCCCTACATCACCCACCCCATCGCCGTGGCCGGCCTGTGCGCCGACTGGAAGCTCGATGCGCAAGCCATCATGGCCGCGCTCATGCATGACGCGATGGAAGACTGCGGCGTCACCAAGCCCGAGCTGATCGAGAGGTTCGGCGCCGCCACTGCCGACCTCGTCGACGGCCTCACCAAGCTCGACAAGCTGCAGTTCTCGACCCGCGAGGAATCGCAGGCCGAGTCGTTCCGCAAGATGCTGCTGGCGATGGCGCGCGACGTGCGCGTCATCCTCGTCAAGCTGGCCGACCGGCTGCACAACATGCGCACGATGGAAGCGATGGCACCGGCCAAGCGCACGCGAATCGCGCGCGAGACGCTGGACATCTACGCGCCCATCGCGCACCGGCTTGGGCTGAACCAGACCTACCGCGAGCTGCAGGAGCTGTCGTTCCAGCACTTGCGGCCATGGCGCCACTCGGCGCTGTCCAAGGCGGTGCAGAAGGCGCGCGGCTACCGGCGCGACATCGTCGACCGCATCCAGAAGGACGTCGAGAAAGCCTTTGCGCAGTCCAAGCTCGCGAGCCAGGTGTTCGGCCGCGAGAAGACGCTGTTCTCCATCTACCGCAAGATGCGCGAGAAGCACCTGACCTTCGCGCAGGTGAACGACATCTTCGGCTTCCGCATCGTCGTGCCGACGCTGCCCGAGTGCTACCTGGCGCTGGGCGTGCTGCACCAGCTCTACAAGCCGCTGCCGGGCCGCTTCAAGGACTACATCGCCATCCCCAAGGCCAACGGCTACCAGTCGCTGCACACCACGCTCGTGAGCCCGCTGGGCACGGCGGTGGAGTTCCAGATCCGCACCGAGCAGATGCATGCGGTGGCCGAGAAAGGCATTGCGGCGCACTGGCTCTACAAGACCAAGGGCGGCGGCCCGGCGCACGTGCAGGAAGCGCAGCGCCTGGGCGCGATGTGGCTGCAGTCGCTCATCGACATCCAGGACGAGACGCGCGACGCGAGCGAATTCCTCGAGCACGTGAAGATCGACCTCTTCCCGGATGCCGTCTACGTGTTCACGCCGAAGTCGAAGATCCTCGCCCTGCCGCGCGGTGCGACGCCGGTGGACTTCGCCTACGCCATCCACTCGGACGTCGGTGACCACTGCGTGGCAGCCAAGGTGAACGGCGAACCCGTGGCATTGCGCACCGAGCTGCGCAGCGGCGACGTGGTCGAGATCGTGAGCGCACCGGGCGCCAAGCCGAACCCGGCCTGGCTGAACTTCGTACGCACCGGCCGTGCACGTTCGAAGATTCGCCACTACCTCAAGACCATGGAGCAGGCGGAGTCGCAGGAACTCGGCTCCAAGATGCTTGCCCAGGCGTTGCGTGCCGAAGGCCTTTCGATGCCCGGCGACGACACGCCGGAATCGGCGGTGTGGCAGCAACTCACGCGCTGGAGCGGCAACCGCAACCGCGAAGAGCTCCTCACCGACATCGGCCTCGGCCGCAAGATCGCGACCATCGTCGCGAAGCGGCTGGCGCGCCTGCTGGCTGAGCACGGCACCAAGCCCGATGCCGTCACGCTGTCCATGGGCCGCTACACCCACGACGAAGGCGAGCACGTGCAAGGCATGGTGCTCATCGACGGCGCCGAAGGCGCATCGGTTCGCATGGCGCCTTGCTGTCGGCCGATCCCGGGCGACGCGATCGTCGGCTACCTCGGCCGTGGAGAAGGCCTGGTGGTGCACACGGCCGAGTGCGGTGTCGGCAAGCGCCTGTACGAGCGCGACAGCGAGCGCTGGATGAACGTCGAATGGGCGGAGCAGCCCACGCGTGCTTTCGAGACCGGCGTGACGGTGCTCGTGAAGAACGGCAAGGGCGTGCTGGCCGACGTCGCATCGGCCGTGGCTGCGGCCGAAGCGGACATCACGCACATCGACATGGGAGAAGAGCCCGCGGCGCAAACCACCGAACTGCGACTGGTGCTCAGCGTGCGAGACCGGTTGCATCTGGCCGATGTGATGCGCACCTTGAAGAGATCGGGCCGCGTGCTGAGGGTGTCGCGGGTCAAGCCGTAGGTCGATTCTGCAAGGGTCGTCCCTCGCTTGTCGATGGTTCGGCACGACGGGCTGGCGGGATTGAGTCAGGCGGCAGCCATCGGCCCTCGCCCTCACCCCGCCCTCTCCCGTCTCCCGGGGGGAGAGGGGGCAATGCCTGTGGAGTGGTGCAGCAGAACTACGGAACCGGGTACTTCACCTCCACCACCTCGATCTTCTCCACCCCTGCCGGTGTCACCAGCGACACCTCATCTCCCACCTTGGCCTTCAGCAAGGCCCGCGAGATCGGTGCGATCCAGCTCACCTCGCCCTTCGTGCTGTCCGATTCGTCGATGCCCTTGATGGTGATCGTCCGCTCCTCACCACGCTCGTTCGCGTAGGTCACCGTCGCACCGAAGAAGACCTGGTCGCGGCCGTGATGCACGGATGGGTCGACCACCTCCGCGATGTCAAGCCGCTTGGTGAGAAAGCGGATGCGACGATCGATCTCGCGCAGCCGCTTCTTGCCGTAGAGATAGTCGCCGTTCTCCGAACGGTCACCGTTCTTCGCGGCCCACGACACGACCTCGACCACCTTCGGGCGCTCGTCATCGAGCAGCGTCATCAGCTCCTCGCGCAGGCGCGCGTAACCGCCCGGCGTGACGTAGTTCTTGGTGCCCTGTGGCAATGCCGGCAGCGCGACGTCGCCATCGTCATCGTCCGCAGCGTCGGTTTCCTTGGTGAATGCCTTGTTCATGATGGGGGCGATTCTCTATGGTTTGCGAGCAGTCGTACGACGAGCAGCTCTCATGGTCCGCGCCACATCAGGGCACTCAAGTTAGGGGGTGTGCACCGTCGACGCACACCCCTAAGTCTCCGCTCACTCACGACGTTTGCGTGAACTACTGCATGGTTAACCCCAGGCTCGGGCCCCCAAGTTCCGGTCACCGGGAATCACCCGTCCGGGTTCACCCCAGTTGGGTGCATCGAAGCTGACGGCTATCTTTCGCTCCCCAAGGAAAAGTGAACGGACGTTCTTTTTTCCTAGACAAACTCCGGATCCACCGGAAAAAGAGGGACACGCAGCCATGAAACCAATGCTCATCTCCGATGTCGGTTGGTGCAAAGCAATGAAGGATGCTTTCACCCAGCGTGGTTTGGACGTGGACGGCTTGCTCGCCGAAGCAGGCGTCGATCTCTCGCAGGCCGAGGAGCTCGATCTCGCCGAACTGACCGATGGTTTCAGTCGCGCGTGGGAGTTGGCCGTTGCCAAGACCGGCGACGTCGCCATCGGCCTCACGGTGCCCACGCATCCGCTGAACTCGCTGGGCGTGCTGTCGCACGTGGTGCTGTCCGCCGCGGACGTGCAAGGCGCGCTGCAGGCGCTGTCGCGCTTCACGCACCTCGTGTCGCCCACGGCCACCATCGACCTCAAGACCGAGAACGGCCGCAGCTTCCTGATGCTCACGATCGCCTCGGGCCGTCGCCCGGTGCCGTCGCAGCGCTACGACTTTTATTGCACGGTGCTGCTGCACGGCATTCGCTGGGTGACCGGGCGCGAGGTGCGGCCCATCGCCTTCCAGCACCCCGGCGCAGAGCCCGCGGATGCGCAACGCTGGCGCGACGCCTTCGGTTGCAACGTGCAGTTCAATGCGCCGAGCTGCATGATCGAGATCAACACCGCCGATCTTTCGCTGCCGATTCCCACCGCCGACCAGACCGTCGCCGACCTGTGCGAGCGCATCGCCACGCAGATCGCCGAGCAGCAAGGCGGGTCGGTGAGCATCCGCGTGCGGCAGGCGCTGATGAAACATTTGTCCAAAGGTGATCCGCGCCGCGAGACCATGGCCTCGATGCTGTGCATGAGCGAGCGCACCCTGCAGCGCCGGCTCACCGAGGAAGGCACGAGCTTCGCAGAGCTCGTCGATGAGGTGCGGCGCGAACTCGCGCAACGCTATTTCCAGCACAGCGACTGCAGCCCGACCGAGATCACCTTCGCACTCGGCTTCTCGGACCCGAGCAACTTCTATCGTGCGTGCAAGCGCTGGTTCGGCCGATCGCCGAGCACCATGCGCTGTACCAACTGACACGCCGCACACCGTGGAAACCAAGGCCCGCTCGATGGTGCTCACCTGCGCCGACGACTTCCGGCGCATGCTGGAAGCGCGGCCGATGGAGCCGCCGCGCCTGAAGGCCGTGATGGCGAGCGCCGGGGTGTGGTGGGACGTTCTGGAGCAGATCCCCGATGCGGCCGTTTGGGTTGCGGCCAATCGCACCATCCCCGAAGAGATCGTGCGGCACCTCTCGTCGCACCCGCGCATCCAGGTGCGCACCGCCATCGCGTCGAACCCCGAGATGAGCGACGAGGTGATGATCGCGCTCGCTCACGACAAGTCCGACCTCGTGCGCATGCGCGTGGCATGCAACGCGCAGACCTCGCGCGCCGTGCTCGCGGACCTCGTCGCCGACCCGTGTGTCGTCGTGTCCAAGCATGCGCAGGCACGGCTTCAGCACGACATCAACGGCGTGATGCTGCCATCGTCGTACCTCGACGAAGTGTCGATGTTCGATCTGTTGCACTAGCGCGCCTTCCCTCGCCCCACGCGTGAACGCCCTTCGCTTCGCGCCGCCAGGCAGCGAAGCATGCCGCTGATCAAGCCACGCCCGCGGAGCCGGCTTCGCCGGTCCGCCAGGTGGCGCCCCTTGGGGGCAGGAGCGCAGCGACTGGGGGGCCCACATCCTTCGTCACTAGAGGTCTACCCGACCCTTGTTCACGTGGTCCCGAGAGCCATCACCTTGGCACGCTGAGTCAGTGCATTGCGTGCACCTCGTCACGATCATTGGGCCTCGCCGCTGACGAACGCTTCATGCGGTGGCCGACGACGCCAACCGCGTGTCGGTCCCGTGCCGAGCACGACTCACGAAGGCAAGGGGTGCAGGCAGCGGACGAAGTTCCCACCACCTATAGAGACCAACCAATACTGGAGATGCAAGCATGAAGACGATCAAGCTGACCGCGGCCGCTGCGGCCCTGTGCCTGGCCTTCTCGGCGCAAGCCATGACCTCGATCAACGACAGCGACCTGAGCCAAGTGTCCGGCCAGGACGGCGTGTCGATCGCCGGCGACCTGAACATCAACATCGGCTCGTTCAAGTACACCGACACCGACGCCACCGGCGGTTCCGTGTCGTTCAAGAACATCGGCATCAAGGGCATGTTCGTGATGACGGTGGACATCCTCAACGCCGCGACCTTCGCCGGCACCGTGGGTGCTTCCATGGTCGGCCACGGCCTGACCGCCGCTGAAGCCAGCACGAACCTGGGCAACCTCGTGGCCGCCGGCGTCTATGACAACGCCAGCGACGTCGTCCAGTTCGCGTTCCCGCAAGCCAACCAGGACGCTCGCCTGTCGCCGAGCATCACGGTCGCCGCCGTCTCGATGGGCAACAGCACGAAGTCCTTCGGCTCGTTCGCGCTGAACAACATCGACCTGCAAGGCACCAAGATCTGGATGTGGGCCCACTAAAACGCGCAAGCGTTTGGCGGACGCCCGCGCCGCGTGCGTTCGCTGCCCGACTCATCAACCAACCAACAAAGAGCAGCATGAACTTCATCAAGCTTTCCATCGCAGCAGCCGCTGCATCGCTGGCCTTCTCGGCCTCCGCCATGACCTCCATCGCCGACAGCGACCTCGCGCAAGTCAGCGGCCAGGACGGCGTGTCGATCGCCGGTGACCTGAACATCAACATCGGTTCGTTCAAGTACACCGACACCGACGCCACCGGCGGCTCGGTCTCGTTCAACAACATCGGCATCAAGGGCATGTTCGTGATGACCGTGGACATCCTCAATGCCGCGACCTTCGCCGGCACTGTGGGTGCTTCCATGGTCGGCCACGGCCTGACCGCCGCTGAGGCCAGCACCAACCTCACGAACCTCGTGACGGCCGGTGTGTACGACAACGCGAGCGACGTGGTCCAGTTCGCCTTCCCGCAAGCCAACCAGGACGCTCGCCTCTCGCCGAGCATCACGGTGGCTGGCGTCTCGATGGGCAACAGCACGAAGTCCTTCGGCTCGTTCGCGCTGAACAACATCGATCTGCAAGGCACCAAGATCTGGATGTGGGCCCACTGATCGTTTTTCGAGGGTGACGACGCGTCTTCGGACGCGTCGTGGTGACACTGCGTTTCGCCCCGCGACGCGACTTGCGGGGCGTCTTTTTTCACACGTGTCCAAGCCCTCTCCTCGATCCCTTCACTGACTCCTTCGACTCATTCCACGCCTTCGAGCCCGCCATGCCGCTTCACGCCTTGCGCACCGCCAGCCTCGCCGCCGCACTCGTGTGCAGCAGCGTGCTCGTGCGCGCCGAGGGCCTGAAGCCGATGAGCGACGCCGAGCTCTCCGAGGTGACCGGCCAGGCGCTGCTCACGCTCACCAACCAGGCCTACGACGGCCTCGACTTCACCCGCATCACGCTCGGCGCCGACGTGCAGCTGAGCGCCAACCTGAGCAAGGTGCGCCTGGGCGAATACAGCTACAGCGCTCGCAACGCGACGGGCGCGGACATCGACATCGGCCTCTTGCGTTTTGGCCGCAGCGACGGCACCGAAGCGCAGCGCACGGTGAATATCACCGACCCATATTTCGAATTCGTCTACAAGAACGGCGCCGATGCGACCAAGCGCGAAGTCATCGGCATGCGCCTGGGTTTCGGCGGCATCCAGGGCGACCTGGGCGTGCAGCTGAACGCCGTCAGCGGCTCGCTGCTGATCAACGGCGGCGCAGCCGGCAACTACGACTCGCACAACGACACGCTCGGCGGCAAGCGCTGGGACGGCACGGTGTGCGCCACGCCCAACGCCTGCGGCCTCACGCTCTCGCAGATCGGCCAGCTCACCGCCGGCGACGCAAGCGGATCGAGCCGCGACTTCTTCATCTCGGTGCTGCGCCAGGCCGTGAACTTCCCCACCGCGAATGCCGCGGTGGGCGCGCCCGACAAGGCCTTGGAAGGCTTCTGGATGAACTGGCGCGACCGCGTCTATGCGCCGGTGCTGAGCGCTCCGCCGCCGCCCAACCTGCCCAAGACGCCGGGCTGATGTCATGCGCGGCAGTTCCTCATTCATCGCCACTGTTCTCGCGTTGCTCGCCGCCTCGGGCGTGCACGCGGGCGACATGCAGCCGCTGGCCGACGACGAACTCGCTGGCGTGCGCGGCAGCGACGGCCTGGCCTTCAACCTGCGCGACTTCTCGCTCAACGGCCCGCTCACGCTCACCTACACCTCGCCCGGCCCGACGCCGGGCAAGCTGTGGCTGGGCAACCTGTCGCTCTCGCGCAGCGACGACACCACCGCCACCTTCAGCGACCCGTACACCCTGCGAGTGATCTCGCGCGGCGACGGCCTGGCCGACGTGATCCGCCTCACCGAGCCCGCGAACGTGAACGGCGCGCTCAAGTGGCAGTTCGCGGCCGACTGGGGCACGAGCGCCAACGGCATCGACTTCAACGGCGGCGCGTTGCTGGTGCAAGACCTCGTCACGCGCGGCGGCAGCCTCACGTTGACCACGCCCGCCACGCCGGGTGTCGAAGGCATCGCCTTTGGCCTCGCGCTGCAGGCCGACATCGGCCACCTCATCCTGCGTCCGCGCGGCCGCGACGACATGACGCAAGCCGACCCGGCCACCGTGACCGAGCAGCTGCGCTTCTCCGGCATCAAGCTCGGCGCCGCCAACGAAAGCGGCGTGCTGCTGAACTCGCCCTGGGTCATCGCCGACGCGACCAACCAGCCGGGCATCTTCAACGCGATCACCGATGCGAGCGGCAACTCCTTCCTGCACGTGGGCATCGGGTGGCCCACCACCGCGGCGGGCGCGCCCATCGGCGGCTTGAGCATCGACAGCATCGTGTTCAAGAGCGACACGCTGCCCGGCGGCCAGATGGACCTCGGGTCCAGCCGCATCGGCACGATGCAGATCCAGTACCTCGACGTGAAGCTGAAGCCGGGGTTCTAGATGCGCTTCGCCAACGTCCTCTTCGCGCTCACGGCGGCCTTCATCACGCTCACCGCGGCCACGCAAGTCCACGCCGCGCCGGTCGCACTCAACGACGACGAGATGTCCAAGGTGTCGGGCCAGGACGGTGTCTCGCTCGGCGTGCACCTTGAGCTCAACTCCGCGCTTCTCAACGGCACGCCCACCGACAGCCGCATCACCGCCGGCTTCAACGTGGACGGCACCAAGACCTATGCGGTGATCCAGAACCTCGCGGGCGTGATGGACCTGATCGCCGTGACGCTGGCCATCCGCCAGCGGCCCGATGGTGGCGGCGACTACGTGGACATCGGCCTGCCGGGCTTCGTCGGCTTCAAGCAATTCGGCTTTCGCGCGCTGGCTGCGCAGACCGACCCGACGGCACCCATCGCGCCGAGCGCGAGCTACGGACAGATTCTCCTCAATGGCACCGGCTCGATGACCGGACACATCTATCTCTGGGCGCAGTAGGGGCGCACCAGGACAAAGGAAGACGACATGTGGATGATCCTGCTCGGCGTGGCCGCCGCGATGATTGGCGGATTCGGCGTCAGCTCTCAAGTGCCGCCCGAGGTACAGCCGGCCGATCAATACGAGCTGCAGCTTGCGCGCGTGGGCGGCGGTGCGACGCCCGAGCCGGTGCAGATGAAGCCGTTCTCGGAGTTCAAGTTCAAGAACATCGTCCGCCAGGCCTACGACTATTCCTGTGGTTCGGCGGCGCTCGTCACCGTGATGAACAACTACCTCGACCTGCCGGTCTCCGAGCAGCAGGCGATGGAAGGCATGCTCGCCCACGGCGAGCGCGAGAAGATCATCGCGCGGCGTGGTTTCTCCTTGCTCGACATGAAGCGCTATCTGCAGACGCTCGGCGCGGATGCGCAAGGGTTTCGCGCCGACATGTCCGACTTGGGCCAATTGAAGCAACCCGGCATCGTGCCCATCGACTACGCCGGCTTCAAGCACTTCGTCGTGGTCCGCGGCGTTCGCGATGGCAAGGTGTTCGTTGCCGACCCTTCGGCCGGGCACGTCGTCTTCTCGCTCGATGAATTCAAAGGTCTTTGGGACAAGGGCACCTTGTTCCTGCTGTATCCGCCCAAGAGCCAGCCCACCACCGTGGCGCGGCTGGCCTTGACGGACCGCGAGCTGGGCGTCGTGGACAACGACCTCATCCGCACCGATGCCGTTCTTCCCCAACTCGATCGAGCCGATGCACTGCAACGCGCCGTGCAATCAGGACTCGGCAACTTCACCTTACGCAAGTGACCCCATGAACAAGCATTACCTCACCGAGTCGGCCATTGCCCGCGCAGCGGCCCTGTTCCTCACCGTCGGCGTCGCGGCCGCGGTCCATGCACAAGACGCCGCCGCCCCGGCCGGCGCGGCCTCAGCGCCAGCG
>CBIHOF010000046.1:0-21357 GCA_966211955.1 uncultured Comamonadaceae bacterium | reverse complement strand
AACGGTGGCAACAACGGTGGTGGCACCGGCGGTGGCAACAACGGCGGCGGCAACAGCGGTGGCACGGGGCAGACCAATCCCAGCATCAGTGCCGTGAACTCGACCAACTCGAGTTTCAGCACCTCGGCCACGCCGCGCATGAACGAGCGCGCCTACTACCAGGTCACCGGCAGCAACCTGCCCAGCACCGTGTCACTGGCCGTGGCCGACTGCTTGAGCATGAGCACGCTCTCGACGAGCAGCACCGAGGCGCGCTTCCAGTGCATGCCCAGCAACACCGAAGGCACGAAGGCCATCACGGTCAAGGACACCGCGGGCGACAAGACCTTGTTCAGCGGTTCGATCGCCGTGGGCGCCGCGACGTCGCCGCTGCCGGTTCCGACCTACGGGTTCAACCTCGGAAACTCCCTCGAGGCCATCTGGGGGTATTCGTACCCTGGTGCGGCGGTGTACACGACCGCGGCCAACGCCGGCTTCAACGCCGTGCGCATTCCCTGCGCGTGGGATTCCAACGCCGACCCGACCACCCACAAGATCAATGCGGCCTACATGGCCCAGGTCAAGCTCGCGGTGGATCGCAGCATCGCCGCGGGCATGCATGTGTTCATCAACGTCCACTGGGATGGCGGATGGCTGGACAGCCACATCGGCAGCAGCGCCGACCCGGCCGTCAACGACAAGATCACGTCCTACTGGACGCAGATCGCCACGGAGTTCAAGGACTACGACAACCGCCTGCTCTTTGCCGCGGCGAACGAACCCGATGTGCACAGCCTCGCCGAGATGAGCACGCTGATGGCGTACTACAAGACCTTCATCGACGCGGTTCGCGCCGTCGGCGGCAAGAACACCAACCGATGGCTGGTGCTGCAAGGGGGCGGGGACACCTCGTGGTTCACCACCTTGCCCGCCGACCCGACCCCGGGGCGCCTGATGGTGGAGTTCCACAACTACACACCGTCGCTGTTCACGATCATTCACGACGATCAATCGTGGGGCAGTGCGATCTGGTTCTGGGGAGCGGCCTACCACTACGCAGGCAACCCGAGCCGCAACGCCACGGCGTGGGAAGAAGGCGCGATCGACTCCGGCTTCCAGCAGTTGAAGGAACAGTTCGTCGACAAGGGCATCCCCGTGCTCGTGGGCGAATTCCAGGCGGCCGGCACGCCGGGCCTCACCGGCGATGCGAAGGCCTGGAACACCGCGTCCACGCTGTACTGGAACAAGTACGTGCTCGATTCCGCGCACGGCCACGGCCTGAGCCCGTTCTACTGGAGCACGCCCGACGCCCCGTTCAAGTACGACACGGGCGCCATCACCAACCAGGACATCGTGTCCGTGTTGACCGGCGGCGTTGCGCCGCCGCCGCCGAATGGCGCGCCCTACGCGGTGACGGGGGTGGTCGCGAAGGCTGCCGGCACGGGCCAGGTGAACCTGAGCTGGAACGCCGTCGCCGGTGCCACCAGCTACAGCCTCTACCGCACATCGCAATCCGGCAATGAAGCCGCCACGCCGTCCGTCACCGGCATCACCGGCACGTCGTACAACGACACCGGCCTCAACGACGGCACGACCTACTACTACCAGGTGGTCGCCGTGAATGGCTCCGGTCCGTCCGGGTTTTCACAAGAGGCCTACGCGACCACGAGCGGCGTCAATCCGGACCCGACGAAGTTCTCGTTCGAGACCGACGCACAGCACTGGTCGGGCAGCGGCGACCTGATCACGGGCATTGCCACATCCACCGCACAACACTACGCCGGCAAGCAGTCGCTGGCCGTGAACTTCAACGGCACGGCCTCTGGCCAGTCGTCGCTGGTTTTCTCCGGCGCGATCGTGCCCGCCGGTGCCACGGTGACCTTCCACGTCTGGGTTCCCGCGGGCCATCAGGTCACGTCCATCGAGGCCTACCTCATGGACCACAACTGGGCTTGGACCTCCAGTTGGTACGGCAGCTTCACGGCCGGCGCCTGGAACACGATCACGGTCAAGGTGCCGTCGGGTGCCACGCCGCCGTTGCAGCAGCTGGGCCTGAAGATCTCGACCGGTGCCGCGTGGACGGGCACCCTCTACGTCGATTCGATCGACTGGACCGCGCAATGAGCATGCGCGCTCGGCTCCTGGCTTTCGTGATCGCCCTGTGCGCTGCAGGCAGCGGCTGGGCCGGCACCCGCGAGCGCCTGTCGCTCGATGCCGGCTGGCTGTTCCACCTCGGCGACGTGGCGGCCACGCCGGTCAAGGGCCACGGCATGAGCTACTTCAACGGCAAGACCAACGGGGCCGGCGGCGCGGCCGCTGCCGACTTCGATGATTCCAGCTGGCGCCGGCTCGACCTGCCGCACGACTGGGCGGTGGAGGGGCCGTTCGACGCCAACGAAAACGCGTCGCAAGGCTATCGGCCGCGTGGTATTGGCTGGTACCGGCGATACGTCCAGCTGCCGGCATCGGACCGTGGCCGCCACATCGAGCTGCAGTTCGATGCGATCGCCACGCACAGCACCGTGTGGGTCAACGGCATCGCCGCGAACCGCAACTGGTCGGGCTACAACGGCCGCACCATCGACATCACGCCTTACCTTCGCTACGGCGAGGAGGTGAACACGATCGCGGTGCGCGTGGACGCCAACGCGCAGGAAGGCTGGTGGTACGAAGGTGCGGGCATCTACCGCCACACCTGGCTCGTCAAGCGCGACGCGCTGCACATCGCCACCGATGGGCTGCATGCCAACCCGGTGAAGACCGGGGGCCGCTGGAGCGTGCCGGTGGAAGTGACGCTCGAAAGCAGCGCCAGGGTCTCGCGCGACGCGGTGGTCGACGTCACGCTGACCGACCCGGCCGGCGCTGAAGTGGCGCGCGGCCATGCGCCGGTGCGCGTGGGTGCGCTGGACACGGCGGTCGCGCGCATGAAGCTCGAGGTTCGCAACCCGCAGCCGTGGTCGCTGCAGCAGCCGCAGCTGTACCGCGTGCGCGCGGTGTTGCGCGAGGGCGCGAAGGAGATCGATCGCACTGAGGTGCACACCGGCTTTCGCACCATCCGCTTCGACGCCGACCGCGGCTTCTTCCTGAACGATCAGCCGTTGAAGCTGCAGGGCGTGGCCATCCACCAGGACCATGCCGGCGTGGGCGTCGCGGTGCCCGAGGCCATCTGGGAATTCCGCCTGCGCAAGCTCAAGGAGATGGGCGTCAACGCCATCCGCTTCGCGCACAACGCGCCGGCCGCCGAGGTGCTGGACCTGTGCGACCGCCTGGGCCTGCTCGTCATGGACGAGAACCGCAACTTCAACACCTCGCCCGAGGTGATGCAGCAGTTGCAATGGCTCGTGCGGCGCGACCGGAACCGTCCGAGCGTCATCCTGTGGTCGATCTTCAACGAGGAGCCGCTGCAAGGCGCCGAGCCCGGCGTCGAGATGGCGCGCCGCATGGTGGCGGCGGTGAAGAAGCTGGACGCGACGCGACCGGTCACGGGCGCGATGCACGACGGCATCTTCGGTGAGATGAACGTCACGCAGGTGGTGGATGTGGCCGGCATCAACTACCAGACCTGGGGCTACGACCGCTTCCACAAGGACAACCCCAAGGTGCCGATGACCAGCACCGAGGACACCTCCGCCTACATGACGCGCGGCGCCTTCGAGAGCGACCGCAAGACGCATGTGCTGGGCAGCTACGACGACGAGCCGTCGGAGTGGGGCGCGACGCATCGCCAGGCCTGGCGCGAGATCGCCAAGCGGCCGTTCGTCGCCGGCAGCTTCGTGTGGACGGGCATCGACTACCGCGGCGAACCCACGCCGTTCGAATGGCCGAGCGCGGGCTCGTTCTTCGGCGCGATGGACCTGTGTGCCTTCCCGAAGATGGCGTTCTGGATCCACCAGGCGCATTGGGTGAAGGACCGGCCGGTGCTCAAGCTCGCGCCGCACTGGAACTGGCCGGGCCGCGAGGGCCGGCCGATCCGCGTGATGGTGGCCACGAACGCGCCGCGCGTGCGGCTGCTGCTCAACGGCACGCAGGTCGCCGAAGGCGATGTCGATCCGATCGACATGGTGACCTTCCAGGTACCTTATGCGCCGGGGCGTCTCGAAGCCATCGCACTGCGCAACGGTGCCGAGATCGCTCGCGACGTGGTGGAGACGAGCGGTGCCGCGGCCCGCCTGGTGCTCACACCCGATCGCAGTGCATTGGCGGGCGACGGCCTGGATGCGATGCCGGTGACCGTGAGCGCCGTCGATTCGCAAGGTCGCCCGGTGCCCGATGCCAACTTGCCCGTGCACTTCGAACTGCACGGCGCGGGCAGCATCATCGGCCTGGGCAACGGCGACCCCAATTCGCACGAGGCGGAAAAGGGCAGCGAGCGCAGCCTCTTCAACGGCCTGGCGCAGGTGATCCTGCAGGCTCAGCGGGGAGGGCAGGGGCCGCTCACGCTGCGCGCCACGGCGCCCGGGCTGCAACAGGTGGTGGCGGTGCTCGATGTGCAGGCCACGCCGGCGGTGGCTGCGGTGGCTGCGACCGAACCCTTCACGAAGATTGGCGGCTGGCGCATCTCACCGCCGCAGGCCGCGCGGCCGGACCCGGGCATGGCGCCGAGCCATGGCGACATGAACACCTGGGGTTGGGGCGAGCCGCCCATCAAGCAGGCGCCCGAATCATTGGCCTGGCGTGCCTACCGCGCCTCGTTCGGGCTGCGCGCCGACCGCAATGACGGCGAGGGGCGTGTGGTGTTCCGCGAGATCGCGGGCCGCGCCGAGGTGTGGATGGATGGCGTGAAGCTCGGCGAGAAGACCGAGCCTGCGCCGGGGCCGCTGTCTGTCGTGCTGCCCAAGGGGCCGGGCTGGCGCACGGTGACGGTGCTGGTGCAGTCACAGCCCGGCGAGCCTTCTGGCATTCGCGGGCGCGTCGTCATCGAAAAGGGAGTTCGTTGACCCACAGGACCGCCACTGTTGCGGCACTGAAAAAATGCTTAGTTCGTGCATCGGGCGAACAAAGGTGGTGAAAACACCTAAGCACGTCCATCTCGAGAGGAGCCAAACTGAGTTTCGAATCGACGAACAGAAGAGTCGCTTTTCTCGACGGAAGAACCCGTCGCCCCCTTCATTCCATCGCTCCCCAACGAGTGCGGAAACTTGGGCTGATTTAACGATAAATCCTGGAAATAGGAGACACAGGTGATTGATCAATTGTTTCGACGCACCTGGCAATCGGCGCTGATTGCCAGCTGCTTCTCACTGGCGTCCTGCGGTGGTGGAGGTGACGATTCGGCCAGCTCGGGCGGGAAACTCCAGAGCATCACATTCGACTACCCCGGGGGTGTCCAGCTGGCGACTGGCCCCTCGGCGCTCAAGGCGACGGCAGACTCAGGCCTGCCGGTGAGCTTCAGCTCTCAAACACAGGGCGTGTGCACCGTGTCCGGCAACCAGCTCACGGTCTTGTCCGCGGGCGAGTGCCTGATCGTGGCGAGCCAGTCCGGCGGTACGTCCCCGGATGGTCAGCAGTGGGCCGCGGCCGATGACGCGAGCCAGCTGTTCGTCGTGCTCAAGCACCCGCAGATGGTGACCTTCACGCCACCGGACTACGTGCTCAGTGCGTCGACGAGCTCGGTCGAACTCAGCGCCACGGCGGAGTCCGGGCTGCCGGTGACGTTCTCGTCCAGCACCCCGGACGTCTGCTCGATCACAGGCACGACGCTCCAGCTGAAGGGCAAGGGATCTTGCGCCGTCGTCGCCACCCAGGCAGGCGACGGCACCTATTCCGCGCAAACGACGCAGCGCTTCATCGCCGTCGATCCGCTGATCGTGGCCGACGGCTTCGCGCCGCTTGCCCCGACCGACAGTGGCACCGGCAGTACGAGCGTGTACAGCAGTTCGATCGTCATGGCCACCAAGCAAGGCGGCCGCGTCGCGGCCATCCCGTGGAGCAGCGTGCTCGGCGGTTGGGAGGAATGTTCTTCGGACGCAAGCAACGCGAACTGGTGCTATCGGACGGTCTCGACCGATGGCTCGAGCATGACCTCCGCGCTGGACATCCCCGACTCCAAGTACAGCCCTGGCGGCTGGCAATACAGCTTCAACCGAATCGACATCTTCGCGCCGGGACTGACGGGCTTCAACGGCTCCGGCGACACCACGGGCGGCCTGCAGGTGACCACCGAAAAGTCGCTGGTGTTCACGCTCGGCGTCAACAAGACGCTGTTCACCTCGGGCAAGCCCTTCGTCGTGCACATGGACCTGGGCAAGAGCAACGGCAGCGGCTGCAACGTCAGGCTGAGCGCCAACCTTTGGCCCAAGGCCGCCGGCCTCGTGAGCTACAGCATCCCGTTGGGCGACTTCGCGGTCACCGATTCCTGCGGCCTCTCGGGGGTCACGCAGGCGTCGCTTGACAACGATGTCCGCAAGGTGCCGAGCCCGTGGCCGACGGCGGCCACTCCCAATGCAGCCGCGCAGTATCAGGCGGCATTGGACACGTTCAAGGACGCACGCACGTCGGCGACGAACCTGCTGCAGACGTCGCAGATCATCAGGACACGGTTCTGGCTGATGGACGTCAACGTGGACACCAAGCCCGACCCGGCCAAGGACATCCCACCGCCCACTGCACAGGAGGCCACGCTCTTCAGCTCGCGCGTGACCATCAGCGGCGCCATCACCATCCAGTAAGCCTGCCCGCGAACGAGATGCGTGTGCAGCGCGACCTCATGCCGACGGCAATGCGGATCGCCCGATTCGACGACGAAGGGCGATCCGCTTCGCGGGCCAGGAGCTCACGCACATCCGCACGGGGCGCCTTGGCATCCGGTGCCAAGGCAGCGGCAGCGAAGGGCGAGCCGCCAGAGACATCAAAGGACAACGGAGACACTCCATGAAGAAACAGTTTCGAACCACGGCCATCTATCGCGGCGTGGCCCAGTTGGCGCTATTGAGCGCGGGCAGCGCCGTGCTCGCGCAGACGGCCCCGGAACCCTCGCCGACCACGCTGGACACCGTGGTGGTGACCGGCCAGCGTGCAGCGCTGCAGTCGGCGCAGAAGATCAAGCAGAACGCCGAGGAAATCGTCGACTCGGTGGTGGCCGAAGAGGCCGGCAAGCTGCCCGACAAATCGATCACCGAGGTGCTGCAGCGCGTGGTCGGCGTGAACATCCGGCGCCAGCGGTCGATCGACAACGACGCCAAGCATTTCTCCGAAGAAGGCTCTGGCATCCGGGTGCGCGGACTGTCCTGGGGCTCGTCCAATCTCAATGGCCGCGAGGTGTTTTCGGCCGGCTGGCCTGGGCGTGACCTGAGCTGGAGCGCCGTGCCCGCCGAACTGATGATTGGCGTGGACACCTACAAGAACCCGTCCGCCGAGCAGATCGAAGGCGGCGTCAGCGGCCTGATCAACCTGCGCACGGCACTGCCGTTCGACTACGGTGGCACCAAGAGCTACGTCTCCTTCGGCAGCAACTACGAAGAACGCTCGAAGAAGGCCTCGCCCGCGCTGTCGGGCCTGTACTCGACCACCTGGGATGCCGAGTCCGGGCACTGGGGCGTGCTGGTCGACCTGGCGACGAACAACTCCACCTACGAGTCCGAGAACCAGCAGGTCTCTCCCTACTTCCCGCGATCCGACATCTCCCCCGGCCGCACGGTGTGGGTGCCCGGTGGCGCCAACTGGGGGCAGAACGTCGGCTCTTCCGACCGCAAGGGCTTCTACGGAGCGCTGCAGTGGAAGAAGAACGAGATGCAGTCTGCTCTCACGTACTTCGTCTCGGGCTCGCGCGAGCGTGACACAGGCTCGTCCGTGTACCCCGCGCTCAACGACGGGAACCTGGGCATCTCGATCTACAACGTGACGATCGACGACCCGGTGATCGACGACCGCGGCGTGCTGACGGGAGGTCGTTTCAGCTATCCGTTCACGCGCAAGCCGATCCTCGACAAGGACGGCAAACCTGTTCTTGACAGCAGCGGCAACCCGACCTTCGACTACAGCCAGTCCGGCAAGGGTTCGAACCAATTCGCCAATGGCGGCCTCGGCATGGGCACGAGCCGCTCCTTCAACGAGCACCAGTCCGGAACGAGCGAGCTGGCCTGGAACTTCAAGTGGGCACCCGATGAACGCTGGGCGTTCCAGAACGACCTGCAGTGGGTGCACTCCAAGTTCGAGACCAAGGGCCGCGAAATTCAGCTGGGCACCTTCCTGCCCAGCATGGACATCAACGTTCCGTCGGGCACGGGGCCGGTGCAGCTGGGCTTCGACCAGGCGACGCGGGACTTTCTCGCCAACCCGGACAACTACTACTGGAACGTGATCCAGCCCACGCAGCTCAAGGGCGACGCGAACCTGTACGCCTGGAAGGCCGACGCGAAGCTGAAGTTCGACGACCCGGTGCTGCGCGACATGCGCTTCGGCTTCCGTGCGAGCCACAAGACCTCGGTTCGCGAGCGGGCCACGTTCGCCTCGGACATCAACAGCGGCGGCTGGCAGTCGATCGCCGTGCCTTGGCAGGTGAGGCAGACGCAGACCCCGGGCCAGGAGCCCACCCCCGATGCCGGCTCCTGGCAGATCCGCAACAACTTCCCCTACCTCGGGAACTACCCGGGGATCGGCTCCACGGAGCTCGTCAACTTCTCGAAGTTCTACCAGGGCAAATTGGGCAACTTGCCGTCTGTCGTGTTCCCCACCTACGACATGATGAAGGACTACCCGAACGCCTACAACCAGTTGATGCGTGAAGTGGGCTACGCGAACTGCGTGGCGGGCGCGACCAAGAACGGAAGAACGGCGGATCAGATCGCGGCCGACTGCAAACAGAACACCTTCGACGCCAACCTGCAATACGGCCTCAGCCCCAACAATCGCAGCGACGTGAGCGAATCCACCTTCGCCCTGTACAACACGCTTCGCTTCGGCTTCGATGACTGGAAGGTGCCGATGGAGGGCAACATCGGCGTGCGCGCCGTCTACAGCAAGGCGATCTCGCATGGGCACATCGTCTTCAAGCCGACCTATGGCTCGAGCACGCCGCCCGACCTGCCGCTGTTCGGTTCGTTCGACGAACCACTGGACGTGGAACACCACCATGTGGACGTGATGCCGTCGCTCAACCTGAAGTTCGACCTCATGGGCAACAACAAGCTGCTCGGCCGGATCGCGGCGGCGCGCAGCATCTACCGCCCCGGCTTCCAGCAGCTGCAGGAATCGGTGAGCCTGGACCAGAAGGTGGACGCCACCAACCACACGGTCACCTACACCGGCAGCAACACCGGCAACGTGAAGCTCAAGCCGCTGACGGCGGACAGCTTCGACGTCGCGCTCGAGTACTACCCGCGCAGTGGCCAGTCGATCACCGCCACGGTGTTCTACAAGGACGTGAAGGACATCATTTACGACGGCCGCTACACGCGCACCTACAACAGCCTGGCCGGCAACCCGCAGGTCTTCTCGATCACCGGGCCGCGCAATGCGGCGCGGGCCTGGGTGCATGGCTTCGAGGTGGGCGCGGAGACCTACCTTGACCACTTCGACGCACTGAAGGACACCTTGCCGGATTGGGCGAAGGGCTTCGGCGTGTCGGCCAACTACACCTACATCGGCAGCAGCCAGAAGTTCTACAAGGACGCCCAGGTGCAGTACTGCCCGGCCGACGGCACGATCACCAACGATGCGGTGCGGCTGTACGGTTGCGACACCAACGGCATGCCGTTCGGCAAGCAGCCGCTGCCCGGCTTGACGAAGAACTCGGCCAACTTCGCGCTGCGCTACGACAAGAGCGGCTTCTCGGCTCGCCTGGCCTACAACTGGAACTCGCGCACGCTGCAGCAGATCGGCGGGCAAGGTCCGAGCGGTGGCAACGGCACCAGCGCAGACCCGGCGCGCGCGGGCGCGGTGGACACCTGGTGGGGCCTGCCCAAGTGGCTGGAAGCCTACGGCCAATGGGACGGCGGCATGTCCTACAGCTTCAACAACAAGCTGTCGATGTCGTTCAGCGTCTCCAACCTCGGCAACGTGATGGTGCGAGAGACCGTGCAGCAGGGCCCTGGCTTCATGACCACGAGCTGGCGCTTCCCGGGCCGCAGCTACTACCTCAGCGGTCGCTACGAGTTCTGACCGCGCCGGGGCGCTGGCCCCGGCACCGAAGAGGTCAGCTGCAGGGCCAACCCCTGCGGCTGGCCCGCCTTTTCGTCCAAGGGGGCAACTCGTCTCGCCCTCTGAACCTGGGAGCATCGATGATCATCAACCGCAGGCGCTTGTTGTCCACGTCCGGGGCGGCATTGGTGCTCGCGGCTGGGGGTGGCCGCACGTTGGCCTCGCCACCTGGTCCAGCCTATTCCTGGCGCAACCTGCCTTTTGGTGGCGGCGGCTTCATCAGCGGCATCGTTGTTCACCCGCGGCGTCCAGGCTTGGCCTACGTGCGCGGCGACCGTGCAGGCGTTTACCGCCGCGACGGGCATGACCAGCCCTGGGTGCCGCTGCTCGATCACCTCGGCTGGGCAGATGCCGACCTGGCCAGCGTGCTTGCGATTGCGCTGGACCCGCGCAATCCGGACCGCGTGTTCCTCGCCTGCGGCGACGCCACGGGTGAATGGAGCCGCAAGGCGGCCATCATGGCGTCGTCCGACCGCGGCGCCAGCTGGACCCTGCATGAACAGCCCTTCCGGCTGGGCGGCAATGAAGGCGGACGCGGCAGCGGCGAACGCCTGCAGGTCGACCCCCAGGACGAGCGGGTGCTCGTGCTGGGCACGACGCGTGACGGGTTGCTGAAGAGCAGCGACGGTGGCGCGAAGTTCAGCGCACTGGGCTTGCCGGCCAAGCATGTCTCGATGGTGTTGTTCGACCCTGCGGGCAGCGGCAAGGTCATCTACGCGGGCGCTGTCGACCGTCCAGGCCTGTACGTCACGCGCGACGGGGGCACGAGCTTCAGGCGCGAGGAGGGCGCCCCGGCCGAGGTGCCGCAGCGTGCCGCGTTCGCACCCGACGGCACGCTCGTCGTCAGCTTCGCGATGGCAGGCGAATGGGCCCCCAACCCGGGCGGCCTGCGCGGCGGCAGCGTCTGGAAGCGCAGCCCCGGCGGTGCCTGGACCGACATCACCCCGAACCGCCCCCAGGGGCGTCCCTATGCCTATGGCGCGCTCGACGTCGACCGAAACGGTCGCATCGTCACCTCGATGCTGCTGGAGTCCTGGGACGGGTCGGGCGACGAGCTCTATCTGTCCGGCGACGGCGGCGCGCACTGGACCGCACTGTCCGCGCGCTCGGTGCAGGACACGCGAAGCCGCCCTTGGCTGGCGGCCCGTCTGGCGGGCGCCGAGGGACTGGGGCACCAGATCGCCGCCGCGCGCTTCGACCCCGCCGATGGCGACCGCCTCGTCTACGGCACGGAGTACGGCCTGTGGTCCACCACCAACCTCGGTGCGGCGCAGCGCCAGGGCGAGCGCGTTGAATGGCGCTTCGACGTCGCGCAGATCGAGCAGTCGCAGGCCAACGCCTTGCTCAGTCCTTCGGGGGGTGTGATGCTCTTTGCAGGCATGGGGCGAGGGCAGGGCGGCGGCGCCTGGGAGGATGCCGGCAAGGCGCCCGATGCCGGTCTGTTCCGGCCCTGCCGCGATGCCACCCCGAGCATCGATGCAGCGTGGCAGGCGCCCCGCGTCGTCGCACGGACGATCGAGGGCGGCAGCGGCGGCGCGGTTTCCATCGACGGCGGCGCGAGCTGGGCGCCGTTCGGCGCACAAGGCCATGTGAAGGAAGCGCGGGGCGGGCACGTCGCCGTGTCGGCCAAGGGTGGCAGCCTCGTGTGGGCGCCGCCGCGGCAGCCGGCGATGGTCTCGCTCGACCGCGGTCGCAGCTGGCGTCTGTGCAAGGGCTGGCCCGACACCCGCGACGCGGAACTGGTGCCGGTGGCGGAGAAGAACGCCGAGGGCGTGTTCTACGTGCTCGACATCACACGTGGGGAGGTGCTGGTGAGCGTGGACGCAGGCCAGAGCTTCGCGCCCAGCCTCACCGGCCTTCCCACCTTCAACCCGTCCTGGCAGAGCGGCTTCATCGTGAGCGCACCCGGCACGCTGCGCGACCTGTGGATCGGCCTGCCCGATGCGCTGGTGCACGTGGGCAGCGTGGACGAGCCGGCCCGCACGATCAAGCGCGTCACCGCGGTCGAGCGGCTGGCGCTGGGCAAGGCGGCACCGGGCGCGGCCTACCCGAGCGTCTTTCTGGTCGGCCGCGTGATGACTTCGCCGAGCAGCGAGACCACGGGCCTGTTCCGCTCCGATGACGCGGGAGCGAGCTTCTCCCTCATCGACGACCCGCGCCAGCGCTTCGGCGGTGTGATCTCGCTGGCCGCCGACCCGCTGGAGCACGGCACGGTCTATGTCGGCAGCCGCGGCCGCGGCGTATTCATCGGCAGGCGCGGGTGATGCGCGCAGCCCTTCAAGACCGGAGCAACTTCATGTCGCAGAAGTTTGAACGCATCGTGGTCGTCGGAGGCGGCAGTGCCGGATGGATGACCGCCACTGCCCTCGTCACCGGCCTGAAAGGACGCGCCACCGTGGAGGTGGTCGAGTCGGAGGACATCGGCATCATCGGTGTCGGGGAAGCGACGTTTCCCTCCATCCGCGACTACAACCGGCTCGTGGGCATCGATGAAGTCGAGTTCCTGCGTGCCACCAACGGCACCTACAAGCTCGGCATCCGCTTCTGCGACTGGCTGGAGCAGGGGTTGGACTACTTCCACACCTTCGGCCACTTCGGCAACCTGTTCGGTTCGCAGACCCTGTGGGGCCAGCACCAGCGCATGGGCCTGGACGAGCCGCTCGGGCTGCAATGCGTGCCGACCGTGATGGCGATGAAGGACCGCTTCGTCCTGCCCGACGAACAGTCCCAGTTCAAGTACGCCTACCACTTCGACGCCGTGCAGTACGCTGCCTTCCTGCGCAAGATGGCATTGCAGCGCGGCGCGCGCCACACCCAGGGGCGCATTGCCGAGGTGAGTCGTCGCGCCGATGGCGGCGTGGCTGCCGTGCACCTGGAGGACGGGCGGCGCATCGAGGCCGATCTTTTCGTCGACTGCTCGGGCTTCCATTCGCTGCTGCTGGGGCGCGCCCTGCAAGAGCCTTTCGTCGACTTCGGCCATTGGCTGCCGGTCGACGGTGCCTGGGCCTGCCCCTGCGAGCGCGTCGGCGAGGAGCTCGCCCCCTACACACGCGCCACTGCGCTTGAGGGCGGCTGGGCCTGGCGCATTCCGCTGCAAGGCCGCACCGGCCACGGCCACGTGTTTGCCAGCCGCTTCATCGACGCGGACCGCGCGCGCGAACAACTGATGGCCCGGCTCGATGGTGAACCCGTGGCCGAGCCGCGCCTGCTGCGCTTCGCCACGGGGCACCGCGAGCGCTTCTGGGTGCACAACGTCGTGGCCATCGGGCTGTCCTCGGGATTCCTGGAGCCGCTGGAGTCCACCAGCATCTATCTGATCCAGGACGGCATTGGCCGCCTGATGACGATGCTCACGGCGGGCCGCCCGCTCGACGAGGACGATCGCGCACTCTTCAACGACGGCGCGGTGCGGCGCTTCGCACGCATCCGTGACTTCATCATCCTGCACTACACACTGACCCGCCGCCGCGACAGCGAACTCTGGCGCCACGTGGCAAGCATGGAGCTGCCCGACACCCTGGCATTCAAGCTCGATCTCTGGCGCCGCTTCGGCGTGCTGCACGCATATGACGAGGAAGGCTTCGACACCACCAGCTGGCTGGCCATCTACGCCGGCATGCAGCACTGGCCCGAGCGGCCCGACCCCGTGCTCGCGGAGATCCCGGCCGAGCGCGCCATGAGGGCATTGCGAGGGCGTCGCGACACCATCGCGGCCTCGGTGCAGCGAATGTCGCCACATCATCTGACCTTGCAGAGGATGCTGGGTTGACCGGGCAGTGCAATGGCCATGGCGCGCGGCCTCGTTGCGCGCTCTACGAGTACCGCTGCGGCGGGTGATGGCATGAAGCAAAAGAACTGTTGGTACGGGGTGCTGATTGCCCTGTTCGTGACCTTGGCGCCGCCGGCCTGGGCCGGTGCGCGCGAGCGCCTCTCGCTCGACGAGGGCTGGCGCTTCCTGCAGGGCGACGTGCCATTGCCCCAGATCAAGGGTCACGGCGCCAGTTACGCGAACGCGCAGACCGGCCAGGCCGACGGCCCGCGCAACACCGACTTCGACGACTCCCAGTGGCGCCGCGTGAAGCTGCCGCACGACTGGGCGGTGGAAGGCCCGTTCGACGCCGAGCAGAACCGCGGGCAGGGCTACCGGCCGCGAGGCATCGGCTGGTATCGGCGCTACTTCCAGCTGCCCACCGCGGACGTGGGCCGCCACGTGGAGCTGCAGTTCGATGCCATCGCCACGCACAGCACGGTGTGGGTCAACGGCGTCGTCGTCAACCGCAACTGGTCGGGCTACAACGGACGCAACATCGACATCACGCCCTACCTGCGGTACGGCGAAGAGGTGAACACGATCGCCGTGCGCGTGGACGCCGAGGTGATGGAAGGCTGGTGGTACGAGGGCGCCGGCATCTACCGCCATGCGTGGCTGGTCAAGCGCGATGCGGTGCACATCGCAACCGACGGCATCCACGCCAACCCGGTCTTGAAGGACAAGCGCTGGACGCTGCCGGTGACGGTGGACGTGGAAAGCAGCGCCGAAGCGGCGCACGAGGGCGTGGTCGAGGTGACGGTGCTCGACCCCGCAGGCGCCGAAGTGGCCCGCGGCCGTGCGCCGGTGCAGGTGGGCGCGCTCGGCAAGTCGAGCGCGCGCGTGGCGCTTGCGCTGCGCAATCCGCGCCTGTGGTCGGTGGATCGGCCCGAGCTCTACCGGGTGCGTGCGGTGCTGCGCGAAGGTGCGAAGGAACTGGACAGCGCCGAGGTGCACACCGGTTTTCGCACCATCCGCTTCGATGCCAGCCGCGGCTTCTTCCTGAACGACCAGCCGATGAAACTGCAGGGTGTGGCCATCCATCAGGACCACGCGGGCGTCGGCGTGGCGGTGCCCGATTCGATCTGGGAGTTCCGCCTGCGCCAGTTGAAGGCCACGGGCGTCAACGCCATCCGCTTCGCCCACAACGCGCCGGCCGCCGAAGTGCTCGACCTGTGCGACCGCCTGGGCCTGCTCGTCATGGACGAAAACCGCAACTTCAACCCGTCGACGGACTACCTGCCGCAGCTGCAATGGCTGGTGCGGCGCGACCGCAACCGACCGAGCGTGATCCTGTGGTCCATCTTCAACGAAGAAGCGCTGCAGGGCTCGCGCGTGGGCTACGAGATCGCGCGCCGCATGGTGGCGGCCGTGAAGGCGCTGGACCCGACGCGCCCGGTGACCGCGGCCATGCATGGCGGCTTGTTCAACGAGAAGAACGCCGCGCAGGTGCTGGACGTGGCCGGCATCAACTACCAGGTCTGGGAATACGACCATTTCCACAAGGAGTTCCCGAACAAGCCCGTCATGAGCTCCGAGGACACCTCGGCCCTCATGTCGCGCGGCGAGTACAAGACCGACTGGGACAAGCACCTGATCGCCAGCTACGACGACGACGCGGTCGGCTGGGGCAAGACGCAGCGCGAGAGCTGGAAGCTGATCAACGAGCGAGCGTTCATGGCCGGTGGCTTCGCCTGGACCGGCCTCGACTACCGCGGCGAGCCCACGCCGCACAACTGGCCGAGCGTGAGCTCCTTCTTCGGCATCCTGGACCTGTGCGCCTTCCCGAAGAACGCGGCCTACTTCCGCCAGGCGTTGTGGCTGAAGGACCGCACGGTGGTCAAGGTGATGCCGCACTGGAACTGGCCCGGCCGTGAAGGCCAGGGCGTGATGGTGCGCGTGGCCACCAATGCGCCGCGCGTGCGCCTCTTGCTCAATGGCCAGGCCGTCGGCGAGAAGGATGTCGACCGCTACGAGATGGCGAGCTTCCAGGTGCCCTACGCACCCGGCAAGCTGGAGGCCGTGGCACTGCGCGATGGTGCCGAGATCGGCCGCGACAGCGTGCAGACGAGCGGCGCACCGGCGCGCCTGGTGCTCACGCCCGACCGTGCCGCGCTGGCCGGCAACGGGCAGGACGCGGTGCCCGTGACGGTGAGCGCGGCCGATGCGCAAGGCCTGCCGGTGCCCACCGCCAACCTGCAGGTGCATTTCGAGACCGAGGGCGCCGGCGGGATCATCGGCGTGGGCAACGGCGATCCCAACTCGCACGAGTCCGAGAAGGCGCCCGAGCGCATGCTCTACAACGGCCTGGCGCAAGTCATCGTGCAGAGCAATGCCGGCGGCCGGGGCACGCTGAAGCTGCGTGCCAAGGCCGATGGGCTGCAAGGCGCCGAGGTGGTGCTGGCCGTGCAGGCCGGTGAGATTGCTGCGGTACCCGAGGCACAGCCGGTGGTCAAGCTCGCGCCCTGGCGCATCTCGCCGGCGCAGGCAGAGCGGCCTGATCCGAACGTGGTGCTCGCCGACAACGACATGAACAGCTGGGGCTGGGGCGAGCCGCCGTTGAAGCAGGCGCCCGAAGCGCTGCACTGGCGCAGCTACCGGGCGACCTTCGCCTTGCGCGCCGACCGAAACGACGGCCGCGCCCGCCTGGTCTTCCGTGAAATCTCAGGCAAGGCCGAGGTGTGGCTCGACGGCGTGAAGCTCGCGCAGAAGACCTCGCCCGAGCCCGGCCCGCTGACGGTGCCCCTGTCCAAGGGCGCGCCGTGGCGCACGCTCACCGTCCTCGTGGAGTCCCTGCCGGGACAGGCCTCGGGCGTGACCGGCCCCGTGCTGGTGGAGCCGGGTGCGCCATGAGAGCGGCGGGTGCGCTGCTGCTGCTGGCGTTGGCCCAGGCGGTATCGGACGCGGCACTCGCCGCGCCCACCCAGACCGTGACCGTCAAGGACGCCGCGTCCTTGGGGCAGGCCCTGCAGCAGGCGCGAGCCGGCCACCGCATCCGCCGCATCCTGCTGGCCAGCGGCAGCTACGAATTGGCGGCACCCGTGGTCATCGACGAGACCCTGTCGGGAACGGCGGACGAACCCTTCGTGCTGGCCGCAGCGCCTGGTGCGCAGCCCGTGCTGAGCGGCGCGACGCACCTGCCTGCGCTGCACTGGCAAGCGTGGAAGAACGGCGTGTGGCGCGCCAGGTATGCGGGCCCGCCGTTCCAGCGGTTGTGGCTCGGCCCACGGATGCTGGTGCGAGCCCGATACCCCAACCTCGACCCGACGCGGCCGGGTTTCGGCGGCGCGGCGGACGCCATCGCGCCCGAACGCGTGGCGCGATGGCACGACCCCGAAGGTGCCGTGCTGCATGCCTTGCACGGCAACCGCTGGGGTGGCGTGCAGGTGCCCATCCTCGGCAAGAAGCCCGATGGCAGCCTGGCATTCGGCACGCAGGTCGGGAACAACCGCGCCATGCAGCCGAGCGAGCAGGACCGCTACGTCGAGAACGTGTTCGAGGAACTCGACGCGGCGGGCGAGTGGTTCCTTGACCGCAGGCAAGGCTGGCTCTACCTGATGCCGCCGGCCGCGGGCCGGCCGCCGGCCCTGGGGTTTCGCGCGAGTGCGCACGAGGCGCTGGTCCGCATCGAAGGCCGGGCCGCGCAGGTCCAGCATGTGCAGCTGCGCCACCTGCAGTTCAAGGACACCGAGCCCACCTTCCTGAAGGCGCTCGAGCCGCTGCTGCGCTCCGACTGGATGTTCTACCGCGCAGGGGCGGTGACCATCGAGAACGCGGCCGACGTGCGCGTCGAGGATTCCGACTTCGTCGACCTGGGCGGCCACGCCGTGGTGGTCAGCGGCCGCGCGCAGCGGGTGGTTGTCTCGGGCAACCACATCCATGCGATCGGCGGCAGCGCGGTGGCGTTCGTGGGCCGGCCCGAAGCGGTTCGATCGCCCTTGTTCGAGTACCACGACCGGCTCGAATTCGCGGCCATCGACCCGACGCCTGGCCCCAGGACGGATGCCTACCCGAAGGACTCGCAGGCCAGCGACAACCTCATCCACGACATCGGCCTCATCGACAAGCAGGCCACGGGCGTGGAGATCTCGATGGCAGCGCGCATCACCGTGGACCACAACTCGATCTACCGCGTGCCGCGCGCCGGCATCAACGTGGGTGACGGCACCTGGGGCGGGCACCGCATCACCCACAACGACGTGTTCGACACCGTGCTCGAAACCGGCGACCACGGCGCGTTCAACAGCTGGGGGCGCGACCGCTACTGGCACCCCGACCGCGCCGAGATGGATCGCAGGGTGGCGGCTCATCCGCAGCTGCCGACGCTGGACGCCATCGAGCCCATCGTGATGAAGCGCAACCGCTTTCGCTGCGACCACGGATGGGACATCGACCTGGACGACGGCGCGTCCAACTACGTCATCGAGGAGAACCTGCTGCTGGCCGGGGGCCTGAAACTGCGCGAAGGTTTTGCACGAATCGTGCGCAACAACATCCTCGTCAACAACACCTTCCATCCGCACGTGTGGTTCGACGACAGCGGCGACGTGTTCGAGTCCAACGTGGTGATGTCGCCGTACCAGCCGGTGCAGATCCGGCGCTGGGGGCACAGCGTGAATCGCAACGTGTTCTCGGTCGAGGCTGACCTGCGGGAGGCGCAGGCCCGAGGCACCGACGCACAGTCGGTGGCGGGAGACATTCGGTTCGCTGCTGCATCGAGCGGTGACTACACCGTCACGAATGCGGCGCTGGCTGCGAGTGCTGGTTTCGTCAACTTCCCGATGAATGACTTCGGGGTGCGTCCCGTGCGGCTGAAGCTGCTCGCGCGGCAGCCCGCCTATCCCGTGCCGTCGGCGCGGGGGCAGGGCGTGCCATCACAGGGCGTGGTGGCACTGCACGGCCTCAAGCTGAAGTCGGTAGAAACGCTTGGCGAGCAATCGGCCGCCGGGCTTGGCGCCAAGGCCGGCGTGCTGGTGCTGGCGGTGGACGCTGCAAGCGCCGGCGAGGCAGCGGGCTTTCGTCCACGCGATGTCATCGTCGGAGTCATCAACAACGGCAACGGCGCGACCGCTCAGGATGCAGTCGAGCCGATCGCCGACGCCGACGCCTTGCAGGCGTTGGCACGAACGGGGCAACACCACCTCGATCTCGTCGTCGTGCGTGACCAGGTCCGCATCATTCTTCACCTTCCCCATTCGACTCGGCCTTCCGGCATCGAGGAACACACTTGATCGCATCACTCAGAAAACCAATGCTGGCCTTCGCGCTGGCCCTCGCCGCGTCAAGCCCGCTGGCTGTCCACGCGCAAAGCGCCGACGGCCGCGCCGACTGGCCCGGCGCGGGCCAGCTCTTCGTCGGCACCAACTACCAGCCCTTCGACCGCACGCGCGAGCAGGTCGTGCACGACATCGAGCGCATGAAGCAGGCCGGCATGAAGGTCGTGCGCATGGGCGACCTGTCGTGGGACGCGTTCGAGCCTGCGCAGGGCAAGTTCGACTTCAGGACCTTCGACTGGGTCATGGACCAGATGCAGGCCGCGGGCCTGAAAGTCATCATGGACATCCCCGGCCAACCGGCGCCGATCTGGCTGCACAAGAAGTACCCGGGCGTGGACATCGTCGACGAGAAGGGCAACCGGCTCGACCCGGTCGAGCGCTACATGGACGACACCAGCGACCCGAACTACCGTCGCCTGCTGGTGCGGCTGGCCGACACGATGACCCGGCGCTACGCCCGGCACCCGGCGCTCTTCGCCATCGGCTACAACAACGAGAGCGGCAATGGCATGGTGTCGTACTCCGAAGCCGACCGCATGCGCTTCATCGGCTGGTTGAAGAAGAAGTACGGCAGCGTCGAGGCGCTGAACAAGGCCTGGGCCACGCAGCGCTGGTCTCGCCACATGAACACCTGGGACGAGGTGCGCCTGCCCTACATCGACGGTCCGGGGCCGTACGAGCGCTACCTGGACATGCGGCGCTTCTGGTCGGAACAGACCATCGAGGTGCTGCAATCGCTGGAGGCGGTGCGCAAGAAGAACGTGCCCGACAAGCCCGCCATCTCCAACCTGTGGGACAGCGCCTGGCGCAAGGGCTTCGACTACCTGGCCACCTACCGCGGCTACGTGAGCTACGGCGCGATGGGCTTCTACCCCGGCGACCCGCTGGGCGCGGCGTTCGAGTCCACCATGATGCGCGCCGGCATGAACGCGCCGATCTGGTTCAACGAATTCACCGCCGGCGGGCCCGGGTACTACGGCACCCAGGGCCGCTCGCGCATGTGGGCGCACTTCGGCCTGTTGATGGGTGCGCAAGCGGTGATGCCGTGGACCTGGCACAGCCACCACGGGGGCGAAGAGCAGGCGCTGTTCGGCCTGATCGACCACGACGACCGGCCGTCCTGGAAGCTCGACGAGTTCGCGACCATTGCGAAGGAATTCGCCACGCTGGAGAAGCTGGGCTTCCCCCGCCTGCAGCAGCCGAAGGTGGCGATTGCCTATGCGTTCGACAACATCATCGCGACCAACCTGCCGAAGGAAGGCATCTCCAACACGGTGCGGCCCTACATCAACCCTGGCTACGTGAAGCAGGCGCACAACGCCTTCGAGCCGCTGTTCAGGGACAACATCGACGTGGCCGTCATCCACATCGGCCACGAGGACCTCGGCCGCTACAAGCTGGTGGTGGTGCCCGGCATGTACTTGCTGGACAAGGCCTCCACCGACCGCCTGCGCAAGTTCGTGGCCGAGGGCGGCACGGCCATCATGACCGCGCAGTCGGCCAAGGTGAACGACCACAACCAGTGGCACGACACGCCGCTGCCCGGCGGGCTGACGGATGTGTTCGGGCTGCGCACCAACGCGTTCTACAACGCCGGCACCCTGCAGACGACGATCGCGGGTGAAGAGGTCAAGGCCGAGCTCGGCCCCTTCGAGGTGCTGGAACCCTCCACGGCCGAGGTGTTGGCGCGCTTTGCCAACGTCGAGGGCCAGGTGCCCGCGGTCACCGTCAACAGGTTCGGCAAGGGCAGGGCGATCTATGTCGCCACTGCCGCGCATCCGCAGCTGATGCGGCCGCTGTACCGGCAGCTGTATGCCAGCTTGGGCGTGGAGCCCGGGCCGAGGACGCCCGATGGCGTGAGCGCGCGCGTGGTGCATGGGCGCGTGCTGTACGTGAACACCACGGGCGACGCCAAAGAGGTGCCGATCGACGGTGCGATGAAGGGTGTGCTGTCCGGCAAGACCTGGACGGGCACGTTGCGGCTCGAGCCGCTGGGTGTCGATCTCTTGGAACGTTGAAAAGGAAACTGCAATGAAAACGTATGCATTGAACGTGTTGGCTGCCGCGATCCTGGGTGCTTCGGGTTTCGCGCACGCACAGGTCGTCGGCGTGAGCTGGTCGAACTTCCAGGAGGAGCGCTGGAAGACCGACGAGCGC
>CBIHOF010000045.1:0-22240 GCA_966211955.1 uncultured Comamonadaceae bacterium | reverse complement strand
TCTCGGCGGCTTCCTTCAGGCGCTGCAGCGCGAGCACGTCCTTGGACAGGTCGACACCCTGGTCCTTCTTGAACTCGGCAATGATGTAGTCGATGATGCGCTGGTCGAAGTCTTCACCGCCCAAGAAGGTGTCGCCGTTGGTGGACAGCACTTCGAACTGCTTCTCGCCGTCGACGTCGGCGATCTCGATGATCGAGATGTCGAAGGTGCCGCCGCCCAGGTCATACACGGCGATCTTGCGGTCGCCCTTTTCGTTCTTGTCCAGGCCGAAGGCGAGCGCCGCCGCGGTCGGCTCGTTGATGATGCGCTTGACGTCCAGGCCCGCGATGCGGCCGGCGTCCTTGGTGGCCTGGCGCTGGCTGTCGTTGAAGTAGGCGGGCACCGTGATCACGGCTTCGGTCACCGGCTCGCCCAGGTAGTCCTCGGCGGTCTTCTTCATCTTGCGCAGTACTTCGGCGCTGATCTGGGGAGGCGCGAGCTTCTGGCCGCGCACTTCGACCCACGCATCGCCGTTGTCGGCCGCGACGATCTTGTAGGGCATCAGGTCGATGTCCTTCTGCACTTCCTTCTCGGTGAACTTGCGGCCGATCAGGCGCTTGACCGCGTACAGCGTGTTGCGCGGGTTGGTGACAGCCTGGCGCTTGGCCGACGCGCCGACGAGGATCTCGCCGTCTTCCTGGTAGGCGACGATCGACGGCGTGGTGCGTGCACCTTCGCTGTTCTCGATCACCTTGGTGGTGTTGCCTTCCATGATGGCCACGCACGAGTTCGTGGTGCCGAGGTCGATGCCGATGATTTTGGCCATGTCGTGTTCTCCTGAAGCAGTGATTCGGTTGTCTTCGAATTGTGGATAACTATGTTTTTTTCAAGTGAAGGCGCGCTGTGGATCGATGAAAATCCAGCCGCCTCACTTCGGGGCGGCGACCGTCACCAGCGCAGGGCGCAGCACGCGCTCGGCGATGAGGTAGCCCTTCTGCAGCACGGCGACCACGGTGTTCGCGTCCTGCTCGGCCGGCACCACGCTGATGGCCTGGTGCTGGTGAGGATCGAACTTCGTGCCGGCACTCGGATTGATCTCGATCACCTTGTTGCGCTCGAGCGCCGCGGAAAGCTGCCTGAGCGTCGCGTGCACGCCTTCGAGCAACTGCTCGGGCGTGGCCGCCTGGATGGCGATGGCCGCTTCCAGGCTGTCCTTCACCGGCAGCAGGCTGTCGGCGAAGCTCTCGATGGCGAACTTGCGGGCCTTGGACATCTCTTCCTCGGCGCGCCGGCGGGTGTTCTCGGCGTCGGCCTTGGCCCGGAGGTAGGCGTCCGCCACCTCGGCGTGCTTGGCTTCGAGCTCCGTGAGTCTGGCCAGCGCGTCGGCGCCGGGCTGGCTGCCCGTGCTTTCGGGGGAGGTGGCCTCCTGGGCGGCAGTGGGCTCGACGGTGGCGTTCGGTTGCTGCGGTTCCTGGGTGTTTTGTTCTGGCGTCATGGCGGTACTCGTTTCCACAGCGGCCGATGTGGGGTCGCCATGGCGTCTTTCAAGAGGGGATCGGAACTTCCACTTCATCCAGCGCAGATGGGTCCGTTCCGGGGTGGATCAACCCGGATTTTTGCGCACAGCGGAAGAATCGACTGCCGCGGTGCCCCTATTCGGGCTCGGCCGTGGCACTCCAGCGGTTCCAGTCGGCCAGCTTGCGCCGGTCGCGCTTGGTCGGGCGGCCCTGTTCGATGGCCTGCGACGGCTCTGCACCGAAGCGGCGCTGCTCGGCCTGCTCGGCACGCCGAGCGACGCTTTCGGGCGTTTCCTCGTAGAGCTTCTGGGCCACTGGCGCCGGGCCGCGCACTTCACTGATGCCGAGCACCTTGACCGTGCGCACCACGCCTTCGCGTCGCGTCTCGATCAGGTCGCCGAGCCGCACCGAACGCGCGGGCTTGGCGGGCTGGTCGTTCACGCTCACCCGGCCCTTGCCGATCTCGTCCACCGCCAAGCTGCGCGTCTTGTAGAAGCGCGCCGCCCACAGCCATTTGTCCAGCCTGACTTCGTCCATCGCGGCCAATCGTATTCCTCGAAAAATCCGTGGTGGCGAAAGGGCGGCTCAGTCCGGCGCGCCCAGGGCGAGCGCGCGCTCGCGTTGGGCGGCGAGCTCGGTCGGGCTCTGGGCCACGGTGGTGGGCCAGCCCTGCAGATGGCGCAAGGCCATGGCCGACAGCGCCACGATCCATTCGTGCTGATCGTTGAGGCAGGGGATGTAGTGGAACTCGCCGCCGCCGGCCTTCATGTAGGCCGCGCGCGCTTCCTGGTCGATCTCTTCCAGCGTCTCCAGGCAGTCGGAGGTGAAGCCCGGGCACATCACGTCCACGCGCTTGACGCCTTGCTGTGCCAGCTTGACGAGCGTGGGCTCGGTGTAAGGCTGCAGCCATTCGGCCTTGCCGAAGCGGCTCTGGAAGGTGACGACGACCTGCCCAGGCTTGTAGCTCAATCGCTCGGCCAGCAGCCTCGCGGTCTTCTGGCATTCGCAGTGGTACGGGTCACCGAGCATGAGCGTCCGGCGCGGCACGCCATGGAAGCTCAGCACGAGCTTGTCCGGGCGGCCATGGCTCTGCGAATGGTCGAGCACCCGCTTGGCGAGCGATTCGATGTAGAGAGGATCGTCGTGGAAGCGATTGACGAAACGCATCTCGGGCAGCGCGCGCTGTCGGCCGGCCCATTGGTACACCGCATCGAACACGCTGGCGGTCGTGGCCGCGCAGTACTGCGGGTACATCGGCAGGAGCAGCACGCGGTCCACGCCCAGGCCCTTGAGCTCGTCCAGCACCGATGCGATGGACGGCGTGCCATAGCGCATGGCATGGCGAACGGTCACGCGGTGGCCGCGCTGCCCCAGGTAGCCGGTGAGCAGCTTGGCCTGCTTCTCGGTCCACACGCGCAGCGGCGAGCCCTCGGGCATCCAGATGCTCTTGTACTTGGCGGCTGACCTGGCCGGCCGCGTGCGCAGGATGATTCCGTGCAGGATCGGTAACCAAACCAGGCGGGGAATCTCCACCACGCGCGGGTCGCTCAGGAATTCGGCGAGGTACTTGCGCAGTGCAGGCGCCGTTGGCGCGTCGGGCGTGCCGAGGTTGCACAGCACGATGGCCGTGCGCGGCGTCTGTGGCGCGGCGCCGTGGCGATGTTCGGGTTCAGGCGCGAAGCGCATGAGGTTGGTGAGATGGCATGGAAGCGAAGCGCGCGATTATGTCCCGCGGCCTGTTGCGGCCCGGCGGCTCATGCCTTGCGGCGCTTGGCGCAAATCTCGTCCAGATCGCCCAGGATCTTCGCGATGTTGATCGGCTTCGACCAGTAGCCGGTGAAGCCGGCATGCGCCGCGCGCTTCACGTCGTCGGGCATCGCATCGGCGCTGCACATGAAGGCGGGCACCTCGGCCAGGCCGGGTTCGCGGCGCAATGCCTCGAGCAGCTGGAAACCGTCCATGCCCGGGAGGTGCGCGTCCAGCACCAGCACGTCGGGCGTCCAGTCGCGGATCTGGTCCAGCGCTTCCTGGCCGTCCTCAGCCAGCCGCAGCTCGATGCCGTCGCGCAAGCGCAAAGCCTCCTCGAAGAGGATGGCGTTGATGCGGTTGTCCTCGACGTAGAGCATTCGCAGCGGCGGCGGTGCCGGCTCGACTGGCGGCGCTGCCGTCTGTTGTAGCGCGGGCTCCGCGCGGCCGCTGGACGTCGTGTCATCAGCGGCTTCGGGTGAGAAAGGCAGGACGGTTTGTTGGGCCATGGCGAGTTCGACGACAACGCGGGTGCCGACACCCGCGCTGCTGGCAACATGAAGGGTGCCGCCCATGGCGACAGCCAGACTTCTGGCGATGATCAGGCCCAGGCCGGTGCCCTCGATGCTCGAGGTCTCGCGGCCCAGCCGTTCGAATGGTTGGAAGAGGCGCTGCAACTGCGCGGGCTTGAGCCCCGAGCCGGTGTCCTCGATGTTCAGCCGCACTCGCGCACGCGCCGCGTCGCGCTCCACCGACCACCGCACGACGCCTGCCGGCCGGTTGAACTTCACGGCGTTCGACGCGATGTTCATCAGCACCTGTCGCAGACGATGCTCGTCGGCGCGCACCTCCACGCCGGGCGGCACATGGTTGTCGAAGCGGATGCCGCGTTCCTGCGCCGCGTCCGAGAGCAGATCGATCACCTGAGAGACCACGGTGTCCAGGGGGACGTCGGAAGTGTCGAGCTCGACGCGGCCTTCTTCAACGTGCTGCAGGTCGAGCACGTCGTTGGTCAGGGCCAGCAGGTGTTCGCCCGCACGCAGCACGTGCTCGGCGTACTCGCGTACTTCGTCGGCGTCGGGCGTGCGGCTGAGCAGCAGCTGCGTGAAGCCGATGACCGCGTTCAGCGGCGTGCGCATCTCGTGGCTCATGCGCGAGAGGAACTCGCTCTTGGCGATGTTCGCGAGCTCCGCGGCGCGCTTGTCGCGCAGGCTCGATTCGGCGTGGCGCTGGCTGGTCACGTCGATCATGGTGCCCACCATGCGCGTGGCGCGGCCGTTGGCGGCGCGGCGCACCACCTTGCCGGTGTTGAGCACCCACACGTCGTGGCCGTGCTTGTGGCGCATGCGGTGCTCCACCGCGTAGACCGGTGTCTCGCCGCGCAGGTGCGCCGCGAGCTTGGCCTTGGCATGCGGAAGATCGTCCGGGTGGATGCGGCACAACCATTCGCGCACCTGCGTGCCGACCTCGTTGCCGCCATGGCCGACGATCGCCTTCCACGCGTCGCTGAAGTACAGGCCGTGCTTCTGCGAATCCCAATCCCACAGGCCCTGGCCGCCGCCCTCGAGCGCGAGCCGCCAGCGCTCGTCGCCGACGTGAAGCTCCTCGAGCGCCCGCTCCTTCGCGCGAAGTGCCTTGAGCCGTTCATCCAACAGCTGGCGGGCGGTGAGGGCCAGGTCGCGCAAGCCGTCGAGCATCGACGGCTCGACGCTGCGCGGCTCCTTGGACAGACAGCAGACGGCGCCGATGGCATGGCCGTCGACGACGACTGGCATGCCCGCATAGAAGCGGATGCCCGGCACGCCGGCGACGAGTGAGCTGGTCCGAAACCGCGGGTCATCCCGGGCATCGCGAATGGCGATGCCGTCAGCCGAAAGAATGGTGTGGGCGCAGAACGCGTCGGAGCGCAGCGTGTGCGTCAGGGGTACGCCAACCGATGCGACGAACCATTGGCGCTGGGAGTCCACCAGGCTGACGGCGCCCATCGGGCAGCCGGTGAACGCGCTGGCCAGCCGAGCCAGGGCATCGAACGCCGGCAGCACCGGTGTGTCGAGGATGTTCAACTCGTGCAGCAGCCGCACGCGCTCTTCTTCGTCGGCAGGCAGGTCGGACGGGTTCATGGGAGGCGACTGCGGGCGCAAGGCGACAACTGTAGCGGACAATCCCACGCTGGCCCCTCGATGTTTGCAGGGGGTAACACGAGTTCCATGAGCCCCGAATCCATCCCCCAGATCCGCGCGATCACCCTCGACCTTGACGACACCTTGTGGCCCATCGCGCCGGCGATCGCACGTGCGGAGGCGGTGCTGCATGCATGGCTGGGCGCCCGTGCGCCGAAGACCGCGCGGGCCTTCGATGTGATCAGGTTGCGCGCCAAGCGCGATGAGGTGGCACGCACGCGGCCAGAGATTGCTCACGACTTCACGCAGGTGCGGCACGAGAGCCTGCGCCTCGCGCTGCTGGAAGCGGGCGACGATCCGTCGCTGTCGCGCGAAGCCTTCGACGTCTTCTTCACGGCGCGGCACGAGCTGGAGCTGTACCCCGAGGTCGAGCATGCCATCCAGAGACTGGCTTCGCGCTACCCGTTGATGGCGCTGAGCAATGGCAATGCCGACATCGCGCGCACGATGCTCGGGCCGTGGTTCACCGGGGCCATCAGTGCGCGTGAATTCGGCGTGGGCAAACCCGATGCGCGCATCTTTCACGAGGCCTGCCGACGGCTCGGCCTGGAGCCGGGGCAGGTGCTGCACGTGGGTGACGACCTGGAGCTGGACGTGCTTGGTGCGCGTGATGCCGGGCTGCACACCTTCTGGCTGCGGCGCGAAGGCTGCGAGCCGGCGGACGATGCGAGATCGGCTGGCTTGGCAACGGTGTCGTGCCTGCGGACCTTGGCTGAACGGCTGGGCGTTTGAGGGCTGGCCCGGCCTAGAGATCGACGCCCGCCTGCGGCTGCGTGTCGGCGAACTTCATCACCTCGAAGCGCACGACCGGCGCACTCACGTCCGCTGGCGGCGAGCCCAGGCCGATCACGCCGCTGCCGTGCAGCGTGCAGGTGCCGCGGCGCAGGCTGACGATCTCCGAGTCGCCGGAGAAGCGCACGTAGGTGCCGTTGTAGCTGAGGTCGGTGAGCTGGAAGGTGCCGCCATGCCAGTCGATGCGCACATGTGAGCGCGACACGCGGGAGTCGTCGATGCAGTAGGTGGCCTGCGGGCTGCGGCCCAGCACCACGGGCAGGCTGTGGGGGGAGTAGACGCGGTTGGTGTCGAGCCAGACCAACCGGATGCCCTCGGGTTCGGGCGCGCGCAGGATGTCGCCATAGGCCGTGGCGGCCGTGTCGCCCCAGCGGTGGGCTTCGAGCAGGTGCACGTAGACCGGCTCGACGCGGCCGCGAAGCTGCAGGCGATCGAGGCTGCGAAAGCGCGAGCGGTCCAGCGGGTCGAGCGCGTCCAGCACGACCGAGGTGACGAGCGTCTCGTTGTCGCCGGCGTGGTCGAGGAGTCGTGCAGCGACGTTCACGGCATCGCCGAAGTAGTCATCGGCCATCTCCACCACTTCGCCGAGTGCCAAGCCCACTTGCAGCTTGAGGGCAGGGCGCGGCTGGCTGTCGGGCGGGCGGGTGCCGATGCGTTCGAGCTGGTCGTGCATCTCGTCGGCAGCCATCACCGCGGACGCGGCTGACACGAACATGGCCATCAGGCCATCGCCCAAGGTCTTGACGACGGTGCCGTCGCAGTTCTTCACCACGCGGGCCAGCAGCGCGACGCTTTGCGTGACGACGGAGGTGGCTTCGGCATTGCCCAGCGTCTCGTAGAGCGCCGTGCTGCCGCGCAGGTCGGCGAACAGGACAGTGCGCTGGATGATCTGGCTCATGGGGCCGGAGTTTATCGCCAGCCGTGACATTCATCACGGACAAACGGCTCCAAGAAGGAGCCGTTTTCTTTGGATCACCGATGGGTCCTGGCTTCTGCCAAGACCCAGGGCCGCCAACCCTTACAGGTTGTCCAGGTAGGTGCGCAACTTGTCGGACCGGCTGGGATGCTTGAGCTTGCGAATCGCCTTTGCCTCGATCTGTCGAATGCGCTCGCGCGTCACGTCGAACTGCTTGCCCACTTCTTCCAGCGTGTGGTCGGTGGACATCTCGATGCCGAAGCGCATGCGCAGCACCTTCGCTTCACGCGGGGTGAGCGAGTCGAGGATGTCCTTCACCACATCGCGAAGACCCGCCTGCATCGCGGCCTCGATCGGCGCGGTGTTGTTGGTGTCCTCGATGAAGTCGCCCAGGTGTGAATCGTCGTCGTCGCCGATCGGCGTTTCCATGGAGATCGGCTCTTTCGCGATCTTCATGATCTTGCGGATCTTGTCTTCCGGGATCTCCATCTTCTCGGCCAGCGTCGGCGCGTCCGGCTCGAAGCCGAATTCCTGCAAGTGCTGGCGCGAAATGCGGTTCATCTTGTTGATCGTCTCGATCATGTGAACCGGGATGCGAATCGTGCGGGCCTGGTCGGCGATCGAGCGGGTGATGGCCTGGCGGATCCACCACGTCGCGTAGGTCGAGAACTTGTAGCCGCGACGGTATTCGAACTTGTCCACCGCCTTCATCAGGCCGATGTTGCCTTCCTGGATCAGGTCGAGGAACTGCAGGCCGCGGTTGGTGTACTTCTTCGCGATGGAGATCACGAGGCGCAGGTTGGCCTCGATCATTTCCTTCTTCGCGTCACGCGAGGCCTTCTCGCCTTCGTTCATGCGCTTGTTGATGGACTTCAGGTCTTCCAGCGGCACGACGGCACGCGCTTGCTGGTCGATCAGCTTCTTCTGCAGCTCTTGCACCGGCGGCAGGTTGCGCGACAGCACCACGCTGTACGGCTTGCCCGACGCGACTTCCTTTTCCGCCCACTTGAGATTGAGGATATTGGGCGGGAAGTGCTTGATGAAGTAGTCCTGCGGCATGCCGCACTTGTCCACCAGGATCTTGCGCAGCTCGCGCTCGTAGCGGCGAACGTCGTCCACTTGCGAACGCAGGATGGCGCAGAGCTTCTCGATGGTCTTGACCGTGAAGCGGATGGTCATCAGCTCGGCGCTGATGGCATGCTGGGCCTTGTTGTAGGACTGCGATTGATAGCCCTCCTTCTCGAAGGCCTTGCGCATCTTGTCGAAGTTGGTGCGCAGCTCGGTGAACTTCGCGAGCGCCGCGGCCTTCAGCTCTTCGAGCTTCTTGGTCAGGGCCTTGGAGCCGCCTTGGCCGTCGTCGTCATCCTCCTCGTCGAAGAAGTCCACGTCTTCTTCGGCCACGTAGTCGTCCGCTTCGTCTTCGGAGACGAAGCCGTCGACCACCTCGGAAATTTGCATCTCGCCTGCGGCGATCTTGTCGGAGTAGGCGAGGATCTCTGCGATGGTGGTGGGAGATGCCGAGATGGCGAGCATCATGGCCTGCAGGCCACCTTCGATGCGCTTGGCGATCTCGATTTCGCCTTCACGCGTGAGCAGCTCGACCGTGCCCATCTCGCGCATGTACATGCGCACCGGGTCGGTCGTGCGGCCGAATTCGGAGTCCACGGTGGACAGCGCGGCTTCAGCGGCTTCTTCCGCTTCTTCTTCGGTCGCGGTGGTCGTGCCGCCGCCGGCGATCAAGAGCGTGGCGGCGTCAGGCGCCTGCTCATACACCGCGATGCCCATGTCGTTGAGCATCGAGACGATGGCCTCGAGGATTTCGTTGTCCACCAGCTTTTCGGGCAAGTGGTCGTTGATTTCCTGGTGCGTGAGGAAGCCACGCGTCTTGCCCATCTTGATGAGGGTCTTCAGCTCCTGGCGGCGCTTGGCGACTTCCTCTTCGGTGAGCGCGGTCTCGTCGAGGCCGAACTCGCGCATGAGCGCGCGCTCCTTGGCGCGCGACACCTTCATGCGAAGCGGCTTGGCCTTGGCGGCCTTGGCTTCGCCTTCGTCAGGCACTTCAGCTTCGGGCTCGCCCTCGATGTCGGCCTCGAGGTCGGAGAAATCTTCTTCCTCGGCTTCGGGCTTCTTGGCGGCAGTGGCCTTGTCGTCCTTGGGCTTGCGACCGCGCTTGCCCTTCGCATCCTCGGCGGCCGGTTTGGCAGCCGAGGCCTTCGCGCCAGTCTTGGTCGCCGCTGCGACCTTCTTTTCTTCGGCCTCGGCCTTGCCGCCCTTGGCGACGGTCTTGGCGGCCGGCTTGGCAGCGGCCTTGGGAGCGGGAGCAGGGGCGCTCTTCTTCGCGGTCATGCAATTCCTCGGGTGATGATGGGCTTCACGGCCTTGAACCGGCAGGCGTCAGGCGTACAAGCCCAGGAGGGCATGTGGTGCGATTGACGGAATCTGCAAGAGCCAAGGCTGGCGCCGGCGCGAGCCCGGCGTGACTGCGGAACCCCGATGGAGTTCTGAAGACAGGCTGGCATTCGGCCGGCATGGCGGACAAGCTCGCGTGAACCTTTTTCATGCAGCCCTTGCGGGAATGGGTGGCCTTCAGTGGGGACCCTGGTTCAGAGGGTGGCCGGGGCCCGGAGGTGCTGCTTCACTCTTGCCGCGTAACAAACCCTCAATTATCGTCCAAGAAGTGCCACCCGTCAAAGTGAGGGGCCCAAGAAATTCGTGCCGAACGCAGCGGTCGACGACGCTTTTCAGCGACTGGCTTCGGGCGATTTCGCGATCTGTGCCTTCAGACGCGCCTGGGTGGCCATCAGTTCCTTGCCGCGCGCCTGGGCATCGGGCGACAGCGCCCCGGAGTCGAAAAGCAGCTTCAGCTCGTCCTCGACGGACTGCAGGCGCAAGCGGGTGAGGAGGATGGTCAGCTCGGCGGCGAGGTCCGCCTGCGGGTCAGGGTCATGGAAGGCCGCGACGCGGTCGATCACGGGCAGCGCCTCCAGCTCGCCGGCCTGCGCACGCAGGTCGGGCATCAGCGAGGCACCAGCCATCGGGCCGTGGTCCAGCACCTGCCGCTCGAGACAATTGAAGAACGCGTCGTAGGGCGAAGCCTGGTTGGCGAGCAGGTCGTGGGATTCGCCATCGAGCGTCATCCACAGGTCGCTGCGTTGAACCAGCAGCCACAGGGCGCGATCGAGCAGGTTGGCCGTGCCACGACTCATCCGGGCGTTCTGGCGCGGGGTGAAGCGGCGCCTCGGCGGGCTGGGTTCGTCGAATCCGGGTTCGTCGTCTCGCTCGGCCTCGCGTGAACGCGGCGACCTGGGGGCCTGCCCAGCCGGTGCCGCGGACGTGCCCCACAAGGACGTGAGGTCGGCGGCATCGATGCGCCCGAGCTGGGCCAGATCGGCGTGAATCTGCCGCTTGAGAACGCCATCGGGCAGGGCGCTCCACATCGGCCGCGCATTGGCCAGCATGCGGGCTCGGCCCTCGGCCGTGTCCAGGTCGCAGCCTTCGCTTGCCGCCTCCAGCAGCTGGCGCGATAGCGGCACGGCCTGCTGCACGCATTGCTCGAAGGCTTCTGCTCCGAACTCGCGGACGTACGAATCGGGATCGTGCTCGGTCGGCAGGAACAGGAAGCGGATGCTTCGCGTGTCGGTGGCGTGTGGCAGGGCGGCTTCCAGCGCACGCCCCGCCGCTCGCCGGCCTGCGGCGTCGCCATCGAAGCTGAACACCACCGATTCGGTGAAGCGAAAGAGCTTTTGCACATGCTCGGCGGTGCAGGCGGTGCCAAGCGTGGCCACGGCGTTCGGGAATCCCAGCTGCGCCAGCGCGACGACGTCCATGTAGCCCTCGACCACCAGCACGTAGCCCTTCTGGCGCAAGGCTGTGCGGGCCTCGAAGAGACCATAGAGCTCACGGCCCTTGCTGAAGACCGGTGTCTCGGGCGAATTGAGGTACTTGGGTTCACCCTTGTCCAGCACCCGCCCGCCGAAGCCGATCACCTCGCCCTGCACGGATCGGATGGGGAACATGATGCGGTCACGGAAGCGGTCGTAGCGCTTGCGGTCGGCCTCATTGCCGCTGTCCGCCTCGTGCGCGATGACCAAACCGCTTTCTTCGAGCAGCGGATCGTCGTAGCGCGGGAAGACGCTCGCCAAGCCCCGCCAACCATCGGGCGCATAGCCCATGCCGAAGCGGGCGGCGATCTGGCCGCTCAGCCCTCGGCCCTTCAGGTAAGCGACGGCTCGCGGGCCATCCTTGAGCTGCTGCCGATAGTGGTCGGCTGCCTTCGCCAGCACGTCGGTGAGCGTCGATTGCCGCTGCTTGAGCGCCTGCGCACGCTCGCGCTCCTCGGGCGAGCTGTCGTCCTCGGGCACCACCATGCCCACCTGCTGGGCCAGGTCGTGCACGGCATCGACGAAGCCCGCACCCGTGTGCTCCATCAAGAAGCGCAGTGCGTTGCCATGCACGCCGCAGCCGAAGCAGTGGTAGGTCTGCCGGCTCGGGCTCACGATGAAGCTCGGCGATTTTTCGCCGTGGAAGGGACACAGCCCCTTGTGGTTGATGCCCGCCTTCTTCAGGTCCACGTGGCGGCCCACCACCTCGACGACGTCGGTACGGCTCAAGAGATCGTCGATGAAATTCTGCGGGATCACGGGTGGGAGTCTAGAGGCAGCGGTCCATGGACGCGGGCGTGCAGTGTCCCCGCTTCGGCGCACGTTCCCCGGGGCGGTGCATCGGCGGGAGACTTTTGCAACGCTTTTCTTGTCCTCGCGGCCCCAACCAGGGATTTCCCAGGGTGGACCGGGTCTTGCAAGACAACACATGTAGATACACTGCGCCGCGCGAACGGCCAAAAGCCGCGCGACGCCCGCTCGTTGACGCTGCCCTCGAGGCACCGTCGAAGTGACCAAAAGGACTGTCGGAGGGATTCATGTCGTCCAGCCTCATGCGGCACCCGCGTGCCTTTGCTTTCGCCTTGCCCAGGCCCAAGCTCACGGCCCCGGCCGCCGCGCTCCTGGCCAGCATATTCGTCGCGATGGCCCCCGTGGCTCGGGCACAGACCGTGCCCCCAGCCACAGGCCCCGGGCCGGGCGAATCGGCCAGCGAGCGAGCGAGCCGCGAAGGCGACAAGGTGTTTCAGTGGATTCGCATGCACGCCGACAAGCCGCGCAAGGCGGCTGTGCCGGAGAAGGCGCCTGTCGCCGCGGTGCCGGCTCCAGTGAAGGTCGCAGCCAAGCCTGCAGCCAAGCCCGCCGACAGCGGGATCACCGAGACGGTTCAGCCCCTTTCTGCGAAGGCTTCACCCCAGCAGGAACACGTCGCCGCCGCGTCGGGCAAGCCGCCCGCGGCCAACGAACCGCCGACAAGCCAGACGGCCGCCGCAGCCACTGACGCCTCGGCCCCGCTGGCATCGACCGGCTCATCGCCGCAGGTCGAGATCGAGGAAGACGTCTCGCTCGTGCCCGTCGTGCGCGCCGAGCCGGAATTCCCTGGCGTGCTGATGCGCCAGCTGCGCAAGGGCCTGGTGCAGGTTGCCTTCACAGTGCAGCCCGACGGGTCGGTGTCGCAGGCGCACGCAGTGTCAAGCACGAACGCACGCCTGGCATCCAGCGCCATCGCGACGGTTTCGCAGTGGAAGTTCCAACCGGTGCGCCACGCGCAGCAGGCGGTGGTGGACCTGGGCTTCAACCTCGACTGAGCTTCGGCGCCAGGCGGTCAATCACCCAGGCATCATTGAAGCGTCTCGGCCCATTGCGGCGCCGGGAAGTCGTTTCGGTACGTCCGCACCCACCGGTAGACCTCGGCCACCGGCATGGCTTCGGCGATGCCGTTGCCTTGCCCCACGTCGCAGCCCAGCTCGATGAGCCGCTGCGCCTGGTCGGGCGATTCGACGCCCTCGGCCACCACCTTGCAGCCGAAGGTTTCGCTCAGGCCGATCACGCCTTCGACGATGGCCAGGTCCTGGCGGTCGACAAGCATGTTGTGCACGAACGACCGGTCGATCTTCAGGAAGTCCAGCGGCAGGCGCTTGAGGTAGGTGAAGGTCGAGTAGCCGGTGCCGAAATCGTCGAGCGCGAAGCGCACGCCGAGCTGTCGGCACTCGTCCATCAGGCCGCAGGTGTACTCGACATCCGCCAGCGCGGCGGTTTCGAGCACCTCGATGATGAGGCGCTGCCCCACCGGCGTGTTGTGCCGGGCGAGCAAGCCTGACAGGCGTTGGGAGAACAGCGGCTCCTGCAGGTGCCGCGCCGAGATGTTCACGCTGACGGTGATGTCCAGGCCCATGCGCTGCCACTTCGCGAGCTGCTCGATGCCTTCTTGGAGCACCCAGTCGCCGAGCCGCGCGCTCAGCCCGGTGTGCTCGATGAGCGGCAGGAACTGCGCCGGCGTGATCACGCCGTGCTGCGGATGCTTCCAGCGCAAGAGCGCCTCCACCCCCAGCACGCGGCCCAGGCGCATGTCGACCTTGGGCTGGTAGTAGAGGACGAACTCGTTGGCGTCCAGCGCGTCCTGCACGCGGCCTAGCGCTTCGAAGTGCTGCTCGGTGCGGCGGTCGTGCTCGGCGTCGAAGAAGAGGTAGCCGTTGCGGCCAGCCTGCTTGGCGCCGTACATGGCATGGTCGGCATGGCGCAGCAGCGTGTCGGCGTCGGCCCGGTCGATCGGGTAGACGGTGGCGCCAATGCTGGCCGTGACCCACACCGGGCCTGCGCCTACACCCAGGGCATAGGGCTGTGAGACGCTGCGCATCACCCGCTCCACGGCATGACGGCCTTCTTCCAGCGTGGCAGTACGCAGAAGCAGCACGAACTCGTCGCCGCCCAGGCGGGCCACCGCGTCGTCGCCGCTGGCCCAGTGGCGCAGCGAACGCCGCAGCCGCTCGGACAAGTCCACCAGCAAGCGGTCGCCGGCCTCGTGGCCGTGGTTGTCGTTGACCGGCTTGAAGTGGTCCAGGTCGAGGTAGCAGATGGTGAGCAGGAAGCCTTCACGCTCGCTCGCGATCATCGCGTCGCGCAGCAGATGCGCCAGCCGCGCGCGGTTGGGCAGGCCGGTCAACTCATCGGTGTGAGCCTGGCGCTCGAGCTGCGCCCGCTGGGCGTGAGCCTGCGTCACGTCGGCGATGGCCACCGCATGGAAGCGGATCAGCCCGTTCTGGCCCGTTACGGCCGACACGGTGACCTGCATGGTGCAGGGTTCGCCATTGCGGCGGCGGTCGACGATCTCGCCGCGCCATGAGCCGCTGGCTTGCAGGCTGTCGCGCATGGCGGCCTGTTGGCGTTCGGCGGCCGAGCCGGTGGCTGCAGCGCGCATCAGCGGCGCCACGACACCTACCAGTTCCTCGCGCGAATAGCCGGTGATGGCGGAGAAGGTCGGGTTCACGTCCAGCACCCGATGGTTCGCATCGGTGATGAGCAGGCCTTCATGCAGGTGCTGGAACAGCTTGGCCGACAGCTGGTAGCGCTCTTCCGCGGCGCGCTGCTCGCCGATGTCGCGCGCGGTGATGATGATGCGCACCGGCTCGCCCTGCGCATTGCGCTGCGCGACGATGGCATGGCCCTCGAGCCACTTCCAGCCGCCTTCGCTCGTCTGCATGCGGAACTCGGTGCGGGTGCTTTCGCGGCCGGGCAGGCGCAGGCTGCTGAGCGCGTCCTGGAAGGGTGACTGGTCTTCCTCATGCACCCGCGACCAGGCGGCATTGAAGGAGCGGCCGAAGGACTGCGTCTGGTGCCCGAGCAGGGCGAGCCAGTGGCGCGAGAGTGTGAGCTCCGACGCTTCGACATCCCATTCCGCCACGCCGATGCGAGAGCTGTCCAGCGCGAGCTGCCAGCGTTCGTCCTTGCTGCGCAACTCGCCGATGAGTGCCGTGAGCAGAAGCGGCGTGGCCGACAGCGTGCAGGCATAGACCCACAGCACCGCCATGCTGGACGCCACCTGCGACTCCGCAAAGGGGCCGTGCCCGGTGGTGGTGGCATAGGCCGCCGCACAGGTGAGCAGCAAGGCGACGAGCGAGGAGGCAAAGGTGCCACTGCGCACGGCAAGCCAGGAAAGGATCAGGGGCGGCGCGAAGATGAGCGGCGACAAGGGGGCATCGCTGGAAGATGAACTGAACACCAGCACACCCGCTGCGAGTGCGGCACCACCGAGCAGCAGCGTGCCGACCCAGCGCCACTCGCCCATCGCTTGGGCGATGGTCTCGCGCGACAGCGTGAGCATTGGTACGCCCACGAGCAGCGAACCGACGGTGCCACCCACCCAGCCGTAGAGCCAGGCGGCCGGCAGTTGCAGCGATGGCAAGGCGCCGAACAAGGCGAGGCACAGCACCGACGCGGTGGCCGTCAGAAGCGTGGACGACACGCAGCCGATGAGGCAGAAATGGAACAGGTCGCGCCGGTGTTCAAGCGCTGGGTGGAAGGTGAGTCGAGACAGTCCCCAAGCGGCCGCCACCGTGCCGACCGTCTGGCTCGCGGCGAGCGAGGCGGCAAGTGCCGGATCCATGCCGCCCACCATGAAAAGTGCGAGCGCTGCGGCGAACACTGCGGGCCACTGGCGCACGCCCCAGCGCAACAGGCCGGCAAGCGCGACGCCTGGCGGCAGCCATACGAGCGCCACGTGCGCGAAGCCCGGCGTGATTCGCAGGCTCAAGAGACCGGCGCCATACCAGGCGAGCCCAATGAATACCAGCTGCGCCATGCCCATGAGCGACAGGGCAGGCACAGCAATATTCAGCCGGGCAATCGGCAGGCGCATGTCGGGCAAGGGCGGTGTGGGTCAGGCGTGGTGGACGGACGCAGGCCGGAACCTGCGGCGGCGGCCCAGCAATTGGGCGCCAACTGGCGGGGTCGAATGTAACTCTTCGAATCAGAGATGCGAATGTGGACAACCCGCGAATCGCCCATTGCCGCAATCAATTGGGCGCGCCCCCAAAAACGAAGGCCGCTGATTGCGCAGCGGCCTTCGGATTGGTCAGGTGGCCGTCATTTGACGGCGAAATCCTCGACCTTGCGGCCGGCGGCAAGGGCCGCCTTGAGCCATTTCGGTTGCAGCCCACGGCCACTCCAAGTGTCGCCGGTGGCGGTGTTGCGATATTTGATCGCGACCTTGCCGCCCTTGCCCGAACCCCCCTCCTTGGGTGCAGACTTCGAATTCAAGTCCGCGGCCGTCAGGCCATATTGCGACATGAGCGCGCGGACCTTGGATATGGCCTCGGCGCGTTCCTGTTTGCGGGTGGACTCGATTTCCTTTTCGAGTGCTGCCTTGCGATCCAGAAGATCTTGCAAAGTTGCCATCACGATTCCTTCTTTTCTCGGACTCGCCCATTCGGCGACCCGCGAATTCTAATGAAATCGTTTCACCCGGCAAACCGGGGGATTATCTGGATAACTCGCCGCGGGCCGCCCTGGGCCGCCGCGGGTTGGCCGGACTTAACCCTGTGGGTCGGTCGGCGGCACATAACCGGCGGGTTGTTCGGCGCCCTCGCCGAAGAAAAAGCGCTCCATCTGCCGGGCCAGATATTGGCGCGCCCGCTGGTCGGCGAGATTCAGCCGGTTTTCATTCACGAGCATGGTCTGGTGCTTCATCCACAGCGCCCAGGCTTCCTTGCTCACTTCGTTGTAGATGCGCTTTCCCAGCTCGCCCGGGTAGGGTGCGAAATCCAGGCCTTCGCCTTCCTTCTTGAGATACGTGCATTGAACGGTTCGGGCCATCTTGACTGCTCCTTAGCTGAGTTTTTTCACGAGAACCTGCGAACGGCGGTCCCAGTTGTATTTGCGTTTGCGGGCTTCGGGCAGCCAATCGGCATCCACCTGCACAAACCCGCGCTTGATGAACCAGTGCATGGTGCGGGTGGTGAGCACGAATATGCTGTCCAGCCCTTGCGACTTCGCGCGCTGTTCGATGCGCTTCAAGATGCGCTCGCCGTCGCCTTGCCCCTGCACATGCGGCGATACCGTGAGCGCCGCCATTTCCGCGGTGCGGGCCTCGGGGTAAGGGTAGAGCGCCGCACAGCCGAATATCACGCCGTCGTGCTCGATCACGGTGTAAATGCCGATGTCGCGTTCGATCTCGGTGCGATCGCGCTTGACCAGCGTGCCGTCCTTTTCGAAGGGTTCGATCAACTGCAATACACCGCCGACATCGTCGGAGGTGGCTTCCCGCAGGCTTTCGAGTTTCTCGTCCACGATCATCGTGCCCACGCCATCGTGCGTAAACGATTCCATCAGCACGGAGCCGTCCACCGAGAAAGGCACGATATGCACGCGGTCGACGCCGTTCTTGCTCGCCTTTACCGCATGCTGCAAATAAAACGCGGTGTCGGTGGGTTGCGTGGGGTTGGGCAGTGCGGCCAGCAGTTTCTCGGCGTCGGCCAATGCCAATTCCTGGTCGATATCGCTTTGCGGGTCGGACGGGTCGAGCGGAATGCCCTTGACCTCGGTGACGTAGATGAGCTTGTCGGCCTGCAGCGCGACGGCGGTGCTCGCGGCCACGTCTTCCATGCTCAGGTTGAAGGCTTCGCCGGTCGGCGAGAAGCCGAAGGGTGACAGCATCACGAGCGCGCCGAAGTCGACCGCACGTCGGATGCCGGTGGCGTCGATCTTGCGAACAAGGCCGGTGTGCTGGAAGTCCACGCCGTCCACGATGCCCACCGGCCGCGCGGTGATGAAGTTGCCCGACACCACGCGGATCTGGCTGCCCGCCATCGGCGTGTTCGGAAGGCCTTGCGAGAATGCGGCTTCAATTTCGTAGCGAAGCTGGCCGGCGGCCTCCTGCGCACAATCGAGCGCGACGGCATCGGTGACGCGCATCCCGTGGCTGAAGCGCGAGGTGTGGCCTTTGGCCGCGAGTTGTTCTTCCACCTGCGGCCTGAACCCATGCACCAGAACGACCTTGATGCCCATCGCGTGGATGAGCGCGAGGTCTTGTGCGAAGGCGGAGAGTTTGCCCGCGGCGATCAGTTCGCCGGCGATGGCGACGACGAAGGTCTTGCCTCGGTGCGCGTGGATGTAGGGCGCCACCGAACGGAACCAGGGAACGAATGTGTGGGGAAAGACAAGGTCCATCGCGGCGCTTTGAAATAATCGAACATTTTTGCACGAAGGTCCGATGTCTTCATCACCGCGCGGGCGCACTCCCGTCCTCGCCAATCCCGTCCCGCCCATCACGTTCCCCGAGTCCCTGCCCGTTTCCGCGCGGCGGGAAGAAATCGCGCGTGCGATCGAGCAGCACCAGGTGGTCATCGTCTCGGGCGAAACCGGCTCGGGCAAGACGACGCAGCTGCCAAAGTTGGCGCTGGCGATGGGCCGCGGTCGAGGCGCCGGCGGCAAAGGCCTGATCGGCCACACGCAGCCCAGGCGCATTGCCGCATCGAGCGTGGCCAAGCGCATCGCGCAGGAGCTGAACTCGCCGCTGGGTGATGTGGTCGGCTTCAAGGTGCGCTTCCAGGATCGGCTCTCGCCCGGCGCCACCGTCAAGCTGATGACGGATGGCATCTTGCTGGCCGAGACGCAGACCGATCCACTGCTGAAGGCCTACGACACGCTCATCATCGACGAGGCCCACGAGCGCAGCCTGAACATCGACTTCCTGCTCGGCTACCTGCGACAGATCCTGCCGCGGCGGCCCGACCTGAAGATCATCGTCACCTCGGCCACCATCGACGCGGATCGCTTCGCACAGCACTTCGCGTCGCGCCTGGGGCCGGCGCCGGTCATCCACGTCTCGGGCCGGCTGTTCCCGGTGGAGCAGCGCTGGCGGCCTTTTGAGGAAAGTCGCGAGTACGGCCTGAATGACGCGATCGGCGATGCCGTCGATGAGCTGTGGCGCGAAGGCGCCGGCGATGCGCTCGTGTTTCTTCCCGGCGAGCGCGAGATTCGCGAGGCCGCCGAGCACCTGCGCAAGCACCATCCGCCCGGCGTCGAAGTGGTGCCGCTTTTCGCACGGCTGAGCCAGCAGGAGCAGGACCGCGTGTTCGAGCCGCACAGCGCGCGGCGCATCGTCCTTGCCACCAACGTGGCCGAGACCTCGCTGACGGTGCCCGGCATCCAGTACGTCGTCGATGCAGGCACGGCGCGCGTCAAGCGCTACAGCTACCGCAACAAGGTCGAGCAGCTGCAGATCGAATCGGTGAGCCAAGCCGCGGCCAACCAGCGGGCAGGGCGCTGCGGCCGCGTGAGCAATGGCATCTGCATCCGGCTGTATGACGAGAAGGATTTTGCGAGCCGGCCGCGCTTCACCGACCCCGAGATTCTTCGCTCGTCGCTGGCGGGTGTGATCCTGCGCATGAAGGCATTGGGCCTCGGGCTGGTCGAGGACTTTCCGTTCCTTGAACCCCCACCGAAGCGCGCCATCGCCGACGGCTACCAGCTGCTCGCGGAACTCGGTGCGGTGGATGAGCAGAACGAGCTCACGCCGATGGGCCGTGAGCTGTCGAAGCTTCCGCTGGACCCGCGCGTGGGGCGCATGATCCTCGAAGCGCGCGAGCGCCATGCGCTCACCGAGGTGCTCATCATTGCGTCGGCCATGAGCGTGCAGGACGCGCGTGACCGGCCGCTGGAGCAGCAGCAGGCGGCCGACCAGGCGCACAAGAAGTTCGATGACGAGAAGTCTGAGTTCATGGGCGACCTCAAGCTGTGGAAGTGGCTGGAGGAAGTGCGCGGCGGCAGCAAGGAGCACAAGCTGTCGCACCGCAAGCAGGAGCAGATGCTGCGCGACCATTTCATCTCGCCGCGGCGAGTGCGCGAATGGCGCGACATCCACACCCAGCTGCACACGGTGGTGGCCGAGCACGGCTGGCGCCTGAACACGAGCGAGGCGACCTACGAGCAGGTCCACCTGTCGATGCTGGCGGGCCTCCTGGGCAACATTGGCCAGAAGAGCGACGAGGACGATTGGTACCTCGGCGCGCGCGGCATCAAGTTCCACCGGCATCCGGGTGCGAACCTGTCGAAGAAGCCGGGACGCTGGATCGTCGTGTCCGAGCTCGTGGAGACGACGCGTCTCTTCGGCCGCGGCATCGCCGCCATCGAGCCGCAATGGATCCCGGGCATCGCGAGGCACCTGCTCAAGACGCAGCTGCTCGACCCGCACTGGGAGAAGAAGGCGGCCGAGGTGGTGGCGTTGGAGCGAGCGACGCTGTACGGCATCGTCATCTACAGCAACCGCCGCGTGAATTTCGCGAACGTGGACCCTGCGGCGGCGCGCGAGATCTTCATTCGCGAGGCCCTGGTGGGCGAAGAGTGGGAGACGAAGCTGCCGTTCCTCGCGGCCAACCGCAAGCTCATCGCGCAAGTGGAAGAGCTCGAACACAAGTCGCGCCGGCAGGACGTGCTGGTGGACGACGAACTCATCCACGCCTTCTATGACGCGCAGGTTCCGGCCGACGTGGCCAGCGGCGCGAGCTTCGAACGCTGGTACCGCGAGGAGAGCAAGCGGCAGCCCAAGCTGCTGTTCCTCACGCGCGATGAGCTGATGCGGCATGAGGCGGCCGGAATCACCACCTCGGCCTTTCCGAAGACCTTGCGCCTGGGCGGGGTTGATTGCACTGCCACCTATCTGCACGAGCCGGGCGACGCCAAGGACGGCGTGACCGTGAGTGTGCCGATCTACGCGCTGAACCAGGTGAGCGACGAGCGCTGTGAATGGCTGGTGCCCGGCATGCTCAAGGACAAGGTGATGGCGCTCGTCAAGAGCCTGCACCAGCGGCCGCGCTCGCGCCTGATGCCGCTGGTGGAGTTCGTCGATTCGTTCGTCGCGTCGGTGCACGAGTCAAACGTCTTCGGCGGCGGCAGTCTTGTCGATGCCTTGCTGAAGGCTGTGCGCGACAAGACGCAGCTGGACATCAAGCGCGGTGACTTCAAGCTCGAGCAGGTGCCGCAGCATCTCTTCATGAACTTCCGCGTGGTGGACGAGCATGGACGGCAGCTGAGCATGGGACGCAACCTGCCGGCGCTGAAGGCGGAGCTGGGTGGGCAGGCGAGGTCGGCGTTCCAGGCACTGGCGGGCATGAAGCTGGGGGTGGTGGTGACTGGGGAGGACGGCTCGCGGGCTGCGCCCGCGCCCTCACCCCAACCCTCTCCCAGGGGGAGAGGGAGCAGTTCGCCTGCGAATCACGTGGCATCGCAGGGGGCTGGTCCGGCGCCCCAATACCCTCCCTCGCAAGGTCGTCGTGCCTTGCCCCCTCTCCCTCTGGGAGAGGGCTGGGGTGAGGGCGCGGGCACAGCCCGCGAGCCATCCTCGCAAGCTCAACCCGAATACACCGACTGGACCTTCGCCGACCTTCCCGAGCTGATGGAGATCAAGAAGGGCAACCAGACCCTCGTCGGCTTCCCCGCCGTCATCGACCGAGGCACCCACGTCGTCATCGAGGTCTTCGACGAGCCCCACGTGGCCGCATCCAGGCACCGCGCCGGCCTGCGCCGCCTCGTGGCCCTGCAGATCAAGGACGCGCTGAAGTACCTCGAGAAGAACATCCCCGATCTGCAGAAGATGTCGGTGCTCTACATGCCGCTCGGCACTGCCGATGAACTGCGCGAGCAGATCATCGACCTCGCGATCGACCGAGCTTTTCTCGGCGACCCCCTGCCCAACGATGCGGTGTCCTTCCGCCGCCGCGTCGATGAAGGCCGCGGCCGGCTCACGCTCATCGCCAACGAGGTCGCGAGAAGCGCCCTTCAGGTGCTGCTCGACCATGCCGCCGCCACGCGCAAGCTCAAGGACTCGCGCGCGCCCAAGGAATTGCAGGACGACATCCAGGGCCAGCTCGCGCGCCTCATGCCCAAGCGCTTCGTGATGAGCACGCCATGGGCCCAGCTCGCCCACCTGCCTCGATATCTCAAGGGCATCACGATGCGCCTTGAGAAATGGCGCAGCGATCCGGCACGAGACAGTGCTCGTCTTGCTGAGCTTCGCCCCATCGAGCAGCGCTTCGTGCGCACGCTTGCGGAACGCAAAGGCGTGGTCGACGCGCGGCTCGAGGAATTCCGGTGGCTGCTCGAAGAACTTCGCGTGAGCCTCTTCGCTCAGGAGCTGCGCACGCCGCAGCCGGTGAGCGTGAAGCGGCTGGAAAAGGCCTGGTCGCAACTCAGCCTTTAGCAGGCAAACCCCTAGGCCACTTTTGTTGCGAAATCATG
>CBIHOF010000044.1:0-22361 GCA_966211955.1 uncultured Comamonadaceae bacterium | reverse complement strand
CGTGCAGGTGCATGGCGGCATGGGCTTCATCGAGGAGACCGGCGCGGCGCAGTACTACCGCGACGCGAAGATCCTCACCATCTACGAAGGCACGACCGCCATCCAGGCCAACGACCTCGTCGGCCGCAAGACGGCGCGCGATGGCGGCACCACGGCGAAGGCGATCGCCAAGCAGATCGAAGCGACCGAAGCCGCGCTCGGCAAGCGCGACAGCGTGGCCGCGCGTGCAGTCGCCAAGCGTCTCTCGGCCGCCCGCGAGGCCTTCGTGCAGGTGGTCGATTTCATCGCCACCAACAGCAAGTCCAACCCCAACGCGGCCTTCGCCGGTTCGGTGCCTTACCTCATGCTCGCGGGCAACGTGATGGCCGGCTGGCAGATGGCGCGCGCGCTGCTCGTGGCCGAAGAGCAGCTGGCCGACGGCAAGGGCGACCAGGCCTTCCTGAAGGCCAAGGTCGTCACCGCGCGCTTCTACGCTGACCACATCCTGAGCAAGGCTCCCGCCACGCGGGATGCGATCGTCGAAGGCGCTGACAGCGTGACCGCGTTGGCACTCGACGCCTTCTGAACCTGTCACGCCCGTGACTGATCCGTACCCGGTGTGCCACGCACACTGGGTATGCACTTGACTGCCTTGGAGACGCCCCGTGCCGATGCCATCCGTCCTTGCCAACCTGCCGCTGCCGATCATCGGCTCGCCGCTGTTCATCATCAGCAATCCCAAGCTCGTCATCGAGCAGTGCAAGGCCGGCGTCGTCGGCTCGATGCCGGCCCTCAATGCGCGTCCCGCGGCGCAGCTCGACGAATGGCTCGCCGAGATCACCGAGACGCTGGCTGCCTACAACAAGGCGCATCCCGACAAGCCCGCCGCGCCCTTCGCCATCAACCAGATCGTGCACAAGAGCAATGACCGGCTCCAGCACGACATGGAGTTGTGCGCGAAGTACAAGGTGCCCATCGTCATCACCTCGCTGGGTGCGCGCACCGACGTCAACGAGGCGGTGCATGCCTGGGGCGGCGTGGTGCTGCACGACATCATCAACAACGCCTTCGCGAAGAAGGCGATCGAGAAGGGCGCCGACGGCTTGATCGCCGTGGCCGCGGGTGCGGGCGGCCATGCCGGCGTGAAGAGCCCGTTCGCGCTGATCCAGGAGATTCGCGAGTGGTTCGACGGCCCCGTCGCCCTGAGCGGCTCCATCGCCACCGGCGGCGCGGTGCTGGCTGCTCGCGCGATGGGCGCGGACTTCGCCTACATCGGCTCGGCCTTCATCGCGACCGAAGAAGCGCGCGCGGTGGAAGGCTACAAGCAGATGATCGTGGAGAGCTCGAGCGACGACATCGTCTACTCCAACCTCTTCACCGGCGTGCACGGCAACTACCTCAAGGGCTCGATCAAGGCCGCGGGCCTCGACCCCGACGCCTTGCCCGAGAGCGACCCGAGCGCCATGAACTTCGGCGGCGACGCGAAGAAGGCATGGAAGGACATCTGGGGCTGCGGCCAGGGCATCGGCGCGGTGAAGGAAGTCGTGCCCGCACGCGTGCTGATCGCGCGGCTCAAGCGCGAGTACGAAGAGAAGCGGATGGCGCTGAAGCTGGCCTGATGGTGATTGCAGGGCCGCCACCCAGGCCCTGTGGTCACACCGCCCAGCGCCAGGCTTGTGCCGGGGCGGCTGGGGCGGACGGCGTCTCGGGCTGCTGCAGCACACGCTGCAACACGCGGTCCTCGAGCGCCGCGAAGGCGGCATCCCCGCGCGAACGCGGGCGCGTGAGGTTCACGCGCTCGTCGGCGGCAAGTCGATGGTCCTCGATCAGCAGCACGCGGTCGGCGAGCGACACTGCTTCGCCGACATCGTGCGTCACCAGCACGGCAGTGAAGCCCTGCTCGCGCCACAGCCGCTCGATGAGCGCATGCATCTCGATGCGGGTGAGGGCATCCAGCGCGCCGAGCGGTTCGTCGAGGAGCAGCAGCCTGGGCCGATGCACCAGCGCACGCGCGAGCGCCACGCGCTGACGCTGGCCGCCGGACAGCACCGCCGGCCAATCGTGGGCGCGATCCGCCAGGCCGACCTGCGTGAGCGCTTCGATCGCACGGCGCTTCGCGTCCGACGCGTCGAGGCCCAGGGCGACGTTGTCGATCACGCGTTTCCACGGCAAGAGCCGCGCGTCCTGGAACATCATGCGCACGTCGGGGTGGGCAGTGCCCAGGTCGGCGTCGCCGTCGAACGCCAGGCTGCCGCGCGTGGGTCGATCGAGCCCCGCAATCAGCCGCAGCAGGGTGCTCTTGCCGCAGCCACTGCGGCCCACCAGTGCGACGAACTCGCCCGGTCGCACCTGCAGGTCCACGTCGCGCAGCACTTCTCGCTCGCCGAAGGACTTGGCGAGGCCTTCGATGCGGATGGGCAAGCCGTGCGACGCACGCGGGAAGGGAATCGCCTCTCTCTTGACCGCAGGTGATGGCGCAATCGCGGGCACCGAGGCCCAAGGTTGAAAGTCCAGTTCGGTCACGGTGTTCATGCGTGTGCTCATGCGGTCTTCAAAGGTGCCTGGTAACCGGGGTGCCAGCGAAGCCAGCTGCTCTCCAGTGCCTTGGCGGCCACATCGGCAAGCTTGCCGAGCAGGGCATACAGCAGGATGCCCACGACCACCACATCGGTCTGCAGGAACTCGCGGGCGTTCATCGTCATGTAGCCGATGCCCGACTGTGCCGACACGGTCTCCGCCACGATGAGCAACACCCACATCAGCCCCAGCGAAAAGCGCAGGCCCACGAGGATGGAGGGCAGGGCGCCCGGCAGGATCACCTGGCGGTACAGCGCGAAGCCCGACAGGCCATAGCTGCGCGCCATCTCGACGAGGCCCGTGTCCACGCTGCGGATGCCGTGGAAGGTGTTGAGGTAGATCGGAAAGAACACGCCGATCGCCACGAGGAAGAGCTTGGCCGACTCATCGATGCCGAACCACAGGATGACGAGCGGAATCAGCGCCAGCGGCGGAATGTTGCGCACCATCTGCAAGGTCGAGTCGAGCAGCGTCTCCGCACTGCGGAACGTGCCGGTGAGCAGTCCCAGCATCAGCCCCAGGCTGCCGCCGATGGCCAGGCCGCTGAGGGCGCGTGCCGCGCTCACCGAGACGTGCTGCCAAAGCTCGCCCGACCGCAGCAGCCCTGCAAGCGTGGTGAGCACTGCCCAGGGCTCGGGCAGCACGCGGTTGGACAGCCAGCCCAGCCGCGCCGAGAGTTCCCAGGCTGCGATGAGCCCGATGGGCACGAGCCACGGCGCGATGCGTCGATGAAGCCCTTGCATCGCTCAGCTCGCCGAACGTTCCAGCGCCACGCCGCCGTTGGCGATCACCTCGCCGAACGGCCCGGTGAGCGTGGGCGATGCCAGCTTGCGCTGCGTGTCCAGCGGCAGCAGCGGGAACACCAAGTCGGCAAACCGATGCGCTTCCTCCAGATGCGGATAGCCGCTGAAGATGAAGTGCTCGAGCCCGAGGTCTGCGTACTCCTGGATGCGATCGGCCACCTGCTGCGGATTGCCCACGAGCGCCGTGCCGGCGCCGCCCCGCACGAGGCCGACGCCCGCCCACAGGTTGGGAGCGATCTCCAGGCCCTCTCGCACGTTCTTCGGGTTGAAGTGGCCGCCGTGCAGCTGCGCCATGCGGCGCTGGCCGACGGAATCCATTTGTGCAAACCTTTTCTGCGCTGCCGCCACGGTGGCTTCGTCCAGGTGCGACACCAGCGATCGCGCGGCATCCCATGCCTCGTCCTCGGTCTCGCGCACGATCACGTGCAGCCGGATGCCGAACTGCAGCGTGCGGCCGTACTTCGCAGCCCGCTCGCGGATGTCCGCCACCTTCTGCGCCACGGCCGCGGGCGGCTCGCCCCAGGTGAGGTAGGTGTCCAGTTGCTGCGCGGCCAGTTCATGCGCGGCTTCGGACGAGCCGCCGAAGAAGGCGGGCGGGTAGGGCTTTTGCACCGGCGGGTAGAGCAGCTTGCCACCGTGCACCTTGAGGTGCCGGCCTTCGAAGTTGAAGCTCTCGCCATCGTGGCTGAGGGTGAGCAGCTCGCGCCAGATGGTCATGAATTCGGACGACACCTCGTAGCGCTTCTCGTGGTCGAGGAAGAAGCCGTCGCCCGCGAGCTCGTCGGCATCGCCGCCGGTCACGAGGTTGACGAGCACGCGCCCGCCCGACAGCCGATCGAGCGTGGCCGCCATGCGTGCGGACACGGCAGGCTGGACGAGACCTGGCCGCAAGGCGACGAGGAACTTCAAGCGGCGCGTCGCATCGATGAGGCTGGCCGCCACCATCCACGAATCCTCGCAGGACCGGCCGGTGGGGATGAGCACGCCTTCGTAGCCCAGCGTGTCGGCGGCGATGGCGATCTGCTTGAAGTAGTTGAAGTCGGCCACGCGTGCGCCGGTGCTGGTGCCGAGATAGCGCGAATCGCCGTGGGTGGGGATGAACCAGAAGATCTTCATGCGACGAGTCCTGTGGCGTTCAGCGCGCGGCCGTGTTCACTGCATTGGCCGGCAGCGCGTCGGTGATACGGATGGGCTTGGGAATCAGCTTGAGCGCGAAGAAGCTGTCGGCAATTCGCTGCTGCTCGGCGGCCACCGCCGGCGTGATGGGCTGGATGCCGTAGCCGAAGCGGCGTGCGGCGGTCTCGGCGATGGCTACGTCCAGGCCGACCTGCGGGCCGAGGAATTGCGCCACCTCCTTCGGGTTCTTCTGCGCCCACTGGTCGAGCTTGGCGAGCTCATCGACGATGGCGCGGATCACCTGCGGCTGCTTGTCCGCATAGCCGCGCGACGCCAGGTAGAACTGGTGGTTGGCGACCAGCTTGCGGCCGTCGGCCAGCACGCGCGCACCCAGTTGCTGCTCGGCGGCGGCGAGGAAGGGGTCCCAGATCACCCAGGCATCGACCGCGCCTTTCTCGAAGGCGGCGCGGGCGTCCGCGGGCGGCAGGAAGACCGTCTGCACGTCGGTGTACTTGAGCCCGGCGTTCTCGAGCGCGCGGACCAGCAGGTAGTGCACGTTCGAGCCCTTGTTGAGCACCACGCGGCGACCCTTGAGCTCGGCCACCGACTTGATGGCAGAGCCCTTGGGCACCACGATGGCCTCGGCCGTGGGCGAAGGCGGCTGGTTGGCGACGTACAGCAGGTCGGCGCCGGCGGCCTGGGCAAAGATGGGCGGCGCTTCGCCGACGGTGCCGAAGTCGATGGAGCCGACGTTGAGCGCTTCGAGCAGCACGGGGCCGGCGGGGAACTCCGTCCACTTCACCTCAATGCCTTGCGGCGCAAGACGCTTTTCGAGGTCGCCGCGCGCCTTGAGCAAGGTGAGGGTGCCGTACTTCTGGTAGCCGATGCGCAACTGCTTGGGCGCGTCCGCGCTGCTGGTGGCTGCGAGGCCGAGGCCGAGGGTGGCGGCGGCGAGGACGCGCAGCGGCGCGCCAAGAAGCGCGCGGCGCAGGGAGGAGGTGGTGATGGTCATGGTGTCGTTCGTGTCGGTTCGATGGCGAATGGGCATGCAGCGGCGTGGCCCGCCTGCGGCCGATGGGTCGGAAGGAGAAGGAATCAGGACGAGGTCGGTCTGCGCATCAACAGCGCGCTGCCATCAGCGCCTCGTCGCGTTCGGTTGCCGGCTGGCGGGGCCAGGCGACATGGACGGGTGCCAGTGCCCGCGACAGGCGCTCGATCACCGCCTCGTCCGGCAGGTAGCCGAGCACCTCATGCGCGGGCATCTGCGCATCGGTGACGAACACGCCGTCCAGCAACTGCCGGGCGCCGAGCGCGTGCAGGACAGGCCTCAGCGCGTAGTCGATGGCGAGCAGGTGGGCCGGCGACCCGCCGGTGGCCAGCGGCAGCACGGTCTTGCCGCGCAGCGCGTCCTGCGGCAAGAGGTCGAGGAAGGTCTTGAGCAGCCCACTGTAGGCCGCCTTGTAGATCGGCGTGCCCACGAGCACCACGTCGGCCTGGGCCACGGCGGCCATGGCCTCGGCGATGACGGCATGGCGCGTGTCTGCCGCGAGCAGCGGCGCGGCCGGCAGCTCGCGCAAGGACAGCGTGCGGGCGGAAGGGGCGTGGGGCTGGAGCTGCTTGAGCGCCCAATCCAGGAGCCACGCGGACCGCGAGCGCTGCGACGGGCTTCCCGAAATGCTGAGGACCTGCATGGAGTGTGCGGACGTGCCGTGTTGCGATGCCGACACCTTAGTGCTGGCCAGCGTGCAGGCGAACGAATCGGTTCACGCATGCTTATCCAGCGCCTGCATATGGCGTCGTGGCCGGCCCTTCATGCGAATAAGCGCGTGTCGCCTGCATCACGCATCGCCATGACGGGATTGCGTTATTCGCAACATCGCCCCGGGTACAACGGTGTTACAGTCCGCCGCGTACCACACAGGTCCTTCCCGTCCCCTTTTCTGGCAACAGTAAAGGCGGGTCGCAATCCGCCAACCGGTCAAGCCGAGCCGCGGAAGGTTTGTTAACCCACTATCGCACTGGAAACCGGTGCACGAGGTGAGCGAAGATGATGCAGGAATACAGGTCGAACTCGTACCTGTTCGGGGGCAATGCGCCCTACGTCGAAGAGATGTACGAGGCTTACCTCGACAACCCGGGCTCCGTGCCCGACAACTGGCGCACCTATTTCGACGCGCTGCAAAACGTCCCTGCGGTGGACGGCTCCGAGGCCCGCGACGTTCCGCATGCGCCGGTCATCGAATCCTTCGCGCAGCGCGCCAAGGCCAATGCCTTTGGCAACAAGGCGTCCAGCACCGACCTCGCCATTGCGCGCAAGCAGGTCCACGTCCAGTCGCTGATCGCCGCCTACCGCTTCCTCGGCTCGCGATGGGCCGACCTCGACCCGCTCAAGCGCCAGGAGCGCCCCAAGATTCCCGAGCTGGAGCCGGCGTTCTACGACCTGAGCGAGTCCGACATGGACATCTCGTTCAGCGCCACGAACACCTACTTCACCACCGCCGAGAACATGACCCTGCGCGAGATCGTGCAGGCGCTGCGTGAAACGTACTGCGGCAGCATCGGCGCCGAGTACATGCACATCACCGAGCCGACCGAGAAGCGCTGGTGGCAGCAGAAGCTCGAAGCGATCCGCTCGAAACCCACCTACACCGCCGACGAGAAGAAGCACATCCTTGACCGCCTGACCGCGGCCGAAGGGCTCGAGCGCTACCTCCACACCAAGTACGTCGGCCAGAAGCGTTTCTCGCTCGAAGGCGGCGAAAGCTTCATCGCCTCGATGGACGAGCTGGTGCAGCGCGGCGGCGCCAAGGGCGTGCAGGAGATCGTGATCGGCATGGCCCACCGCGGCCGCCTGAACGTGCTCGTCAACACGCTGGGCAAGGCGCCCGCCGAGCTGTTCTCGGAGTTCGACCACACCGCGCCCGAGAACCTGCCGTCCGGCGACGTGAAGTACCACCAGGGCTTCTCCAGCGACATGACCACGCCCGGGGGGCCGGTCCACCTGAGCCTCGCGTTCAACCCGTCGCACCTGGAGATCGTGAACCCGGTGGTCGAAGGCTCGGTCAAGGCCCGCCTCGACCGCCGCTCCGACAAGGAAGGCGACTCCGTCCTGCCGATCCTCGTGCACGGCGACGCGGCCTTTGCCGGCCAGGGCGTCGTGATGGAGACGCTGGCGCTGGCCCAGACCCGCGGGTACTACACCGGCGGCACCGTCCACCTCGTCATCAACAACCAGATCGGCTTCACCACCAGCGACCCGCGCGACACGCGCTCGACGCTGTATTGCACCGACGTGGTCAAGATGATCGAAGCGCCCGTGCTGCACGTGAACGGCGACGACCCCGAAGCGGTCGTGCTGTGCACCCAGCTCGCGCTCGACTATCGCCAGGAATTCAACAAGGATGTCGTCGTCGACATCGTGTGCTTCCGCAAGTTGGGCCACAACGAGCAGGACACGCCGGCGCTCACGCAGCCGCTGATGTACAAGAAGATCGCCCAGCACCCCGGCACGCGCAAGCTGTACGCCGACAAGCTGGTCGCGCAAGGCGTGCTGCCGCCCGAAGGCCCGGACGAGATGGTCAAGGCCTTCCGCGCTGCGATGGACGCAGGCAAGCACACCAACGACCCGGTGCTGACCAACTACAAGAGCAAGTACGCGGTGGATTGGTCGCCCTTCCTCGGCAAGAAGTGGACGGACGCGGCCGACACCGCGCTGCCGCTGGCCGAGATCAAGCGCCTCGCCGAGCGCATCACCACCATCCCTGCGAACTTCAAGGCCCACCCGCTGGTCGAGAAGGTCATCGCCGACCGCGCGGCCATGGGCCGTGGCGAGCTGAACGTCGACTGGGGCATGGGTGAGCATCTCGCCTACGCCTCGCTCGTGGCCAGCGGCTATGCCGTGCGCCTGTCCGGCGAAGACTGCGGCCGCGGCACCTTCACCCACCGCCATGCCGTGCTGCACGACCAGAAGCGCGAGAAGTGGGACGAAGGCACCTACACGCCGCTGCAGCACATCGCCGACAACCAGGCGCCGTTCGTCGTCATCGACTCGCTGCTGTCCGAAGAAGCCGTGCTCGGCTTCGAGTACGGCTACGCCTCGGCCGACCCGAACACGCTCGTGATCTGGGAAGCGCAGTTCGGCGACTTCGTCAACGGCGCGCAGGTCGTCATCGACCAGTTCATCGCGTCCGGCGAAGTGAAGTGGGGCCGGGCCAACGGCCTCACGCTGATGCTGCCGCACGGCTACGAAGGGCAGGGCCCCGAGCACTCGTCGGCACGTCTCGAGCGCTTCATGCAGCTCGCCGCCGACAACAACATGCAGATCGTGCAGCCGACCTCGGCGAGCCAGATCTTCCACCTGCTGCGCCGGCAGATGGTGCGCATGTTCCGCAAGCCGCTCGTGATCATGACGCCGAAGTCACTGCTTCGGGCCAAGGATGCCGCGTCGCCGCTGTCGGAGTTCACCAAGGGCGAGTTCCGCACCGTCATCGGCCCGAACCATCCGGAGATCGTGCCGGACAAGGTCAAGCGCATCATCGCCTGTTCGGGCAAGGTCGCCTACGACCTGATGAAGCGCCGCGACGAGAAAAAGGCCTTCGACACGGTGATCCTGCGCGTCGAACAGCTCTATCCGTTCCCGCACAAGGCCTTCGCTGCCGAGCTCAAGAAGTTCCCGAACGCCACCGAGATCATGTGGTGCCAGGACGAGCCGCAGAACCAGGGTGCGTGGTTCTTCGTGCAGCACTACGTGCACGAGAACATGACCGAAGGCCAGAAGCTCGGCTATGCCGGCCGCCCGGCCTCGGCGTCGCCCGCCGTCGGCTATGCCCACCTGCACCAGGAGCAGCAGAAGGCGCTGCTCGACCAGGCCTTCGGCAAGCTCAAGGGCTTCGTACTCAGCAAATGATCAGCCGCGGTCACGGCGGGCGCTGCGCGCCGCCCTGACCGTCAGAGTCCGGCCGCTCGCATGCGGCCGGCTCGCGCGGCACACGTGAACAATCGAAAGACAAGAAATGGCAATCGTAGAAGTCAAGGTCCCGCAACTGTCCGAGTCGGTGGCCGAAGCCACCCTGTTGCAATGGAAGAAAAAGCCCGGTGAAGCCGTGGCGATCGACGAGATCCTCATCGAGATCGAAACCGACAAGGTGGTGCTGGAAGTGCCGGCACCTTCGGCTGGCGTGCTCGCCGAGATCGTGAAGGGCGACGGTTCGAGCTGCACGAGCGATGAAGTCATCGCGCGCATCGACACCGAAGCCGCTGCCAAGCCAGGTGCTGCCGCTGCGGCGCCTGCACCAGCTGCTGCTGCCCCGGCCGCGGCTGCCGCCGCGCCGGCAGCCGCCGGCGGCTCGAAGAGCGACGTGGCCATGCCGGCCGCGGCCAAGCTCATGGCCGACAACCAGCTCGCCGCCGGCTCCGTCGCCGGCACGGGCAAGGATGGCCGCGTCACCAAGGGCGACGTGCTCGGCGCGCTCGAAGGCGGTGCCAAGCCTGCCGCCGCACCGGCCGCTGCCCCCAAGGCCGCGCCCGCGGCACCTGCCGTGGCCAAGCCGCTGCCGCCCGTGGCTGCACCCGTCATGCAGAACCTGGGCGACCGCCCCGAGCAGCGTGTGCCGATGAGCCGCCTGCGCGCACGCGTGGCCGAGCGCCTGCTGCAGTCGCAAGCCACCAACGCCATCCTCACCACCTTCAACGAAGTGAACATGGCGCCGGTGATGGAAATGCGCAAGCGCTTCCAGGAGAAATTCGAAAAGGAGCACGGCGTCAAGATCGGCTTCATGAGCTTCTTCGTGAAGGCCGCGGTGGCCGCGCTCAAGAAGTACCCGGTGCTCAACGCGTCGGTCGATGGCAATGACATCGTCTACCACGGCTACTTCGACATCGGCATCGCGGTGGGCTCGCCGCGCGGCCTGGTGGTGCCCATCCTGCGCAATGCCGACCAGATGAGCTTCGCCGACATCGAGAAGAAGATCGCCGAATACGGCCAGAAGGCCAAGGACGGCAAGCTCTCGCTCGACGACCTGAGCGGCGGCACTTTCTCCATCTCCAATGGCGGCGTGTTCGGCTCGATGCTCTCTACGCCCATCATCAACCCGCCGCAGTCGGCCATCCTCGGCGTGCACGCCACCAAGGACCGCGCGGTGGTGGAGAACGGGCAGATCGTGATCCGCCCGATCAACTACCTCGCGATGAGCTACGACCACCGCATCATCGACGGCCGTGAAGCCGTGCTCGGCCTGGTGGCCATGAAGGAGGCGCTCGAAGATCCCGCTCGCCTGCTGTTCGACATCTGAGGAGCGAGACGATGAGCAAGAATTTTGACGTCGTCGTCATCGGCGGCGGCCCCGGCGGCTACATCGCGGCCATTCGAGCCGCGCAACTGGGCTTCAACACCGCCTGCATCGATGAATGGAAGAACGGCAAGGGCGGCCCGGCACCGGGCGGCACCTGCACGAACGTGGGCTGCATCCCGTCCAAGGCGCTGCTGCAGTCCAGCGAGAACTTCGAGCACGCCGGCAAGCACTTCGCAGACCACGGCATCGGCCTGAAGGACCTGAGCATCGACGTCACGAAAATGCTCGGCCGCAAGGACGCGGTCGTGAAGCAGAACAACGACGGCATCCTCTACCTGTTCAAGAAGAACAAGGTCACGTTCTTCCACGGCCGCGGGTCGTTCGTGAAGGCGGCCGAAGGTGCATACGAGATCAAGGTGGCAGGTGCGGCGGAAGAGTCGATCACCGCCAAGCACGTCATTCTCGCCACGGGCTCCAACCCGCGTGCGCTGCCGGGTGCGCCCTTCGATGAAGAAAATGTCCTCTCCAACGACGGTGCGTTGCGCATTCCATCGGTGCCGAAGAAGCTGGGCCTGATCGGCTCGGGCGTGATCGGCCTGGAGATGGGTTCGGTGTGGCGCCGCCTGGGCTCGGAAGTGACCGTGCTCGAAGCGCTGCCGACCTTCCTCGGCGCGGTGGACGAGCAGATCGCCAAGGAAGCACAGAAGGCCTTCGTCAAGCAGGGCCTGAAGATCGAGCTGGGCGTGAAGGTCGGCGAGGTGAAGTCCAACGCGCAAGGCATTGCGGTGTCCTATACCTCGGCCACGGGCGAGGCGAAGATCCTCGAGGTGGACAAGCTCATCGTGTCGATCGGGCGCGTGCCCAACACCATCGGCCTGAACCCTGAAGCAGTGGGACTCAAGCTCGACGAGCGCGGTGCCATCATCGTGGACGACGAGTGCAAGACCAACCTGCCCAACGTGTGGGCGGTGGGTGACGTGGTGCGTGGCCCGATGCTCGCGCACAAGGCCGAGGAAGAGGGCGTGGCCGTGGCAGAGCGCATCGCCGGCCAGCATGGGCACGTCAACTTCAACACCATTCCGTGGGTCATCTACACCTCGCCTGAAATCGCGTGGGTGGGCCAGACCGAGCAGCAGCTCAAGGCCGCGGGCCGTGCCTACAAGGCCGGCACCTTCCCGTTCATGGCCAATGGCCGTGCGCGGGCATTGGGCGACACGACCGGCATGGTGAAGTTCCTTGCCGATGCGAAGACCGATGAGATCCTCGGGGTGCACATCGTCGGGCCGATGGCCTCGGAGCTGATCTCGGAAGCCGTCGTGGCGATGGAGTTCAAGGCGAGCGCCGAAGACATCGCGCGCATCTGCCATGCGCACCCGAGCCTGAGCGAGGCGACGAAGGAAGCAGCGCTGGCGGTGGACAAGCGCACGCTGAACTTCTAAGAGGCCTGTGTCAGTCAGAGAGCTCTACACCGCGACCCTGGCCGAGCGCGGCTACGAGGCCGACCCGGCCCAGCTGCGCGCCATCGACGCGTTGGAGCGCTGCGAGAACGAGTGGGCCGACTACAAGGCGCGGCGCGGCAATGCGCTCACCAAGCTCATCAGCCGCCCGCCGATCCCTCGCGGCGTCTACATGTACGGCGGGGTGGGGCGCGGGAAGAGCTTTCTCATGGATTGCTTCTTCAACGCCGTGCCGCTCACGCGCAAGACGCGGCTGCACTTCCATGAGTTCATGCGGGAAGTGCACCGCGAGCTGCAGGAGCTCAAGGGCACGGTGAACCCGCTGCAGGAGTTGGGGCTGCGCATTTCGCGCCGCTACCGGCTCATCTGCTTCGACGAGTTCCACGTGGCCGACGTGACGGACGCGATGATCCTGCACCGATTGCTGGAGTCGATGTTCGAGAACCGCGTGAGCATCGTGACCACGTCCAACTTCCATCCGGACGAGCTGTACCCGAACGGTCTCCACCGCGACCGCATCCTGCCCGCCATCGAGTTGCTCAAGGACAAGCTCGAGGTGATCAGCGTGGACAACGGCACCGACTATCGACGCCGCACGATGGAGCAGGTGAAGCTGTATCACACGCCGCTCGGGCCGCAGGCCGATGCGGAGATGACGCGCGATTTCGAACGGTTGGCCGAGGCCAAGGATGAAAGCCCGATCCTGCACATCGAGCACCGCGAGCTGCGGGCCAAGCGGCGCGCGGGCGGCGTCGTGTGGTTCGATTTCAAGCAGCTGTGCGGCGGCCCGCGCTCGCAGAACGATTACCTCGAGCTCGCGACGCAGTTCCACACGGTGCTGGTCTCGAACGTGCCGCAGATGACGCCACGCCATGCATCTGAAGCCCGGCGATTCACCTGGCTGGTGGACGTGATGTACGACCGGCGCGTGAAGCTCATCATGTCGGCGGCGGTGCCGGCCGAGCAGCTGTACGCCGAGGGACCGCTCGCGCATGAATTCCCTCGCACGGTGTCGCGCTTGTCCGAGATGCAGTCAGCGGAATTCCTCGCACTCGCTCGCCGGGATGTGGATACTTCACTCACATGAAGCCCTGGCCCTTCCTTGCTGCCGTGTTCTTTGGTGTCCTTGCGCCGGCAGCGACGCATGCGATGGACGCGGCATCGGAGCGCGCCGAGCGCGACCGCATCAAGACCGAGCGCGACCAGACCGAGGCGGCCTACGTGAAGCGCGAGCGCGAGTGCAGAGAGAAGTTCGTCGTGACGTCTTGCATCGAGCAGGCACGGCGGGATCGCCGCCAGACGATGGAGCGCCTGCGCCAGCAGCAAGAGGTGCTGGACGAGGCGCAACGCAAGCAGCGCGCGGCACAACGCGTCGATGACATCCGCACGAAGGTGAGCACGGAAGAGGCGAAGCAGCGCGAGTCGGCGAACAAGGCGCGGCCGCGGCGCGCCGAGCCCGCCAGTGCGGCGCCGGCGGCCAGTGCTGCTGCGTCCGGGCCCACCGCCATCGTCATCAGCGAGCCGCCGTCGGCGGTGGCGAAGCCTGCATCGGCCAATGCATCCGTGGCGGAAATGCACGCCCGGAAAGAAGCAGCCTACGAGAAGCGCGTGGAAGAAGCTCGAGACCATCGCGCCCAGGTGGAGCGGCGCAACGCCGAAAAGGCCGCCTCCGGCAAGGCGCCTGCCAAAGGCCTGCCAACGCCCGCATCCGCGCCGCACTGAGATCGGCGCGGTTCCAGCAGGGTCAGCGACCCGTCACGACAGCGGATCGACGCGAATCAGCGCGAGCGAGAGGTTGTCGCCGCCCCCACGTGCGCGTTGCCTTGCCTTGCTCACCAGCATCTCGCTGGCTTCGCGAGGGGGCAGGGCATGGACGATGGCGCCGAGTTCCTTCGGCGTGAAGTAGTGCCAGAGCCCGTCGCTGCAGGCGAGCACGGTGTCGCCAATCTCCAGGCGGTCGACGTGGCCCGCCGTGAGCGGAGGGTCCTGCGTGGTGCCAAGGCAGCCTGTCAGCAGGTTGGACTGCGGATGGTTGTTGGCTTCTTCCTCGGTCAGCTGGCCTTCATCAACCAGGCGCTGCACGAAGGAATGGTCGATGGTGCGCGTCATCATCTCGGCGCCGCGGAAGTGGTAGACGCGTGAATCACCTGCGTGGATCACATCGCACTCGCGGTTCGGGCTCACGATGAAGGCGGCCACCGTGCTGTGCGGCTCTTCCTCGGAAGTGATGGCCGTCAGCTTGATCATGAGGTGCGCCTCGAGCACGAGCTGCTTGAGCGCTTCGGCCGCATCGTCGCGGGCGGGCACGTAGCGGTCGAAGAGCTGCTGCGCCGTGAGGATGACCTGGTCAGCGGCCTTGCGGCCACCGCTCTTGCCGCCCATGCCGTCGGCGAGAACGCCGAGCGCGCAGCCGGGCACGCGCGCATGGGGAATGATCTGCACCTGGTCTTGCTGGTAGGCGCGGTCGCCGCGGTGGATGCCGGTGGCGGCCGACAGGCGATATCCCAGCGTCGTGGTGCTCATGGGCGAAAACTATAATCGTTTTGCATTCATTGCCATCGCGGTATCTCGCGAACTCGCGATACTCGCGACTTAATGCGCTCCGACGCGCTCCATGAACGACAACCTCCACTCTCTGCCGCGCCGGCTCATCGAACTTCGCATGGAACATGCGGACCTCGACAGCCTCATCGACCGTGCCCAGATCGAGCGCCCGGACGACGAACTCGTCCTGCGCCGCCTGAAGAAGCGCCGGCTCGTCCTGCGCGACCAGATCTCGCAGCTCGAGGCTGAACTCGACCCGCCCGAGCCCGCATGACGCAGGCTCGTTCGCCGTTGCAGGAAGCCGTCTCGCACGCCTTCGCGCAAGGCGGCGCGCTGTCGCAGGCAGACGCGCGCTACATGGAGCGCGAGGTGCAGCTCAACATGGCGATCGAGGTGGCCGGCGCCATCGATGAGCGCAAGCCATTGGTGGCCGAGGCCGGCACCGGCGTGGGCAAGACCTTCGCGTACCTCGTGCCCACCTTGCTGTCGGGTGCGAGGGCGCTCATCAGCACCGCCACCAAGAGCCTGCAGGACCAGCTCTTCCTGCGCGACCTGCCGCGCTTGCGCGATGCCCTGCAGCTGCCAGTGACGGTGGCTTTGCTCAAGGGGCGCGCGAGCTACCTCTGCCTGCACCGCATGAACCAGGCGCGGCAGTCTGCTGCGCTGCCCGACCGGTGGGCGGTGCGCACGCTCGCCAAGGTCGAGCAGTGGTCGCACAAGACCGTGAGTGGCGACCTGGCCGAAATGGAGGGCCTGGACGAGCGCAGCAGCGTCATCCCGCTGGTCACCTCGTCGCGCGAGAACTGCCTGGGCAGCGAATGCCCGGAATACCGGCAGTGCCACGTGATGAAGGCCCGCCGCGATGCGATGGCGGCCGACGTGGTGGTGGTCAACCATCACCTCTTCTTCGCTGACATGGCCCTGCGCGACAGTGGCGTGGCGGAGCTGCTACCCAGTGTCGAAGTGACAGTGTTCGACGAAGCCCACCAGTTGGCGGAAGCCGGCGTGCAGTTCCTCGGCACGACGCTCGGCAGCGGGCAGGTGATCGACTTCGCGCGCGACATGCTGGGAATCGGCTTGCAGCAGGCGCGCGGCCTCGTGCCGTGGGCCGAGCTTGCGGCGGCTTGCGATCACGCCGCACGTGATCTGCGCATGGCCTGCGCCGGGCATTTGCGCGAAGTGCGCGGCACGCTCAAGCTGCGCTGGGAAGAGCGTGCGCGCCGACAGGACTTCATCGAATCGCTGTCGGCCCTGGCCGAAGCCTGCATGAAGGCCAAAGAAGGACTCGACACGGTGAGCGAGCTTGGGCCGGATTTCGACAAGCTGGCCGAGCGCGCCGCCTCATTCGCGAAGCTCGCGCAACGGTTCACGCAAGAAGCCGACGCGGGCAATGTCCGCTGGATCGACCTGACGCCGCATCAATGCCGGCTCGTCGAATCGCCGCTGGACATCCGTGACGCCCTGCGCGAGCAGATGAACAAGGCGCCGAAGGCGTGGATCTTTACCTCGGCCACGCTCGGAGACGACGAGCGCCTGAGCTGGTTCACCGAATCAGCGGGCCTCGACGATGCGCGAACCTTGCGCGTCGGCAGCCCCTTCGACTACGCCAACCACGCGCGCCTGTACGTGCCGCGAGGCTTTCCCAAACCCAACGAACCGGAGCACCCGCGCGCCGTCGCGCAACTCGCCGCCGACTGCGCGCGAACGCTGGGCGGGCGCACGTTCGTGCTGACGACCACGCTGCGTGCCCTGCAGACCATCGGCGATGCGCTGCGCGAAGACTTCGACGCCCAGGGCGATGACATCCAGGTGTTGTTGCAGGGCAGCGTGCCCAAGCGCCAGCTGATGCAGCAGTTCCTCGCGCAGCCGCGCTCGGTCCTGGTCGGCTCGCAAAGCTTCTGGGAGGGCATCGACGTGCCCGGCGATGCCCTGCAGTGCGTATTGATCGACAAGCTGCCGTTCCCGCCGCCCAACGATCCGTTGGTCGAGGCGCGCGTCAAGCGGCTGGAGCGCGAAGGGCGCAACCCGTTTGCGGATTACTTTGTCGCGGAAGCGGCCGTGTCGCTCAAGCAGGGCGCCGGGCGCTTGATCCGCAGTGAAACCGACCGCGGCTTGCTGGTGGTTTGCGACCCTCGAATGGCAGGCATGAACTACGGCCGTCGCCTGCGCGAGGCCTTGCCGCCGATGTCGCCGGTGGCTACGCAAGCCGAAGCGCTGGCGTGGCTGGGGGAGCTCGCCGGGGTGGGGCTGCCCTTCGTCTGAGATCGGTGAAAGAGGTGGCCCAAAGCGCGAACGAACCCGCGTGGGGTTCGTTCATGTGGTCACAACCTGCCGCATCTGGCGGCGGCGGGCATCACCAGAGCTGCCACCACTTGCGCTCCTTCGAACGCAGCCCCTCGGCCGTGAGGTAGGCGCTTTGCGGGTAGTTCTGGCGCAGCACGCGCTGGGCATCATCACGAAGTTGCGCGAGACCCAGCTTGTCATAGCTGCGCGTGAGGATGAACAGCGCTTCCTCGGTCGACGGTGACTGCTGGAACTCCTGCACCGTCTGCTGCGCCCGGTTGGCTGCGGCCACGTAGGCGCCACGCCGGTAGTAGTAGCGCGCCACGTGCACTTCATAGGCCGCCAGCGAGTTGGTGATGTAGTTCATGCGCACCTGCGCGTCCTCGGCGTAGCGCGACTGCGGGAACTGCTCCACCAGCTGCTTGAAGGACTGGAAGGCGTCGCGCGAGGCTTGCTGGTCGCGCTCGGACAGGTCCTGCGAGGCGAGGTTGCCGAGGATGCCCAGGTTGTCGTTGAAGTTCACGAGGCCCTGCAGGTACAGCGCGTAATCGGCGGCCGGGCTCGTGGGGTGCAGCTTCAGAAAGCGCTCGAGGATCTGCAGGGCCTGCGCCTTCTCGCCGCTCTTGTAGAGCACATATGCGTGCTCGACTTCCGCCTGCTGCGCGAGCAGCGTGCCGGCGGCGCGGCCTTCAAGGCGCTCGAAGAGCTTGCCGGCGCGTTCGTAGTTGCCGTTTGACGCTTCGTCCTTGGCCTCTGAATACAATTTGTCGGTCGACCAGGCCGAGGTTTCATCCTTGGACGTCGATCCGCAGCCGGCAACAAGCCACGAGGCCATCAGAACCGAACCGACAAGGCATGTCCTGAGCCCCGCCGAAGGGCCCGAGGCCCGAACCATCGAATGCTTCAAATTCATGTACTGATGGGCTGCGAAGCGCAGCACCGTCCCGTCGAAAAATGAGCCCGGATTATAGGGTTGAGGGTGCGGACGACACCGACACCCCCTGGAGCGAGGAGCCGGAGAAGCGCCAGTGCGCCGTGGGCGACGCGCTGCACGGCAGTCGCCTCGACAAGGCGCTCGTGTCCTTCGTGCCGGAGTTTTCGCGCAACCACCTGCAGACGCTGATCGACGGCGGCCACGTCACGGTCGATGGCCGCGTGGCCTCGAGCGCCTCGCGCAAGGTGCTGGCGGGGCAGCGCATCGAGGTGGACCTTGTGCCCACCGCCGAGAGCCAGGCCTTCCGGCCGGAGGCCGTGCCCCTGTCCGTCGTGTTCGAGGACGAGCACCTGATGGTCATCGACAAGATGGCCGGTGTGGTGGTGCACCCGGCGGCTGGCAATTGGTCGGGCACCATCCTCAACGGCTTGCTGGCGCATCACCGTGGTGCGGCGAGCCTGCCGCGGGCGGGCATCGTGCATCGCCTGGACAAGGACACCTCCGGTCTCATGGTGGTGGGCAAGACCTTGCAGGCGGTGACGGCGTTGGTGCGCGAGATCGCGGCGCGTCATGTGCATCGGCAGTACCTGGCGATCACGCACGGCGTGCTTCGAAGCGACAGCTTGCGCATCGAGGCGCCGATCGGGCGCGATCCGCAGTCGCGGGTGCGCATGGCGGTGGTCGCCTCGGGCAAACCGGCCATGACCGATGTCGAACTGCAGGTGCACAACGACACCTTCAGCGGCGTGCGCTGCACCCTGCACACCGGCCGCACGCACCAGATTCGCGTCCATCTCGCCTCGAAAGGGCACCCGCTGGTGGGCGACACGGTGTACGGCGGCTCGGCGGTGCTGGGCATGCAGCGGCAGGCCCTGCACGCGCAGCGACTGGCCTTCGAGCACCCGATCACGCGGGCGCCGCTGGATTTCACCTCGGAGCCACCGCCGGATTTCGCCGCCGCCTGGAAACAGATTGCCAACGGCGCTTGAATCGCCCGCGGCTTGGATACAATGCGCCAAATCCTTCGTGATCCGCCCTTGAGCCGGCCACGAAGCGAGCCGCGCCCCAAGGGCGTGACGAAGGGCTCCACGCGAGTTGCGCGACGAGTCCATGGAGCGCCAGCGCCGTGAAGGCTGTTTGGCAGACCCTCGAGACCCACTGACTCAAGCCGCCGGCGCACCCGGCCCAGGAATGTGAACGAAGTTGCATGAACACGCAGGATGCAAAACGCGTCCTTGAGACGGCGCTCATCTGCGCGCAGCAGCCCATGCCGCTGCGTGACATGCGCACCCTCTTCGCCGACGAAATCGGCCCGGACACGCTGCGCTCCATGCTCGACGAGCTGGTGCGCGACTGGGAAGGCCGCGGCGTGGAACTCGTGCCTGTGTCCACCGGCTGGCGTTTCCAGAGCCGCCCGGAGATGCGTGAATTCCTCGACCGGCTCAACCCCGAGAAGCCGCCGAAGTACTCACGTGCCGTGATGGAGACGCTTGCGATCATTGCGTACCGGCAGCCGGTCACACGTGGCGACATCGAAGACATTCGCGGCGTCACCGTGGCCAGCCAGATCATCAAGCAGCTCGAAGACCGCGGCTGGGTCGAAGCCATTGGCTACCGCGAAGCACCCGGGCGACCCGCGTTGCTCGCCACCACCAAGCAGTTCCTCGACGACCTCGGGCTCGCGAGCCTGGAGCAGTTGCCCATGATCGGTGGCGTGCCCGGTGAAGCGGCCGAGAAGCTGGCTGAAGGCCTGGCGGACCAGCCGTCGCTGATCGATCCGCAGGGTGCGCTGGCGCTGGACGAGGAAGGGCAACCCATTCCCGTCGAAGCCTTGGGCGCCGATGTCGCCGAAATGAAGGACGCGGCCCCCTCCGACGCGATGTTGGACACGGCCGACAGTACCGATCGCGACGCGAGCAGCAACGAAGTTTTCCCAGCAGTACCGCAAGCCACGTCCACCATGGACGAGACGCCCCCTGCCGAGTCGAGCGCCGAGGCCGACGACGCGGGCGATGTGAACGGCCGTGCCGTTGACGTCGACGGGCATGAGCAGGTCGCATTCGCCGAGCCTGTCGATCCTCCCAACCCCCACCCCGACACACCCTCAACCGAGCCTGCGGCCCCTGCCGCGCCGATGGAACCAGAAGCATGAACGCCAACGCAGACGATGCGACCCGTCCCGACACTGAAGCCTCTGCTTCGACCCCTTCGGGTGACGACGGCGAGGCGGCGCCGGCCAAGACCGTTCGACGCAAGCGCGCGGTGAAGGCCGCCGAGCCCGCGCCGGCAGATACACCGCCCGAGGCGTCGCACGCGCCGTCGGACGAGGCACCCAAGCCCGCCCGCAAGCGTCGGACGGTGAAGGCTGAAGCCGAAGCGTCGGTCGAGCCCGCTGTGGAGACGCCTCCCCAGCAGGCCGCCGAAGCGGACGTGCCGGTGAAGGCGCCCCGCAAGCGCGCGCAGAAGGCGCAGGCGGCTGCAGAACCGTCAATGCCCGTGCAGGCGGAACTGCCCATGGTGGCGCCCGATTTCATCCCCCCGGCCGAACAGCCCGCTCCGGTGCGCGTGCAGCCCCTGGAAGCAGACACCGCGGCTCGCGTGCGAGCGCAGGAAGCCTCCGAGCCTGCAGCCCAGGACGGCACTTCTTCAGAAGATGCCGTGACATCGACCGAGGCGTCTTCGCCCGAGGGCGAGGAAGCGTCCGGTGAGCGTTCGAGCCGCCGCCGCAACCGGCGTGACCGCCGCCGCGGTCGTGGTGAGGCCGGTGGCACGGAAGAGGGCGGCGATCAAGCCCGTACGGCACCCGCATCCGCCGACGAAGGCGAGGACGACGAAGACGCGCCAGCGGCCGAGCCCACGCCCAACCTGCCGCCCGCCGACGTCGGCGAGGTCTTCCAGCAGGTGATGTCGGGCGAGTTCGACGTCGATGGCGAGACGGCCGAGGAGCCCGTGCCGCACAAGCGCGTGCTGCTGCCCGAGCCGGATGCGCCCAAGCTGCACAAGGTGCTGGCCCAGTCGGGCATCGGCTCGCGGCGCGACATGGAGCAGGCCATCATCGACGGCAAGGTGTCGGTGAACGGCCAGACGGCGCATGTCGGCCAACGCATTTCCTTCGGGGACCGCGTGGCCATCGACGGCAAGCCGGTGAAGGTGCGCATCCTGCCGCCGCCGCCGCGCATCATTGCGTACCACAAGCCCGTGGGCGAGGTCGTCACCAACGACGATCCGCAGCACCGGCCCACGGTATTCCGCCGCCTGCCGCGCCTGCAGCAAGGCAAGTGGCAATCGGTCGGACGGCTCGACCTGAACACCGAAGGCCTGCTGCTGTTCACCAATTCCGGCGAGCTCGCCAACCAGCTCATGCACCCGCGCTTCGGCGTCGAGCGCGAGTACGCCGTGCGTGTACTCGGCAAGCTGGACGAAGATTCGAAGGCCGAGTTGCTCGAGGGCGTGACCGTCGACGGCCAGACCGCCAGCTTCCGCTCCATCGAAGATGGCGGCGGCGAAGGCGCGAACCACTGGTACCGCGTGGTCATCACCGAAGGCCGCAACCGCGAAGTGCGCAAGCTCTTCGATGAAGTGGGCCTGACGGTCAGCCGGCTGATCCGCATCCGTTACGGCACCGTCGTGCTGCCGCGCGGGCTCAAGCGCGGCGTGTGGGTCGATCTCGGCCAGGACGACGTTCGCGCCATTCGGCAACTCGCCGGTGGCGGCCAAGGGCAGGGCCAGCAGCAGGGCCGTGACGACCGTGGCGGCCGCAACAACCGGAACAAGCGCAACGACCGGAATGACCGCAACGACCGTGGCGGGCGCAGTGATCGCAATGACCGCGGCCCGCGTCCCAACAACGGACCGCAGCGTGGCAACAACCGCCCGCAGGACCCCGTGCGTGTCGACCAGGGGCGTGATCGCGACGACCGGGATTTCGATGGAGACGCCGACGAGGAGATCGATCACTCGCGCATTCCGAATCCGCTGGAGCAGACCTTCGACAAGCGCTTCGTGCAGAACCCGCGCAGCGCCGTCGGTGGGCGCGGCTTCAAGAGTGGCGCCGGTGGCTTCGGCGCCGGCGGTAGCGGTCACAACCCGGCGGGCGGCAAGAAGGGCGGCCCGAAAGAACCCGATCCGCTGCAGACTTCGGTCGGCTACATCGGTGCCGATGCGTTCCACCGCAAGGGCAACCGTGGCGGCGGACGAGGCGGCCGAGGCGGCAGTGGCGGTGGTGGGTTCGGGGGCGGAGGTGGTGGCGGTGGATTCGGCGGCAACCGCCGCGGCCGCTAGGCGCTTCGCCCGATGAGATTCAGGGCCGCCTGACGGCCCGTCGCCACCCCTTCGACACAAGCCCGAGGGGGTTCAAGCGATACAATGCAAGGCTTTG
>CBIHOF010000043.1:0-22697 GCA_966211955.1 uncultured Comamonadaceae bacterium | reverse complement strand
TCATCCAGTTCGATGTCGAAGACGTCGATGCCGGCGAACTTCTTGAAGAGGCAGCCCTTGCCCTCCATCACCGGCTTGCCGGCCAATGCACCGATGTTGCCCAGCCCCAGAACCGCCGTGCCGTTCGTGATCACCGCCACGAGGTTGTTGCGTGCCGTGAGATTGCCGGCCTCGCATGGGTCCGCGACGATGGCCATGCAGGCCTCGGCCACGCCGGGTGAGTAGGCGAGCGCGAGGTCCAGTTGAGTGGCCATTGCCTTGGTTGGCGTGACCGAAATCTTTCCGGGTACGGGGTGGCGGTGGTAGTCGAGTGCGGCGTCGCGCAGGTTGTCGGACATGTCTTGTTTCGAGGGCTTCATTCCAGGGTGATCTCTCAGGCCTCCACCAGTGCCGCCGCGGGCCAGAAGACGCCGCGCGTGAGCGCCGCCACGCCTTGGTTGTTGCCAGGGTTCTCTTCGTCCTCGGCAGGCGCGGTCGCAGCGTCGCTCGTGCCTTGGTCGAGGTGGGGCAATGCTGCAAGCGCATGCGCCTGTTCATTCATGACCAGCGCCACCTGCCCCGCGTCGCGCGCACGCAATGCCTGTGCAAGCGACGCAAGCAGTTCCGAATTCCTCGTGATCTGCGCGGGATCGGCAAAGAGCTGTCGTCGTTTCGGTGACGCGTGGGCGTAGAAGTCCATGGCGATGTCGGCAAGCAGGCTGTTGCCACATGTCGCATAGACCATCGAGCGGATTTCGTGGTCCAGAATCTGATAGCACAGAGGGTCTTGTGCGATCTCGGGAAGGAGCCTCACGAGAGCATCGAGTTCGTCGAGCTCCGGTGTCCCCACGTTGGCTGCGCTGAGTGAGGCGATCTCCGAGTCGAGCACGAAGAGCACCTGGTGGATGTCAGCGGTCTCGCGTGCCCGCAGGCGTTTGAGTGTCCTTGCGCTGTCGACTTCATTCAGTCGACCGGGGCCGAGGATTCTTGAACGGCGTCCGTGGCTGATGGCAAGCATCAGGCGGCTTTCAAGGATCCCGAGAGCCGCACGCACGCTCTGGCGAGCGACCCTGAAGACCTCGCAGAGGCTGCGTTCGGACGGCAGCGGATCGCCTGCCTGAAGCAAGCCGATGTGGATCATGTGCGCCAGCTTGTCCGCGACGATCGTGCGAACGGGGTCCGCTGTCACGCACCCGCGTTGACTCGCGCCACGTGACTCCCGGTTGCCATGGCTGCGTCCCGATTGGTCATGCACTGCGGCATGAAGGGACATGCCGAACGCTGCTGCGAGGTCGTCGCCGGGAGCTTGATGGTGTTTGCTCAGGTTGTTCATGCGCGGTGTTCCTGATGGTGGTTCATGCAACGTGATGTGAATCACTTGGCCCTCACATCGAGAACACCTGAACTGCGCCTCGTATTCCACCGGCGCGTCACGCTTACTTGCGGTCACCCCTCAACAAGGGGGGGAGGCCAATTTCTTTTGCAAGCCAAGGAATAAGTCGGCCTGCCTCGGTGTTCTGGTGCGGTGAACCACGCCTTCCCTCACACAGGGCTTTGCGCCGAGGACCATTGCACTTGGTAAACGACCACCTTCAGCAGCAACTGCCCGAGCTGCTTCCGCGGCTATGGAGATTCGCCTTGCGCCTGACGCGCGATCGTTCCGACGCGGAGGATCTTGTTCAGCGAACTTGCCTGAGAGGTCTCGAGCGCCGCTGGCAGTGTTCCCCCGGCACGGCTGTATTGAGCTGGCTGTTTTCGATCATGCACACGATCTGGCTCAACGAGGTTCGTGCCCGCCAGCGCCGGCGTGAATCCAGCCTCGATTGGGAAGACGAATGGACCGAACTGCTGCCGGATGTCGCATCCACCGATCCCGCCGTGAGGGTGTTCTACCGGCAGATCGTCGAGGCGGTTGAATCACTTCCAGAAGCACAGCGGCTGGTCATGTTGCTGGTCGACGTTGAAGGACTGACTTACAAAGAGGCGGCCGAAGTTCTCTCCATTCCGATCGGCACCGTGATGAGTCGGCTGGCGCGCGCGCGAGGAACCGTGGGACAACGGCTCATCGGCGTGCGCGAGCCCATGGCGCGGCCCAAGGAGGGCATGCAATGACAGTCAATGAGATGACGCTGCGTGCCTACGTCGATGGGGAGCTCGATCGGGCGCAAGCAGAGCAGGTGAAGAACGCGATGGCGTTCAACGAAGACGTCCAGTGGCGAGTGCAATTGCTGCGTGCGAGCCAGCTGCCCTACGCGACTGCCTTTGCGGCGCAGCAGTTGCCCGAGGTCCCGCAGCACCTGCGCCTGCAGTTGCAATCGTGGATCGCATTGGCCGGTGAATCCAGGCCAGGAGTGGAAGTCGCCCTCGGCAGGAGGCGGTGGCTGGGAATCGGCGCGGCCCTCGCCGCATCTTTCGCGACAGGGTTGTGGGTTCCAGTTCCCCTGCGCCTGGCTCCGGTTGCCGCCGAAGATCCGCCCTGGGTACAGGCCATCGCGCGCTACCAGGCATTGTTGGCCCGGGAATCTGTCGATCGCACGAGCGAGGACCCTGACCGAGCACGCACCATCCTCGCGTCGTTTGTGGCCGACGGTGGGCGGCACGTGTCGATTCCCGACCTTCGCTCCCTGGGTTTGACGCTGCGTCGCGTTCAGCGCCTGGCGGTCGATGATGCGCCGCTGATGCACATCGAATACCTGCCGCCGAAGGGAAAGCCGATGTCGCTGTGCATCCTGGCGGTTCACCGCGCCGACGCCGACGCCGACATCGTCACGCGACGTGTCGCGGGGTTTGGTGTGTCGACATGGCGTCGCGCCGGACTGGAGTTTGCGATGGTCGCCGACAAGCCCGTCATGGAGATCGCAGGGCTTGCACAGAGGGTGGCAAGAGAAGAGTTCTCCACGCTCTATCGGTCCTAGCAAGCCAGCGTCTCAGCAGCGCCGCATGCTCGTGTCATTCGCGCGCGGGTTGCGACGTTGACACGCGCATTGGCGTGTCATGGGGTCACAACCCGCGCTGGTTCAGCTAGGCACACACCGATGCAGCGAGTCCTTCGCGTTGCGGCATCGCCCAGTCTCTCGCGCCTTCGCCTCGGCTGTTGGCTCTTGCCGCCATGTCGGCCGATGGCGATTCGGGAAAGGGCGTCAGCTCGGGCCATTGCAGCGGCTCCGACTTGCGCAGGCCGAGCAAGCGCCGGGTCGCCAGCTGGGCCATCGCCCGGACCGGAAGCAGCGGCTCGCAGGAGTCGTTGCCCGTGTTCACCGAAGCGAAACGTTCCGCCCGCGAGGAAGTCGCCTCGAGCAGCACGTCCGCCAGCAACTGCCTGAGCTCGTCGTTCTCACTGCGCAGGTGTGCCAGGTGCTGTACCAGTGAGGCCTTGTCGCCCACGATGCGCGATCGCCATTGGTTGTAGCTGCGTTCGCTGAAACCGTGCTTGCTGCACAGCGTACGAACGGGCACGCCGGCGTCTGCTTCGCACAGGAACGTGACGATCTGCTCTTCCGTGAAACGCTTGGTCATCGCTCGTCTCCTCATAGGTAAGTCCCGGTTCTGGTTCCCGGGGATTTGTCAACGGCTGAGGGCTGAACGATCGCGTCAACTGTGCAGTGGTTCGCACGAGTAGTAACCCTGCCCCGTTCGAGCGACCCCCCAAAGCAAGGGGACTTCAACACCCTTCGGGGTATCCACTGATGTGGACCAGTCGGCGGACTGCCGGAACCTCGCTCCATCCCATCCCCAGGAGCACGTGAATGAGCGATCCGATTGCAGCCGCCGGTGCCGTCTCCGCGCTCTTGGCCAAGACGCAATCGTCGGCTTCGCTGTCCGGTGTAGCACCCGGCTCGCAGCTTGTCTTGAGCGTGCGAGGCTGAGGCCGGTGCTTCGAACGAGCGATTGCCCAAGAGAACGCGAAGATGCCGACCGTCACCTTGCTCGACTACTCGTACCAGACCTTGATTCTGGTCGCGATGCTGACGTTGCCGGCGGTGATCACTGCGGCCGCGGTCGGTCTGCTCGTGGGGTTCCTGCAGGCCATCACTCAGGTGAACGACGCGTCGATCGCGCAGGCCGCGAAGCTGATCGCGACGCTGGTGGTGCTGCTGATCACGGTTCGCTGGATGGGGCACGAACTGGTGACGTTCACAGAGCAGCTGTTCAAGAATTTTCCCGCGCTAGTCCATTGACCGCGTACCAGTGTCTCGGGGTTTCAACATGATCTTCGACCTATATCGCACCGAGAGAAGCCTCAGGAAGTTCCTGGTGGTTCTGGCGTGCATGCTGTGCGCCGTGCCGGCGATCTCGAATGCAGAGACGACGGTGCTGAGCATCGAGGGCTACACCGGCGCGCGGGTGCCCTGGAAGATGAAGCGCATGACGCTCAAGTCCGAGAACAAGGACGTCGGTGACCTGCTGCGGCAACTGGCTTCCAGCAACGAGCTGGCCATCCAGGTGGACGACCGGATCAAGGGCGCGGTGAGCGGTACCTTCTCGCTGGATCCGCAGAGCATTCTTGAGCTCCTCAGCAAGACCTACGGGTTCTTCTGGTTCTTTGACGGCAGCTCGATCATCGTCTCGCCGGTGAGCGACGTGAAGATCGAGATGCTGAGGCTGGCACCGGACGCGCTTTCCAACCTCACGAGCACGCTGCAGCGCCTGGGTGTCTACGACATGCGCTACCCGATCCGCGTTGACGCTGCCAACCGCCTGGTGGTCTTGAGCGGGCCGTCGCGCTACGTGGACATGCTGTCCAACGTGTCGCGTGCCTTGCAGGACTCCGCCGAGCAGAAGGCGCCGACCGAGGTGTTGGTGTACCCGCTGAAGTACGCCTGGGCAGACGATCGGACGATGGCCTCGGGCACAGGGTCGATCACGATTCCTGGTGTTGTCTCTGTCCTGAGGAACATCTACCGGCAGGGCGATGAACGGACGTCCATCAACTCGAGCACCAACATCACGAAGCCCCGGGCGAAGCGTTCGTTGTCATCGGGCGGTGCCGATAGAAATCGCTACGGCTTCTATGACAAGGTGTCGGATGAACCTCAGACAACGTCGATCAAGGAGACGGTGAACCAGGTCATCCGCGCGGCAGGCGCCGGGGGGGAGGGCGCGTCGGGACTTCCCGTGATCGTGGCGGATGGCCGCCGCAATGCCGTCGTCGTGCGCGACCTCGCCGAGCGGATGCCCAAGCACAAGGCCCTCATCCAGGAACTGGACACCCGTTCGCAGCTGGTCGAGATCGAGGCGAAGATCATCGACGTGCGCAGCGAGGCTGTTGAAAGCCTGGGGGTCGATTGGCGCCTGGCGACCCGACGTGCCGATCTGCAAAGCGGCTCGGGGGACTCAACCGCCGCGACTCCGCGCTTCAGCGCCTCGCTCGCGAAGGACCCCGTGGACAGCGGCAATCCGCAGGGCGGCCGCTTCACCGTCATGATGGGCAGCGCCGCCCAATTCCTCATGACGCGCATCAATGCGCTCGAGCAGGCAGGCAAGGCCCGCACGGTTGGCACGCCGCGGGTGACCACGCTGGACAACGTGCAGTCGGTGATGTCGAGCAAGGAGGTCTTCTACGTCAAGGTGCCCGGCGCCTATGCGTCCGACCTGTTCGAGGTATCGGCCGGCGTGTCCCTCACGGTGCTGCCATTCGTGATCCGGGAAGACGGCAGTGCGTCGGTGCGCATCGCAGTCACCATCACCGACGGCTCGGTCGACAAGAACAACCGGGTCGACGGCATACCGTCCACGACGCAGAGCGAGATCAACGCCGAGGCCATCATCAAGGAGGGCGCGAGCCTGCTTGTCGCCGGCTACGTGCGGGAAGAAGAGTCCTCCGGGAAGTCAGGCATTCCGATCCTGTCGCGACTGCCGGGTGTGGGCGCGCTTTTCGGCCAGACGTCGACCAACTCCGTGCGCCAGGAACGCTTCTTCCTGCTGACCCCGAGGATCATCGAGCAGTGAGCACCGCAGACACCCGTCCCGCCGCCTATGTGCTGGTCGAGACCGGCATGCACGCCGGTGCACGGTTGGAGTTGCGCGAGGCCCGGACCTGGTACACGGCCGGAGGTGCGATCGACACGGACTACTGGCTTGCAGACGCCGACCTGGTCGACGCGAAGGTGCAGCTCGCGCTCATGGACGGACGCGTACACGTTCGATTGTCGGAAGGGCCCGCACTGGTCATCGGCGCTGCGAGCGTGGAGGTGGGCGCCGAAGCCGCCATCGACGACTCGATGCTGTGGGGGGGCGTGACGTTTCGTGCGGTCGTCATGCCGGACATCCCGGAGCCGGTGCACCAGGCACCGCCACCCGACACCAGCCGGGTGAAGGTCGTCAAGGTGATGAGCGCGCTGCGAGGCATCCTGAAGAGTCGGCGCGTGATGGCCTCGGTCCTCGCGACCATCGCGCTCGTCATTCCCGCCGGACTTGCCATTTCCCTCATTGGTCCGATCCTCGAGCGCCAGCACGCCCGCGAACTGCAACGTGAAGCGCTGTCCGCCCAGGAGGATCCGAGTGTCCGGTATGCGCAGGCGCGTGCGGCAGCCCAAAGGCTCGGCGACCTGATTGGTATCCAGACAGTGAGCGTGACCGCGGTGGACGGCAAGACGCTCGCAGTGTTCGGCATGAACGTGCCCCTGGCGCGCAAGGACGCGGTGCTGACCGCCGTCTCTCAATTCGAAAGCGAATACGCCGTGCGCGACAACATCGTCTATCAGACCGAAACCCCGGCGCGCGCAGTGCAGCTTGTTGCACTGCCCGAAGGGATAGATCTTGTCCAGTACGGCCCGCAGGGTTACCTGCGGGGCAGCGACGGCCGCTTGTACTTGGCGGGGGGCTTGCTCCCGAACGGCATGCAAGTCGACCTGATCCGCGAGGGTGAGGTCTTGCTCAGCCGAGGAACAGAGCACGCGGTCATTCGTGCAGCCGACCTTAACCACTGATTCGACTGGAGACCATGAGATGGAAATACTGCCCTGGATGAAACCCGATTTCGACCTGCGCAAGGTCATCGCTGCCGACGCCTCAGGCGCGTTCGTTCAGTCGCTGGAGCGGGCCATCGACGATCTGAGCGGTCGGCTGGAAATGCATAGCTTTGCCTGCCGGCGCGATTCCGCCCTGAGGGAACGTGTCGAGGGATTGCTGAGCGCCTGCGAGACGGCACGCGAGGTCATCGCGGCTGCCCACGTGGCCGCGCACGCGCACTGAACGAAGTCGAAGCAAAGGAACCTGTGATGAACGATATTCCGTGCGATTCGTCCCACCTGCGCTTGCTGGGCAATATCGCTTTCCTGGCCGCCAAGATGCACTGGCGGGACGAAGCCGAGAACATCTACAGCGCGCTGGCCGAAGTGGTTCAAACCAAGGCAGACCTGTACTTCGCGTGGCTTGGTGCCCGTTGCGAGCTTGGTGACGTCGACGGCGCTTGCGAACTGATGGCGCGGCTTGAATCGTTGCCGGATGCGCCCGCCGACATGGTGCTGATGGCGCGCTGCTACCTGCAATGCTGCGGCAATGCGCCGGAGTGGGTGGACAGTGCCCGCCATGTCACGCGTGGCGGACCTGGCGCCTTCGGATATGAAACGGCGCAGGCGATGCTGAAGGAACATGAGCTTCAGCGCCGGCACTAGGCGTCGCACTGAACACAGCGAACGCGAAATGGCGAACTCGGGTGCGCATATGGACTGCGTCGTCGCAATGCCGTGGGGCATGCTGATCCGATTCGACCCGGCGCAGCAAGCGTACCTGCAGACCTGTCTGGGCCGCGAGTCGGATCCCGTGATCCCCTTTGGTGGGCCGGTCACCATGCTGCGCGCCGATCCTGGGGACGTGCGCGAGATACCCGCAGACGCGGTGCGCGTCGCATACGTGGGTGACGATGGCGCCGAGCATCTCGAGGTGGTGCTCGGCCGAGGAGACTTGCTGTCCCTTGGCATTGGGCCCTGGATCCGCCGCATGGCGTCCATCGAGACCCTGTGTGAGGTGCTGTCGACAATGCTCCGCCCCTCGATTCAACGTGCATCCGCGATCGTCGGTGCCGAATTGAAGCCGCGCGTGCAGCGAGTGGCCGACGATCTCGAGATGCCTCGGCATCCCTGGCCATCGTTCATCGCCGATCGCGTGCCATGCCTCGGCCGCCTGAAGTTCAAGATGTCGTCGGCCTTGATGGCCGGTTGCCAGTCGCATCCCATGCCGCGCCTGGGCCCGGATGCGATCCGCCAACTGCCGCTGGTCTGGGACGTGAGCTTGAGTTCGATCCTTCTCGGCAGGGATGAGTGGCGGCAACTCGCCTGTGGCGAGACGGTGCGCGTGCTGCTGTCGCCGTTGCCCAGCGGCGAAGTCGTGGGCGCGCTGGTGCCGCATTGCGAGAAGACCGCGGTGCGCACGACGACGATGGGGTTGCGCCGACAGGTCAAGGTCCTGATCAACCAGGGTGGGTGGATCAGCCTCAAGTTCGCAGAGACGACTTTGGTGGGAGACACGATCGAACAACAGGACATGCCCTGTGGGCGGACCGTGCCTGTCACCTTGACGTTGCCGTTGGTGGAGATGTCGCGTCGCCAGGTCGACGGTATCGAGCCGGGCGCGATGGTCGATGTCGGCTTGCGCCTGTGCGACGTCGAGGTCGCGTTGTGGACAGCCGGCGAGCGATTTGCATCAGGTCGGCTGGCGATGATCGGCGACTACCTGGGCGTGGAGATCATGCGCACCGGGAAAGGTCGGCATTGACGGGCCACCGCTGCAAACATTGCGCGCACAAAGCCGAATAAGTCAGAAGTGACTCTTTGGCGGAATAACTGATCACATTCAATGTGAGCTATCACCTCATTGACTTTGGCTTCCCGATGAGCTGACCTTCGCACGCGGAGCCCACATATGGCGCTCAGGCGGGGGAAAAAGGTTCAGAATTGGCCCCTTGGTCGATCAAGTCGGTGACTGCAAGGGTGCAAGTTGGGAGGCAGGGTCATTTGTGACACTGTCCCTGCGCCCCAAGGGAAAAGGGAAGCCACATGATTTCGGATGCGGGTCAAAGGGCGCCATGGACGACGATCCTCAGCATCGACGACCAGCCGTCCAACCTCGATCTGCTTGTTGACTGCCTCACGCAGCACGGTCATCACGTGATCACTGCAACCAGCGGTGAAGAGGGGCTGGAAAAGGCAACGCTCGTCCGCCCGGATCTCATCTTGCTGGACCTCAACATGCCGGGCATCGACGGGTTCGAGACCTGTCGTCGATTGCGTGACAACGAGGGTACGCGCGACATTCCGCTGATCTTCATGACGTTTTCCGACAGTCGTGAAGACCGGTTGAAGGGCTTCGAAGCCGGCGCCGTGGACTACATCACCAAGCCGCTGGACGCCCTGGAGGTGTTGGCACGCATTCGCGCCCACGTGGCACTTTCCGATCTGCGTCGCACGCTGGCGGACCAGAACGCCATGCTTCGCGACGAGGTGCTCGCTCGCGAACAAGCGCAAGAAGAACTCCGCCGCTCCAACGTCGAGCTCCAGCAGTTGGCGATAGAGCGGGCAATTCGGGTGCAAGCCGAAGGCGAGTCTGCGGGTCTTCGGCGACTGCTCGAGGAGCGCGACGAAATGCTTGCGGATCGCGATGAGATGCTGAATCTGCTCGCGCATGAAGTGAGGCAGCCGCTGAACAATGCATCGGCCGCATTGGAGAATGCCTCGTCGGCAATCTCTGCGGTGAGCGACGGTGCCGTCGCGGCGAAGCCGCTGGTGCGTGCCCAGCACGTGCTGAATCACGTGATCGGCACGCTCAACAACGCCCTCGCGGCCGCAACAATGTTGTCCAAAGGGTCTGCAGGAGCGGCGGCCGAGACAGATCTCGGCATGTTGCTGGACCTGGTGCTTCCCGATATTGCTTCGGACCAGCGAGAGCGGGTCGTGGTGGAACGCCACGACGCGGTTCGGACCGTGCACCTCCAGCCCGTACTCATGCGCTTGGCGTTGTGCAATCTGCTGACGAATGCTCTGGCGTACTCGCCGCCGAAGTCGGTTGTCACACTGAAGGTGTTCGATGTCGAGAAACCGCTCGCCATCGTGTTCGAAGTATCAGACCAGGGGGAGGGCATCCCCCCTTCGCTGTTGCCCAGCATCTTCGACAAGGGCACGCGGGGGGCGAACGCACGCTGGATCGCAGGCTCGGGTCTGGGCCTGCATATCGTGCGCCGGGTGGTCGACCTGCATGGGGGGCAGATCGAGTTGCTGCCGAACGATCCCCATGGAAGCATTGCCCGCATCACCATTCCACAAGGCGTCGACGCATGACAGGGAAGGCAGTCCTCACCATTCCGCCTGCCAGCTTGGCGCTCGTCGACGACGACGCCGAGTTCGCGGACTACCTGGCGCAGTTCCTGGAACAGCTCGGAGTTCGAACCAGCGTCTTCGCCGATAGCGACGACTTCCTGACGACACCCGGTGCGTTCGATTTTGATTTCTACATCCTGGATCTGTCATTGCCCGGCATCGACGGGATGGACCTGATGCGCCTGGTGCGCCGCAAGAGCCAGTCGGGGATCGTCGTGGTGTCGGGCCGCGTCGGTCCCGAGGTGTTCGAGTCAGTGCTGGGAGCGGGCGCCGACATGTACCTGATGAAGCCCGTGCGCTTCCAGCAGGTGGCAGTCGCCATCGAAGCGGTGCAGCGACGCATCCAGAGCGGTCGTTCCCAGACGGCCGTGTGGCGCCTCGAGAAGACTGCGCACAAGCTCATTGCGCCCGATGGTGCGCGCATCGATCTCAGCGACAACGACCTGGCGATCCTCGAGTGCTTCCTGGATGCGAGCGGCGCCCCGGTCACCAGGGCTACGCTGCAGCAGTGCCTGGGGCAGGAAGGCGGTGAGCAGGACGACAACGTGCTGGCTGCGAAGATCTACAGGCTGCGGCGGCGCATAGAGCGTGCGACGTCGTCGGCAGTTCCTGTCCATGCAGAGCAGAAGGTGGGCTACAGCTTTCGAGGCAAGCTGATCGCTTAGGCTGCCGCAGGCGTCGCTTCAATGCGGCTGCGAGAGCGGCTTCAGTTGCAGCAACTGCTCGATCGCCTGCGCGAGGTCGGCAAGGCGAATGGGCTTGCTCAGGCACTCGTTGGCACCGGCGGCAAGACACTTCTGGCGGTGCTCGTCAGTGGCCGTGGCCGACACGGCAATGATGGGCAGGTGCGCAAACGCCGGATCCTGGCGCAACAGCGTCGTGGCCTCGAGCCCTGACATGCCCGGCATCACGCTGTCCATGACGATGAGGTCCGGTCGAAATGTGCGCGCCCTGTCGATGCACTGCGAAACGTCTTCAGCGGTCTCCAGGTCAAACCCCGCGACCGCAAGAAAGTCAGCCAGCAACGCGCGGTTCTGGGCTACGTCATCAACGACCAGAATGCGGCGACGCGGACCGTCGTACGAAGCAGGGCGCATCTGTGCAGGGGCCTTTGGCACGGGCGGCTGCGCATGCTGCAGGCGCAGGCTGATCGAAAAGTGGCTTCCGCGACCAGGCTCGCTTCTCACGGCGATCTCGCCGCCCATGGCGAGAACGAGTGCGCGGGTGATCGTCAGTCCCAGTCCGGCCCCCGCTTCGCGTCGCCGAAGCTCGCCCACTTGCTTGAACGGTTCGAAGATGCGCGGCAGGTCCTCGGTTTTGACGCCGACGCCGGTGTCCGAGACATCGATGCGCAGCATCGAGTGCCCGTCACAGACGCCATCACAGCGAACAGCGAGCAAGACCGTACCTCGGTCGGTGAACTTCACGGCGTTGCCGAGCAGGTTGAACAACACCTGCCGCAGGTGCCGTTCATCGACAAGCACCGTGACCGGAAGCCCCGGCGCTGCATCGAAAGCGAGGACCAGGCCCTTTTGATCGGCCTTGACTCGCATGAGGTCGACGACCGAGTGAAAGAACCGAGCGAGCACCACCGGCGTGGGGCAGCGTTCGAGTCGCCCAGCCTCGATGCGTGAAAGATCCAGGATGTCCTGGATGAGTGCGAGCAGGTGTTCGCCGCTTTCACGTATGGTGTTGATGCCACGCCGCTGCCGCTCATTCAGGGGGCCTTCCATTCCCAGCAGTTGCGCATAACCGAGGATGCCGTTGAGCGGCGTGCGAAGCTCGTGGCTCATGGTGGCGATGAATTCGCTCTTGGCGCGATTGGCGAGTTCAGCGGCACGGCGTGCCTCGCGCTCGGCTTGCGCCTGGCGACGTTCAGTCAGATCGAGTGCAAAGGCGACAGTCGACTTTCGCGACGAATCGAGGAGCGCGCCACCTGCCAAGACGGGAACGCGACTCCCATCGCGACGCAAATACTCCTTCTCGAACGGCCGGTACTGTCCGGTCTGGTTCAACTCCCTCATCGCGACAGCTTCGGCGTCGCGGTACTCGGCTGGCGTGAGATCGTTGGTGTTCAGCGCACCTGCCTCGATGTCGGCGCGGGTGTACCCGACCATGTTGAGATATGCGTCGTTCGCGTCCGTGACGCGGCCGTCGGCATTGGCGATCAGGATGCCAACAATGTTCGCGTCGACCAGCCTGCGGATCCGAGACTCGCGTTCCTTCAAGGATTTGTGCAGGTCCCCAAACTCTCTGTGCAGCCGCTCCTTTTGCTTCACCAGCCGCCTGAGCTCGAGAACGGATCGCTCCAGGCGTGTCGCTTCATCACGTGCGTGCGTCGTTGCCTGTGATGGTGCGGACCTCGTCTTCGTTATCTCTATGAAAGAGGCCGTCTTGGCGGCCTCCTCCTGGACCAGCTTGTGCAGCGCATCGCTGGCCCGCGCGAACCGTTGTGTGATGCGACGCCCCAGCCAACACCCCAGTGGAAGCAGCAAGGCCGCGAAGGACAGGCTGATGAACGCCACGGTCGACAGCGTTTGTCCATGGCGCCTGGCGAACAGCGAGTGCGGATAGCTCATCAGCAACGTGCCGAGCGGTTTCCCATCGTGCGTGGCGAGCGGCAGGCGAAGCACCGAATACGACTCGGTGCCTGCCTTCACATCGCTGACCACGGGCTCTTTGATTGATGCGGACAGCGCGAGAGCATCGCGAAGTGGTTCATTCAGGGAGGAGACGGGCACTTCCAACGGGAAACGCTTGGCGTCCGAGGACAGCAGCACGCGGTTGTCCCGGCCGAGCACTGCAGCGTCAGCGCGTTGTGCTGCATCTGCCGAGCTGACAGCCCGGATTGCGTCGAGAGCCCCTTGGAAGTCGTCGCGCGCGAGGGCAGCGACGAGGGTGCGTGCCAGAAACTGTGACTGCATGGTGGCGTGCGAGCGCAAGTCCTCTCGCAGCCACGACTGCGACGACCGTTCGATCTTCATCGACGTGGCCATCGCGGTTGCCAGCGACACGCTGATGATCAGCAGGGAAATCTGAGCCTGGTAGTTCCACACGCGCGGCGACAAGCGGGCGATCCGGTACTTCATGGCGAGGGGGGATGTCCAAGCCACGGCGGGCGACCGCAGCGACGAGTCGTATCGAAAGTCAAGGTCATTGTTTGCCGTGCGCTTGTGCGATGAATGGGGTGGACGCATCGTCACAGCGCGACATGAGGACAAAGAGTGATGCCAAGAGCGCACTGGTCCACATTCGTAAGAACACCAATGCCCGTAGGCCCCTTGGGCCGGGGGGAGGCCGCATTGCGCTAGGGCTAACCCCGATGTGGACCAGCTTTCGTGTTGGCGGAACCTTGCCGCACCCCTCATGAAAGCGGAGACATGACATGAACGATCCAGTTGCAGCCGTCAGCGCGGTGAACGCCGTGTCTGGAACCGGCGGAGCCAACCCCTTGTCTGGCGCAACCCCGATGTCCGAACAGGCGCTTCCGCAGGCCAGCGCCGGCGATGCGGCGCACTTCCAGGCGCTCGTGCAACGGCCATCGTCGGAAAGCCGTGTCGGCGAGGTGGGTCACAAGCTGGTGGATGCCGGGGTCAACCTCTCGCAGCGCTACACCGAACGCATGGAAGCTGCACACCAGCTCACATCCATCTCGCCCGACGAGATGGGCATCGACCAGGCCGACTACACGCGCGCCTTGTTGTCGGTGCAGGTGTCTCTCAACGAGGTGACGGTGGAGCTGCAGAGCACCGCGCAGATCGCCAACTCGGTGAAGGACAGCTTCAACGGGCTGTACCGCATGCAGGGGTGATGGGGCGCTGTCGCCATGCTTGCCTTCACGCTGCTCGTCGCCACGCTCGGCGAGCTCACCCGCCAGAGTGCCCGCTAGCCGTTCGCCGCCGGAACAACACACCATGCAACGCGTCCTCTTCCGCCTGTCGTGCGTACTCTGCCTTTGCCTGAGCTTGGTGGGGTGCGGCGTCGAGCTGTATTCCAACCTCAGCGAGCAGGATGCCAACGAGATGATCGTGGAGCTGGCCCGCGGCAACATCCGCGCCACCAAGGACTCGCCGGAGGGCAAGGTCTGGTCGGTGAAGGTGTCCGAGGCCGACATGGCGCGTGCGCTCGAGCGCTTGAAGGCGGCCGCGTTGCCGCACGAGAAGAACGCGACGATGGCCGAGCTCTTCCAGAAGAGCCACCTCGTTTCGACCCCCTACGAGGAGCGGGCAAGGTACGTCTACGCGGTGTCCGAGGAGTTGTCGCGCACCCTGTCGCAGATCGATGGCGTGGTCACCGCCCGGGTGCACGTCGTGATACCCGATACCGACCCCCTGGCCACGCGTGTCGTTCCGTCTTCTGCGTCGGTGTTCATCAAGCACCGGGCGAACGTGGACGTGCAGCACCTCACGCCGTCGATCAAGAACCTGGTGGTCAAGAGCATCCAGGGGCTGGCTTTCGAAAACGTGAGTGTCTCGTTCTTCCCGGCCGCCGTGAACGAACAGTCCGCCCCGGGCAATGTGGCCAGCACGCAGCTCCTGCCGATCGGCCTGGAGGACGCGGGCTTCTCCATGCGTGACCTCGTGTTCCTCGGCGTGGCCGGCGTCGGCCTGCTCGTCGGGGCGCTCATCGCCTGGAGGCTGCTGCGGCGTCGGCCGGCCACGGCCGCAGCGACCTCCACCCACGAAGCCGGCACGGGATCGGCCATGAGCCCTGGCGCAGCGGTTGCCGTGCACAAGGGCACTCGGTGATGGATGCGCAGATGCTGTTCAGGGGGCTGATCCATCGCTGGGCGACTCGGCGCGATCCGGCCACCTGGCTGACGCTGTTCAACGGCAGCCTGCTCCAGCCTCTGGAGTATCTGCACCCAGCATGCTGGGCGCCGCTGTGCGCGGCTTCGCGCCGCCACCTGGTCCACCCCAGGCAGGCCTGCGCGCAGAGTGCGCAGTCGCTGTGGGCTGATCTCGAGGCACGCCGCGGTGGCATGGTCGCGCCGTTGCCGTATGCGCTGGAGCAGTCTTCGTTGTGGCAACTGGTGATGTGCCTCACGCGGCGCGAACTGCTGACGCTGGCCCTGTGGTGCGGCGCGGCCGTCACGCGCAGTCGAGTGGCCGCAGCAGTGGGGCGCGGTCCGGCAGCACGCTGGCGCAGCCGCCTCGGCGAGCGGCTCTATACCGACGTTCTGCGCCTGCCCTGCGAGCTGGGCAGCTGCCGGCCCATGCCGCCTGCGCAGGAGCTGACGAGCGGTCGCTTGCTGCTGGACGTGGGCCTGTCGATGCTGGCTTCGTGGTCGACCGATGTTGAAGGCTGGGCCTGTCGCCGGATTCAAGCCAGCGCAGGGCCGCACCACCGGCCTGCCGCGCACTACCTCGGCCCCGAAACGCTGCTGCCAGCCGATGCAATCGCAGTGCAGTCCGCCGTGCTCGCCTTCGTCGAGAGGCACTCCCATGGCTCGTGAACCTTCGCGTGCACTTCTCATCTTCCATGACGCCACGTTCGCGCCGAGCACGAACGTGGTCAAGGCGGCCGACCGCCATCACTGGGTCGAGCTGGAGCAGCTGCGCCAGGAGGCCCGGGCGCGCATCGAGCAGGAGATCGCGGCCGGGACCGCCGCGGCATGCGAGGCCCTCGAGCGCCGCGGCGACGCGTTGGTGGCCGAACAGGTGGCGCGCCTGACGGAGGCCTTCGCAAAGGCGGCCGGTGAGATGGAACATGCTGCCCTCGACCTCGCGGTGCGGATCGCGGAGCGCGTGATTGAGCTCAGCGCGCCGGAGGCCTTCTTCGAGCGAGCTGCCGAACACCTGCAGGCCCTGGTGCCCGCCGGCAGCGCCTTGCGTGTGCGCGTGCACCCCGGGGCGACCGGTGCGCTCGCGGGCTTTTGCGAACGAATGCAGGCTGCCGGCGTGCGCCACGTGAACGTGGTGGCCGACGCCTCGCTGACGGGCCCACGGGGCCTGGTCGTGGAAACCAGCGATGGCGAGATCGACCTCGGCAGCGTCACGCAGGTGCGGCGCATCGCTGCGGCCATTGCGGCAGAGTTCACGGTCGCCAACGAGGCGCAGCCGGCATGAGCAGCGCCCTGTTCCGCCGGCTTTGCTCGATCCGGCAGTCGAAGGTCGAGCGTGCAGAGCGCGAAGTCATGCAGTGCCAGGCGACGCTGGCATGCCGCGAGGATTCGCTGCGGGGCGCCCATGCCGAGCACGGCCGCGAGGTGGCCCGCAAGCACGCCCTGGCCGCCAACTGGCGCGAGCGCCGGCTGGCGCTGGCTGCATTCGACACCGATGCCCTGAACGGCCACCAGGTCGAGCTGATGCACGGCGACCGCTGCATCGCACATGCGCTTGCAGCGGTAGAGCAGTGCGCGGCGGAGCGCGACGAGGCCGCGCACGCACTGGAAGCAGCCCAGCAGGCGCTCGTGCGGCGGCGTGTCGAGCTGAACAAGGCTGAACAGGGTGTGTCGCGGCACCTGGCCGTCGAACGGGTGCGCGACGAGGCGATGGAGGAGGATGAGCTGGATGAGCTGGCGGTTCTGGCCTGGGCAACGCCCGCAATGAGGGAGCTGCGCGCATGACGACCCCCAAGGTGGAAAACGAGCTGAGGCCGTTGACGCCTCAGGACGCGACCGTGGTCGCACTGGCCCGGCCGCAGGATGTCGTGCGCTTCCGTGAGGTCCTCGCGCATGACCCGTCCCGCGGCCTCGGCCACGGCGATGGCGCCGAATCGCCGGTCGACGACGCGGCACCGGTCTCGGATGGGACATCCGCTTGGGAGCTGGTGCCGGCTGGCGAGGTACGCCGCTTCCCCTCGCCGATGCCCGTGCCGTCGTCGGCACCAGCCGGCAGGAAGCCGACGCCGACGGTCACCGGAGTGCGCCGTGCCCACCTGCAGACCCATGCCGCGCGCAACGGTGCGATGCAGCCGCTGGCCGACCTGCTGCTCGGTGTGCACCAGCGCGCCGCAGGCCGCCCGGTGCTGGACATGAAGATCGTGCCTCCAGAGCCCAATCCGCTGCGCCTCACGCTGCGCCTGTCCATGGACGACGGGGCGTTCGTCGTGAAGGTGCACACCGGGCTCGCGGCGGAACATCGCGAGGAGGTGAAGCAGGCGCTGCAGGTGCTGCAATCCTCGCTGACCGCACGCCTGGCCATGCCCGCGCGCGTGGTGCTCCTGGCCTGAGGAGCAAGCCGTGACACTGGAATTGCCGGTCGACGTTGCAGGGGTCAAGGACTTGCTGTTCGCCCTGGTGCTGGCCCTTCCGCGCGTGTCCGGCCTGATCTGGGTGCTGCCCGTGATCTCCATGAACGAGCTGCCCGGCCTGGTGCGCCAGGTCGTTGCGATCGCGCTGTGCCTGCCGCTGCTGCCCATGACGCACCACATCGCCACCACGGTCGACCTGGTGCCGTTCGTGTGGATGCTGACGCTGTTCAAGGAGCTGGCCATCGGCGCCTTCATCGGCTTCGGGCTCGGCGTGTTCGTGTGGGTGTTCGCGCACCTGGGCGAGCTGGTGGACATCCAGAGCGGTTACTCCAACCTCTACATGTTCAACAACATCCTCAGCACCTCGACCGGGCCTTTCGCTACCACGTCCACGCAGTCGGGCATTGCGCTGTTCATCGTGCTGGGCGGGCTGCGCGTGGCGCTGGAGACGCTGTTCGGCTCCTACGTGGTGTGGCCGATCACCGACGCCGTGCCGCACGGGCGCCTGTTGTTCGAGGCGTTCGCCATCACCCATGCGGAAACGCTCTTCAGCCTCACGGTGAAGCTCGCGGCGCCGGCGATGCTGATCCTGCTGTTGCTCGACGTGGCGCTCGGCCTCGTGGGGCGCTTCGGTCGCCAGCTCGACCTGTCGTCGATCTCCTACGCCATCAAGGCGCTCGCGGGGCTGGTCGTCATCGCGATGCTGCTCAACTTCTCGGTGGACATCGTGGGCAACGTCGTCCAATCATCCGGCGCCCTCAGCCGCTTGCTGTTCGGCAACGCCGCCGCGCCGGGAGGTACGCGATGAGCAGCCAGCGCACCGAAGATGCCACTCCGCATCGGCTGCGCGAAGCGCGCAAGAAGGGGCAGCTGGCGAAGAGCCAGGAGGTGAACTCCGCCGCCGGCTTCGTGGCGGTCATCGGCTACCTGCTGCTGATGGGCCCTGAGATCGCGCGACAGCTGAATGACCTGTTCCGCCTGGTGCTGCGGCACGTGGCCACCGTCGGCACCCCGCAGGCACAGGACATGGCCGACATGATGGTGCAGGTCGGCTTGCTGCTCGCGCGGCTGTGCGCTCCGCCGCTGCTCGTGGCTTGTGCGGCCGCCCTGGTCGCCGGTGTGGCACAGACGCAGGGCCTGGTGACGTTCCATCCCCCAAAGCCTGATCTGGACCGAGTGGATCCGGTCAAGGGCGCCTCGAATTTGTTCAGCACCCAGAACCTGCTCACGCTGGTGAAGCTGCTGGTCGGCCTGCTCGTCATCGGCCTGGTGGTGACGGTGATGTACCGCGACATGTTGCCCGAGATGATCCGCGCCGGCTACGCGCCGGCGAACCGCACCGTCGTGCTGTCCTGGTACTTCGTGTCGCGCCTGCTGTGCGCCGGGGCGCTGGTGGCCGCACTGATGGCCGTGGCCGACTGGCTGATCCAGCGCTTCGCGTTCGCCCGTCAGATGCGCATGACCAAGCAAGAGGTGGAGGACGAATACAAGAACCAGGAGGGAAACCCGCACGTCAAGGGCAGGCGCAAGCAGTTCTTCGAGGAACTGCTCGACGAGACGGAGCAGGAAAAGATCGAGGAGTCGGAAGTGGTGGTGTGCAACCCCACCCACGTGGCCGTGGCGATCCGCTACCAGCCCGGGAAGATCGACCTGCCGCTGGTGGCGGTGAAGGGCCTGGACGACAAGGCACTGGCCATCCGCATGTATGCCGAGCTCAAAGGCATACCGATCTACGAAAACCGTCAGCTCGCACGCGACCTGTTCCGCGACTGCCGGGTCAACCAGTTCATCACGCACCAGTATTTCGAGGCCGTCGCCGAAGTGTTCAAGTGGCTGGCCAAGCTCAGGAGCGCCAAGCAGATGGCGCGCAAGTTGTCCAAGAAGGAGGAACAGCGATGAATGCGGTTGTCTCGAGTCTGTGGGATCAGCTGTGCCGGTACGAGGTCGACCAGCGCCGCTTCGTGAGTGCCTGCATGGGGCGGGAGGCCGACCCGGTGCTGCCGTTCGGCGGCCCGGTGACCACCGTGCGTGCAGCACCCTGGAGCGGGGCGGTGTTGCCGCCGGAGCCGATGCGAATCTCGTACGTGGCCGCTGACGGCTGCGAACACGCTGAAGCCGTGCTCGGCCGAGGAGATCTGCTGGCATTGGGCGTCGGCCCCTGGATCTTCCAGTTCGCCTCGGATGCGCTGATGTGCGAGCTGCTGAGCTCCATGCTCGAGGCTTCCTTGCGGCGTGCATCGCAGTTGCTCGGCAGCGAGGTGTCGCTGCGCGTGAAGCGGCTCGCCAGGCAAGAGCCCTTGCCCGAGCTCCTTTGGCCGTCGTTCCTCGCCGAGGCGGTGCCCCTGCTCGGTCGGCTGCGCTTTCGACTGTCGCCCGCGCTGGTCGACGCCTGCGAGGCACAACCGATGCCGCGGCGCAGCTCGAGCGGCATGCGCCACATCCCTCTGACGTGGGATGTGCGGCTGGGCTGCATCGGGCTGCAGCGCAGCGACTGCGAGGGCCTGGCGAAGGGCGACGTCGCGCAGGTGCTGTTGTCGCCGGTGCCAGAGGCGGAGTTGGTCGGTGCCCTGGTGCCGCACACCCAGTCCGCTTTCACGGGGGGCAAGCGGCCAAAGGGGCGGCGCTGGGTGAAGGTGCTGATCGACCGGGGCGGCTGGCTCACGCTGAAGTTCGAGCCGCAAGACAAGCAAACGGAGTACGAGATGGACGACGACAACGAACTGGACGGTGCGATCGTGCCCGTCAACATCACCCTGCCGGTCGCGACGATGTCGCTGCACCAGATCGACAGCGTGAGCCCCGGCACGCTGGTGGACACCGGCGTGCGCATGCAAGACGTGGAGGTGGCGCTGTGGTCCGCCGGCTATCGCTTTGCCTCGGGCCGGCTGGTGGTGATTGGCGAACACCTGGGTGTGGAGATCAGTCGCACCAACCGAGACCTGCCATGAACGAGCTCGCCACTTCGGGCGCAGCGGACCCGCTGCTGCTCATCACGGTGCTGATCGCCGTGGGGCTGCTGCCGTTCGTGGCACTCTCGGTGACTGCCTTCACCAAGATCGTGGTGGTGCTGGGGCTGGTGCGGCAGGCGCTGGGCGTGCAGCAGATTCCGCCCAACATGGTGCTCAACGGCATCGCGATGATCCTGTCGGCGTACATCATGGCGCCCATCGCCACCGGTGCCTACGACTCGTTGGCGCCGAGCTTCAATCACTCCAAGCAGTTCGGTCGCACCTTCGGCGACATGCCGGTGATTGCGAAGGCGGTGGCCGACCCATTGAAGAAGTTCCTCACCAAGCACTCTGAACGCAAGTACCGGCTGTTCTTCGTCGATGCCACGCGCCAGGTGTGGCAGGACCAGACGGCCGCCAAGCCCGCCGAAGACGACCTGCTCGTGCTGATCCCGAGCTTCACGCTCACCGAGCTGACACAGGCCTTCCAGATCGGTTTCCTGCTCTACCTCGCCTTCATCGCGGTGGACCTGGTGATCGGCACGGTGTTGATGGCGCTGGGCATGCAGATGGTCTCGCCGAACGTCGTGTCCGTTCCATTCAAGCTCATGCTGTTCGTGGCCGTGGATGGCTGGACCCACCTGATCCAGGGGCTGGTGCTGACCTATCGCTGATGCAGACGGAGCGGTCAATCATGAAACAGTCAATGCCTCTCGGACCGATTGCCGGCGGAAGCCGTGATTCGATGATCGACACGGCGCAGGTCCAGGTCCTCGTCTCGTTTCCTGAGGTCACCTTGTCCGTCAGTGATGCCAATGCCCTGCGATCAGGGCAGATCGTCGACCTCGGCGCGAGCCTCGACAAGGCGCGCATGACGGTGAGCGTGTCAGGCGAAGCGGTAGGCGAGGGGCGGCTCATGCTCTTGGGCAACCACGCAGCCGTGATGCTGTTGCCCATGCGGTCAGTCGATGCACCCGACTGAGACTCCTCGCGCCCTCGAGGACGTGCTCGGGCCGCGCGGACTGCCGGTCAACGCGCGGTTTCGCAACCTCATCGCATCGCGCACGGTGCTGCTCGGCGATTTGCTGGGGACGGCGCATGCGCAGGGCGTTCGACTCCGGCATGCAGACGGCTCGGACTTCCCGTTGCGGCTTGTCATCGAAGGGGAGGGCGCGGCGCTGGCGCAGGTCGGGCTGCCTGCGGAGCTGTTGCAAGCACTGGGCGTGGCCCAGGGCCTTTCGCTGCCGGTGCTGAGTGCAATGGCCGCGCAGATGATCTCGCCGCTGCTGCCTTCGTTGCGCAAGCTCTTCGAGCAGGACATCCGCGTGCGGGTGGAGAGTTCGCAAGAGCGCGGCCCGGATACCTATCGCTGGGCGAAATTCCTGCTGTGCCCTGCCTCCGTGCCGGTAGGCATGCCGTGCAGGGTCCGCGAGGTGTTCTCGCAGAAGCTGGTGGATCTCGCGAGCGCCATCCCAGGCGAGGGGCACGACCAGACGCGCATACCGCTCATCCTCGGCGTGCAGCAGCGGCTCACACCAGCGCAGTTGCGAAGACTGGCGGTTGGAGACGTGATCGTCGTGGACGAGGCGCAGCCCGGTCGGCTGGACCTGCGCATCGATACCTTGTCACCACCGCTTGCGAGCCCGCGCCTGGCCGTGGTGAGCCGCAAGGATGGCCGCATCGAGCACCTGTCGCCCGGTGCGTGGCATGAGTTCCAGCGGAGCTCCGGCGCAGTGGGTGGCACGGCTGTCGCCGTTGACATCGTGGTGGGCCGGATGTCGCTGTACGCGTACAAGTGCCGGCAACTGGTGCTTGGGCAATGCATCGCCGACTGGGGCAGCGTGGCATGGCTCGACCATGCGCAGCTGCGGCTGTGCGGCCGCAGGTTCGGCACCGCACGCGCGATGACGGTGGCCGGCGTACTGGCCTTCGAAATCACGAGCGTTTCGTTCGCGGCGTCAGGCCAAACCGCCGCATAACGCGCGGCAGGCGAGCGCCTGCGGCACCACGACCCGTGACGGGCACGGCATACCCTGTTTGGGGTATGCCCGGATGTGGACCAGTCCGAGCGTTCATCGATTCTGATGCTGTCGACCGAGTCGACAACGATCGTTCGGAGACGAACGCAACACATCAGTCCCTTCGACCACGAGGAGCGAAACATGGCAACCACTTCGAGCGTCAAACCGAAGCCCCCGGCGCCCAAGCCGCCCGCACCGAAACCGCCCGCACCGAAGCCGCCCGCGCCGACGCCGACCGCGCC
>CBIHOF010000042.1:0-25036 GCA_966211955.1 uncultured Comamonadaceae bacterium | reverse complement strand
GAAGACATGGAGTTCTGGCAGTTCCACCCGACCGGCGTGGCCGGCGCGGGCGTGCTGCTGACCGAAGGCTGCCGCGGTGAGGGCGCCATCCTGCGCAACGCCAACGGCGAGCGCTTCATGGAGCGCTATGCGCCCACGCTGAAGGACCTCGCGCCGCGCGACTTCGTCTCGCGCTGCATGGACCAGGAAATCAAGGAAGGCCGCGGCTGTGGTCCGAACAAGGACTACGTGGTGCTCGACATGACCCACCTGGGCGCTGAGACCATCATGAAGCGGCTGCCCTCGGTGTTCGAGATCGGCCACAACTTCGCCAACGTCGACATCACCAAGGAGCCGATTCCCGTGGTGCCGACCATCCACTACCAGATGGGTGGTATTCCGACCAACATCCATGGCCAGGTGGTGGCGCCGAAGAACGGCAACCCCAACGAGGTCATCAACGGCCTGTACGCGGTGGGCGAATGCTCCTGCGTGAGCGTGCACGGCGCGAACCGCCTGGGCACCAACTCGCTGCTCGACCTTCTGGTGTTCGGCCGCGCGGCCGGCAACCACATCGTCGACACGGCGCTGAAGACGAAGAGCCACAAGGAGCTGCCCAAGGACGCCGCCGACTACACGCTGTCGCGCCTCGCGCGCCTGGACAACAGCACCGCCGGCGAATACGCGCAGGACGTCGCCAACGACATCCGCAACAGCATGCAGGCGCATGCCAGCGTGTTCCGCACGCAGGCCAAGATGGACGAAGGCGTCGGCCAGATCAAGGCCATCGCCGAGCGCGTGAAGAACATCCACCTGGCCGACAAGTCCAAGGTGTTCAACACCGCCCGCGTCGAGGCGCTGGAAGTCGAGAACCTGATCGAGGCGGCGCTGGCCACCATGATCTCCGCCGCTGCGCGCCATGAGAGCCGCGGCGCGCACACCGTGGACGACTACGCCGACAGCCCGGAATTCCCGAACGGCCGCAACGACCAGGTGTGGATGAAGCACACCCTGTGGTATCGCGAAGGCAACCGGCTGGACTACAAGCCGGTGAACCTCAAGCCGCTGACAGTGGATTCCATTCCGCCCAAGGTCCGCTCGTTCTAATCGTTGGGACACGAAAGATTCAAATGACCAAGCGTGTATTTCAGATCTACCGCTACGACCCGGACACCGACGCCAAACCCCGCATGCAGACCATCGAGGTCGAGCTCGACGGCTCCGAGCGCATGCTGCTCGATGCGCTGATGAAGCTCAAGGCCGTCGACCCGACGCTGAGCTTTCGCCGCTCCTGCCGCGAAGGCGTGTGCGGTTCGGATGCGATGAACATCAACGGCCGCAATGGCCTCGCGTGCCTCACCAACATGCGCACGCTGCCGGGTGTGGTGGTGTTGAAGCCGCTGCCGGGACTGCCCGTCATCCGCGACCTGATCGTGGACATGACGCAGTTCTTCAAGCAGTACCACTCGATCAAGCCCTACCTCGTCAACGACGACATGCCGCCCGAGAAGGAACGCCTGCAGTCGCCCGAGGAGCGCGACGAGCTGAACGGCCTGTACGAATGCATCTTGTGCGCGAGCTGCTCCACCAGTTGCCCGAGCTTCTGGTGGAACCCGGACAAGTTCGTCGGCCCCGCCGGCCTGCTGCAGGCCTACCGCTTCATCGCCGACAGCCGCGACCAGGCGACGGGCGATCGGCTGGACAACCTCGAAGACCCGTACCGGCTCTTCCGCTGCCACACCATCATGAACTGCGTCGATGTGTGCCCCAAGGGACTGAACCCCACCAAGGCCATCGGCAAGATCAAGGAACTGATGGTGCGCCGCGCTGTCTGAGCGCGCCGCCATCGAGCTTCACGCCAACCACGCCATGCAGACGCGCATCGACGAACGTGCTCTTTCCAAGCTGCGCTGGCGCTGCCGGCGCGGCTTGCTGGAGAACGACCTGTTCATCGAGCGCTTCTTCAACACGCACGCCAGCACGCTGACGGTCGAACAAGCCCGCGGCCTCGAAGTGCTGATGGACCTGTCCGACAACGACTTGCTGGACCTGCTGCTGGCGCGGCGCGAACCCGAAGGCGAACTCATGCGCGACGACGTGGTGCAGGTCCTGCGCCAGATGCGCACACCGCAGTAGAGCTGGCTACAGAACAGCACACTGAGACAAACAGCAATCTCTCTCCATTTCAGCACTTCAAGGAACGACCATGATCCCGTCCGATGTGAAAGCCACCCTCGCGTTCTCCGACGGCAGCCCAAGCATGGATTTGCCGATCTACAAAGGCTCCATCGGGCCGGACGTGATCGACATCCGCAAGCTCTACGCCCAGACCGGCAAGTTCACCTACGACCCCGGCTTCCTCTCGACAGCCGCCTGCCAGTCGAAGATCACCTACATCGATGGCGACAAGGGCGAGCTGCTGTACCGCGGCTACCCGATCGAGCAGCTCGCGCAGAACTGCGACTTCCTCGAGGTCTGCTACCTGCTGCTGAACGGCGAGCTGCCCGACCCGGCGCAGAAGACCGAGTTCACGAAGACGGTGACCAACCACACGATGGTCAACGAGCAGATGCAGTTCTTCCTGCGTGGCTTCCGTCGTGATGCGCACCCGATGGCGGTGATGACCGGCCTCGTGGGCGCGCTGTCGGCCTTCTATCACGACAGCACCGACATCAACAATCCGCAGCACCGCGAGATCTCGGCCATCCGCCTGATCGCCAAGATGCCCACGCTCGTGGCCATGGCCTACAAGTACGGCATCGGCCAGCCCTACATCTACCCGAAGAACGACCTGTCCTACTCGTCGAACTTCATGCGCATGATGTTCGCGACGCCTTGTGAAGAGTACGTGCCCAATGACGTGCTGACGCGCGCCATCGACCGCATCTTCATCCTGCACGCCGACCACGAGCAGAACGCGTCCACCTCCACCGTGCGCCTGTGCGGCTCGTCGGGCACCAACCCGTTCGCGGCCATCGCGGCCGGCGTGGCCTGCCTGTGGGGCCCCGCCCACGGCGGCGCCAACGAGGCGGCGCTGAACATGCTCGAAGACGTGCAGAAGATGGGCGGGGTCGAGAAGATCGGCGAGTTCATCAAGCAAGTGAAGGACAAGAACTCGAACGTCAAGCTGATGGGCTTCGGTCACCGGGTCTACAAGAACTACGACCCGCGCGCCAAGCTGATGCGCGAGACCTGCCACGAGGTGCTGGCTGCCCTGGGCAAGACCAACGACCCCATCCTCAAGCTCGCGATGGAACTCGAGAAGATCGCGCTGGAAGACGAATACTTCGTCGCCCGCAAGCTCTACCCGAACGTCGACTTCTACTCGGGCATCGTGCAGCGCGCCATCGGCATCCCGGTGTCGCTGTTCACGGCGATCTTTGCACTCGCCCGCACGGTCGGCTGGATCGCGCAGCTCAACGAGATGATCGGCGACCCGGAGTACAAGATCGGCCGTCCGCGCCAGCTCTACAACGGTGCGCCCAAGCGCGACGTGGTGCCGGTGGACAAGCGCTGAGCGCACCACTTCCATGCAAAGCCCCTGGTGTTTCACCCGGGGCTTTTTTCATGGCGAATGTGAACCCGGACAAACGCTCAGAGGGTTGCCACGGCCCTCGAACATGGGGGTTGCGACAAGGGAACTTGGGACCTAGCCTGCGAACCTTCACGTGAAGAAAGTCACGTGTCAGGAGGGTCATCGGACATGGGGCGCTTCTACCCGGGGCGTCCCGGCCGGTGAGACGCTGGCCAAAAGCATGCTTCACCGAAAACGGCCGGCGCCTTGAGCCCATGTGTGGTTCATTCTGGAGTTTTCATGAAGATCGCAAAAATATGCTCGGCCCTCGCGCTGGTCGGGCTGGCCTCCACGTCCCACGCCGTCAACCTCGTGAGCGAGGGCTTCGACGACATCACCACCTTGTCGGGCAACGGCTGGGTGCTCGCCAACGTGAGTTCGCCATCAGCCGGTACGCCCTGGTTCCAGGGCGACAACACGACCGCGTTCACCTCGCAGTCGGGTGCTGACAACTCGTACATCGCCTCGAACTTCACCGCTGCGCCTCCCGGTGGCTTCATCGACAACTTCCTCATCACGCCGTACTTCTCGCTGGCGTCCGATGTGACGCTCACGTTCTACGCACGGGCCGACGTGATCGATGGCTTCTCCGACACCTTCGCCATCCTCGCTGGCAGCACCGCGCTCGGCGGCTCCGAGGTCGTGAGCGAAGTGATCCACCCGACGGTGGCAGCCGGCGGCGACTGGACGATGTACAGCGTGACGCTGGCCGGCCAGGGCGGCGGCGCGGTGGGCCGCTTCGCCTTCGAATACTTCGGCGATGCGGACACGTCCAACTACATCGGCTTCGACACCGTGACGGTGGCCGTGCCCGAGCCCGAGACCTACGCGCTGATGGCCCTGGGCCTCGCCGCGCTCGCCCTGCGCCGCCGCAAGGCCGCCTGACCCCCGAAAGGAATCACCATGGCTGAAATCAAGTTCCAGGCCGCCGGCCTGGCTGCTGTCATGTCCGCGCTTGTTCTTTCCCTGTCCCCCGCCGCCCAGGCTGCCGATGGCGTGGGCATGCGCATCGTTCGCGACCCGGTGACGGGCCAACTGCGCGCGCCCAATGCCGACGAGGCGAAGGCGATGGACGAGGCCGAGGCGAAAGCCCGTGCCGACCGTGCCGCCGCCAACCCGGCCGGCACGGCCGACACCCGCGCCCCCGTCGAGGTGCGCACGAGCAATGGCGTGCGCTATCGCGTCAACGACAGCTTCCTGTCGTACTCCGTGATGACCCGCAAGGCCGACGGCACGCTCGCCATGCAGTGCGTGACGGGCAAGGATGCCGCAGAAAAGCTGGTGCGCGACCCGAAGGCGGCCATCTCCACCGTGACGAGCGAGGAGCACGACCATGCAGACAAGTAAGCTCTTTCGCCTCGCCGCCGGCGCGACGCTCGCCGCGGGCCTCTCGCTGTCGGCCATCCAGGCCCAGGCCGCAGCGACCATCGTCATCCAGAACATGAACGCCGCCGGCGAGGGCTTCAACGACCCGACGCCCGCGGCGCCCGTGGGCGGCAACGTCGGCACGACGCTCGGCCAGCAGCGGCTCATCGCCTTCCAGGCCGCGGCCGACATCTGGGGCGCGACGCTCACCAGCTCGCAGACCATCGTCATCCGTGCGAGCTTCGAGCCGCTGACCTGCACCGCCACCACGGCCGTGCTGGGCAGCGCCGGCGCATGGAACATCTGGCGTGACTTCGCGGGCGCCGCCAAGCCCAATACCTGGTACCCGCAGGCACTGGCCAACAAGCTGTCCAACACCAACCTGAGCGCCGGCGACCCGGTCGATGGACAGGACATCCGCGCGCGCTTCAACTCGCGCCTGGGCCTGTTCGCCGACTGCCTGCCCGGCTCGCCGTTCTACCTCGGCCTGGACAACAACCATGGTCCGCTGGTCGATCTGGTGACGGTGCTGCTGCACGAGTTCGGCCACGGACTTGGCTTCCAGACCTTCACGAGTGGTAGCACCGGTGCCGAGTTCGACGGCCGGCCGTCGATCTGGGACCACTACCTGTACGACGACACCGTCAACCTCACCTGGGTCAACATGACCGACGCGCAGCGCGTGACCTCGTCACTCAACACCGGCAAGCTGGTGTGGACGGGCGCGAACGTCACGTCGAACGTGCCGACCGTGCTGGCGCTGGGCACGCCGAGCCTGATCGTCGGCGGCCCGGCGGCAGGCACCGCGGCAGGCAGCTACAACATCGGCACCGCCTCCTTCGGGCCGCCGCTGTCGTCGCCCGGCGTGAGCGGCACGCTGATGCCGGTGGTGGACACGGGAACGTCGACGGGCCTCGCCTGCAACCCGCTGAGTGCGGCCAACGCGCTGGCGGTGAACGGGCGAATCGCATTGGTCGACCGCGGCACCTGCACCTTCGCCACCAAGGCGAAGAACGTGCAGAACGCGGGCGCCATCGGGGTGATCGTCGCCAACAACGCGCCGGGTACGGCGCCGGGCCTGGGTGGCGCCGATCCGACGGTGACCATCCCGACGATCAGCGTGTCGCAGGCGGACGGCGTGGCGCTCAAGGCGGCCTTGTCCAAGCGCACCCGCACCAGCTCGGGCGTCACCGCCACGCTGGGCATCGATGCGTCGCAATACGCAGGTGCCGATCCGGCGGGCCGTGCACGGATGTTCGCGCCCAACCCGTTCCAGAGCGGTTCGTCGGTGTCTCACTTCGACACCATCGCCTTCCCGAACCTGATCATGGAGCCGGCCATCAACGGCGACCTGCTGCACTCGGTGGTGCTGCCGACCGACCTGACCTTCCAGTTGCTGAAGGACATCGGCTGGTAAATCGACGCAGTTCTTCTCGTTCGATCGAAGGGGCGCGGAGCAATCCGCGCCCCTTTTTGTTGCGCTGCGGCGTAACTGGGCGGCAAGCGCCTAAAATCGCCGGTTCACCGAAGTCAGGCGCAGAACCGCTGCGAGAGATCTCATGGGCCGCACGCTGTACGACAAGATCTGGGACGAACACGTCGTTCATACCGAGGATGACGGCACCGCCGTTCTCTACATCGACCGTCACCTGCTGCATGAAGTGACGAGCCCGCAGGCCTTCGAAGGCCTGGACCTGGCGTCGCGCAAGGTCTGGCGCATCTCGGCGAACCTGGCCGTGAGCGACCACAACGTGCCCACCACCGACCGCTCGCACGGCATCGCCGACCCGGTCTCGAAGCTGCAGGTCGACACGCTGGACAACAACTGCGACCGCAACGGCATCACGCAGTTCAAGATGACCGACAAGCGCCAGGGCATCGTGCACGTCATCGGGCCGGAACAGGGCGCCACGCTGCCGGGAATGACGGTCGTGTGCGGCGACTCGCACACCTCCACGCACGGCGCCTTCGGCGCGCTGGCGCATGGCATCGGCACGAGCGAGGTGGAGCACGTGCTCGCCACGCAGACGCTGCTGGCCAAGAAGGCCAGGAACATGCTGGTGAAGGTGGAAGGCCAGATCACCAGGGGCTGCGGCGCCAAGGACATCGTGCTGGCCATCATCGGCAAGATCGGCACGGCAGGCGGCACCGGCTACACCATCGAATTCGCGGGCTCCGCCATCCGTGCGCTGAGCATGGAAGGCCGCATGACGGTGTGCAACATGGCGATCGAAGCCGGTGCGCGCGCCGGGTTGATCGGCGTGGACGAGACGACGTTGGCCTACGTGCAGGGCCGGCCGTTTTCGCCCAAGGGTCTGGAGCTGCAGCATGCGCTCGAGTACTGGCGCACGCTGCGCTCGGACGCCGATGCGCACTGGGATGCGGTCGTTGAGATCGACGCGGCGACCATTCGCCCGCAGGTCACCTGGGGCACGTCCCCGGAGATGGTGCTGTCCATCGAGGACCGCGTGCCGGACCCGGACCGCGAGCGCGATCCGGTCAAGCGTGGCGCGATGGAACGCGCGCTGACCTACATGGCGCTGGAGCCGAACAAGCCGATCGCCGACATCCTCATCGACAAGGTGTTCATCGGCTCGTGCACCAACTCGCGCATCGAGGACATGCGCGAGGCCGCCGCGGTGGTTCGCCGCATCGGCGGCAAGGTGGCCTCCAACGTGAAGCTCGCGATGGTGGTGCCGGGCTCGGGCCTCGTGAAGGAACAGGCCGAGCGCGAAGGGCTGGACCAGGTCTTCAAGTCTGCTGGCTTCGAATGGCGCGAGCCGGGTTGCTCGATGTGCCTCGCGATGAACGCCGACCGCCTGGAGCCGGGCGAGCGCTGCGCCTCCACCTCCAACCGCAATTTCGAAGGCCGCCAGGGCGCCGGCGGCCGCACCCACCTCGTGAGCCCGGCGATGGCCGCCGCCGCTGCGATGGAAGGGCATTTCGTGGACGTGCGCCGCATCGCCTGACCGACGTCACACGTCGGCAGAAGCATTCGCTGGGAACGGAAGGGGAAACGCATGTGGAAGAACCTGTTGCTCATCGCCGCGGCGATGTACGTGCTGGCCGGCTGCAACACGATCGATGGCATCGGCCGCGACATCAAGAAGGCCGGCGAGTCGATCGAAGACGCAGCCAAGAAGAAGTGAGTTGACCATGCAGCCGTTTCGCATTCACAAGGGGCTCGTCGCCCCGATGGACCGTGAGAACGTCGACACCGACGCGATCATTCCCAAGCAGTTCCTGAAGTCGATCAAGAAGACCGGCTTCGGCGAGAACCTGTTCGACGAGTGGCGCTACCTGGACCCCGGCTTTCCGGGCCAGGACCCGAACTCGCGCAAGCCCAACCCGGACTTCGTGCTGAACCAGCCGCGGTTCCGCGGCGCGTCCATCCTGCTGGCGCGGCAGAACTTCGGCTGCGGCTCCTCGCGTGAACACGCGCCCTGGGCGCTCGACCAGTACGGCTTTCGCGCCATCATCGCGCCGAGCTACGCGGACATCTTCTTCAACAACTGCTTCAAGAATGGCCTGCTGCCGATCGTGCTGCCCGAACATGTGGTGGGGCAGCTCTTCGACGAAGTGGCGGCCTTCACCGGCTATGAGCTGACCATCGACCTCGACAGGCAGGTCGTCGTGAAGCCGGATGGCAGCGCGATCCCCTTCGACGTGCAGCCGTTTCGCAAGTACTGCCTGCTCAACGGCTTCGATGACATCGGGCTCACGCTGCGGCATGCCGACAAGATCAAGGCCTTCGAGGCCGAGCGGCTGCTGAAGAAGCCCTGGCTTGCCCACTCCATCTGAGCGTGCCGTGTACAGCCGCCTCTACGCCTTCCTGTCGCGCTTCTGGTGGCTGACCTTCATTTTCATGGGCGTGAGCTTCGTGCTCTTCGGGCTGCTCACGCTCAACCTGCTGCACACGCTGGGCGCGAACCTCGAGTTCCTCGGCATGCACGGCGTGGATGCGGTGCGCGAGGGCGGGCTGACGCAGCTCCTGGGGCTGATGCTCTCGGGCTACCTCGCGGCCGTGTTCTACGTGTTTTTCAAGCTGTGCGAGAAGGTGCTGGTCGAGCGCCTGTCCGTCATCAAAAAAGGAACTGATTCGTGAAGATCGCAGTGCTGCCGGGCGACGGCATCGGAACCGAGATCGTGGCCGAGGCCGTCAAGGTCTTGAAGGTGCTGGACCTGCCCTTCGAGATGGAAGAAGCCATGGTCGGCGGCACGGCCTACGAGGCGCACGGCCATCCGCTGCCGGAATCGACGCTCAAGCTCGCCAAGGACGCCGACGCCGTGCTGTTCGGCGCGGTGGGCGACTGGAAGTTCGACAAGCTCGAGCGCGCGCTGCGCCCGGAGCAGGCCATCCTCGGCCTGCGCAAGAACCTGCAGCTCTTCGCCAATTTTCGCCCGGCCATCTGCTACCAAGAGCTGACCGGTGCGTCCAGCCTGAAGCCGGAGCTGGTCTCGGGGCTGGACATCCTCATCATCCGGGAGCTGACCGGCGACATCTACTTCGGCCAGCCGCGCGGGCGCCGCCTGTCGCCGGACGGCGCCTTCGAAGGCGCGACCGAAGCCTTCGACACCATGCGCTACTCGCGCCCGGAGATCGAGCGCATCGCCCACGTGGCTTTCCAGGCCGCCCGCAAGCGCGGCAAGCGCGTGACCAGCGTGGACAAGGCCAACGTGCTCGAGACCTTCCAGTTCTGGCGCGACATCGTCACCGAGGTGCATGCGCAGTACCCGGACGTCGAGCTCGACCACATGTACGTCGACAACGCGGCGATGCAGCTCGTGAAGGCGCCCAAGAAGTTCGACGTGCTCGTCACCGGCAACATGTTCGGCGACATCCTGTCCGACGAGGCCGCGATGCTCACCGGCTCCATCGGCATGCTGCCCTCGGCATCGCTGGACGCGAACAACAAGGGCCTGTACGAACCGAGCCACGGCAGCGCGCCTGACATCGCGGGCAAGGGAATTGCCAACCCTCTGGCTACAATACTGTCCGCTGCCATGATGCTCCGCTACTCCCTCGCCCAACCCGAAGCTGCCGACCGCATTGAGTCGGCCGTCAAGCACGTGCTTGCGTCGGGCTTGCGCACGGGCGACATCTGGTCCGAAGGCACCACGCGCGTGGGCACCCGCGAGATGGGCGACGCGGTCGTTGCCGCCGTCACGAAGACCATTACCAAAACCATTACCACGAGCTAACGCTCCGGATCGTCTCGCCCCTACCTCTCCGGCGATTCGAGCCGGAGAAGTGGAGAGGTTTTCAGCAACTAAGGGCATTGAGATGAGAGTCGTAGGATTGGTCGGATGGCGCGGAATGGTCGGTTCCGTGCTGATGGATCGCATGCAGGCCGAGGGTGATTTCGGCCTCATCGAACCGGTGTTCTTCAGCACCAGCGCGGTTGGCGGCAAGGCGCCGGCGTTCGCGAAGAACGAGTCGACGCTGAAGGACGCGTTCGACGTCGAGGCGCTCAAGCGCTGCGACATCATCATCACCTGCCAGGGTGGCGACTACACCACCGAAGTCTTCCCCAAGCTGCGTGCGGCCGGCTGGACGGGCCACTGGATCGACGCGGCGTCCACGCTGCGCATGAAGGATGACGCCGTCATCGTCCTCGACCCGGTGAACCTGCCCGTCATCAAGAACGCGCTCGCCAAGGGCGGCCGCAACTGGATCGGCGGCAACTGCACCGTGAGCTGCATGCTGATGGGCGTGGGCGCGCTGTACAAGGCCGGGCTCGTCGAGTGGATGAGCACGCAGACCTACCAGGCGGCATCCGGCGGTGGCGCGCAGCACATGCGCGAGCTGCTGACGCAGTTCGGCACGCTCAACTCGGAAGTGCGGGACCTGCTCGCCGACCCGAAGAGCGCGATCCTCGAGATCGACCGCAAGCTGCTTGCCAAGCAGAAGGCGCTCACCGAGGCGGAGACGGCCAACTTCGGCGTGCCGCTGGGCGGCAGCCTCATTCCCTGGATCGACAAGGACCTCGGCAACGGCATGAGCCGCGAGGAGTGGAAGGGCATGGCCGAGACCAACAAGATCCTCGGCCAGGGTGAGGGTTTTGGTACCGCTGCCACGCCCGTCGACGGTTTCTGCGTGCGCGTGGGCGCAATGCGCTGCCACAGCCAGGCCCTGACCTTCAAGCTGAAGAAGGACGTGCCGCTCGCTGACATCGAGGCGATGATCGCCGCCGACAATGAGTGGGTGAAGGTCGTGCCGAACAACCGCGAAGCGACCATCCGCGACCTGACGCCCGTGGCCGTGACCGGCACGCTGACGATCCCCGTGGGGCGTTTGCGCAAGATGGCGATGGGCCCCGAGTACCTGGGCGCATTCACGATTGGTGATCAGTTGCTGTGGGGTGCGGCCGAGCCGCTGCGCCGCATGCTTCGCATCCTGCTGGAGGCTTGATGTGCCGTGGGCAACGTGGGATGGCCCGCGTTGCCCCTTCCGGTGACGATCCGTAAGTTGTAGGCATTCGGCCACGGAAGCTCCGGTGGCAGGAACGTCAGTATTTGCATTAGCTTGTCACCGTATCTACTTGATGTTATTGTGATTTCTGTTTTTTTCGCCCCTTTGCCCGCGCGAAGCGCCTGCAAGGCCGCGAAATTGGCGATGCCGGAGGGCATTTGCATGATCGAGTGTTGGGAGACGCCTTGAAACGAACCTCGCTGTACACCGGGCGATTCGCCTTGACCGGAGTGGCCGTTGCCGCTCTGTGGATGACCGCTGCGCCCGATGCCTGGGCGCTGGGTCTGGGGCGCCTGGCGGTGCAGTCGGCACTGGGCGAATCGCTTCGCGCCGAGATCGACATCACGAGCATGACGCCCGAAGAGGCGTCGAACCTGCGCGTGCGCGTGGCGCCGCCCGAGGCCTATCGCGCCGCTGGTGTCGACTACAACTCCGTTCTTCCCGGCACCACGGCCACCCTGGCCCAGCGTCCCGACGGTCGTTCGTACCTGCGCCTGACCAGTGATCGCGCCGTGCAGGAGCCCTTCGTCGACGTGATCCTCGAGATCAACTGGTCGACAGGTCGCCTGGTTCGCGAATACACGCTGCTCTTCGATCCGCCCACGCGCACTCAAGCGCAGGCCCCTGCGCCGGCCACTGCGCCCGTGATCACGCAGGCGGCTCCTGCGCCGGCTCCGGCGCCCGCGCCCGGCGTTGCATCGACGGCCCCCGCGCCTCGCGGCGAACGTCGTCCTGCCGCGCCGCGCGCTGCCGCACCGGCGCCCTCTGAATCGACCGCTGGTGCGCAACCCGCCACGAAGGCCGGCTCTGCCACGGGCGACGAATACCGTGTCCGTCCGGGCGACACGCTGTCCAAGATCGCCGGCCGCACGCAGCGCGCTGGGGTCTCGCTCGACCAGATGCTGGTCTCGCTCTACCGCGGCAACCAGCAGGCATTCATCGACAACAACATGAACCGCCTGCGCTCGGGCGTCGTGTTGAACGTGCCCGACGCCGATGCGGCCAAGGCGGTGACGCCGGCCGAAGCGCGCGAAGTCATCCAGGCGCAGAGTGCGGACTTCGGCGCCTATCGACAGAAGCTCGCCGGCACCGTGCCCGAAGCGAAGGGCGAGGGCGCTTCCCGCCAGGCCGGCGGCAAGGTCCAGACGAATGTCGAGGATCGCAAGACGGCCGCAGCGCCCACGCCCGACAAGCTCACGCTGAGCAAGGGCGGCGTCAAGGCTTCGGCGCCGGAGGAGAAGGTCTCGAAGGAGCGTGAGAAGAACGCGGCACAGACCCGCGTCGCCGAGCTCTCGAAGAACGTCGAGGAGCTGAAGAAGCTCTCCGGCGCGGCGTCGACTGCGCCGGCGAAAGCGCCCGCCGCCCCGGCTCCCGCGCCTGTGGCGACACCTGCGCCTGCCCCGGCCAAGACGCCGCAGGTCGCGGTGACGGCGCCTCCGCCCCCGGCACCGAAGCCTGCACCGGTTCCCGCACCCACGCCGGCACCTGTCGCGACGCCTGCACCCGCGCCCATCGTGGCCGCGGCGCCCGCACCGGCAAGCGCTGCGGCGCCTGCAGCCAGCCAAGCCACTGCAGCTGCGTCAGCACCCGTCGCCGTCGCGCCGGTGCCCGCGCCGAAGCCTGCTGCCAGCAAGCCCGCAGCGCGTCCGCCTGCTCCGCCAGTCGAAGAGCCGGGGATTTTCGGCTCGATGATGGACGAGAACCCGTGGGCGCTGGGCATTGGCGCCGCTATCGTGGCACTGCTCGCAGCCTTCGGCATCTACCGCTTCACCCGCCGCTCGAAGAAGGACAGCGGTGAAACGTCCTTCCTCGAAAGCCGTCTGCAGCCTGACTCGTTCTTCGGCGCGAGCGGTGGCCAGCGCATCGACACGCGCGATGCCGGCGGTGCTTCGTCCTCGATGAGCTATTCGCTCAGCCAGCTCGACGCCATCGGCGACGTGGATCCCGTGGCCGAGGCCGACGTGTACCTCGCCTATGGCCGTGACCTGCAGGCCGAGGAAATCCTCAAGGAGGCGATGCGCAGCAATCCTGAGCGTCTCGCGATCCGCACGAAGCTGCTCGAGGTCTATGCCAAGCGTCGCGACACCAAGGGCTTCGAGCTCCTGGCCACGCAGCTCTTCGCGCTGACCCGCGGTGAAGGCGAAGACTGGGCCAAGGCCCAGGAGCTGGGTCAGCAGATCGACCCGGAAAACGCGCTGTACCAGCCGGGTGGTGCACCGCTCGTGCCGGCAGGCACTGATGGCGCGCCGATGACCGAGCCGCTGGGCGCGAGCACGATGCCGCAGTCGGTGCTGCCCACGCCCTCGCAGTTCGAGGCGGCCAATGCTGAACTGCAGAACGCACGAGACGCCCGCGACACCCGAGATGCGACCGAAAGCGGCCTGGTAGACCTGGACCTCGATCTGGACACGCCCTCGGGCCCGATCAGCGCTCCCGCACCGCTCACCGTGACGCAGCCGATGCAGCGTCCGCCTGCGCCGCAGCCGGACCACACGCTGGACTTCGGCTCCCTGCCCGACCTGCCGCCGACACCGGCCGCCCCGGCATCGGGCCCGACGAGTGATTTCGCGATGGACTTCGACCTGTCCGAGATCTCGCTGGACCTGAACCCCGGCGCACCGGGTTCGCCTGCAGCTTCGGCTGCCGCGGCCGATGACCTGTCGAACATCGATTTCGGTGCCGATGATGACGGCGGCGATCCGCTGGCCCGCAAGCTCGAACTGGCCGAGGAATTCCGCCAGATCGGTGACATGGAAGGCGCGCGCGACCTGCTGCAGGAAGTCGTGGCCAAGGCCAGCGGCGCTCTCAAGACCAAGGCCCAGGGCATGCTGAACGACCTGGCCTGAGGCCTTGTCGTTCGCGGCCGCCCAAGCCTCGTTCGCTGCTTCTCCTGGAGTCGGTTGAATGAGGCTGGCCTTGGGCGTCAGCTATCGGGGGCAAGCCTACTTCGGGTGGCAGAGCCAAGCCGACGGCAACACCGTCCAGGACAAGCTCGAAGCCGCACTATGGAGCTTCGCCGATCGACCCGTCAGCACCGTGTGTGCGGGGCGGACGGATTCCGGCGTGCATGCGCTCAATCAGGTCGTTCACCTCGACACCGAGATCGAGCGCGAGTCGTTCTCCTGGGTGCGAGGGACCAACCGTTTCCTGCCGCCGGACATCGCGGTGCAGTGGTGCCAACCGGTCGCCGACGACTTCCATGCCCGCAACGGCGCGCGCGGGCGGCGCTACGCCTACCTCGTGCTGGAAGCCCCGGTGCGCCCGGCGATCGAGGCCGGTGTTGTCGGCTGGAGCTTTCGCCCGCTCGATGAATCAGCGATGCGCGCCGGGGCAGCGGTCTTGATTGGCGAGCACGACTTCAGCGCCTTCCGGTCATCCGAATGCCAGGCCGCGTCGCCAGTCAAACATCTGCGCAGCATCACCGTCGAGCGGCGCGGTGCCTACTGGCGCTTCGAGTTCGAGGCCAGTGCGTTCCTTCATCACATGGTCCGCAACATCATGGGTTGCCTGCTTGCGGTGGGCAACAGAACACGCGATATCGCCTGGCTTAAATCGGTGCTCGACGCGCGCGACCGCAGCCTCGCGGCGCCCACCTTCGCCCCCGACGGCCTGTACTTCCTCGGTCCGCATTACGATGCGAGACACGCCATTCCCGAGCGCACGCCGGCCATGGACTGGCTGCCTTGAAAACCTCCATGCACCAACGAACCCGCATCAAGATCTGTGGCATCACCCGCGAGGCGGACCTGGACGCCGCCGTGAACGCCGGCGCCGATGCGATCGGGTTCGTTCTTTACCCGAAGAGCCCGCGTTACATCGGCGTGGAGCGGGCTGTGCAACTGGCAAAGCGCCTTCCCACGTTCGTCATGCCGGTGGGGCTTTTCGTCAATGCAACAGATGACGACATTCGGCGGGCTACGGCCGACATCCCGCAGCTTCTGCTGCAATTCCACGGCGATGAGTCCCCTGCGACCTGCGATCTGGCAGCCCGACCCTTTCTGCGCGCTGCCCGTATGTCGCCGGGCTTCGATTTGCTAGACTTCGCCTCTCAATATCCCAACGCCCAGGCCATTTTGCTCGACGCGCACGTCGAGGGTTACGGCGGTGGCGGAAAGGTCTTCGATTGGTCACTCATTCCTCCAAACGTGCCCCGTCCAGTCGTTTTGTCTGGTGGGTTGCATGCCGGAAATGTGATCGAAGGGATTCTTCGGGTGCGGCCCTGGGCCGTTGACGTGAGTTCCGGCGTGGAATCGGCCAAGGGCATCAAGGATGCCGAGGCGATCCGCCGGTTCTGCGAGGCGGTGCGAGAGGCAGATGCCCGCATCGCACTTGACGCGAACACCTGAAGAAAGATTCCTCCATGTTGAATTACCAGCAACCCGATGCCCGGGGGCATTTCGGCCCCTATGGCGGCACCTTCGTCGCCGAGACGCTGATCCACGCGCTCGATGAACTGAAGGCGGCCTACGCCGAGGCGATGGCCGACCCGGCCTTCATCGCCGAGTTCCAATCCGAGCTCGCCCACTTCGTGGGCCGCCCGAGCCCCGTCTATCACGCGGCACGGCTGAGCCGCGAGCTCGGCGGCGCGCAGATCTACCTCAAGCGTGAGGACCTCAACCACACCGGCGCACACAAGGTCAACAACACCATTGGCCAAGCCCTGCTGGCCCGACGCATGGGCAAGCCCCGCGTGATCGCCGAGACGGGCGCCGGCCAGCATGGCGTGGCCACCGCAACCATCTGTGCCCGCTACGGCATGGAATGCGTGGTGTACATGGGCAGCGAGGACGTGAAACGCCAGTCGCCCAACGTTTACCGCATGCACCTCCTGGGCGCCCGCGTGGTGCCGGTGGAAAGCGGCTCCAAGACGCTGAAGGATGCGCTCAACGAGGCACTGCGCGACTGGGTCACCAACGTCGAGAACACCTTCTACATCATCGGCACTGTCGCGGGCCCGCACCCCTACCCGATGATGGTGCGCGACTTCCAGCGCGTGATCGGCGACGAATGCCTCGTGCAGATGCCCGAGATGATCGGTCGCCAGCCGGATGCCGTCATCGCCTGCGTGGGCGGCGGCAGCAACGCGATGGGCATCTTCTATCCGTACATCGAGCACGAAGGCACTCGCCTGATCGGTGTGGAAGCAGCGGGGCAGGGGCTGGACTCCGGCAAGCATGCGGCGTCGCTGTCGGCGGGCTCGCCGGGCGTGCTTCACGGCAACCGCACCTACCTGCTGCAGGACGCGAACGGGCAGATCACGGAGACGCATTCAATTTCCGCCGGGCTCGACTACCCGGGTGTCGGCCCGGAGCACTCGTACCTGAAGGACATCGGCCGCGCGGAGTACGTCGGTGTCACGGACGATGATGCGCTGGCGGCCTTCCACCGCTTGTGCCGCACCGAAGGCATCATCCCTGCGCTGGAATCGAGCCATGCGGTGGCGTATGCGATGCAGATGGCGCCGACGATGCGGCCGGACCAGCACCTGCTCGTGAACCTGTCCGGCCGCGGCGACAAGGACATCGGCACCGTCGCCGATCTGTCCAACGCCGAATTCTTCTGCCGCCCCTCTTGCAAGGGTCAGTCCGTCAAGGGCGCCGACACGATCGTGAAGGTGCAGAAATGAGCCGCATCAAGAAGGTCTTCGACGCGTTGTCTGCGAAGGGCCGCAAGGCGCTGATCCCGTACGTCACCGCGGGCGATCCTTATCCCGACGCAACGGTGGATCTCATGCTGGCGATGGCGCAGGCCGGTGCCGATGTGATCGAGCTGGGCGTGCCGTTCTCCGACCCGATGGCTGACGGCCCCGTCATCCAGCGCGCCGCGGAACGTGCTCTCGCCAAGGGCATCGGCATGCCGCAAGTGCTCGACTACGTCCGCGGGTTCCGTGCCAAGAACGACAGCACGCCCGTCGTGCTGATGGGCTACGCCAACCCCGTCGAACGATATGGCATCCCGCGCTTTGTCGCCGATGCGAAGGCGGCCGGTGTCGACGGTGTCCTCGTGGTCGACTACCCGCCCGAGGAGTGCGAAAGCTTTGCGATGACCCTGCGCGAAGCCGGCATGGATCCGATCTTCCTGCTCGCGCCCACCTCGACCGAGCAGCGCATGAAGGACGTGGGCCGCGTCGCGAGCGGCTACGTCTACTACGTGTCCCTCAAGGGCGTGACCGGTGCCGGTCACCTTGACACCGCCGCGGTGGCCGAGATGGTCCCTCGCATCAAGGCGCATGTGAAGATGCCCGTCGGTGTAGGCTTCGGGATTCGCGACGCGGCATCCGCGAAGGCTGTTGCCGCCGTCTCCGACGCCGTGGTCATCGGCTCGGCCATTGTCCAGTTGCTCGAAGTTCAGCCACGCGAAAATGTGGCGAAGGCGGGCGGTCGCTTCATCGGCGAGATCCGCACTGCACTCGATTCGTTGGAAGGAACAAACTCATGAGTTGGCTAGAAAAACTCCTGCCGCCGAAGATTCAGCAGACTGACCCGAGCGAACGTCGCTCGGTCCCTGAAGGCCTTTGGATCAAGTGCCCCTCGTGCGAAACCGTGCTCTACAAGAGCGACCTCGAGCAGAACCTGAACGTCTGCCCGAAGTGCGGTCACCATCACCGCATCGGCGCCCGCGCTCGGCTCGATGGCTTCCTCGATCCGGAAGGCCGCTTCGAGCTGGCGCAGGAAGTGGTGCCTGTGGACGCGCTCAAGTTCAAGGACAGCAAGCGTTACCCCGAACGGCTGAAGGAAGCGCTTGAGAACACCGGTGAGACGGATGCGCTGGTGGTGATGGGCGGCGCGCTGCACACCATTCCTGTGGTCGCCGCCTGTTTCGAGTTCGACTTCATGGGCGGCTCGATGGGCTCGGTGGTCGGCGAACGCTTCGTCCGCGGCGTGGAAACCGCCTGCGAGCAGCGCACGCCCTTCATCAGCTTCACGGCCACCGGCGGCGCCCGCATGCAAGAGGGCCTGCTCAGCCTGATGCAGATGGCCAAGACCAACGCGGCGCTCACGCGACTGGCCAAGGCGAAGCTGCCCTACATCAGCGTGCTTACCGACCCGACCATGGGTGGCGTCTCGGCGAGCTTTGCTTTCGTGGGTGACGTAGTGATCGCCGAACCGAAGGCGCTCATCGGCTTCGCCGGGCCGCGCGTGATCGAGAACACCGTTCGCGAGAAGCTGCCCGAAGGCTTCCAGCGCGCGGAATTCCTGCTGCAATCAGGCGCGATCGACATGATCGTGGACCGTCGCGAGATGCGCTCGACCGTTGCGCGGGCCATCGCCATGCTTCAACGGCAAAGCGCGGACGCAGTGGCCTAGACCACTTCACCCAGGCTCCGTGACAAGGCGGCTTCGGCCGCCTTTTCCATTGTCAGATCAAGCTTTCACGACCACGTACCATCCGCTGCATGTCCTCCGCCGAAACCGAACTGCCCCACACGCTCGACGACTGGCTCGCGCGCTGCGAACGCCTGCATCCCAAAGAGATCGACATGACGCTGGACCGCACGCTCGCGGTCAAGCAGCATCTTGGCCTCGCGTTCAGTGTGCCGGTGATCACCGTCGCGGGCACGAACGGCAAAGGGTCAACGTGCGCCATGCTCGAAGCCATCGCGTTGCACGCCGGCTATCGGGTGGGCCTGTACATCAAGCCGCACTTCGTGCACTTCGAGGAGCGTTGCCGCATCAACGGGGAGAGTGTGGCCGCGGCGGACCTGGTGCCGCATTTCGAGGCAGTGGAAGCGGCGCGCCTGGCGCTGGGCCTGAGCCTGTCGTACTTCGAATTCACGACCCTTGCCATCGCGCACCTGCTCTCGAAGGCGCCCCTGGACCTGGTCATCCTCGAAGTCGGGCTGGGAGGCCGGCTCGACGCCGTCAACGCCATCGATACCGATTGCGCGGTCATCACGAGCATCGACATCGACCACGTCGAGTACCTCGGCCCGGACCGCGAATCCATCGGCCGCGAGAAGGCCGGCATCATGCGCACCGGCAAACCGGTGATCGTGAGCGACCCGGTGCCGCCGCAAAGCATCGCCGACCGCGCCACCGAGATCGGCGCCGACCTCTGGCAGTTTGGACGCGATTTCAACTATTCCGGCGACAAGCAGCAGTGGTCATGGGCGGGGCGCAACAAGCGCTTCAACGCGCTGGCGTATCCCGCCTTGCGCGGTGCCAACCAGCTGCTCAATGCGTCGGGTGTGCTCGCGGCCTTCGAGTCCATGCGCGAGGTTCTGCCCATCACTGCCCAGGCCGTGCGCACCGGCCTCGCGCTCGTCGAGCTGCCGGGCCGCTTCCAGATCGTGCCCGGCCAGCCGGTGCTGGTGCTCGATGTTGCGCACAACCCGCATGCAGTCGCCACGCTGGCGCAGAACCTCGACCAGATGGGCTTCCATCCGCGCACGCACGCGGTGTTCGGCGCCATGCAGGACAAGGATTTGCAGGCCATCCTGAGGCGGATGGCGCCGCTGGTGGACAACTGGCACTTCTGCGACCTGCCCATTCCCCGTGCGGCCAAGGCGACGGACTTGCAGGCCCTGCATCAGTCGCTTGCGCTCAAGGGTCCGGGGCCCGTGACCGTGAACTGCCACGCAGACCCGGCGAGCGCACTGCGTGCAGTCATCGCCCAGGCAGACCCCGCTGATAGAATCGTGGTCTTCGGCTCCTTCTACACCGTGGGTGGTGTGATGAAGGAGGGGCTGCCCCGCTTGGGCGCCACGCACGTGGGCTGATTCGTGCCTCCCGCCGCCACCGCGGCACTGGCCGAGGCGGAACCAAGAAGGCGCTTCGCCACACCTGAAACGATTGCATGGGCCTGTTGTCCTTCCTCCAGCGAAAGTCCGGCGACAAGCCCCGCGCACCGGCGTCCGACACCAATCCCGATGCCGTTCAGGAAGCACGCACGCGCGCGCGCCGCCGCCTGATCGGCGCGTCGGTGCTGGTGGTGATCGGCGTGATCGGCTTTCCGCTGGTGTTCGAGACGCAGCCGAGGCCGATTCCGGTCGACATACCCATCGAGATCCCGCGCAAGGATGCTGCGCCGCCGCTGGTGATGCCGTCCACGCAGAAGCCGGCCAAGCCAGTGGCTGCGGCGCCGATCGAGCCCGCGGCGTCTGCCCCGACGGAGATCGTCGAGACCCAGGCCGACCAAGGGCGCGAGGTGCTGCCTGCGGTCAAGCCGGCGACGGCCGCAACAGCCACCGCGAAGCCCGCAGAGCAGCCCGCATCGAAGCCTGTCGTGGCCGCCACGAAGCCCGAGGCCAAGCCCGACCCGAAGCCCGAAGCCAAACCCGTCGCCACGCCGAAGCCTGCCGACGACGCCAAGCGTGCCCAGGCCCTGCTCGAAGGCAAGGCAGCTGACAAGGACGCCGCCAAGAAGGAGGGCCGCTTTGTCGTGCAGGTAGGCGCCTTCACCGAGAACGCCGCGGCGCACGAGATGCGTCTGAAGGTCGAGAAGCTCGGCCTGAAGACCTACGCACAAGTGGCGGACACCGCGCAAGGCCATCGCATCCGTGTGCGCGTCGGTCCCTTCGCTTCGCGTGACGAGGCCGAGAAGGCGCAGGCGAAGATCAAGGCAGCGGGCGAACAAGCGGTGGTGCTCACGCTATGAGCTGCCGGGCCGCTTCCAGGGCAAACGCCGAAGTGCGCAGCACGAAGGATGCGCAATGAGCGCGGAGCTCGGCGCGATCGGCTGGGTCGACTGGCTCTTCCTGGGCATTCTCGGGTTGTCGGTCGCGATCGGCCTGTGGCGCGGCTTCGTCTTCGAAGTGCTGTCGCTCGTCGGCTGGCTGGTGGCCTACATCGCCGCGCAGTGGCTCGGGCCGATGCTCGCGCCGCATTTGCCCGTGGGCAAGCCCGGCTCGGGCTTGAATCACGCCGCGGCGTTCGCATGTATGTTCCTTGCCGCGCTGATCATCTGGAGCCTGCTGTCGCGCCTCATTCGTGCCCTCATCCAGGCGACGCCGCTGAGCGCCGTCGACCGTACGCTGGGCGCCACCTTCGGCCTCGCGCGGGCGATGGTGGTGCTGCTGGCGATCACGACCGTGGTGCTGCTCACGTCGCTTGCAAAGACGAGCGCGTGGCAGGAGTCTCGTGGGGCGGTGTGGCTGCATGGGGCGCTGGTCGGCATCAAGCCGGTGCTGCCGCAGCAGATCGCCGAACATCTTCCGCGGTGAGGCGCTTGCCTTGCCGCTCGTTTGAAAGCTGGAGCAGTTCATGTGTGGCATCGTCGGGGTGATTTCCAGGACGCCGGTCAACCAACTCATCTATGACGCCTTGCTGCTGCTGCAGCACCGCGGCCAGGATGCGGCGGGCATCGTCACGATGCAGGGCACGAAGTGCTTCATGCACAAGGCGCGCGGCATGGTGCGTGACGTGTTCCGCACCCGCAACATGCGCGGCCTTCCCGGCACCGTGGGCCTGGGGCAGGTTCGCTACCCGACGGCCGGCAATGCGTACAGCGAGGAGGAGGCGCAGCCCTTCTATGTCAACGCACCCTTTGGCATCGTGCTCGTGCACAACGGCAACCTCACCAACGCGCACTCGCTGAAGAAGGAACTCTTCGACATCGATCGCCGCCACATCAACACCGAGAGCGATACCGAGGTGCTGATCAATATCCTCGCGCACGAGCTCGAGATGTCGGCGCGCGAACTGCCGCTCACGGCCGACGGCATCTTCAAGGCGGTGGGCGAGGTGCACAAGCGCATCAAGGGCTCGTATGCGGTGGTGGCGCTGATCGCAGGGCACGGACTGCTGGCCTTCCGCGACCCGTTCGGCATCCGTCCGCTGTGCTTCGGCCAGGCGCAGACGCCCGACGGCAACAACGAGGTGATGGTGGCCAGCGAATCTGTCGCGCTCGAGGGCACCGGCCACAAGCTCGTGCGTGACGTGGCGCCGGGCGAGGCGATCTTCATTGACCTCGAGGGCAAGATCCACAGCCGCCAGTGCGCCGAGAACCCGACGCTCAACCCCTGCATGTTCGAGTATGTGTACCTCGCGCGGCCCGACTCCATCATGGACGGCGTCTCGGTGTACCAGGCGCGCCTGAACATGGGCGAGACGCTGGCTCAGCGGCTCATCTCCACCATGCCGCCCAACGAGATCGACGTCGTCATTCCGATTCCTGAATCGAGCCGGCCTTCGGCCATGCAGCTCGCGCAGAAGATCGGCAAGCCGTATCGCGAAGGCTTCGTGAAGAACCGCTACGTGGGCCGCACCTTCATCATGCCGGGGCAGGGCGTGCGCAAGAAGTCCGTGCGCCAGAAGCTCAATGCGATCGGCGTGGAGTTCAAGGGCCGCAACGTTCTGCTCGTGGATGACTCCATCGTGCGGGGCACCACGTCGAAAGAGATCGTGCAGATGGCGCGCGATGCCGGTGCGCGCAAGGTCTACATGGCCTCGGCCGCGCCGCCGGTGCGTTTTCCGAACGTCTACGGCATCGACATGCCCACCAAGGACGAGCTCATCGCGCACAACCGCACGATGGAAGAGATCCGCGAGTTCATCGGCGCTGACGCGCTCATCTACCAGGACGTGGCAGCGATGAAACGCGTGGTGGCCCAGCTCAATCCGAAGTTGAACGGCTTCGAGGCCTCGTGCTTCGACGGCACCTACATCACTGGCGACGTGTCGGCGGCGGACTTCGATGCCATCGCGACGCAGCGCACATCGCAAGGCAGCGAAGACGAAGACGCGCCCGATCGTTCACGCCTCGCCTTGCAGGGCGTGGTGCACGACGGCCGCTGAAGCGATTTGCACACCCAAGCGCGCCTTCACGCCCCCGCACGCCAGGACACTTTCTCATCCGCTTTCACATGACCCGCAAAGTCCGCACGCGCATCGCGCCGTCCCCGACCGGCTTTCTCCATCTGGGCACGGCCCGCACCGCCTTGTATTCATGGGCCTATGCCCGTCATCACGGCGGCGAGTTCGTCCTGCGCATCGAGGACACCGACGTCGCACGCTCGACGCAGGATTCGGTCGAGCAGATCCTCGCGTCCATGCATTGGCTTGGCCTTGAATACGACGAAGGCCCGATCTACCAGATGCAGCGCCTGGATCGCTACCGCGAAGTCATTGACCAGATGATCGCGAGCGGGCACGCCTACCGCTGCTACACCACGCCCGAAGAGCTCGACGCGATGCGCGAAGCGCAGAAGGCGCGTGGCGAGAAGACGCACTACGACGGCCGCTGGCGGCCCGAGCCAGGCAAGGTACTCCCGCAGCCGCCCGCGGGCGTGGAGGCAGTGATCCGCTTCGCCAACCCGAAGGACGGCATCGTCACCTGGAACGACTTGTGCAAGGGTTCGATCAGCATCGCCAACCGCGAGATCGATGACCTCATCATCATGCGCGCAGACGGCGTGCCCACCTACAACTTCGCGGTGGTGGTGGACGACTGGGACATGAACATCAGCCACGTCTTTCGCGGCGACGAGCACGTCAACAACACGCCATGGCAGATCAACATCTTCAACGCGCTGGGCGCGCCGCTTCCGCTCTTCGGCCACGTCCCGGTGATCCTCGGCGATGACGGGCAGAAGCTCTCCAAGCGCCGCGGCGCGGTGAGCGTGACGGCGTACGAAGAGTCTGGCTACCTGCCCGAGGCGATGCTCAACTACCTTGCGCGCCTGGGCTGGAGCCATGGTGACGAAGAGCTGTTCTCTCGCGAACAGCTGGTGTCATGGTTCGACGGGAGCCACCTGTCGAAGAGCCCGGCGCAGTGGGACGCGGCCAAGCTGAGCTGGGTCAATGCGCACTACCTGAAGACGATCGATGAGACGCGTCTCGCTGCGCTGGCGGCTGATCAATTGAAGCGACGCGGCATCGATGCGGCGGTCGCGAAGGTGCAAGAACTCGTGCCGCTGTTCAAGGACCGCTGCACGACGACGGTCGAGCTGGCCGATTGGCTCGCGATGTATTTCGCCGACGTGAGCCCGGCACCCGAAGACCTGGCCGCGCACGTGACCGAGGCGGTGAAGCCCGCGATCGCAACGCTGGGTGACAAGTTCGCGAGCGTCGACTGGACCAAGGCGGCGATCAACGCCGCCATCAAGGAAACCATCGCCGCGCACGGCCTGAAGATGCCGCAACTGGCCCACGCCGTGCGCGTCAAAGTGTGTGGCCGTGCACAGACTCCGTCGATCGATGCGGTGCTCGAACTCTTCTCAAGGGAAATGGTGATCGAGCGTTTGCGTCGCGATTGAAAATCTGTCTATAATCGCAGTCTCGCTTGAACAGCGCGAAGCCTGAAGTTGGTTCACGGTACATTCAAAAGTGCAGTGAAACGATAAGGGGGTATAGCTCAGCTGGGAGAGCGCTTGCATGGCATGCAAGAGGTCAGCGGTTCGATCCCGCTTACCTCCACCAAAAAAGGTGGCGCGCAGTTCAAGAGATCTCGAAAGAGAAAAGCGAAGGATTACGTCCCCTTCGTCTAGAGGCCTAGGACACCACCCTTTCACGGTGATTACAGGGGTTCGAATCCCCTAGGGGACGCCAAGTTTGGCAGGGCTTGCGGAGCAATCCGATAATCCTGCTGGTCAGAGAGCTGGTGGCAGTTGATGCCAGCGCTGATCAACGGAGTGGTAGTTCAGTTGGTTAGAATACCGGCCTGTCACGCCGGGGGTCGCGGGTTCGAGCCCCGTCCACTCCGCCAAC
>CBIHOF010000041.1:0-25288 GCA_966211955.1 uncultured Comamonadaceae bacterium | reverse complement strand
TAGACGTCATAGCCGTGGCAATGGGCCGCGCGTGTCATCGCGGGGTTGTCGGTCTCAGGCTCCTCGAGCCAGATGCGGGTGCGGATGGGTGCGCTCATGGTCTGCTCACTTCACCGACCCGAGCGCCTTCAGGCGCTGGAACATCGGCGGCACTTCCTCGCGGTCGATGCGCACGTCCAGCATGGTCGGACCCTTGCGCGCGAGGATCTCGTCGAAGTCGATGGCATCGAGGTCGGCCGGCGAATCGATCACATGCCCGGGGATGCCCATGGCCAGCGCCATGAGCCGGTAATCCACCTGCGGCAGCTCCCAGCCGATGCGCTCGGCGCCGGCCATGCGCTGGCCGTGCATCACCATGCCGTAGGCACTGTCGTTGAGCACGACGAACACCACGCACAGGCCTTCGGCTTGCGCGACGGTGATCTCCTGGCCGCTCATGAGGTAGCTGCCGTCGCCGGTGATGCACACCACCGGGCAGTTGGGGTTGCCGCGCGCCACGCCCACGGCTGCGCCGATGGCCCAGCCCATCGACGCGAAGTCCATGGTCACGCGCAGCCAGCTCGCGTTGCCTGATCGCGTGTCCTTCTTCGGTGCACCGGCGCGGTCGGTCGAGCGCGCGGTGCGGCGGTTGCGAGGCTGCAGGTAGTGCACCGCCCAGGTCATGCTGTTGCCCGCATCCGCGAGAAAGCGCGTGCTCGGCGGGAAGCGGCGCGACAGCTCATGCATCAGCCGCTGCGGCTTGATGGGCGTCGCATCCGATTCGTATTGCTCGCTCGCGTGCAGCGTGACGTGCGGGTTGCAGCCATGCTCGCCGCCCGCATCAGGAAGTTCGACGACGTTGCTGGCGGGCACCGGCTTGAGTTGCTCCAGCAAATGCGCACACACCGACAGGATGCGCCCGCGCACGTGCAGCCGCGCCATCGGCGAACGCATCAGGTTCTCTTCGCACGAATCGACGTGCACGAGCCTGCTGCTGAGCAGGTTGCCGCTCCAGCCGGCGCTGTTGAACTCGCCGAAGCCGGTGCCCAGCGCCACCACGAGGTCGGGGCTGCTGCGCAGCAGGGCATCGGCGCTCTCATGGCCGCCGAAGCCGAACACCCCGCGGTAGGAGCGGTGGCGCGAGTTGATGAAGCCCTTGCCATCGGGCGTCGTGATGAAGAGCGCGTTGGTCGCTTCCACGAGCTTCAGGATCAGCTCGATCGCCTCGCCGCAGCCGTTGCCGATGAGGAACACCGGACGCGATGCCCGCTCCAGCTCGGTCTGCAGCTGCCGCACCGCATGCAGGTCCACGAGCGATGGCTTGGTGCGCAGCAGCGACGTGTAGTCGGTCTGCGATGCCGGCGCCTTGACCGCGGCGCGCAGGATGTCCACCGGGATCGACAGGTGCGCCGGGCCGCGCGGCGTCTGCGTGGCCTGCATCAACGCGCCGATGAGCTTGATCTCCAGCTGGTCGGCATGAGAGACGAGCGAGTTGTAGCGCGTGCAGTGCCTGAACATGCCCACGGTGTTGATGCCGGTGCAGCTCGAATCCTGGAGCGCGTTCTTGCCGAAGGCATGGATGGGTGGCTGGCCGGTGATGACGAGCATCGGCACGCTGTTGGCGTAGGCGCTCGCGACGCCCGTGATGAGGTTGGTCGCGCCCGGGCCGGAGGTGGCGATCACCACACCCATGCGGCCGGTCTCGCGGGCATAGCCATCAGCCATGAACGCGGCGCCGGCTTCGTGCCGCGCCACCACCGCACGTATGCCGCCGCGCCGTTCGCTGCGGGCCAGCGCGTTGTAGATCGGCTCGATCGCGCCGCCCGGCACGCCGAAGACGTACTGCACGCCGATCTTCTCGAGGTAGGCGACGATCAGCTCCGCCGCCTCGACACTCTGCGCTTCCTGCGGCTGCTCCACCGCATCGCTGCGCCCCCGCCGCTCGATGCCGGCGCGCGCAACTGCGCTACTCATGTTGTCCACGACTCAACCCCTTCCACAGACGTTCGATTCCCGATAGGACCGGCCCCGCATGCCGAGTCGGCCTCGCGCAGCTGCGCGAAGCCTCCCCCATGCGGGGATGACTTGTTCAAACCGATGGTGTTGTTGGAGCCATTGCGGCACCCGCGCTCTGAACGCTCGATGCAGCACCGGCCTCATGCAGGGCCGTGGATGGCATACCGGTCCGGGCTGGATCCGCGGCCCGTGCTCCCATCACGGGTCCTGCGCCGAGACGCGTCACCGACGGCCACCGGTTGCTCTCTCGCGAGCCGGTGTCCACGCCTTCGGGACGTCTTGAATCGACGGGTCGGTTCGCGCGCCGCGGCACCTCATGCAAGAGGCCAGGCCACGGGGAACCGGGATCTCACCTGGACGCTTCACGCCCGCAGAGCGGCGTGCAGCCGCGCTCGGTGGTCATCGGCGAGGTAGCGCCAATGCCTTCAGAACGCGGCAATGAATCGGATCCGCTCGCGAATTCGAATCAAGCAAGGTTGGAATGTGACGGAGTGTAAGGTTGAGGGTTTGTCGTCGGAAAGACAGCGTGGGCAAACGCTTTCCCGATTCCCGAACTGCATCACGAAAGATGCGGGTTTACCCCTCGATCGCGGGGGGATGCGGCAGCGCGCCAAAGCGCCTTTCACAACACCTTGCGCGAGGAGCGAACCGACATTCAATTCAGCACGCGAGTGCGAAATCGGCGGAGGCTTCGATGCGTCCGTTGATCAGCAGTTCGATGCGGTGCACGCCGCTGAAATAGCGACGTGTGGTGATGGGCTTGATGGCATGACGTCGGCTCAGGTCGCGCGCGTCGGCGAGCTCGAGCGTCCAGCCCTTGAAGACCTTGGGCGAGGTGCCGCCGTTGGCCTTCACGTGGTGGATGGCGTAGTCGATGACGAGCGATTGCGGCTTCTTGCCGGTGGGGCGCAGCGCGACGTCCAGCGTGACGGCATCGCCGAGCGCAATGCGTCGTGGCGATACCGCGAGCCGCACCTCGCCGCGGAACTTCGCGCCCTGGCCGAAGGCCGCCAGCACGCGCGGATGGCCGGCCTTGATCAGCGTGCGGCTCGCGTGGCGCAGCAGGCTTTGCCGCTGGCGTGATGCGCCGGGCAGGTGCTGGTCCAGCCAGTCGGCGATGAGGTGAGGGTGGTCCTTCGCGATGTCGTTGAGATGGTTGGCGACGCTCTTGCGCACGTAGTCGCTTTCGTCGTCCATCAGCGCGAGCAGCAGTGGCAGCGTGGGCGATGGATCGGCGATGAGTGGCTTGAGCTGCAGGCCCCACGGCAGGCGAGGCCGGCTGCCTTCGCTCACCAGGCGACGCACGTGCGCGCTGTCGTCAGTGGTCCAGCGCGTGAGCGTGGCGAAGGTGAGCTCGGGGTGGTGCAGGACGAACGGGCGGATGGCGAATTCCGCGGTGAAGTTCTGGGTGAGGGCATGCAGAACTTCCAGAGCGCGCACTGGCTGCGCGAGCCCGTGGCGTGCGATGTATTCGCCCACCGGCCACAGCGCCCACTTCGCGAGGCCGCCTTCGATCGCCGATTGCACGATGCCGGCGCTTTGCGAGAAGTCTTCGGGCAGCGTGGCTTCGAGCGCGGTGCACAGGTGCATGGCGCGTGCCTTCAACTCCAGGGTGTCGAGGCCTTGGAGCGCGAGGGACTTGAAGCGCTTCGCATCGAATGCCGGCCACACGGCGCGCAAGTGCGCGGCCATGTCGGCGACCACCGCCGCATTGAGCAGGTTCTTGAACGGTTCAGCCATGCGGCGCATTCTCGTGCAGCGGCCGGGCTGCAACGCATGCTCACGTGCGGACTGCACGCGGGTCTTACCATCGGCGCCATGCGAATTTCCTTGCGACTTGTCTCCCTCGTGCTGCTTCTCGCAGCTTGCTTGCATGCCCAGGCGCAGGCACCGGCCAGCGTCTATCTCGAAGACCTCACCTGGACCGAGCTGCGCGACCAGGTCAAGGGCGGCAGCACAACCATCATCGTGCCCATCGGTGGGACGGAGCAGAGCGGGCCGGCCATGGCACTGGGCAAGCACAACGTGCGCGCGCGCGTGCTGGCCGCCAAGATCGCCACCGGCATCGGCCACACGCTGGTGGCGCCGGTCATTGCCTACGTGCCGGAGGGCGCGGTGAACCCGCCGACGGCGCACATGAAGTTCCCGGGCACCATCACGGTTCCCGACGCAGCCTTCGAAACCACGCTCGAATACGCCGCGCGCAGCTTTCGCCAGCACGGCTTCAAGGACATCGTCCTCATCGGCGACCACGGCGGCTACCAGAAGAACATGGCGCATGTGGCCGCCAAGCTGAACAAGGAGTGGGCCGCCACGCCGGTGCGTGTGCATGCGTTGGATGCCTATTACGAGGTGGTGGACCACGCGTACGCGCAGGCGCTGAAGAAGCGCGGCCTGAGCGATGCGCAGATCGGCACGCATGCGGGCGCCTCGGACACATCGCTCACGCTCGCCATCGACCCCAGGCTCGTGCGCACGGAGCGCCTTCACGGCGAGCCGTTCAGCACCGCCGACGGCGTGCATGGCGATCCGCGCGCGTCCAGTGCCGAAGCCGGTCAACTGGGCGTGGACCTGATCGTTGGACACAGCATCGAGGCGATCAAGCGCCTCGTTGCCCGTCCCTGATAGTCATTCCCTTCCCGGCTCGCGCCGCGCCTTGATCCGCATCAAGGGCCTTGCAATTCCTACTCGCTGGGTGGTGCAAGAATCCGGGTTCTCTCGAGGAGTCTGTGTGAACTTTCGTCTTGCCGCGCTGATGAGCGCCTTCACCTGCCAAGCTGTCTTCGCCGTGACACCGGCGACGCCCGCCCCCGTGGCTTCGGCAGCCGCTTCCGCGCCGGCGGCCGTCAACACCTTGCCTGGCATGCCCGCCGTGCCCGACGCGTCCAACCTGTACAGCGAGATCGGCAGCGGCAAGCTGAGCGAGGCCGTCAAGGGGCATCTCGCGCGCGTGTACGTGCCTCACCTGCAGAGCAATGACGTCTGGGTGATCGACCCGGCCACGCTCAAGGTCGTCGACCGCTTCCGCGTGGGCGTCAACCCGCAACACGTCGTGCCCTCGTGGGACCTGAAGACCCTGTGGGTTGCCAACAATGCCGAGAACACCTCCAACGGCAGCATCACGCCCATCGACCCGGCCACCGGCAAGGCCGGCAAGGCCATCAAGGTGGACGACCCCTACAACATGTACTACACGCCCGACGGCCGCGAAGCCATCGTGGTGGCCGAGGCCTTCAAGCGCCTGGATTTCCGCGACCCGAAGACGATGGCGCTGAAGTCTTCCATCGACGCGCCGGAGTGCGACGGCATCAACCATGCCGATTTTTCCATCGACGGCAAGTGGGCCATCTTCACCTGCGAGTTCACCGGCAAGCTGGTGAAGATCGACCTGGTGAATCGCAAGGTGATGGGCTACCTCAAGCTGTCCCGTGGCCGCATGCCGCAGGACATCCGCGTCTCGCCGGACGGCAAGACGTTCTATGTCGCCGACATGATGGCCGACGGCCTGTTCGTGGTGGACGGCGCGAGCTTCCAGGAAACCGGCTTCATCCCGACCGGCAAGGGCACCCACGGCTTGTATCCGAGCCGCGACGGCAAGTCGCTGTACGTCGCCAACCGCGGCTCCAACAAGATTCACGGCCCCAAGCGCGGCGCCGGCAGCGTGTCGGTGGTGGACTTCGCCACGCAAAAGGTGGTGGCCAACTGGCCCATCCCAGGCGGCGGCAGCCCCGACATGGGCAACGTCAGCGAGGACGGCAAGCAGCTGTGGCTGTCAGGGCGTTATGACAACGTGGTGTATGTGTTCGACACGACCAACGGAAAGGTGTCGATCATCCCGGTGGGCAAGGAGCCGCACGGGCTGACGGTGTGGCCGCAGCCGGGTCGGTATTCGTTGGGACACACAGGAAACATGCGCTGACCCAACAGCGTCCGAAGAGAGCCGCCCAGCGGCTCGACACATCCAGCCACACCCGCGGGACCGGCTTTGCCGGCCCGCTGGGTGGCGCCCCTCGGGGGCAGGAGCGCCAGCGACTGGGGGGCCGTCATTTCCCCGGCTGCTTCACGATCCGCAAGTAAGGCTTCGGCGCCTTCCACCCTTCGGGGAACATCTTCTTCGCATCCTCGTCGTTCACTGAGGTGGCGATGATCACGTCCTCGCCCTGCTTCCAGTTCGCAGGCGTCGCCACCTTGTGCTGCGCCGTGAGCTGCAGTGAATCGATCACGCGCAGGATCTCGTCGAAGTTGCGGCCCGTGGTCATCGGGTAGGTGAGGTTCAGCTTGATCTTCTTGTCCGGCCCGACCACGAACACCGAGCGCACGGTGGCGTTGTTGGCGGCCGTGCGGCCTTCGGACGTGCCCGCCTCGTCGGCGGGCAGCATGTTGTAGAGCTTGGCGACCTTCAGGTCGTCGTCGCCGATCATCGGGTAGTTGGGCTTGTGGCCCTGCGTCTCCTCGATGTCCTTGGACCAGCGCTCATGGTTCTCCACCGGGTCCACGCTCAGGCCGATCAGCTTGACGTTGCGCTTCTTGAACTCCGGCTCGATCTTGGCCATGTAGCCAAGCTCCGTGGTGCACACAGGGGTGAAGTCCTTCGGGTGCGAGAAGAGCACGGCCCAGCTGTCGCCGATCCACTGGTGGAAATCGATGGTGCCCTGCGTGGTCTTGGCGGTGAAATTCGGCGCGGTGTCGTTGATGCGAAGTGACATGGCGGACTCCTGGATGTTGTGGTGGGAATTGAACAGCGGGCAGCGAGTATCCGCCCGCCGCTCACCCTTTGCCAAGAGCGTGTTTGGAAGATGCTCATGACTTTCGCAAAGAGGTTCAGAACCCCGAGCCGGGCTGCTTCAGGAACTCGGTTTCCTCGGTCGTCGATGCCCGCCCAAGTGCCGCATTGCGATGCGGAAAGCGCCCGAATCGCTCGATGATCACGCGGTGCCGGTGGGCGTAGTCGAGGTTGCTCTCGCCATCGGGCCAGCCTTGCGCAAGCGCCGTGAATAGCCGCACCGATTCGTCCTGCGCGGCGAGGTCTTCCGCATGCTCGAAAGGCAGGTAGACGAAGCTGCGCTGCACCGGCGACAACCGCTGGTCGCCGCCGGACGCCACCATCTCTCGCGCCGCGGCCAGGGCCAGCGCATCGCCGGCGAAGGCATCGGCCCGGTCACGCCGGGTGTTGCGGGTGAACTGATCGAGCAGCACGATGCGCGCAAGCGCCGATCGTGGCTCGGCCATCCAGCCGCGCAGGCCGCCGGCCACCGCCTCGTCGATCAGCGCGCCGAAGCGCCGCGCGATCTCGGCATCAAAGGCCGGGTCCTTGCGGAACCACTCCGCGCGGATCTTGTCGCTGGTGCCGAACCAGAAGTCCAGCACCTCCTGCGCCTTTGCCGGGATGCTCGCAGCCATCAGCGCCGCCCCAGTTGCTGCCACAGGTAGGTGAACTCCAGCGCCTGCAGGTGCGCGCGCTGCTCGTTGTCGGCCGCGCCGCCATGGCCGCCCTCGATGTTCTCGTAGTACAGCGGGTCGTAGCCGAGCGAGAGCATCTTCGCCACCATCTTGCGGGCGTGCCCCGGGTGCACGCGGTCGTCGCGCGTCGAGGTGGCGAAGAGCACGCGCGGGTACTTCACACCGGCCTTCACGTTCTGGTAGGGGCTGTACTTGGAGATGTAGGCCCATTCCTCGGGCACATCCGGGTTGCCGTACTCGCCCATCCACGACGCCCCGGCCAGCAGCTTGTTGTAGCGCTTCATGTCCAGGAGCGGCACCTGGCACACCACCGCGTTGAAGAGGTCGGGCCGCTGCACGAACACCGCGCCCACGAGCAGGCCGCCGTTGCTGCCGCCCTCGATGCCCAGATGCTCGCGCGTGGTGATCTTCTTCGCGATCAGGTCTTCGGCCACGGCGATGAAATCATCGTAGCTGTGCTGGCGGTTCGCCTTGAGCGACGCCTGGTGCCAGGCCGGGCCGAACTCGCCGCCGCCGCGGATGTTCGCCACCACCCACACGCCGCCGCGCTCGTACCACGAGCGTCCGATGCTGCCGGAGTAGTACGGGTTGAGTGACACCTCGAAGCCGCCGTAGCCGTAAAGCAGCGTCGGGTTGCTGCCGTCGGCCTTCGCGCCCTTGGGCCAGATCACGAAGTAGGGCACGCGCGTGCCGTCCTTCGAGGTGGCGAAGCGTTGTTCCACCTTCATGCCGGTGGCGTCGAAGAGCGGCTGGCGCTGGCGCAGCAGCTCGCGCTTGTCGCTGCCTGCGGTCGCGAGGAAGAGCGAGTCGGGCGTGAGGTAGTCGGTGTACGTCATGACGTACTGGTTCGCGAACGGATCGTCCTTGATCTCGTCGTCGTACAGCCCGCTCACGCCCAGCGTGCCGGGGAAGGGCGCCTTCACCTCGCTGAAGCTGAAGTCGCTGCCGTGCTTGTGCCACTGCTCGAGCTTGCTGGCCACGTTGTCCAGCACGTTGACGATGATGTGGTCGCGCGTCACGGTGTAGCCCGCGAGAGACCGTGTCGCAGTGGGCGTGAACATGGCCTTGAGCTTGCGCTCGCCCTTGAGGTAGGCGGCGGCATCGGTGTACAGCAGCGAGCCCGCGGGGAAGGTCTTGCCGTCAATGGTCCAGTCGCTGCGGATGCGCAGGAACAAGGTGTCGCGCATGAAGAACGGCGACGCATCGCTGGGCACATCGAAGGCCACGAGCTTGCCGTTCGCGAGCAGCTTGTATTCGCTGTGGAAGAAGTCGAGTGCGCGGCTGAACACCGTGCGCTCGTAGCCTGGCGTGTGATAGACGGACACGCCGGCGGAGACGTCCTTCTTGTCGCCTTCGTAGACCGTCACTGCTTCCGACAAGGGCGTGCCGCGCTTCCAGCGCTTGATCACGCGCGGGTAGCCGGACTCGGTGAGCGAGCCGGGGCCGAAATCGGTGCCGACGTACAGCGTGTCATCGTCCACCCATTCGAGATCGCTCTTCGCCTCGGGCAGCACGAAACCGTCGCCCACGAAGCTCTTGCTCACGGTGTCGAACTCGCGCACCACCTTTGCATCGGCGCCGCCGCGCGACAGCGAGATGAGGCAGCGCCGATAGCTCGGCCCGCGGCAGTTGGAGCCGCCCCAGACCCAGTTCTCGTTCTCCGCGCGGGCGAGTGCGTCGAGGTCGAGCACCGTCTCCCACTTGGGATCGGGCTTGCGGTATTCGGCGAGCGTGGTGCGCCGCCACAGGCCGCGCTTGTTGGTCTCGTCCTGCCAGAGGTTGTAGAGCCACTCGCCGCGGCGCGCGAAATACGGGATGCGGTCCTTCGCGTTCAGCGCGCCCAGCACCCCTTTGCGGATGGGCTCGAACAACGGGCTCGCGGTGAGCTCCTTCTGCGACAACGCATTGCGCTCGCGCACCCAGTTCAGTGCGCGCTCCCCCTGCACTTCCTCCAGCCATTGGAACGAGTCGTCGGTCGTGGCGGTGGGAACGTCGTCGGGTGTGGCGGACATGGCGGCGGATGAGGCGAGGAGGTTCAGGGCGGCGGCGAGGCCGAGCGCCGTGCGGCGCAGGAGCGATGGGGTCATGAGGCGGGTGCAGGCACGGTGGATGTGGGCCCATGCACCGAGGCCGCCGGGTTGGGGCGGCCGCGATGCGCGAAGTTCGCGCATCACCCGGTCGGGTGCGGCACGAAAGGCAGATTCTGCCGCGTTCGATACGACGGGCGCATCAGGCAGATCACCCTCATCCGCAGCCTCAAACGTGCAGGGACTGCGTCTCGGGGTGGCGGCGCATGTAGGTCGCGACGTAGGAGCAGCGCGGGTCGACCTTGTAGTCGTTCTTGCGGGCGTATTCCATGGCGGCGCCCACCAGCTCGGCCGCGATGCCGCGGCCCTCCAGCGGCGGCGGCACGTAGGTGTGCGTCATGGCCATGGTCTTGCCGACCAGCCGATAGTCGGCCACGCATTCCATGCCGTCGACCGTGGTCTCGAAACGGCTGCGGTCGCTGTTGTGCTTGATGATGTGGTTGGGCATGGCGCATTGTGTCCAAAGGCGACGGGCGCGTCGTTACCAGGGTCGGCGGCAAGTCACGTGCCCAGCGCATACGATGCGCGGCCTGGCCACGCACATCCGATCGCCTTGAACGCCCCGACTCCCATGCCTGCGTCCGACCCGCGCCGCTACGACGGCCTGGACACCCTGCGCTCGCTCGCGATCATCCTCGTGTTCGTGTACCACTACCGTGTCTTCGTGAGCCGCGCGCCGAGCTTCGGGCTCATCAGCGAACTCGGCTGGACCGGGGTGGACCTGTTCTTCGTGCTCAGCGGCTACCTCATCGGCAACCAGCTCTTCTCGGGCCTGGCAAAAGGGCAGGCCTTGTCGGTGCGTGCCTTCTACCTGCGCCGCGCCTTGCGCACGCTGCCGAACTTCTACGTCGTGCTGGCGCTGTTCTTCCTGTTCCCGGCGGTGATGGGCGGCAACACGCCGCCACCGCTGTGGCGCTTCCTCACGTTCACGCAGAACATCAACCTGCAGCCGGGCACGGCCTTCTCGCATGCGTGGTCGCTGTGCATAGAGGAACAGTTCTACCTGCTGCTGCCGCCGGTGGCACTGATGCTCGCCCGGCGTGGCCGTATCGGCTCGGCGTGGTTGGCGGTCGTGGGCGGCATCGCGGCAGGCATGGCGTGGCGCGGCCTGATGTGGTCGCGCTATGGCACGCTCGCCGACAACGGTGCGCAAGGCTACTACCCGAACGTCTACTACGCGTCGCTTGGCCGCTTCGATGAATTCCTGCCCGGCGTGGCCGTGGCGCTCATCAGGAACTTCCACCGCGACACCTGGGATCGGATGCTGCGCCACGGCAATGCATGGCTTGCGGCGGGGTTCGTGTCGGCGGCGGGCGTGTACTGGCTGCTCGAGCGTTCGTACTGGATCGAAGGTGTCGGCTACGGCTTTGCCGGCACCGCCTTCGGCTACTCGCTCATGGCGATCGCGTTCTCGCTGCTGGTGGTGGCGGCGATGTCGCCCGGCTCGCTGCTCTACCGTTTTCGCGTGCCCGGCGCCGCGGCACTCGCCGCCTGGTCGTATGCCGTCTACCTCGTGCACAAACCCATCTCGCAGATCGTGAAGGCACAGCTCGCCCCGGCAGGCATCGGCCCCTGGGGCGTGCTCGCGATTGCCGTGCTCGCGAGCCTCGCGGGCGGGTGGCTGCTGCATCGCGTCGTCGAGACACCCTTCATGAATCTGCGGGACCGCCGCCTGCCCAGCAACTTTCCAGCGGCGCAAGCTAAGTTTTCGCCCATCTCTTCGCCGACCCGACAGGGAGCCACCCCATGACCTCGCTCAAGATCGCCGCCGCGTTGGCGCTCGCCGCAACGCTCGCGGCCTGCGCCAACGCGCCCGAAGCCCGCCCCGATTTCGCCGCGAAGAACCGGCCGCTGGAAGAGCGCTGCGTGCGCGCTCAGTCCAACGCGAAGAATCCGCCGGTGCAACCCAACCGCACGGCGGCCGAGATCCAGCGCGATGCGCAGCTCGCCAACAGCCGCGGCGAGCTCGACAAGGCCTGCGACTGGCTCTAGGCCCACCGGTTCGCAGCACCCATGGACCTGCACGGCGTCGATCCGCTCGAGCTGGCACTGCGTGCCGCACTCGTTGCGCTGCTGCTCCTGCTGGCCGGCTTGATGGCGGGCGGGCACCCGCGGCACCGCGTCGCGCAGCTGGGCGCCCTGTTGGCGCTGGGCGTGGCCGCCTTCGCCATCGAGACCCTGCCGCGGTTCGCGGCGCCGCCGCAGTGGTGGCAGCTGCCGGTCATCGCGCTGTCGGCGGGCACGTCGGTGGTGTTCTGGCTGTTCTCGCGGGCGCTTTTCGATGACGACTTCAAGCTGCAGGCCGGCCACGGGCTGGCCTGGGCGCTGATGGCAGGCGCGCCGGTTGTGGGCTGCACGCTGCTGCGCCCCGAGCATGCCGATGCCGCCCGCGTCGTCGGCCGACTGGTCGACATCGGCAGCTTCGGCTTCGCGGCGCTTGCCGTGGCCCAGACACTCGCAAGCTGGCGGGCCGACCTGGTCGAGCGGCGCCGGCGGCTGCGCATCTTCATCGTCGGCGGCGGCGCCTTGTACGCGACGGTGGCGGCGCTCGTGCGGCTCACCCGCACGGACACCGGCGGGCCGCATGCCGGCATGGCGGACATGCTGGTGCTGCTCGTGATCGTCGCGGTCATCGCGTCACGCATGCTGCGCGTGACGGGCGCCGACATGTTCGACGACGCCCAGCCGGCCCAACCCGCACAGCCGCCGCCCGAGGCCGACCCGGCCATCGACCCCGCCGATGCGCGCCTCGTCGAACGGCTCGAACACCTGATGAGCATCGAGCGCTTCCACCAGCAGGAAGACGCGAGCATCGGTGCGCTGGCCGCACAACTGGGCGTGCCCGAGCACCGCCTGCGCCGGCTCATCAACCAGCACCTGGGCCACCGCAACTTCAACGCCTTCCTCAACCGCTACCGGCTGGCCGATGCCAAGGCGGCGCTGGCCGATCCGGCCAGGTCCGCTCTGCCCATCCTGTCGATCGCGATGGACGCGGGCTTCCAGTCGCTCGGGCCCTTCAACCGCGCTTTCAAGGCCGACACCGGCCTCACGCCCACCGAATACCGCAAGCGCGGTGGGCGGCCGATGCCCGCCGAAACCGCGATGCGGCTCGCCGATTTCGAAATCGGCCAGTGATTTTCATTGGCGGCAAGACGCGGCGAGCGTCGATCCGCACCATGCGTCGAAAGGAGACTTTCGATGCCATTCACCCTTGCTTCCCTCATCCGCCGCCGGCCAGTGCGCGTGGCCGTTCAAGTCGCCGTCGCGGCGAGCCTCGTGTCCTGCGCCGACCTGCCGGCCGGCCGCGCCATCCGCATCGGCACCTCGTCGGTCAGCCACGCGCTGTGCTCCAACCACTTCATCGGCGGCCAGCCGGCAGACACGGTCTACCGCGAAGAAATGGCCCCCGACCGCGGGCAGAAGCTGATCGGATGGGCGATGAACTACCAGGTGGACGAGACCCGCCGCGAAGTCACGACCACCGTGCTGGGCGGTTTCGAGAAGCGCGCGGTCTACAAGGAAGGGCTGGGCTGCACCGTGCTGCATGGGGGCGCGGTGCCGCCGGCGCTCGCCGCGCGGGACGTGCCGCCGCGCCTGCCCGAGCCTGCCGACGGCTTCGCGCCGCCCGAGCCGGTGACGGCGGCCGACCCGGTCATCCGTGCGGCGATCGACGAGGCCTTCGTCGAGCCCGCCGAGCCGCCGCACCGCCACACCAAGGCGGTGGTGGTGGTGCACCGCGGGCGGGTGATCGGCGAGGCCTACGCACCGGGCATCGGCGTGGACACCGCCTTGCACGGGCATTCGATCACCAAGTCGGTCACCAACGCCCTGGTGGGCGTGCTGGCCCGCGAGGGGCGCCTCAAGCCTTGGGAAGCCGGTCAGATCAAGGCCTGGCAATCACCCGACGACCCGCGCCGCGCGATCACCATCGACCAGTTGCTCGGCATGGTCAGCGGCCTGCCCGGCGATGAGTACGCCGGCGGCTGGGACGCGTCCTCGCGCATGTGGTTCGTCGAGCGCGACATGGCGGCCTATGCCGCGACCGCCCGGCCCGATGCCGAACCCGGCAAGCGCTGGGCGTACAGCGACCTCGGCCTGATGCTCGTCTCACGCGCCGTGCGCGACGCGAGCGGTGGCGATGCCGGCAGCTTCCTGAGGTTCGCCCACCGCGAGCTCTTCGACCCGGTCGGCATGCGCCACGTCACCTTCGAGTTCGACGAGACCGGCACGCCGCTCGGGCCCAGCCACCTGTATGCCTCGGCGCGAGACTTCGCGCGCTTCGGCCTGCTGTACCTCAACGACGGCATGGCCGGCGGGCGGCGCATCCTGCCCGAAGGCTGGGTGAAGAACGCGTCCACCCCCAAGACCGATGCGGCCTACGGCTCGGGTTTCTGGCTCAACACGAGCCAGGCCGCCAACGGGCTGTGCGGCCAGTTCGGCATGCCCGGTGCGCCGGCCGATGCCTACTTCGCACGCGGCTACCTCGGCCAGTACGTGGTGATCGTGCCGAGCCGCCAGCTGGTGGTCGTGCGCCTGGGCGTGTCGTACGGCCAGTGCGGGCAGGTCAACAACGCGGGCAAGCTGGTGAAGGCGGTGGTCGATGCGCTGGACGCGAAGCCCGCGCTGGCTCAGTCCGCGCCGTAGAGCTTTTGCGGCGCGATCTCCACCGAGCTTGCGCCGTCGCCGATCCACACGTGGCCGTCCTGCACGGTCACCTGCAGCTGCATGGTGCGCTGCGCGAGCGCGGCCAGCGCCTGGCTCTGCTCGGCAGGGATGAGCCAGACCTTGAGGTTGTCGGCGCGCGTGATCTTGGTGGCGATGCCGTTCCACCAGATCGGCGAGCTGGCGGTGAAGGTGTAGACGCTCACGCGCTCCGAGCGCGGGCTGGCCTTCATCAGGCGCTTGTCTTCCGGCTGGCCGACGTCGATCCAGTGCACGATCTGGTCGGTGAGGTCTTTCTGCCAGAGTGCGGGCTCGTCGGTGTCCCAGAGGTCTTTCGCGAAATCCAGTGCGCCATCGTTGTTGCTGGCAGGCACATTGAGTGCGAAGGCCAGCAAGCGGATCATCATGCGTTCATCGGTCTCCGACGGATGCCGCGCGATGGTGACGCCATGGTCGCCATAGACGTTGCGGTCCATGTCGGCGATCTGGAGGTTGGCTTTGTAGATGGTGGCTTTGAGTGCCATGGCGGTCCGCTGCGAAAGAGCGCGATTATCGGTCTCTCACCGAGGCGACAATCGCCACCTTGCGAGGAATGCGACATGTCATTGAAGAAGTTCGATTTGGCGAAGAACCTGGGCCTGAAGATCAACGGCCAGATGAAGTCCGCCGGCATCCCTGGGCGGTTTGCCCAAGGGGCGGGTGAGGTGGTGGATCGGAAGGAACAGCGGCGACGGGATGCTGCGGCCGGGCTCGTGCCGTTTGCGTGCAAGTTGCCGGCGGAGCTCGTCAAGAAGATCAACGAGCGCGGTGAGGCGCATGAGGGTGGGGTGAATGCGCTGCTCGCGGAGGTGATTGCCAAGGGACTCAAGTAGCCAACATCTCCCACTTCTCCCTCTCCCGCCTGCGGGAGAGGGCCGGGGTGAGGGCGTGGGGCGGATGCGGAAGGCCGCCAGCGCTTCGACCATCCCCTCACCCCAACCCTCTCCCCTGGGAGGGGAGAGGGAGTGCAAGCTCAGCGTTGCGAACCTACACGTTCACGTTCGCCATCCCCGCCTCCGGGTAACGCGTCCCCGCGACCGCCTGCTGCTTCAACACCGCATCGAGCTTCGCCAGCTCATCGGCACTCAGCGCAATGGCCGTCGCCGCAGCGTTCTCCTCCAGCCGCTCGATCTTGCGTGTCCCCGGAATCGGCACCACGCGCGGGCTGCGATGCAGCAGCCAAGCCAGCGCCAATTGCGCCGGCGTACATCCACGCTCGGTGGCGATGCCTTTCACCGCCTCCACCAGCGCCAGGTTGGCCGCCAGGTTCTCCGCCTGGAAGCGCGGGTTCATGCGGCGCCAGTCGTTGGGCGAGAGCTCCTCGGCACTCTGGATGGCACCCGTGAGGAAGCCGCGGCCAAGCGGCGAATACGCCACGAGGCCGATGCCCAGTTCATCGAGCGTCGGCAGGATCTCGCTCTCCACATCGCGCGTCCACAGCGAATACTCGCTTTGCAGCGCGGCGATCGGGTGCACCTTGGCCGCACGACGGATGGTCTGCGCCGACGCCTCCGACAGGCCGAGGTGACGCACCTTGCCCGCCTTCACGAGCTCAGCCATCGCGCCCACCGTCTCCTCGATCGGCACCTTTCGGTCCACGCGGTGCTGGTAGTAGAGGTCGATGTGGTCCACGCCCAGGCGCTTCAGGCTCGCATCGCAGGCGCGGCGAACGTAGTCCGGGCTGCCGTCGATGCCAAGGAAGGCACCGGTGTCAGGCGCGCGCACGTTGCCGAACTTGGTCGCGAGCACCACCTCGTCGCGGCGTGACTTGAGCACCTGCGACAAGAGCTTTTCATTCGAGCCGTTGATGCCGTACATGTCGGCGGTGTCGAGGAAATTCACGCCGATGTCGATCGCACGGTTGAGCACGCCGATCGAGACCTGGTCATCGGCCGGGCCGTAGAAGTCGGACATGCCCATGCAGCCGAGGCCGATGGCCGAGACCTGCAGGTCCTGGTTGCCGAGCTGGCGGCGGGGGATCGGTTGCTTGAGCGCTTGCTTGAGACCTGCCATGGTTCAACTCCTGAGGTGGTGAGTGGATGGCGTGAAGGCTACGCCTGCGCCTGTTGCCCCACCAGCGGAAAAGCTGGCCGATCCTTGCCTGATCCTCCAGACGCGTCTCCACGGTCCCGCATGGGGCATGGCCGGACGACACAATGCGGCCCATGCCTGAATCCAACGTCCACTACCTGCCCGATGTGTCGCCGGTCGAGCTTCGCCAGTCGGAGCTGGTGGACCTGGTCTCGCGATTTGCGCCTGACGACGGCCGGCACGAGACCGCCATCCCCGCGCTCCATCTCATCCGTGCGAGCCAGCCTGCGCAGCGGCTGCCCACCGTCTACGAGCCCGGCATCGCCCTCGTGGTGCAAGGCCGCAAGCAAGCCATGGCGATGGGCGAGGTGCTGACCTACGACCCGCTGCACTGCCTCGTCGTGTCGGTGCCCATGCCCTCCGTCGGGCAGATCCTCGACGCCACGCCCGAGAAGCCTTACCTGTGCGTGCGCCTGGGCATCGAGCCGCGGGAGATCGGATCGCTCATTCTCGAATCGGGCGCGCCGCCCGTGCCGCCGCAGAAGGCACCGCGCGGCCTGCAGCTGTGGCGCGTGTCCGCGCCGCTGCTCGATGCGGTGCTGCGTCTCTTGCGGCTGCTCACGACGCCCGACGACTTGCCCGTGCTCGCGCCCATGGCCGTTCGCGAGATCTACTACCGCGTGCTCACCGGCGACCTCGGGCCGCGGCTGCGCGAGTTGGCCACCGCCGACAGCCACGCCCAGCGCATCTCGCGCGCCATCGACTTGCTGCAGCGCCGCTATGACGAAACGGTGCGCGTCGAAGAATTGGCCGATGCGGTGCACATGAGCCCGTCCAGCCTGCACCACCACTTCAAGCAGGTGACGGCGATGTCGCCGCTGCAGTTCCAGAAGCAGCTGCGCCTGCACCAGGCGCGCCGGCTGATGCTCACCGACGGCATCGACGCCGCCGCTGCGGCCCACCGCGTCGGCTACGAGAGCCCGTCCCAGTTCAGCCGCGAATACCGGCGCCTCTTCGGCGCGCCGCCCAAGGCGGAGATCGATCAGGTGAGGGCGGGGGCGGTCTGAACCGCCTTGCGATCATCGGTGCGATGGGGGTCTTATGATCCGCCGGGTCGCCGGTGCCCGAGCGGTACCTGCGCATCTCATCAGCGCAATACCAGGGAGGCAAACCATGCGCGTCGTTCTGGCCGTTCTTCTGAGCAGCAGTCTTCTGGCCGCCTGTGGCGGCGGAGGCAGCAGCGACGCAGGGGGCACTGCTGCTCCGCTGCTCGTCATCAACACCTCGAACCAGCAGGCCGTGGGCCGAGCGACAGCGACCGCTTCGGCGGCGCTCGTGGGCGCGGGCGGCGGCGCAAGCGGCGCGAATTCCGCCGAGAGCGGCGCAACGGCGTTGTCCTTCTCGCGCGGCTCGGGCGCCTTGCCGGGTGCGTCGCTCAGCGCCGTGGCGATGTACCTGGCGCATGCGCTGGACAACAGTACCGGCGGCCAGCGCACGGCATTGGCCGCGTCGCGTGCAGGCGGCTCCGCCCGCGCACTCGCCGTGGCGCCGGTGACCGAGCTGTGCACCTTGAGCGGCTCCTTCACGCTCGGCCTGGTCGACGCCGACAACAGCGGCAGCGCAACGCTCGGCGACACGCTCACGCTCACCTTCAACCATTGCCAGGACACCGCGACCGAAAGCGTCAACGGTGTCATGTCCATCACCTTCAGCCAGATCAACATGCCCTCGGGCCTGCTGTCGTTCACGGGCTCGCTCGCCATGCAATCGCTCACGGTCGCCGACGGCACGCGCACCGCGGTGCTCAATGGCGGGCTGAGCATGGACCTCGCGCAGCTGTCCACCACGCAGACCCGCATCGGCATGACCGTGGGCGGCTCGGGCCTGAGCGCGAGCGTGAGCGGCACCGGCATCGTGTCCGAATCCATCGGCTTCGACGCGGGCTTTGCGCTGAGCATCACCGAGACCGCGGCCACCATGGTGGGCGATGTCGATACCTCCACCGCGACATTGAACGGCAGCTTCACCGCCAGCAGCATCGGCGGCCGCGTGCAGATCAGCACCACGGTGCCGGTGCTGCAACTCGCGAGCGAAAACTATCCGCGTGCCGGCGTCTTGAAAGTGCTGGGCAGTTCATCGGCACTGCGCCTGACCGCGCTCGATGCGACCACGGCGCGTATCGAGCTCGATGCGAACCTCGACGGCACCTACGAGTCGAGCACCGACCTGCCCTGGACGACGCTGCTGCCGGGCTGATCCATTTCGATCAGGGGCCTGTCTGCCACGGCAGGCCCAGCATGCGCTCGCGCTTTTCTTCTTCGTCGAAGTGCACGAGCGATAGCTTGATGAGGTCGCTGCGCGCGACGATGCCCACGAGCTGCAGCGACTGCGCATCCTTCACCACCGGCAGCCGTTCGAGGTGCTCGCGGGCAAGGCGGGTTGCCACGGCCCGGCAGCTTTCGCCGGGCAGCACGAAGCTCGGGGTGCAGGGAAGCGGCGGCGAAGGCAGGCAAGCGCGCCCAGCGGTGGCGCCGGCATCGCGCAACAGGTGCTCCGCCGCCTGCGCCCGATCGAGCACGCCCACCAGCACGCCGTCGCACGTGACCGGAAACGCGCGGTGTGCCTGGGCCGTGCCGAAGTGCCGCTGCATCACCTCTTGCAAGGTGCTGGCAGCATCGATGGTCTGCACGCCGCGCGTCATCACTTCCTCGACGACGTGCCGCTCCAGTGGATCGACGCCGTATTCGCGGTAGATGTGATACCCGCGCCGCGCGATCTTCTCGGTGAGGATGGAGCGGCGCATGGTGAGCACGGTGACGCCGTAGGCCACGGCAGACGTCGCCAGCAGCGGCAGCAGCGCGTTGCTGTCCTGCGTGAGCTCGAAGGCAAAGAGCGTGGCGGTGAGCGGCGCGCGCATGGTGCCGCCGAGCGTGGCGGCCATGCACACGAGCGGCCAGAGTGCCGGGTCGTTGCCGGGCAGCACCTGCCCGGCCACCACGCCCAGGCCGGCGCCCATCATCAGCAGCGGCGCGAGCACGCCGCCCGAGGTGCCGGAGCCGAGGGCCACCACCCAGATCACCGCCTTCACGCCAAGCAGGGCCAGCACGACGCCAAGCGCGAGGTGGTTGTGCAGCAGGTCGCCGATCACGTCGTAGCCCACGCCCAGCGCGCGCGGCTGCAGGTAGCCACCAATGCCTACCGCCAGGCCGCCGAGCGCGGGCCACCACATCCAGTGCAGCGGCAGCTTGGCGAAGAGGTCTTCCACCTTGTAGAGCGAGATCGACAGGCTGGCTGCCAGGCCCCCGCACAGCATGCCCGCGATGATGCACGACAGCAGCGTGAGCGGCCCCGGTGCCAAGGTCTGCAGGGGGAACAGCGGGCCGGGTTCCATCAGCAGCGTTCGCATGAAGCCGGCCACCGCGCAGGCCACCGCCACCGGCAACAGGCTGCGCGGGCGCAGCTCGAACAGCAGCAGTTCGACCGCCAGCAGCACCGCGGCGATGGGCGTGCCGAACACGGCGGTCATGCCGGCCGTGGCACCGGCCACGAGCAGCGCCTTGCGCTCGGCCGCCGACAGGTGGAAGTGCTGGGCCAGCAGCGAGCCGATGGCGCCGCCCGTCATGATGATCGGCCCCTCGGCACCGAAGGGCCCGCCGCTGCCAATGACGATGCCCGAGGACAGCGGCTTGAGCACGGCCACCTTGGCCGACATGCGGCTCTTGCCGAAGAGGATGGCCTCGATCGCCTCGGGAATGCCGTGGCCGCGGATCTTCTCGGAGCCAAAGCGTGCCATCAGCCCGACGATGAGACCGCCGACGACCGGGACCGCGATGACCCACAGGCCCATCGCGTGATCAGCCGGCGAGCGGTTGGCGATGGAGAAGGTCTGGAAGAAGAACAGGTTGGTGAAGAAGCGGATCAGGTCCAGCAGCACACGCGCCGCGACGGTGCTGAGCCCGCCGATGACGACCGCCATGGCGGTGATGCGGAACAGGCGGGTGTTGAGGGCGAAGTCGCCACGGTCGATGGAAGTCATGGGTGCATGCACGGAGGTTCAGTCCGGCGTTGAGAGATCGATCTGCGGAACACGGAACACGCCCTTGAGCGATGCCAGCTCCGCGCGGTGCAGGGCAGCCAGGCGCTGCAGGAGCTTGTCGCCTTCGGGCAGCAGGTGCACCTCGACCTGCCGGCGGTCGGTGTCGCTCGCGCGGCGCTCGACCAGCCCGAGCGCTTCGCAGCGCGTGACCAGAGCCACGGCGCCGTGTGCCGTCATCTGCAGCCGCTCGGCAATCTCGCCGACCAGCGCAAATGAACGGCCCGGGATGCCCTTGATGTGCAGCAGCACGAGGTACTGCTGCGGCGTGATGTGCTCGCTTTGGGCCGCGCGCTCGGAGAAGCGCTCGAAGCGGCGGATCTGGTAGCGGAAGTCGGACAGCGCCTCGAAGTCCTTCTTCGTCAGCGTGCGTCGGGAGGAAGACATCGAAACGGTTTGAGCGAAGCGGCGGAATATATCACGACGCGATATATATGCCGTCGCGCGGCGACCACCTTTCAAGCAAGGTGAGGAAGACGGCACGGGCACAATCGCCGCTTTTCCGCGATACGCCAATGCCGCACAGCCCACCTTCCACCATTGAGCCGCCAGCACGCGACGCCGCATGGCTCGCGTGGCTGCGCGAATTCCTACCGTCACGCATGGCGGTCAACGGCCGCGAGCGGCTGCGCGTGGTCGTCGGCGCGCTCGTCGGGGTGCTGGCAACGAGCCTGCTGTGCCGCCTGGCCGGGCCTGATGGCTCGGCGCTGCCGTGGCTTGTCGCGCCCATCGGCGCGAGCGCGGTGCTGGTCTTCGGCGTGCCGGGGAGTCCGCTCGCGCAGCCCTGGTCCGTGATCGGCGGCAACGCCTTGTCGGCGCTCGCGGGGGTGGCCTGTGTCAGCGCCTTCGGCCATGAGCCCTGGGTCGGTGCGCTGGCGGTGAGCCTCGCGATCGGCCTCATGTTCTCGCTGCGTTGCCTTCACCCGCCGGGCGGTGCGAGCGCGCTGTTCCCCGTGCTCGCGGGCATCGGCGACTTCCACTTCGTGCTCTTCCCCGTGCTTGCCAACTCGCTGCTGCTCGTGCTGGCGGGCGTGGCCTACAACAGCGCAACGGGCCGCCGCTACCCGCACGGCCAGGCCAGGCCCTTGCCGGCGCCGGCCGATGCAGTGCCCACCGCACGCTTCAGCGAGGCCGACCTCGACGCGGTGCTCGGCCGCTACAACCAGGTGCTGGACGTGAGCCGCGACGACCTGCGCAGCCTGCTCGAGCAAGCCGAGATGCAGTCGTACCGGCGGCGCCTGGACGAGATCTTGTGCGAGGACATCATGTCGCGCGAGCCGGTGTCGGTGGCATACGGCACATCGCTGCAGGATGCATGGGCGCTGCTGCGGCAGCGGCACATCAAGGCGTTGCCGGTGGTGGACCGCGCGATGCGCATCGTGGGCGTGGTGACGCTGGCGGATTTCATGAAGGGCGGCGAGCTCGACCTGCACGCGGGCTGGACGGGGCGCCTTCGTTCACTGATCCGCCCGAGCACCACCACGCACACTGACAAGCCCGAATCTGTCGGCCAGATCATGACGCGCCACGTGCGCGTGGCAAGCGCGGACCGGCCGATCAGCGAACTGGTGCCGATGTTTGCCGACACCGGCCACCATCACATCCCCATCATCGACGCGCAGCGCCGGCTGGTGGGGATCATCACGCAGTCGGACCTGGTGGCTGCGCTGTGCAGGCGCTGATGACCGGCGCTGATCAGCGCCTGACGGCCTGCCGCAGCAACGCCTGCAGGTCTTCGGCACCCACCGGCTTGGTGAGGTGCGCATCGAAGCCGGCGCCCAGCGTGTTCTCGCGATCGCTTTCCTGGCCATAGCCCGTCATCGCGGCGATGCGGGTGTCGGCGGGCAGCTCCGCGCGCAGCTGCCTGAGCACGCTGAAGCCGTCGCCATCGGGCATGTTCAGGTCCAGCAGCACCAGCACCGGGTCGAAGTCCCGTGCCTGCGACATGGCATCCTTTGCGCCATAGGCCGCGCGCGCCTCGTGGCCGAGCAACTGCAGCACGTAGACCATGGTGTCGGCCGAGTCGCGGTTGTCGTCGACGACGAGCACGCGCAAGGAGCGGCCGGTGCGTGGCAAGACGGTGGGCGCTGCGGCCAGGTGCGTTCCATCGCTTGCCGATCGCAACGGGATGAGCATGGTGAAGGTGCTGCCCTTGCCGCGCCCGGGGCTTGCAGCCGTCAGCAGCCCGCCATGCTTCTCGACCAGCGAGCGGGCGAGGCTCAGGCCGATTCCGAGGCCGCTTTCCGAAGGCATGCGCTGGTAGTCCTCCTGCGCGAAGAGCTCGAAGATGCGTTCGAGCGACTCCGGGGCGATGCCGTTGCCGGTGTCACTGACGCTGGCGATCACCGCCTGCCCCTCCACCTTCACGTCGACGCCGATCTGCCCCCCCGGCGGCGTGTAGCGCACCGCATTGCTGAGCAGGTTTTGCAGCGACTGCACGAGCCGCGTGGCGTCGCCCATCACCTCGATGGGCTCGTCGGGCACTTTCACTTCGAGGTGATGCTGGCGGGCGGACGCGAGCGGCCGGATGGCCTCGATGCTCGCCTTGACCACCTCGCGAAAATCGACACGCTCGTGCCGCAGCACGATCTTGCCGGTCGACACGCGGGCCACGTCGAGCAGGTCGTCCACCAGCCGGGTGAGGTGCACGAGCTGGCGGTCGATGATGTCGCGCGTGCCGGCCAGCTGCGCCGGCATGAGCGGATGCACCTGCAAGATGCTGACTGCGTTGCGGATGGGCGCGAGCGGGTTGCGCAGCTCGTGCGCCAGCATGGCAAGGAACTCGTTCATGCGCCGGCTCGAATGCTCGAGCTCGACCAGCCGGCGCTTCTCGGACAGGTCGCGCGTCACCTTGGAAAAGCCGCGCAGCACGCCGTCGCGATCGAGCACGGGCGTCATCACCACGTTGGCCCAGAAGACGCTGCCGTCGCGGCGCACGCGCCAGGCCTCGGTCTCTACGCGGCCGTTCAGCCGCGAGTCGGCGAGCGCCGCCTGCGGCTTGCCTTCGGCCACGTCCGCGGCGGTGAAGAAGATCGAGAAATTCTTGCCGATCACTTCGGCGGCCGTGTAACCCTTGATTGCCCGGGCACCGGCGTTCCAGCTGATGACGTTGCCCGTCGGGTCGAGCATGAAGATGGCGTAGTCCTTGACGGACTCCACCATCAGCCGCAACTGCTCCTCGCTGCGGCGCAGGGCTTCTTCCTGTGCGCGCCGCTCGGTGAGGTCGCGCGTGACCTTGGCAAAGCCGCGCAGGTCGCCCTCGGGCCCGCGCAGCGCGGTGATGACCACGCTTGCCCAGAAGCGCGTGCCATCCTTGCGCAGCCGCCAGCCTTCGTCCTCGAAACGCCCGGTCGCGGTGGCTTGTTCCAGTTCGTAGCGCGGCCATCCGCGCTCGATCGCGTCGGCCGGGTAGAAGATCTCGAAGGACCGCCCCGTGACCTCGTCGGCGTTGTAGCCCTTGAGCCGCTGCGCACCGGCGTTCCAGGTGAGGATGTGGCCATGCTCGTCGAGCATGAAGATCGCGTAATCGACGACGCTCTCGACCAGCAGGCGAAAACGCTCTTCCGAGCGGCGCAGTGGTTCGACACCTTGTACCGCGGGGGGTGGGACTGCACTGCGTTTCATTGCTTTTGAGCATATCAGTGCACCCAAATCCTTCGCACGTTGCAGTGCAACACCGCAGGAGGGATTCAGGGCCTCAGCACCAGGATCGCCACGAGAACGAGGCCGGTGAGCCACAGTGTTTCCAGGAGCAGCAGCACGAAGCACCGCCAGCCCGCCTCGAGCAGCGCGGTGAGCGACGTCCTGATGCCCAGCGCAGCGATCGCGACGACGAGGCTCGCGCGTGAGACGTCGCCGAGCGACGACTGTACGGCCTGCGGGATCCATCCGAGCGAGTTGAACGCGACGAGCGCGGCAAAGCACTGCAGGAAGCCGGGCAGCAGCGGGGCGCGTGGGCCCTCTTGCGCCGCCGCCGATCGGCGCTGGCCGAGCGCGGACATCGACACGCCGGCAACAACGACCGCCAGGGTGGAGATGCGCAGCAGCTTGACGATGGTGGCGTGGTCACCGGTGACCGGCCCCATCAGGTAGCCGGCACCCACCACCTGCGCGACGTCATGGATGGTGCCGCCGAGGAAGAGTCCGGCGAGGGTCGGCGACAACGCGAGCGCACGCGCAATGGATGGATACAAAAGCATGGCGAGCGTGGACAGGCTGGTCACGCCCACCACCACGACCAGCGTGAAGCGCTCCTGCTCGCGAGAGCGCGGCAGCACGGCCGAGATGGCCAGCGCCGCGGACGCACCACAGATGGCGGTGGCGCCGCCGGACAGCAGGCCTTGCGACGTCGTCAACCCCAGCAGCCGCGCCAGCAGCACGCCCACGGCGATGGTGGTGACGACGGCCGCGACGACGATGGCGACGGTGGTCCAGCCCAGCGTCGCGATCTGCGCCACGGTGATGCGCGCGCCGAGCAGCGCGACGCCGATGCGCAGCAGGCTCTTGCCGCACCAGTCGATGCCCGGCCGCGTGCGCTCGTCGTCATGCAGGTAGTGGAAGCACACACCGAAGAAGAGGGCGTAGAGCAGCTGCGGGCCGCCGTGGAGGCTGGCCACGAAGCCCGCGGCCAGCGACACCATCACGCACAGCGCAACCCCCGCCCACCGCGCCCGCACCGCAACCACCACCCGAGCGAGCCACGCCCGCGGATCCGGCTTCGCCGGTCCGCCAGGCGGCGCCCCCTGGGGGCAGGAGCGCAGTGACTGGGGGGCCGTCATCTCACGCCCGCGGATCCGGCTTCGCCGGTCCGCCAGGCGGCGCCCCCTGGGGGCAGGAGCGCAGCGACTGGGGGGCTGTCATTTTTCAACGAAGGCCCGCTCGATCACGTAGTCGCCTTGCTCGCCTTGCCTCGGGCTGATCT
>CBIHOF010000040.1:0-25675 GCA_966211955.1 uncultured Comamonadaceae bacterium | reverse complement strand
CCTCCGAGGCGGCCTAACGTTAATTAGACATCACCATCAAGCGACACCCCTGACGCCCAATCCACCCACCCAACCACCCCCCACGTCCTCGCTCCCCCTCATATTCCGCGCTCCCATCCCCCTCTCCAGGGGAAGACACCGAAATTAGGCCGCCGAAAAATCGGCGGATGACCAAGCAATTGTCACCGGCTGAACAGGGCGAGTCCAACCCACCTCGCCTCCTCGATCGTGTCCGCGCAGAGATCCGCGCACGTCACTACTCCATCCGAACCGAAGACACCTACGTCGACTGGATCCGGCGCTACATCCTCTTCCATCACAAGCGCCACCCGCAGGACATGGGAGCTGCGCAGGTCAACGCGTTCCTCTCCCACTTGGCCACCGACCGCGGCGTCTCCGCATCGACCCAGAACCAGGCCAAATCCGCCCTTCTGTTCTTGTACGCGAAGGTGCTCAACTCAGACCTCCCCTGGCTCGACGAAATCGTCACTGGCCGCACCAACCGCAAGTTGCCGGTGGTCCTCACGCCAACCGAAGTTCGTGGCCTGCTGCAGGAGCTGAACGGCGTCACCGGCCTCGTTGCCCAACTGCTGTATGGCACCGGGATGCGCCTGATGGAAGGGTTGCGCTTGCGAGTCAAGGACGTCGAATTCGAACGACGAGAGTTGATCGTTCGCGACGGAAAAGGCGGGAAAGACAGAGTCACCGTCCTGCCTGAAAACCTCATGCTCCCTCTGCAGACGCAAATCGCGCGAGCGAAGGCGCTTCACGACAAGGACGTTGTGGCCGGCCACGGCGCAGTGTGGTTGCCGGACGCCTTGTCCACCAAGTACCCGACGGCGCCAAAGGCGTGGGGATGGCAATGGGTGTTCCCCGCGCAGGCGCGTTCGATCGACCCTCGGTCCGGCATCGAGCGCAGGCACCACCTGCAAGAGCAATCCGTCCAGCGTGCCGTCGCAGCCGCCGCCAAACGCGCCGGCATCTCCAAGCCCTGCTCACCCCACGTGCTGCGGCACTCCTTCGCCACGCACTTGCTCCAGGCGGGCTACGACATCCGCACCCTGCAAGAGTTGCTGGGCCACTCCGACGTGAAGACGACGATGATCTACACGCACGTGCTCAATCGCGGCGGCCGCGGCATCCGCAGCCCGCTGGACCAAATCTGACGCCCGCAGCCGCAATCAACCAGCCTCCACCCTCAAATACCTCGCCTCCAGCTGCTTCGCATTCAGCAGCCGAAGCCTCACGAGCAATCGCTCCATGAAGGTCAGCGGCTGGACGCGGCCGTCGGCGAAGGTCAGCACAGGCCCGAGGATGGGCTCGTCTTCGATCTTCGATTCCTGGTACTCGGGCTTGCGCGATGCTTCGGTCATGCTGGCTCCCTGGAGTGGCACGTACGACGTTCACGCGGCGCATCCCGCACCGCATGTAACGACTTGTAGTGTATGCCCCAGGAGCAGCGGAGTGAAGATGCCAAGAAGAACGAACGTGGGATCGAGCGAACCCGGCAAACACCCAGCTCACCCGAGCCACTGCATCCACTTCCCATGCGGATGCGACACCGCCACGAATTCGGATGTCGGCGCCTCGTCACCGGGCATGGTCAAGGTCCATGGCGCGGCAGCGTTGCCGTCGAACTGCGCAGGTTGCACCGTGGGCGGCGTCCGTCGCGGGTCGATCGCTATCTCCGGCGACTCGGCAGACACCCACGCCATGCCGTGCTGCTGCACCAGCCCCCGCATGCGCGCGATGTGAGCCGCCCTCGCCTCGCGCTCGAAATACATGAGCACCCAGCTGTTCACCATCACCGGCAACACGCCCGGCTCGATGCCGCGCAACCAGGGCTCCACCGCCGCGCTGCAATCGCGGTGCCGCTGCAGCGCCCAGCGGTTCTCGCGTGCGATGCGAAGTGCCGCCCGCAGCCGCTCGCGCCGCACGGTGTCATGCGGCCACACGCAGGCCTCGAGCCAGCGGGACGATGCCTCGTCGCGCGCGTCGATGGGGTCGGTGTCCAAACCAAGGCGGCTGTCGATGCGCGGCATCTGGCCGAGGTCGGTGGGCGGTGTGGCGTCTCCCACCAACCGGCAGTTGACGACCACCGCGGCATCGCGCCCGCCCGGCGCCAAGTGCATGCGGCCATAGTCGTAGCGGTATCGGTCGACCCCCAGGTTCAAGCCCGCACTGCTTCCGAAATCAAGCAGCGCGATGCGCTCGAAGCCACGGCGTTTGGCCACGTGCTGCAGCACCGGCCACAACACGGCGCAGCGGCCGACTTCGTTGGTCTGCGTGGTGCGGGTGGCAATCAGATCAGTCAGCGCCGCACGCTGCGCGAGGCAGAAATCAACGAAGCGCGGATGCAACTCCGCGTCGGCCTCGCGCTGACCGCCAACGCTGGGGTAGTAGTCACCCAGCGCATGCTTCACGCCGGCCAGCAACCGGTACTGCACCGCGGCGAACAGCAAGTTGGGCCGACGCTGCTCCTTCGGCGCCAAGTCCATGAGCGACAACACCGCCGGTTCGGCAACGGCAATGCGGCACATGGCCGCATACAAGGGCTCGTCGCCGCATTCACTCGCTGCGAAGCGCTCGAAGGTTGCCACGACCTTGGGGTCGATGGTGGGTGACGCACTCATGTTGGACTCCTGTTGCAGCGGAGCGTAGCGCGCCGTCCCCTGAAAGTCTGTCGGGTGCCCGACAATCACGTTCGATGACCGCATCTGTCGAAGAGGCCTTGCGCCACGCGTTGGCCTTCAACTTCCCCGAGTTGCACCTGCCGGCCCGGCAGGAAGGCGCGATAGCGGACGCGTGCCGGCTGCGGCGGCTCAATCGGGGCGCAACGCTGTTCGCACAGGCCAGCACGGCACCTGCCCTCTTCGCCGTCGTCTCGGGCGAACTGGAGGCTCGCTTCATCGCGCCAGATGGCGGCGTCTCAGTGATCGAACTCATCACGCCCTTCCGACTCTTCGGCCTGGCCTCGTTCGCGTCCGGTTCGCCTTCCACCTACGAAGCCGTCGCGCGCAAGTCGAGCCAGGTGCTGGCCATCGAGCGCGCTGCCTACGACCGATTGATGGACGAGGTGCCCGGCTTCGCGCGCGCCTTGCTGAAGGAGCTCGCCGGACGGCACAGCAACACCTTGCAGCTGTTGGAGCTCGCTCGGCACCAGCCGGCGGACACGCGTCTTGCCTCCGCACTTTCCCGGGTCATGCTGAGCGCGTCGAAGGCCGACAAACAAGGTTGGCGCTTCGCCAAGGTGACGCAATCGGAGCTGGCCGCCTTGTGCGGCTTGTCCCGGCAGACAGTGAACGAGGTGCTCGCCAAATGGGCAGCCGCCGGAAGACTTCGCACGCAATATGGCGGGATCTGGCTGCGCGATTCGTAAGCCTGCTACCGAATTCGCTTCGAGGGATGATTTTCCCAAACATCCATTTCGTGAATCTGCACACGAATGGATAGCGTCCGCAGCGACATAAGACAGCCAAGAACGCAACCAATTGCGACACGAGTAAGGCTGAGCAACGCCCCATCAACTTCGCTCACAAGAGTGCCGAAACACGGAACACGTCGCCGTGGCGTGTGCTCAAGGGAGAGAAAAGATGAAGCGCAGAACCTTCATGCTGGCAACGTCCGCAAGCGTGGCCACCGCATCGATGTTGTCAGTCTCGTCCGCACGTGCCTCGTCTGGCGCACGGGTCATTCGATTCGGCCAGTCGGCCTCGCTCACGGGCGGCCAGGCAGCCTACGGCCGCGATGTGCAGAACGGAATCGCAGCCGCCTTCGCAGCCGCCTCTGCCAACGAAGCGAGCACCGGTGTGCGTTTCGAATTGATGACGCTCGACGATGGCGGCGTTCGCAGCCGCTGCATGAAGAACGCGATGTCGCTGGTCGACTCGGGCGTCACCGCGCTCATCGGCCTCACCAGCGGCGCGGGCGCCGAAGCCTGCATGCCGGTGGTGGAAGACGCGCAGATTGCCTTGCTCGGCACCGCCAGCGGCAACATGGGCATCCGAGCGGCTGGCGCCAACGGCGCCTTCCATGTGCGTGCCGGCTACGACGCCGAATACAAGCGCATGGTGAGCTACGTGAAGGACTTCGGCATGCAGCGCGTGGGCGTCGTCTATCTCGGCGACACCTCCAAGGCCAACCTCGATGCGATGAACGCCGCGTTGTCGTCGCTGTCCATCGTGCCGAAAGTGCAGATCGCCATCGACCGCAATGCCGCGTCCTTCGAAGGCGTCGCCAACGACTTGATGGCCGCGCGTCTCGATTGCGTGCTGTTCACCGCCAACGCCGCGCCCATCGCGAAGATCATCGACCACATGACGCGGGCCAAGTTCCCGGGCCTCTACTACGCCTCGTCATTTGCGGGGCAGGACCTGATCGACACGCTCACCGCCAAGCGCCAGAGCTGCGTGATGAGCATGGTGGTGCCCCGCCCAACGGCCATGGGCGTGAACGTGGTGGCGCAGTGCCAGCGCGACCTCGCCTTGCTGAACAACGGCGCCCGGCTTGGCACGACGACGCTGGAAGGCTACATCGCCGGCCGCACCGCGGTGGATGCCGCGCTCGCAGCCTCGAAGGCCGGCAACCTCACCCGCGCACGAATGAAGGAATCTCTCGCCGCGCTGCGCAGCGACCTCGGTGGCTACAAGGTGGAGTTCGCCGGCACCACGCAAGGCTCGCGCTACGTGGACTTGATCGCGATCGACCGCTACGGCCGGCTGGTCGGTTGAACACGCGCCTGAGCCTTGGCGTTGAAAGGACATCATCATGAAACGACGTGACCTCCTCCTGGGCGTGCCCGCCCTGTGCGCCGGCATCGGCACGGGTTTTCCGGGTCTTGCACTGGCGCAGACCAACGTCATCCGGCTGGGCCAGAGCGCATCGCTCACCGGCTCGCAATCGCGCTACGGCAGCGACGTGCGCGACGGCATCCTCGCGGCCTTCGCCGCGGCCAACCGTGTCGAAAACAGCAAGGGCCCGAAGTTCGAGCTCGTGACGCTGGATGACGGCGGCCACAAGGAACGATGCGTCGCCAATGTACAGAAGCTCATCGACGACGGCGCCACCGCACTGGTGGGCCTGACGAGCGGCGCGGCGGCCGAGGCCTGCATGCCGATCGTGGAAAAGAGCCAAGTGCCGCTCATCGGCACGGCCAGCGGCAACATGGGCATTCGAAGTGCCGGCCACCTCGGCGCGGTGCACGTGCGCGCGGGCTACGACGTCGAATACAAGCGCATGGTCACCTACGTGAAGGAGTTCGGCTTCCAGCGCGTGGGCTATGTGTACCTGAAGGACACGTCCAAGGCCAACCTCGTGGCGATGGAGGACGCGCTGCAGACAGTGGGCGTGAAGCCCGCGGCCATCGTGTCGATCGACCGGAACGTGAAGTCTCAGGAGTCCGTGGCCAAGCAGTTGCTCGACGCCAAGCTCGACTGCGTGCTGTTCACGACGAACGCCGCGCCGGTGCTGTCCGTCATGGAGCACATGAATGCCGGCGGCTACCCGGGCATGTACTTCTCGTCGTCATTCGCAGGCCAGGACTTGATCGACGGGGTGGCCGCCACCAAGCGCAGCGTGGTGATGAGCCTCGTCGTGCCGCGCCCCACCGCACTCGGCGTGGGCGTGGTGAGCCAGTGCAAGGCCGACCTCGCGGCGCTGGGCACCGGTGCATCGCTGGGCGTGACGACGCTGGAGGGCTACATCGCGGGCCGCGTGGCGGTGGAAGCGGCACGCACGGCATCCAAGGGCGGCGCGGCCAACCGCACCAAGCTGCGTGACGCCTTCGCCAACCTGCGCGCCGACCTCGGCGGCTACCGAGTGGCCTACGCGCCGGACAACGCGCAGGGTTCGCAATACGTCGAGATGGTGGTCATCGACCGCTACGGCCGCATCGTGGGTTGATGCGCGACAGCATTTTCGGGAGTCCATCATGTTCGCCTTCAGCAAGCGTGGCCTTGCGGCACACGCAGTGGCTTCGTTGTTGTGTCTGAGCGCAGCGCCTGCCGTACACGCCGCCGGCGTGGCACCAAGCGCCGAGCAGTGGCGCGAGGCGCGCAGTGCAGCCACCGAGATCGCCAATGAGCTCGCAGGGCATTGCCCCATCGCACCCACCGGCGACCAGGCCGCCTTCGACACCTGCCGCAAAGGCATGTTCCACGACGCGTCCTTGCGCGAGAAGCTCAACCCCATCGTGCTGTGGGGCCGACAGCGCGACCCGAAGCTCACCTTGCAAGCCAGCTCGCTCACGCAGTTCGCGCCGGACGTGCTCACGGGCATGTACATGCCGCTGTTCATGTTCAACGGCCAGCACACGGTGCAGTACGTCGAAAGCGAAGGCCTCTTCCAGATTCGCCTGGCCACGGCCTTCCGCAACCGGCTCACGCCGGGTCAGTTCCCCTACCCGTTCTGGCACGACCCCGAGAAGTGGACGATGTACCAGGGCGCGAATGAAATCATCCTGTGGTGGGAGCCGATGCGCGGCCGCGTGAAGGTGGCCCAATTCACCGTGCACGGCGCGAACCCGCCGATCACGCAGGTGCAGCCGGTGCCGCCGCCGCAGGGCTTCGAAGGCAAGTGGATGTGGTCGGATGCACAAGGCCGCAGCCAGCCCAAGGTGACGCTCTTCGACGGCCTGTACAGCGCCGGCAACCCCTACCTCGCGCAGATGGAAAGTTCCTACAAGGTGCTCGCGCTGCGCCTGCGCCAGGGCCAGTGCGACAACTGCCACGTGCCCAACAACCCCGACAAGAGCAAGCGCCTCGTGTTGCTGCAGACACCCGCGCACGCCGCCGGAGAAATCCAGCGCCTGCTCAAGGCCGTGCGCGACGACCGCATGCCGCGCGACGAGACCGGCATCGAAGCGCCGCTGGATGCCAAGACCAAGCAGGCGCTGCTGGAAGACGGCGAGGCGTTTGCGAAGGTGGTGGATGCGGCCAAGCGCTGGGAAGCGCAGAGCACGGCCCAGCGACTCGCGGACACCACTTCGCGCTCAGGGGACGCAACCCGGCAATAGGAGCCGTGCCAAGATGCGCCGATGGGCGCATCGGCACGCTATGCGATCTATTGGGCGCCGCCGGCCGGTCATCCGCTGTGGGACGCCGGCTGCCGCTGGCTGGGCCGCGATGCCATCAGCGGCGAGGCCGGCGTGCCTGTGCGCGAAGGCACCGCCACGCCGCGCCGCTATGGCTTCCACGCGACGCTGAAGGCGCCGATGCACTTGCGCGACGACGTCGGGGAATCCGGTCTCGTCGATGCCCTCGCCCGGCTCGTTCATCAAGCGCCGCGCTTCCCCCTGCCGCTGATGGAAGTGCGCACGCTGCGCGGCTTTCTCGCCCTGCGGCCGCGCGATGCGATCAGCGCCGCGCATCCGCTTCGCCGGCTCGCCGATGCCTGCGTGGTCGAGCTCGATGCATTGAGGCAGCCGCCCTCGGTCGACGACGAACAGCGTCGGTTGCTGTCGCTTCCCTTTGACGAGCTGCAACGATCGAACATCCGTCGCTACGGCCAGCCCTTCGTGGGCGAGCGCTGGCAGTTCCACCTGACACTGAGCGACAGCTTCGGCGATGATCCGGCCTCGACGCGCCAACGCGACGAGATGCTCGACCAGGCCCGCGCGCACTTCGCGCCAGCCCTTGCCGCACCGCTTGATTGCGATGCCGTGTGCGTGTTCGCGGAAAGCGCACCGGGCCGACCCTTCATGCTGATGCATCGGGTGGCGCTCGGCCAATGAGGATGGACGAATGAAGATTGCTGTGATGGGTGCGGGTGCCGTGGGTTGCTACTACGGCGGCATGTTGGCAAGGGCCGGTCACGAGGTCTGCCTGATCGGCCGGCCGGCGCACGTGGAGGCCGTGTGTCGCAACGGCCTGCTGCTGGAGACGACGAGCTTCAAGGAGCATGTGCGGCTGGCAGCGAGCACCGAAGCCAGTGCTGTCGCAGGCGCGCAGCTCGTGCTCTTCAGCGTGAAGTCCAGCGACACCGAACCGAGTGGCGCTGCCATCGCGCCGCACCTCGCGGCCGATGCCACCGTGCTGAGCCTGCAAAACGGCGTGGACAACGCAGAGCGGCTGCAGCGCTTGTTGGCCCAGCCGGTCGTGCCCACCGTCGTCTACGTCGCCACCGAGATGGCCGGCCCCGGCCACGTGCTGCACCACGGCCGCGGCGAGCTGGTCATCGGCCCGTCGGCACGCACGCCGCAGATCGTCGAGGCCTTCGCATCCGCCGCCGTCCCGATGCAGGTGTCCGGCAACGTCACCGGTGCCCTGTGGGCCAAGCTCGTCCTCAACTGCGCCTACAACGCCATGTCCGCCATCACGCAAATTCCCTACGGCCCGCTGGTGCAAGGCGCAGGCGTGTGGGACGTGATGCGCGACGTCGTCAACGAATGCCTGGCCGTCGCGCGCGCCACCGGCGTGACGCTGCCCGGCGACCCGTGGGAGGGCGTGGAGCGCATCGCCGCCACCATGCCCAGCCAGTTCTCATCCACCGCCCAAGACCTCGCACGTGGCAAACGCAGCGAGATCGACCACCTCAACGGCTTCATCGTGCGCCGCGGTGAAGCGGCGGGTGTGCCCACGCCGGTGAATCGCGTGCTGCACACCCTGGTCAGGCTGATCGAATCGAAAGGCCCATCAACGCCTTAGCGCAGCAGCGCATGCGGCAGCCACAGTGACAGCGTCGGCCAGTAGGTCACCACGACCAGGAAGCCGATCATCGTCAAGAGCCATGGCCACACCGCGACTGTGAGCTCGGTGATCCCCATCTTCGTGATCCCCGAGGCCACGTAGAGGTTGAGGCCGACCGGCGGGTGGCACAAGCCCACTTCCATGTTGACTGCCATCAGGATGCCGAAGTGAACCGGGTCCACGCCAAGCTTGATGGCCACGGGGAACAGGATGGGCGCCATGATCAGCACGATCGCTGCCGGGTCCATGAAGTTGCCGGCCACGAGCAGGATGATGTTCACCAACAGCAAGAACACCACGAGCCCGAAGCCCTGGCTCGTCATCCACGCGGCCATCATCTGCGGGATCTGTTCCGACGTCATGAGGAACGAGAACAGCACCGCGTTGGTGATGATGTACAGCAGCATCGAGCTCATCGCGGCCGCATTGAGCAGCGACTTGGGCACGTCGCTCAGCTTCAGGTCCTTGTAGACGAAGACGGAGATGAAGAAGGCGTAGACCGCCGCCATCGCCGCTGCCTCGGTGGGCGTGAAGGTGCCGCTGTAGATGCCGCCGATCACCACCACGATGAGCAGCAGGCCCCACATGCTTTCGCGGAATGCCTTCCATCGCTCGCCCCAGGTGGCGCGCGGCATGCGCGGATAGTCGTACTTCCTGGCGCGGTACCAGGTGGTCACGCCCAGCAGGAAGGACAGGCACAGGCCCGGCACCACGCCCGCGAGGAAGAGCTGCCCCACAGAGGCCGAGCTCACCACCTCGCCCTTCGGTCCGGTGGCATTCATGCCCGCGGTCGCGATGGAGTAGATGACGAGGTTGATCGACGGCGGGAACAAGATGCCCAGCGCGCCCGACGTGGTGATGACGCCTGCGCCGAACTGCTTCGGGTAGCCCGCCTTGACCATCGCCGGCAGCATGATGGAACCCACCGCCACCACCGTTGCGACCGACGAGCCGGAGATGGCTGCGAACAGCGCGCAGGCCAGCACGCCCGCCAGGCCCATGCCGCCGTACCAGTGGCCGATCATGGACGTGGTGAAGTTGATCATCCGCCTCGCCACGCCGCCATGCGTCAAGAAGTTGCCTGCGAGGATGAAGAACGGGATCGCCATGATCTCGAACTTCTCGATGCCGGTGAACAGCTTGAGCGCCACCGATTCAATGGGAACCTGGGTGAGCGTGAAGAGGAAGGTGAGGACGGTCAGGCCGAGCGAGATCGAGATCGGCATGCCCGTGAGCATGAGCGCGATCAGGAGGACAAAGATGATGAGGGTGTTCATTCGCGCACTCCCGGGCTCACGAGGTTGGCGTCGGTCGGCGCTTCGTCGATGCCTTCGACGTGGCCGTGGTCATGGTGCGGCAGTTCGCCGGTGCTGATGAACTTCCAGGCCACCTGCAGGAAGCGAAAGCACATCAGGTAGGAGCCCAGCGGCACGCACGAATACGCGATCCAGGTGGGAATCTCCATGTCCGGCGAGGTCGGGCCTTCTGGCACGTCGCCCAGCTCGAAGCCCAGCCTGTGGAAGAGCGCGTAATGGAAGCCGTTGTCCCACACGAAGGTCGCGCCCAGCGTGCCGACGATGCCGGTGAAGACGGCACCCGCAATCAGGCCGAAGAGGATGAGCCACTTGGCCTTGGACGCGGGCAGCTTGCGCACCAGCACGTCCACGCCCACGTGGGTGCCGTGCCGCACGCCGTAGGCCGCGCCGAACTTGGCCATCCACACGAACATGTAGATGCACAGTTCCTGCGCCCAGCTCACGTCAAGGCGGATGGTGTAGTCCTGGATGACCGGCACGCCCGAGAGGAATCGGTGCAGCACGGCCATGAAGATGACGAGCGTCGCGGCGCCCATGAGGAAGGCAATCAGCCATTCCTCGAGGTGGTCGAGTATGCGGTTGAGCATTGTTTTTCCTTGGCCTGCGCGGTGATGGACCGCGCAGCTTCCCGACGAAACGAAAGGAGGGCCGCGCAGGCGGCCCGGCCGATTACATCGGCGCGACGAAGCCCGTCGCCTTGTAGACGGCCTCGACCGTCGACTTGCCGACGCGCGATTCCATCTCCTTGTGAACGGGCATCAGCGCATGCTTCCACTCGTTGATCTCGGCGGCGGTCGGCGTGTAGATGGTGGTCTTGCCGCTGGCGCGGATCTTCTCCATGCCCGTCTGGTTCTCGGTGGTCGAGATGGCGTTGGCGTAGGTCGTGGCGTCCTTCAACGCGCCTTCGAGGATGGTGCGGATGTCCGCCGGCAGGCCGTCCCAGAACTTCTTGTTGACGATGACGGCGTAAGCCAGGTGGCCGTGGTTGGACACGGTCATGTGCTTTTGCACTTCATACGTCTTTTGCGTGTAGAAGTTCGAGGGCGTGCCCTCGGTGCCGTCCACCACGCCCGATTGCAGCGCCTGGTACAGCTCGGAGAAGGCCATCACCTGCGGGATGGCGCCCAGGGCACGCATTTGCGCATCGAGCACCTTGGAGCTCTGGATGCGCATCTTCAGGCCCTTGAAGTCGGCCACGTTGTGCAGCGGCTTGTTGGCGCTCATGATGTGGAAGCCGTTGTCCCAGTAGGCCAGGCCGCGGATACCCTTGGGCTCGAGCTTCTTGAACAGGTCGGCGCCCACGGGGCCGTCGGTGACGGCGCGGAAGGCGGCTTCATCCTTGAAGATGAAGGGCAGGTCGAAGACCTCGAATTCCTTCACGCCCAGCGGGCCGAACTTGGCGAGCGAAGGCGCGAGCATCTGCACCGAGCCCAGCTGCAGCGCCTCCATCTCTTCCTTGTCCTTGTACAGCTGGCTGTTCGGGTACACCTCGACCTTCACGCGGCCCTTGGTGCGCTCTTCGGCGAGCTGCTTGAAACGCTCGGCGCCCTTGCCCTTGGGCGTATCGGGCGCCACCACGTGGCTGAACTTGATGACGATGGGCGCCTGGGCGAACGCCGCGGGGGCGGCCAGCACGAGGGCGGCGGCGGCGAGCACGAGGCGGCGGCCGATGATCCTGGAAGCGAGCTTGCGCATGCTTGAGTCTCCAATGTTGTTTGAGGGTCGAGCGGATTTTGGATTTGGCCCGCCGAAGACGGTAGTTGTGGAGTTCCACATTCAGCATGCAAGCGGCACGCAGCCGGCCCCTGCGACCGGCTGCGGCGCATAGACTTCGCCTCATGCCCGAGCCGCCGCTTTCGCACGTCCGCCCCGCCGTGGCGCTGCCGCCGCGGCCGGCCCGCCGCCGCGGCCTGTGGGCGCTGCCGCTGGTGCTGTCGCTGATGTTCGTGGCCGGCGTGCTGGCCTGGCTGTGGAAAACCGAAGCCACCGACCGCGAGGACCAGCGCCTCGCACTCATCTCCGACGCGCTGTCGCTGGAGGCACAGACCAGCGCCCGCATCGCGAGCGAACAGCAGCAGCTCACGCAGCTGGCCTTGCGGGTGCAGTCGCTGCGGCCGTCGCCCGAAGGCTTCGCGGCCCTGCCGGAGGTGTCCAGCGGGCTGCACCGCTTCTGGGTCAGCATCACCTGGCTGGATGCGAGCGGGCGCATCGTCGTGCACCTGCCCGAACAGCAGCCCCGACCCCAGGACGATCCGCGCGCCGTCGCGGCATCCACCGGCCTGTCGGCGCACCTTTCCGCCCCGCTCGCCTCGGGCGCGACGCTGGTGGCGCGCTATTCGCCAAGCGACATGCTGCGCCAGGGCGTGCCCTGGTGGCTCGCGCGCAAGTACGACGTGCGGCTGGTGGACAGCATCGGCAACGTGATCGCCTCGACCGTCGAAGGCCGCGGCCTGGAGGACCACCAGTCCTACCGCATCAGCATGTCGCCCACGCTGGACGACACCTACCTCGAACTCGTCGCGCGCGATGCCATCGCGCCGTGGCACCGCACGCTGCCGATCGCGCTGATCGCCGGCTTCGTCGTGCTCATCATCGTGAGCACGCTGATGCTGCGCCGCCAGGTGCGCGAGGTGTCGCTGGCCGAAGCAGCGTGGCGCACGGAAGCAGCCTGGCGCAGCGCGATGGAAGAGTCGCTCACCGTGGGCCTGCGTGCGCGCGACCTCGACGGGCGCCTGGTCTACGTCAACCGGGCGCTGGCCGACATGGTGGGCTACGGGCCCGAGGAGCTGATCGGCCTGATGCCGCCCATGCCCTACTGGCCGCAAGACACCATCGAATCCACCATGCAACGCCATCGCCGAAACATGGCGGGCCAGGCGCCGCGCGAGGGCTACGAGGCGGAGTGGCACCACCGCGACGGCCGCCACATCGACGTGATGATCTTCGAGGCGCCGCTCGTGGATGCGCACGGCACGCACATCGGCTGGATGGGCTCGGTGGTGGACATCACCGAGCGCAAGCGCCTGGCCGAGCGTGAACGCCGGCAGACCGAGAGCATGGCGCACCATGCGCGGCTCACGATGCTCGGCGAGGTGGCGTCCACGCTCGCGCACGAACTGAACCAGCCGCTGTCGGCCATCTCCAGCTACAACGCGGGCGTGCTCAACTCCTTGCGCAAGCTCCCCGACCCCGACCCGGTGGTGATGCGCGCACTGCAGCGGCTGGGCGAGCAGGCGGCGCATGCAGGCGCCATCGTGCAGCGCATCCGCGAGTTCCTGACCAGGCGCGCGCCGCGGCTGGAAACGGGCGACATCAACGGCATCGTGCGGGGTGCGGTGGACCTTCTGCGCAACGAACTCGAACGGCACCAGGTCGAGCTCCGCCTGCGCCTGGACGAGCGCGTGCCGCCGCTGGTGGCCGACCGCGTGCTGCTCGAACAAGTGGTGGTGAACCTCGTGCGCAACGCCAGCGATGCGCTCTCCACGCACGAAGGACGGCGCGAGATCGAAGTGCGCACATCCCAGAGCGCCGACCAGCGCTTCGTTCGCGTGGACGTGCGCGACACCGGGCCGGGGCTGGGCGCGCAGCGCATCGAGACGCTGTGCGCACCCTTTTATTCGACCAAGGCCGAAGGCATGGGCATGGGGCTGGCCATCTGCCGGTCGATCATCGAGGCGCACCACGGCGTCTTCGCGGCCGAGTCCGCGCCCGGTGGCGGCGCGCTGTTCTCGGTGAGCCTGCCCCGCGACTTGCAGCCAGTGACCGATGACGAAGAGGAGATGGCATGAACACCCTTGCGATGGCCGACCGCGTCGTGCACCTGGTCGACGACGAAGCCGCCGTGCTGGACGCGCTGGCCTTCTTGCTGTCCTCGCGCGGCCTGCAAGTGCATGCGCATGACAGCGGCCCGACCTTCCTCGCGGCGCTCGACGCGGGGCCGCGACCGCCGCGCGGGGTGATCGTGCTGGACATCCGCATGGAGCCGATGTCGGGCCTGCGGGTGCACGACGAGCTGGTGTCGCGCGGGGTGCGCAACCCGGTGCTGTTCCTCACGGGGCACGGCGACATCCCGATGGCGGTGGATGCGCTCAAGAAGGGTGCCTTCGACTTCCTCGAGAAGCCGTACAGCGACAACGCGCTGGCCGACCGCATCGAGCAGGCGCTCGCGGTGTCGGCCGCGATGCATCAGGGTGATGCGCTGGCGGCCGAGCGCGAGGCGCGCCTTGCGAGCCTCACCGAGCGCGAGCGCGAGGTGATGCTGCGCGTGGCCGCGGGCAAGCTCAACAAGGTCATCGCCGACGAGCTGCACGTGTCGGTGCGCACGGTGGAAGTGCATCGCGCACGGGTCTACGCCAAGCTCGGCGTGCGATCAGCCGCAGAGGTCGCGACGCTGATCGCAGGAGGCTGAGACGGCGGTCCGCCGACGCGTCAAGCCTTCTCGGGAATCGGATTGCGGAAGCCCACGTTCAGCAGGTTCCACGCCGTGATCGCGGAGATGGCAAAGCCCAGCTGCGCGATTTCCTCGTCCGAGAACTGCGCCTTGAGTGCCGCGAACTCGGCATCGCTCGCATCGCTGTTCGGCGTGTTCGTGATGATCTCGGCCCAACGCAGCGCCGCGCGCTCGCGCTCGCTGAAGAACGGCGACTCGCGCCAGCCGGCCACCGTGTTCAGGTGCCGCGGGTCAGCGTCGTTCTTGATGAGGTCGCTCCAGTGCATGTCGATGCAGAAGGCGCAGCCGTTGATCTGCGACACGCGCAGGAACACGAGATCGATCAACCGGCGGTCGAGCGGGCCGGCATGCACGCTGTTGGAAAAGTCCAGCAGGCCCTTGAAGGCCTTGGGAGCGAGGTTGTAGTAAGGGAGACGGGGCGCGTGTGCCATGGCGGTTCCTTCGGGGGTGACAGCGAGGAGCCGCCCTGCGCGGCCCTCATGAACACTAGACGTGCCAGCGGCCTCGCGTGTGACATGGCCGGCTCGCGATGTGCGCAGCTCGCGCATCGCAGGCCGCACGGCCCGGTTCGTCCCGCGGCTACATGTCCGCCAGCGGAATGCCGCCGGCCTCTTCGTCCGCGTCCAGCACCGCGATCAGCTTGGCGAGGTCGCGCTCCATGCGCTTGAGCGTCTTGTCGTCCAGGCTTTCGAGCGCGGCGGGCAGCACACCCGCAAAGGGCCCGGCGCTCTTCTTGAGCAGGCGCGCCCCCGCGGGGGTGATCCGCAGTCGCACGGCGCGCCGGTCGCCTTCGTCGCGGCTGGCCGCCGCCAGCTCGCGCTCGATCAGCGTCTTCACGAGGTTGCTGGCGGTGGACTGGTGGATCTGCATTGCGCGGGCCAGGTCGCCCACGCCGATGTCGGGCCGGTCGCGGATGACGCTCAGCGCCCACACGAGCGAGCCGCCCATGCCGACCTTCTTCTCGACTTGCTGGAAGTGCGTCTTGACGGCGTTGAACACCTGGCGGAACTGCCGCAGGACGCGGGCCGCCGGTTGCTGTGCGGTGTCGGCGGCTTCAGGCGACGGCGTGGGAGCTTTGGAGCGAGGCATCGGTCGATGATAGCCAGCGCTCGACCGCTTACTTGGCGTAGACGATGTCCGCGCGACGGTCCTGGCGCCAGGCTGCTTCGTCGTGCCCGGTGGCCAGCGGCTTCTCTTCGCCAAAGCTCACCGCCTCGATCTGCGTGGCCTTCGCGCCCACCAGCTCGAGCGCCTTCTTCACCGCTTCTGCGCGGCGCTGGCCGAGCGCGAGGTTGTATTCGCTGCTGCCGCGTTCGTCGGTGTTGCCTTGAACGACGATCTTCAGCTGCGGAGCGTGCGACAGGTATTCGCCGTGGCGCTGCACCAGCGGCTGCCATTCGCGCGCGATGGCCGAGTCGTCGAACTCGAAGAACACGCTGTGTTCGCGGCTGAGCGGGCTGTTCGGGTCGAGGTGCAGGGCGACCTTGGACGTCGCCACCGCAGCCGGCGCGGCCGGTGTGGCAGGCTCCGCGGCCTTGGCCACCGGTGCAGCCGCGGGCACCGGGGCGGCGGCCGGCGTGACGGGTGTGCTGGAGCACGCGGCAAGAAGGACGGGAACGACAACAGCCCCAACGACGAGGATTCGACGCATGTGAAGGACGCTTTCCTTGGACAGTGAACGATGCGCACCACGGAGTCGGCGCGGCCTGATGCGTACTGTAGCGGAAATATATTTGTCCAAATATGATGGATTTCACCAGAAGCCGCACGCCACGGTTGCGTTCAGCCGGCCATGGCGGTGTCGCTGCGCCTCGCACGCGGCACGAGCGGATGCAGTTCGTCGCGCGCGGCCAGGCGCCGCCAGAAGCTGCGCGCCGCGTCGCCCGCCGGCACCGCAGGCCGCAGCGCCCGCACGAGCCGCACGTCCAGCGCCGCGGACCAGCGCATGTCGGCGCGCGCGAGCTCGCCACGTCGCAGCTCGTCGCGCACCATCGATTCGGGCAGGAAGGCCACGCCCAGGCCCTGGCGCACCATCGCCCGCAGCGAATGCAGCGAATCGGCCGCGCACACGCTGTGCAGGTGCGCCTGCTGCGCCACCGCCGACATCAGCATGCCGATGAGCGGCGCGAACCCGCCCGAAGCGCCGTGATCGAGCAGCGGCGCGGGCTTGTCGCGGGTGCCGGGCAGCATGTGCAGAGGCCGGCCGTCCGCGTCCACGCCGACCACCGGCGACAGGCGGTCGCTGGCCACGCTGACGGTCTCGAAGGCGAGCGGGTCCAGCGGCAACGGCAGCCGCTCGTGCTGCGGCGCGAGCCACAGGTCCGCCTCGGCCGACAGCAGCGCCTCGCGGGCGGCATCGCCGGGCTTGACGCCCACGCGCACGGACACCGGCACACCGCATTCGCTCACGCGCGACAGCAGTGCCGGCAGCACGCCGCACTCCACGCCCTCCGCCACCACCAGCCGCACCGGCGCCGGCGCCTCGGCCACCGGCGTCGCGCACAGCTGGCGCGCCGACGCCAGCACGCCGCTCAGATGCCGCGCCATCGGCACGAAGCGCTTGCCCGCCTCGGTGAGGCCGAACGGATGCGCATCGCGGTCGACCAGCGGTGCACCGGCCCACTGCTCCAGCGACTGGATGCGCCTGGACAGGCCCGATTGCGAGGTGCTGCGCAGGCGCGCGGCGCGCGTGAAGCTCTGGCACTGCGCCACCGCGAGGAAGTCGTCCAGCCATTTCGCATCCATCGTTCGGCAGTCCTGTTGGCTGATGCTGGCTTCGAAGGGCCGAGGCTCAAGGCCCGTAGAGATGGCAGGCCACCTGCCGCCCGCCCTGCATCGTCATGCGCGGCACCTCGTCCCTGCAGCGCGCGGCGGCATGGAGGCAGCGTGGGTGGAAATGGCAGCCTGAGGGCGGCGCCAGCGGCGACGGGATCTCGCCCTGGATGGCCACGTAGCGCTTCTTGCGCACCTTGAGGGTGGGCTGCTCCGCCAGCAAGGCCTGCGTGTAGGGGTGCAGCGGCGCGCGAAAGAGCTCGTCCGCCCTGCCGGATTCAACGATGCGGCCGAGGTACATCACCGCCACGCGTTCGGCCACGTGCCGCACGACGGCCAGGTTGTGGCTCACGAACAGGTAGCTCAGGCCGAAGCGCTCGCGCAGGTCGGCGAAGAGGTTGAGCACCTGGCTTTGCACCGACACGTCCAGGGCCGCCACGGCTTCGTCGCAGACGATGAAGTCGGGCTTGACCGACAACGCGCGGGCAATGCCGATGCGCGCCCGCTGGCCGCCGGAGAACTGGTGCGGGTAGCGCGATGCGAGCGACGGATCGAGCCCGACTTGCTGCAGCAGGTTGGCCACGAAGGCCGCACGGTCGCGCGCATCGACGATGCCGTGCGTCACCGCCGCCTCACCCACGATGTCGACGACGCGCAGGCGAGGGTTGAGCGAGGCGAACGGATCTTGAAAGACCATCTGCAGCTTGAGCTGCCGGGCCAGCGCCTGCCGCCCGCGCAGGCCATCGAGCGCTTCGCCGCGCATGAAGCGCTGTCCGGCGCTCGCACGCTGCAGGCCGACGGCGACGCGGCCGAGCGTGGACTTGCCGCAGCCCGATTCGCCCACCAGCGCGACGATCTCGCCGGCGCCCACGTCGATGCTCACGCCATCGACGGCGCGCACCGGCGGCAGCCGCGGCGAATCGGCTCGCCCCAGCAACCAGCGTGCGGTGGTGCGCGCGCTGAAGGGCCGCGCGAAGTCGACGCGGATGTCGCGCAGTTCGAGCACGGGGGCGCAGGTGTCCAAGCGGGTCTCCATCACAAGGGGTTGAAGCAGCGAAGCCCGCGTCCGTCGTCGGCGCGGTCCAGCGTGGGCACATCTGCACAGCGCTGCCCGACGCGCTCGCAGCGCGGCGCGAAGGAGCACCCACGCAGCGAGCCGAGCGGCGCATTGGCAGGCGGGATCTGCCGCAGCCGATGCCCCGGCGGCGACTCGCCCGGCACGCTCGCGATCAGGCCCTGCGTGTACGGATGACGCGGTGCCTCGAGCACCTGCGCCGCGGTGCCGTGTTCCACCATGCGCCCTGCATACATCACGCCAACCTGGTCGGCCAGGCCCGCCACCACGGACAGGTCGTGCGTGACCCAGATGAGGCTCGTGCCCGACTCGGCGCAGATCTTCTGCATCTCGAAGAGGATCTGTGCCTGGATGGTCACGTCCAGCGCCGTCGTCGGTTCGTCCGCGATGATGAGGTCGGGTTCGTTGAGCAGCGCAATGGCGATGGCCACGCGCTGGCGCATGCCGCCCGACAGCTGGTGCGGGTAGGCGCGCAGCCGCTCGCCGGGCGATGGGATGCCCACGCGGCGCAGTGCGTTCTCGGCCAGCTCCAGCGCGCGGGCGGCGCCCACCGCGCGATGCGCGAGCACCGCTTCGGTCATCTGCACATCGACGCGCAGCACCGGGTTGAGCGTCATCATCGGGTCCTGGAAGATCATCGCGATGCGGTTGCCTCGCATCGAGCGCATGCGTGCCGGCGTGAACGAGCGCAGGTCTTCGCCCTTGAACAGGATGCGCCCGTCGACCACGCGCCCGGGCGGGTCGATGAGGCCCATGATCGAGAAGCCGGTGATGGACTTGCCGGAGCCGGATTCGCCGACCAGGCCCATGACCTCGCCCGGCTGCACCGAGAAGCTCACGCCGTCGACCGCCTTGACGGCGCCTGCGCGGGTGAAGAACCAGGTCTTCAGGTCGTCGACGACCAGGGTGGGAGCGCTCATGTCAGTCGACTCGCAATCGGGGGTTCAACACATCGCGCAACTGGTCGGCCACGAGGTTGATGCTCATGATGGTCACGAGAAGCGCGATACCGGGGAAGAAGCTGATCCAGTACTTGCCTGACAGCATGTAGCTGAAGCCGTTGGCGATGAGCAGGCCGAGCGACGGCTCGGTCACGGGCAGGCCGACGCCGAGGAAGGACAGCGTGGCTTCCAGCGCGATGGCGGAGGCCACCTGCAGCGCACCCACGACGATCAGCGCCGGCATGCAGTTGGGCAGCAGGTGCCGCAGCAGGATGCTGCGTAGCGGGAGCGCCAGCACCCGCGCGGCGGCGATGTATTCGCGCTGACGCTCCACCAGCACCACGCCGCGCAGCGTGCGTGCGTAGTAGGCCCACTGCGCGGCCACCAGGGCGGCGATCACCTTGCCCGTGCCCTGCCCCAGCAGCGCGATGAGGATGAGCGCGACCAGCACCGCCGGGAAGGACAGCTGGATGTCGGCGATGCGCATCAGCAGCGCGTCGAGCCGGCCGCCGGCATAGCCGGACACAAGGCCCACCGCGATGCCGATCGCCACCGCGACGAGCGTGGCGCTCAGGCCCACCGTCACGCTGGTGCGCAGCCCGTAGAGGATGGCCGAGAGCATGTCGCGGCCCTGCGCATCCGTGCCCAGCCAGTAGGTGGCGTGGCCGTCGGACGAGGGCGAGCGGGGTGGCAGGCGTGCGTCCAGCAGTTCGAGCTGCGCCATGTCGTAGGGGTTCTGCGGCGCGATCCACGGCGCGGCCAGCGAGGCGAGCACGATCAGCAGCAAGACCACGGCAGCAGCCAGCGCCACCGTGCTCTCGCGGTAGGCGACGGCGAAGCGGGACCAGCCCGGGTTCATGCCGATGCTCCTGACAGCCGCACCCGCGGGTCGAGCAGCGAGTAGGCGAGATCGGCCAGCAGGTTGATCACCACCACCATCAGCACGACGAGCAGCAGGTAGGCCACGACCACCGGCCGGTCGAGCTGGATGATGGAGTCGATGAGCAACTTGCCCATGCCGGGCCACGCGAAGATCGATTCGGTCACCACCGAGAACGCGAGCAGCGAGCCGAACTCCATGCCGATGACGGTGACGATGGGCACGAGCACGTTCTTGAGCACATGCACGAACACGATGCGCCGCCCCGACAAGCCCTTGGCGCGGGCGAAGCGCACGTAGTCCTGCGTCAGCGCCTCGCGCGTGCCGGCCCGCGTGAGTCGCACGATGAGCGAGAGCTTGAAGAGCGCAAGGTTCAGTGCCGGCAGCACGACGTGGCGCAGGCCCTCGGCCGACCCGATCGACAGCGGCAGGCCCCACACGTCGGCCACCGGTCCGCGGCCGCTGGCGGGCAGCCAGTGCAGTTGCACGGCGAACACCATGATGAGCATCAGCCCGACCCAGAAGGTGGGCAGCGAGAAGCCGAGGATGCTGCCGCCCATGATGCAGCGCCCTGCCACGCTGTCGGGCGCGAGCCCCGCCCACAACCCCAGCGGAATGCCCAGCAGCACGGCGATTCCCATGGCCGCGAGCGCGAGCTCCAGCGTCGCCGGCAGGCGTTCGAGGATGAGCCCGATGGCGCTCGTGCCGTGCACGAAGGAGCGCCCCAGGTCGCCATGCAGCGCGTTGGCCACGAAGCCGCGGTACTGCTCCCACACCGGGCGGTCCAGGCCGAGCGCCGCGGTGGTGCGCGCGATCTCGGCCTGGTCGGCCTGCGGGTTCACGAACATCGCCACCGGGTCGCCGATGGCGAAGATGCCGAAGAACACGAGCAGCGACATCACGGCCACGACCACCGCCGCCTGCCAGGTGCGCGACAGCAGGTAGCCGCTCATGCCGACACTCCCTCGCCTCGCGCGGGCCAGCTGCGCCCGCTGCATTCGGCAGGCACCGCAAAGACGCGCGTGCTCGTGCTGCGGTGCCGCCATGCGACCGCGCCATCCACGAACACCTTGAGCTCGCCGGTCTCGAAGGGTGTCCACGGCTCTTCGGTGGTGAGCGGCTCGGTGGCGACCAGGGCCATGCGCTCGCCTTCGCGGTTGAGCGCGCCCAGGTCCATGCTCAGGTCGCAATCGACCAGCGTCGCCCGCGGGAAGGGGTGCTGCCGTTCGAGCGCGAAGAGCCGGCTCGAGCAGTGCGCGAAGAGAGCCTCGCCGTTGGATAGCAGGAAGTTGAAGTTGCCGTGCCGCGCGATGTCTTCGGCGATGCGCGCGATCTCCGGCGCCATCTCCTGCCAGGTGGGCGGTCGCAGGCGCGAGGCGAAGCATTCGCGCAGCTCCTGCATCAGCCAGCAGAAGGCCTTCTCGCTGTCGGTGCTGCCCACCGGCAGGTAGGGGCCGCGCAGCTGCGGATGGAAGTTGCGCAAATCGCCGTTGGTCGCGAACACCCAGGGCTGGCCCAGCCACTCGCGCTGGAAGGGGTGGCAATTGGCCAGCGTCACCGGCCCCTGCGTGGCCTTGCGCAAATGCGCCAGCACGATGCGCGACTTCACCGGATGCTCGCGCAGGAACTTCGCGAGCGGCGAGTCGCAGGCCGGCTGGTCGTCATGGAACATGCGGCAGCCTGTGGCCTCGTAGAAGGCGATGCCCCAGCCGTCCACGTGGTCCGCGGTGCGGCCGCCGCGTTCGGCGAAGCCGGTGAGCGAGAAGGTGATGGTGGCAGAACCGTTGCAGTTCATGCCCAGCAGCTGGCACATGCCGTCACTCCGTGCGGTCGAAGAACATCAGGGGGCCGCCTTCTCGGGCTTGACGAGGTGGGCGAAGGTGAACTCGTCGATGCGCCCCGGGTAGCTCAGTCCGCGGCGCAGCGCCCAGGAGGCGAACTGGTAGTGGGTGGGCAGCACGGCGTGGTCCTTCATGGCGAGCACCATGGCTTCGCGGGCCAGGCGGTCGCGTTGCGCGGGGTCTGTCGCGGCCAGCGCATGGCGGGCGAGTTCATCGACGCGCGGGTTGCTGTACTTGCCCCAGTTCCACGTGCCCCAGCCGCTGGCCGCATCGGGCGTGCCGAGCAGCGAGCGCAGCGCGAAGTCCGCGCCCATCGTGCCCCAGCCGAGCAGCGCGGCGCCGAACTCGCCGCTCTTCATCTTCGGCACGTAGGTGGACATGGGCATGGTCTCGAGCTTGACCTGCACGCCGATGCGTCCCCACAGCTGCGCGATGGTCTGCCCGATCTCGTCGTCGTGGATGTAGCGGTTGTTGGGCACGGACAGCGCGATGCCGAAGCCGTTCGGATAGCCCGCCGCGGCAAGCAGCTTCTTCGCACCCTCGACGTCGTAAGGCTCCGGCTGCAAAGACGGGTCGAAGCCCACGATGCCCGGCGCCACGATCTGCGCGGCCGGCGCGGCAAAGCCCTCGAGCGCGGTCTGCACCAGCGCCTGGCGGTTGATGCCCTTGGACAGCGCCTCGCGAACGCGCGGGTCCTTCAGCGGGTTCTTGCCCAGCGGCTGGCCCGCGCGGGTGGTGAACACCGCCGCGGAATCGGCCGCCCCATGGTTCAGGTGCAGGAAGAGCGTGCGCCAGGTGGTGCGCTGGCTTACCTGCAGCGACGGGTTGCTCTTGAGCTGCGGCATGTCCGACGGCGGGACCGACTCGATCATGTCAACGTCGCCGGCGAGCAGCGCCGCCACGCGTGCCGAATCGGCGGTGATGAAGCGCAGCGTCACCTTGTCCCAGGCCGGCTTGTCGCCCCAGTAGGCGGCGTTGCGCGTCATGGTCACGCTGTCGCCGCGCCGGTAGCCGGCGAAGACGAACGGGCCGGTACCGACGACGGCCTTGCCGGTGTTGAAGTCTTCGCTGGTGGCGTTGGCCGCGGCCTTGCGCGACACGATGAAAACCGAGGCGAGGTCGCCGGGCAAGGGGCCGTAGGGCTCGGCGGTCTTCAGGCGCAGCGTGCGTGCATCGACCGCCTGCATCGAGACGATGCCCTTGGTGTAGCTCGTGAAGGGGCCGGGGCTGTTGACGATCTTTGCCGGGCGCTCGAGTGAGAACACCGCGTCGTCGGCCGTGAACTCCGAGCCGTCGTGGAACTTCACGCCGGGGCGAAGCTTGAGCTCCCAGGTCGTCGCATCGACGGCGCGCCACGACAGCGCCAGGCCCGGCACGTACTTGCCCGACGGGTCGATGTGCACGAGGCAGTCGAAGAAGTGCGAGGACACCGTGACGTTGCCCGCGGTCGCGGCGAAGTGCGGGTCCAGCGACGACGGGTCGGTGGACAGGCCGATCTTCAGCATCGAGGGCGTCGTGCTCGCAGTCTCGGCATGCGCGACGAGCGGCGCGAGGCCGACGGCAGCGACGGACAGGGCGATGGACATCGCCGCCGACAGCGTGGCGGCGAGCGCGGCGAAGCGCCGGCGCGGAATGGGCGATCTCATGCGGTGGTTTCCTTCTTCGTTGGTGTGGCGAGCGCGAAATCGACGGCGGCGCGGGCGTGCAGTGCGGTGGTGTCGAAGAGCGGCAGCGCCACGTCCTCGGGCTGCAGCAGCAGCGGCAGCTCGGTGCATCCGAGCACGATGCCCTGCGCGCCCTGCTGGCCGAGGCGTGCGCAGATTTCCTGCAGGCTGCGGCGCGATGCATTGCTGCACTCGCCCTTGCACAGCTCGTCGAAGATGATGCGATGCACCTCGGCGCGCTCCAGCTCGTCGGGCACGAGGCAGGCAATGCCCTGCTGCGCCAGATGCGTCACGTAGAAGGGCTGCTCCATCGTGAAGCGCGTGCCCAGCAGGCCCACGGTGTGCAGGCCGCGGTCGTGGATGGCCTGCGCCGTCACGTCGGCGATGTGCAGCAGCGGCACGCCGATGGCCGCCTGCACGTCAGGCGCGACCTTGTGCATGGTGTTCGTGCCGATGAGCACGCAGTCCGCGCCACTGACTTCGAGTTGCCGCGCCGCGTTCACGAGGATGCGCGACATGCCGCTCCAGTCCTGCGCGCGCTGCCGCGAGGCGATGTCCTCGAAGTTCAGGCTGATGAGGTGCATGGGCGCCGAGTGCAGTCCACCCAGACGGCGCGCGACTTCCCTGTTGACGATCTGGTAGTAGAGGGAGGTCGACTCCCAGCTCATGCCACCGATCAAGCCGATTGTTTTCAACTCAAGCACTCCTTGTGCGACATCCCTTGATGAGTTGAATTCTGTTGCCACGAAGGTAGAAAACTTTCGCAATTTGACGCAAGCAAATGGATGAACGTAGAATTTTTTACCTCATCACGCCACACACGCCATGCGCAAACTCGACGCCATCGACCGCGAACTGCTCCGCTTGCTGCAGGAGAACACCGAGACGCCCATGGCCAAGCTGGCCGAGGCGGTGAACCTCTCGCAGACGCCGTGCTGGCGCCGCATCCAGAAGCTCAAGGAAGATGGGGTGATCACGCGGCAGGTCGCGCTGCTCGACCCGGCCAAGCTGAACCTGGGCATCACCGTCTTCGCTGCGGTGCGCACCAACCAGCACAGCGAAGCCTGGTTCCGCAAGTTCCACAGCGCGGTGGCGGCCATCCCCGAGGTGGTCGAGTTCTATCGCATGAGCGGCGACGTCGACTACCTGCTGCGCGTGGTGGTGCCCAGCATCGCGGCCTACGACGCGGTCTACAAGCGGCTCATCCGCTCGTCGGATCTTTTCGACGTGAGCTCCAGCTTCGCGATGGAGGAGATCAAGTTCACCACCGCCTTGCCGCTGAGCTACGCGGAGTGACTAGGCCGAGTGAAAGTGCTGGGCCAGCGTGAACTCGTCGACCCGGCCTGCATACGCGATGTCCGAGCGCATCGCCCACGAGGCGAACTGGTGATGCAGCGGGATGACCGCCTGGTCCTGCATGGCGATCTCCATCGCGACACCCGCCTGCTCCTGACGCCGCGCGGCCTCGGTGCTGCGCAGCGATTCGCGGATGGCGACGTCCAGGTGCGCGTTGCTGTACTTGCTCCAGTTCCACGTGCCCCAGCCGCGCGCGCTGTCGGGCGTGCCGAGCAAGGCACGCAGCGCAAAGTCCCCCGCGAGCGACCCGTAGCCCAGCATCGCCACGCTGAATTCGCCGCGGCGCGCACGCGTGAAATAGCTGCTGACAGGCAAGGTCTCGACGCGCGTTTTCACGCCGATGCGTGACCAGCACTGGCCCACCGTCGACGCGACCTCTTCGTCGTGCACATAGCGCCTCGCGGGCGCATGCAGCGTGAGCGTGAAGCCGTTCGGGTAGCCCGCCTCGGCCAGGAGACGCCTGGCCTGCAATGCGTCGAAGGCATCCGCCCTGAGCGACGCCCGGTGCCCGAGGATGCCCGGCGCAACCAGCTGCGCTGCCGGTTCGGCGAGCCCTTCGAGCACGCCTCGCACCAGCGCCGGCCGGTCGATGGCGCACGACAACGCGCGCCGCACGAGCCGGCTCTTGAGCGGGCTGGTTTCCATCGGCCGGCCGAAGCTGTCGGTGATCCACGGCGAATGGTCGGTGAACTGCTC
>CBIHOF010000039.1:0-27318 GCA_966211955.1 uncultured Comamonadaceae bacterium | reverse complement strand
CATCTCCTTCGCGATGTCGGGCACGGTCTTCTTGTCGACGTCGCGGATCACCGGCACCATCAAGCCGTTGGGCGTGTCGGCGGCGAAGCCGATGTGCCAGTAGTTCTTGAGCACCAGCGCATCGCCGTCCAGGCTCGCGTTGAACTCCGGGAACTTCTTCAGCGCCGACACCGCCGCCTTCATCATGAAGGGCAGCATGCTGAGCTTGACGCCCGACTTCTCGAGCTCCTTGTTCATCTGCACGCGGAACTGCTCGAGCTCGGTGATGTCGGCCTCGTCGTGCGTCGTCACGTGCGGAATGACCACCCAGTTGCGGTGCAGGTTGGCGCCCGAGATCTTCTTGATGCGCGACATCTCCTTTCGTTCGACCGGGCCGAACTTCGCGAAATCGACCTTGGGCCAGGCGAGCAGGTCGAGACCTCCGCCGCCACCGGCGGGCGCTGTGGCAGCCTTGGCCGACGCAGGGGCTGCAACCGCTGCGCCACCGCCCTTGGCGAACGCCTCCACGTCCTCGCGCGTGATGCGTCCGTGGTCGCCGGTGCCCTTGATCTTGCCAAGATCGACGCTCCGCTCGCGCGCCAGCTTGCGCACCGCAGGCCCCGCGTAGGCCAAGGCAAACGCCTTTTCATCAACGCCCTGCCCGGCTCCCTCTCCCGCCCCTGCGGGAGAGGGTTGGGGTGAGGGTGCCGCCGCAGCCACCGCGGCCGCAGCCGGCGGCGCCGCCGTGGCATCACCCGTGGACAGCGACAAGATCACCGAGCCCTCGCTGACCTTGTCGCCCACGTTGACCTTGATCGCCTTGACGACGCCCGACAGCGGCGCGGGAACATCCATCGTCGCCTTGTCGGACTCGAGCGAGACGAGCGGATCCTCCGCCTTCACCGTGTCGCCGACCTTCACGAAGATCTCGATCACCGGCACGTCCTTGAAGTCGCCGATGTCGGGCACGCGCACGTCGGCCACGCCGGCCGGTGCGCTGACGGCCGACGGTGGCGCCATGACGCTCGGCTTGGCGGCCTCGGCGGGCGCAGCCACCACAGCCGATGCGCCTTCGCCCTCGAAGGCCATGATCACGCTGCCCTCGCTGACCTTGTCGCCGACCTTCACGGCGATGCTCTTCACCTTGCCGCCACGCGGCGCGGGCACGTCCATGGTCGCCTTGTCGGACTCCAGCGAGACCAGCGGGTCCTCGGCCTTCACCGTGTCGCCGACCTTCACGAAGATCTCGATGACCGGCACGTCCTTGAAGTCGCCGATGTCCGGCACCTTGATGTCGTTTGCATTGCTCATGTCGGTGCCTCAGACAGTCCAGGGGGCCGCACGCTCGGCATCGAGGCCGTACTTGGCGATCGCGTCCGCGACGACGGCCGGCTTGATCGCGCCGTCATCGGCGAGCGCCTTGAGCGCGGCAACGACCACGTGCCAGCGGTCGACCTCGAAGAAGCGGCGCAGCTTGCGCCGGTAATCGCTGCGGCCGAAACCATCGGTGCCCAGCACGGTGTAGCGCCGTCCCGCGGCCTGCACCTGCTCGCGCACCTGGTCGGCGTAGTTGCGCATGTAGTCGGTGGCCGCGATGACCGGGCCGTCGTGGCCTTCGAGGCAGGATTCGACGTGGCTCTTGCGAGCAGGCTCGGTCGGATGCAGCCGGTTCCAGCGCTCGACCGCCATGCCATCTCGGCGCAACTCGTTGAAGCTGGTGGCGCTCCACACATCCGCGGCGATGCCGAAGTCGTTCTTCAGCAATTCAGCAGCGAACATCACCTCGCGCAAGATCGTGCCGCTGCCCATCAGCTGCACGCGCTGCCCCTTCTTCGGCGTCTTGCCGCCATCGCTCAACTGATAGAGGCCCTTGAGAATCCCAGTCTCGCTGCCCTCGGGCATGCCGGGGTGCGGGTAGTTCTCGTTCATCAGGGTGACGTAGTAGTACACGTCCTCCTGCTCGGCATACATGCGCCGCATGCCGTCGCGGATGATCGTGACCACCTCGTACGCAAAGGTCGGGTCGTAGGAGACGCAGTTCGGAATCGTGCCCGCGAGGATGTGGCTGTGGCCGTCCTCGTGCTGCAGGCCCTCGCCATTCAAGGTGGTGCGCCCCGCGGTGCCGCCCAGCAGGAAGCCGCGGGCGCGGATGTCGCCGGCCAGCCAGGCGAGGTCGCCCACGCGCTGCAGGCCGAACATCGAGTAGTAGATGTAGAACGGGATCATCGGCACGTTGTTCGTGCTGTACGACGTGGCCGCGACGATCCAGCTGGACATCGCCCCGCCTTCGTTGATGCCCTCCTGCAGCACCTGCCCGTCCTTGGACTCCCGGTAGTACATCAGCTGGTCGGCGTCCTGAGGCTTGTACAGCTGGCCGAGCGACGACCAGATGCCGAGCTGGCGGAACATGCCCTCCATGCCGAAGGTGCGCGACTCGTCGGGCACGATGGGCACGATGTGGCGGCCGATCGCCTTGTCGCGCACCAGCGTGCCGAGCATCTGCACGAAGGCCATGGTGGTCGAGATCTCGCGCTCGCCGCTGTCCTTCAGGAGCCGCTCGAAGGTCGACAGCGGCGGGATCTCCAGCGCGACCGACTTGCGCCGCCGTTGCGGCAGGTAGCCGCCAAGCGCCGCGCGCCGCTCATGCAGGTACTTCATCTCCGGACTGTCGTCCGCGGGCTTGATGAAGGGGATGTTCGGCAGCTCTTCGTCGCTGACCGGAATCTGGAATCGATCGCGGAAGTTGCGCAGCGCGTCCTGCGTCATCTTCTTGGCCTGGTGCGCGATCATCTGGCCTTCGCCCGACTCGCCCATGCCGTAGCCCTTCACCGTCTTGGGCAGGATGAGCGTCGGCTGGCCGGTGTGCTTGACGGCGGCGGCATAGGCCGCGAAGACTTTCACCGGGTCGTGGCCACCGCGCGTGAGGTCCCAGATCTCGTCGTCGCTCATGTCAGCGACGAGTGCCCGCGTCTCGTCGTACTTGCCGAAGAAGTGCTCGCGAACGTAGGCGCCGCTCTTGCTCTTGAAGTCCTGGTACTCGCCGTCGACGCACTCCTCCATGCGCTGCAAGAGCTTGCCGCTCTTGTCCTTGGCAAGCAGCGCGTCCCAGCCGCTGCCCCACAGCACCTTGATGACGTTCCAGCCGGCACCGCGGAAGACGCTCTCGAGCTCCTGCACGATCTTGCCGTTGCCGCGCACGGGGCCGTCCAGGCGCTGCAGGTTGCAGTTGATGACGAAGACGAGGTTGTCCAGGTTCTCGCGCCCGGCGAGCGAGATGGCGCCGAGCGACTCGGGCTCGTCCATCTCACCGTCGCCCATGAAGGCCCAGACCTTGCGCGGCGCCGTGTCGGCGAGGCCTCGGCCATGCAGGTACTTGAGGAAGCGCGCCTGGTAGATCGCCATCAGCGGACCCAGGCCCATCGAGACGGTGGGGAACTGCCAGAAGTCGGGCATCAGCCAAGGGTGCGGGTAGGACGAGATGCCCTGGCCGTCAGTTTCTTGCCGATAGTTCAGCAACTGCGCCTCGGTGAGCCGGCCTTCGAGGAAGGCGCGCGCATAGATGCCGGGCGAGCTGTGGCCCTGGATGAACAGCAGGTCGCCGCCGTGGGTGTCGGTGGGTGCGTGCCAGAAGTGGCCGAAGCCGATGTCGTAGAGCGTCGCGGCCGACTGGAAGCTCGCGATGTGGCCGCCGAGTTCCGACGAATCCTTGTTCGCCCGCAAGATGATCGCCATCGCGTTCCAGCGGATGATCGAGCGCAGGCGATGCTCCATCGCACGGTCGCCGCTGCTCTTTTCCTCGCGCTCGGGAGGAATGGTGTTGCAGTAGGCGGTGGTCAGCGAGCTGGGCACATACACGCCTTCTCGCCGGCCCTCATCGACCAGCCGGTTGATGAGGTAGTTGGTGCGCTCGTTGCCGCGGTGCTGCCTTACTGCGCTCAACGCGTCGACCCATTCGCCTGTTTCGGTGGGGTCGAGGTCGCCCATGGTGGTCATGTGCCGGTCTCCAATGAGATTGGTCTTGTCCGCCACTTGGCGGGTGCAGCCATCTCATTCGCAACTCACATGCCACCCGTGAAAGTTACCGCCAATCGCTCCAAGTCGTTGATTTGATTGGGACGGCGCGCGCGAGTCGGCAGGCCGCCGCCGGGCCTTCGGCTTTCAGGCGCGGGGCTCGTCCGGGCTTCCGGCTGTGCTTCTCAGCGCAAACCCTTGGGGCCTGTGCGACGCCTTCAGGCGCTGTCATCCGCAAAGGTGTCGAACACGAGCGTGCGAAGCCACCGGCTGTCTGGCGCCCGGTGGAACTTGGCATGCCAGAAGACGTTGATCGCCACGTCGGGCAGCTTGGCCGGATGCGCCGTGTAGGTGAGACCGAAGGGTTGCACCATGCGCTGGGCGAGCCGCTCGGGCACGGTGGCAACGAGGTCGGTCGCCTGCAGGATGTGCCCGATGGCCACGTAGTGCGGCACGGTCAGCCGGACCCGGCGCTCGATGCCGCTGCGCTCCATCAACTCGTCGACCTTGCCGTGGCCGGTGCCGGGCGACACCACCACCAGGTGTTCAGCGGCCGAGAACTCGGGCAGGGACATCTTCTTCTTGTCCAGGCGATGGCCCTGGCGAAACAGGCAGACGTAGCGCTGCTTGAACAAGCGGCGCTGGAAGAAGCCGGCCCTGAGCTGCGGAAGCAGCCCGATCGCCAGGTCGACCTTGCCCGCCTCCATCTCGTCCTTCAGGTTCACGGCGGTGTTGCGCACGGTGCTGACCGTGACACCCGGCGCCTGCTGGCGCAGGCTGTTGATCAGCGCCGGCAGGAAGTAGATCTCGCCGATGTCGGTCATGCCGATCGTGAAGGCTCGGGTGCTGGCCTGCGGGTCGAAGCTGCTGCGCTGGTTCAAGGCGCCGTGGATCATGCCCAGTGCATAGGTCACCGGCTCGGCGAGCTGTTCAGCAAAAGGCGTGGGCTCCATGCCCGAGGGCGTTCGGAGGAACAGCTCGTCGCCCAGCAGCTTGCGCAAGCGCGCGAGCGAGTTGCTCACCGCGGGCTGGGTCAGGCCCAGGTTGTCGGCCACCTTGGACACCCGCCGCTCGACCAGCAGCTGGTTGAACACGACGAGCAGGTTGAGATCGAGGTCCTGCAGTTGCATGCGGCTCCATTCACATTGGTGATATGGCGTATTCAGTTCATTCTATTGGCTGATCGGCGTGGGGTAGCGAAGATCGCCGTCCATGCAAGTCACCATTCATCCGCAGCAGCGCGTCTTGCACGTGCAGCCCGGCGCCAACCTGCTCGACGTACTGCGCGAGCACCAGGTGCCGATGTCGTACAGCTGCATGGCCGGGCGTTGCGGAACCTGCCGCTGCAAGGTGGTGGCTGGTGACGTGCTCGGGGGCAGCCAGGAGACACAGCGGCCACTGGACGCAGCCCACCAGTTCGTGCTGGCCTGCCAGACCTTCCTCACCGAGCCTTGCGAGATCGAGATCCCGGAGCCGGATGAGATCGTCGTCCACCCCGCGCGGATCGTGAAGGCGACGGTCTGCGCCATCGAAGACCTCGCGCACGACATCAAGCGGCTGGTGCTCAAGCCGGCCAAGCCGCTGGAGTTTTCGCCCGGCCAGTATGCGCAGCTGCAGTTCACGCCCGACCATGTGCGGCCGTATTCCATGGCCGGCCTGGCCGGCGACCACGAGCTCGAGTTCCATGTGCGCCTCGTGCCTGGCGGACGCGTGACCAGCCACATCGCAAGTGCGCTGAAGGTAGGCGACGCCCTGCGTGTCAGCGGCCCGCTCGGCTGCGCCTACCTGCGCCGCAAGCACGATGGCCCCATGCTGTGCGTGGCCGGCGGCACGGGGCTCGCGCCCATCCTGTCGATCGTCCGCGGCGCGGTGGCGGCCGGCATGGCGAATCCGATCCACCTTTACTTCGGCGTGCGCTCGCCGCGCGACCTGTATGGCCTCGCATGGCTTGAGCATCTCAAGCGCGAGCACCCGGGCCTGCACCTGCACGTGGTGGTCGCGGCCGGCGGTGATTCGCGGCACCACCGCCCAGGTCTCGTGACCGACGCCATCCAGGCGGACCTGCCCACGCTTGCCGGCTGGCGAGCCTACCTGTGCGGCTCGCCCCCGATGGTCGAGGCGACCACCCTGCTCGTTCGCCGCAAGGGCATCGCGCCGGAGCGCATCCACGCCGATGCCTTCTACCCCCAAGGGACATGAACACCATGCACGCCGCCCTCTCGTCAGACGCCGCGCGCGAACGTCGTGCCTACTACGAACGCATCGGCCGCCACAGCATGACGCCGCTGTGGGAAGTGCTGGGCGCGCTGGTGCCGCCGGCCCCTCGCACACCTGTCGTTCCCGCGCTGTGGCGCTATGCCGACGTGCGCGAGCAGGTGCTTGAAGCCGGCCAGCTCATCACCGCCGAGGAAGCGGAGCGCCGCGTGCTGATCCTGGAGAACCCGGCGCTGCGTGGCCAGTCGTGCATCACGCAATCGCTCTATGCCGGGCTGCAACTGATCCTGCCCGGCGAAGTCGCGCCTGCGCATCGCCACGCGCAGTCTGCACTGCGCCTCGTGCTCGATGGCGAAGGCGCCTACACGTCCGTCGACGGCGAGCGCACCACCATGCGCCGCGGCGATTTCATCATCACGCCGGCCTGGACCTGGCACGACCACGGCAACCTCGGCGAGCAGCCGGTGGTGTGGCTCGACGGGCTGGACATCCCGCTCGTGCGCTTCCTCGATGCGGGCTTTTCCGAGAAACCCGGGCACGCGGAGCAACAGCCGCTGCGGCCCGAAGGCGATGCGCTGGCCCGCTACGGCACGAACATGGTGCCGGTGGATTTCCAGCAGGCGCCACAGGACCCCACGCGTGTCTTCGTCTACCCCTTCGAGCGCACTCGAACGGCACTGCGAGCCATCGCGCACGGCACGCCCGACCCGCACCTGGGCTTCAAGCAGCGCTTCGTCAACCCAGCCACCGGCGCGTCGCCCATGCCCACCATCGGCGCGTACGCGCAATGGCTGCCGGGCGGCTTCGAGACGCGGCCCTGCCGCGGTACCGACGGCACGGTCTGCGTCTGCCTGGAAGGCGAAGGGGAAGCCGTCATCGGCGAGCAAACCTTTCGCTTCGGCGAGAACGACGTGTTCGTCGTGCCGTCATGGCACGCGCTGCGGCTTCACGCCCGCCGCGACACCCTGCTCTTCAGCTACTCCGACCGGCCGGTTCAACAGGCCCTCGGGCTGTGGCGCGAGCAACGCCTGTGACCTGTCTTTCGCCCTTCGACCACCAGCACGCCTTCCCCATGGACTTCGCCGTTCCCCCTCCCTCGCTGAACACGCTCGCCATTGCCGGCCGCCACGAGCGCTTTCCCGTCAATCGCGTGTTCTGCGTGGGCCGCAACTACGCCGCGCATGCGCGCGAGATGGGCAAGGACCCGGACCGCGAGGCGCCCTTCTTCTTCATGAAGCCGGCGCAGGCGGTGGTCGATGCCGTGCAGCCGACCACGCTGCCATATCCGCCGATGACGAAGAACTTCCACCACGAGGTGGAGCTCGTCGTCGCGATCGGCCGCGGCGGACGCGACATCGCCGCCGCGAGTGCACTCGACCATGTCTACGGCTACGCCGTCGGGCTGGACATGACCCGCCGCGACCTGCAGCTCGAAGCACGCGACAAGGGCCGGCCCTGGGAGTTCGGCAAGTCGTTCGCGATGTCGGCACCGATCGGCGCGCTGCACCGCGCGGCCGACATCGGCCACCCGTCTGCCGCAGCCATCACGTTGCTCGTCAACGGGCAGCCGCGGCAAGGCTCTGATATCGCCAAGCTGATCTGGTCAGTCGCCGAATGCATCGCCGTGCTGTCGCAATACGAGGCGCTTGAAGCGGGTGACCTCGTGATGACCGGCACGCCCGAAGGCGTGGGCGCGGTCGTCGCCGGCGACACGATGCATGCGTCCATCGACGGGCTGGGCGAGATCGAAGTCCGGGTGGCGTCGTAGGCCCGACATGCCTGGATCTTCACCAACCTCCAGGGGGCAACCGCCCTGATCCCTCTCCCACAGGGAAAGGGACCCGGCAGGGATGGGCGAAGCGAGCCTTCTTTCAACAACCACAGACACGGAGACAAACCATGGCAACTTTCGTTCTCGTCCACGGTGCCTGGCATGGCGGCTGGTGCTGGCGCGACACGGTCTCGGCGCTGCAGGCGCATGGTCACCGCGTGTTCGCCCCCACCCTCAGCGGCAACGGCGAGCGTTTCGATGCGCCGGCCGCACTCGCCGAAGTGCTCGCCGCACAAACTGCCTGAGGCGACGATGGACGCCGTACTGCATTGGGAAGGCGATGGCACCCACCGCATTCCGTTCGGTGCCTACACGAGCGACGAGCTGTATCGACGCGAACTCGAGCGCTTCTTCTACCAGGGCCACTGGTGCTACGTCGGCCTGGAGGCCGAGGCGCCCAACCCCGGCGACTACAAGCGCACGGTGGTCGGGGAGCGTTCGGTGATCATGGTGCGCGACGCCGACGGCGGCATCAATGTCGTCGAGAACGTCTGCGCGCACCGCGGCATGCGCTTTTGCCGCGAGCGCCACGGCAACCGCAAGGATTTCGTCTGCCCCTACCACCAGTGGAGCTACACGCTCAAGGGCGACTTGCAAGGCGTGCCGTTTCGCCGCGGCGTCAAGCAGGACGGCCAGGTGGTCGGCGGCATGCCGGCCGATTTCAAGACCAGCGAACACGGCCTCACCAAGCTGAAGGTGGCCACGCGCGGCGGCGTGGTGTTCGCATCCTTCGACCACGCCGTCGAGCCCCTGGAGGAATTCCTCGGCCCCGCCATCCTCGGCTACTTCGACCGCCTGTTCAACGGCCGCAAGCTCACCATCCTCGGCTACAACCGGCAGCGCATCCCGGGCAACTGGAAGCTGATGCAGGAGAACATCAAGGACCCGTACCACCCCGGGCTGCTGCACACCTGGTTCGTCACCTTCGGGCTCTGGCGCGCGGACAACAAGTCGCAGCTGCGCATGGACGACAGGCACCGCCACGCCGCGATGGTGTCCACGCGCGGCACCGGCGGCAAGGCCGAGCAGGTGACGCAGGTGTCGAGCTTCAAGGAAACGATGCAGCTGCACGATGCGAGCTTCCTCGACATCGTGCCCGAGCCCTGGTGGAACGGCCCCACCGCGGTGATGACCACCATCTTTCCGAGCGTCATCCTGCAGCAGCAGGTCAACAGCGTGTCGACGCGGCACATCCAGCCCGACGGCCACGGCAGCTTCGACTTCGTCTGGACGCACTTCGGCTTCGAGGACGACAGCGAAGAGATGACGCATCGGCGTCTGCGGCAAGCCAACCTCTTCGGCCCGGCAGGGTTCGTGTCGGCGGACGACGGCGAAGTGATCGAGTTCTCGCAGCAGGCCTTCGAGAGCAAGCCGTTCCACCGCACCCTGGCCGAGCTCGGCGGGCGCGAAGTGGGGGACACCGAGCACATGGTCACGGAGACGCTGATCCGCGGCATGTACGAATATTGGCGCAGCGTGATGGAGCCAGAGCGATGAGCGCCGCGATCCTCAACTTCGAAGACTGGCTCGCCCTCACCCAGCTCTATGCCGACTACGCCAGCGCGGTCGATTCCGGGGACTGGGACCTGTGGCCCGAGTTCTTCACCGACGACTGCGTGTACCGCTTGCAGCCACGCGAGAACCACGAGCGCGGCTTTCCGCTGGCGACACTGTCGTTCACCAGCAAGGGCATGCTGAAGGACCGCGTCTACGGCATCAAGGAAACGCTGTTCCACGACCCGTACTACCAGCGTCACGTCGTCGGCGCGCCCATCGTCCGAAGCGCTGACGGCGGGCGCTGGCGCTGCGAGGCGAACTACGCAGTGTTCCGCACCAAGCTGTCGGAGTTGAGCACGGTGTTCAACGTCGGCCGCTATCTCGACACCGTCGTGCGCACCTCCACTGGCCTCAAGTTCGCGTCGCGCGAATGCATCTACGACAGCGAAATGATCCCCAACTCCATCATCTATCCCATCTGAGCCTGGACCCATGACCAATGCCTGCTGGATCGACGCCCTGTCCACCGATGACCTTCCCGTCGATGACGTGATCGGCATCCTCGTCGCCGGCCACGAGGTCGCGCTGTACACCGTGGGCGAAGAGGTGTACGCCACCGACAACCTCTGCACGCACGGGCATGCGCGGCTGTGCGACGGCTTTCTCGATGGGCACGAGATCGAATGCCCGCTGCACCAGGGCAAGTTCGACGTGCGCAGCGGCAAGCCCACTTGCGAGCCGGTCACCGAAGCCTTGCGCAGCTACCCGGTGAAGATCGAAGGCCGGCGCGTGTATGTACGCCTTGATGGATAGAAGGCCAGGAATCTTGAACAAGAGGGAGGCGCCGAAGCGCCTCCCTCTGCGCTCATGCCCTCGTCAACAGGATGTCTGCCATCCGCTCCCCGATGATCACCGTCGGCGCCATCGTGTTGCCGGTGGAGACCCGGGGCATCACCGACGCATCGGCGATCGACAAGCCCTCCACGCCGCGCACCGACAAGCTGCCGTCCACCACCGACATCTCGTCGCGCCCCATCTTGCAGGTGCAGCTTTCATGGAAGTAGGTGCCGGCCGCGTTGCGCAGGAAGTCCGCCATGTCGGCGGCGGCCAGCGCGCCGGGCATCACCTCGCGCTTCACGAAGCTCTTCATCGCACTCGAGTTGCCGATCTCGCGACTGAGCCCAATGCCCTTGAGCAAGGCCTTCACGTCATCGGGATGCGTGAGGAAGGCGCCATCCACCAGCGCCTTGTCCGACGGGTCGGCCGAGGCCAGAGTGACCCGTCCGCGGCTCTTGGGCCGCACCAGGCCCGGCGCGATGGACCACGACCCCGCCGGCGGCTTGAACTGCCCGCCCGTGACCTCCGACGCATAAGGCACCTCGATCTGGAAAGGCTGGAGGTCGGGCGACGGCAGCGAGGAATCGCTCTTCCAGAAGAAGGTGGCCTCGGCCGCGTTGTTCGATGGCGGCAAGGCGCTCTTGTATTCCCACACGCAGCCGGCCACGAGCACATGGTCCTGGAAGTTGCGTCCGACACCGGGCACGTGCGCCACGGTCTTGATGCCGTGCTGCTTCAACTGCGCTTCATCGCCGATGCCCGACAGCATCAGGATCTTCGGCGTGTTGATCGCGCCCGCGCTCAGCACGACGCGGCGTGCCGCGGTCACCGTCTGCAGCTTGCCGTTGCGCATGAAGGTGACACCCTTCACCCGAGCGCCATCGAGCTTGAGCGAGTGCACCTCCGCGCCGGTGAGCAAGGTGACGTTGGGGCGCTTGAGCGCCTTGTAGAGATAGTCCGAGGGCAGGTTGCGCCGGCGCCCATCGCGGATGCGCAGGTTGGCAATCGCCACACCCCCCGCGCCTTCCATCATCTTGCCGTTCTGGTCGTCGAACTTCGGAATGCCCACCGACGCCGCCGCATCGAGCATCGCATGCGCCACCGGGTTGGCCTGGCGGGCAGGCTCCACCCACAGGCGTCCGCCCTTGCCGCGACGAACCGGGTCGGGCGTGCCTTGCCAGTCCTCGATGCGCTTGTAGATCTCGAGCACGCTCGCGTAGCTCCAGCCCCTGTCGCCGGTCTCGGCGGCCCAGTGGTCGAAGTCGCTCTGGTGCCCGCGCGCCCACACTGTGGCATTCACCGACGACCCACCGCCCACCACCTTGCCCATCGGCAGGATGAGTGCACGGTTGTTCACCGACGGGTTGGGGCTGGCGGAGTGCCCCCAGTCGCGCTCGCTGCGGATGTTGGTGGGCCACATGCCGGGCGACAGCACCGCCTCGACCTGGTCGGTACCGCCGGCTTCGAGCACCAGCACCTTCGCGTCCGATTCGGCCGCGAGGCGCCCCGCCACCACCGAGCCACCACTGCCCGAGCCGATGACGATGTAGTCGTACTCGGGCAGCAGGTTGCGCGAGTTGTAGAGCTGGGTGATGGCGGCGTCCCCGCCCTCTTCGGCCATGGCTTGGGCGTGGGCCATGCCCGCGCCAGCTGCCACTGCAAGTCCAAGGAACTGGCGGCGGCCGATCTGGCCGCGGTAGAGCGCGTCTTCCAGCGCATTGACGAGATCGCCGCGTTCGAGCGCAGGCGTGTTGCGGATTCGCATGGGGTGTCTCCTGTCTCAGAACGGGTAGGTGATGGGCGATTCCATGACGCTGACCCACTGCGTCTGCGTGAACTCGTCCAGGTTGGCCGGGCCGCCGAAGCGCCCGCCGTTGCCCGATGCGCCCATGCCGCCGAAGGGCACGTGGAATTCGTTGTTCACCGTCTGGTCATTGATGTGGACCATGCCCGTGCGAAGCCGCTGCGCCATCGCCTGGCCACGCTGGGTCTGCCGCGTGTGGATCGCGGCAGCCAGGCCATAAGGCGAGCTGTTGACGAGCGCCACGGCCTCGTCATCGGTGTCGAACACGGTGACGGGGGCCACCGGCCCGAAGACCTCGTCGGTGAAGACGGACATGGCCGGCGTGACGTCGGTGAGCACCGTCGGCCAGTAATACGGCCCTTCGCGCCGCGCACCGGCCAGCACCTTGGCGCCGCCAAGCACGGCCTGGTCCACGATGGATTCGATGCGGTCTGCCTGCTTGCCGTTGATGATCGGCCCCAGGTGTGCCGGACCCGCGTGCGGGTTGCCCACGTGCAGCTTGTTGGCGCGCTCGGCCAGCAGTTCGGCGTAGCGCGTGGCGACGCTGCGATGCACGAGGTGGCGGCCGGCCTGCATGCAGATCTGGCCCTGGTGCAGGAAGGCGCCCCACGCGCCGCTGGAACTGGCGGCGTCGAGGTCGGCGTCGTCGAGCACCACGAGCGCGTTGTTGCCGCCCAGCTCCAGCACGCACTTCTTCAAGAGGCCGCCGCACACCTGGCCGATGCTGCGCCCGACCGCCGTCGAGCCGGTGAACGAAATCATCTGCACCAGCGAGTGGCGCACCACGGCATCACCCGTCGACGGGCCGCCTGGCAGCACGTGCAGCACGCCATCGGGCAGGCCCGCGTCGGCGAAGAGTTGCGCGATGAGCGCGCCGCCGATGACCGAGGTTTGCAGGTCGGGCTTGAGCAGCACGGCGTTGCCCAGTGCCAGCGCCGGCGCCACGGAGCGCATCGCGAGCAGCAGCGGGAAGTTCCACGGCGCGATCACGCCCACGGTGCCGATGGGCACGCGGCGCCAGTAGTTGGTCCGCCCCGGCATGCTGGAGGGAAAGATCTGCCCGACCGCCTGCATGGGCAGCGCGGCACACATCTGCAGCTGGTCGCGCGTGGCTTGCAGCTCCCACCCCGCCTTCGGCCCGATGGAGCCGGCCTCACGCACGTTCCACAGCTGGAACTCCTCGGCGCGCTCAGCGAGCAATTGCTCGGCGCGGCGCAGCACCAGCGCGCGCTGGTCGAACGGCGTCGCGGCCCATGTGGCCTGGGCGATGGCAGCGGCTTGGGCCGCGCGGTCCACATCCTCGGCATCGGCCAGGCCGGTGTGGCCGAGGGTGGCACCCGTTGCCGGCTCACGGACGGGCGCGGTGCCGCCGTGGGCACGCTGCCATCCGTTGCTGAAGATGCTGCTGTCCCAGGCCGGCAGGCCCTTGGTGTTGCTCATGCGTTGTCTCCTTCAGAGTTGTTGTTGCGAGCCGCCGCCCGCAATGCGTGCTCGACCGCAAGCTCCATGCCGCGAAGGCGCGATGGCCGTGCGACGGCTCTTTCTCCTCGCAGGCATCGATGAAGGGCTGGGTCTTTGGACCGTTGATTCGTCTCGTATCGAGACGACGAGACGGACGAGCGAGACGGCGTGCCTGCTCGCGCAGGAATGCGCATGGTGGATTCCGCATTGACGAAGGACGGACTTGATGGCTTCCTACACCTTGCCTCCAACGGCCCATGCCCTTGACCACCTCATGACATCACAAGCCCTGACAACAAGCCACGCCGACTACCAGCCCCAAGCGATCTGGGACGCGCGGCATGCGTTCTTCGACGAAGGCAAGCCGCCCGTCGGGCTCGTGCACGATGGCGTGCTGCGTTCATGGCTGCGCTGCAGCGAGAGTGGGCGCGGCATCCACGAGCCGGTGGAGTTCCAGCCCATCGACCGGCAGCGCGTGCGCGGCCTGCTGGAGACCCATGCCGAATTGCTTGATGCAGCACGCGACGAACTGGCCGACCTGGCGGCATCGGTGGCTGATGCAGGCTATGCCGTGCTGCTCACCGACGTGCAAGGCAATGCGCTCGCTGTCGACGGCGCCATCGCGCAGCGCAGCGGCCCGCTGCGTTCGGCCTTCCGCACCGGGGTCGATTTGTCGGAAGCGGCCATCGGCACCAACGCCATGGCGGTGGCGATGCGCGAAGCACAGCCCATCCGCGTGCAAGGCCCCGAGCACTTCTACACCGAGGCCCAGATCTTCCATTGCAGCGCCGCGCCGGTGTTCGGCGCGCAGGGTGCGGTGGTGGGTGCGGTGGATGTGAGCCGCGACCTGCCCGGCATGCGCGACAGTGCGCTGTGGCTCGCGGCACGTTGCGCGCACCGCATCGAGAAGCGCCTGTTCTGCCGGCAGCCGGCGCATGTGCATGTCGAGATCGATGTGAGCGGCGGGATGTCGCGCCGGCCTTCGGGCAGCGGCGCATGGCTCGCGTTCGGGTCCCACGGCGAGCTGGTGGCCGCGAACCGCGCGGCGCGCAGCCTGCTGGGCTTGCCTTCCAGCCTGCTGGGGCTGGGCTTCGAGCGCTTGTTCGAGGAGCGTTTCGGAGCCTGGGTGAGTACCTTGCGGCACGCGGCCGATGGCGCGCAACTGCGCATGCAGGACGGCGTGCGACTGATGGCGATGCCGCTTCAAAGCGATCACGGCAATGCCGGGCCTGTCGCATTGGCCGCACCTGCACGCTCGGTGTCCATCACGGTCAACAGCGGCAAGTCCAACGCGTCACCGGTGTTCGGCGACCCGGCACTGGAACGCGAGTTCGAGCGCGCCCGCCGCGCGATGAAGGCCGGCCTGCCCATCCTCATCACCGGCGAGACCGGCACGGGCAAGGACGTGGCAGCGCGTGCCCTGCATGCTGCCAGTGCACGGGCATCCGGCCCCTTCATCGCATTGAATTGCGCCGCCGTGCCCGGCGAACTGCTCGCGGGCGAACTCTTCGGCCACGTGGAGGGCGCCTTCACCGGCTCGCGCCGCAGCGGTGCCGCCGGCAAGATCGAGGCGGCCCACGGCGGCACCTTGTTCCTCGACGAGATCGGCGACATGCCGCTGCCCTTGCAGGCCGCCTTGCTGCGCGTGCTCGAAGCGCGGGAGGTGACGCGGCTGGGGTGCAACCAGCCGCGCAAGGTCGACTTCCAGGTGCTGTGCGCCACGCATCAAGCCCTGCCCGAGCGCGTGGACCAGGGGCTGTTCCGCGAGGACCTGCTGTACCGCGTGGCCGGCCACGTCCTTCACCTGACCGCCTTGCGTGACCGCGCGGATTTCGACGCAGTGCTCGACGCCCTGCTCCACCGCGCCAATGTGTCGCCAGCGCGCGCCACGCCTGAACTGCGCGCCGTGCTGCGGGCCAGGCCGTGGCGAGGCAACGTGCGCGAACTCGCCCACGCCATCCAACGTGCCGTGGCGCTATCCGATGCGGACCAGCCTTTGTCCGCCGACGACTTCGATGCAGGCCCGGCGTCAGTCGTGCACGGACAAGCCAGCCAGTCTGGTGGACTGCTCAAGCACGCCACTGACGAGGCGATCCAGCGTGCGCTGAGACAGGCCGGCGGCAATGTGACCGCGGCAGCCAAGCTGCTGGGCATGGGACGTGCGACGCTCTACCGCCGACTGCAGGCGCCCACGCGAGGTTCATCAACGCCGACATCGCCTGCGATGCCGGCCACCCGTCAATAGCGCAGCTTGCCGGCGTTGTCGATGATGGCCAGTTCGACGTACGAGGAGCCGCTGTGTGATTGCGGTGAGTAGCGCACTGCGAACTTGCCGAAGGTGATCTCGCCCCCCGACTCCAGGCCGCGAATGAAACTGTCGGTGCTGAGGTCACGGCCTGCACGGCGCAATCCCTCGACCAGAACGCGCGCATGGACGAAGCCTTCGAATCGCGACTGCGATGGCGCGGCACCTTGCGACGTCGCCTCGGCAAGCGTCAGGAATTCGTTGACCGCAGGGTTCGAGCGATTGGCCAGCGAGGGCATGATCTGCGCCAGCACGATGCCGCGCGCCGCAGGGCCGAGGTCATGGGTGACCTGGTCCACGCTCACCACCGAAAAGCCGTAGATCGCGGGAAGCCCCGACACCGCGGCGGCCAGCGCCTTGACGAAGCCGGTGAACGTCGAGCCTGCGGTACACATGACCACCGCCTGCGGCGAATTCTTTGCCACGGTGGCCGCCGCGGCCGGGAAGTCCGGCTGCTTCGCGTCAACGGACGCCTCGGCCACGATCTGCAGCGAGTGCTTCGCCGCCGCCTGCTTGATCTCTGCGGCCAGGGCGTTGCCAAAGGCATCGTCCTGGCGAAAGACGGCAATGCGCTTGATGCCGATCTCACTCAACTGCTGTGCGATGCGCGCCGCCTCGTCGGCATAGCCGGCACGCACATGGAACAGGTGGCGGTTGAACTCCCGGCGCAAGGCCGAAGCGCCTGTGACCGGGCCGAAAATCACCGTCCTGGTCTCCGCGGCCATCGGCAAGATGGCCGCGGTGTGCGCCGTGCCGGTGTTGTTGTAGATGAGGAAGACCTGCTCCTGCTCGATCAGTTTGCGAGTGTTGTCGACGGCGCGCTTCACGTCGAAGGCATCGTCAAGCGTGCGGTAGACGATCTTGCGGCCGTTCACGCCGCCGCGGGCATTCACCGCGTCGAAGTACATGCGCGCGCCGGCGCCGTACTCAGTGGTCTGCGGCCCGAGCGGGCCGCTCAGCACCACCGACGCGCCGATGCGGATTTCCTTGTCGGTGACGCCGTTCGTGGCGCAAGCCGCCGGCGGCACGAGCGCGGCCACGACGGCAACCAGGACAGACAGCAGGGCCGTTCGCATCATTCATTCCTTTCAGGATTCGGCGGTGAAGCCGACCTTCTTGACCAGCGGCCCCCAACGCTTGAGCTCGTTCGCCTGGCTGGCCGCCATCTCCTGCGGCGTGGAGCCTTGCGCGACCAGTCCGACCACGCCCAGGCCCTCGACCAGCGCCTTGTCCTTCAGCGCCCGGTTGATCGCTGCGTTGGCGGCGGCCACGATCGGCGCGGGCGTGGCAGCGGGTGCATAGAAGCCGAACCACTCCTCCACCGTGAAATCGGGGAAGCCTTGCTCGGCGAAGGTGGCAACGTCGGGAATGAACGGCGAACGCTTGCTGCCGGATGTGGCCAGGATGCGCAGCTTGCCGGCCTTGTGATTGCCGATGAAGTCGCCGCTGGGCGTGACCATGGCGGCGATCTGTCCGCCGACCAGGTCGGTCACGCCGGGCACGGAGCCGCGGTAGGGCACGTGCTTGAGCTCGACGCCGTTGTTGATGCCCAGCAACGCGCCGATGAAGTGCGGCGTGGAGCCGGCTGCAGGCGAGCCGTAGTTGGCATCCCCGGGGTTGGCCCGGGCCCACTGCAGGAAGTCCTTCACGTTCTTCACGCTGGCCGGCACGAGCGGACCGACCGCCAGCCCGTGGAACATGAGCGCCGCGATCGACACCGGCACGAAGTCGCGCACGGGGTCATAGGACAGCTTGCTGTACACGTGCGGGTAGATGGAGGTGCACGAGAAGGGCGAGAGCCCCAGCGTCGCTCCGTCGGCCGGCGCCGCCTTCAGCGATTCGAGTGCAATGCGCCCGCCCGCGCCCGGCTTGTTCTCGACGATGGGCGCGTTGTGCACCCAGCTCGAGCCCGCAACACGCTCGGCGACGCGCCGCGCGACGATGTCGCCCGAACTGCCGGCCGGAAAGCCGTAGAGGATGCGCGCCATCTCCAGGCTCTGCGCACGAACGGCGGGAGCGCCCAGCGCGGCCAGCAGGCCGAAACCCAACGAGGCTTGTGAAAATTGGCGACGGGTGGTCATTGAAATCTCCTGAGGATGAGACAAGCCGCGGTGGCAGATCGGGGGAAATCGGGGGAACAGGGAAATCAGGGTCGAGAGGCCGGGAGGTTTTCTCAGTCCGCGACGATCACTCGTGGGTCGTCGGGCACCGCATACAAAGCTTGCACTTCGACCGCGCGGAGCGCAAGTGAAGCGCGCTGGTTGACGTAGCCTTTGTCGGTGATCTCTCCGGCCGCCGGGTCCGGCGGCTCGGCGAGAAACAGCACGCGGGCCGGGAATGTCGAAGACCCGCCACCCGCGCGACGCATGTCGCGAAGCACCTCGCGCACGCGATCGGCCAGCGCCTGCGGCGCGAGCTGCCCCGCATGCGGCGTCGGAAAGACCAGCGCACCGACCTCGTCGCGGTCGTGCCCGGTGATGACGGCATCCTGCGCCAGCGGCGCGAGCGCAGAGACCAGCTTCACGCGAAGCGTGCCCACGGAGACCCAGGTGCCACTGCCGAGCTTGAAATCCTCGGCGACACGGCCGTCGAACACCACGCCGCGCTCGGCCTGAGCGGCGTCGAGAAAGCGTCCTGCATCGCCGATCTTGTAGAAGCCTTCCTCATCGAAAGCCTGCGCCGTGAGTTCCGGTGCGTCGCGGTAGCCGGGAAAGACCGACACGCCGCGCACGCGCATCTCGAGCTTGGCGCCGCTGGGCACGAACTTGAGCTGCATGCCGGGCAAGGGCAAACCGATCACGCCTGCGCGGTCGAGCCGCCAGTGGGCCGAGGTGACGGCCGGCGCAGTCTCGGTGGACCCCCACGAGGTGGTGAACCACACCGGTTCCTCGCGCACCTTGCCGGCCACGGCCTCCAGCCGGTCCCAGGTGGCCTGGGTAAGCGCGGCGCCGGCGTAGAACACCATGCGAAGGCGCGAGAAGAAGTCGCTCGCCAATGCGCCGTCCTGCTCGAGGAAGGGCAGCAGCATGTCCATGCCGCGCGGCACGTTGAAGTACATGGTGGGACGAACCTCGCGCAGGTTGCGCACGGTCTTCTCGATCAGGCCGGGCGCGGGTCGGCCTTCATCGATGTAGAGCGTGCCGCCGTTGCGCAGCACCAGGTTGAAGTTGTGGTTGCCGCCGAAGGTGTGGCTCCAGGGCAGCCAGTCGACGAGCACCGGTTTCTCGTGGTCGAGGAAGCGCCAGGCTTGGCCAATCATCTGCTGGTTGGCGCACAGCATGCGGTGGGTGTTGATCACCACCTTCGGATGGCCGGTGGAACCGGAGGTGAGCAGGTATTTGGCGTGGCCTTCGGGCGAGATGTCTTCGAAGGCCTGCATCACGGCGGGCGTTTCGACCGTCTGCAGCAAAGCCTCGAAGCGCAGGGCGCCCGGCACCTGGTCGGCACCCTGTCCCACCACCAGCACTGCACTGCCGGCGCATTCGCGCATGGCCCGGCCATAGACGCTCGCGTCGCTGGCATAGACCAGCGCCGGGTCCAGCGCTTGCAGCATGCCCTTCAGCTTGGTGTAGTCGGTGGCGAGGCGTGAATAGGCGCTCGACACGGCACACACCGGGCGGCCGACATGCATGGCCGCCAGTGACAGCAAGGCATGGTCCACCGAGTTGTCGGACAGGATGACCACGGGCTTGGCGGTCGGCAGCTGCAGCCCGAGCAGGAACTGCGCGATCGACCCGATCGCTGCACGCAACTCGCGCCAGCTGAGCGCGCGCCATGCGCCTGTCGCATCGCGTTCGGCCAAGGCGATGGCATCGGGTGTGTCGCACGACCACTGCTCGACCCATTCGCCGACGCAACGCGCGAACGGCTCCAGGGATTCGGGAGACTGCAGCACGATGCTGCCGTCGCTGCGATCGGCACGCTGGGCGCGCGCCGGCGCAAGCATGCGAGGATCATCGAACCAGGACATTCGGCTCTCCACATACAGATGTGTATGGACAGCCGATGGTAGGGAACAACGCAGCAGCCGACATCGGGGTTTGCCAGTGATTCCGTACATTGGTGTACGGATTTATGCTGGATACTGCGGCAGTTGCCACACAACCTCCCTTTCATTCCCCCTCATGGCAGAAAAACCGGTCAAGCGAGTTCGGCGTACAGCCACCGCGTCGGCGACGAACGACGGCCGGGAAACCTTGACACAAGAGGTCTGGATCCAGTGCGCGCAGGAGATGCTGATCGACGGTGGCATCGATCTCGTCCGCATCGACGTCATGGCCAAGAAGCTGGAGGTGACGCGCGGCAGCTTCTACTGGCATTTCCGTGACCGCGGTGACCTGCTGGCGCACGTTCTCGAATCGTGGCGCAACGCGGCCACCGAGCAGATCATCGAGCGCTTCGACCGCTTGCGCGACGAACCCCGAGGCCTTATCAAGGAGCTGCTGTCGCTGCCCTTTCGTGGCCGCGCGGCGCATCGCGCCGCACGGGTCGAACTCGCCATCCGCGACTGGGCGCGGCGCGACCCGATGGCGCGCAACGCAGTGGACGACGTCGATGCGAGGCGCATCTCGTACATCTCGCAATGCTTCTCGGCCCTGGGCTTCGACATCGTCGAGGCGCGCTCGCGCGCCTTCGTGCTCTACGCCTACGAGGTGGCCGAATCGCTGCTGTTCAACCAGGGGACTGCGTCGCAGAAGACGCAGCGCAGTGCGCTGGTTGGCGAGCTGCTGCTGACCAGGCTCGCTGGCGCAAGCCCGGACTGACGCGGTAGCGTTCGCCGCGGTAGTGCTGGTCGAGGTGGTCGAGCAGGCGCACGACCGCGGCCACATCCTGCATGGCCAGCCACTCGAAGGGGCCGGCCGGATAGTTCACGCCCAGCTTCATCGCGGCGTCGGCCGCTTCCGCGGTGCACACGCCTTGGCCGACGGCATCGGCTGCTTCGTTGATCAGCATGGCGATCGTGCGGGCGACGATGAGGCCGGGCGCTTCGGCCAGCCGCTGCGGCGACCACCCGGCGGCGGCGAGCCACTGCGGTGCGCGTTGCTGCCAGGCCGCAGAGGAGTCGGACGATGCGGCCCAGGCCAGGGCCGTCCCCGCTGGTCCACCATCGCGTGCAATGGGCAAGTCGAACACCGCGACATCGCGCAAGCCAACGCTTGCGGCGATGAGGCCGGCGGCGCGGCCATCGCTCTGGCGCAACTGGGCGCCGTCGACTTCGATGCCCGTCCAATCGCCGGACGTGTCGCGCTCGAAGGGTCGGCCGGCTTCCGCCAGCACGGCGGTCCAGCGATCGACCGCCACGCCAGCGCCGTGAAGAACGATTGCGGCGCCCTCGGGAACGTTCGCTTCCAGGCCCTGCACCGCAGCAGGCTTGGCGGCTTCCGGGCCGTACTCGTAGAAGCCTCGGCCCGACTTGCGCCCGAGCAATCCACCATCGACCAGCTCGCGTTGCACCAACGAAGGCATGAACCGCTTGTCGCCGAAGTTCGCCTCGTAGACCGACTGCGTGACTGCGAAGTTCGTGTCATGGCCGATCAGGTCCATCAGCTCGCAAGCCCCCATGCGAAAGCCTGCGCCGCGCAGGCAGGCGTCCAGCACCGACGGTTCCGCGGCGCGCTCCTGCAGCAAGGCGAGCGTCTCCGCGTAGAACGGCCGGGCGATGCGGTTGACGATGAAGCCGGGTGTCGAGCGCGCATGCACCGGCACCTTGCCCCAGCGTTTGGACAGCTCGAAGATGGACTCGGCGACGCGCGCATCGGTCCGCAGGCCGGAGACAACCTCGACCAGTTTCATCACCGGAACCGGGTTGAAGAAGTGCATGCCAACCAGGCGGCCGGGATGCTGCAGGCCGTTGGCAAGCGCGGTGATCGAGATCGACGATGTGTTCGACGCGAGCACACAGTCGGCATTGACGATGGCTTCCAGCTGCTGGAACAACGCGCGCTTGGCGGCGAGGTTCTCGACGATGGCTTCCACCACCAACCGTGCTGTCGCAGCGTTGTGCACCGAATCAATGGGCGTGATGCGCGCGAGCATCGCCTGCGCCACCTCGGCTGAGAACTTGCCCCGGGCGACGAGGCCGTCGAGGCTCGTTGCCAGCTGGCGCCTTGCCGTCAACGCAGCGCCTTCGCGTGCATCGAACAGCATCACCGGGTGCCCCGCTTGCGCGGCAACCTGGGCAATGCCGGCACCCATGATCCCGGCGCCGATGACCAGCACCGCATCAGACGATTGAATGCTCATGCCGATGGACCCATCCATGCGGGAGGACGCTTGTCGAAGAAGGCGGCGAAGCCCTCCTTCGCCTCCGCGGTCGTGCGCACCCGGCTGATCGTCTGCGCGGTGAGTTCGCGCACGTCGGCAGTGACTGGCCCGACCTGGAGCTGCGAGAACAGTGCCTTGATTTCGCCGAGCGCTCCCGGCCCGTTTTGCAGCAAGTCCACCAGCAGGTTTTGCACCGCGGCATCGAGCCCTTCAGCCGGCACCGCCTGATGCACCAAGCCGATCTCGCGCGCTTCTTGCGCGCCGATGCGACTCGCGGTGAGCGCCAGGCGCTTCGCGTGCCGCTTGCCGACCGCGTTGGTGAGGTAGGGCCCGATCACCGACGGAAGGATGCCGAACTTCGCTTCGCTGACGGCGAACTTCGCGTCCTCGCTCGCCACCGCCATGTCGCAGGCACACACCAGCCCCACCCCGCCGCCCAGCGCGACGCCGTGCACCCGCGCGATGGTGGGCTTGGCGCAGGACTCGATGCGATGCAGCATGCCGGCGAACCGCCGCGCGTCGTCGAGGTTCCATTCCATCGAGGCCGCGCTTGCGCGTTTCATCCACTGCAGGTCCGCGCCGGCCGAGAAAGCCTTGCCCTGGCCCGACAGCACGATGGCCCGCACTGATGGATCACTGCCCAGCCCCGCGAAAAGCTCATCGAGCTCGCCGATCATCACCTCGTCGAAGGCGTTGAAGACCTGCGGCCTGGCCATCTCCACCTGTGCCACGCCCTGCGGCGTGACGCTGCATGTCAGTGTCTGCATGGGGCTGCGCTCAGTAGGTTTCGAGGTGAAGCCGGCCCTCGCGCTTGAGCGTGGGCCCGAGCGTCTCCCAGGCAAGACCGGCCTCATTGGCCACGTCGTGCAGCGCCAGCACGACGCCCTCTTCCATGCTCTTGAGCCCGCACACGTAGAAGCAGGTGTTCGGGTCCTTCAGCAGTTCGGCGAGGTCCGCCGCCCGCTCGCGCATCAGGTCTTGCACATAGCGCTTGGGCGCGCCCGGCGTGCGCGAGAAGGCGAGGTTGATGTCGATGAAATCCTTGGGCAGGCTTTGCAGCGGGCCGAAGTACGGCAGCTCCTGCCGCGTGCGGGCGCCGAAGAACAGCATGAGCTTGCCGCCTTCGAACTTGCCGCTCAAGCGCTGCCTGCGGCGCCACTCGGTCATCGCGCGCATGGGTGCGCTGCCGGTGCCGGTGCAGATCATCACGATGTTGGACTTCGGGTGGTTCGGCATCAGGAACGAGGTGCCGAAGGGCCCGATGAGCTGCACCGTGTCGCCCACCTTCAGGTCGCAGATGTAGTTGGACGCCACGCCACGCACCGGATGGCCCTGGTGGTCTTCGGTGACGCGCTTCACCGTCAGCGAGATGTTGTTGTAGCCCGGCCGCTCGCCATTGCGCGGGCTGGCGATGGAGTACTGCCGCGCAGTGTGCGGCCGTCCCTTCGCATCGACACCCGGCGGGATGATGCCGATCGACTGGCCTTCCAGCACCGGGAACGGCATGTTGCCGAGATCCAGCACGACGTGGTGCGTCTCGTTGGCGAAGCCCGCCTCGGTGCAGTTGAAGTTGCCCACCACCGTAGCGGTCGTCGGCTGCTTCGGGCCGTACAGGTTGCTGTAGGCGTGCGCGGCGGACCACGGCGGCACCGTCGCGCCGAACTGGGCCGAGTTGAACGGCATCTCCGCCGCGTCCGCGGCCGGCAGTGCCGGTGCAGTCAATGGCTCGACACCGGTTTCATCGAGCATGACCACGCCATCTGCGGCGAGCTGCTCGGCGCTCAGCTCGGGCGGCAGCTCGTCCCAGGTGAGCTGCTCCTCGATCGAATAGGCCTTCGCGCGCGGCATCGTGCGCCAGTTGTCGATGGAGCCCGTCGGGCACGGTGAGATGCAAGCCATGCAGCCATTGCACACATCCGCACGCACGACGTAGTTGCGGTCATCGTGCGTGATGGCGTTGATCGGGCAGACCGATTCGCAGGTGTTGCAGCGGATGCAGATCTCGGGGTCGATCAGGTGCTGCTTGATCATCACCACCTCGACGGCCATGTCCATGTGTAGTCTCCCGGGGCCGATGCTGCCCAGCCCTCAATTGAAGCGCACGTACTCGAAATCGACCGGCTGGCGGTTGATGCCCATGACCGGAGGCGCGATCCAGTTGGCGAACTTGCCGGCGTCCACCACGCGGCCCATCAGCGACGCAACGAAGGCGCGGTCGTCCGCCGTCGGCAGCCACTCGCTCTGCTTGGCTGCCCATTCCGCCTCGCTCACCACGCGGCCATCCGGCGACATCTTGATGCCGGCCAGCGCGCCGATGTTGCGGTGGAAAGCCTTGTGCGGCACCTTCAGGCGCACGGGAATGCCGGCCTTCTCGATCACCTTGTTCCAGCGCTCGACACCCGCCACCGAATCCTTGATGAAGTCGTCGCGCAGCACTTCGTTGAGCGCATTGAGCATCGGCACTTCCTTCTCGACCAGCTGGCCGCCCTGCACTTCCAGCACCTTGTAGGTCTGGCCCTTGAGCAGGTGGTCGTCGCTGCGCTTGCCTTCTTCGTAGCGGCCCTTCAGGCCCGAGCTGTAGAAGGTGGCGGCATTGCTCGACTGGTCAGCACCGAACAGGTCGATGGTGACGCTGTAGTGGAAGTTGAGATAGCGCTGCAGCGTGGGCAGGTCGATGACGCCGGCCGCACGGAGCTTGTTGACGTCGTCGGTCTTCAGCTCGTTCATCACCTGGCAGGTGCGCTGGATGACGCGCGACACGCCCGACTCGCCGACGAACATGTGGTGCGCTTCTTCGGTCAGCATGAACTTGGTCGTGCGGGCCAGCGGGTCGAAGGCGCTCTCGGCCAGCGCCGACAGCTGGAACTTGCCGTCGCGGTCGGTGAAGTAGGTGAACATGAAGAACGCCAGCCAGTCGGGCGTCTTCTCGTTGAAGGCACCCAGGATGCGTGGGTTGTTCTCGTCACCTGAACGGCGCTCGAGCAGGGCCTCGGCCTCTTCGCGTCCGTCGCGGCCAAAGTGCTTGTGCAGCAGGTACACCATGGCCCACAGGTGGCGGCCTTCTTCGACGTTGACCTGGAACAGGTTGCGCAGGTCGTACATCGACGGCGCGGTGAGGCCCAGGTGCCGCTGCTGCTCCACCGACGCGGGCTCGGTGTCGCCCTGCGTCACGATGATGCGGCGCAGGTTGGCGCGGTGCTCGCCGGGCACGTCCTGCCAGGCGCGCTCGCCCAGGTGGTCGCCGAAGTTCACCTTGCGTTCGCCGTCCGCGGGGTTGAGGAAGATGCCCCAACGGTAGTCGCGCATCTTCACGTGGCCGAACTGCGCCCAGCCCTGCGGATCGACGCTGACCGCCGTGCGCAGGTACACGTCGAAGTTGGTCGAACCATCGGGGCCGACGTCGTCCCACCAATTGATGAAGTTGGGCTGCCACTGCTCGAGCGCGCGCTGCAGGGTGCGGTCCTCGCTGAGGTTGACGTTGTTGGGGATCTTGTCGGTGTAGTTGATGGTGGACATCGTTGTTCCTCTGTTCGCCGTTGGTTGCCTGGGCTCAGCGCTTGCTCAAACTCTGTTGAGGTCGAACTGCGCCTTGTCGCCCTTGCCGTAGACCTTGAGCGCGCCCTTGTCGCCCACCGCATTGGGGCGCTGGAAAATCCAGTTCTGCCATGCGGTCAGGCGGCCGAAGATGCGCGTGGCCATGTTCTCCTTGCTGGCGAAGCGCAGGTTGGCTTCCAGGCCGGTGAGCGCATCAGGCGACATGCTGGCGCGCTCTTCAATCGCGATGCGGACCTCATGCTCCCAGTCGATGTCGTCCGGGGCGGCGGTGACGAGTCCGAGCGCCAGTGCTTCGTCAGCGTCCAGCGTCTTGCCGATGGCGGCACGGGCGGCATCGAGCGGCTGGGTCTCTTCGTAGAACCGGCGCGCGAGGCGTGACTGGTCGTTCACCATCGGCAGCACGCCGAAGTTCATCTCGCTCAAGGCGAGGCGAGGTGCGCGCGTTGCGTCGTCCGGCAGCGCGAGCATGTAGGCACGATCGGCGGCGAAGGCGAGTTCAGCCAGGGTGCCCGCGAAGCACGAGCCCGGCTCGATCAGCGCGAACAGGCTGCGCGACGACACGTCCAGGCGGGCAAAAGTGCGGCGGATGGCACCGATCGTCTCGCGCACCAGCCAGTGGCCCCCGTGCTTGATCAGCGTTGCATCCATGGCGAGCACCGCGGCGGCATCGCCTTCGGTCTTCAAGAGCCAGGTGCCGATGTCGAGCTCGTTCGTGCGCATGGACAGGATGGCGTCGTCGAGTTGGCGCGCCATCGCCAGCGGCCACCACGACGCACCGGCGGCTTCGATCGCAGCGATGTCTGCCGGCTGAGCACCGGCGGGCGATTTGACGGTGAAGGTCGCCGTGCGCTTGGCACGGTCGATGTCCACGCGCACATGGTCATAGCGCAGGCCGTCGGGCGTGTCTTCACGCTCGATGCGAGCGAGCGCCACGCCCATGCCCGAGGCCGGACGGTCGCTGGTGGCCGCGAGTTGCTGGGCGCGGTCGAGCACGAACGCACCGAACTGCGCGGGCTTCACCGCGGCATCCACCAGGCGCCATTCGACGGCACGCTGCCCGCGCACGCCCTCGACGCTGGTGCAGAAGATGTCGGCCAGGTCATGGCGCACGCGGCGCTTGTCAGTGACGCGCGTGAGGCCACCGGTGCCGGGCAGCACACCCAGCAAGGGCACCTCGGGCAAGGAGACGGAGGACGACCGGTCATCGACCAGCACGATCTCGTCGCAGGCCAACGCCAGTTCATAGCCACCGCCGGCGCAGGCGCCGTTCACCGCGGCAATGAACTTGAGCCCCGAATGGCGCGACGAATCTTCGATGCCGTTGCGCGTCTCGTTGGTGAACTTGCAGAAGTTCACCTTCCACGCATGGGTGGACAGGCCCAGCATGAAGATGTTGGCGCCCGAACAGAAGATGCGGTCCTTCTGGCTGGTGACCACCACCGTGCGCACTTCCGGGTGTTCGAAGCGGACGCGGTTGAGGGCGTCGTGCAGCTCGATGTCCACGCCCAGGTCGTAGCTGTTGAGCTTGAGCTTGTAGCCGGGGCGGATGCCGCCGTCTTC
>CBIHOF010000038.1:0-32056 GCA_966211955.1 uncultured Comamonadaceae bacterium | reverse complement strand
TTATGAGTCCTCTGCTCTAACCAACTGAGCTAACGGCCCGCGCCGGCATTGTATTGGGCGGGCTCTCACCCCCGCGCCGCGCCTACTTCTGAGACAGCGCGTTCGACACCAGCCTGGAGGTGATGTCCACGATCTGGATCATCCGGTCATACGCCATGCGCGTGGGTCCGATCACGCCGAGCGTGCCCACCACCTGCCCGTCCACCTCGTAGGGCGCGGACACGACGGACAGCTCTTCGAAGGGCACGACCATGCTCTCGCCGCCGATGTAGATGCGCACGCCTTCGGCCTGGCTGCTCACGTCGAGCAGGCGCATGAGCTGGGTCTTGTGCTCGAACAGGTCGAAGAGCTTGCGCAAGGACCCCATGTCGCTCGAAAAATCCTGCACGGTGAGCAGGTTGCGCTCGCCGGAGATGACGACCTGTTCCTGGTCGGCCATGGCTTCGGTGCCGGCTTCGACAGCGGCTTGCATCAGCTGTGCGATCTCGCCGCGAAGTTGCTCCACCTCGTTCTTCAGCCGCTCGCGAACTTCTTCCATCGTGAGGCCGGCATAGTGCTGGGTGAGGAAGTTGCTCGCCTCGATCAACTGCGCCTGAGAAAAGTCTTGAGCAGTGAAGATCACCCGGTTCTGCACGTCACCGTCCGGCGACACGAGGATGACCAGCACGCGCCGGTCGCCCAGCCGCAAGAATTCGATGTGCCGAAAGAGGCTGGGCTTCTTGGGCGTGGTCACCACGCCGACGAAGTTCGACAGGCTCGACAAGATCTGCGCCGCATTGGCGATCACGCGCTGGGGCTGGTCGGCCTGCAACTGCGGCTCGAACCGCGGCTCGTCCCACTGGCGCGGCTGCGCGGTGAGCATGGTGTCGACGAAGAGCCGGTAGCCACGCGCGGTGGGAATGCGGCCTGCACTGGTGTGGGGGCTGGCGATGAGGCCCAGCTCTTCCAGGTCGGCCATCACGTTGCGGATGGTGGCAGGCGACAGGTCGAGGCCGGAGGCCTTGGAAAGCGTGCGCGAACCCACGGGCTGGCCTTCCGCGATGTAGCGTTCGACCAGGGTTTTCAGCAGGGTTTTGGCACGCTCGTCCAGCATGGTTTCATTGTAGGTGCAGGGCCCATTTTCCTAGGCGTCGCGAGCGAAACCCTGTGGTGTAATCCCGCGCATGAGCCGTCGCTTTCGTCATGCCGCACTGGTGGGCAAGTACCACTCGCAGGGCATCCGTGGGGTCCTCGACGAGATCGCCCGCTTCCTCATCGCCCAGGGCCTGGAGGTGTCGCTCGAGCGCGAGACGGCGCTGAACACCGGCCTTGCCGACTACGGCGCGATGACGCCGGCCGAGCTCGGCCAGCATTGCGACATCGCGGTAGTGGTCGGCGGCGACGGCACCATGCTCGGCATCGCCCGCCAGCTCGCGCGCTTCGGCATTCCGCTCGTCGGCATCAACCAGGGGCGCCTGGGCTTCATCACCGACGTGCACATCGGCCAGTACCAGGAAGCCCTCGCGCCGATGATCGCCGGCGACTTCGAGGAAGAGCGCCGCAGCATGCTCGAAGGCGGTGTGTGGCGCGACGGCGAGGTGATCTTCGAAGGCATCGCGATGAACGACGTGGTCGTGAGCCGCGGCGCCACGGCCAGCATGGTGGAGCTCAAGGTGGACATCGGCGACGAGTTCGTCGCCAACATCCGCGCCGACGGCCTGATCGTCGGCTCGCCCACCGGCTCCACGGCCTATGCGCTGTCGGCCGGCGGGCCGATTCTTCATCCGGGCATCGGCGGCTGGGTGCTGGTGCCCATCGCCCCGCACGACCTTTCCAACCGCACCATCGTCCTGCCCGACTCGCGCGAGATCACCGTCGAGATCGTGGCCGGACGCGACGCCAGCGTGAACTTCGACATGCAAAGCTTGGCCAGCCTCCTCCACGGCGACCGCATCACCGTCCGCCGCTCCGCGCACCAGGTGCGCTTTCTCCACCCGCTGGGCTGGAGCTACTACGCCACGCTGCGCCGCAAGCTGCACTGGAACGCGGGGGTGGCCTGATGCTTCGCCGACTCGCGCTGCGCGATTTCGTCATCGTCACCTCGATGGAGGTGGAACTGGATTCCGGCTTCTCGGTGCTCACCGGCGAGACCGGGGCAGGCAAGTCCATCCTGATCGACGCGGTGCAGCTCGCGTTGGGCAGCCGAGGCGATGCCGGCGTGGTGCGCGAAGGCGCGCCGCGCGCCGAGATCACGGCCGAGTTCGATTCGCCGCCGACGCTCGCGGGCTGGCTCGATGAAGCAGGCTTCGACACGGCGGACACGCTGCTGCTTCGCCGCACGATCGATGCGCAAGGGAAGTCGCGCGCCTGGGTCAACGGCAGCGCGGCCACCATCGCACAGCTTCGCGAGGCGGCTGATCATTTGGTCGACATTCACGGCCAGCATGCCTGGCAAAGCCTCACGCGCGGCGCATCGGTGCGTGACCTGCTCGACGCCTACGCAGGCATCGACATCACGCCGCTGAACGCCGCGTTCTCGCGTTGGAAGGCGGCGTCCGACCTGCTCGATATCGCGCGCACCAGGCAGGCTGACCTCTCGCGCGAACGCGAGCGGCTGGCTTGGCAGATTGGCGAGGTCGACAAACTTTCGCCGGGCGACGACGAGTGGGACGAGCTGAATGCCGAGCACCAGAAGTTGTCGAACGCGCAGTCGCTGATCGACTGTGCGCGCAATGCGCTCGATGCGGTGAACGATGCAGACGAGAACGCCGAATCGTTGACCGGCCGCGCGATCGATGCCTTGCAGGAGGTGTCGTCCATCGACCCGCAACTGGCGGGTGTCGTCGAAGTGCTGCAAGGCGCGCAGGCGCAACTGCAGGATGCCGCGCACACGCTGTCCAGCTACCTCAACCACACCGAGCTCGAGCCCGAGCGGCTGCAGGAGGTGGACGAGCGCATGTCGGCTTGGATGAGTCTGGCGCGCCGCTATCGCCGCCCGCCGTCGGACCTGGCCGCCCTGCTCGCCGAGTGGAAGCGCGAGCTGGCGGCCCTCGATGCGGCGTCGGACCTCGATGCGTTGGAGGCCGACCTGCGCGACGCCAAGGCCGCCTTTGATGGGCAGGCAAGGAAGGTGTCTGCAGCCCGCAAGCAGGCCGCGCCCAAGCTCGCCACCGCCGTCACCCAGGCCATGCAGCAGCTTGGCATGGCCGGTGGCCGCTTCGACGTGGCCTTGCAGGCGCAAGACGCGCTGCAGTCCTTCGGTCTCGAATCGGCCGAGTTCCTCGTTGCCGGTCACGAAGGCAGCACGCCCCGGCCGCTGGCCAAGGTGGCCTCGGGCGGCGAGCTGTCGCGCATCGCGCTTGCCATTGCCGTCACCACCAGCCAGCTCGGCGAAGCCGGCACGCTGATCTTCGACGAGATCGATGCGGGCGTCGGCGGCGCGGTGGCCGAGACGGTCGGCCGCCTCATGAAGCAACTGGGCCGCGACCGCCAAGTGATGGCCGTCACGCACCTGCCGCAGGTGGCGGCCTGCGCCGACCATCATTTCGTCGTCTCCAAGGCCGCGCGCGAAGGCACGACGCGCAGCGACGTGAACGCCGTGAACGGCGAAGCCCGCGTAGCCGAGATTGCCCGCATGCTGGGCGGCGAGCGGCTGTCGGGCACCAGCCTCGCGCACGCGCAGGAGATGCTCGCCGTGGGCGCCGAAGCCTCGACGCCGCGCGGGCGAAAGCGCGCATGAGCCACGACGCCGACACCGGCCCGATCACGCGGCCGGACGCTGGCCTCGGCCCCACGCCCTATGAGGTGGTGCTGGTCACCGGCATCTCCGGCTCAGGCAAGTCCGTCGCGCTGCATGCGCTGGAAGACGCCGGCTTCTTCTGCGTGGACAACCTGCCGCCGGAGCTGCTGCGCGAGTTCCTGCGCATCGAGAACCAGCGCTCGGAGCGCCGCGTGGCCATCGCGATGGATTCACGCAGTGCCGAATCGTTGCCGCAGCTGCTGCCCCTGCTGGAGCAGCTGCAAGGTGAAGGCGTGCTGATCCGCTCCATCTTTCTCGATTCAAGCAGCGATGCGCTGGTTCGCCGCTTCTCCGAAACGCGCCGGCTGCACCCGCTCACGCACGAGGGCAGCGCCAACACCGACAGGCACCGCGCGCTCGTCGATGCGATCGAGCTGGAGCGCGAGCTGCTGGCCGAGCTGCGCGAGGTGTCCACCATCATCGACACCACCCAGCTTCGCCCCGCACAGCTGCGCAGCTGGATCCACAACCTCGTGAATGCGCCGGGCAACCGCTTCACGCTGGTGTTCGAATCCTTCGCGTTCAAGCATGGCGTGCCGCTCGATGCGGACTACGTGTTCGACGTGCGCGTGCTGCCCAACCCGTACTACATCCGCGAGCTGCGGCCACTCACCGGCCGCGACGGCCCGGTGGCCAGCTACCTGCAGGCGCAGCCGGAGGTGGGCGAGATGCTGTCGCAGATCGAATCGTTTCTCTCGCGCTGGCTGCCGGCCTTCGAGGCCGACCAGCGCAGCTACCTCACCGTGGCCATCGGCTGCACCGGCGGGCAACACCGCTCGGTGTACTTCGTCGAGATGCTGTCGCGCTGGTTCGAGTCGCGTGCCGTGACGCTGGTGCGCCACCGCGAGCTCGACGCGCGAGACTGACCCCACGACGCCACAACCTCGGCAGCCCGGCCGTCCCACCCGATGTCCTCACCCGCACTCTTCGACCTGCCCCTCTTCCCGCTGCACTCGGTGCTGTTCCCGGGCGGGCTGCTGTCGCTCAAGGTCTTCGAAGCCCGCTACCTCGACCTCGTGGGCGATTGCCTGCGTGAGCGCAAGCCTTTCGGGGTGGTGTCGATCAAGCAGGGCAGCGAGGTGCGCCGCACGAGCAATGACCCGACGGTGTTCGAGACCACCGGCACCATGGCCGAACTCATCGACGTGGACAGCGCGCAGCCGGGCATCCTGCAGGTGCGTTGCAAGGGCATGCAGCGCTTCGAGGTGAAGAGCACCTCACAGGAGGCCGACGGCCTGTGGATGGCGGAAGCCCTGCTCGTGCCCGATGACGAACCGGTGGCGCCGGCCGAGGCGATGCACGAGACGGTGCGCGGCCTCGCCAACGCCATCGCCACCATGAAGAGCCAGGGCACCGAGCCCTTCCTGCAGCCCTATTCCTTCGACAACGCCGGCTGGGTGGCCAACCGCTGGTGCGAGATCCTGCCCATCTCGATTGCCGCCAAGCAGAAGCTGATGGAGCTGCCCGATGCGCAGGTGCGGCTGCAGCTGGTGAACGACTTCCTGCGCAGCAAGGGCGTGGTGAAGTGATCGCCGCGTGAAGCGCTTGCTGGCCAATCGCTGTTACAAATCCGGGAAATCCCACTCCCCGACTCCGGGGTCCCACCCCTAGAACCCATCTGGACGCGCCCGCCCCACGCTCCTAACCTGAGCGGATCAACGGAAGAGGGGCGTGACAGATGAAGACAAAACAAGCAGTCGCGGCGCTGGCATTGGGGCTGCTCACGTTCGGCAGCCAGGCCGCGGTCACGGGCTACACCACCAAGGGTGCGTTCGACGTGGCCATCGCCAGTCTCGCCGGCGTGCAGACGGTGGACTTCGACAGCGTGGCCGCCGGCACCAGCTTCGCAAGCGGCACCGGCACCGGCGGCCTCACCTTCAACTACTCGATTCCCGGCTACACGGCGCAGGTGTCGAGCACCTTCGGCACCACCTCGGGCAGCAACTACCTCGGGCTGGACAACCCCGACACTGCCTTCTATCTCGGCGACAGCATCACCATCGACTTCGGCCGCGTGGTGCATGCGGCGGGGCTATATCTCATCACCGGCAGCGATGCGCAAGCCGGTGACCTGGAGCTGTCGGTGGCCGGCGGCTCGGTGTTCAACAGCGCGTCCGCCGACACGCTCGTGAGCGATGGGCAGGCCTTCTATCTTGGGCTTGTCGAGAGCGACCCGACGCTTGGCTTTTCCACGGCCACCATCCACGGCGTGCCTTCGGGCGGCGCCTTCCTCGCCTTCAGCGCGGACGACATCACCAGTGCGACGGTGAGTGCGGTGCCGGAGCCCGAGACCTATGTGCTGATGCTGGCGGGGCTGGGTGCGATGGCGTGCCTGCGCCGCGGCCGGCGCGGCCAGCGCTGACGCACACGCTTCAACACGGTCCTCATCACTTCGCCGTGGCTGTCAGCGCGGCCTGCGTTTCGTCCGTCCACACCATCGAACTGCAGCACCAAGAAGCTGCGCCAACCAGGAGAGTCACCATGTCCCGAGCCTTGATCCGCACCTGCGCCGCCGGCCTTGCCGCGCTGTCACTGTCCAGCCTGCCCGGCATCGCATCGGCGCAGGCCGAGCCGATCCTCGGGCAGATCATGTGCGGCGCCTTCAACTTCGCGCCGCGCGGCTGGGCGAGGCTCGATGGGCAGCTGATGGCCATCTCCAGCAACACCGCCTTGTTCGCGCTGCTGGGCACCAACTTCGGTGGCAATGGCACCACGACCTTCGCGCTGCCGGACATGCGCGGCCGCGTGCTCATGCATGACGGCGCAGGCCCGGGCCTCACGCCGCGCACGATCGGAGAAGTGACCGGCACGGAAACGGTCACCCTCAACAACGCGCAATTGCCGGCTCACACCCACACGGTCACGCCGCAAGGCAGCCCCTCGGACGCGACGCTGGTCTCTCCCGCCAACGGCGTGCCCTCGACCAAGGCGCGGACCACGCTGTACGCGCCGGGCCCCGGCACGGTGCCGATGTCTCCGGTGCTGACCTCCCCGGCTGGTGCGAATTCGCCTGTGCCGGTCATGCAGCCCACGCTGACCATCAACTGCTTCATCGCGGTGGAAGGCATCTTCCCCTCGCGCAGCTGATCGCTTGCTCGCCGCCTAGGTTGCTGCGAGCAGCCGGCGCAAGGGCGCGGGCACGCCGGCGGCCAGAGCCTGGTCGAGCGTGAACCAGCGCCCTGCGGGCAGGGCCTTGGTCACCTTGCCGGCATTTGCCTTGGCAGGCAGGGTCCAGCGGATGGGGTGCAGGCGCCAGTCGAGGTGAGTCAGCACGTGGGTGAAGCTCTCCAGGGCTTCACCTTCGCCCGGCCAGGTCCGCGCGAGTTCATCGAAGGCCTCGCCGGAGTCGAACTCCGGCAGGCTCCAGAGGCCCGCCCACACGCCGGTGTCGGGCCGCTGCGTGAGCCAGAGCTGGTCTCGCCACTGCAGCCACAGCCACACATGCTCGCGCCGTCCGCGCTTGAGCTTGCGGGTCTTGACGGGATAGGCCTCGGGCTTGCCTTGCGTGTTCGCCAAGCAGTCGATTTGCACGGGGCACAGCAGGCAGTGCGGTGAACGGGTCACGCACACCGTGGCGCCCAGGTCCATCAGGCCTTGCGTGTACGACTCGATGCCATCTTCCGGCAACAGACGCGTTGCGTGGTCCCACAGCACGCGCTCGCTCGCGGATGAGGCGAGATCGCTGTCGAAGGCCAGCACGCGCGTCAGCACGCGCTTGACGTTGCCATCGAGGATGGCGACGCGTTCGCCGAAGCAGAAGGCCGCGATGGCGGCCGCCGTCGATCGGCCAATGCCGGGCAGCTCCGCAAGCTGCGCTGCGCTGGGCGGGAATCTGCCGCCATGCTCGCTCATCACCGCCTGCGCGCAGCGGTGCAGGTTGCGCGCACGGCTGTAGTAGCCGAGGCCGCTCCACATCGCGAACACGTCATCTGCGGTGGCCGCGGCAAGCGCCGCGACATCCGGAAAGCGCAGCAGGAATCGCTCGTAGTAGCCGAGCACGGTCGAGACCTGCGTCTGCTGCAGCATGATCTCGGACAGCCACACGCGGTAGGGGTCGCGCGTCTGCTGCCAGGGCAAGGTGTGCCGCCCGTGGCTGCGCTGCCACTCGACGACGCGCGTCGAGAATGTCTCGGGACTCGAACTCACCCCTGGGCGTGACGAAGCAACACCGGCGTCGGCTCGTCGCTCGCCGGCAGGTTCAGGCGCAAGAGGCCGTCCGGTGTGTCGGCGGGGCCGTCGAGCTGCAGGTCCACGTCGACCGACTCCGGGTCGCGCAGCGCCACCGACAGCTCGCCCACGCGGTTCATGTACTGCGTGAGCCGCTGGTCCTGGGTCTCGATCTCGGCGATGCGTTGCTCCAGCTCCCCGGCCGCGCTCTGGATACGCTCCAGGGCCTCGCGCCTGCGGCGGAAGCCACGACGGCGCTCGCGCAGCTGCGAGTCGACCTGCGCCGACGCGCCCTTGCTCCACAGCTCGAGTTCGCCGCTCGCGTTCTCGAACACCACACGCAGCTTGGACACCAGCATGCGGCGGAACTGCTCCATGAACTTCGGCTGCGACAGGCGCAGTGCCTGCGTGAGGCCAAGGTACTGCACGTAGTTGCGCTCGATGAGACCCAGCTCGCGCACATAGCGATCAAGCTCAGGCCCCTTGGGCAGCGCGAGGCCGAAACCGAATTCCGTGTTGAGCTTGCTGAACGAGGCAGCCAGCATGTCGCGGATCTCGTTGCCGCTCTTCTGCCCGGCTTCGAGCAGCGCGCGCAGGCGGTTGATCAGGCCCATGAACGCCTTCTTCGCACCCAGGTTCAGGATGGAGGCGGACATCTCCTCCTGCATCTGCGCAACCTCTTCGCGAAGGCGGTCGCTGGACAGGCCGATGAGCGCATCCTTGAGCATGCGGGTGTGCACGACGCGCAGCGCCTGCAGCCGCGTGGTGCACAGCTCGAACTCCGCTGTTTCCTCTTCCACGCGCTTGAGCATGAGCCGCACCTTGGCGCCGCTCTTGCCGCGGATGCCGCGCAGCTCGAGCATCTGCTCGGCCAGCTGCCGGCGCGAGTCGCCGAGGCGGCGCGCCACGTGGGTCTGCACGTTCTCGATGGCATCGTCGAGCACCTGCTGGATCACCTCGCGGCGCTTGGGCAGCAGCTGCGACGACAGCGCTTCTTCGAGCTGAGTGAGGCGACTGGCCTCCAGCGCCTTCGCGTCACCGGCGAGCCGCGCGGCCAGCGCCTGGCGCGCGGACAGCGGGAAGACGCGCTCCGGCCCGATCTCGAGCGTGCGGGCGGTGGATTGCCGCTGCGATTCGATCATCGCCGCCACCTGCTCGGCCGAGGCCAGCGGGTCGATCATCGCGTCGATCTTGTTGAGCACCACGAAGCGCGCGAGGTTGTGCGTGTCGAGGTGGTCGCGCCAGATCGACATGTCCGACTTGGTCACGCCGGTGTCGGCGCCCAGGATGAACACCGTGGCGTGAGCGCTGGGCAAGAGGCTCAGCGTCAGCTCGGGTTCCGCGCCGATGGCGTTCAGCCCCGGCGTGTCGAGCACCACGAGGCCCTGCTTGAGCAGCGGGTGCGGGTAGTTGATGAGCGCGTGGCGCCATTCGGGCACCTCGACGCGGCCCTGGTCGTCCAGCGGCGGGTTCTCCGACGGCCGGGCATCGTCCCAGAAGCCCAGCGTGCGCGCTTCGTCCTGCGTGACCCAGCGCGTGCGCATCACTTCCGTGAGGGCGTGCGACAACTCCTCGGACGACTTCACGTTCAGCTCGATGTGCGTCCACGCGCGCGGCTGCAGGCGCAGTTCGCCGAGCGACAGGCCTTCGAGGCGGGTGGTGATGGGCAGCAGCGAAAGAAGCGGCGGCTCTTCGGGGTCGTAGGCCAGCTCCACCGGGCACATGGTGGTGCGGCCGGGCGTGGCCGGCAGCACGCGGCGGCCGGCGTCAGCAAAGAAGATCGCGTTGATCAGCTCGGACTTGCCGCGCGAGAACTCGGCGACGAATGCCACGACGAGCTTTTCGCCGGCCAGGCGCTGGGCAAGTGCCGCGAGCGATTCGTTGACGGGGCCGTCGGCGAGGTCGTGTTCGGTCAGGAAGCGCTGCAGATCGCCCAGACGCCGGCCGAGCGCAGTGCGCCAACCGGTTAGCGCATCGAAATTGCTGGCAAAAGTGGGCGTCATCGTGGGATCGGAGCGCTCGCAAAAAAATGGCCACCCGAGGTGGCAAAACAGGTCCGAGTCATGGTAGCTCAAGGCCTATTCACGACACCCCGGGATACATCTGCACACCAAATCGTTCCCGACTTGGTGTGACGAGTTCAACGCCTTTCAGCGTTTTTGGCAAGTCGGGCAGAAGAAGGTCGAACGCTGGCCTTGCGTGATGCGTCGGATTGCTGCGCCGCACACACGGCACGCCTCTTTCTCGCGGCCGTAGACGCCCGCCTGCGCCTGGAACTGGCCTTCCATGCCGTGTGCATCGCGAAAGTCGCGCAGTGTGGAGCCGCCGAGCGCAAGCGCCCGGGCGAGCGTGTCGCGCACGGCATGCGCGAGCTTGTCGGCGCGTGGGCGACTGATGCGGTCGCTGCGGGTGCGTGGGTCAATGCCCGCGGCGTACAGCGCCTCGCAAGCGTAGATGTTGCCTGCGCCCACGACGATGTCGCCGGCCAGCAGCGCCAGCTTCACGGCGACGCGGCGCTTCTTCAAGGCCCGGTGCAGGTAGTCTCCGGTGAAGGCAGGGTCGAACGGCTCGACACCCAAACCTGCCAGCAGCTTGGCGGCCATGCCCTCCTCTCGGCTGACGGACCACACCACGGCGCCGAAACGCCGGGGGTCAGTCAGCCGCAAGGTTCCGCGGGTGGTGACGAGGTCGAAGTGGTCGTGCGTGCCGGCGTCGGGTGGTGTAGGGGTGAAGGCCAGGGAGCCGGACATGCCCAGGTGCATGAGCAAGCCGCCGGGGTCGTCGCCTGTTTCGGCCAACGGCAGCCAGAGGTACTTGCCGCGCCGGCTGGCTTCGCCGACCGTGCGGCCGACCAAGGAATCGGGCGCGACGCCCAGTGGCCAGCGCAGCGGCTTGCCCACGCGCACGGCCGTGACCCGCGCGCCCTGGATGCGCTCGGCAAAACTCTGTCGGGTGGTCTCGACCTCAGGCAATTCAGGCATGGAGGGAATTATCACGACGCGGCACGGTCAATGCAGGCAGCGCCTGTCTTGCGGGCTGCGGCCACCACTAGAATCAAATCGAGCTACAGGAGTTCTCCGAATGCCAGCCCGTTTCAATCTCCGCATGCGTGCGCTGGCCCTGGCTGCCTGCGCCACGCTGCTCACCCACAATGCCATCGCGCAGGCCGCCTCCGTGGTCGAGGCGCCCACCAAGTCCCGGCTCGACCGCCAGTTGTTCCTGCAGCTCTTGATCGGCGAAATCGAGCTTCGCGAGGGCGAGGTCGGCACGGCGTACGAGGTCATCCTCGAAGCCGCCCGGCGTTCCAAGGAAGAACAGCTGTTCAAGCGCGCGACCGACATCGCCTTGCAGGCCGGCGCCGGCGAGCAGGCGCTCGCGGCCGCCAAGACCTGGCGTGAGGAGATGCCTGATTCGCTCGATGCGCATCGCTACGTCATCCAGATCCTCGTGGCGCTGAATCGGCCGGCCGACACCGCCGACACCTTGTCGTCACTCGTGAAGATCACGCCTGAGACCGAGCGGCCATCGATCATCATGAACCTGCCGCGCTTCTTCTCGCGCGTGACCGACCGCAAGGCGACTGTCGCGCTGATGGAGAAGGTGCTGCAGCCCTACGCCGACCAGCCCAACACCAAGTCGGCGGTGAGCGTGGCCATCGGCCATTCGTATTTCCTGGCCGAGGACAACGCAAAAGCGCTGGAGTATGCAAAGCGTGCGCATGACCAGGACCCGTCATCTGAAGGCGCCGCGCTCTTCGCACTCGAGATGTTGCCGGGCGTGGCGCCCGCTGAAGACCTGGTTGTCGACCACCTGAAGGTCAAGCCGACGAGTGACGGCATCCGGCAGGTGTATGCGCGAATCCTGAGCGCATCGCAGCGCTTTGCCGATGCCGCTGCGCAGCTCGAACAGGTGACGCAGCACCAGCCGCAACAAGCCGGCCCCTACCTCACGCTCGGCGCGCTGTACCTCGAGCTCAAGCAACCGGTGCCGGCGACTGCGGCGCTGAAGAAGTATCTTGAGGTGGCGCAGAACGCGCCGGCGAAGACGCCGCCCAAGGCCGCAGCGGCCGCGGCCTCGGCCGCCGCGGATGGCGACGACGACGATGACGATCCCTCGACCCCAACCGCTGCTCCCGACCAGGGCGTCACGCAGGCCTGGCTGATGCTCGCGCAAGCCGCGGAGCAGCAGGGCGATTTCAAGGGCGCCGAGGCTTGGCTTGCGAAGGTCGACAACCCGCAGCGCGCGCTCGAGGTGATCGCGCGTCGTGCCTCGCTGATGGCGCGCCAGGGCAAGATCAAGGAAGCCCGCGAGCTCATCCACCGATCACCCGAAAAGACGTCCGACGATGCGCGCGCCAAGCTGCTGGCCGAGGCACAGGTGCTGCGCGACGTGAAGCACTGGGCTGACGCGAACAGCGTGCTCGCCGCGGCAAACAAGAAGTTCCCGAACGACGTCGACCTGCTTTATGAGCAGTCGATGATGGCCGAGAAGCTCAACAAGCTCGACGAGATGGAAAAGCTGTTGCGCCGTGTCATCGAGATCAAGCCCGATCACCAGCATGCGTACAACGCGCTGGGCTATTCGCTGGCCGAGCGCAACACGCGCCTGCCCGAGGCGAAGGCGCTGATTCAGAAGGCACTCGAGATCGCGCCGGGCGAGCCGTTCATTACCGACAGCCTGGGCTGGGTGGAGTACCGCAGCGGCAACCGGGCTGAAGCATTGCGACTCTTGCGCGGGGCGTACCGTTCGCGGCCCGATCCGGAAATCGCGGCGCATCTGGGCGAAGTGCTGTGGATCAACGGCGACCGTGACGAGGCGAAGCGCGTCTGGCGCGAAGCACGCAGCAAGGATTCCGCCAACGACGTGCTGCGCGAGACGCTGGCGCGCTTGCGGGTCGGCGACCTGTGACCCGGCGTTGGTTCGGCGCGGCCTGCCTGGCCGCGGCGCTCGCCTTGGCTGGTTGCGCCACGCCGCCGGCAGGTCCGCAGCGCTACGGCACGGAAGACTCCTTGGCCGGCCGCATGACGGTGAAGGTGGATGCGACGGCCACATCACAGGCTCGCAACGTGACGGCGGTGTTTGACCTACAAGGCAATCCGCAGCACGGCAAGCTCGACCTGAGCACGCCGCTGGGCACCATCCTCGCCCAGGCACGTTGGGCGCCGGGCAAGGTCGCGCTCGTCACTTCGCAAGGCGAAACGGCTTTCGCGAGCCTGGACGACCTGACGCGCGAAGTACTCGGCGAGAGCCTGCCCGTCGCCGCGCTCTTCGACTGGCTGCGTGGCCGGCCATGGCCTGGCGCACCGAGCACCGCATCGAGCGGGAAAGGCTTCCAGCAGTTGGGCTGGGTCGTGAGCCTCGCCCAATTCGACGAGGGTTTGATCGCCGCGAACCGCTCGCAAGCGCCGGCCGTGACAGTGCGCGCCAAGCTGGACCCTCGATGAGTTTGCGCAGCCTGTGGGACGTGCCGGCGCCGGCCAAGCTCAATCTGTTCCTGCATGTGATCGGGCGGCGATCGGATGGGTATCACCTGCTGCAATCGGTCTTCGTGCTGATTGATTGGATGGACACGCTGCATTTCGAGCTGCGTGACGACGGGAAGCTCGCGCGCCACGACCTCAGCGCCGCCTTGCCGGAGGACGACCTGTGCCTGCGTGCCGCACGCCTTCTGCAGTCGGAAAGCGGCATCACGCTGGGCGCCGACATCTCCATCGACAAGCAGGTGCCATGGGGCGCGGGAATGGGCGGCGGCAGCTCTGACGCGGCGTCCACGCTGCTGGCGCTCAACCGGCTGTGGGACCTGGATTGGCCCCTGTCTCGACTGCAGCCGCTGGGCCTCAGGCTGGGTGCGGACGTGCCCTTCTTTCTCGGTGGCCGCAATGCTTGGGTGGAGGGCATCGGCGAGCGCCTGACGCCCGTTGACTTGCCTGCCCAGTGGCTCGCCGTCGTGAAGCCTGCCGCGAACATTGCGACTCAGGCAATCTTCACGAGTCCGCTGCTCGTCCGCGACACCAATGCTGCTATACTTGCGGGCTTTCCTGCAGACGAGACAACGCTCGAGACGAAAGTCGATAGCGAGCAAGTCACGCTGAGTGAGATTCAGCAAGGGTTCGGCCGCAACGATTTGCAGCCCCCGGCCGAAGCTCACAGTGAAGAGGTGGCCCAGGCCGCCCGGCTGCTGGAAGGACGCTTTGGCATCAGCCGCATGACGGGTTCCGGCAGCGCGGTTTTTGCAAGGGCAGGCAGGATCGAAGGTGCTGAGAGTTTGCCCACGGCGACACTTCCGACGGATCTTCCGGCGGGCTGGGCAGGCAGGATGTGCCGAAGCCTGGAGCTTCATCCCCTCGCGGGTTGGGCTTCAAGCTGACAGTTGAGGTTGGCCGCGAAAGTGGCGGACCGGTGTAGGGGAGTCGCCAAGTTGGTTAAGGCATCGGATTTTGATTCCGACATGCGAAGGTTCGAATCCTTCCTCCCCTGCCAAATCTCTTCCAAGTGATTCCCGGTGCTGCGCAACGCATCACGCAGGGGCTGAACCGAATGGGTTGCATGACCGCCCCTGAAAGCCTCGACGGAGGGAATGTGCTTTTCAACACCGTGCTCTTCACCGGTAACGCCAACCCCGCGCTGGCGCAGGAAATCGCATCCCATCTCGGCATCGAACTCGGCAAGGCAAAGGTCGGCCGCTTCTCCGACGGCGAAGTCGACTGCGAAATCCAGCAAAACGTGCGCGCCCGCGACATCTTCGTGGTCCAGCCCACCTGCGCGCCGACCAACGAAAACCTGATGGAGCTGTGCATCATGGTCGACGCGCTCAAGCGCGCGTCCGCCCGCCGTGTCACCGCCGTCATCCCCTACTTTGGCTACGCTCGCCAAGACCGCCGCCCGCGCTCCACGCGCGTGCCGATCAGCGCCAAGGTCGTGGCCAACATGCTCGAAGCGGTGGGCGTCGAACGCCTGCTGACCATGGATCTCCACGCTGACCAGATCCAGGGCTTCTTCAACATCCCCGTCGACAACATCTACGCCTCACCGGTGCTGCTGTCGGACGTGCAGACCAAGCGCTACGAGAACCTCGTGGTGGTGTCGCCCGACGTCGGCGGCGTGGTTCGCGCCCGGGCGCTGGCCAAGCAGCTGAACTGCGACCTTGCCATCATCGACAAGCGCCGCCCGAAGGCCAACGTGTCCGAAGTGATGCACGTCATCGGCGAGATCGACGGCCGCAACTGCGTGATCATGGACGACATGATCGACACTGCCGGCACGCTCGTGAAGGCGGCAGAAGTGCTCAAGGAGCGCGGCGCCAAGAGCGTGTACGCCTACTGCACGCACGCGGTGTTCTCCGGCCCCGCCATCGAGCGCATCAAGGGCTCGGCGCTGGACGAGGTCGTCATCACCAACACCATTCCGCTGTCCGAGGACGGCAAGATCTGCACAAAAGTCCGCCAGCTGTCGGTGGCCTTCCTGTTCGCCGAAACCATCCGCCGCATTTCCGATGGCGAGTCGGTGACATCCCTTTTCGCGGAACAGAACAACAACTTCTGAGCCGCGTTTCGCGAGGTCCTTCAGGGCCTCACCTCATGGAGCAGCCTGGTCGCGGGCGCTCCGAACTTTTGGAGTCAACATGAAATTCGTCGCTTATGAGCGCACGCTGCAGGGGACCGGAGCGAGCCGCCGCCTGCGCAATGCGCAAAAAGTCCCTGGCATCGTTTACGGTGCCGGCGATGCCGCCAAGATCGAGCTCGATCACAACGCCCTCTTCTTCGCGCTGAAGAAGGAAGCCTTCCACTCCACCGTGCTGGAAATGGAACTCGCCGGCAAGACCGAACAGGTCATCTTGCGTGACTATCAGATGCACGCCTTCCGGCCCATCGTGATGCACGTGGACTTCCAGCGCGTGGACGCCACCACCAAGATCACGAAGAAGGTGCCGCTGCACTTCGCAAACGAGGAAAACTCGCCGGCCGTCAAGACCGACAAGCTGCTCGTGAACCACGTCGTGACCGAGCTGCTGGTGCAGTGCCTGGCCGCCCAGCTGCCTGAGTTCATCGAAGTCGACCTCGGCAACCTGACCAAGGGCGCCTCGCTGCACGTGGACGACATCAAGCTGCCCGCGGGCACCAAGGTCGTGACGCACGGCAAGAAGAACCCGGTGATCGTCTCCGTGTCGGCCCAGGCCGCCGAAGAAGAAGTGGTCGCCGCGCCGGTCGTGGCTGCTGCTGCCCCCGAAAAGGGCAAGGGCAAGAAGGACGAGAAGCAGAACCGCAAGTAATGCAGGAGCGGCCAGCCCGCACCTCGTCAAGCCCCGCCTCGGCGGGGCTTTTTCATGGGCGCCATCCCTCGATAATCCGTCCCCATGATCAAGTTGCTTGTCGGCCTGGGCAACCCTGGCCCTGAATACGAAGCCACGCGTCACAACGCCGGGTTCTGGTGGATCGATGAAGTCGCACGCAAGCTGGGCGCGACCCTCGTGCCGGAGCGGGCCTACTTCGGCCTCGTTGCGCGAGTGAACCGGCCCGATGGACCCATCTGGCTGCTCGAGCCGATGACCTTCATGAACCTGTCGGGCAAGTCGGTCGGGGCGCTCGCGCGCTTCTTCAAGATCGCGCCGGAAGAGATCCTGGTGGTGCATGACGAACTCGACCTGATGCCGGGCCAGATCAAGCTCAAGCTCGGCGGCAGCCATGCTGGCCACAACGGCCTGCGCGACATCCATGCGCAGCTGGGCACGGCCGACTATTGGCGGCTGAGGCTCGGCATCGGCCACCCCGGAGTGAAGTCGGAGGTCGTCAACTACGTGCTTCGCAAGCCCTCCCCGGAGCACCGCGAGGCCATCGAGAAGTCGATCGACCAATCGCTCGCCGCGCTCGATCTCATCCTCGCGGGCGACATGGAAAAGGCGATGATGAAGGTCCACGCCAAGCCGCCGCGCCCGAAGCCTCCGAAGCCAGAGCCGAAGGCAGAACCCAAGGCGGACGCCAACAGGACCGAGGAGGCACCGGAATGAAGCGCCTTGCCTTTGCCGCCATGCTCTTGTTGGCCGCTTGCGCCGCGCAAGCGCAGGTCTACCGCTGCGGACAGACCTACTCCCAGAAACCCTGCCCCGATGGCAAGCTCATCGATTCGTCCGACCCTCGCTCAGCCGCCCAGCGAGCCGAAGCCAAGCGGGCCGTCGCGAAAGAAAAGCAGCTCGCCACCGAACTTGAGCGCGAGCGCCGTCAGCGGGATTCGGGCGTGACGCCTGCGGCGGCCAGCTTGGCCGTGGCTCCGTCGGCCTCCAAGCCTGTCCCGATGAAGTCCACGGGCAAAGCCAAGAGCCGGCCGAAAAAGCCAAGGGCCGCGACGAACCAGGATTTCAAAGCGGTCGTTCCCGCCTCGAAGGCTGCATCGCGCTGATCAAAGTCCGGCCGGGAGATCCCCCGGGGGATTGGAATCGGCCGAGGGTTCAGCCGGAATCGGCTTGATGTTGGCCTCGGCCACGCCGGCCAAGCGCTGCAACCCCTGGTACTTCTGCCAGAGCGTGATCCGGGTCTCCACGTGGGCCGGGTTCACCGGGATGCAGCTGACCGGGCACACCTGCACGCACTGTGGCTCATCGAAGTGGCCAACGCACTCGGTGCACTTGGCCGGGTCGATCTGGTAGAACTCGGCGCCCATGGAGATCGCCTGGTTCGGGCACTCGGGCTCGCACACATCGCAATTGATGCATTCGTCGGTGATCAACAAGGCCATGGCGGGTACTGCTCGAGACAACTCAGCTGGAGCTGGCTTTGACGCGGCGCTGAAGCCGTTCGTTCACCGACGGTGACACGAATTTGGAAACATCGCCGCCCAGCGTGGCGATTTCACGTACGAAGGTGCCGGAAACGAACTGGTACTGGTCGCTGGGTGTGAGGAAAAGTGTCTCCACGTCGGGCATGAGCTGGCGGTTCATGCCAGCCATCTGGAATTCGTATTCGAAGTCGCTCACTGCCCGCAGGCCGCGCACGACCACCTTTCCGCCGTGGCCGACCACGAAATCGCGCAGCAGGCCGCGAAAGGCGATGACTTCGACGTTGGGGTACTTGCTGGCCAGTTCCTGGGCAATGTCCAGCCGCTCGTCGACGCTGAACATGGTGCGCTTGTGGTGCCCGGCCGCCACCGCGAGGATCAGCCGTTCGAACAGGCGGCTGGCGCGGCGCATCAGGTCTTCGTGGCCCAGGGTCATCGGGTCGAAGGTGCCCGGATAGACGGCAGTAAGTTTGGTCACGGAGGTCAAGTTGCGCTCCTGCGCAGTGGTTGCGCAGGCAGTGTAGCCCGGCGTTTCAGTTCGCGCCGGCCGCCTCGCTGCGCTGCAGCAGGTGAAAGTGCACGGCGCCGGCCCGCGCGTGGCGGTGCACTTTCAGGCCCAGCGCGGCGACCGTCTCGTCCGTGAAGGGCCGGTCCGCCTCGAGGTAGATGAAGCCGCCCGGCACGACCAAGGGTGCGGCGGCAGTGATGGCCTTGTCGAAGAGGTTCGCGTCGAAGGGTGGGTCGACGAAGATCAGCTCGAAGCTCGACGGCTGGCCGCGCCGCAGGTAGGCGAGTGCATCGGCAGATTCGATGCGCACTGCCTCGGCACCCAGCCGCTCGCGAGTTTCGTTCAGGCTGCGCACCAGCCCGCGCTCGCGCTCGACCAGCACGACCGACGTGGCGCCGCGCGAGGCGGCCTCGAAGCCGAGCGCGCCGCTTCCTGCGAAGACGTCCAGGCAGCGCCAGCCATCCAGGTCTTGACCCAGCCAGTTGAACAGGGTCTCGCGGACTCGATCGGGCGTGGGGCGCAGGCCGGGAAAGTCGGCCACCGGCAGCTTGCTGCGCTTCCACTGCCCGCCGATGATGCGGACCTCCCGTGGGGGTCCTCGCTTGGATGCAGCCGCCGTCATTGTCGGACGGGGATGCCGCGGCTGGCCATCAGCGCCTTGGCTTCGCCCACGGTGTGCTGGCCGTAGTGAAAGATGCTCGCTGCGAGCACCGCGTCCGCGCGACCTTTCTGGATGCCATCGGCGAGGTGATCCAGGTTGCCCACGCCGCCCGAGGCGATGACGGGCACGCTGACCGCGTCGCTCACGGCACGGGTCAGCTCCAGGTCGAACCCGATCTTGGTGCCATCACGGTCCATGCTCGTGAGCAAGATTTCGCCCGCTCCGTGCTCGGCCATCTGCCGCGCCCAGGCGACCGCGTCCAGCCCGGTGTTCTTGCGTCCGCCATGGGTGTAGACGTCCCAGCCCTCGCCACGCGCGGCCAGGTCATCGCCTTTTCGGCGCTTGGCATCGATGGCCACGACGATGGCCTGCGCACCGTATTTGGCCGAGGCATCGCGGATCACCTGCGGGTTGGCCACGGCCGCCGAATTGAAGCTGACCTTGTCCGCCCCGGCATTGAGCAGCCGGCGCACGTCCGCCACTTCGCGCACGCCACCACCCACCGTCAGCGGGATGAATACCTGGGAAGCCACCGCCTCGATGATGTGCAGGATCAGGTCGCGCCCGTCGGACGTGGCGGTGATGTCCAGGAAGGTCAGTTCGTCAGCGCCCTGCTCGTTGTAGCGGGCCGCGATTTCCACGGGGTCGCCGGCATCGCGCAGTTCGACGAAGTTGACGCCCTTGACGACCCGGCCCCCGGTCACGTCGAGGCAGGGAATGATGCGTTTGGCGAGCATTGGTAGTGTGTGTGTAGGCGGTGTCCATCAAGCGGCCAGCGCGGATCGGGCTGCGCCGGTCCGCCAAGTGGCGCCCCTTGAGGGGGAGGCGCCAGAGGCGCCTCTTGGGTGGGTCATCCCGCGCCGTTGAGTTCGTCGGCGCGTTTTTGCGCGACTGCGAAATCCAGATCGCCGGTGTAGATGGCGCGTCCGCAGATCACGCCTTCGATGCCTTCGCTGGCGACGGAACAGAGTTTCTCGATGTCGGCGATGCTGCCCAGACCGCCCGAGGCGATCACCGGGATCGACAGCGACTGCGCCAGCTTCACCGTGGCGTCGATGTTGATGCCCGACAACATCCCGTCGCGGCCGATGTCGGTGTAGATCACGCCTTCGACGCCGTAGTCCTCGAACTTCTTCGCAAGATCGACCACCTCGTGGCCGGTGAGCTTGCTCCAGCCATCGGTCGCCACCTTGCCGTCCTTGGCATCGAGCCCGACGATGATGTGGCCGCCGAAGGCACTGCAGGCGTCCTTCAGGAAGCCCGGGCTCTTCACCGCGGCGGTGCCGATGATGATGAAGCTCAGGCCGTCGTCGAGGTAGCGCTCGATGGTGTCCAGGTCGCGGATCCCGCCACCCAGTTGCACGGGGATCTCGTCGCCGACCTCGGCGAGGATGGCCTTGATGGCCGCCTCGTTCACCGGCTTGCCGGCGAAGGCACCGTTCAGGTCCACGAGATGAAGGCGTCTGGCGCCCGCATTCACCCAGCGCCGGGCGATGGCCGCGGGGTCGTCGCCGAAATGCGTGGAGTCGTTCATGTCGCCTTGTTTCAGGCGGACGCACTTGCCGTCTTTCAGGTCAATCGCGGGGATCAGCAGCATGGCCGAGAGGCTGGTGGGTGTGGGGGAGTTGTCGCCCGAGAAGGCGTCAGGAGATCTTCAGTGTGGGTCTCGTCAGGGAGTCCAGTGAAGGAAGTTTCGGTACAGGGCCAGGCCGTGCGCCGCGCTTTTCTCGGGGTGAAACTGGGTGGCGAAAATATTATCCCGGCCGAGCGCACAGGTAAAGCGTTCGCCGTACTCGCTTTCGCCAACGCTGTGGCGCGGGTCGGACGGCTTGGCATAGAAACTGTGCACGAAATAGAACATCGCGCCATCGGGAACGCCCGCCCAGATCTTGTGCGGCTGCGCCTGGATGACGCTGTTCCAGCCCATTTGCGGCACCTTGTAGCGGCTGCCGTCCGGCTGCAGCCGGCCCTCGAGGTGAAAGCGCTTTACTTCGCCGGGGATGAGGCCCAGCCCGTCGGTCGGCCCCTCCTCGCTGCGTGAAAGCAGCATCTGCATGCCCACGCACACGCCCATGAGCGGCTTGTTGGCGGCGGCATGCAGCACGGCATCGAGCAGGCCGGAGTCACGCAGCTCGCGCATGCAGTCGGGCATGGCGCCCTGCCCCGGCAGGACGATGCGCTCGGCGGCGTAGACCTCGTCAGGCTTGGACGTGACGATGACCTGGACGTCCGAATCTCGCGCCACGTGCATCACCGCCTGCGATACCGATCGCAGGTTTCCCATGCCGTAGTCGACGACAGCGACGGTCCTGGTCATGCGGCCTCCCGCCGGGCCGCTCCAAGGGAGGCCGAGCCCCCTCGAGGAGCAGGAGCGAAGCGACGTGGGGACTTCATCATTCAGAGGCTTCCCTTGGTCGACGGGATGACACCCGAGGCGCGCGGATCGATCTCCAGCGCCATGCGCAGCGCCCGTGCGAAGGCCTTGAAGATGGTCTCGCACTGGTGGTGTGCGTTCTCGCCGTGCAGGTTGTCGATGTGCAGCGTCACGCCCGCGTGGTTGGAGAAACCCTGGAAGAACTCGTACACCAGCTGAGTGTCGAGCGCGCCGATCATGCCGCTCTTGAAGTCGACGCGCATGTGCAGGCCGGGACGCCCGGAGAAGTCGATGACCACGCGCGACAGCGCTTCGTCCAGCGGCACATAGGCATGGCCGTAGCGGCGCAGCCCCTTCTTGTCTCCCACGGCCTTCGCCATCGCCTGGCCGAAGGTGATGCCCACGTCCTCCACCGTGTGGTGGCCGTCGATGTGCAGGTCGCCCTTGCAGTCGATGTCCAGGTCGATGAGGCCGTGGCGCGCGATCTGGTCGAGCATGTGGTCGAAGAAGCCGATGCCCGTCACGAACTTCGCGGCGCCGGTGCCATCGAGGTTGAGCGAGACGCGGATCTGCGTCTCGGCGGTGTTGCGGACGACTTCCGCCTTGCGTTGCGGGGTGTTCTCGGTGCTCATCACAGGCTGGCCTTCAGGGCGTCGATCATCTTCAGGTTTTCATCCGGTGTTCCCACCGTGATGCGCAGGCAATTCTTCAGCAGCGGGTGCACGAAGGCCACGTTCTTCACAAGCACGCCCCGTGCCTTCATGCCTTCGAAGGTGGCCTTCGAATCGGGCACGCGGGCGAGGATCATGTTCGCATCGCTCGGGAAGGACGTGACACCCGGCAGCTCGCGCAGCCAGCCGAGGATCTTCTCTCGTTCGGCGCGGATGGTGGCCGCCTGCCTCGCGTATTCGTCGGCGTGCTCCAGCGCGAACAAGGCCGTTTCACAATTCAGGACGCTGATATTGAATGGCGGACGCAGCTTGTCAACCTCAGCGATCAGCGCCTTGCGGCCGATGAGGTAGCCGATGCGCACGCCCGCCAGGCCGAACTTGCTCATGGTGCGCATGAGCAGCACATGCTCATGGCGCTTGAGGCGGCCCATCGAATCGCGGGCGGCGAAGGGCTGGTAGGCCTCGTCCATCACCACGAGGCCGGGCGCGGCCTCGATGACGGCGTCGACCGCGGCATCGTTCCAGAGGTTGGCCGTCGGGTTGTTCGGGTAGGCCAGGTAGACCAGGGAGGGCTGGTGCTCCTTCACGGCCGCGAGCATCGCCGGCAGGTCGAGCTCGAAGCTGTCGGTGAGTGGCACGCCGACGAACTTCAGGCCCTGCAGCTCGGCCGACATCTGGTACATGACGAAGCCCGGCAGGGGCGCGATCACCGTCGCACCCGGCACGGCGCAGGCGAGCGTGAGGAGCGAAATCAGCTCGTCCGAACCGTTGCCCAGCATGATGTCGCAGCCCTCGGGCATCTGTGCATGCTTGGCGAGCTCCGCACGTAGGACGTTGCCGCGCTCGGCCGGGTAGCGGTTGAGCGCCACCTCCGCCAACCGCTCGCCCAACTGCTTGCGCAGGTCAGCAGGCAGCACGAACGGGTTCTCCATGGTGTCGATCTTCACCATCCCTGCCGAGGGCTGCACCGCATAGCCGTGCATGGACTGGATGTCCTGGCGAATGACCTTTTTCATCCGTTGTTCCAGCGCGGCGCTCATCGAGCATTTCCTTTAAGTCGGAGTTCAGCAGCACGGGCGTGGGCTTGCAGGCCCTCGCCGTAGGCAAGTTCAGCGGCGATCGGCCCCAGCACCTGGGCGCCGGCCTCGCTTACCTCGATGAGGCTGGAGCGCTTCTGGAAGTCATAGACGCCCAGCGGTGACGAGAAGCGGCTCGTGCCCGAGGTGGGCAGCACGTGGTTGGGGCCGGCGCAGTAGTCACCGAGGCTTTCGCTCGTGTAGGCGCCGAGGAAGATGGCCCCGGCGTGGCGCAGCAGCGGCTCGTAGCGATGCGGGTCGCGCGCGCTCACCTCCAGGTGCTCAGGCGCGATGCGGTTGCTGATCTCGCAGGCCTCTTCCATGCTGCGTGTGTGGATGAGCGCGCCGCGGCCTTCGAGCGAAGCGCGGATCACGTCGCGTCGCGGCATGTCGGGCAGCAGGCGGTCGATTGCTCGCTTCACTTCGTCGATGTAGCCGCGGTCCGGGCACAGCAGGATGCTTTGCGCCAGCTCGTCGTGCTCGGCCTGGCTGAAGAGATCCATGGCCACCCAGTCGGCCGGCGTGCTGCCGTCGGCAAGCACGAGGATCTCGCTGGGCCCGGCGATCATGTCGATGCCCACCTTGCCGAAGACGCGACGCTTGGCGCTCGCCACATAGGCGTTGCCGGGGCCGGTGATCTTGTCGACGGCGGGGATGGTCTTGGTGCCGTAGGCCAGTGCCGCGACGGCCTGCGCGCCGCCGACGGTGAACGCGCGGTCCACGCCGGCGACGGCCGCGGCGGCGAGCACCAGTGCGTTGCGTTCACCGCGCGGCGTGGGCACGACCATGACGATCTCGCCGACGCCAGCCACCTTCGCCGGGATGGCATTCATCAGCACGCTCGACGGATAAGCCGCCTTGCCGCCGGGCACGTAGATGCCCACGCGGTCCAGCGGCGTCACCTTCTGGCCCAGCAAGGTGCCGTCGTCGTCGCGGTAGCTCCACGAGCGACCGCAGGCTTCGAGCTGGCGTTCGTGGTACGCGCGCACGCGGCGCGCGGCGGCATCGAGTGCCGCGCGTTGCGCCGCCGGAATGGACGCGAGCGCCGCCTGCAGCTCGGCCTGCGTGATCTCCAGCGCCGTGACGCTCGGGGCATCTACTGCGTCGAAGCGCTTGGTGTACTCCAGCACCGCCTCGTCGCCGCGCGCCTGCACGTCGGCGAGGATGCCCGTCACGCGCTCCTCGATCGCATGATCCTGCTCCGCGCTCCAATGCAGCACGTGCTGGAACGACGTTTCGAAGTCGGCAGCAGTGGTGGCAAGGATGCGGATGGCAGTGCTCATGATGTGATGGCGTTCGAGAATGAATCGATGATGTTGCGGATGGGTTCGCGCTTCAACTTCAGCGCGGCCTGGTTCACGACGAGGCGCGAGGAGATCTCCATGATCTTCTCGACCTCGACGAGGTGGTTGGCCTTCAAGGTGGAGCCGGTGGAGACGAGGTCGACGATGGCGTCGGCCAGGCCCGTCAGCGGCGCGAGCTCCATCGACCCGTACAGCTTGATCAGGTCGACGTGCACGCCCTTGTTGGCGAAATGTTCGCGGGCGATGGTGGTGAACTTGGTGGCCACGCGGATGCGCGAGCCCTGCTTCACCGCGGCTTCGTAGTCGAAGTCGGCACGCACCGCCACGCTCATGCGGCACTTGGCGATTCGCAGGTCCAGCGGCTGGTAGAGCCCTGCCCCGCCGTGCTCGTACAGCGTGTCGCGGCCGGTGATGCCGAGATCGGCCCCACCGTACTGCACGTAGGTCGGCACGTCGGTCGCGCGCACGAGCACGAGACGCACCTCCGGGTTGCTGGTGCCGATGATGAGCTTGCGGGACTTCTCCGGGTCTTCGCTCACCTCGATGCCGGCGGCCTTCAAGAGCGGCAGGGTCTCGTCGAAGATGCGTCCCTTGGACAGTGCGAGGGTGATCATGCTCACTTCACCCGCTCGATGTCCGCGCCGATGCCGCGCAGCTTGGCTTCCATCTGGTCGTAGCCGCGGTCGAGGTGGTAGATGCGGTCCACCACCGTCTCGCCATCGGCCACGAGCCCGGCGATCACCAGGCTGGCCGAAGCGCGCAGGTCGGTGGCCATCACGGTCGCGCCGGAGAGCCCTTCGAGGCCACGCACCCAGGCGGTGTGGCCGTCGACCTCGATGTTCGCGCCCAGCCGCACCAGCTCGTTCACGTGCATGAAGCGGTTTTCGAAGATGGTCTCGGTCACCTTGGCCGTGCCGTCGGCGATGCAGTTGAGCGCCATGAACTGCGCTTGCATGTCGGTCGGGAAGGCGGGGTATTCGCTGGTCTTGAAGCTGACAGCACGAGGACGCTTGTCGCCCTGCACGCGGATCCAATCGTCGCCGCACTCGATGCCCACGCCGGCCTCGCGCAGCTTGTCGATCACGGCGCCGAGGTGCGCTGCATTTGCCCGGCGCAGCACGACATCGCCGCCAGCCGCCGCCACCGCGCACAGGAAGGTGCCCGTCTCGATGCGGTCCGGCACGATGCTGTGCGCCGCGCCCGGCGCCAGGCCATGCAGGCTGTCCACGCCCTGGATGCGGATGCGCGCCGTTCCGTGGCCCTCGATCTTCGCGCCCATCTTGATGAGCATCTCGGCCAGGTCCGGAATCTCCGGCTCCTGCGCCGCGTTCTCGAGGATGGTCTCGCCTTCGGCCAGGGTCGCGGCCATCAGCAGGTTCTCGGTGCCGGTCACCGTGATCATGTCGGTGGTGATGCGCGCGCCCTTCAGCCGCTTCGCCTTCGCGATGATGTAGCCGTGCTCGACGCGCACGTCCGCGCCCATGGCCTGCATGCCCTTGATGTGCTGGTCCACCGGCCGCGAGCCGATGGCGCAGCCGCCGGGCAGCGACACCGTCGCCTCGCCAAAGCGCGCGAGCAGCGGGCCCAGCACGAGGATGGACGCCCGCATGGTCTTCACGAGGTCGTAAGGAGCCTCCGGCGTGGTGACACGGCCGGCATCCAGCGTGACGACGTCAGGCTGCGATTCGCTGCGCTCTGCCGTGGCGCCCATGTTGCGCAGGAGCTTGAGCGTGGTGCTCACGTCCTGCAGGCGCGGGACGTTGGAAAGCGTCACCGGCTCGGCGGTGAGCAGCGCCGCGCACAACTCGGGCAGCGCGGCGTTCTTCGCGCCGGAGATCGTGACTTCGCCTGTGAGCTTTCGGCCACCGCGGATGAGAAGTTTGTCCATGAGCGTCTTTGTTGCCCATGCCCATCGCGGCCACCAAACCTGCTGGCGCAGGCTCGCCAGCCGCAGTGAACACTGCGGCGGTTGTCAGTGGTGATGGGTGGCGGCCGCAGCGGATGCCCACTCGGCCGGGGTCAGCGTCTTCATTGACAAGGCGTGGATTTGCTCACGCATTCTATCGCCCAGGGCGCGATAGACCTTCTGGTGCCGCACCACGCGGCTCGCGCCCTCGAATTCGGCCGACACGATGGTCGCGAAGAAGTGGCGCCCGTCGCCTTCCACCTCGAGGTGCTCGCAGGGCAATCCTTGCGCGATGAAGCGCTGGACGTCGGCGGGGGTGGGGTCGGCCATGGTGTCGGGATTCTACTAGTGGCGGATCTTGTAGCCGATGCGCAGCAGGTTCAGCGCGATGCCCGACACGATGACGAAGCTCAGGCCCACCACGCCCAGGCTCACCCACGGCGACACGTCGCTCACCCCAAAGAAGCCGCGCCGGAAGCCATCGATCATGTAGAAGAACGGATTGAGGTGGCTCACGCCCAGCCAGAAGGCGGGCAGCGAGTGGACCGAGTAGAAGACGCCCGACAGGAAGGTCATGGGCATGATCACGAAGTTCTGGAAGGCCGCCATCTGGTCGAACTTCTCAGCCCACAGGCCCGCGATCAAGCCCAGCGACCCCAGCATCCCTGCGCCCAGCAGGGCGAAGATGACGATCCACCACGGCTCGGCGGCGCGCAGCGGCGCGAACCACAGCGTCACGAGCAGCACGCCAAAACCGACCATCAGCCCCCGCACCACAGCCGCACCCACGTAGGCGATGAACCACGCCCAGTGCGACAAGGGCGCCACCAGCAGGAACACGAGGTTGCCGGTGATCTTGCTCTGGATGAGCGAGGAGCTGCTGTTGGCAAACGAGTTCTGCAGCACGCTCATCATCACAAGGCCCGGGATGAGGAAGCTGGTGTAGCCCACGCCGTCGAACACCTGCACGCGGTTGGACAGCACGTGGCCGAAGATCAGCAGGTACAGGATGGCCGTCAGCACCGGCGCCGCCACTGTCTGGAAAGCGACCTTCCAGAAACGCAGGACTTCCTTGTAGAGCAGCGTCTGCGTGCCGGCCAGGCGGCTGGTTGAAACCTGTGTCACTGACGAACCTCCATGCTGCGCACTGCGGAGCGAGCCCCTCCGGACTGCCGAGCGCGGCTCATGCCGCCACCGCCTTCAAAGGCAGCGGCTTCGACTCGCCCTGCATGATCTCGAGGAACACGTTCTCCAGGTCGGCGCGGCCGATCTCCAGGTCTTCCGGCTGGCAGCCCGCCGCATGAAGCCGCGCGAGCACCGCTTCCACTTCCTTCGCGTCGTGCGCCTTGATCTGCACGATGCGCCCAGTGACGCGCGATTGCGCGACCAGGTCTGGCGGCAGCGGCGTGTCCATCTTGAACCGCATCATCGTGCTGGCAGTGCCTGCGAGAAGCGCGGAGGTCCGATCCAGCGCCACCACCCGCCCTTGCTTGAGCATGGCGATGCGTCCGCACAGTGCCTCTGCTTCCTCGAGGTAGTGCGTGGTCAGCAGCACCGTGTGCCCTTGCTTGTTGAGCCGTGCGACGAATTGCCACAGCGTCTGCCGCAGCTCCACGTCCACGCCCGCGGTGGGCTCGTCCAGCACGATCACCGGCGGCCTGTGCACCAGCGCCTGCGCCACCAGCACTCGGCGCTTCATGCCGCCCGAGAGCTGCCGCATGTTGGCATTGGCCTTGTCTGCGAGCCCAAGGCTTTCGAGCAGTTCGTCGATCCAGGCGTCGTTGTCGTAGACACCGAAATAGCCGCTCTGGATGCGCAGCGCCTCGCGCACGCTGAAGAAGGGGTCGAAGACGAGTTCCTGCGGCACGATGCCCAGGCTGCGGCGCGCGGCCGCGTAATCGGTGACGACGTCATGCCCCAGCACCTTCACCGTGCCCCCACTGGCGCGCGCCAGGCCGGCAAGGATGCTGATCAGCGTCGTCTTGCCCGCACCATTGGGCCCGAGCAGCCCGAAGAATTCGCCCGGCGCGATGTCAAAGCCCACGTGATCGAGCGCGTGGACACTGCCCTTCGCGCCCGCATAAGTCTTGCTGACATCCTGGAAAGAGATGGCCGGCTGGGCTGCTTGCGAAATGCTCGTCATGAGGGCCGGAATTGTAGGCAGCGGGTTCGAATCGTGCAGGGCAAGGGACGCTCGCGATTGGTGGGGCCGCCGGATGGTGCTAGATTGCCCGGCAAACCGAAGGGCAAGAAAGAGACAAGCACCCATGGCAACCCAGGCCAAGAAGCCGCGGCGCACGGCAGAACGCATCCTCGAGGTGACCCTCGACCTGTTCAACCGCTTCGGCGAACCCAACGTCTCCACCACCCTCATCTCGGCCGAGCTGAACATCAGCCCCGGCAACCTCTACTACCACTACCCGGCGAAGGACGAGCTGATCAACAGCCTCTTCGACCGCTACGAACGCTCGCTCAACGAGCTGCTGCACGCGGCGGACAACGTGCGCAACGTGGAAGACGCCTGGCTCTTCTTCCACATGCTGTTCGAGCTGATCTGGCAGTACCGCTTCCTCTACCGCGACCTGAACGACTTGCTGAGCAAGAACCGCAGGCTTGAAACGCATTTCCAGTTCGTGCTCAAGAACAAGTCGCGCGCAGTGCAGAGCGTGCTGGATGGCCTCGCCCGCGGCAGCGCCATGCGCATGGATTCGCGCGAGGCGGAGCCGGTCGCCACCTCGATGGTGGTCGTGCTCACCTACTGGCTCAGCTACGAATACGTGCGAGATCCGCGCAAGGCGCTTGAACCGGAGAGCGCCGGCGCGGCCTTGCTGCGCGGCGCTTTCCACGTGCTCAGCCTGCTCATGCCCTACCTCGAACCAGCCCAGAAGGATCACCTGCTCGGGCTGGTCGGCCGCTACAACAACCCCTGACCTTCGGAGACACCGCCATGGCCAAATGGACCGCTTTCCCCTACGACGCCGACGACTACAGCTACGACGCAGCGGCCCTGAAGAAAAACTGGGCGCGATTGCATGCAGGTGATGCCGAGCCGCTCCCGAAGGACGAGAAGGTGCTGGCCGCGTGGGCGCTGTTCCATGCCGGCGAGTTCCAGAAGGCCACCGAGGCCGGCCTGAAGGCGGGCGGCGCGGGCATTACCGTCGCGAACAAGGCGCAGTCCATCTACGCCAACTACCTGGAAAAGAGCGAGAAGACCAAGCTCGCCTTGTTCATGGAAGTGGCTGAGCGAGCCGAGGCGCAGGCTGCAGAAGATCCGAAGAACGCCAACGCGCACTACTTCATGGCCTATGCGCTCGGCCGCTACAGCCAGGGCATCAGCGTGGCGAAGGCTCTGGCGCAAGGGCTCGGCTCGAAGGTCAAGGGCGCACTCGAGACAGCCATCAAGTTGCAGCCCAAGCACGCGGATGCGCACATCGCGCTCGGTGCCTTCCATGCCGAGGTGATCGACAAGGTCGGCTCGCTGCTGGGCCGCACGCAGGGGGCCAGCAAGGACACAGGCCTCACGATGTACAAGCAGGCGCTCAAGCTCAACCCGACGTCTGCGATCGCGATGATCGAGTACGCCAACGGCATGGTCATGCTCGAGGGCGACAAGAAGATGAAGGAAGCCGAGAAGCTCTACGCGCAGGCCGCCGAATGCGAGCCCAAGGATGCGATGGAGAGGCTCGATGTGGAGATGGCGAAGGCTGAGCTGGAAGACTGACCCGAGCCTCTGCCAAGCGGCATTGGGCTTTCTCGTCGAGTACACCTGCTGGTCCTTGAGCGGCAGGCGGCCTGCCGTGGAACCACCAAACCGAGGCGAAAGAATCCAACGACACAAAACAAGAAGGGCGCCCCGAGGAGCGCCCTCCACCGCCTTCAACGAAGGCCCGGCCGATCAAGCCGCCGGCTGCGGATTCCTCAGACGAATGTGCAACTCCCGCAGCTGCTTCTCGTCCACAGGCGACGGCGCATGCGTGAGCAAGTCCTGCGCGCGCTGGGTCTTCGGGAAGGCGATCACGTCTCGGATGCTCTCGGCGCCGGTCATCATCGTGACGATGCGGTCCAGGCCGAAGGCGAGACCACCGTGCGGCGGCGCGCCGTACTGCAGCGCATCCAGCAGGAAGCCGAACTTGAGCTGCGCATCCTCGGGGCTGATCTTCAGCGCGTCGAACACCTTGCTCTGCACTTCGGCGCGGTGGATACGCACCGAGCCGCCGCCCAGTTCCCAGCCGTTGAGCACCATGTCGTAGGCCTTGGCGATGCACGCGCCCGGGTCGCTGTCCATGAGGTCTTCATGGCCGTCCTTGGGTGCCGTGAACGGATGGTGCACCGCGTTCCAGCGCTGGCCTTCCTCGTCGTACTCGAACATCGGGAAGTCGACCACCCACAGCGGTGCCCACTTGTCGGTGAAGAGACCGTTGGCCCGGCCGAACTCGCTGTGGCCGATCTTGATGCGCAGCGCGCCGATCGAATCGTTGACGACCTTTTCCTTGTCGGCACCGAAGAAGATCAGGTCGCCGGTCTGTGCCCCCGTGCGCTTCAGGATTTCCGTCAACGCTGCATCGTGCAGGTTCTTGACGATCGGAGACTGCAGGCCTTCGCGGCCCTTCGCGAGGTCGTTGACCTTGATCCAGGCCAGGCCCTTGGCGCCGTAGATCTTCACGAACTCGGTGTAGCCGTCGATCTCGCCGCGGCTCATCTCGCCGCCCTTGGGCACGCGCAGCGCCACGACGCGGCCGCCCTTGGTGGTGGCAGGCGTGCTGAAGACCTTGAAGTCGACGGTGGCCATCACGTCGGTGAGCTCGGTGAACTCGAGGTTCACCCGCAGGTCGGGCTTGTCGGAGCCGAAGCGGTGCATGGCTTCGGAATACTTCATCACCGGGTACTCGCCCAGGTCGACACCGATGGTCTTCTGGAACACCGAGCGGATCATGCCCTCGAACATCGAGCGGATCTCTTCCTCCGTGAGGAAGCTGGTCTCGATGTCGATCTGCGTGAACTCCGGCTGACGGTCGGCGCGCAAGTCTTCGTCGCGGAAGCACTTGGTGATCTGGTAGTAGCGGTCGAAGCCCGCCACCATCAGCAGCTGCTTGAACAACTGCGGCGACTGCGGCAGCGCGAAGAACATGCCTTCGTTGACGCGGCTGGGCACGAGATAGTCGCGCGCGCCTTCCGGCGTGCTCTTGGTGAGCATCGGCGTCTCGATGTCGATGAAGCCCTTCTCGTCCAGGAACTTGCGCGTCTCCATGGCCACGCGATAGCGCAGCATCATGTTCTTCTGCATGGTCGGGCGACGCAGGTCGAGCACGCGGTGCGTGAGGCGCGTGGTCTCCGACAGGTTCTCGTCGTCAAGCTGGAAGGGCGGCGTGACGCTGGGGTTGAGCACCTCGACCTCATGCGCGAGCACCTCGATCTTGCCGCTGGTGAGGTTGGCGTTCTCGGTACCGGCCGGACGTGCGCGGACCTTGCCGACGATCTTCAGGCAGAACTCGTTGCGCACGATCTCCGCCGTCTTGAACATGTCGGGGCGGTCCGGGTCGCACACCACCTGCACCAGGCCTTCGCGGTCGCGCAGGTCGATGAAGATCACGCCGCCATGGTCGCGGCGGCGATGGGCCCAGCCCATCAAGGTCACGGTCTGGTCCATCAACGCTTCGCTGACGAGGCCGCAGTATGTTGTTCTCATGGTCACTCCAGTATTCGGTGTCTTGTTGGCGGCGCCGGCTATCGTAGGCCGGCGCGGCGGCTTGTGTGGGCGCTGGCGGGCTTTGTTGCAAGCCCTGACGGCTGAGCGGGTGCCGTGCCGCTCAACCGTGTTGATTTCGCGCGTCGCGCAGGGCCTG
>CBIHOF010000037.1:0-32167 GCA_966211955.1 uncultured Comamonadaceae bacterium | reverse complement strand
GGCCGGCGCGAGCGTGGCCCTGGGAGCCTGGGGTCGGCCGGCCGGGGCCACCGCCCCCCAGCCCCCCCCCCCCGCCGGGCGGCCGGCCCCCCCCCCGCCAGGCCCGGTCCTCGAAGCCGGCGTCGGCGGGACCATCGCCGAACCCTGCCTTGGCGAAGAAGAAGGCTCGCGTGCCGTGGCCGAAGTCACGAGCCGGGTCCGTGGCATGCCCGAGGGCAAAACGCCAGCCGTCGTCGATGCGGACCCTCTGGCGGGGACTCTGGGTGGCGGCGCCGGCCGCAGCCGTTGTCGTCGTCGTCGTCGCGGCGCTCGCAGGGCTGTGGGGGAGGGCGCAAAGCATCGCGGCCAGCAACCAGGCCAACCGATGCGCGGTGAATCTCGTGTCCATGGCTTCGTGCCGGACCCCGGCACGCCTTCTTTCGATTCGCCGATATTGATTCGACCGTCGAACTAACGAAAGGGTGGAAACACTTAGAACAGGCCGGGGGTGCTGCGGACCTGCGGCACAGGGTATGGCGCCTGGGCGATCAGCCCGCCGCCGTCAGCTCACTCTGCTTCCTGGGCGACGCTGCGATGGTTGTTCAGCGGACGGGTGAGGCGATAGCGCGCCAGCGCGGCCGCGCCGATGGCGACGGCGTCGGCGCCGAAGCGCGAGACCCGCACGGTGGGCGGCTCCAGGTTGGCCGCCGCGGAATAGTCGTTGAGGGTCTTCAACGCCGGGTTGAGGAAGACATCGCCCAGCTCGACGACGCAGCCGCCGAGCACGATGCAGCCGGGGTCGTAGGCCGACGCGATGTTCTGCAGCAGCACGCCCAGGTAGTTGCCTGCCTTCTTGACAGCTTGCTGGGTGTCGCCTTCGCGCTTGGCCAGCCGGCGCGAGATCTCGTCGATCGGCAGGGCAGATTCCTGGGCGGCAGCGGGCAGCATGGCGCGCACGCCGATCACCGCTTCGGCGCAGCCGCGCCGGCCGCAGGAGCACAGCGGCCCGTTGATCTGCAGCACCATGTGGCCCACCTCGCCGGCGAAGCCGCGGCTGCCGGTAAGCAGGTGATCGCCGACGATCACGCCCGCGCCCACGCCCTGGTTGATGCTGAGGTAGAGCAGCGGGTCGGTCGCCTGCGACGGATTGAACTCCATCTCGCCGAGGGCGGCCACGTCGGCCTCGTTCTGCAGGTACAGCGGAACGCCTGCCAACGGCGAATCGGCCAACTTCTCGACCAGCAGGGCGCCGACCGGCACGTCGCGCCACTGCAGGTTCGGGGCGAGGTGCAGGATGCCGCGCGTCTCATCGACGCCTCCGGGCAGGCCCACACCCATGCCGATGACGCGGTGCTCGCGGTCGTCGAGCTGCTTGCGCACCTTGAGCATCGCCGTGGCCAGGGTGCCGATGCGGGCCTTCTCGCTCTTGCTTGAACCGTAGCCGGCGACCACACGCGCCAGCACCTCGCCGGTCAGGGAGGTGGCCACCACGCGCACCGAGTCGATGCCGACCTCGGCGCCGATGAGCAGCAGCCGGGAGGGGTCGATGAACAGTGGGGTGGGGCGGCGGCCAAGGTCGCCGGTGGCGACGACCTCGCGCTCGATGAGCCACCCCTCGGCGAGCAGCTCGCGCACGAGCATGGTGACGGTGGACTTGGTCAGCCCGACAGCCGACGCCAAGTCAGCCCTGGACAAGCCGGGATTGGCGCACAGGTAACGCACCAAGGCCATCCGGTTGATGTCCTTGAGCAACTGTTGATGTCCGGTGGCTTCGCCAGGCAAGGCGCTGTCTCCCCGCTTCTTTTGGTGCGTGGCAGTGTAACCCTGTGTGTGACCACTTCGCGGCGGACGGTTCGCCTGTCGCCCTTCCAGGCCGGGGACCTTGGCTGACGCTCATCCGTGAGGCATCGAGGTGCTCACTCAAGAGTCGCCCTCCAAGGGCGAGTCGTGAACCGTGAACTGGCGCACGTTGGTGGCGTACAAATTGTTCCGTCATGGTTCCGACATGCTTTTGTTCGACGATCGACCGAAACTGTCCATGCAACGACGAAGGCGGGGTGCCACGCATGAACAGAATCCGACTCCTCCATTGGGTGGAACTTCCCGAAGAGTTCCATCTGTCGATGGTCCTGGCCTGGCTGCGGCACTCGTGGAATGCCGACGCGCCCTTGAAACGAGGGGCCAGCCATGGGTGAGGTTCTTGGCATGTGGGCAGGCGCGCGCTTCTGGACGCGCTGGAGCCGCCCGGCGTCGCAGGTCCGGGGCTTGCGCAGCGACCCACGTGCACGACATGCGCGAACGACTTCGACGCGCCGCGCGAGGCCCAAGCGCCGCAGCATGGATGCGATCCTGCTGGCGCCGTTCCGGTTCATCGCGCGCCTCCTCTCCAGCGACGTCAAGCTGGAGCGCGACGGACGGAACCTGCACATTCGCGTCGCTCCAAAGCCGCAGGTCGACCCGGACGCGGCGATCAAGCAGGCGATTGCGCAGGCAGCGCCGCTGCGGGCCGCGCTGAGGGCTCTGCTCGATTCGCATCCCCCCGCCCGACGGGTGATGCGCCACCTCGGCTACGTCGAGCGTGCCCTGGCCACGCAGGGCCTGGACGCCATGTCGCAGGTCCCGGTCGAAGTGCTCGCAGAATCGCTGAGGCAGCTCGAGTCCATCGTTGGCAACTGGTCCGACTTGAATCTCGCGGAGCTCCGCTCGAAATTGGCGGTGACGGTCATCGAACGCTCACGCGATCCGTTCGGTGGCCCGAGCATCGATCGCCTGTCCAACTTCGCCACCGAGTCCCGCATGATGGTGGCAGACGTTCCGCACTCCATGTTCCTGGAGCTGGAAAGGCAATACCAGGGCCTGGTCCCACAGGAAACCATCCAGGCGCATCTGGAGATGACAAAGGCGTCCTGACACGGTGGGGCTCAGCTGCGCGCTTAGGTATTTACGCCCATTAAGTTAGTTTGACGACAAAACTAAACTGGGGCCATGACCCTCGTCATCCTTCCCGCGCCCGCCGCGTCGTGGCGCATCGTTGCAGGCCACGCGCAGAGCCAGCTCGAGCTGACCGGCGACAGCATCGTCGTGCCGCAACCGGCCGCGCAGCGCGGGACGTCGAGCCACCTTCACGCGAGCGCCCTCAGCCACTTCGGCCTGCGAGAGTCGGTGCTGTTCGACTGGGACGACCCATGGCAGGCCACGCTTCGCATCGAAAGCCGTGAACCGCTGGACTTGCGCCCGTACCTGGGGGGCACGCTCGCATTCGACCTGGACGTGGCTGAGCTCGACGTGGGCGGCCTCTACATCAAGCTCGGCCGTGGCGGGCCGATCGATCGCGGCGTCAACCTCATGGACACCGCGCGCGCCTTGGCCGGCAAGGGTTGGCAGCGCGTGACGCTCGCGCTGAGCTGCTTCCTGCGCGACGGCGTCGATCTCTCGAAAGTCATGCTTCCGTTCTCGCTCGAGGGCACTGGCCGCGGCCGCGTGAGCGTGGCCAACATTCGCATCACGTGCGAGGACGCGCCCAGCATGGCGTGTCCCGACTACCGCACCGAATCAGTCACGCCTGCCGTGCTGAACGAGTCGTGGTCCATCGATTGGTGGCTTCCGCGCCACCGACAGAAGCTGGAAGAAAAGCGCCAACTGCTCGCTGCCGGGACCGGCCCCGAGGTGGTGTTCATCGGTGACTCCATCACGCAAGGCTGGGAGTTGGAAGGCCGCGCGATCTGGCAGCAGCACTACGCCCCGCACCATGCACTGAACCTCGGCTTCTCCGGCGATCGGACGGAGAACGTGCTGTGGCGGCTGCAGCACGGCGAGGTCGACGGCCTCGCGCCCAAGCTCGTCGTGCTGAAGATCGGCACCAACAACGCGGGCCACCGCGCCGAGGACCCGCGGACGACCGCGGCGGGCATCCAGTGCGTGCTCGACGAGATCCGCGAGCGCATGCCGGCGGCCAAGGTGCTCTTGCTGGCCATCTTTCCGCGCGGCGAGACGCCCGACGACTTCCTGCGCGGCGTCAACGAGCGCGTGAACCGGCTCATCGCCCCCTGTGCCGACGGCCGCGTCATCCACTTCCTGGACATTGGTGCGGCACTGTTGGACGCCGACGGCACGCTGAGCCCCGAGGTCATGCCCGACCTGCTGCACCTTTCGCCCAAGGGCTATGCGATCTGGCAGCGCGAGATGGACGCGACCTTGCAAAGGCTGCTGAGCCAGGCTTGACGAGACGGCCCTGTTCGCGAGTCGGTCATCGCCGCGCAGGCTGGCTCATCTGCCGCCTGGCGGCTTCGTCGCATCGTGCTGGATGGCATGCATCGCCATGGATACCGTGGGCTCCTCTTCAACGATGCTAAGGACATTGCATGGACTACAGAGCTTTGGTGGCCGCACCGCTGGCTGCGGTCGTGGTGGTGAGCAGCGCCGCGGAAATGCGCATGCCCAACGGATGGATCACGCAGACAAACGCCACGTCGTACCAGATGGGCGTGGATCCGCAGGCTGGCCTCGCGCACAACAGCCTCACGGTCAAGATCACGGCCCCCGCCGAGGCGCGGCAATTCGCCGCGGCGACGCAGGCGGTGTTCGGCTACGCCGGGCAGCGGGTGCGCTTTTCCGCGCAGGTGAAGGCCGAGGGTGTGGACACCTGGGCCGGCCTGAGCCTGGGCAAGGGCTTTGTCTCGATCTTCCGCATGAATGCGGGTGATGCCGATGCCCAGGCGTTTTGGCCATACGGTGCGAAGGCGAGTGCCAACGGCAGCTGGCAGCGCCTGAGCGTGGTGATGGAGCTTCCCGCCGGTGACGACGGTGTGGTCGATGCCGGCGTGCTGCTGGTGGGCAAAGGGCAGGTGTGGATGCGTGACGTGAAGCTCGAAGTGGTGGGCAAGGACGTGGCATTGAGCACCAGCCATGTCGGCCTGGACCCCGCCGATGCGCAGGCAAAGCGCCGCAAACAAGAGGCGGAACTCGCGAGCCGCGCCCTGCCGCCGAAGAACCTGGCGCTGGAGTGACCACGGCCCCCCCCCAACCGGAACCACGCACTCAATCATCGCGGGCCGTCGAACCACGACGCGCCGCAAGCAAATCCTGAGGAAAGAATCACATGGACTATCGAGTCTTCCTGGCCGCACCGCTGGCGGCGCTTGTCCTGAGCGTCGGCGCCGCGGAAACGCGCATGCCGCACGACTGGGAATCGTTGAAGGTCGCGACGCCGTCGTTTCCGGCCGTCTTGTCGCAACCCGACTATGAAATCGGCCTGGACCCGCGCGAGGCCGCCACGGGCCAACCGAGCCTCACGGTCAAATCCGTGGGCACGCTGAAAGCGGACCACGGCAACGTCGGCGCGGCCCAGCAGGTCATCCACGGCTACGCTGGCAAGCGCCTGCGCCTGTCCGCCCAGGTTCGCTCGAAAGGGGCGAGCACGTGGGCCGGGCTTTTCATCGGCGAGGGCGACAACATGCTGCTGCGAAGCCTCGCGTCCGGCGTCGGCACCGGCGAACCCCACCTGCCGATGGGCGCATCGACCCAGTCCGCGGACAGCGACTGGAAGGATGTCAGCGTGGTGGTGCAAGTGCCCGAGAAGGCTGGTCCGGTGGTCCTCGGCGTGGCCCTGGTCGGAGAAGGCCAGGTGTGGGCTCGCAAACTGCAATTCGAAGTGGTCGGGCCGCAGGTGCCCGTGAGCACCACGCCGATCGGCATCGACGCGGCGAGGTGGAGGCAGACCTTCTCCCAGGGCATGAAGATCATCGCCGGCTTGCCGCCCGGCCCCTTGGTCAACCCGACCTTCGACTGATGCGCTGGCCGCCCGTCATGACGACGCGCTCGGTCGCACCCGCGGATTCATTCGGGCCGCCATGGCGACAGGCGCTCGTGCCGGCCTTGCTCTTCTGGCTCGCGTGGGCTGTGGTGCACTGGCGCTGGCCACACCTTCGCGGCGTGTGGGTGGCGTCGCAGATGTGGGTGGCCTACAGCGTGGCCTGGCTCGCGCTGCTGTCGCGAGCCGGCGGCTGGTTGCTGCTGCCGGCGGCCGCATTGGGCGGCGTGCTGGGCCTGTTGTTGATGCCAGGCTTCGGGCTCGCCCAATGGTTCGATGCCGGTGCGGTCTGGCGGCAGGCGCTGCCTGCCACGTCCTTTGCGCTCCTGATGCACCTGCCCGCGCGCTGGTGGCGCTGGCGCGAGGAACGGGCCGTGCGCATGCGCGTTCGGCAGGCCGAGCAGGCGGCCGTGGTGGCCGAGCTGTCGCGCCAGGCGAGCGTGGCCGAACTCAAGGCGCTGCAGGCGCAGGTGGAGCCGCACTTCCTGTTCAACGCGCTGGCGAGCCTCCAGCAACTGATCCGGCAACAGCCGACCACCGCCGAGCGTTTCCTCGGCGAGTTGCACGACTATCTGCGCATGGCCTTGCCGTCGATGCGCGAGCCGCTGTCCACCGTCGAGAAGGAGCTGGCCCTGGCGCGTGCCTACCTCACGGTGATGTCCACGCGACTGGGCGAGCGGCTGCGCTTCGAGCTTCACCTGGCCGCCGATTGCGCCTCGCACCCGATGCCGCCGATGATGCTGCTGACGCTGGTGGAGAACGCGATGCGGCATGGCATCGAACCGGCTGCGCGGGGCGGACGTGTCGACCTCGAGGCGTCGCGCGATGGTGACAGCCTCGTGCTCGAGGTGCGTGACGACGGTGCCGGCCTTTTGGCCGCCCAGCAGCGCGGCTCGCAAGGGCAGGGCGTGGGGCTCGCCAATGTTCGCGATCGGCTCGCCGCGTTATATGGCCCTCAGGGGCAACTGAGCGTCAGCGAGCGTGACGAAGGCGGCGTGTGCGCGCGCATCGTGCTGCCCTGGACGGCCAGAGATGAACAACGCGCAGCAGCGCGAGAAGAGGTCACCAACGGATGAAGACACCCAGCGCGGTCCTCGTGGAAGATGAACCCCTGCCGCGCCAGCGCCTGCGCGAAGGGCTGGCCGAGGCCTGGCCGCAGCTCACCATCCTGGGCGAGGCCGAAGACGGCGAGCGCGGCCTGGCCATGGTGCTCGAGCGAAGGCCGGACATCGTGTTCGTGGACATCCGCTTGCCCGGATTGGATGGAGTCTCATTGGCGCGGCGCGTGAAGAGCCTGTGCCATGTGGTGTTCGTCACCGCCTACGACGCGCATGCCCTCGAAGCGTTCGAGCAGGGCGCCATCGACTACCTGCTCAAGCCCTTGTCCGGCGATCGCCTTCGGGCCACGGTGGAGCGGTTGCAGCAACGCCTGCTGTGGCCGCCGCAGGACGTGGCGCGATGGCTGCACCAATGGGCTGTGCCGCAGATCCGACCGGACGCCACGGACCAGGCGCTGTCCGCCTTGCCGGACCACGGCCCTGCACCGCATCACGACAGCGTCAAGCCGATCGATGCGCCGCATCCGGCGCCAGCCACCACCCTGCGCTGGCTGCAGGCCTCGAAGGGCGATCGTGTTCACCTGGTCATGGTCGCCGACGTGAGCCACTTCCGCAGCGACAGCAAGTACACCTGCGCAGTCACGCACGAGGGGGAATTCCTGCTGCGCCTGTCCCTGCGTGAACTGCTCGTGCAACTCGACCCGCAGCAGTTCTGGCAGATCCACCGCGCGACGGTGGTTAACCTCGCCCATGTCGCGCGTGTCGAACGCGGGCTGGGGGTGATGGAGGTCTGGCTGAAGGACGAGCGCACGCGCTTGCCGGTGAGCCAGACGTTCCAGCCCCGGTTCAAGCCGATGTGACATATTGCACAAGTTCGTTCGGGTAACAAATTGAACGATCAACGCTTCGTCATAACTCGACTGGCAAGCTCATCTACGCTGGTGTTTCCGACCAATCGAGGAGTGAGCGTGTCGAACAGCAAAGCCAAATTCAACGACAGTGACGTTCCGATGGATGCTATGCGCCGCAGGCTGTCGGCGGGACTGTTCGGCCTGCCGATGCTTCCGATGTTGCCGATGCTGCCTGCCTGTGGCGGAGGCAACGGCGAGGATGCGGATGGCACGGCCGCGGCGAGCATCAGCCTTGCGGATGCGAGGGCCGCCGCGGAGCAGGCGGGACGAGTGCCGGCTTCCGAGAGCGGCGTCTTCCACCACCCGGGCCTGCTGGCCACCGAGGACGATTTCACCCGCATCCGCGCGCTCATCAAGGCCGGCCAGGAACCGTGGACGCACTGGTGGAAAACGCTGTGCGCCGAGCGCATGTCCAGCCTGGACACCAAGCCCTACCCGCTTGCGGCCGTCTACCGCGCCGACGGCAGCAAGAACAACTTGTACGTCGACATCTGGCGCGCCTGGTCCCTGACGCTGCGCTGGAAGCTGTCCGACCCTCAGGACAACCGCTATGCCGACAAGGCGGTGGAGTTCCTGGACGCCTGGGCGAACACCTTGAAGGAGGTCGGGACGGTTCCCCCCGGCTCGGACGCCCATGACGACCACACCTTCATCATCCTCGCCGGCATCCAAGGCCACCAGTTGGCGCAGGTCGGCGAGGTCTTGCGCACCTACTCCGGCTGGGCGCCGGAGAACCTGAAGCGGTTCCAGGACATGCTGCTCAAGGTCTTTGCTCCCGTGTCCCAGGGGTTCCTCAGCGACGGGCGCATCGGCTCGCATGCGAACTGGGACATGGCCTCGATGGCCGGTGCCATGGCCATCGGCGTGTTCTGCGACAAACCCGACCTGTACCGGCTGGCCTGCGATTGCTACGCGGGCAACAGCCGCGGCAAGCTCAGGACCTTCGGCAACGGCTCCATCGTGCACGGTGTGTACTACATGCACCCGGGCCATTTCGGGCAGTGGGAAGAGAGCGGCCGCGACCAGGGCCACTCGACGCTCGGCATGTCGCTGGGCGGCGATGTGCTGGAGATGGCCTGGAACCAGGGCGACGATCTCTACGGGATGTACAACAACCGCTTCCTCGCTGCGGCCGAGTACGTGGCGCGATCCAACCTGCTGGACGAGAACGGCAAGACCTACCCGATGCCGTATGCGCGCGAACACAATCCCTCGCAGCCCCACACGTCCCTGTGGACCGAGGTGAACCAATCGTTCCAGCACGGCCGCAACGCCTGGGAGCCGATCTTCAACCACTACGTCAACCGCCTGGGGCTGGCTGCGCCGAACGTCGCGCGCATGGTGGTGCAGTGCGAGCCGAAGTACGGCGGCAGCAGCGACGACGTCTGGTGGCCGACGCTGATCCATCGCCGCCCGGCCTATGCCGGGCCGATGAAGCCGCCCACCGGCCTGACGGCCTTCGTGCGCGATGGGCGTCCCGTGCTGTCATGGTGGGGCAGCGTCGGGGCCACGTCCTACGTGGTCAAGCGGGGCTCGAGGGCCACCGGCCCCTTCACCCAGTTGGCCACGGTCAAGGCGGGCGAGCTGCTCACCCACACGGACACGCCACCCAATGGCGTCTGGTTCTACCAGGTCACCGCCTTGGGCAGCGGCGGCGCCAGCGCCGCCTCGAGCGCCGTGCGGGCGGCAGTGCCCGGCGAGCCGCGCCTGTCGCTGCCCTTGAACGGCGTGAACGGCACCAGCACTGTCGGCGCTCTGATGACCCCTGATGGCGGCCGGACAGCCATCGAAGGCAAGCTGATCGAAGGCGCGACCTGGGGCGACGGACGCTCGGGCGACAAGGCCATCGTCTTCGACGGCAAGTCAGCGGGCCTGCAACTGCCGGCCGGGGTGTTCAGCGGCCTGGACGACTTCACCATTTCCATGTGGGCGTATGCGAATTCGCTGCACTGGGACACCTGCCTGTTCTTCGCCGGGAACGACGCCTTCTCCTACTTGTGCATCGCCCCCCAGAGCGGTGGGGGTGGACTGCGATTTTCGATCGCCGGGGCGACCCACAACGACTCGCAAGGCATGGAGACGACAGGGCCCCTGCCCATCCGGCGCTGGGTCCATGTCGCGGTCACGCTTCAGGGGAGCACTGGGCGGCTCTACGTTGACGGCAAGGAGGCGGCGAGGGCCGACGACATCCTGCTGTCGCCGCGCCAGGTGGGCGATCAGGTGACCTTCCTCGGCCGCAACTGGGGCCATCCGGCATTCAATGGCCGCATCCAGGGCTTTCGCGTCGAGGCGGGGGCGCTCGGCGCCGCGGAGATCGCAGCGCTGGCGAAATGATGGGGGTGGATGCGGCAGCTGCCGCATCCACGCCTGCGCGAAGACCTGCGCGGCCTGGGCGTGATCACCCGTGGTGGCGGCATGGTGGCCACGTGCAATCATGGCCCATTGCCGCGCCAGGGTTGGGCAGTGGCCATGGCGTCGGTGCGGGCGGCAGTTCTTCGAAACAGCCCGTGGTTCAGCCTCGTGGACGTCGCTCGAATCGTGCGCGAGCGGTGGCGGCAGCTTACCGCGAGACCTCCGTTTTCATGGCTCTTCACCCGGTGGTGGCGACGTGGACGCCGGCGGCCAGCCGATAACCGGACCCGTGGATGGTCCAGATCAGACCGTTCGGTGCGTTGCCGTCGATCGCGCGCCGCAGTTTCATCATCGTGACAAGCAGTTGATGCCTGTGCAGGCAGTATTCGCAATTGCCGAACTTGAGACTCGAGATGTTCATTGCTGATGCACTGACGTGTCGTTCAAGAGATCGTTGATGGACTGCTCGTTTAACCCTATTAAGTTGGGGCGCCGAACGAATTAACATGATTCTCCATGCGGTGCGGTCGTTTGGGCGCAATGTCGTCGCTGCGATCGAGCCGCGTTTTGTCGTGAGCTTGCGGCCGCTTCGTCGGCCGCTTTTTTTTCTTCGCAGCCGTCACGCAGCAGGCAGAGACTTGACTCGCGCCCAGGCGATATAGCGCTATATTGCCGGCTAATGATGGTTTGATGCAACCACCGAAAGCACACATGCTCGCAAGCGCGCAGGTCCGCAACGCGCCCTGTCATGCCTTCTTGTCGCTTCGGCCCTGGCCGCTTGTGGAGGCAGTGGGGGCAGTGCTTCCGCGCCATCGCCGGCGACCGCCAACGCGCCTGTGCCTGCAGCGTCGAATCCATCCCCGACCCCAACGCCACCAGCACCTGCCCCCGCGGCCCCCGCGGATTTCGCCATCCAGTGGACCGACGTGCACCAGACCATGGAAGGTTTCGGCGCGTCCGATGCGTGGCATGGCGCCTTGACCACCACGCAGGCCGACCTGTATTTCAGCCCCACCTCGGGCATCGGCCTGTCGTTGCTGCGCACCGGCATCAACCGCGATGGCGGCACGTTCTCCAACTGGAACAACGCGAAGCTCGCCATCGCGAGAGGCGCGAAGGTATGGGCCGCACCCTGGTCGCCGCCTGCAAGCCTGAAGACCACGGCGGATCTCAACTCCGGTTCGTTGCGCACCGACAGCTATGCCACGTGGGCCAAGACCCTCGTGTCCTTCGTGACCAGCTTCAACACCATTGTCGGCAGCCCGCTGTACGCGATCTCGGCGCAGAACGAGCCGGACATCGACACCAAGGGCGCCTATGACATGTGCTTGTACAGCTACCCGGAGATGGCGACATTCATCGACCAGCTCGGGCCGGCCATCGCTGCGCTCAGGCTGTCGTCGCCGCCCAAGATCCTCGCGCCCGAATCGGCGTCGTGGGGCAATCTCTGGAGCTACAGCTCAGCCATCCATGCCGACCCCGTCGCCCGCGGCTACATCGGCATCTACGCGACGCACCAGTACGGCGGCGTCAGCAAGTACCAGGCGATGGACAAGCCGGTGTGGGAGACCGAGCAGTCCTCGTTCGAAGCGTTCGATCCATCCATCGCGAATGCACTGAAGGTGAGCGGCTGGATCCACGAGGCGATCACGACGGGCAACGTGAGCGCCTGGCACTACTGGTGGCTCAACGGGCTCAATGCCGACAATGAAGGCCTGACCGGCAAGAGCGGCGATTTCCAGCTGACCAAGCGGCTCTATGCGCTCGGCAACTACGCCCGCTTCGTGCGCCCGGGCTGGGTGCGGATCGGCGTCGATGGCAGCGTTTCGGGGCTGCTCGTGACCGCCTACAAGAACCCCGCTTCGGGCGACTTCGCGGTCGTCGTTTCCAACTCGGGCGCTGCCACGACGCGAACCTTTTCCATCGCCGGGGTCAGCGGGAGTGCCGTGCAGGCCTACGTGACTGCCGACACCGCGTTGGGCGCCATCGGCACGGATGGCAACCTCTCGCCCGGGTCGGTGTCGCAACAGATCCCGGCATCGATCCCGATGGCGCAAGGCCAATTCACCGCGCCCCTCGCGTACGGCATCACGACCTTCACCGGGAAAGCCAACTAGCGCCCGGCCTGTCGCCCCCACCCCCAGGCACGATTGAATTCGGCCGCTCATTCGCCACGGCGTGCCTGTCGCCGGCTCTTCACCTCCCCGAACAGCTCGAACAGTTGCTGAGCCGCCGGCGACAGCGAACGCCCACGGCGGCGGATGAGCCCGACCTTGCGGGTGATCACCGGGTCGACAAGCGGCACGCTCACGAGCAAGGGGTGGTCGGGGCCCGGCATTGCCATCGACGGCACCGCGGCGACGCCGAGACCGGCTTCGACGAGGCCAAGCGTCGTGGTGACGTGCTGTGCTTCGTAGATGGCCTGGGGCCGCCCCGCCACACCAGCCAAGGCCTGGTCCAGCAGCACGCGGTTCCCCGAGGTGCGTCCGACCGAGATGTAGTCGTGCTGTGCCAGCTGGGCCCAGCTGACGCGCCGCATCTTCGCCACGGGGTGATCGCGCCGGCACGCGGCGACAAAGCGTTCTTCCACCAGCGGCTTGAACTCGAGCTCGCCCTCCTGCGCGCCGATGAAGTTGAGCCCGAAATCCGCCTCGCCGCGAGCCACCGCCGCCAGCACCTCGTTGGCGCTGGCATCGAGCACCTTCACGCGCACCTTGGGACTGCGCTCGTGGTAGCGGCGGATCACCTCTGACAAGTAGTAGTACACCGTCGACGGCACGCAGGCCACGGTCACCTCGCCCATGTGGATGGCCGCCACGCCGCGGATGCCGAGCAGCGTGGCGTCGAGCTCGTCGAGCAGCTGGCGCACCTTGCGTTCGAAGTCGCGGCCCACCGCGGTGAGCGTGACGCGCCGCGTGGTGCGCTCGAGCAGCCGCACGCCCAGCGCCTGCTCGAGCTTGTCGATGCGCCGGCTGAACGCAGGCTGGGACAGGTGAACCGATTCCGCGGCCTTGCGGAAGCTGCTCAGCTCGGCCACCGCCCGGAAGGCCAGCAGGTCGTTGAGGTCGAAGTTGATGGCCATGTGGTCACCTCAATTGATGCAACAAACGGATCAGTTGATCTTAAAGATGCAATTCACTTTTGCAATGCCGGCGCCGATCATTTGCTTCATGAAACGAGTCATTCCCTGCGTCCTGATGCGTGCCGGCACGTCCCGCGGACCGTTCTTCCTGCGTGACTGGCTGCCGGCCGACGACACGGCCCGGGACGAGGCATTGATCGGCGCCATCGGCGCGTCCGACCTGCTGCAGGTCGACGGCGTGGGCGGCGGCAGCACGCTGACCAGCAAGGTCGCCATCGTCTCGAAGTCGTCGGAACCCGGCTGCGATGTCGATTACCTCTTCGCGCAGGTCGGCGTGGGGCAGCGCTCGGTCGACACGCGGCCCAACTGCGGAAACATGCTGTCCGGCGTGGCTCCCTTTGCAATCGAGCAGGGGCTGATCGCCGCGCAGGACGGCGAGACGACGGTGCGCGTCTTCAACGTCAACACGCGCTCGCGCATCGACGTGACGGTGCTCACGCCGGGCGCTCGGGTGAGCTACGACGGCGAGACGGGCATCGACGGGGTGGCGGGCACGGCCGCTGCCATCCGGCTGAACTTCCTCGACGCCTGGGGCGCCGTCACCGGCTCGCTGTTCCCCACGGGGCACCGCATCGACACCATCGACGGCGTGGAAGTGACGTGCATCGACGCTGCCATGCCGCTCGTGGTCATGCGTGCGCACGACCTGGGCCTGACCGGCCGCGAGATGCCTGCCGACCTGGACACCGACCTGGCGCTGCTGGCACGCATCGAGGCCATTCGCTGCGCTGCCGGGCAGGCGATGGGCTTGGGCGACGTGTCGACCAGCGTCGTGCCCAAGCCGGTGATCGCCAGCCGGGGCGACGACGCGAACAGCATCACCTCGCGCTACTTCACGCCGCGCCGCTGCCATGCGTCGCACGCGGTCACCGGCGCCATCGGCGTGGCCACGGCGTACGCGCTGCCCGGCACGGTGATCAGCAGCGACGCGAGCCCGGCCGGCGTGCGTGCCATCTCGGTGCTGCACCCCCAGGGACGCATCGAGGTCGAGGTGGCCGTTGTCGGCACCGGCGACGAGGCACGGGTCGAGCGCGCCGCGCTCGTGCGCACCGCCCGAAAGATCCTGCAAGGCGAACTGCACATCCCGCCCTACGTCTTTTCGAAACAGACTGAAGGAGACAAACCCATGAACCGCTTGATCAAGCCCGCCGTGGCCGCCGTCATGGCCGCCGCCGCACCGCTGGCCATGGCCTGGCCCGACAAGACCATCACCATCGTCGTGCCCACCGCCGCCGGCGGCGGCAACGACGCCATGGCCCGCACCATCGCGCAGAAGCTCGGGCCGCTGCTCGGCCAGACGGTGATCATCGACAACCGTGCCGGCGCCAACGGGGCAATCGCGAGCGAGTACGTCGCCCGCGCCGCGCCGGACGGCCACACGCTGATGTTCGGCTACATCGCCACGCACGCGATGAACCCGGCGCTGCAGAAACTGCGCTACGACCCGGTGGCCGACTTTGCGCCGATCGGCCTGGTGGGCTACTCGCCGACCCTGATGGTGGCCAACGCCACCGTGCCGGTGAAGGACGTCAAGGACCTGGTCGCGCAACTGAAGGCCAAGCCGGACAAGTACACCTACGCCTCCGCCGGCAACGGCACCGCGCCGCACTATGCGGCCGAACTGTTCAAGATCAATGCGGGCGTCGTGATGCTCGGTGCACCGTACAAGGGTTCGGCGCCCGCGATCACCGACACCATGGGCGGGCAGACGCAGTTCATGTTCCCGAGCCTGTACACGGCATTGCCGCATGTGAAGGCCGGCAAGCTGCGGGCACTCGCCGTGGCCGGGCCCAAGCGCTCGGCCCTGCTGCCCGACGTGCCGACCCTGAAGGAAGCCGGCGTCGAGGGCGTCGACGTGCAGCAGTGGTACGGCTTCTTCGCACCCGCCAAGACCCCCAGGCCCATCATCGAGCAGCTCAACAAGGCGCTGAACCAGGTGCTCGCCGACAAGGAGGTCGTCAAGCGCATGGAAGAGCACGGCGCGGACGTGGAGACGAGCACGCCGGAGAAGTTCGGTGAGCTGGTGAAGAGCGAGCTGGCGAAGTGGAAAGGCGTGGTGCAACGCGCCAAGCTCACGGCCGAATGAATGGGACCACCCCCGAGCGGCTTCGCCGCTTCCCTCAAGGGGGCGCCGCTGGCGGACCGGCGGAGCCGGATCCGCGGCGGCTGCTTGATCACAGGAGCAAACGAATGACGACTGAGCTGAACGACCTGAATGCCTGGATCGGCCGCAGCGAGACGCTGCGCGACCAGATCGGCGCGACGCCTGTCAAGGCGCTCAATGCCACGCTGGACCATCCGGCGATGACGGTGGACACCGGAACGGCGCTTCCCGCCTTGTGGCACTGGCTCTTCTTCCTGCCACTCCACCAGCAAAGCGAAATCGGACCCGACGGCCACGCCAGGCGCGGCGGCTTCCTGCCGCCGGTGCCGCTGCCGCGGCGGATGTGGGCGGGCAGCCAGTTCGAGTTCCGCTCGCCGGTGCGCGTGGGCGACGCGGTCGAGCGCACGTCGACCATCGCCGACGTGTCGGTCAAGGAAGGTCGCACCGGCAAGCTCGTCTTCGTCAAGGTGCGGCACGAGGTGCGCTGCAACGGATCGGCGGACCCTGCGATCGTGGAGTTCCACGACATCGTGTACCGGGAGGCGAAGCGGCCCGGCGACGTCGAACCGCCGCCGCAGAGGGCCGAGACCGGCGCTGCCTGGCAGCGCGAGATCGTGCCGGACGACGTGCTGCTGTTCCGCTATTCGGCGCTCACCTTCAACGGCCACCGCATCCACTACGACCGCAAGTACGTGACCGAGGTGGAGGGCTACCCGGGGCTGATCGTGCACGGCCCGCTCATCGCGACGCTGCTGATGGACCTGGTGCGCCGCAACGCACCCGATGCCGACATCGCGACGTTCCGCTTCAAGGCCGTGCGCCCGACCTTCGACCTGAATCCGTTCCGTGTCAACGGACAAGTCCAAGAGGACGGCAAGACCATCAAGCTGTGGGCCCAGGACCATGAAGGCTGGCTGACGATGGACGCAGTCGCGACGCTGCGGGAGGCCTGACATGCAACCCCTGAAGGGACTCACCGTCGTCACGCTGGAGCATGCGATCGCCGCGCCCTTCGCGACGCGCCAGCTCGCCGATCTCGGCGCCCGCGTCATCAAGATCGAGCGCCCCGGTACCGGCGACTTCGCCCGCGGCTACGACGCCCGTGTGCGCGGCCTCGCATCGCACTTCGTGTGGACCAACCGTTCCAAGGAAAGCCTCACGCTCGACGTGAAGCACCCCGAGGCCGCCCGGGTGCTCGAGCGCCTGGTGATCGAGAAGGCGGACGTGGTCGTCCAGAACCTCGCGCCCGGCGCCGCCGCGCGCCTGGGCCTCAGCTACGACGCGCTCGCGGCGAAGAAGCCGGCCATCATCGTGTGCGACATCTCGGGCTACGGCGCGGATGGCCCGTACCGCGACAAGAAGGCCTACGACCTGCTCATCCAGAGCGAGGCGGGCTTCGTGTCGGTCACCGGAACGCCCGACGAGCCGTGCAAGGCCGGCCCGTCGATCGCCGACATCGCCGCGGGCATGTACGCGTACACCAACATCCTCGCGGCGCTGCTGCAGCGCGCGCAGACCGGGCGTGGCCAGCACATCGACATCTCGATGCTGGAATCGCTGGCCGAATGGACGAGCTATCCGCTGTATTACGCGTTCGACGGCGCGCCGCCGCCGCCGCGGACTGGCGCGGCGCACGCGACGATCTACCCGTACGGCCCGTTCCCCACGGGCGCGGACAAGGGCAGCGTGATGCTCGGCCTGCAGAACGAGCGCGAGTGGGTCAACTTCTGCGAGAAGGTCCTCCTGCGTCCTGAACTCGCTCGCGACGCGCGCTTCGCCGGCAATGCCAAGCGCGTGGCCGAACGCGCGGCACTGCGCGAACTCATCGTCGAGACCTTCGCGCCCATGACGGCGGCGCAGGTGGTCCAGCGGCTGGAGGCCGCGCAGATCGCCAACGCACGGGTCAACACGATGCACGAGGTGTGGGAACACCCGCAGCTCAAGGCACGCGACCGTTGGCGCGAGGTCGGCTCTCCCGCGGGAATGCTGCCCGCGATGCTGCCGCCGGGAACCTGGGACGAGGGCCCGCGCATGGACCCGGTGCCCGCGCTCGGCGAGCACACGCAGGCGATCCTGCGCGAGCTCGGCATCGACGATGACGGCGTTCGCAAGCTGCGCGCCGCGGAGGCGATCTGATGGACCCGCGCACCTACCTTTTCGTGCCGGGAAACCGCCCTGAGCGATTCGCCAAGGCGCTCGCCAGCGGCGCCGATGCGATCGTGCTGGACCTCGAGGATGCCGTCGCGGCGGCGTCCAAGATCGAGGCGCGCCACGCGATCGCGCAGTGGAGCCGCGATGCGGCCGAGGCCGACCGGGCACGCGTCGTCCTGCGCATCAACGACACCCAATCGCCTGAATTCACCGACGACCTGCGGCTGATGCACGACGCGCACATCGCGGCCGTGATGCTGCCCAAGTCAGAGTCAGCGGCGCAGGTGCAGGCCGTGCGCGCCGTCCTGCCTGCCGCGCAAGTGCTCGCGCTCATCGAAAGCGCGCAGGGCATCGCGAACGCGCACGACGTGGCCGGCGCCGAGGGCGTCACGCGTCTGGTCTTCGGCACGCTCGACTACGCGCTCGACCTCGACCTGGACGTCACCGACAGCGCCGATGGCCTGGCGCACGCAGCCAGCGTGCTTGCGATCGCATCGCGTGTCGCCGGCCTGAGCGCACCGGTGGCGGGCGTCACGCCGCAAATCGACGACGAGAAGCGCCTGCTGGGCGATCTCGCCTGGTCGCGTCGGCACGGCTTCGGCGCCAAGCTGTGCATTCACCCGCGCCAGGTCGAGCCCATCCACGCGGCGCTCGCGCCTGGTGCGCAGGCCGTTGACTGGGCCCGGCGCGTGCTCGCAGCCGTTGCCGCATCACCCGGTGCCGCCCGACTCGACGGCCGAATGATCGACCGCCCGGTCGTGCTGCAGGCGCAGCGCACGCTGCAGCGCGCAGGCATCTGAACCCCCACCGACCACCAGAGGAACAAGCCATGTCCGCCACCATCATCGACTCCGCCATCTTCCAGGGCATCTTCTCAAGCGACGAGATGCGACACGTCTGGTCCGACGAGAACCGCACGCAGAAGTACCTCGACATCGAGTCCGCGCTCGCGAAGGTCCAGGGCCGGCTCGGCCTCATTCCGAAGGAGGCGGCCGACGAGATCGTGAGCCATTGCCGGCTCGACCAGATCGACATGGGCAAGCTACGCCAGCAGACCGAGCGCATCGGCTACCCCATCCTCGGCGTGGTGTCGCAGCTCAACGCGCTGTGCCGCGACAAGCTCGGCGAATACTGTCACTGGGGCGCGACGACGCAGGACATCACCGACACGGCCACCGTGCTGCAGATCCGCGAGGGACTCGCGATCGTCGATCGAGAGCTGACGGCCATATCGGCGGCGATGGCGCGCCATGCGAAGACGCACCGCGACACGCCGATGATCGGGCGCAGCAACCTGCAGCAGGCCATTCCCGTGACCTTCGGCTACAAGATGGCCGGGCTGCTGTCGGCCATCGAGCGCCACCGCGAGCGGCTCGCGCAACTGCAGGAGCGCGTGCTCGTCGGGGAATTCGCGGGCGCCGCGGGCACCTTGGCTTCACTCGAGAAGGGCGCCATGGACACCCAGGCCGGCCTGTGTGCCGAGCTCGGGCTGAAGCAGCCGGTGATCGCGTGGCACACGATCCGCGACAACATCGCCGAGGTGGGTGCCTTCCTCGGCTTGGTCGGCGGCACGCTCGGCAAGCTGAGCATGGACGTGAAGCTGATGATGCAAACGGAAGTCGGCGAGGTCTACGAGCCCTTCGCGCACGGCCGAGGCAGCAGCAGCACCATGCCGCAAAAGCGCAACCCGATCTCGTCGTGCTACATCCATGCGGCGATCTCGGTGGTGCGGCAGCACGCGGCCGCGCTGATGGATGCGATGGTCGCCGACCACGAGCGTTCGACCGGCCCGTGGGAGATCGAGTGGATCGTGCTGCCCGAGGCGTTCTGCCTGATGGCCGGCGCGCTGAAGCAGTCGCGCTTCGTGCTCGAAGGACTGGAGGTCGATGCGAAGGCGATGCGCCGCAACATCGACTTGACGCATGGCCTCGTGATGAGCGAAGCCGTGATGATGGGCCTGGGCCCCTTCATCGGCCGCGAGTACGCGCACGACCTCGTCTACGACATCTGCCGCGAGGCGGTGAAGCAGCAGCGACCGCTGCTCGACCTGCTGGCCGAGCATCCCGAGATCAACAAGCACCTCGATCGCGCGGCGCTCGCCAGGCTCTGCGACCCCGCCAACTACCTCGGCCAGTCCGGGGTGATGGTCGACCGCGTGCTCGCCACGCTGCGCTGACCTTTACTGACCTGACATCACGGGCCTGACACCAGCCGGCGCAGACCGGCAGGCCCGTTGTTTTACCCATATTCAGGAGACATGCCATGAAACCCGGCAAGTTGATCAAGCTGCTCTACGTCCAGGTCCTGATCGGCCTGGCCGTGGGCATCACGGTGGGTCACTACTGGCCCGAATTCGGCGCCGCCTTGAAGCCGCTCGGCGACGGATTCGTCAAGCTCGTGAAGATGATGATCGCGCCGATCGTCTTCTGCACCATCGTCAGCGGCATCACGTCGCTGAACGACACGCGGGAGATCGGCAAGACGCTGCTGAAATCGATGGGGCTGTTCTATGCGCTCACGATCCTCGCCTTGCTGACGGGCCTGGCCGCGGTGTTCCTGCTGCAGCCCGGGGCAGGCATGCACATCGACCCCAAGCACCTCGATGCCGCGGTCGCCGCCAAGTATTCGAGCCAGGTGCCGCCGCGCGGCTTCACCGAGTTCGTGATGCACGTCATCCCGGGCTCGTTCTTCGGCGCTTTCGCCGAAGGCGAGGTGCTGCCGGTGCTGCTGCTGTCCGTGCTGTGCGGTTTCGGCCTCACCCGCATCGGGTCCGCCGGCCGTGTCGTGCTCGATGGCATCGACAGCTTCGCGCACATGCTCTTCGCGGCGTTCGGATTCATCATGCGGCTCGCACCGATCGGCGCCTTCGGTGCGATGGCCTTCACCGTCGGCCGCTATGGCATCAAGTCCATCGGCTCGCTGGGCCTCTTGATCGGGACCTTCTACGTCGCCTGCACATTCTTCGTCGTCGTCGTGCTCGGCCTGCTGGCGCGTGCGCACGGCTTCAAGCTGTGGCAGCTGCTGCGCTACATCCGCGAGGAGTTGCTGGTCGTGCTCGGCACCTCGTCGAGCGAGCCGGTGCTGCCGCGGCTCTTGATGAAGCTCGAGCGGCTGGGCTGCAAGAAGGGTGTGGTGGGCCTGGTCCTGCCGACCGGCTATTCGTTCAACCTCGACGGCACGGCGATCTACCTGACGCTCGCGTCGATGTTCATCGCCCAGGCCTGCGACATCCAGCTGTCGTGGACGCAGATCGGCGCGATGCTCGGGCTCATGCTGTTGACCTCCAAGGGCGCAGCGGGCGTGACGGGCAGCGGGTTCGTCGCATTGGTCGCCACGCTCACCGTGATGCCCGACCTCCCGGTGGCCGGCGTGGCCCTCATCGTCGGCATCGACCGCTTCATGTCCGAGGCCCGCGCCCTGACGAGCACCATGAGCAACGCGGTCGCCTGCGTCGTGGTGTCGATCTGGGAGAAGGCCTGCGACCGCGAAGTGCTGACGCGTGAACTCGCGCAGAACTACGTCAACACCGAGCAGGCGCTTGAAGAAGACGCGATGCTTCCAAGCGCCTCATCGCCCGCGGGCCTTCACGCAGCACAGTTGCACTGACACGCAGACTCAGTGCCCGTAGCGCCGCCCGGCCGTTTCCAGCGGCCAGTCGTCGGTGCGCAAGGGCGGCAGGGGCAGGCCGTCGCCGCCGACGATGTTGGCCTCGCTCGGGTTGTTGGCCCAGGCGTAGCGCGCCGCCACCGGTGCTGCCACGGCGGCGCTGCTCAACACGATGCGGTCGCCGTCAAAGCGGGCTTGCGCCGGCACCCAGCGGTGGTCGGTGCCGGCCAGGTAGAAGCCGCGCAGCGGCTCGCCGGCGTGAGTGGTGTGCAGGCCGCCGGCGGTGCCGCCGAAGCGCAGCTCGAACTCGCCGCCGCGGGCCTCGTGGCCCAGGAGGCGCGGGCCGCTGGCCGGCGCGGCGCGCAAGCCCATCTCGTTCAGCGCCAGCGCGGCCAGGCGGTGGCCGAGGGTGCGCTTGTTGCGAGGGTGGATGTCCATCGCGTCGCCCACGTCGATGGCAGTGGCCATGCCGGTTTGCGGCAGGACGAGGGCCGCGGCCTGGCTCTCGCGCAGTTCGGCCCAGTCGCCTCCAGCGGGCTTGTTGTCGGCCAGCGGTCGCCAGGCGGCCAACTGCACGAAGAAGAAGGGCATGTCGGGGTCGCCGAACTGGACGCGCCAATCCTGGATGAGGCGCTTGAAGCCATCCGCGTAGGCCGCCGCGCGCCCTGCGTTTTCCTCGCCCTGGTACCAGAGCACGCCGCGCACCGACAGGCCCTGCAGCGGTGCGATCAGGCCGTTGTGGCCCAGCGACGGCCCGTTGTTGGCGACCGGCCCGGTCGCAGCCTGGATCTTCTCGACACGCGCTCGCCAGGCACCCGCCAGCGAGACGCCGCCGGCAGCGGTGTCGATGCGCATCTCGGCAGCATCACCATGGAAGCCGCCGCCACCGCCGGTGTCGGTCACGCGCACGGCAATCCAGTTGGCACCCGCGCGCAGTGTCCCGGCGGGCAGGGCGTAGCGGCGCGGCTGGTCGTAGCCGCACTGGCCACCGACGCGCTGGCCGTTGACCCAGGTCTCGTCGCAGTCGTCCACCATGGCCAGGTTCAGTTGCGCAGCTCCTGCAGCCTGGGCGGCGCTCAGGTCCACCCGCTTGCGCAGCCAGACCACGCCATCCAGGTCGGACAGTCCCTGGCCTTCCCACAAGCCCGGCGCTTGCAGCGTGGGCCAGTTGCCGTCGATGTCCCCGGCGGCGGACCAGCGCTTCGTGTCCGCGCCTTGCACCGGCAGTCCGCGCTGCCAGGCAGCCACGCGGGCCTGAAGTTGCTTGGCCACTGCGGCGCTGAAGGCGGCGTTGTCGGCGGGCAGCGCGCGCACGGCGGGGGCGAGGTCGGGGTCCTTCAGCGCCGCGTCGCGGCGGACCCATGTCTCCAGCATGGAGCCGCCCCAGGCGGCGTCGATGAGGCCGATGGGCACGCCCTGCACGGCCTGCATCTGCCGCGCGAAGTGGTAGCCGATGGCGCTGAATTCGCCCACGCGGCCCGGCTCGGCCACGACCCAGGGCGCAGACGCGATCTCGGCCTCGGGCCGCACGCTGGCGCGAAGCGGCACGCGCAAGTGGCGCAGCTGCGGGTTTTGCGGCGACGCGACTTCCTGCGGGCCGGTGTCGGTGGCCGCCAGCGGAAACTCCATGTTGGACTGGCCGCCGAGCAGCCAGACGTCGCCGATCAGCACGTCGCGCAGCTCCACGGTCTGGTCGCCCTGGACGAGCAGGCGGTGCGGGCCGCCTGCCGGCAGCGCGGGCAGCTCCACGCGCCAACGGCCATCGGCGCCCACGCGCGCGCTGGCCGTGCGGCCGCCAAGGTCCACGCTCAGCGTCTGGCCGGGCGTGGCCGTGCCCCACACGCGCAGCGGGCGGTCGCGCTGCAGCACCATGTGTTCGCCGAACACATTGGACAGGCGCACTTCGGCCTGGACGGTGGTGGCCAGCAGGGCCAGCAACAGGGGAAGGAGAGTCTTCTTCATCGTGGATTCGGATGGAATGAGACGGACAACGCGCGGCCTGCGTATTGCAGCGTCCTGGTTTGTTCCGCTTGGCCGGGCGGCGCCATCAGGCGCACACGCAACTCGCGCTGCGCCACCATGCCGGGGTAGCGGCCCTCGCGCGCGCCGATGTGCAAGGTGCGGCGGGCATCGTCCCAGCGCAGGGCGGTGGTGGCGCGTTCGCCGCGCTCGTAGCGGTAGGTCTCGCCGTCGTCCTCGTAGAGGGTGAAGTTGCCGTCGGCACCGGGGTAGATGCGGATCTCCCACGGCGCGTCGGGCTGCTGGCCGGTGTGCTCCACCACCGGGCCCAGGGGCACGATGGACCCGGCCCGCACGAACAGCGGGAACTCGTCCAGTGCGTACTCGCGCTCGACCTTGCCACCACCCGTGTGGCGCCGGCCGGTCCAGAAGTCATGCCAGTCGCAGCCGGCGGGCAGCAGCGTCGCCTGGCGCTGGTCGAGCCGGGTCTGCGATTGCGCCAGCTCGCGCTGCTGGCTGGGCGTGCGCCAGGCCAGGCGCAGCACCCGGTTGCCGCCATCCTGGTAGAAGTCGATGCGCAGCTTCAGCGTCTGGCCCGCGCGCAGCGTCATGCGGTGGCCCTTGAAGCGGGCGCCGCCGACGGCCCAGTCGTCGACCACGAGCTGGTCGTCCAGCCACAGGCGAAAGCCATCGTCGCCCTCGATGCCGATCTCGTGCTCGCCGCTTTCGGCGGCCACGAGCTGGCCCGTCCATCGCGCCGAGAATTTCTGCAGGCTCGACAAGCCGGGCGGGATGCTGCCCAGCGGTGGGTCGGGCCATTGGTGCTCGATCACCGTGTCGACGGTGCGGCTGGCAGGCCTCTCGAAGTTCATGCCCTCGAAGTACTCGAGCGCGAGGCCGCCCTGGCCATCGGGCGTGCGCAGCTGCGTCGGCGGCACGGTGGCCGGTGGCGGCAGCTCGGCATGGAACATCGCCCGCGTGATCGGCTGCACGAGGAACGCGGGGCCGAACATGTAGGTGTCGTCCACCTTGCGCAGTGCGGCCTGGTCGGGGAAGTCCATTGCCAGGCCGCGCATCATCGTGTAGCCCGCCTGCGTGCTGCGCCAGGCGAGGCCGTAAAGGTAGGGCAGCAACTGCATGCGCAGCTGCGCGGCGCGCCGCAGCGAGCCGTAGAGCACCGGGTCCAGCGTCTTGAACAGGTAGGGCTCGCGCTCGACGGAAGTGCCGTGGATGCGATACACCGGGTTGAAGATGCCGAACTGGTTCCAGCGCGCATAGAGCTCGCGCCACGCGGGGTTGTGCTCGCCTTCGGCGAAGTTCACGAAGAAGCCGCCGGTGTCTTGCGTCCAATACGGCAGGCCTGCCATCGAGACGTTCAGGCCGCCGGCGATCTGCGCGCGCAGCGTGGCCCACGAGGATGTGGTGTCGCCGGACCAGGGCATGGCCGCATAACGCTGCTGCCCGGCCCAGGCCGAGCGCGTCAGCGTGAACGCACGCTTGCCGCCCAGGTCCTTCGCGGCCCGCTGCCCCTCGTACACCCCGCGGGTGGTCTCCAGGCTGTAGACGTTGAGGTAGCGCGTGAAGTCGCCCATCGCGTTGCGCCCCAGGCGCTTGATGTCGGCCTCCACCTCGCGCGGGTCGTGCGCCGCGCCGCCCACCTCGACCTCGGTGCCATCCATCCACAGCGCGTCCACGCCGACGTCGAGCAGGCCCTTCTTGACGTGCTTGAAGTAGATGCGCCGGCCTTCGGCACTGAAGGCGTCGTAGATGCGCGCGCGCTTGGAGATCCAGTGCGGCGGCTCGAAGCGCAGGCCCTTCGCATCGAGCTCGCGCGCGAGGGCGGTGTCGTTGCCGATCGACGGCCAGATGGACACCATCAGCCTGGTGTGCAGCTCGCCGTGCAGCTCGCGTGTCATCGCAGCGGGGTCGGGAAAGCGCTCGGCATCCCACACCATGCCGCTCCACTTGCCGTCCCATGCGCCATTCGTCTGGCCGCCCCAGTACTGCCAGTCCTGCACGATGACGTCCAGCGGGAAGTGGTCGGCGCGGAAGCTTTTCACCACGTCGAGCAATTGCTGCTGCGTGGTGTAGCGTTCCTTGCTCATGAACAGGCCGAAGGCGGCCTTGGGGAACATCGGCGCGGCACCGGTGAGCTGGCGGTAGCCGGCGATCACCGCGTCCATGTCGGCGCCGGCCACGACGTAGTAGTCGGCCCCGGCCGGTGCGCTCTCGGCGCGGAAGGTCGCGCCTTCGGGCCGGTCGCTGAAGCTCATCTTCGAGTACACGTCCCACAGCAGCCCCCAGCGCCGCGTGGAGACCATGAACGGCACCACGATGCCGATGTTGGTCTGCACCATCAGCACGTCGCGGCCGCGGTAGTCCATGTAGGGCTCGTTGTACTGGCCGAGGCCATACAGCGATTCGTCGGGCGTGAGCGTGAAGGTCTGTGTGAGCGAGTAGCTCGGGCTGCCGGCGATCTCCACACGCTGGAGCTCGGTCGGCGCTTGATCGCGCTCGCGCGTGAGCAGCTTGCCGTCTGCACTGAAGAAGGCCAGCGCGCCGCTGCGCTTGTCCACGGTGATGCGTATGGCGGGGCCTGCAACGGTCAGCGTGTCGGGGCTGTCGTTCACCTCGAAGGCGACCGGCCTCGGCTGCAACTGCACCACGAGGCTGGGCTGGGTGGTGTAGGCCTCGCCCAGATGCGCCGCCACGCGTGCCAGGCCGGGACCGTAGAACAGCACGCTCTTGGTCATGCGGCCGAGCCGGAACTGCACGCCCTCGGCGACGCGCCGCCAGGTGAAGCCATCGCTCGCTGAATCGACGCGCAGGGCCTGCAACTGCCCGGCGGCATCCAGTGCGGATGGAACTGGCGTGGCCGCGCCCGCCGGTGAAGCGAGGGAGGCGGTTGAAGCACACGCCAGCAGGCCGAAGAAGTGGCGACGTTTCATTCACGGACCTCAGGATTCATCGCGGTATGTGGTGTGGCGCGGCGCCTGCCGGCCGTGTTGTCCAGGGGTGCCTTCTGTGAAAACGGCGGCAGCTGCGCACGGCCCGTGACCTGCAGGTTCAGCATCTGCCGGGGGCGCGCACGCCGGTGGCCGCAGCGACCGGCTGGCCGCCGACCACCCACTGCCACGTCGGCCCGGCATCCTGAGCAGCGCGGTCGGCAAGGTGGCAGGCCTTCAGTTGCTATACAGAATGCCCCGCCCGGTGCCGGTGACGTAGATGCGGCCATAGACGTTCTGGTCGGCCGCCATCACGCCGATGCCGCCGAACTGGTGAGCGTCATCGTTGAAGCGGGTCCAGGTGGCGCCGCCGTCGTCGGAGCGGTGCACGCCCCACACGCCGTTGATGGTGCCCACCACGTACACCGCGGCCGAGTACGAGGAGCCGGCCTTGGCCTTGCCCAGCGCCACGGTGCTTGCGCCCTGCAGGTCGGGCAAGGAGGTGGTGCCCCCGCTCGACGCGAAGGTGGTGAGCTTGGTCCAGGTGGCCCCGGAGTCCGTCGAGTGGTACACGGCGTTGCCGTCGGCCAGCCAGAGATCACCTTCCGCGTTGGGGTTGACCGCCATCGAGGTGGCCCACCAGCCGTTGGGGGCCAGGTTCGCCGACACCGATCCTTGGCTCAGCGTGAAGCCGTGGCCGCCGTCGGTGGAGACATACACCTTGCCGGCCGTGCCCCACCACGCGCCGCCCGAATCGTAGGCATAGACCTTGTTCGGGTTCTTGCGATCGGCCACCAGGCGGTAGCCGCGGTTCCAGCCGACGCTCGCGAGCGCCGGCAGGTTGGTCGCGACCCAGCTCGCGCCGTTGTCGGTGGTGTAGGACGGCACCGAGTTGGCCAGCGCCCAGACTGCCTTGTTGCGTGCGGTGACCGCGATGCTCGACTCGCCCGCGGTGTTGGTGGTGGCGCCGGCAGGAAGGGTCGCGAAGGTCGCCCAGGTCTTGCCGCCGTCGCCCGACCAATAGCCGGTGCCGACCCCGGACGAGTTGACGACGCCGCCGCCCGCGATGTACAGCGGATCGGACCACGCCATGTCGGCTGCGTTGCCGTTGCTCCAGCCCAGGCCGGGGTTCAGGGTCGGCTTGGTCGTGAGATCGGTATCGACCCAGGTGCCGACGTCGCCCGCGCTGTTGATGAACTTGTAGGTCGCGCCGGCCGGCGGTGTGGCGATGGCCTGGGTCGCGGTCTCCTCGATGCCGTCGATGTTGCCGCTCCAGGTCGGCGTGGCCGAGGAGGCGTTCTTCGTCTCGATGACGCCGCCGCCATGCACGTGCAGGATGTGGTCGCGGTTGGACGGATCGATCTCGACATCGTCGACCCAACCCGACGCGGTTTCGCCGGGGTTCGTCGCTTCGATCTCGCGCCAGGTCAGGCCGCCGTTGTCGGACAGCTGCACGATCTGCTGGCCGCTGTAGTTGCCCCAGGAGTTGGTCACGCCCAGCGCAATGCGGGTGGTCGCGCCGCTGCCGAAGACGGACACGCCGCCGAGGCCGAAATTCGTTCCTCCGGACGGGTCCTCGCTCTTGAGCAAGGTCCAGGTGCTGCCGTCGAACTTGTAGAGCCGGCCGGGACCGCCCGCGCCAGGCCCCGCGTCCTTGGTGAACACGACATAGAACATGCCGTCCGCGGCGCGCGCGATGTGGGGGATGTGATAGCCGGAGACCGGGGTCGTGACCGGTGCCCACGACGTGCCGCCGTCGGTGGACTTGTAGAGATTCGAGGCCAGGCCCGCCGCACTGACGTAGTCCGGAGCGATCGCTGCGTAGAGGGTCTGGGTCGCCGTTCCGCTGCCCTTGGTGCCGGTGTCGTAGACGGCGAGCTCGATGCCCATCGCCGTGCCACCTGCGGCCTTGATCTGGTCCGAGGTCATCTTCACGGACGACAGCGACGTGACCTGCGCCCAGGTGAGGCCCGAGTCGGTGCTCTTCCACAGGCCGTCCGTGCGCGAGCCATAGAACAGCGTCGAGGGCTTGTTGGGATCGACCGCGAGGCGCTCGCCGATGGCCCGGCCGCCGTTGTTGCCGCCCAGCGAGAAGGGCAGGGCGACATGCGTCCAGTGATCGCCGCGGTCGCTGGAGATGTACAGGCGCCCGTTGCCTTCGAAGGTGTACATGCCGGTGGCCATGTAGACGAGCTGGTCGTTGTTCGGGTCGACGGCGATGCTTTCGATGCCATGGAAACGGCTCTCGGCCGCGCCGAAGCCCAGGCCGTCGGTGATGGGTGTCCAGGAGGACGTGGCCGGGTTCCAGCGGTAGGCCCCGCCGATGTCGGTTCGTGCGTACAGCAGGTTCGCCGTGGTCGGGTGGAAGACGAGGCCGGTGATGTAGCCGCCACCGCCGAACTTCACGCTGGTCCAGGTGGTGCCCTGGGCCGGCGTGGTGTCACCGCCACCCGGCGTGGTGCCACCACCACCCGGCGTCGTGTCGCCACCACCTGGCGTGGTGCCACCGCCGCCGGGCGTGGTGCCGCCACTGGGGGTGCCTCCTGTCGTGCCCGTCGTGTCGCTGCTGCCGCCGCCCCCGCCGCCGCAGCCTGACACAAGGCTCGCGGCGAGGATCGAAAGGACGAGGAGTTGTTTGCTGCACTTGTTCATGATGGAAACCCGGGTCGAATTCGTTGATGGCAGGGCGCGTCGGTGCGAATCACGGGGCGGGCTGCGGCATGGGCTCCAGCACCACCGACGCGCCGCCGCCTGCGGAAAGCGCAAGGCTGAGCACGTCCTTGCGGGTCACGCTGCGTTCGGTGCGGTGCACTTCGCGCGCGCCTTCGCCGTCCTGCCAGATCGTGGCCTTCCAGCGGCCCGGGGGCAGGAAGGCGAGCGACACCTTCTCGGTGCGGGCCTGGTCGGCTGTCATCGCGCCGAGGTACCAGGACTTGCCGTTGCGGCGCGCCAGCACGATGTCCTCGCCCGCAACGCCTGAGATGAAGCGCGTCTCGTCCCACGCCGTGGGCACGCGCTTGATGAAGTCGAAGCCGGCCTCGCCGCGGTAGTTGGACGGGTCGTCGGACACCATCTGCAGCGGGCTGTCGTAGACCACGTACATGGCCAGCGCCTGGCCGCGCGTGGTCTGCGTCTGCGGCATGACGGCGCGCACCTCGAAGGTCTTCGGCGTGCCGTTGCGGAAGCCGCCCGGCGTGTAGTCCATCGGCCCCGTCAGCATTCGCGTGTAGGGCAGCATCAGGTTGTGCTGCGGCGTGACGCGCTTGTCCATCTTGTTCCACTCGGCGCCGAGCACGCCTTCCTGGGTGATGAAGTTGGGGTAGGTGCGCTGCAGGCCGGCAGGCACGTAGGCGCCGTGGAAGTCGAGCAGCAGGTGGCGCTTGGCGGTGGCGGCGGCGACGCGCTCGTAGAACGCCGTCATGTCCTGGTCGTCGCGGTTCATGAAGTCGACCTTGATGCCCTTGATGCCCCAGCGCGCGTAGGTGTCGAGCACCTCGTCCAGGCGCGGGTCGAGGTGCTGCCAGTGCACCCACAGCAGCAGCCCCACGCCCTTGTCGCCTGCGTAGCGCACCAGCGCCGGCATGTCGATGCCTTCGGCCGGGCGCGTGATGTCGGTGGTGGGCAATGGGTCGCAGCAGGGGCCCGCGCCGAACGACCAGCCGGCGTCGATGAGGTGGTAGGAGAAGCCGGACTCGGCCGCGAAATCGATGAAGCGCTTGTAGGCGGCCAGGTCGGGCTTCACGCCTTCGAGCGGGCCGGACCACCAGTCCCAGGAGGTCTTGCCCGGCTTGACCCAGCTGAAGTCGCCTTGCGGCGGTGGGTTGAGGTTGCCGACGAGGTTCGACTCGATCAGCTTGCCGCCCTGGTCGGCCATCATCACGGCGCGCCAGGCCGTCGTCAGTCCGCCTGCCGAGACGAAGGCAGCGCCCTGCCTCCCTGGCACGCCCGACAGCTGCAAGCGAAGCGCCGCGCCCTCTCGCCGCAGCGAGGCGCCGGTGTAGCCCTGCAAGTGGGACTGGGTGATGGCGTAGTGGGTGCGGCCCGACGGCGTGGCGCACACGACGGGCACGTCGAAGGCAGCGTCCGCCTTGAGCTGCGACATGCGCTGGCGCTGGAAGTTCGCCTCATGCCCGCCGTCGACCGGGGTGACCAGGCAGGATGGGTCGCCGGCCAATACGAAGGCGGTGCGCTCGCCGCGCAGCTTCACCGGCGCCGCGTCTTCGAGGCGATAGCGAAAGGCGACACCGTCGTCGTAGGCGCGCGCATCGATCAGGAGCCGCCGGCCACCGTCGACTTCACGGAAGGCAAGAGTCGCACCGTGGTAGTGGTCGCGCGCGCTGGCCGCCTTGGTCGCGACGAGCGCAATCGTGCGGTCCACCGTCGAGTCCTCGCGCGATTCCAGCTTCAGCGACTTGAAGTCCGGTGCACCATCGAGCTCCAGCCCCATCGGCGACGCAGCGATCACCGTCTCGTCGCGGCGCGTGATGCTGAAGGTGGCGCCATCTTCGGCAATGCGCAGCGTGGTGCGGCCGTCGGGCGAGGTGATCAAGGCGTCGGCGGCGTGTGCCGCGCCCGTCGCCAAGGCCAGCAAGGCGCAGGCTGTAAAGATCGCGTGGTGAGGCTTGTGTTTCATGTCAGGCGAGTTGCCAGTAAAGGCTGTAGCGCTCGTGCGCGATGCGATGGAAGGGGATGAGTTCGATGTCCCGGTCCGGGCCTGCAGTGCGAAACCGCAGCGGCGCACCTGCGCGCTTGACGGCTTCGTCCAGGGCTCGGCCCTGCAGTGCCAACCGGGGCAATGTCGCGTCCTCGGACTTGAGCACGGCGCCGTAGACGTACTCGCTCGCGACGATGTCCGCGCCCGGCTGCATGCCTTCGGTGCCCAGGCGCGCGGCGAGCACCAGCGGGCCGAACATCACCGCCGCGACGTCGTTCGTGCCGGGAAGTGTTTGCAGGTGCAGCCGCATCGGCAGCGCCACGTCGAGCACGTCGCCCTCGCGCCAGAGTCGGTCCACCTCCACATAGCGGCCGGGCTCGGCGCTGTCGATGAGAGTCTGGCCGTTCAGCTTGACCGTCAGGCGCTCGCACCAGGCAGGGTGGCGCAGGCGCAGCGTGAAGCGCGTGGGCGCTGCGGCGTGGACCGACAGGCGCGTGGTGGCCTCGTCGGGGAAGGTCGTCGTCTGGCGCAGGCGAACGCGCTTCTCGGCCCAGTCCAGCGTCGAGGCGACGAACAGGTTGACGTACAGGTCGTGCGCGTCGTGGAAGTAGATCGAATCGCCCAGCTTGGCGAAGTTCTCCATGCCAGTGCCGGTGCAGCACCAGAACGAGCGCTCGGGCGTGCCGTACAGCTTCGGGGTGCCCGGGCGGGTGCCCTGGAAGTAGGTCACCATGCCCGTGTCCGGGTCCTGCGAGGCGAGGATGCTGTTGAACAGCGCGCGCTCGTAGTAGTCGGCATAGGCCACCGAAGGCGCGGCGGTGAACAGCGCGCGCGTGAGCCGCAGCATGTTGTGGGTGCAGCAGGTCTCCATCGTCTTGGCTGACGACAGGTGCGTGCGCGCTTCGGCCGGCGGGAAGAAGTGCTCGCCGTCGCCGTTGCCGCCCGTGGCGAACGAGCGCTTGTGAACGACGGTGCCCCAGAAGTAGCGCGCCGCCTTCGCGTAGCGCTCCTCGCCGGTGGTCTCGGCCAGGCGGGCGAAGCCGATCACCTTCGGGATCTGCGTGTTCGAGTGCAGCCCGTCCAGCGTGTCGCGGTCTTCGAGCAGCGGGTCGAGCAGCGCGCGATGGTTGAAGCGCTGGGCCAGCTGCAGGTAGCGCGCGTCGCCGGTGAGCACGTGCAGGTCGGCCAGCACCTCGTTCATGCCGCCGTGCTCGACGTTCAGCATCTGCTGGAAGCGCTGCTCGTCGCTGCCTTGCGATGCCTCGACCATCCAGTCCGCGAGCCGCACCAGCACGGGCAGCGCCTGCGGATGGGCGGCATGCACATGCGCATCGCGCAAGCCCGCCATGATCTTGTGCATCGTGTACCAGGGCACACCGGTCACGGGCCGGCCGGCGATGGCGTTGCGCAGCTGCGTGTCGCCATCAGGGAAGGCGCACACGAGGCCGCTGCGGCTTGCCTGCTGGCAGGCGTGCAACTCGTCGACGACGTGGGCCA
>CBIHOF010000036.1:0-34568 GCA_966211955.1 uncultured Comamonadaceae bacterium | reverse complement strand
TGGCCGACAGCGACCAGAACCAGATGCGCCAAATTAGGCCCCTCCGAAATATCTCCAGTGCCCTTCTGAGACGACCTCGGCCTCGCCGTTGACCACTTTGATGGCGGTTTGGTCGTCGATGGCGTAAGCCGGACCGCCGATGCGGGCAGCCCATCTTTCTGCACAGGCCATCGTGTTCTCTGCGAAACCCGGGTGATCCAGGTGCGGAAAGATCGAGAAGTCGACGATTCCCAACGTCGCGTCGTCACCCGTGATGGACGGCTTGCTTGCGACGAAGCCCTCGCCGACACGAGGGGTCATCACCATGCTTCCAGCGCTCAGCCCTACCCAGACGGTTCGATCCAGCGACGGCAGCAGGGCAGCGAGCCCCGACTGGCGCATCCAGTGACATAGATAGAGGGCATCGCCGCCTTCAACGAGGAAGACATCCGCCTCGCGTACCCAGGCGACCCAGCGTTCTTCGCCGATGCTGGGCAGCGCAGTGAGGTCTAGCACGCCCAGGGACTTCCACCCCAGTTCGCACATCGGGCAACCGGACTGGCCGGTGATGAACCGCCATACGCCGGTGGGATCGCACTGCGGGTGCCCGTACAACGCGGTGGGAATGCACAGGGCACTGGATTCGGCGATGGGCTTTCCCAGGAGGCCGACCAGCGCGTCGTGGATGCTTGCGTTCCTGATTCCCGCGGAAGTTAGAAGGAGCTTCATCGTGCAGTTCCTATTCGCTGTTGATGGTTCTGGACGACGAACGAACACGGTCTGAATCGACATGGCGAGGCCAACTCATCGACCGGAGGCCAAGGTTCTGAGCGACGGTTTCGAGGCGGAGCGAGGGTCCGGGTTTGGCCGCGACTAACTGTTCGCGGACTGCGCCGACAACTAGCCGTGGCGAGTGAGCTGGGCGTCGAAAGGCAGCTTCCTGCCGCGATCTCGCACTCACGTTGCCGGCCAGGAGCGGTCAATCGACCCGTTGCTTCGAACCAGACACTCAGCCGGCGCGATGCGAGAGCGCGTCGCCCACCATGGTCAGAAATCGTGGCGCAGGCCCACTTCGTAAGCGGTCGACTTCTGGCCACCAAAGTAGTTGGCGGCCGTTGTGGTGGCACTGACCGCCGGGCCGCCGGGAATCGCGAAGAAGGCCGTGCCCTTGTTGTCGAGGCGCGCGACGTGCCCGTAGAGCGCCGTGCGCTTTGAGAGGTTGTACACATAGCCGGCGCCAAGCAGCGTCGCGTCATTGGCGCTCTGCGCGGCCGTCGCCCCGGTTTGATCGGCGCGCAGATAGGTCAACTTGACAGCACCAACGCCGACCGGGATCACCGCGCCGAGTTGGGTGTTCACCGTCTTGTCGGGACCAAAGACCCAGCGACGCTGCGCCACGTCGACCTTGGCGACGCCGAAGTCGTAAGACAGTCCATACACCTGATCCTTGAAGCTTTGGTTGCCCGTGGCGTTCTTCGTCGTGAACTGCGCTGCAGCGACATTGAGGCTGCCGCCGCTCCAACCCAAGCGGAAGCCGTTGCCCTTGGTGAAGCCGTTCGCTGTCGTGCCGCCTTCCCCGGCCGTCACGATTACGGCGCCGTAGACGCCACCGATGCCGGACGGAAGGAAGTACTCCGCCGCATTGCTGACGCGCAATGTCGGGTTCGCGGCCTGGGTTTCCGGTGCGGTGCCGAACGCCTGCCCGAGGGCGCGTGCAGCCGTCATGGATCGGAACGTGTTGGCACTGGCGATGCCCAGCGTCGCGAACGGATCGAAGCCGCTCCACACCAGGTGAGTCGGCACCCAGTCGCGGCCGAGGCGGATTTCGCCCAGACGGTCGTTGGCCACACTCACCGTGGAGCGGCGATCCCAGAACTGCCCGGCAGGCGCGCTCGCGCCGGCGGCGCCCGTGTCACCGAGGATGGTTCCATCCAGGTAGAAGCACGCGCTCAGTCCGCCACCCAGGTCCTCGACGCCTCGCACGACGAGCTTGCTGGTCGCGTTCGCGCCGCTGACCTCGGACTTCACCGAACCGAGCGAGCCATTTCGGACATATCGCAGGCCGAGGTCCATCGTCCCGCCGATGGTGACCGACGACTGCGCCGCGGCGGCCACGCACGCGGTTCCCAGGGCAGCGGCACAGAGGATGGTTTTCATGGAGTTCTCCTTGGTGTTCGATGGCGTCACGACGCCGAAATGGGCGAAGGCGGCCCGAGCGACCAGTCGATCGCATTCGTGTTGGCGGGGAAGCGGCTCGGCGAGCCGCGCTGGCAGGAGTTGCCTTGTGCCGGCATCGACCGGCGGTGGCGACCCAGTTACGGCGACAGCTCTTCGAGCACGCGGCCCTTGGTCTCGATCGCGAGCAGCAGCGTCACGATGCCGCCCGCGAGAGCGACCGCGGCGAAGGCGGCGAAGACGTAGCGGATGCCGAAGTCGCCGACGATGAAGCCGACCAGAAGCGGGCCGAGCGAGGAGCCGGCGCGCAGCCAGGCGCTGCCGAAGCCGGTGCCCACGGCGCGCAGCCGGGTGGGATACAGCTCGGACGAGTACAGGTACAGCGAGAAGGTGATCGTCTGCAGGATCGCGTAGGCGACCGTGGCGAGCACCAGTACCTCGACTGCCGATGTCGCGCCCAGACCCGTCAGGGTCAGCAGTGGCACCATGGCCAGGATGAATGCCCAGGCGTACCAGCGCTTGCGTCCGACCTTGTCGATCAGCAGCGCGCAGACGATCGACGCGACCACGCCGACGCCGGAGGTGACCCAGCCGTAGGCCAGGCTGGTCTCCAGCGGCAGATTGAACGTCTGCCTGTACATCGTCGGGAGCCAGGTGATCAGGCCGTTGTTGACCATGTAGGCCGTGAACCAGAGCGCCCAGATCGTCACGGTGCGCTTGAGGTAGATACCCTTGAACAACTCGCGCCAGTCGGAGCGCGCCGTGGCTTTCGGGTCGATCGGGCGCACCACGGGATCGCGCAGCGTCAGGCCTCGCTTCGTCGCGCTGTCTTCGAGCATCCTGACCACCGCGTCGGCCTCGACCATCCGCCCCTTGGACGCCAGCCAGCGCGGCGACTCGGGCATCAGCCAGCGCAGCGGGATCGTGAGCACCGAGGGAACGAGGCCGACGACGAACATCGCCTTCCAGCCGTAGACGGGAACGAGGAAGAAGCCCGCCATTCCGGCAAACATGAGCCCGATCGGGAAGATCACTTCGTACAGCAGGAAGAAGCGGCCACGCTTCTCGGCACCGACGAACTCGTTGATGTAGGCACTGGCCACGGGGACTTCACCGCCGGTGCCGACACCCTGCAGGAAACGGAACAACATCATCGACGCGCCGCTCCACGCGAACAGGCACGAGATGTCCATCGACACGAACAGCAGGATCGTGATGAACAACGTCTTGAGCCGCCCCATGCGCTCGGCCAACGAACCGAAGATCACGGCGCCGAACAGCTGGCCGACGTAGCCGGCCGCTATGATCAGCCCTACCTCCGTGGGCGACAGCTTCCACTCCGACACCAGCTGCGGCATCGCGAAGGCGATCGCGAGCACGGTGTAGGCGTCGAAGAACGTGGCGATGCCGACGATCACGCGGATCAGCATCAGCCGTGGCGTGACGGGCAGGCGCTCGAGTCGCGCGACGAGCCTGGAATTGGCTTGAGGGTCGGCTGGCGCGGCGCTGACCTGGCTGGCGGCGCTGGCGCCGTCCGCGGTGATGGCGGTCATCATTTGTCTCCTGGGACTCTATGGTCGTGCGGCGGCACGCAGCGTTGTCGGGCTGCGTGCCGCCGATCCCGGCGTCGTCGCGCGGGTGGGTACTGCGGGGCCGGTCGAGGTTCAGGCGACCCTGCTGAGACCGGCCGCGCGCACCGCGTCGGCAATCTCCTTGTCCGCGCCCTCGGCCAGCGGCAGCAGCGGCGAGCGCACCGTCGCATGATCCAGGATGCCGCGCGCCACGAGCGCCCACTTCAGTGCGACCGAGCCTTCCATGTGCGAGCCGCGGTGATACACGTTCGCGGTCACCGGCAGCAAGCGGTCATGCAACTCGCGCGCCTTCTTGTAGTCCTTGGCCTTGCCGGCGGCGATCATCTCGACCAGCAGCTCCGGCGCGATGCAGCCGTAACCGACCAGTGCGCCGTCGACGTCGAACATCGTGTGCAGCAGGTACTCGTCGTGGCAGGTCAGGATCTGCAGGTCCGGGCGCTCCTTGCGGATGACCGGGATCTCGCGATCCCAGCGCTTCATGTTGCGCACGCCGTTCTTCATCGCGAACACGCCGGGCTGCGCGGAGATCTCGAGTTGCGTCTCGAGGTCATAGGTGCACTTGGTCGCGTCGGGGTACTGGAACAGGATCAGCGGCAGGCCGCTGGCCTCGTAGATGGCCTTGTACTTGTCCTGCGGCGCGCCCTTCTGGTAGCCGAAGCGCAGCCAGCCGTGCGAGGGGTACACCAGGCCCGCCTTGGCGCCGGCCTTGACCGCGCGCTTGGCTTCCTCGGCGGCGACCTGAGTGCCTTCGAGCGTAATGCCCGCGATGATGGGGATGCGGTCGCCGACCGATTCGCGGAAGGCCTCGATGACCTTGAATTGCTCGTCGCGTTCGAGGAAGGTGCCCTCGCCGGCGTGGCCGAGCACGGTCAGGCTTTTGACGCCGGGCACGCTGGCGAGCCATCTGCCGAGCCGCTGGATGGCGGCGTAGTCGACGGCGCCGTCGCGGGTGAAGGGGGTGATCGGGGCGGGGTTGAGGCCGCGCATGTCGAAACCGGGCTTGCTCATGGTGGGTCTCCTTACGGTGGGGGTTGAGCGGTGGGTGAGTGGCTTCACTTTAGGCACCACCGGCCTCTGCCGATAGATAGACTTCACGTGATTCAGACTTGCCTGGATAGGCAATTCGACACGGGGAAACCCTGATGAACGTTCCATCCGTCAAGCTGTTCCTGGAAGTGGCCGAAGCCGGCAGCCTGAGCAAGGTCGCCGCGCGCCGGCAGACCGTGCAGTCGCATGTCAGCCGGCAGATCACGGAGTTCGAAAGCCAATGCGGCGGACGGCTCTTCCGGCGGACCGGCCGCGGCGTCGAGTTGACCGAGCTGGGCAAGCGCGCAGCGACGCGGCTGCGTACCTGGTTGCAGGCCACAGAGCAGTTGGAGGAGGAGCTTCGATCCGACTCGGGGCAGCTTATGGGCGACGTGCGGCTGGGCATCATCCCTTCGGCAGCTCACCCTCTGGTCACGCACCTCTTCGCGGAACTTCAGGGCAAGCACCCCGCGATCCGACTCGACATCGCCGAGGCGCAGGGCGCCGAACTCGACGCGATGCTGGACAGCGGGGCGGTGGACCTCGCCGTCCTGTTTCGCTTCAACAAGCCCAGCGGAAGCGACGAACGCCAACTTGGCGTCGCCACCACCTACCTGGTCTCTGCGCCGGGGGATTCGCTCACGCTCGCTCCGACGCTGAACTTCGCGCGCCTGAAAGGCCTGCGCCTCGTCCTGCCGCGTCGACCCAGCCATTGGCGCAGCGCCCTGGACGACACGGCGCGCAGCCTCGGCTTCCGGCTGGAGGCGGTGGCGGAGGCCGACTCACTGACGGTGCAGAAGGAACTCGTGGCCCGCACGCCGGGGCTCTACTCGGTGCTGGGCCCGTACTCGATCGCCGCCGACTTGAAGAGCGAACGCGTGCAGGCCAGCCGACTCGTTCGGCCGGATCTCTGTCGATACGTCGCGCTGTCGTTCCCGAAGCAGGGGAAGTTGTCGCCCGCGTGCCGGATCGTGGCGCAGACCATCGAACAGCTGGTGGAGTCCTGGGGTCACCAGCTCACCGAACCGTGATTCGCAAGTGTGCTTTGGCTGCGCCCGCACCAACTATGTCCGCTGTCCTGCGGGCGCTACTTCTGCTTGGGGTCGAGGCTGCGAGTTCGAGCGGTAGAGAAGCGGTCGCCGACGCGGCGTGAGCCGTCGTCGAGGTCCTGCGACCGCAGTACCTCGTACAGCCGACGTTCGAACCCGCACCCCCTTCCTCGGCCCAACGACTGCTTGGTGCCAGCCAGCGTGAGTAGGGCCGAGGCCCGCGACCGGCTCCAATCGCTGCCGAGCGGCCACCCGATTGAGAGATCCGCGGCAGGGCGATGGGTTCGAACCCACTTCCAAGTATCCAAATGAGTACATACCGTACGCGCTTTGGACGTGGATACAGAGGCGACTGGCCGCGATGCTTGCCCACATGAGGAAGGCATCGAACACCCTGACGGCGCGCGAGGTGTTCGCGAGAAATGTCCGCCGTGCTCGTCGGCTGAAGGACATCTCGCAGGAGAGCTTGGCGCTCGACCTCGGGCTGAGCCGACCCTACTTGAGCAGCATCGAACGAGGCACGCGGAATGTGTCGGTAGACAACATGGGAAGGCTGGCTGATGCGCTGGGTGTGCCGCTGAGCGACCTCGTCGATCCGGCGAAATTCAAAGGGCTCGACGAGGCGCACGAAGCCGTCGAAGGCAGGCAACGATTCACGGGCGAGGGGACGGAAGGCAGGCTGGGCCCTCCACAAGCAAGCGGGCCGATGGGGTTGCCATCGGCCCACTGGGACAGCAGATATGAAAGGCGTGGTGGATAAATCGGATGAGGCTTTACACGGAAAGGGAATGGCTGCGAGATACGCCACTACTGGTTATCACTTCACCAATGCTGAACGACTGCTCGCAGAGCTTCCCTTGATAGTTCTCAAGAAAACAAGTGAAGGCGCCAAGCGCGCGGAGAGCCTTTTGGGGCGCATTTCCATCGTTTAAGGGTGCAGGCACGGTGCGGTGACTTCCGCGATAAGCGGTGCCAGGCGATAGATAGGTCCACATGCATCAAGCGTCGGTCCAATCGGCTCGCCCGTCGGCCACCGCCGCGCACGGCCGTGCGCCTGCCCTATGGCACACTGATTTTCAAAAGCCAAGGGAGAAGAAGAGTGAGCCAGCCATTTATCGTGCTGGGTGACCGAACAAGCCACGGCGGCACGGTCATCAGCGCCGACTACACCACTGACATTCACGGCAAATACATTGCGCGCGTCGGCGACCTGGTCGTCTGCCCGCGCAAGGGATGCCGCGGCACATTTGCCATCACGACCGGCGCGCCCGACATGATCGTGACGGGGGCAGCGCCCGCACGGCACGGCGATAAAACCGCATGCGGCGCCACGCTCATTTCCGGCCAGGCCACGACTACGTGGTCGGCGGAGTCCTCCGGCGGCAGCGCCTCTGCCGCTGAAGGAGAAGAGGCGCTGGCCGACGCTTCCAGAGTGGCCGTGCACACGGATTCCGGCATATGCCTTGATTGCCTGTTGAAGGCTGCGGCATCGGGCAGTTCCGTCGTCGTCCGCAACTGACATGGAGTTCGACGTTCAGCAGCGGCACGTGTCGCTGCAGCAGCGGAATTCCGCCCTGCAGCTGTATGCACTTATCGACGGCGCGAAATACGCTGAGCGCTTCGGCGAATCTCTCGCAGCCGTTGGCGGGCGATGTCATTCGTTGTTCGACGGCACCGGCGATGCCGCCCTTTCGGATGCCGGGCCGTGGCTTCTCGATACGGCGCAGGTGACGGCACAGCAGCTGGCTGAGCTGGTACAGCTCGAACAGGATGCGCCCGCGCTGTCATGGCTGATTGCGCCACAGACCTTGGAAGGGCTCGCGCAACTGCTGGCACTGCGGCTCGATATGTGCCTGCCGGATGGACGCACGGCGCTACTGCGGTTCTGGGACCCGCGTGTGCTGGTGAGCCTCGCGGAAGTGCTCGATGACGTGCAGCGTCAGGAATTCTTCGCGCACATCGACGAGTGGCACATGCTGCACGAAGGGCGGCGCGTGTGGATCGGGAGACAGCATGCTGAAGCTCAGTGAAGCGCAGTGGAACGAGCTGCAGCGGCGCGATGCGGGGCAGTTCGTTGCCGCGGTGGGCGACCTGTTCTTTTCGCAGCGGCCGGACATGCGGGAGAGCCCCGGCACCGACGAAGTGTTCACACGCATGGATGCGGCGCACGATTACGCCGTGCGCTCCGGATTCATTTCGACGCCCCATATCGTGCGGCTCATGTATCTCGCTGCGGATGCGCCGCGCATCCATGACGATGAACTGATCGACGGCTACCTGCGCAAGCCGGGTGCGACGCCGGAACAGCGGCTCGATGACATGCTGGCCGTGATGGACGAGAGACTGAAAGGGATTGGCTGATGGCGGCGGTTGCGGTTCCGTTGATTGAAGCGGTCGTCGCGCGACTTCTCCTCGCGATCGGCATTGGTGCAGCCGCGAGCGAAGCGGCGCGCCGCAAGGCGCTCGAGCGCAACAAGGAAGCTGACAACGCAAAGAGCGCGCCGGTGGCGCAGGCGGCCACCCAAGCCGCCGCCAAGGAGAAATGCAAGGACTGTCCGCCGGACAAGGGCGGCCTGGTCTTGCAGCCCATTGCAGGATGGGGACCGATTGCCCTCGCGTACCAGATTCGGATTGCGCAGATGCCCCCCGGCCCCCCTGGCTACCTGAGCGAGTGGATGTTCGGCGGCGTCAAGTTCGACGGGTTCGATTCGCGGCAATGCCTGCTCAAGGAGGCCAAGGCGACCTATGACCAGTTCTTCAACGAGTGGGGGGAATTTCGCTACGAATTTCAGGAGCGGATCTTCATCGACATGATGGGGACCGCCGTGAAGCAAAACCTCGTTGCCGTGCCCAAGCCGCCAGTTAGCCTGCGCTGGTACTTCATGGAGCCGATCTCCTACCGGTACATGCAACGCATCCTGCAGGCCGCTGCGCCGCAGATTGACGTCGTTTTTGAGCCATAGTCCACCTCATGAGCCACGACCTTTCTATCCGGTTCAGGTTTCCCGGCCCTGACGCTTCTTCTGTCGAAGCGCACCTACGGAAACTCCAGCCCTTTTTGAAGAGCCTTGAGGTATGCGACCCTTTCCTGAAAGACACGGAATGGCTGATCTCTACGGGCGAGAAAGAAGGTTCGTACCTGTACGAAGTATTCGATGCATCCGGGCCGACAACGAAAGCGTTGGCGGTGTTTCGTGAAGATCTAAAGAAAAACGACGCCATCAAGAGTCTGTCCATGTGGAATGGCCAGGAGGACCGCGCGAAGGCCGCATCCATCGGCTATTTCTTCGACCGTCAGGATGGCGCGGCGGACTGGCTCAGGCTTTCCCTGCGCTCTGCGCCGGGCATCAGCAGGTTGGGGCCATGGGAACCTACGGTGGCGGCAATACGCGCGGCGTGTCTGATCTATGAGCCTCGTTGCGTGACGCTGGCACCGCCCAACTATGACCCGGTGTTCAAGGACCGCCTTGGGGTTGGCTGGATGCTCTACCTGCCGGAGATCCTCACGCAGTCGCAGGTGCCTGAAGCTAGGCAGCTCGTGCCGGCGATGGGCGCCGGAGGAATACAGGTGGGCACCATCATTGTCAGCGTGACGGATGCGCCGTTCTCGGAGCACAACCCGGAGCACGTGAAGGTCGCTCATGCGATAGAAATCCGGTTGGTCGATCAGGATCTGTTGCCGCGTCACGTGGATCTGTAGTGGCTACGATTCTTGCTGTGCCAGGAATTGCGAACGTGGTTGTGGGTCGAGCCGTGATGTAGGAACGCGCTCAGTCGAACGCGCAGGGGTGCCACGCCGAAACAACCACATCGCAGCCAACCCGGCGAACATCAAACCCCACGTCCCAGGCTCCGGCACCGCCACCGCCGCGAACGTGACCGTCCCGTCATACAACCCCCAGATCGGCACATCCGGGAACACCGACAGCGCCGTCCCGGTCATCTTCAGCACATAGTCCCCCGGCCCGAGCACGATGCTGCCGAAGGTCACGTCCCTCGACGGCCAGCCTTCGGGGGCGAACACCGTCGTTGCATCGCCCGACTCCAGCACGCCGCCGCCGCTGCCCAGCAGCTCGCCATCCATGTCGAGGATCTGGTTTCGCCGGTTGAAGCCGGTGCTGACGAAAGCGGACCAGCTCAGTGAATGCCCCGCGCCGATGGTGAAGGTGAAGCTGTCTTCGAACGGCCCGAGCAGGCCGGTGTTGCCGACGCTGCGCGCGATTGGGCCGTTGATGGTGCCGAGGTCGAAGGTGGCGGCGTGGGCCGTGGGGCTGGCCCACGGGGCGGCGATGAGGGCGGCGCTCGCGATGGCGAGCAGTGTCGGTAGGCGCGCGTGGCGCCGGTTCGCAGAGACATGCATGGGACCTCCTTGGTGTGCGACTCCCTCGCGTGGTTGAGTTTGCGCGCCACTTGCTCGGACGTCGTGATCTGAGACGTTTGGTGACACTCCATCGCCGTCGCCCTCACCCCAACCCTCTCCCAGGGGGAGAGGGAGTAATACGAACGCCCGACCGTTCAAAAATTTGAACGCCCCCGACAAGGCGGATGAAATGCCCTTGCGGGTCGTACACCTAAAGTGCGTCCGTCCACACTCCTGGCCTCGTAAGTGCGCAGGACCGCCTTGATCCAACCCCGCGCAACCCCCGCGACAACATCTCACGAGCCATGACCGACACCGCTTCTTCCCGCTACACCGGCACCGCCATCGTGCTGCATTGGGTGCTCGGGCTCGCGCTGGTGGGCTCCTTCGCGATGGGCCTGTACATGGCCGATCTGCCGCTTTCGCCGCAGCGGCTCAAGCTCTACAACTGGCACAAGTGGGCGGGCATCACCATCCTGGTGCTCTCCTTCATTCGGCTCGCGTGGCGCCTCACGCACCGGCCGCCCGCGGATGTGCCGATGACGCCGTCGCAGCGCCTGGCGGCGCACGCGGCGCACAACATCCTGTACGTGCTCTTCTTCGCCGTGCCGCTGGTGGGCTGGGCCTACAGCTCGGCGGCGGGCTTCCCCGTCGTGGTGTACGGCGTGCTGCCGCTGCCCGATTGGGTGCCGGTGGACAAGGCGCTGGCCGAAGCCATCAAGCCCTGGCACGAATGGCTCGCGTGGGCGATGGCCATCGTCGTGCTCGCGCACATCGCCGCCGCGCTCAAGCATCAATTCATCGACCGCGACGGGCTCATCTCGCGCATGTCGCTTCGTCGTGGCTGAACGCCCGAACTCAAAGAAAGTTGTTGTTCTCATGACTCCTTCCGCCAAGACTTACTTCGCCACCGTCGCCTTCGCGCTGCTCGCTTCCACGGCCCTTCCGGCCTGCGCGCAGCAGAAGCTCGTGCCCGCCCAAAGCGAGATCACCTTCGTCACCAAGCAGATGGGCGTGCCGGTGGACGGCAAGTTCAAGAAGTTCGATGCGCAAGTGGCCTTCGACCCGAAGAAGCCCGAGGCCGCGAAGATCGGTCTCACCATCGACCTGGGCAGCGCATCCATCGGCACGGCCGAGACCGAAGCCGAGCTCGCCAAGCCCGATTGGTTCTCGCTCAAGCAGTTTCCGCAGGCGAGCTTCACGTCCGGCGCGGTGAAGGCGCTGGGCGGCGGCAAGTTTGAAGTGGCGGGCAAGCTGGCCATCAAGGGCACGACGCAGAACGTCGTCGTGCCGGTGGCGCTGGCGCAGGCCGGCGGCAACACCACGGCCACGGGCGCCTTCACCATCAAGCGCCTCGATTTCAAGATCGGCGAAGGCGACTGGAAGGACACGTCCATGGTCGCCAACGACGTGCAAGTCAAGTTCAAGCTGTCCCTCACGGGCGTTCCGGCGCTGTGAGTTTTCGTTCGTACCGAGTTTCGTCCCACATCAACCAACACCACCCTGTCCACACCATGAAGAAGTCCTTGTTCGCCTTGGCCGCTTTGGTCCTCGCCGGCGCTGCCAGCGCAGAAACCGCCACCTACGCCGTCGACCCGACGCACACCTTCGTCACCTTCGAAGCCAAGCACTTCAACACCTCGACGCTGCGCGGCCGCTTCGACAAGAAGGAAGGCACGGTCGCCTTCGACCGTGCGGCCAAGTCGGGCAAGGTCGAGCTCACGCTGGACCCGGCCTCGGTGAGCACCGGCGTGCCGCCGCTGGACACGCACCTGAAGAGCAAGGATTTCTTTGACGTCAGCGCGCAGCAAAGCGTGAAGTTCGTGAGCGACAAGCTCAACTTCGACGGCGACAAAGTCACGTCCGTGGCCGGCCAGCTCACGATGCTGGGCAAGACGGTGCCGGTCACGCTGAACGCCACCAATTTCAACTGCTACCAGAACCCGCTGCTCAAGCGCGAGGTGTGCGGTGGTGACTTCGAGACCACGATTGCCCGCTCGCAGTGGGGCATGAGCTACGGCCTGAACTACGGCCTGCCCGACAACATCCGCCTGCTGATCCAGGTGGAAGCGGTCAAGCAGTAAACCTGCCTCTGGAAAGCAAAGGAGCGCTGCCATGAAGCTTGTTCGATTCGTGGTGGCGCTGGCGGCACTGCCTTGTGTCGCGGTGTGCGCGGAGCCCGTGACCTACGCGGTCGACGGCTCGCACACCAAGGTCTACTGGGAGGTGCGGCACTTCGGCACCTCCACCCACCGCGGCCGCTTCGACGAAGTGCATGGCGGCATCGTCATGGACCGCGACAAGGGCACGGGCGACGTGTCCATCAGCATCCCCACCGCGAGCGTGAGCAGCGGCGTGCCGGCGTTGGACAGCGTGCTGCGCAACGGGAGTTTTCTGGCGAGCGATGCGCATCCGATGGCTTACTTCGTCGCGAAGCAATTGCGGTTCGACGGGGCTCAGTTGAGTGCGCTGCGGGGGGAGTTCACCTTGCGTGGCGTGTCGCGGCCGTTGTCGTTGACGGCTACCAACTTCGGTTGCCGCGAGGACGCGATGATCAAGCGCGAGGTGTGCGGCGGCGACTTCGATGCGGAGATATTGCGCAGTGATTTCGGCAGCACGTTCGGGCTGCCGTTTGTGGGCGACAAGGTGCATCTGTTGATCTCGGTCGAGGGCGTTCGGCAGTAGCGCCTCACCCCTTCGACGCCGCCCCACCCGGCGCCTTCGGCATGAACGTCCCTTTGTTCACCGCATAGTCCGCCGGCACGCGCATCAGCCCCGGGTCCGGCTCGCCGCGCTTCAAATTCGCCAGCCGATACGTCGTCTCCCCCACGCGCGGATCAGCGTCCCGCGTCAGCACCGTCACCATCAAATCGGGCGACGTCCACACATCACGCGTGATGACGATGGGCTTCTCGTTGCCGAGCTTGCCGGCCTCGATGGTCCAGGTGGTGCGCTCGCCGTTGGCCTTCACGCCTTCGATCTCCTTGCTGCCCAGCGAACTCGTCACGCCCGGCCCGCGAGGCGCACCGAAGTGCGTCCACGCGGCGACGCCGGGTGGCAGCGGTGCGATGACCGACACGGGTGGGACGGCGGGAACCGGCGGCACGCCCGGCACCGGGGGTGTGGGCGGCACCGCCGGGACGGTGGTCGTGCCAGTGACCAGGTTGTCGTTCTCGATGCGGATCACCTGCACGCGCATGTGCTTGGGCGCCTTGCCGCCTGCGGTCGTCGCCTCAGGTGTGTCGTGGTCCTCCAGGGTGATCACGACCGGCACGGCGGGCGGCGAGGGAGGGGCGGGTGGTGCGGGCGGCGTGGCGCTGCCGTCCTTCTTCGTCTGATCGCGAAAGTTCTTCGCCCAGTCGCGCATCTTGTCCGCGTACTCACGCCACGCAGCGCTGTCTTGCTGCTGCGCCTCGTGCGCGGCGTGCGGTGATGCATGCGACAACAGCTTGCGTGCCGTCTTGCCTGACAGGTCCAGCACCCAGCTCTCGCGCGACACCGGGTCGCGCAGGTAGGCGATCTTGCGGCCGCCGCGCTCCACCTCTTGCCGCGTGCGGCCTTCGCCGTCGCGGCACAGGCGCGTGCTCTGCTTGCGTACGAGGCGGTTGCCGTCGGCGAGTTGCTGTACCGATTCCTGAAGCGCGTCGGCGCAGTAGGGTGCACCCTTCACGACGCGCTCTCGGTGCAGTTCGCCGGCCGCGAAGGCGAAGGTGTCGTCTTCGTTGATGAATACGTGCGTGTCGCCGAGCGGTCCAGTGAGATCGGCAGCAAGCAGCTCGGGCGTTGCGAGCGCCAGGTCTTGTGCCGAGGCAGGCCACGCCGCGGCAAGCGCTGACCAAGCGAGCATGCCGGCGATGAGTGCCGAAGACCGGCGTTTCGCATAGGAGTGATCAGCCTCGCGGAAGCGCTCCCTCTCCCAGAGGGAGAGGGGACGGTCTGGATTCCGCGAAGAACCGGAAGCTTTCATGGTCGTTCCTTTCTGCATTGCGTCAGCGCACGAAGCGCACGGCCAGCACGTCGCCATTCGCATGCACCAGCAGTTCGGCGCGCACCGGTTCACCGGCATGCGCGGGGTCGTAAGGCAAGCCCATCGCGGCGAGGCTTTCGCTGGGCAGCTCGGTGGGCACCACCCACGCACGGCCCGGCTCGGCCGCGTCGCGCATCAGCTGCGGCCAGCGCTGCGCATCGCCCACGGGCATGAAGGCGGTGGCGAGTTCGCTGCGTGGGCTGGGCATGTCGTCGCGCGGTGCGATCACGAGCAGCGCGACAGCAAGGCCGAGCGTGAGCGCGGCCAGGCCGCCTCCCGCCCAGGCGAATCGGCGCCTGAGGCTTGGCGCCGGCGGGCTGCGTGAATCGATCGCGAGCAGCAATGGCGCCGGCAGGCCAGAGGCATGCCCACCGCACGGCGGCGATTGCTTGGCAAGATCGCCTGCCGCGCGGGCGAGTGCGCTGCGCAGCGTCTCGGGCGTGGAAGGCGGGAGGGTGGTGTTCATGCGGCTTCTCCGGCGGCGCGTGCAACCGTGGCCTCGGCCCGGTTCAACTGCGCCGCGAGCCTCGCGCGGGCGCGATGAAGGCGGCTGCGCAGGGTGTTGATCTCGATGCCCGCGATGGCCGCGGCCTGCTCGTAGGGGCGCTCCTGCAGGTCCACGAGCACGAGGGCTTCGCGGAAGGGCCAGGGCAGGGCGCGGATGGCCGCCCACAGCGCTTCGGTGTCTTGCCTGCGCACGAGCACCGCGTCAGTCGACGCGACACCCGGGCCGCTGTCGTCGTGGTCGCCGTCGTCGTTGTCCGCCAGCGGCTCGTGCTGTTGCGCCGATCGCCACTGCGCGAGCAGCGCGTGCCGCGCCACACCGGCCAGCCAGCCGCCGAGCGAGCCCTTGGTCGCATCGAAGCCATCGGCCCGCGTGGCCAGTGCGATGAAGGCCTCCTGCATCGCGTCGTCGGCCCAGCCGCTGTTGCCGCACAGGGCGAGCGCGTAGCGATACACGGCGGGGGACTCCTTCGCGTAGACCACGGCCAGCGCCTCGCGGTCACCACCGCGCACGCGGGCCACGAGGGCGGCGTCGTCAGGCAGTGCGCGGCGGGGCCAGGGGAAGAGGGGCATGCGTGCTCGTTGGCGTCGAACGGCGGGCACTTTGCGCCGCCGTCTTCTCTATTGCAACGAGCGGCCTCGAAAGTTCCCGGGCGTTGGTGGGCCTGCGTGCCCAAGCCCGTGTCCACGCCCCGGCGATGCACCTCCGGCTTTACCCACCCCCATGAATGAGCGCCCGCAAGCGCGGGCTACCTTTGGTTACGAGTCGGCGGAACAATTCACCCCATGCGAACCAATCCTCACACCTTCGGCTGGGACGAGGAGCCCTCGGACGAGCGCCCCAGCGAGTTCATGTCCACGGGGTACTCGATCCTCTCGGGCTACCACCTGCCGCAGGAGCTGAACGTTCGCGCAGCGCGCCGTCGCAAAGGCTCGGGCCTGGGGTTCAAGGGCCTGGCGGTGGTGTTCGTGGTGTTGCTGAGCCTGAGCGGCCTGGCGATCCACGAGTTCGGGAAGTTGGTGCACTTCTGATTGGTGCGCTCAACAAAGGGACTCAATCCACGAACAACGCCGTCGGCGTCTCGAGCAGCGTGCGCACGAGCTGGATGAACTTCGCCGCATCGATGCCATCGACCACGCGGTGATCGAAAGACGAGGACAGGTTCATCAGCTTGCGCGGCACGATGGTGCCGTGCTTGTAGACCGGCCGCTCGACGATGCGATTGACGCCGACGATGGCGACCTCCGGGTGGTTGATGACCGGCGTGGACGCAATGCCGCCCAGTGCACCCAGGCTCGTGATGGTGATGGTCGACCCGGTGAGCTCGTCGCGCGTCACCTTGCCCGCGCGTGACGCATCCGCCAGCCGAGTGACCTCGCGCGCCATGGACCACAGGTCGCGCGATTCGGCGTGCCGCATCACCGGCACCATCAGGCCCGCGTCGGTCTGCGTGGCGACGCCGATGTGCGCGGCGCCATAGCGAGTGACGACGCCGGCCTCGTCGTCGAAACGCGCATTGATCTGCGGGAAGTCGCGCAACGCGATCACCATCGCACGCGCGATGAAAGGCAGCATCGTGAGCTTGCCGCGCTTGGCGCCGAAGCGCTCGTTGAGCTGCACGCGCAGCTGCTCGATGTCGGTGACGTCGATCTCCTCGACGTAGGTGAAGTGCGGGATCCGCCGCTTGGACTCCTGCATCTTCTGCGCGATCTTGCGGCGCACGCCGATGACGGGAATCTGGGTCTGTTCGTGGTTCTCGGCGTAGGCGGGGGATGTGGTGATGGTGACGACTTCGGGTGTCGCCGTCGGCGCGTTCGTGGCGCGCGTGTCGGCGGAAGCATCGAGGCCCCGAGGCAAGGTGGACCCGTGCTTGGCGACGTGAACCTCGAGGTCGCCATGCATGATGCGGCCGCCCGCACCAGTGCCACGGACCGCCTCAAGCTCGACCCCCAGCTCCCATGCGCGTCGACGCACTGAGGGCGACGCGATGGGGCGATCGGGTGAAGGAGTGAGTCCTACGCCCCCACCCCGACCCTCCCCCAGCGGGGGAGGGAGCACATCCTGCGACGGACGGCCGGGCTCTTGCTCCCTCTCCCCCTGGGAGAGGGCTGGGGTGAGGGCGCGCGAAGCGCGATCCGGCGCCGCTTCCAGCACACCGGCCTTCTCAGCCCGCTTCACAGCCCCCGCCTCCGCCATCTCCGCCACCTCGATGCGGATCAACTCCGACCCCACCGCCAGCACCTGCCCCACCTCACCACCCAACGAGAGCACCGTGCCATTCACCGGCGACGGGATCTCCACATTCGCCTTGTCCGTCATCACATCCGCCAGCACCTGGTCTTCCTTGACCACGTCGCCCGGCTTCACGTGCCATGCCACCAGCTCGACTTCCGCAATGCCTTCGCCGATGTCGGGCATCTTGATCGTGTGTGTGCTCATCATTCCTCCATCGCGCGCTTGAACGCCTTGCCGACCCGTTCGGGCCCCGGAAAGTACGCCCACTCCAAGGCATGCGGATACGGCGTGTCCCACCCCGCCACGCGCTCGATGGGCGCCTCCAGGTGATAGAAGCAATGCTCCTGCACGAGCGACACCAGCTCCGCGCCGAAGCCACTCGTGCGCGTGGCTTCGTGCACGACCACGCAGCGCCTCGTCTTCTTCACCGACTCGACGATGGTCGGCAGGTCCAGCGGCCACAAGCTGCGCAAATCGATGATCTCCGCTTCGATGCCGGTCTCGTTGGCCGCCGCCTCGGCCACCCATACCATCGTGCCGTAGGTCAGCACGGTGAGATCCTTGCCCGGCCGGAACACCGCGGCTGAATCCAGCGGAAGGCTGTAGTAGCCCTCGGGTACCTCGCCCAGCGGATGCTTGGACCACGGCACGATCGGCCGGTCGTGGTGGCCGTCGAACGGCCCGTTGTAGAGCCGCTTCGGTTCGAGAAAGATCACCGGGTCATCGTTCTCGATGGACGCGATCAGCAGCCCCTTGGCATCCACCGGGTTCGACGGCATCACCGTCCGGATGCCGCAGACGTGCGTGAACAGCGCTTCCGGACTCTGGCTGTGCGTCTGCCCGCCGTAGATGCCGCCGCCGCAAGGCATGCGGATGGTCAGCGGCGCGGTGAAGTCGCCGGCAGACCGATTACGCAGCCGCGCCGCCTCCGACACGATCTGGTCCGACGCCGGATAGAAGTAGTCCGCGAACTGGATCTCCACCACCGGTCGCAAGCCATACGCCGCCATGCCCACCGCGGCACCCACGATGCCGCCTTCGCTGATCGGCGCATCGAACACGCGCGACTTGCCGTATTTGGCCTGCAGGCCTTCGGTGCAGCGGAACACGCCGCCGAAGTAGCCCACGTCCTGCCCGAAGATCACGACGTCATCGTCGCGCTCCAGCATCACGTCCATGGCCGAACGCAGCGCCTGGATCATCGTCATCGGAGACTTCTTCATCTCGCTGATGTCCGGCTGGATCACCGTCGAATCGATCTGCTTGAGCATGTTCACACCCCCGCCCTGGCTTGTTCAAGTTGATCGTGCAGATGCGGCGGCATGTCCTTGTAGACATCCTCGAACATCGACTCGATCGGCGGGATGTGGCCGTCGTGCAGCGTGCCATGGCGCTCGGCCTCCTTCTGCGCGGCGGCGATCTCGGCTTCGAGCTCGGCTTGCGCCTTGTCGTGCTCCGCGTCCGACCACGCGCCGATGCCGGTGAGGTAGCCACGCAGCCGCGCGATCGGGTCGCCCAACGGGAAGCGCGCCCAGTCGTCGGCGGGGCGGTACTTCGAAGGATCGTCCGAGGTTGAATGCGCCCCCGCCCGATAGGTCACCCATTCGATCAACGTCGGCCCGAGGTTGCGGCGCGCGCGCTCCGCGGCCCAGCGCGAGGCCGAGAGCACCGCGAGGAAGTCGTTGCCATCCACCCGCAGCGAGGCGATGCCGCAGCCCACGCCGCGTGCCGCAAAGGTGGTGGCCTCGCCGCCGGCGATGGCCTGGAAGGTGGAGATCGCCCACTGGTTGTTCACCACGTTGAGGATCACCGGCGCCCGATACACGTGCGCGAAGGTGAGCGCGGTGTGGAAGTCGGCCTCGGCGGTTGCGCCGTCGCCTATCCATGCGGAGGCGATCTTGGTGTCGTTCTTGATGGCAGAGGCCATGGCCCAGCCCACCGCCTGGATGAACTGCGTCGCGAGGTTGCCGCTGATGCTGAAGAAGCCCGCGCGCTTGACGGAATACATCACCGGCAGCTGCCGGCCCTTCAGTGGGTCGTGCGCGTTGGACATCAGCTGGCACATCATGTCCACCATCGACACGTCGTCGCGCGCGAGCAGCAGGCCCTGCTGGCGATAGGTGGGAAAGCTCATGTCGCCGTGGTGCAGCGCGAGCGCATGGCCGGTGGCGATGGCTTCCTCGCCCAGGCACTGCATGTAGAACGAGATCTTCTTCTGCCGCTGCGCGATCAGCATGCGCCCATCGAAGATGCGCGTCTTCATCATCGCGCGCAGCCCGCGGCGCAGCAGGTGCGGGTCGGCATGCGGGTCCCAGGGCCCCACGGCCTTGTGCTCTTCGTCGAGCACGCGGATCAGGGTGTAGGCGAGGTCGTTGGTGTCGGCGGGCGCCGTGTCCACCTCGGGGCGGCGCACGTCGCCCGCGCGGGCGACCTTGAGGTAGGAGAAATCGGTCTGGCACCCGGGCCGGCCTGTCGGCTCAGGCACGTGCAGACGCAGCGTGTCGTGCTCGCTCATCGCAATGCTCCGCGCCCGATCGTGTCGAACGCCCAAGTTCTTGGAAACGGCCACGTCTCACGGGTGGCAAGACAGTGCCGGCAAACGCGATTCCCGGCCTGCGCGGGGTCGCCGCGGCGGTCGAGTTTCGAGGGTCAGGTTAACGGAATTCGCGGTGCGAGGTTATGCGGGACTTCGCTCAGGTGCGCGGCATGCGGGCGTCGCCTTGAAGGCTGAACCGGTGCTCGGCCATGGCGTTGCAAAATCGAGGTTCACGGGAGGATTCACATGATCAACATCAAGACGCTGCTTCGGCGGCGAACCCTGCTGCTGGCAGGCGCGGCCCTGCTTCATGGCGCGTCCGCCATGGCCGGGCCGGCGCAAAGCTATGTCGTGCTGTCGCTGGCGGCCGACAAGATCACCATCGTGCAGCCGCGCATGGAAACCGGCAGCCACCTCGACCGCAACATGCACGAGGTCATCGACATGCCCGATGACAGCCTGGACATCGTCTCCCTCGAGGCGGTCGAGGCGGCGATCAAGCAGGCTCAGCCATCGGCGACGGTGGACCTTTTCGCCACGCGCGACCCCAAGCTGTATGCCATCCAGGACATGCCCGAGGACGGGAAAGACGACACGCCGGTCGTCTTGCAACGGCTGAGGAACGTGCTCGCCCAATCCAAGGCCACGCATCTGCTGCTCATCACCCGGCACCGCGAGGATGCGCGGATGAAGCTTCACGACAGCTATACGGGGCACGGCAAGATTTCGGGCGTCGGGTTCTACGTGAACGAGCTGCAGAAACTGGAGGACGTGGAAACCGGCGATTTCATGCAGGGCTACGTGGCCGCCTTCGCCGTGCTGCGCTATCGCCTGATCGACCTGGCCGCCGGCAAGACGCTGCGGGTCGAGAACGTGCAGGTCACCTCGGTGGAGCCCACGGCCAAGTCGGCGTTGTCGGCGTGGCAGGGCATGAGCGGTGAGCGCAAGGTCGAAGCATTGCGCCGCGTGGTTCGTGATGCGGCCACCAGGGCCATTCCGAAGGTGCTGTCGCCCGCGCCTTGAGGCCGTTCAGGGGCGCCGGCGCATCACCGGCACCCCGAGACAGGGCTTGGAGGTTGTGGCGGTGCCGACCAGTCGCGCTCGGACTCGATCTCACGGAAGAGATCGGCCAGCGTCTTGCCCGGCTCGTCGCGAAAACGCTCTTCCTGCACGCCGACCGCACTGATGCGGTCGATGCGGAAGTTGCGAAAACTCTCGCGCGTCTCGCACCAGGCGGCAAGCGTCCACACCTCGCCCCAATAGAAGCAGCCGAGCGGGCGCACGAGGCGTTCGCTCAGCTGGTCCTTGAGGTCGAGGTAGCGAAGGTGCACCTTCTGCCGGGCCTCGGCGGCGATGCGAAGCGATTCCAGCCGCGCGCGGGTGGCCATGTCAGGGCCAGTGGGCGGTGCATAGACCGCGAGGCTTTCGGCGGCGGCGCGCGCATCCAGCGGCAGCACCGCGAGGATCTTGGACAGCGCGCCGTCGGCATGCATGGCCAGCGCCATGTCCAGCCGAGGCTGCGCGATGCGCACGGCGGCGACGAGGGCGCGGGCTTCGTCCTTGGTGAACATCAGCGGCGGCAGGTCGAAATCGGGCCGCATGCGGTAGCCCACGCCCGCCTCGCCCTCGATGGGCACGCCTTGCGACTGCAGGTCCGCCACGTCGCGGTAGACGGTGCGTGCGGAGACCTCCAGGCGTTGAGCCAGGAAATCCGCAGTCGACAGGCGCCTGCCGCGAATGAGTTGCACGATATGGAAGAGGCGTTCCGCACGGCGCATGGTCTGCCGAAGGTTGGTGGGCTGATGGTTGGTGGACTACTTGCTTCGCCCGTCGTAGGCCATGCGCTTGAGCTTGTCCAGCTCCACCCCTTCAAGGCAACGCGCGTTGATGGCCGCGGTGAGGTTGCCGGCCGGGTCGGTTCCCAGGCCGAAGGGTTCGCAGCCGCAAGTCGGGCAGAAGCGGTGCTGGATCACGTGCCGGTTGAAAAGGTAGGTGGAGAGTTCGCTGTCGGACGTCTTGAGCGTCATCGCCTGGCGGGGCACGAACCACCACAGCGTGCCCTTGCGGCTGCAGTGCGAGCAGTTGCATTCGATGACGGTGCCGATCTCGCCTTGCACTTCGAAGCGGGTGCGGCCGCAATGGCAGGAGCCCTGGTAGGTCATGGTGGCTCCTTCGCTCACATCGCGGTGCACAGCTCGACCAGCGTGCCGTCGGGGCAGCGCACGTAGGCCACCGTCTGGCCCCATGGTTTTTGCACCGGCCCGGACAGCGCCTCGGCCCCCGCCTTTACCGCACGGTCGTAGGCGGCAGGCACGTCATCGGTGACGAGGCCCACTTCCATGCCCAGCGGGCTGCCGCTCGCGCCGGCGGCAAGGTAATCGCGGCCAAGGTTGCTGCGGGCCACTTCGTGCTGCGCGAAGGCCAGCGCCGTGGCACCGGTCTCCAGCTCGCCATAGCCGCCCGATTCATGCAGGAAGCGCCGCGAGAGTCCGAAGGCCTGCTCGAAGAAATCGAGGGATGCCGCCACGTCGCTGACGTAGACGATGGTGTAGCCGAACCGCATCGCGAAGCTCCTGTCAGGAATGAGTGCGGGGCATCCTACGACAGCGCGTGCAGCCCGACCCGATTGCCCTCGGTGTCCGTGATGTGCGCAAAGCAGCCCATGTCGCCGGGCAACTGCACCTTCGGCGTGGTGATGCGCCCGCCCAGGGCTTCGACGCGGTCGAGCACCGCATCGAGCGTGGGCTTGGCGTTGAGGTAGATGAGCGCGCCCTGGGTGGACGGCTCGGGCTGGTTCTCGCCGGCGTACAGGCAGCCGCCGACTGCGTCTTCGTCGTAGTGGAAGACGGCCAGCGTCATTGGCCCCATTTGCTCGCGGCGCAGCGCCGAGCCGAGCAGCTTCTCGTAGAAGCCTTGGGCGCGGTCCATGTCGCGCACCGGAATCTCGAACCAGTTGATGGCGTGGTGCTTGTCGTGCTTGGCCATGTCGTTCTCCTGTGGGTGTTGGGTGAGGAGCGCATGGTGCGAGGGGGCTGCTGACAACGTGGTGTCAGCAGGGGGTCAGGGCCTTGCTGAGAGAGGCAGTTCACGCGAGAGCGCAAGAGTTCACGCAGGTGCGCATTGCGTGCGTGCAGATGCCACCCGGGGTGCGACCAGCGCGCGAACGGTTACCCCAAACAAGCTGGGCTGTGGCTGAATTCAGGCTTGACGCGGCGGGTGGGGCCGTGGGAGATCACAAAACATGAACATCGATGTCTGGATGATGGTGCTGGCCGTGCCGGTTGCCATGCTCGCGACCTGGGCGCTGTGCCGCTGGTTCTACCTGCGGCGCATCAAGGACGGCCAGCGAAGGCTGTCGCTGCTGGACGGCAGCTACCAGGCCACGCTCAAGCTGCAGGCGCAAGCGCGCAAGCAGGTCGAGGACCTGCAGCGCGTCGTGGCGGAATACCGTCGCCGCCTCACGACGGCCGAGCTCGCGCGCCGCACGCCGCCCGTGCTCAAGGTGATGGTGGCCGAGCCCGACAACCCGGAGCCGCCACGCAAGGGGCCGGTCACCTGGGCGGACACCCAGCCGATGTGAGTGCCTCGCGGGCCATCGGCCGCCCGCCGTTCATTGTCAAAAATGAAATGACTATTTGAGGGAATCGCCATTTATTGATTCGTCCGATACACATAGAGTTAACCCTAATCGCTGAGCCTGTTGCAACCGCACGACTCGCCGAGGCTGGACAAGACGGAGCCGCCAAGAAGCGCCGCCATGCCCGGGAAACGTCAACCATCTGTATCGAAGGAATCATCATGAGCTCGAAGCTGTTCCCCACCCTCGCCACCGTTGCCATCGCCGTTGCCAGCGCCGTCGCCATGACCAGCGCGTTCGCGGTGGAAGCCACCCAGTACAACCCCGAGCAAGGCACGAAGGATCGCGCCGAAGTGAAGGCCGAGGCCAAGAAGGCCAACACGTCCGTCGTGCAGTACGGTGAAGCCACCGTGTTCGTGGACAAGGCGCCGTCGCAAGGTCGCGTGTACGCCACGGCCGATGCGTCCACCGCGCCGGTGCAGGTCGTCCGCCTGGGCGACGCCACCGAATTCCGCGACCAGCCCGGCACCCGCAGCCGCGCCGACGTGCGTGCCGAGACGGTCGCCGCCCTGCGCGCCGCACGTCACCAGACGGTCGACCACACCCAGCAACCGGTCCACTCGCTGAACTGAACAAGGTCTCCGATTCCGGAAGGTTGGTTCTCCGGAACTGCGTTAGGGCGGACTTCGGTCCGCCCTTTTTTGTGGGTGTTTGTCGAGCGGTCGAGTTAAATAAACTTGACCAAAATGGCAGTTGACGACATATTTATGTGATGTCAAAAGCCACCCTCGCCTTGTCCACGCTGCCACCGGCGGCGGCTGACGCCTTGCGCCGGCTGGGCGAGAACCTGGCGGTGGCCCGCGTGCGCCGCAAGGAGTCGCAGCGCGCCTGGGCGCAGCGCCTGGGCGTGTCGGTGCCCACGCTGATCCGCCTCGAGCAGGGCGACCCGGGCGTGAGCGTCGGCATCATCGCAACGGCGCTGTGGATGATGGGGCGCACCGATGCCCTGCCGCAACTGGCTGATCCGGCACTGGATCGCGGGGCCCTGGAGATGGACGTGCGGGAGGCCTTGAAGCGCCGGGCCGTTCGCTCCGCCGCGTCGGTCGATGCGCGGCTGCGCAAGAAGCAGGGCGGCGATGAACCAGCCTGAAGCCACCTACCGTCCCGCCGACGAGCTGCACCTCTGGTGGCTCGGCCAGCCGGCACAGCCTGCGTACATCGGCAGGCTGAGCACGGCCCGCACGATGCGCGGCGTGTCCTTGCACTACGGCGCCGAATGGCTTGCACGCGGCTTTGCGCTCAGCGAAGACCTGCCGCTCATCGACGACGAATTCCTGCCTCGCGAGAAAGACACCGCCGCCGGCGCCGTGGACGACGCGCGGCCCGACCGCTGGGGCGAACGCGTCATCCGCTTCATCGACCGGCCGGCGCGGCTGTCGCTGCTCGAATACCTCTACTTCGCAGGCGACGACCGATTCGGTGCGCTCGGCGTGTCCACCTCCGCCGAGCAGTACCTGCCGCGGCGGCTGAGCCCGATGCCGACGCTGTCGGACGTGGGCACGATCAGCGAGCTGGTGGCGAAGGTGCTGGCGAATGAACCCATCCCCGAAGCGCAAAAGCGGCTGATCGCCCCCGGCGTGACCATGGGCGGCGCGCGGCCGAAAGCGCTGGTCGAGATCGATGGCGAGCAGTGGGTCGTCAAGTTCTCCGACGGCGACCCCGTGGACACGCCGCTCGTCGAGCATGCGTCGATGACGCTCGCCTCTCAGGCCGGCATTGCCGTCGCGCCGACGCGGCCGATCCGCATCAGCGACGGCCACGCGGTGGCGGTGCGGCGCTTCGACCGGCAAGGCGACCGGCGCATCCATGCCATCACCGCCAACGTGGCGCTCAAGGCGGCAGGCGAGACGCTCGGTTATCCGGAGCTCGCGCAGCTCATTCGCCGCCGCGGCATCGTGGAGCGCGGCATCAGCGTGCTGCAGATGCAGGAGCTGTTCCGGCGCATGGTGTTCAACATCCTCATCGACAACACCGACGATCACGAGAAGAACCACGTGCTGATCGCCACCGATTCGCAACAGCTCGCGTTGTCGCCCGCCTTCGATGTGCTGCCCTCGGGCCAGGCGCTCGGCTACCAGCAGATGCGCGTGGGCGCGGCCGATGCGGATTCGACGCTCGACAACGCGATGTCGATGAGCCGGTACTTCGCGCTGAACGACAAGCAGGCGCGCGCGGAGGTGGTGCGGGTCGTGCAGGCGGTGTCGGCGTGGAAAGCCCACTTCGCGAGCAGCGGAGTCAGCAAGCGCGACATCGAATCAATCGCTGAGCAGGTCGACAGGCCGTTCCTGCGCGAGCAGCGAAGAGCATTCGCTTGAGCGCCCCAGCTACGTTGCCACTGCCTGCCGCACCGCATGCTCCCAGCGATGCATCAGCTCCTGGGCGCGTTCCCTCGGCATGGTCGGGTGGAAGCGCCGTTCGACCTTCCATTGCGATGCCAGCTCGTTGAGGTTTGCGTACAGGCCGCAGCTCAGGCCCGCGAGGTAGGCCGCGCCGAGCGCTGTGGTCTCGATCACCTGCGGCCGCACGACCGGAATGCCCAGCAGGTCGGCCTGGAACTGCATCAGCAGGTTGTTCACGCAAGCGCCGCCATCCACGCGCAGCTCGCTCACCGGTGAGCCGCCGGCAGCCACCGCGTCACGGCTCATCGCGCTCAGCAAGGCGGCACTCTGGAAGGCAATGCTCTCAAGCGCCGCGCGCGCAATGTGCGCCACCGTGCTGCCGCGCGTGAGGCCGACGATCGCGCCGCGTGCGTCCGCATTCCAGTAGGGTGCGCCAAGCCCGGTGAAGGCCGGCACGAACATCACGCCCCCGCTGTCGGGCACGGTCTCCGCGAGGTTCTGCACTTCGCCGCTGCCCTTGATGGCACGCAAGCCGTCGCGCAGCCACTGCACCACGGCCCCTGCGATGAAGACGCTGCCTTCGAGCGCGAATTCCGGCGTTGCCGTCGGCTGCGCTGCGCTGGTCGTGATGAGTCCGTTGGTCGACGTCTGGAAGCGTTCGCCGGTGTGCATCAGCATGAAGCAGCCGGTGCCGTAGGTGTTCTTCGCGAGGCCGGCCTGGAAGCAGGCCTGCCCGAAGAGGGCGCTCTGCTGGTCGCCGGCCACGCCGCCGATGGGAATCGATGCGCCGAGCAGGTCCGCGCGCGTGTGGCCGTAGACGTGGCTGGACGGATGCACGGCGGGCAGCACCTCGCGCGGCACGCCGAGGATCTTCAAGAGCTCCTCGTCCCACTGGTTGCTGCGCACGTTCAGGAGCAGCGTGCGCGATGCATTGCTCACGTCGGTGGCATGCACTTCGCCGCCGGTGAGGTGCCACATCAGCCACGAGTCCACCGTGCCGAAGGCGAGCTCGCCGCGCGCCGCGGCCTCGCGCGAGCCGCTCACGTGATCGAAGATCCACTTGAGCTTCGTGCCGCTGAAGTAGGCGTCGATGATGAGCCCGGTCTTCTCGCGGAACAGCCCTTCGAGCCCGCGCTCGCGCAGCTCGGCACAGGTGGGCTCGGCGCGGCGGTCCTGCCAGACGATGGCGTTGTGGATGGGCTCGCCGGTGCGGCGGTTCCACACGACGGTGGTCTCGCGCTGGTTGGTGATGCCGATGGAGGCGATGTCGCGTGCGGTGATGCCGGCCTTGGCGAGCGCTTCCTTCGCAGTCTCGAGCTGCGAGGCCCAGATCTCCTTCGGGTCGTGCTCCACCCAGCCGGGCTGCGGGTAGATCTGCCGGAATTCGCGCTGGCTCATCGCAACGATCTGGCCACGGGCGTCGAACACGATGCTGCGTGAGCTGGAGGTGCCCTGGTCGAGGGCGAGTAGGAATTGCTTGTCGGCCATGACGGAACCTCGGGACCTCAGGAATCGCTGATGGTCAGTTGCACGCCCGCGTCGTCGAGCAGGGCGGGGAAGGGCGCGGGCGGATGCGCGTCGGTGAAGAGCTTGTCGATCTGGCTCAGCTGCGCGAGCTCCACCATCGCCGGCCGGTTGAACTTGCTGTGGTCGGCGGCCAGCCAGATCTCGCGCGAGTGGTCGATGATGGCGCGCGCCACGTTCACCTCGCGGTAGTCGAAGTCGCGCAGCGTGCCGTCGGACTCGATGCCCGAGATGCCGATCAGGCCGATGTCCACCTTGAACTGCTTGATGAAGTCGACGGTGACCTCGCCGACGATGCCGCGGTCGCGTGAGCGCACCACGCCGCCGGCGACGATGACTTCGCACTCCGGGTTGTCCGAGAGGATGGCCGCCACGTTCAGGTTGTTGGTGATGACGCGCAGGCCCTTGTGGTGCAGCAGCTCGCGCGCGATCGCCTCTGTGGTGGTGCCGATGTTGATGATGAGCGAGCAGCCGTTGGGCACGGCCTTGGCCACCCGCCGCGCGATGCGCAGCTTGCCACTCTCGTTGAGCTGCTGGCGCTGGCGGTAGGCGATGTTCTCCACCGTCGAGCTCGGCAGGCGCACGCCGCCGTGAAAACGCGCAAGAAGGCCCGCATCCGAAAGCAATTTGACGTCTCGGCGAACGGTTTGAAGCGTCACGCCGAACTGGTCGGACAAGGCTTCGACGGACACGGCGCCGCGAGCGCGCACCTCGTCCAGGAGCAAGGATTGGCGCGGGTTGGGAGTCATTCGGACGGCGGTCGGGCAGTGCGCATGGCGCGCAGCATAGCGAGCGGATCAGGGAAATCCATGGTGGATTGCGAGCTTGCAAATCGTTCGTTGATGGGTTAAAACGAAAAAAGAAGAACACGAAACGAACGAAAACGAACATCACGCGATGTTCGTTTCTTTTTGACCCCTGAGGAGTGATCTGTTGAATCAGCCCCGGCTCAATGGCTGGACGCAAGAAGCGCCGTCGGTCGACGCCCTCGTCGTGGGCGGCGGCATCAATGGCGCTGGCATTGCGCGCGATCTCGCGGGCCGCGGCTTGTCGGTGCTGCTGTGCGAGAAAGACGACCTCGCGCAGCACACCTCGTCGTCATCGACCAAGCTGATCCACGGTGGCTTGCGCTACCTCGAGTACTACGAGTTCTCGCTGGTGCGCAAGGCGCTGGCCGAACGCGAAGTGCTCTTGAAGAGCGCGCCGCACATCATGCGGCCGCTGCGCTTCGTGATGCCGCATGACCCTGGCATGCGACCGGTGTGGATGATCCGGGCGGGCCTCTTCCTGTACGACCACCTCGCGCGCCGCGAAGTGCTGGGCGGCTCGCAGACGGTGGACCTGCGCCGGCACCCGGCGGGCGCACCGCTGAAGCCCGGCTTCACGCGCGGCTTCGAGTATTCCGACGGCTGGGTGGACGATGCGCGCCTCGTGGTGCTCAACGCCATCGATGCCGCCGAGCACGGTGCGCACATCCTCACGCGCTGGCGCTGCGTCGATGCCAAGCGCGGTGCATCCGATTGGCGAGTGACGCTGCGCAACGACGCGACGGGCGACGAGCAGTCGATCACTGCGCACTCGCTCGTCAACGCTGCAGGCCCCTGGACCGGACAGTTCCTGAGCGAGCATGCGCACGTGCCGCAGCCCAAATCGCTGCGACTGGTGAAGGGCAGCCACATCGTCGTGCGCAAGCTCTTCGACCACGACAACGCCTACATCTTCCAGAACCCCGACCGCCGCATCATCTTCGCCATTCCGTACGAAGGCGACTTCACGCTGATCGGCACGACGGACGTGGAGCACCACGGCGCCGTGGGCGAGGCGCGCATCGACGAGAGCGAAATCGCCTACCTCTGCGAACAGGCGAGCCGCTATTTCGCGCATGGCATCACGCCGGCCGACGTGGTGTGGACCTACTCGGGCGTGCGGCCTTTGCTGGACGATGAATCGGGCGATCCGTCGGCGGTGACGCGCGACTATCTGCTGGACCTGGACACCGCGCAGGCACCGCTGTTGTCGGTGTGGGGCGGCAAGATCACCACGTTCCGCAAGCTCGCCGAAGAGGCCGCCGACATGCTGTCGCCGGCGCTCGGCGCGAAGCGCGGTGCGTGGACACGCGGCGCCTTCCTGCCGGGCGGCGACTTGAGCGCGTGGATCGGCCGGCCGCAGCGGCCGGACACCGACATCCAGCGTTTCACGCAGGCGCTTGCGCTGCGCCACGCCGACATCGACGCCGCCTTGCTGCAGCGCCTGGCGCGCGACTACGGCGGCCGTGTCGATGTGCTGTTGAAGGACGGCCTCGGCGCACGCGTGGCACCGGGCCTGCACGAAGCGGAGCTGCACTACCTGCACACGCACGAATGGGCGCGCAGCGCCGACGACGTGCTGTGGCGCCGCACCAAGCTCGGCCTGCACATGAGCGCCAAGGAGCGCGAGGCGGTGGAGCAATGGTGCACATCGAATTGGGAACATGACGCCGCACAGACGGCAGGCGCCAACACGGCGCGATCGGAGATGACATGGAACTGATGCTTGAACGCATCGAGAAGCAGGTGGGTGCGCAAACCCATCTCTACCCGCTGGACCTGAACCTCGTGCCGAGGGCGGTGACCGTCCTCCTGGGCGCGACCCAGGCCGGCAAGACCTCGCTCATGCGCGTGATGGCGGGGCTGGACACGCCCAGCAAAGGCCGCGTGCTGGCCGATGGTCAGGACGTGACGGGCAAGCCCGTGCGCGAGCGCAATGTGTCGATGGTGTACCAACAATTCATCAATTACCCATCGATGACGGTGGCCGACAACATCGCCTCGCCGCTGAAGCTGCGCGGCGAGAAGGGCATTGCCCAGCGCGTGAACGAGCTGGCCGCGAAGCTGCACATCGAGCCCTTCCTCAAGCGCCTGCCGGCAGAGCTTTCGGGCGGCCAGCAGCAGCGCGTGGCGCTCGCGCGGGCGCTGGCCAAGAAGGCGCCGCTGATGCTGCTGGACGAGCCGCTCGTGAACCTCGACTACAAGCTGCGCGAGGAGTTGCGTGAAGAACTGTCGCAGCTCTTCGCCACCGGCGAATCGACGGTGGTCTATGCCACCACCGAGCCGACGGAAGCGCTCCTGCTTGGCGGCTACACCGCGGTGCTGGATGCCGGCGAGCTGCTGCAGTACGGCCCGACCGCGGAGGTGTTCCACCGGCCGCAGTCCATCCGCGTTGCGCGTGCCTTCAGCGACCCGCCGATGAACCTGCTGCCGGGCACGGCGGCCACCATCGGCGTGACGCTGCAGGCGGGCGTGAACCTGTCCGTGCCGCTGCCGGCATCGAGCACGCCGGTGCTGACCATCGGCGTGCGGGCCAGTGCACTGCGCGTGCGCGAGCGTGCCGGCGACCTGGCGCTCGCCGGCAAGGTGGAACTCGCCGAGATCTCGGGCTCAGACACCTTCGTGCACGTGGACACGCCCATCGGCGAGCTGGTGGCGCAGCTGACCGGCGTGCACCAGTTCACCCTGGGCGAACCGATCACGCTGTACCTCAACCCGTCGCAGGTGTATGTCTTCGACGCCTCGGGCAAGCTGCTCGTTGCCCCGACGGAGGTGCGCTGACATGGCCCGCATTGACCTCGACCTGGCGCATGCCTACAAGCCCAACCCGCAGCGCGACGAAGACTATGCGCTGCTGCCGCTGAAGATGACCTTCGAGGACGGCGGCGCGTATGCGTTGCTCGGCCCCTCGGGCTGCGGCAAGACGACCATGCTCAACATCGTGTCGGGCCTCGTCACGCCCTCGCATGGCACGGTGAAGTTCGACGGCCGCGACGTCACGAAGAAGTCGCCGCAGGAGCGCAACATCGCCCAGGTGTTCCAGTTCCCGGTGATCTACGACACGATGACGGTGGCCGAGAACCTTGCCTTCCCGCTGCGCAACCGTGGCGTGAGTGCCGACAAGATCAAGCAGCGCGTCGGTGCCATCGCCGAGATGCTCGAGATGAGTGGCCAGCTCAACATGCGCGCCGCGGGCCTGGCCGCCGACGCGAAGCAGAAGATCTCGCTCGGCCGCGGCCTCGTGCGCGAGGACGTGAGCGCGGTGCTCTTCGACGAGCCGCTGACGGTGATCGACCCGCACCTGAAGTGGCAGCTGCGCCGCAAGCTCAAGCAGATCCACCACGAGCTCAAGCTCACGCTCATCTACGTCACCCACGACCAGGTGGAGGCACTGACCTTTGCCGACCAGGTGGTGGTGATGACGCGCGGCCGCGCGGTGCAGGTGGGCACGGCATCCGAGCTCTTCGAGCGCCCGCAACACACCTTCGTCGGCAACTTCATCGGTTCGCCGGGCATGAACTTCCTGCCGGCGAAAGCGCAGGGTGACGGCATCCTGGTGGGTGGGCATGTGTTGCGCGGTGCGACGAACCCGGCGCTCGCGCAAGCCGGTGATTTCACGCTGGGCGTGCGGCCCGAGTACGTGCAAATGGCGCAACCCGGGCAGAGCGACGCCTTGCCCGCGAAGGTGCAGAAGGCACAGGACATCGGCACCTATTGGTTGGTCACGGCGACCAGTGGCGACGCGGTGATCCGGGCTCGCCTGAGCCCGGATGCGAAGAAGCCTTCGGTGGGCGACGACGTGTGGCTCAACGTACTTGGCAGCCACACTTGCTTCTACAAGAACGAGGAGTTGATCGCATGAAGCCGGTCAATCAGAAAGCCTGGTTTCTCATCCTGCCCGTCATCCTGTGCGTGGCCTTCTCGGCCATCCTGCCGCTGATGACGGTGGTGAACTATTCGGTGCAGGACATCATCTCGCCCGAGCGGCGTGTGTTCGTCGGCACCGAGTGGTTCAAGGCGGTGATGCGCGACGACGACCTGCAAGGCGCGCTGCTGCGTCAGATCACCTTCTCGTTTGCGGTGCTGCTCGTGGAAATCCCGCTGGGCATCATGCTCGCGCTGTCCATGCCCGCGCAGGGCTGGAAGGCGTCAGCGGTGCTCGTGATCGTCGCCATCTCGCTGCTCATTCCGTGGAACGTGGTGGGCACCATCTGGCAGATCTTCGGCCGTGCCGACATCGGCCTCATGGGTGCGTCGCTCGCCGCTCTCGGCTTCGACTACAGCTACACCGGCAACGCCACGCACGCATGGCTCACGGTGCTGCTGATGGACGTGTGGCACTGGACGCCGCTGGTGGCCTTGCTCTGCTATGCCGGCCTGCGCGCCATCCCCGACGCGTACTACCAGGCGGCACGCATCGATGGCGCCAGCAAGCTCGCCGTCTTCCGCTTCATCCAACTGCCCAAGCTGCGCGGCGTGCTGATGATCGCCGTGCTGCTTCGATTCATGGACAGCTTCATGATCTACACCGAGCCCTTCGTGCTCACGGGCGGTGGCCCAGGCAACTCGACCACCTTCCTGTCCCAGTACCTCACGCAGAAGGCAGTCGGCCAGTTCGACCTCGGCCCCGCCGCGGCCTTCTCGCTGATCTACTTCCTCATCATCTTGCTGCTGTGCTTCATCCTCTACAACTGGATGCAGCGCGTGGGCACGCAGGAGAAGGCGGAGGCGGCTCATGGATAACCGCAAGTTCCAGAAGCGGGTCTTCTTCCTGATCCTCTACCTCGTCTTCGCCATCCTGCCGGTGTACTGGATGGTCAACATGTCGTTCAAGACGAACGAGGAGATCCTGTCGGTCTTCAGCCTGTTCCCGAAGAACCTGACCTTCGACAACTACAAGGTCATCTTCACCGATGAATCCTGGTATTCGGGCTACATCAACTCGATCATCTACGTCGCGATCAACACGGTGATCTCGCTCGTGGTGGCGCTGCCGGCGGCCTATGCGTTCTCGCGCTACAGCTTCCTCGGCGACAAGCACGTCTTCTTCTGGCTGCTCACCAACCGCATGACGCCGCCCGCGGTGTTCCTGCTGCCCTTCTTCCAGCTGTACACGACGCTGGGCCTGATGGACACGCACATCGCGGTGGCACTGGCGCACCTGCTGTTCAACGTGCCGCTGGCGGTGTGGATCCTCGAAGGCTTCATGAGCGGCATCCCGCGCGAGATCGACGAGACGGCCTACATCGACGGCTATTCGTTCCCGCGCTTCTTCCTCACGGTGTTCATTCCGCTCATCAAGGCGGGCGTGGGCGTGGCCGCGTTCTTCTGTTTCATGTTCAGCTGGGTGGAACTGCTGATGGCGCGCACGCTGACCAGCGTGAACGCCAAGCCGATCGTGGCGGTGATGACGCGCACGGTGAGCGCGAGCGGAATGGACTGGGGTGTGCTGGCTGCGGCAGGCGTGTTGACGATCGTCCCCGGCGCCATCGTCATCTGGTTCGTGCGGCACTACATCGCCAAGGGCTTCGCGATGGGCCGCGTGTAATGAATGGCTCCCCCTCCCAGGGGGAGAGGGAGCAAGACAGAGACAGGAGATATGCAAATGTTCGACTGGATGGCCTGGACCCTGCCCGTGGCGGTGTTCTTCAGCTGCATCGTGTTGATGCTCATCGCGATGACCGTGTGGGAACTCAGGGTTCCCACCGTCATGCGCAAGGGATTTCTTCCGATGGAGACGACGCGCGGCGATCGGCTCTTCATCGGCCTGCTCAGCGCGGCGTACGTGAACCTCGCGTTCGTCGCCATGAGCGAACGGATGGTCACCTGGTTCTCGCTGGACCAGGAGCCGTCGGTGTGGATCAGTTTCGTGGTGTCCATGCTCTTGCTCGCGTTGATCCTGCGCAAGGGCTAGTTTGTTGGAGAACAGGCAACCGGCCCTTCCTTCCCAGCCGGTTGTCGCCAAGGATCAAAGGGAAGCTCTTGAGGAGACACAAATGAAGTTGCGCGTGAATGCCGTCGCTTTCGCAGCAGCCGCTCTGGTCATGGGTCATGGCGCGTATGCGGGTGAAGCCGAAGCCAAGAAGTGGGTCGACAGCGAGTTCCAGCCGTCCACCTTGTCCAAGGACAAGCAGATGGCGGAGATGAAGTGGTTCATGGATGCGGCCAAGAAGCTGCAAGCCAAGGGAGTCAAGGAAATCTCCGTCGTGTCGGAAACGATCACGACGCACGAGTACGAATCGAAGACGCTGGCCAAGGCCTTCGAGGAGATCACCGGCATCAAGGTCAAGCACGACATCATCCAGGAAGGCGACGTCGTCGAGAAGCTTCAGACCTCGATGCAGTCGGGCAAGTCCATCTATGACGGATGGATCAGCGACTCCGACCTGATCGGCACGCACTACCGCTACGGCAAGATCCTGGCGCTGTCGGATTACATGGCCGGCACGGGCAAGGAATACACCAACCCGGGCCTGGACCTGAAGGACTTCATCGGCACGAGCTTCACGACCGCACCGGACAAGAAGCTCTACCAGCTGCCCGACCAGCAGTTCGCCAACCTGTACTGGTTCCGCGCCGACCTCTTCGCCAAGAAGGACCTGCAGGACAAGTTCAAGGCCAAGTACGGCTACGACCTCGGCGTGCCGCTGAACTGGTCGGCCTATGAGGACATCGCCGAGTTCTTCACCAATGACGTGAAGACCGTCGACGGCCACCCGATCTACGGCCACATGGACTACGGCAAGAAGGACCCGTCGCTCGGCTGGCGCTTCACCGA
>CBIHOF010000035.1:0-35417 GCA_966211955.1 uncultured Comamonadaceae bacterium | reverse complement strand
TCTACAACGCGCTGACGGCCATCGGCATCGCCGGCCAGGCATCGATCGACAAGGTGGCGGGTCCCGTGGGTGAAGCGCTGATCATGACGGCCATCGGCCTCGCAGTCGCGGTGCCGGCGGTGCTCGGCTACAACTGGCTCGTGCGCCGCAACAAGGTGACCATGGAATCGGTGCGCAGCTTCAGCGCCGACCTGCATGGCGTGTTGATGGGTGCTCGCGCTGCGGCTCGCTGATTTTTCTGGGCGGCCGACGCCCCCACCCCAGCCCTCCCCCAGCGGGGGAGGGAGCAATGCGAGGAGCAAGACATGGCAATGAGTGTCGGCAGCGACAGCGGCGACGACGAGGTGGTCTCCACCATCAACACGACCCCCCTGGTGGACGTGATGCTGGTGCTGTTGATCATCTTCCTGATCACGATTCCGGTGGTGACGCAGACCGTCCCGCTGAATCTGCCCAAAGAGACCAACATCGCGCGCCAGACCAAGCCCGAGAACATCGAGATCTCGGTGAACAAGGACGGCGACGTGTACTGGAACGCGCAGCTGGTGCCCGACAACGAGGCGCTGTTCCAGCGGCTCAAGAAGATCGCGACGATGACCCCGCAGCCCGAGGTGCACATCCGTGGCGACGAGAAGAGCCGCTATGAATCGGTGGGCCGGGTGATCTTCGCCTGCCAGCGCGCGGCGATCCTGAAGATCAGCTTCGTCACCGAACCCCCGGCCAAAGGCTAAGGAGCACAGCACATGGCAATGAACCTGAGTTCCGGAGGCGGCGACCCGGAGGTGATGATGGACATCAACACCACGCCGCTGATCGACGTGATGCTGGTGCTGTTGGTGATGTTGATCATCACCATCCCGATCCAGCTGCACAGCGTGAACCTGAACATGCCCGCGGGCAACCCGCCGCCGCCGACCAAGGAGCCGGTGGTGGTCACGATCGACATCGACTTCGACGGCACGGTGCTGTGGAACGGCGAGGCGCTGCCGGACAGGCCGACGCTTGAAAACAAGTTGGCACAAACTGCCGCCCAAGCGGACCAGCCGGAAGTGCACATCCGGCCGAACAAACTCGTTGAGTACAAGTCTGTTGCGATGGTGCTGGCGAGCGCGCAGCGGCTTGGCGTGACCAAGCTCGGCATGGTCGGCAACGAGCAGTTCGTGAAATAGGGGCCCCCCAGTCGCTGCGCTCCTGCCCCCGAGGGGCGCCACCCTGAGGGCCGGCGGAGCCGGTCCCTCGGGCGTGGCTTGGTGGAAGCTTCGCTGCGCTGGCTTGGCAGTTGTGGGACGCTCGTGGGTGGATACAAGGAATTGTTGATGCGAGATATCTTCATCAAGACGTTGGTGGCATGCGCCTTGAGCGCAGCACTGGGCGCCCAGGCGCAAGAGGCGGTGCGCCCCGACGTGGGCCGACCGCTGCAAGCGGCGCAAGAACTCATCAAGGGCGGCAAGTACAAGCAGGCGCTGGACAAGCTGCGCGAGGCCGATGCGGTGGGTGGCAAGAATGCCAACGAGTCCTACATGGTCGAGCGCATGCGCCTGGCCGCGGCCAGCGGCGCAGGCGACGTGGAGACGGCCGCCAAGAGCTTCGAGGCGGTGCAGGGCCGCGTGAGCGGGGCTGACAAGCTGCGCATGATCGAGTCCATCACCGGCTCCTATTACCGCGCCGGCAAGTACGCGCAGGCCCAGCAGTGGGGCCAGCGCTACTTCAAGGAAGGCGGCACGAGCGGGGCGATCCGCACGCTGCTCATCCAGAGCCAGTACCTCTCGGGCGACTTCGCCGGTGCGGCTCGCGAGCTCACCACCGAGATCAAGCAGGCCGAGTCCGCGGGCAGCACGCCGGGCGAGGACCGCTTGAAGCTGCTGGTGAATGCCACGCTCAAGATGAACGACACCAACGGCTACGTGTGGGCGTTGGAGCGGCTGGTCACCTACTACCCGAAGAAGGACTACTGGGTCGATCTCCTGAGCCGGCTGCAGCGCAAGCCCAACTTCAGTGATCGGCTGGCGCTGGACACGTACCGCCTGAGCCTCGCGACGGGCAGCATGACCCAAGCCAACGACTTCATGGAGATGGCGCAGCTGGCGGTGCAAGCGGGCAGCCCCAATGAGGCCAAGCAGGTGCTGGACAAGGGCTTCGCGGCCAACATCCTCGGCGTGGGCCCGCAGGCCGATCGCCAGAAGCGGCTGCGCGACCTGATCGCCAAGCGGGTCGAGGAGGACAAGGCAGGGCAGGCGGCCAACATCGAGGAAGCGCGTGCTGCCAAGGACGGCACGGGCCTCGTGAACATCGGCATGAACCAGGTGTTCGCGGGCGACAAGGCCGGTGGCCTCAAGCTGATGCAAGAGGGCATCGCGAAGGACAACCTGAAGCGGCCCGAGGACGCCAAGCTGCACCTCGCGATCGCGCAGATCACCGCAGGTGACTCGGCCAAGGCACAGGCGACCTTGAAGACGGTGGGTGGTGCCGACGGCACGGCGGATCTGGCGCGCTTGTGGGCGCTGTACGCCAAGCGCGCGGCGAAGGCCAGCTGAACCGGGCAATACCTAAGCGGAAACCAGGGGATGGCGCATGCGGGCCTCTGCTACATTTGGCATCCAACTGGTATTGACCATACCAATCCAGCCGGGGGTGCCGCACATCCCTCCCGCTTCGCATGCATCGGCCCGCGCTCGTCCATTTGTAGCCGCAGCGACGCCGTCATCCACCAGACAGCTTCGGCCAACCTAATACCAATTGACTTATTGGTATTACTGGTACTAAACTGGTTTCATCGATCGGCGCCCATGAAGCGCCGAGAACAACACTGAGGGGCCCAAGGCGGTCATGGTCGAATTTCTGGTCGGGGTGGATGGTGGCGGAACGTCGACGCGAGCCGTGCTCGCGCGCCGTGGCGGGCCGGTGATCGGGCAGGGCCAGGCTGGCCCCTCCGCGCTGCAGCAGGGCATCGCTTCCGCTTGGACGCAGGTGCAGCTGGCCGTTCGTCACGCCTTCGAAGCCGCGGGCGTTGCCGCACCCGATTGGAGTCACGTGGCACTGGCCGCGGGCCTGTCCGGCGTCAGCAACCCGCCGTGGCGCGACGAGTTCATCACCACCAACCCCGGCTTCGCGCAGCTCGTCGCCGAGACCGATTCCTTCACCATGCTGGTCGGCGCCCACGGCGGCCAACCGGGTGCGATCGTCATCGCCGGCACCGGCAGCATTGGCGAGGTCTGGCGCGCCGATGGCTCGCGCGACGTCGTCGGTGGCTGGGGCTTCCCGGTCAGCGACGAAGGCAGCGGCGCGTGGCTGGGCTTGCGTGCGGTGCGAGTCGCGCAATCGGCCATCGATGGCCGCAGCAACGTGGGCGCGCTCGCTCGCGCCGTGTGGTCGCGTTGCGGCGGCAACCGCGACAGCCTTCAAGCCTGGTGCGACCGCGCGGGCCAGTTCGAATACGGCCAGGTGGCGCCCGCGGTGTTCGAAAGCGAATCCGCCGACCCCGCGGCCGCCCAATTGCTGAGCAATGCCGTCGCCGCGCTCGAAGCCATCGCACTCGCGCTGGACCCGCTCGGCGGGCTGCCGCTCGCCGTCAGCGGCAGCATCGGCGAGCGCCTGTCCGCTCGCTTCTCACCTGCCTTGCGCAGCCGCCTGGTCACGGCGGCCGACGGCCCCGCGGCCGGGGCACTCACCCTCATCCGCGCAGTCGTGGAGCGGACCGGGAGCGAGCGTTGAAAGTCGAATCCATGAAAAGAACGATCTTCGAGTTCAAGCCCGATGCGCGCGACAACTCGCCCTTGTACGTGCAACTCGCGCGCAAGCTTGGCCAGGCCATCCGCGATGGGCAGTACCAGGCCGACGAGGCGCTGCCGTCCGAGCGGGTGCTGTCGGAGTCGCTGGACGTGTCGCGGGTGACGGCGCGCAAGGCCATCGACCAGCTGGTCGAGCAGGGCCTGATCGTGCGGCGCCGCGGCAGCGGCAACTACATCGCGCCGCGCATCGAGCAGCCGCTGTCGCGCCTCACGAGTTTTTCCGAAGAGCTGCACCAGCGCGGCTACACGCCGTCGTCGAAGTGGCTCGAACGCGTCATCACTGCGGCCGTGCCGGATGAGCAGCTCAGCCTCGGCCTGTCGCCGGGCGCGCGGGTTGCCCGCCTGGAGCGTCTGCGACTTGCGGATGACGTGGTCATGGCGTATGAGGTGAGCGTGCTGCCGCAAAGCGTGCTCGCCAACCCCGAAGCAGTGGATGGTTCCTTGTACGAATTCCTCACGAGCATCCGGCAGGCGCCGGTCCGGGCGCTGCAGCACATCCGCGCCCTCAACGCGCAGCCGAGGCTGGCTGAACAGCTGGGCGTGCCGGTGGGCCAGGCGGTGCTGTTCATCACCCGCATCGGCTACCTCGAGTCGGGGCAGGCGGTGGAGCTCACGCATTCGTACTGCCGGAGCGACTACTACGACTTCGTGGCTGAGATGAGGCGAGAAGGATGATCACGACCTCCATCAAGGGCAACGTGCTCACGCCGCAAGGCTTTGTCGCGGGCTCGATCAGCTTCGCCGCCGACGGACGCATCGCCGGCATCGAAGGCACACCGCTCACACCCGACGCCGCGCGTGAATCGAACCAGCCGCTGATCCTCCCCGGCTTCATCGACTTGCACGTGCACGGCGGTGGCGGGCACGACATCATGGAAGGCGGCGATGCATCGGCCCGCGTGGCCGAGCTGCACGCAAGCCACGGCACGACCTCGCTGCTGGCCACCACCATGACCGCGCCCATGGGCGACCTGGAACTCGCATTCGCCGGCCTCAAGCCAGTGTGCGCCGGCCGCCCGCGCAACGGTGCCCGCGTGCTGGGCGTGCACCTCGAAGGCCCGTACATCAACGGCGGCAAGCTGGGCGCGCAACCGAACTTCGCGCGACCCTTCAGCGCCGACGAACTGAACCGCCTGAACGACATGGCGCCGGTGCGGCTCATCACCGTCGCACCCGAGGTGCCGGGCAACATGGAAGCCGTGGAAGCGCTCGTCGCCGCCGGCTACAAGGTGCAGATCGGCCACACGCTGGGCACGTATGAGGAAGGCATCGAAGCGCTGTCGCGCGGCGCGCGCGGCTTCACGCATCTCTTCAACGCGATGACGGGGCTGCACCACCGCGAGCCCGGCATGGTGGGCGCGGCGCTGGCCCACGCCACCTACTCCGAGATCATTCCCGACCTGCTGCATGCGCACCCGGGCGCGATCCGCGTCGCGCTGCGCTCCATCCCCTGCCTGTACTGCGTGACCGACTCCACCGCCGCCGCCGGCATGCCTGACGGGCAGTACAAGCTCGGTCGCCACCAGGTCACCAAGTGCCTGGGCGGCGTCCGCCTGGCCGACGGCACGCTCGCCGGCTCCACGCTCACCATGGACCAGGCCCTGCGCAACCTGGTCAACGCTCTGGGTCTCGACCTGCCCGACGCCTCGCGCCGCGTCTCCACCCATGCGGCCGACTACCTCGGCGCCACGGACCGCGGACGCCTGGCCGTCGGCGCCTGGGGCGACGTGGCGGTGCTCGACCGCGACCTGGAACTGACCGATGTCTACGTTGAAGGAGTCCCGATTGAACTCGCGCATGCTGGCTGAAGCACGCGAGGCGCCGTCCGCCGTGTCGCGGCAGCTGGCGCAGGACGACCAGTCGTACAGCGATTTCGGCGCGCTGCTGCGTGCCAAGTCGCCCACCTCGCTCTTGACCATCGCGCGCGGCAGCTCCGACCACGCGGCGCACTTCATGGCCTTCCTGATCATGGCGCGGCTCGGCCGCCTCGTGACCTCGCTGCCCATGTCGCTGATCACGCTGTACCAGTCGCAGATCATCTGCAAGGGCCTCACGTCCTTCGCGTTCTCGCAGTCGGGGCAGAGCCCTGACCTCGTCGCGCCCACGCGCTTCTTCAGCGAAGGCGGTGCGACGACCGCGGCGTTCGTGAACGACCCGGAGTCTCCGCTCGCGCGTGCCGCGCAGTGGGTGTTCCCGCTGCATGCCGGCGAAGAGCAGAGCGTGGCCGCGACCAAGAGCTTCATCGCGCAGCTCGTCGCCGGTGCGCGCCTCGTCGCCGCCTGGCAGGACGACCTCGTGATGCAGGCGGCACTCTCCGGCCTGCCCGGCGTGCTCTCGCGTGCGGCGCACACCGACTGGTCGGCGGCCGTCGATGCGCTGGTCGGCGCCGACAAGCTCTTCGTGATCGGACGCGGCACCGGCCTGCCGGTCGCGCTCGAAGCCGCGCTCAAGTTCAAGGAAACATGCGCCATCCAGGCCGAGGCCTTCTCGGGCGCCGAGGTCAAGCATGGCCCGATGGCGTTGATCGACGAGGGCTACCCGTTGCTCGTGTTCGCGCCGCGCGGACCGGCGCAGGCGGGGCTGCTGTCGCTGGCCGACGAGATGCGCTTGCGCGGCGCGCGCGTGCTGCTCGCCGCGCCTGTCGGCACGCCGGGCTGCAACCTGCCGATCATCGAGACAGCATCGGTGGAGCTCGACCCGATCTCCGCGATCCAGAGCTTCTATCCGATGGTGGAGGCGCTGTCGCGTGCACGGGGGTTCGACCCCGACCGGCCGCGCCATCTGAACAAGGTCACACGGACGCAATGAAAAACAGAGGTCCTTCGATGGCGCGAGCCCGAGCGCCCGGCCGCCCGAAGCCGGGCTCGATCCCCTCGGGGGATCGTTCGATGTACTCATCGAACGAGGGGCTGTCATGACTTTTCCAGGGCAGCTGGTGATGGTCAGCATCGAGGGCAAGGTCCTCGGTGCACAGCAGGCCGCCTTCCTGCGCGATAACCACATCCGCGCGGTGTGCCTCTTTCGCGGCAACCTCGGCACCGAAGCCGAGGTGAAGCGGCTCACCGCCGACTTGCGCGACGCGATGGGCGACAAGGCCCTGATCGGACTCGACCAGGAAGGCGGCTCCGTTGTGCGCGCCACCTTCCTTCCGCAGCCGCCGGCCGCGATGTCCCTCGGCGCCTGGGGCGATGAAGTGATGACCGAGGAAGTCGGCGCGGCCGTGTCGCGCGGCATCCGCTCGCTCGGCTTCAACTGGAACTTCGCGCCGGTGCTGGACGTGAACAACAACCCGGCCAACCCGGTGATCGCCGAGCGCAGCTTCTCGGAAGACCCGCGCGAGGTCGCACGGCTCGCGCGTGCGTGGATGCGCGGCGCGCTGCGCGAGGGCGTGGCCTGCTGCGTCAAGCACTTCCCAGGCCACGGCGACACGCATGTCGATTCGCACCGGGACCTGCCGGTGGTGGACAAGCCGCTCGCGCAATTGCAAGCGCTGGAGTTCCTGCCCTTCGCCGAGCTGAAGGGCGAAGCGCCCGCGATGATGACGGCGCACATCGTCTACCCGCAGCTCGACCCCGAGCATCCGGCCACGCTGTCGCGCAAGATCCTCGGCGACCTGTTGCGCGGCCAGTGGGGCTACGACGGCGTCGTCATCACCGACTCGCTCGTGATGAAAGCCATCCACGACCGCTACGGCCACCACCTCGCCGCCGTCATGACCATCGAGGCCGGCGCTGACATGGCGATGGCGCTGGGCACGCAGGACGAGCAGCTCGCCGCCGTGCGCGCCATCGGCGACGCGCAGGCCGCGGGCCGGTTGTCGGCCGAGCGGCTGCACCAGGCCCGGTCGCGGCTCGATGCGCTCGCCACGCGCTACCCGTCGGTGATTGCCGAATATCCGCCAGCCGTGCGCGAGCGCGATGACCTGCTGATGCGACGTGCCTGGGCCGCCGGCCTCACGACGCTCAAGGGCGCGAAGCCGCCGCGGCACGACCAGCCCATCCGCGTGCTCACGCAAAAGAGCGTGCCTTGCGACGGCGTGTCCGAAGCCGGTCCGACGAGCGAGGACGTGAAGTCGCTGTTCGACAGCTTCAGTGACGTGGAGATCGTCGCGCTCGACGACTTGCAGCAGCTGGATTGGACGAGCCTGCCCAGCGACGGCCGCCTCACCGTGCTCGCGTCCAATCATCGCGACCGCTATGGCGCGCGCACGGCGGCGTGGGTGCCCGACCTGCACCTCGTGCTGTGGAATCCGTTTCAAGCGCTGGACATCTCGGCGCCGGCGGTGGTCACCTGGGGCTATGCCGACGGCGCGCTCGCCGCGCTGCGCACCTGGCTCGAAGGCCGCGGACAAGCCCCCGGCCGCGCACCGGTGCGGCTCGCTCGCTGACAGACACGCACACACCCAAGAACACATCGGAAGGGCACGCCATGCAAGCCGAGACCACCCCGCGCGACACCACCTCGCGCCGTTCGCCGATCACCTGGGTGCCCACGCTGTACTTCGCGCAAGGCCTGCCCTTCTTCGTGGTGATGGCGATCACCACGCTGCTGTTCAAGGACCTGGGCGTGAGCAACGCCGACGTCACGCGCTGGGTCAACATCCTCGGCTGGGCCTGGGTGGTCAAGCCCTTGTGGAGTCCATTCCTCGAAGCCATCCCCAGCAAGAAGCTGATCGTGGTGGTCTTCCAGGTGTTCAGCGCGATCACGCTGGGCGTGGTGGCGCTGGTGCTCAACCTGCCCGACTCCTTCGTGGTGGTGATCGCGGTGCTGGCGTTCACGGCCATCGGCTCGGCCACGCACGACATCGCCTCCGACGGCCTGTACATCGCCACGCTGAGCGCGAAGCAGCAGGCCGAGTACGCCGGCTGGCAGGGCGCGTTCTTCAACGCGGCGCGGCTCTTCGCGCGCGGCGGCGTGCTGGTGCTCGTGGGTGCGCTCGAGAAGTTCGCCTCGCCGCAGCATTCGTGGAGCTCGGTGTTCGCGCTGCTGGCGGTGGTGATGGGTGTGCTCGGGCTCTACCACTCCTGGGCGTTGCCCGACACGCGTACCGCCGGCCCCGCCGCGCGCAGCCTGCCCGAGATCGCCAGCACGCTGCGCGAGGTGATCGTCGAGTTCTTCCGCAAGCCGGGCATCTGGTTCGCGATCCTGTTCATCCTGCTGTTTCGTGCTGGCGAAGGACAGATCCAGTCGGTGGGCCCGCTCTTTCTCAAGGACCCGGCATCGGCCGGCGGCCTGGGCCTGAGCACCGACCAGATCGGCGTGGCCTACGGCACTGCGGGCACGATCGCCTTCGTCGTGGGCAGCGTATTCGGTGGCTACTTCACGTCGTGGCTGGGCTTGCGCCGCGCGATGGTGTGGCTGGTGTTGGCAATGAACCTGCCCAACCTCGTGTACTGGTGGCTCGCGGTGGCACGTCCGTCGGACATGAGCCTCATCAGCGCCGGCCTTGCGGTGGAGATGTTCGGCTATGGCTTCGGCTTCGTGGGCGTCATCCTGTTCATCATGCAGGTGGTGGCCGCGGGCCGCTTCACGACGGCGCACTACGCGCTGGGCACGGGCGTGATGCAGCTGGGCTTCGTGCTGTCGGGCACCTGGAGCGGCGCCATCCAGACGGCGCTCGGCTACGAGAAGTTCTTCATCTGGGTGACGCTGTGCGCGATCCCCGTGCTCGTGCTGTCCTTCTTCCTGCCGGCACGTCGAGAAGACACGCCAACGCCAACACCAGCGAACCCGTCGGACCCGGCCGCCCAGCCGGCCGAGGCCTGAGCCGGTGAAGCGCCCGACCCTGGCTGCTGCCTGCGTGCTCGCCGGCCTGAGCGGCTGCGCTCACGTGCCCGCGACCGATCAAGGCGTGTTCTTCGATGACTTCAGCCATGCCGACATGCAGGCGCTGGCAGGCAACGGCTGGATCCTGCGCGACAAGGCCGGCCACCCCGGCATCGAAGGCGCGGCCTGGGGCCCGGGCACCGTCGCACTCGTCGAGGACCCGGCACGACCCGGCAACCGGCTGCTGCGATTGAGTGCCCGCACCGACGGCACGGCGCCCGGCACGACGCAGGCGCAGCTGTGCCAGGCGCGCAAGTTCCTCGAGGGCACGTATGCCGCGCGCATCCGCTTCACCGATGCGCCGGTGCTCGGGCCCGATGGCGACGTCGTGGTCGAGACCTTCTATGTCGTGAGCCCGCTGCGCTTCGACTTCGACCCCGAGTACAGCGAACTCGATTGGGAGTACCTGCCCAACGGCGGGTGGGGCAACCCGAAGACGCGGCTGTATGGCGTGACCTGGCAGACGGTGTCGCTGCATCCGTGGAAGGCCTACAACCAGCCGCACGAAGCCTTCCGCTCGGTCGAGGGCTGGCATGTGCTGATGATGCAGGTGGGCGCGGGCAAGACGCGCTTCTACCTCGACGGCGTGCAGCTGGACGAGCACGGCGGCCGCAACTACCCCGCCACGCCGATGTCGATCAACTTCAACCTGTGGTTCTCACCCGGCGGGCAGATCGCGGGCGAGAGCCGGCAGCGTGCCTACGAGCAGGACGTCGATTGGGTCTTCCATGCACGCAACCGGCTGATGTCGCCCGACGAGGTGATGGCCGAGGTGGGCGGGCTGCGCGAGGCGCACACGGCCTTCAAGGACACGGTGCCGGCGATGAGCCCGCCGCTCGTGTCGAGCTGCGATTTCTAGGCTGGTCGCTGACGTGACGACCGAGCCGATGGACTCTCGCCGCCTCGCATCGGTGGATGCATTCCGCGGCCTGACGGTGGCCGCGATGCTGCTTGTCAACAACCCGGGCGACTGGGGGCATGTCTATGCGCCGCTGGAACATGCCGCATGGAACGGCTGCACGCCCACCGATCTCATCTTTCCGTTCTTCCTCTTCATCGTCGGCGTGTCGCTCGCACTGAGCCTGGGCCCGCGTATTGAGTCGGTCACGAACCCGGCCGCGCTGAGGCGTGGCGTGCTTGTGCGCGCCTTGCGCATCGTGGTGCTGGGCCTGGCGCTGCATGCGGCGGCGCACTGGGCGATGCACACGCCAAGCTTCCGGCCGTTCGGCGTGCTGCAGCGCATCGGCATCTGCTTCGCCGTAGGCGGGCTCTTCGCACTGCACACGAGCGGCCGCACGCAGTGGCTGGCGATCATCGGCATCCTCTTCGGCTACTGGGCCCTGATGGCCTGGGGCGGGCCGCTCACGAAGGAAGGCAACCTGGCAAGCCGGCTCGATACGGCGTTGCTCGGGCGCTTCGCCTATGAGTTCGACCCGAAGACTGGCCTCGGCCACGAGCCCGAGGGCCTGCTCAGCACCATCCCCGCCATCGCCACCACCTTGCTCGGCCTGCGCGCGGGCGAGTGGCTGCGGCGCAATCGCACGAGCCAGCTGTGGCAGGTGGGGCTGTTGTTCCTTGCGCTCGGGTGGGCGTGGTCCTTCGTGTTTCCGCTGAACAAGCAACTGTGGAGCTCGTCGTACGTGCTGTGGAGCGCGGGGTTCGCGATGCTGGCGCTGCTGCTCGCGCATGTGCTGGTCGATGTCGAGAACCTGCCGGCACTCGGCCGCAGCTTTGGTGTGAACGCGATCGCTGCTTATGCGGGCTCGTGGCTAATGGTGTGCGCCATCGAGGCCTTGCACCTCGGCGCACCGCTGTACCGCCGCGGGTTCGCGTGGATGACGCCCACCACCGGGCCGTACGTGCCGTCGCTCGCGTTTGCACTCGCCGTGGTGATCGTGTGGTGGGTGATCGTGCGCGTGCTGGATCAGCGGCGCATCTACTTCAAGGTGTGAGGCGCAGTCTCTGGCCTGTCATCCCGGCGAACGCCGGGATCCATCGCTGCGGCATATGGCGCCACCATGGACCCCGGCGTTCGCCGGGGTGACGGGGCTCTCTCGGGTGACAGATCTGACGGTCTGCAGAATCGAAGACTCGCCGCAGCCTCAAGGCAGCGGCGCAGCACTCGCCAGCAACCACCACAGATGCGCCAGCTCCGTCATGCCGTCCGCGCCCTTGAGCGTCGACAAGGTCTGCTTCGCGCTGTCCCGGTTGCCCGCGAGCATTTGCGCTTCACCCAGGCGCAGCCGCTGTTCCTCGGCGTGCCGCAGCCCGCCCTTCGCGAAGCCCTGCTCCAGCATCGCCGCGGCATCCGCCATGCGTCCTTCGCCCATCGCGCTCTGGCCGAGGAAGGCCAGCGCATTGCCATCCTTCGCGGACCGCGCCGAGGCTTCATCCTTCTTGCGATTGGCCACGTCATCCGCCGCGGGCTTGACGGCCTTGGCGCGCAAGGCATCCGCCTTCTTCAAATCGGCATCCTTGAACACGCCCTTGGTCTTCGCATCGTCCAGCACCGACAGCGCCTCGCCTGCGAGCCCGGCCTGCAGCGACACCTCGGCATACCAGAGGTTCTCCTGTGCGCCCGTGAGGTTGCCCGTCGCGCGCATGAAGCGGAAGAGGTCGATGAACAGGCGCTCGGACAAGCTCTTGCGGTCCACGCCGTTGATCAGCTCGGCCCAGTACACGGCCTTGGGGTAGCGCGTCGCGAGGCGTTCCACCGTCTGCACGCTGCCCGCGTCGTCCTTGGACTTGCGCTGCGAGCTGAGCAGCAGCTGCAGCTCGCGCTCGGAGGTGACGCGGCCGGCGGCATCGTCGGCCTTCACGCGAGCGAGCAGCGTGGCCGCCGCACCTGCGTAGTCGCCACCAAGGTATTGCGACTGCATGCGCAGCGCCTCCACGTCGGTGCGCGTGCCGCCCTCCTTCAGGTAGCGATCGGCCCAGCGCACGGTGCGTGTGTAGTCCTTCGCGGCATAGGCGGCGTGGATCAGCGAGGCCATCAGCTCGCGCTGCGCCTCGCCCGTGAGATAGCCCACGCCGATCGCCGCTTCGGTCGCATCGAAGGCCACGGCCGTCTGGCCGAGCGGCAGCGCCGCCGCGCTCTTGGTGCGCAGCATGCTGTAGCGCTCGTAAGGCGTCATGTCGCTCACGGCTTCCGCGTCCTTGACCCGCGCGAGCGCCTCGGCATGGCGGCCTTGCTTGATCAAGGCTTCCGCTTCCAGCAGCGGCACGCCCACGGCAGGCCGGGCGCTGTCGCCCTTGGTGGTCGCGGGCTGCGCGGCATCGGCCGGCTTGGGTGTTGCCACGCCGTCGGCATGCGCAGGAAAGACAGTGGCGAGCGCAGCGGCCAGGAGGCCGAGGGCGGCGATGCGGGAAGGAAGCGTCTGATTCATGAGACCTTGTGAACTGCGGTTGGGCCGGGGCGGCCTCAAATCTCCATGCGCGCCCCGAAGTAGAACTGCCGGCCATTGGTGTACAGGGCGCGCGGCTGGTCGCGGTTGTCGCCGTAGTACCTGAGCACCGGATTATTGAGGTTGAGTGCGTCGAAGGTGAGGGTGATCTTGTCCGTGAGCTTGTAGTTGATCGAGGCGGCGAGGTTGCCCTCGGCGTCCATGTGCTGCGCGAAGGAGCGGTCCAGGCCCACGAGGTAGGCCGAGCGGTAGGTGTAGGCCAGCCGCGCGCTGAAGCGGTCGTTCTCGAAGTAGCCCTCGAGGTTGTAGGTGTGCTTGGAGTTGCCCACCACGTCCGCGCCGTCGGCCGCGCGGCCATCGGTGTAGGTGTAGTTGGCCAGGCCGCCGAAGCCGCCGCCCAGCGCCTGCTGCCAGCCGAGTTCGATGCCCTTGTTCTTCGCTGCGATGTTGCTGGGCGAGGTGATCTGGTAGGTGTTGAACTTCTTGAAGGTGTTGTTGTAGTAGGTGGCCGGCGACACGCCGAAGGTCACGTACGACGACATGTCCATGTAGAACAGGCCCACCGACAGCGCCGACTTCGGCGCGAAGTACCACTCGAGCGTCGCGTCGTAATTCGTCGATCGGATGGGCTTGAGGTTGGGGTTGCCGCCGTTGCCGGTGAGCGTGTTGTCGTCCAGGCTCACCGCGCCCACCAGTGCGCTGTAGTCGGCGCGGGCCATGGTGCGTGCGACGGCGACGCGCGCCACCAGGTCCTTCGAGAGATCGAACTTGATGTTCGCGCTGGGCAGCACGTCGGTGTAGCTGTGCACGTCGGTGGTCGGCGTGTACGGCCCGTTGACGTTGGTCAGGCCGATCGGGTTGGGGCCGCCCGGCACGTTGGTGATGGTCGTCTGCTTGGTGTTGACGACGCGTACGCCGAAGTTGCCGCGCCAGGCCTTGCCTGCGAGGTTGGCCATCGCGTAGACGGCGGTGTCCTGTTCCTTCACGTCGAGCTCGGCCGCCCAGTTCTGCGTGTCGGGGCCACCCGAGGTGTCGTAGGCATTGGCCCAGGCCTGCACGGCACCCGGGCTCAGCTGCCACACGTTGCGCAGGAAGCCCGCGCCGCCGCCCAGGCCCTTGCCGAAGTTCGACGGGAAGGTCTGGCCGTCCCACATCGGCAGCGGCGCGGCGGTGGTGCCGTCACAGGTGGCGCAGCTGGCCGACTCCGGCCAGTTCACCGAGCGGTGGTGCTTGGCATAGCGCAGGCCGAACTTGGCCGATTCCCAGATGCCCTGGTCGATCGCGAGTTCGCCATCCACCTGGCCGTAGGTCTCGCTGTCCAGCGTGGACACGTGCGAGCCCCAGCCCGCCAGCGTCACCACATTGGCGAACTTGGACGGATCGCCGCCCGGGAAGGCCACGTCCGCCGGCGACATGCCATGCAGCGCGTAGCTCATGCCGACGCCGGTGAGCCCGGCCTCGTAGCCGATGTCCAGGGGCGTCTTGCCCACGCCGTGCGTGTAGCCCGCACTGCCGGTGACGCGCAACCGGTCGTTGACGCGGTAGCTGCCGTTGAGGTCGAGGTAGTAGGTCTCGGCGCCCGAGCCCGGTCGGTAGATCTGGTCCACCACGCCGGGGAACAGCTGGCCGTTGGTCGGGCCGGTGGCCGTGGCCGGCTGGAATCCCGCGGGCGCGAACTGCGCGGCGGTCAGCGTGTTGTTGACGACGGTGTAGCCGGCCAGCGGCACCACGCCCACGAAGTTGCCGGCGTTGTCCACCGCGTTGATGTTGGACAGCGGCTGGTTGTAGAAGCTGCGGTTGTAGTTGGCCGCGCTCAGCTTGGAATAGAAGCCGTTGGCGTCCAGCATCAGGTCGGCGCTGGGCTTGAACTGGATGTCGATCACGCCGCCGTCGCGCTTGCGCGTCTGCTCGAAGAGGGCGGAGTTGATGCCCGCGGGCGCGAGCACGCCGGCAAGGTCCGGGTGCGCGATGGCCGCGGGGCTGGCCGGGTCGATCGCGCCGTAGCCGAAGATCTCCTGGCCGTCGCGCCGCTCGTGGCGTTTCTCGGAAAAGATCTGGAACAGCACGCCCATGTTGCCCGCGTCGTTCTTCCAGTTGAAGAGCGCATTGAGCTGCGGGTCGGTCTTTCGCGCGAGGTCGGCGTAGATCGCCTGCGCCGAGAGCTCGGCGGTGAAGGGCTTGCGGAAGTCGAGCGGCTTGCGCGTCTCGATGTTCACCGCGCCCGCCACGCCGCCTTCGACGAGGTCGGCCGTCTGGCTCTTGTGCACCGTCACGCGGCTCACGATTTCGGAGGGCAGGAGCGAGTAGCTCACGCTGCGCCCGACGGTGCCCACCTGGTCGAGCACGAACCAGTCGCCCGTGCCCACGGCGTGGCCGTTGACGAGCGTCTGCGTGAGGCTCGGGCTCGTGCCGCGAATGCTCACGCGGTCGTTTTCCGCAAAGCCGCCTTCACCACCGGCCGACGACGTGATGTTCACGCCAGGCACGCGCTGCACCGCATCGGCCACGTTCTTGTCGGGCAGCTTGCCGATGTCTTCGGAGCTGATCACGTCCACCACCGAATCGGCATTGCGCTTGGCGGCAAGCGATTGTTCGCGCGAGGCGCGGATCCCGGTGACGGTGACCGTCTCGAGCTTTTGCGGGGCCTTCGCGTCAGTGGCGGCCGGCGCATCCGCCTGCTGGGCATGCGTGAGCGTCGCGGCGCTGGCGAGTGCGATGACAACGGCGGCGGCGATGGGTGTCATGCGTGGATTCATGGCGGGTCTTCCTCGTGGCGATGCCGGCGACAGGGCGTCCACGGCATTGGCGTGCTGGTTTCAGGGTGGTGCTTGAAAAGCAATGCCAATGTATTACCAGTTTAGCGTCGATTGCGCGCTTTGTGGTAGTTTTCCCTGGGAGAGGCAAACCCGCAGCGGCTGCATGATGGTCTGATGAGTGACAATACCACTTCAATACAACATGGCCGCGTGATCGCGCTGGACGTCGGCGGCACGCACAGCCGCGCGGCGGTGTTCGACGGCGGCCGGATGGTGTGGCGGCGCAGCTTGCCCACACCGGGACAAGCCGGCCCGCAGGCCATGGTGGACACGATGGCCGAGCTCCTGCACCCGCTGGACGCCACGGCGGCGCCGGTCGGCGTGGCGATCGCCGGGCAGGTGCGCGGGGGTTCGGTGACGGCGCACAACGCGGGCATCCTGAAGGACTGGCGCGACTTCCCGCTGGAGCAGGCGCTGGCCGAGCGATTGGGCCGCCGGGTGCGCGTGCTCAATGACGCCCGCGCGGCGGCCTGGGCCGAGTACTGCCTTGGCGCCGGGAAGGGCTGCCGGGATTTCCTCTTCGTCACCGTCTCCACCGGCCTGGGCGCGGGGCTGGTGCTGGGCGGGCGGCTGCACCTGGCGGGCAATGGACTGGACGCGGAGCTCGGCGAGACGCTGGTCGCGGGCGGCCAGACGCTGGAGAACGTGGCGAGCGGCACGGCGCTCGGCCTTGTCGCGGCAGGGCTTGGCTTTCGCGATGCGCGGGCGCTGGCCGATGCCGCGGACGCAGGCGACGAGCGCGCCATCGCGCCGTGGCGCGACGCCATCCGCCAGCTCGCCCTGAAGCTCGCCGACCTGAGCGTGCTGCTCGGCATCGAACGCACGGCGATCGGTGGCGGCGTCGGCCTGCGCCCCGGCTACGTCGAGCAACTGCGCGAGGAACTTCACCGATTGCCGCCGCTGTACCACCATGAAATCATTCGGGCCGAACTGGGCGCGGATGCAGGCCTGCACGGCGTCGCCGCATTGACGCTCGCGACCTGAGCCCGTTCACACCGTGAGCCGAGGACACCGCACTTGCCGACCGCCGCCCCGTTGTTCCTGCGCAGCCGATGGCCCTGGTGGGCGGCATCGCTCGCGCTGACGCTGGGCCTTTTTGTCGCGACGACGCTCGGCTGGCTCTGGTATGCCGACCAGCGCGATGCGAACGCGCGGCGCTCGGCGCTGGACCTCTTGTGGCTGGAGCAGACGGTGCAGCAGAAGCTGCAGCTCAACGAGCGGCTGCTGTCCAACTGGTCGCACGACCTCGTGCCGCCGACGGAGCCTGCGATGGCCGAGTTCGTCTTGCGAAGCAGCGCGCTGGTGAAGGACAACCCCGGCCTGCTCGCGGTGGACGTGCTCGACCGCGACGGCAAGCGCATCGGCGGTGCGCCGGCCTACCGCGAGCGCCCCGCGCAATTGCCGCCGGTGAACGACCCGCTCGTGACGGCAGCGCTCACCACCGCGCACACGCTGAACAAGACGGCCTACAGCCGCGTCATCGAGCAGGGCGCGCCGCTGTGGGTGCTGGTGGTGCCCATCGTGGACGACGCCGGCCGCCAGGGCTCGGTGCTCGCCACCTATGACCTCGACCGCCTGCTCGAGCAGGAGGTGCCGTGGTGGTTCGTGCAGCGTTACGACCTGAGCCTCGTCGACCGCAACAACAAGCGGCTCTCGCCGCGCGACGCATCGCCCACCGAACCGCCGGAGGAAGTGCACAAGCTCAACTTCGGCGCCGAAGACAGCGGCCTCGCGCTGTGGGCGAGCCCGCATGCGCACGGGCAGTCGCATGCCCTGCTGGCGTGGCTGTCGATCGCGGTGATTTCCTTCGGGCTCTTGATCATGTGGCTCTTGAAGGTGCTCTACCGCTGGCTGCGCGAGCGGCAGGTGGCGCAGCAGGCGCTATCCGATTCACGCGAGCAGCTCTACGCCGTGCTGGCGGGGCTGGAGGCCGCGGTGTCGGTGAGCGCGGTGAGCGACGGGCGGCTCTTGTTTCGCAACCGGCACCACGAGCGCGTGTTCGCGTTGCATGCGGACGGCGAGTGCTGCCTGCTGCAATGGCTGCATCCGCCGCTGGATGCACAGGCGCGCTCGGCCGAGGTCTTCGATGCCAGCGGTGCGCGCTGGTACCACGTGGAGCGGCGCACCATGCAGTGGGTCGATGGGTCCACCGTGCTGCTGGACATCGCCACCGACATCACCGTGCAGCGCGAGGCGGCCGACACCGCGCGCGAGCGCGACGAGCTGCTGCAGCACACCGCGCGGCTTGCGAGCCTGGCGGAGTTCGCGTCGGGCATCGCGCATGAGCTGAACCAGCCGCTCGCGGCCATCGCCAACTATTCGGCGGTGGCCGACAGCCACCTCGCCAACCAGCCGCCGCAACTCGCCAAGGTGGGCGAGGCGGTGAGCCGCATGGGCGAGGAAGCGCACCGCGCGGGGCAGATCATCAACAGCCTGCGCAGCTTCATCCAGAAGCGCGCGGTGGAGCACCGCACCTGCCGCGTGCTCGACCTGCTGAAGGAGCCGCTCGCCTTGCTGGAGCCGCTGGCGCAACGGGCGCAGGTGCAGATTCGCGTGCAGTCACGCAGCGACCTGGCGCGCATCGATTGCGACGCGGTGATGATCGAGCAGGTGCTGTTCAACCTGCTGCGCAACGCGATCGAAGCCGTGGCCGCGCGCGGCGTGGCGGCGGGGCAGGATGCGGTCGTCGTGCAGATCGAGGAGGACGGTGATGGCGTCACCATCTGCGTGGCCGACCGGGGCGCAGGCATTGCCGAGCCGGCGCGGCTCTTCCAGGCGTTCTACACCACCAAGAGCGAAGGCATGGGCCTGGGCCTGGCCATCTGCCGCACCGTGATCGAAGGGCATGGCGGGCGTCTGTGGGCCGAGCCCAACCCGGGTGGCGGCGCGCGCCTGAGCTTTCGCCTGCCTGCGTCCGTCTTGATGGCGGCCTGAACGACGAGACGACACGAGACCCACCATGAACATCCACGGAGCCACCGCGACCATGCCAAGCACCACCGCCACGCCGCCACCCACGCGCATCGCCATCATCGACGACGACCCGGCGGTGCGGCACTCGCTGGGCATGCTGCTGGACACGCGCGGCTGGGTGTCCGAGCAGTTCGAGCGCGCGGCGGATTTCCTCGAGGGCGCGACGCCGGGTGATTTCCACTGCCTCGTCATCGACGTGCGCATCCCCGGCATGAGCGGGCTGGAGCTCTTCGAGGAACTGGTGCGCCGCGCGCGCCGCCAGCAGAGCTACCTGCCGCCGGTGCTCTTCCTCACGGGGCACGGCGACATCCCGATGGTGGTGCAGGCGCTCAAGCAGGGCGCGAGTGATTTTCTCGAGAAGCCCGCCGACCCCCGCACGATGCTCGATGCGGTGAGCAAGGCGCTCGTGGCCGACAAGAGCGCACGCGACGTGCACGAGTCGCGCGAGTCGCTGCTCGCGGAGATTGCCGAGCTCACGCCGCGCGAGCGCGAGGTGCTGACCGAGATGGTCGCGGGCTACCTGAGCAAGCAGATCGCCGACCACCTTCACATCAGCACCAAGACGGTGGAGGCGCACCGGCTGCGCATCTGCCACAAGTTCAATGTGCGCACGGGGATGGAGCTGGCGGCGAAGCTGCGGGAGATTCCGCCGAGCGTGTGGCAGGTGGCGGAGTAGGGCGTGGGCCGATCCTGAACTTGCGGCGATTGCCGACGATCGCGTTGGCGCTTGTCGCGATGCTCATGCGGCGTCAGCGGCGCACTTGAGCGGCGCGCCGGCGTGACGCTGTCGCGATGTATCGTGCGCGCACACTGCCATCCATCCCACCATGCCTGACCAGCCGATCAATGCCCAAGTCCTCGTGCACGCCGAGGACGACCTCCGCCGGATCGAGCGCGCCCGCCTGCGATCGCTCGTCGAGCGCGACATGCCGCTCGCGCGGCAGCTTCATTCAGCGGACTTCCATCTCGTCACGCCCACCGGCTCCTCGTATTCGAAAGAGCGCTATCTGGACGAGATCGAGTCGGGCGCGCTGAAGTACCTGCGCTGGGAGCCTGAAGCCATCGAGGTCCGCATGCAGGCCCAGTTGGCGCTGCTGCGCTACCGGGCGACGTTGGAAGTCGATTCCGTCGGCGGGCGGTCGTCCGTGCTGCAGTGCTGGCATCTCGACTCGTACGAGCTGCGAGATGGTTTGTGGCAGGTGGTGTGGTCGCAGGCCACGGCCATCCGGCCGCCCCAGTGAACAAGGAGATGCAGCACATGGCCGAAACCGATGCTTCATGGGAAGCACGCCTCGCCGAACTGTGGAAGTCCATCGACGACCACGCACCGGACGGTTTCGTCACGCTCATTGACGGCATGGCCGGCGAGTTGCCCGTCGATAGCGCGGTGGGGTTCTTCGAGCGCGGCGCCGCACGGGATTCGACCGGGCAACCGGAGCTTGCGGTCCCGCTCTATCGATCCGCCCTCGCGGCAGGCTTGACCGGCATTCGCCGACGCCGCGCCGTCATCCAGATGGCCAGTTCCTTGCGCAACCTCGGTGACCCGGCGCGCGCGGCCGCATTGCTCACCGACGAACTGAATGCGCCAAGTGATGAACTTGATCAGGCGGTGCGAGCGTTCCTGGCGCTCGCGTTGGTGGATCTGGGACGAGAGCGCGAAGCCGTGGCGGTGAGCCTCACCGCGCTGTCGACCTACCTGCCTCGCTACAACCGGTCATTGGCGCGGTATGCGCAGGGCTTGGCGAGCGAGACCTGACGGCGAGGGTTTCTACAGGCGGGACTGAGCTTGTCGAAGGACACGTCCGATGCTCGAAAACGATGAAGTGAAACGAAGCTGCGGCAGCCCTCATGAGCGCTCACGGCCGCATCTGATGCGCCAACGCGAGAAACAACCAGGCCCCGTGCGGCAACCACTGTTCGCTCCATCGCCATGAGTGCATCGGGTCGGTGTCCCAGGGCATCTTGAAGTCGATGTCTTCCTCGTCGACGAGACCCGAGGTGATGCCATTGCACACGCCGCCCGGCGCGTTCCAGTAGCCGGGTTCGTAGCGCGGGTTGTTGTGACCCTGGCCTTGCATCATGCAGGCGTCGAAGGGGTTGAAGCCGAAGATCCAGTCGAGGGCGGCTTGGGCATGGCCGCGCAGCGCGCCTTGCGTGTGGTCGTCCGCGGAGAGAAGCGTGGAGGCCCATTGCGCCGCCACCGCCAGCGAAGCGAGGCGGGCGTTCTCCCCTTGCCACCAGTAGCCGGTTTCGTTGTCGTGCGGAATGAAGAACTGCACGCGGCCAGGGCGGCCGGGCATCTGCACGAACTGGCGCGGCACGCGGAAGGGGTTGTTGTCGCCCTGCGTGGTGTGCACCATCTCGCGCCGCAGTCCACGGTGAATTGCATCTCGAATGCGGGCGGCCAGCGCAGAGTCCGGGAAGACTTCAAGAAACCTCAGCATCGCCACGAACGGGTAGCCGGCTTCTGCCGCGTGGAAATAGCTGCGGCTCTGCGCGTCGTCGGCCCAGAACCAGCCGTCGGCGTGCTGCCTCGCCATCAACCGTTCAACGCGGGCATGCGCGGCCGATGAGTACGCCGTGGCCCCTGTTGCCGCGAAGAGCTCCGTCGCCGCCAGCAAAGCGCAATAGTCGTCGATGATGTTCTCCACGCCATCGTCGAGATACGCGCAGTTGTGCACCTGCAGATGCGCGAAGCCGCGCTCGGCGGCCTGCAGGTAGGCGGTGCGCGGGGACTCGCCATCGCGCGACAGACCGCTCGCCCGCGCCAGCGCCGCGATGCTGCTGCCGCCGCCTTGCCGGAACCCCGCCTGGTAGGTGGCGAAGAGATGGCCCTTCTGCGTCGTGTAGCTGCAGACCTTGCGCTGCGCGACGTCCTTGCTCCATCGGTCGAACACCGTCATGAAGAAGTAGCCGTCCGCGTGCTGCATCCGGACGAGGAAGTCCGCGCCGTGCAGCGCTTCGTCCACCATGCGATCGTCCATCCACAGCGGCGCCTTTGGTGCCTTGGCGCGGCCCTCGATGAGGTTCCACACCACCTGCGGGGTCTGCTGCGGGTTCATGAAGTTGGCGTACGACAGATGCGACAGGTACTTCGACGTGTCGCCCGACGCGTCGTACCAGCCGCCATGCACGTCCACGCGCGCTTCGCTGTCGATGACGGGGCAGCGCCGGTCCGCCTCGTCGAACACGCCTGTGCAGCGTTGCGAATTGAAGTAGTGCAGCAGGTTGGACAGCAGCTGTGCGTCGTAGAGCGTGGCGGAGATGTCGAAGGGCTGCGACTGCACCGGATGCGGCGTGCCTTCGAGGCTGATGACATAGCGACCCGGCGTGCGCAACGCGGAGAAGTCTGCTTCCCAGTACTGCCAGTCGCGCCAGCGCGCGACGGTTCCTTGGCCTTGCAGGCGGCCGGTGAAGACGGCTTCTCCGTTCTCATGCGAACGCACGCTGAAAGTTTCCACCCCAAGCGGCGTGTTCGACTGGATCAGCGCGGCCTTGCGGCCACCCACGCCGTAGCCCAGATGGTTGTGCAGGATCTTCATTCGCGCCTCATCAGCGGATGCGTGGATAGGCCATGCCGTTCGCATCGAACAGCAGGCATTGCTCCGGCGGCAGGTGCAACTGCGCTGCATCGCCATTGCGCAGCGACGTGGATTGCGCGCCGAGCTTGGCGCACAGCGCATGCGGCACACCCTTCACGCTCGTGTGTGCAAGCAAGTGATCGCCAAGGTATTCGATGAGGTCGACGCGCGCATCGATGACTTCAAGCGAATCGACATCGCTCGCCGCGCCCAGCTGCAAGTGCTCGGGCCGAATGCCGATGGTGACCGCATCGCCGACCTTGCTGCGCCGCGCATCCGCCGCCACGCGCACGACACCGACGGCAGGCAGCGCCACCTCCGCGAACAAGTCGCCCACTGAATGCAGCGTGCCCTGAAGGAAGTTCATCTTCGGCGCGCCGAGAAAACCTGCGACGAAGAGATTGGCCGGGCTTTCGTACAACTGCGTCGGCGTGCCGACTTGCTGCACCACGCCGCCGTCGAAGACGACGATGCGATCGGCCAGCGTCATCGCCTCGACCTGGTCGTGCGTCACGTAGACCATGGTCGCACGCAGCTCCTGGTGCAGCTTCGACAGCTCCACGCGCATGTCCTGCCTGAGCGCCGCGTCGAGGTTGGACAGCGGTTCGTCGAAGAGAAACACCTGTGGCTCGCGCACGATGGCACGGCCGATGGCCACGCGCTGCCGCTGCCCGCCGGACAAGGTCTTGGGCTTGCGATCGAGCAGGTGCGTGATCTGCAGGATGGCGGCGGAGCGCTCGACGCGGCGCAGCACCTCGGCCTTGGGGCTGCCGGCCATGCGCAGCGCGAAGGCCATGTTCTCGTACACCGTCATGTGCGGGTACAGCGCATAGGACTGGAACACCATCGCGATGCCGCGCCGGGCCGCAGGCACGTCGTTGGCGATCGTGTCGCCAATGTAGAGATCGCCGTCGCTCTGGCTTTCGAGCCCCGCGATGATGCGCAGCAAGGTGGACTTGCCCGAGCCCGAGGGCCCGACGAAGACGACGAACTCGCCCGTCTCGATGCTGAGATCCACGCCGTTGATGACGCGTGCATCGGCACCGAAGTCCTTGCGGATGTTCCTGAGGGTGACTGCGCTCATGGACAAGAAGAAGTGATCAGCCCTTGACCGCGCCGGCGGCCAGGCCCTTGACGAAGTAGCGTTGGCCCGCGAAGAAGGCGGCGAGCACCGGCAGCGTGGAGACAGCACCGGCGGCCATCATCAGGTCGTAGCGGTGCTGGAACTGGCTGATGAAGAGCCGGATGCCCACGGGAATGGTCTGCACGTCGGCGCTGCTCGTGAGCACCCAGGCGAAGAAGAGTTCGTCCCAGGCGAGCAGGAAGACGAAGGTGGCGGTGGCGATGATGCCCGGCGCGCTGATCGGCAGCACGATGCGCACGAAGGCGCCGAAGCGCGAGCAGCCGTCCATCACCGCCGCGTCTTCGAGCTCGCGCGGAATGGACACGAAGAAGCCGCGCATGATCCAGATGCTCGCCGGCGTGAAGAGCGCGACGTAGAGGAAGATGAGCCCGTGGTAGGTGTCGAGCATCACCAAGCCGTAGCTCTGCCCGAGGTTGCGATACAGCATGTACAGCGGCAGGAAGAAGAGCATGCCGGGGATGACCTGCGTGACGGTGATCGACAAGCTGAAGGCGTTGGAGCCGCGAAAGCGAAAGCGCGCGAGCGCGTAGGCGGCGCACGCGGCGACGGCGGTCGAGATGAGCGTGGTGAGCCCGCAGACGATGAGGCTGTTGCGGAAGTAGTTGAAGAAGTCGACGTTGACCCAGATGTCGCGGTAGTTCTGCCAGCGCAGCGCGAGGCCGCCGGCGAGCTGCTCACCGGCCGCGATGTCGCTGTAGTTGCGCAGCGACGAGAGCAGCATCCACGCGATGGGCAGGAGCGACACGACGACGATGGTCCAGGTCAGCGCGTTGAGTGCGCGCGAGCGCAGGCGGTGCTCAGTCATGGCCGGTCATGCTCTTGCGGAACACCTTCAACCACACGCCGACGAAGACGAGCATCAGCGTCATCATCACGAAGCTCACCGCCGCGCCCTGGCCGAAGAGCCAGTAGCTGAAGGACTGGCGCGTGAGCAGCGGCATGAGCAGGTCGGCCCACTCGCCGGGGTAGCCGGCGCCGTTGCCGAACATCATCGACACGATGTTGTAGGAGTAGACGTTGTCGATGATCTGGAACATCAGCTGGATGACGATCACCGGCTTCAAGAGCGGCAGCGTGATGTGCAGGAACTGCTTCCAGCGGCTCACGCCGTCCAGCGTGGCGGCCTCGTACTGGTCTTCGGGAATCGACTGCAGCGCGGCGAGGAAGATGAGCATCATCACCGGCCAGGCCCGCCACACGGTGGGGATGACGATGGCCCAGAAGCTGTTGCTGCCCAGGAGCCAGAACGGCTTTTCGTCGAGCAGGTGCAGCCAGTCGACCAGCACCACGTTGACGATGCCCACGTCGCGCTGCCACATGAAGCCCCACAGCGTGCCGACGACATACGACGGCACGATCCACGGCAGCAGCAGCAGCGTGCGCGCGATGTTGCGGCCGGGGAAGTTGCGGTTCATCAGGAGCGCGACGGCCAAGCCGATGCCCACCGCCGACAGCGACACCGTGAGCGTGTAGAGCGCGGTGTTGCGCAAGGCGTGGCCAAGGCCGGTGCGCAGCGGGTTGTCGGCATCGAAGAGCACCTGCCGGTAGTTGTCGAACCCGATGAACGGCGCATCCAGGTACTGCCCCAGCGTGAACTGGTTCAGCTTCAGGAGCGACATGTAGAAGCCCTGCAGGATGGGCGTGAGGTTGACGGCTGCCATCAGCAGCACGGCAGGCAGCAGCATCAGGTAGGGGAAGGCGTCGATGCGTTTCCTGCGCACGGTGCGGCTTTCGGGCAGGCGCTGCGACAAGGCGGCGAGGGCGGTCATCGGGAAGACGTCATCGTGCCGAATACAGCACCTGGTCCGCCTCCTGCGCCGCGGCATCCATCGCCTGCTTGATGGCCAGCGGCGAGTACTTGCCCTTGAGCCCGCCGACGATGTCGAACATGTTGCCCAGGTTCTTGAGATACACCGATTCGAGCGGGCCCCAGCCGGGGATGGACGGATAGTGCCGGCCATTCTTCACCTGCGCGATGAACTGGGCGTAGTGCGGGTTCGACATGAGGCTTGCGTCGTTGGCCGCGTCGAGCCTTGTCGGCAGCATCCCGCTCATCTTGCTGAACTGCACCTGCGGCTCGCGGCTCGTGAGGAAGGACAAGAGCTTCCACGCCTCGGCCTTGTTCTTCGACGACTTCATGACCGCGAGGTCGGAGCCTGAGAAGAAGGTCTGGTTGCCCTTGAGCCCGGCAGGGTAGGGCGCGATGGCGAAGTTGCTCGCCGTCACGGTCTCGAGCTGGCCGCCCTTCGCCTTGGGCGTGGCCATCTGCCGAAGAATCCAGGGGCCGGTGAAGATCACCGCGTACTGCCCGTTGAAGAAACCCGATTCGATCTGGCCGGAATCCTTCTCCAGCGCGCTCTTGGGCACGAGCCCTTCGGCGGCGAAGCTCGTGTAGTAGACGATGGCCTGCACCGACTCGGTGGAGTTGATCGCCGACTTCTTGCGGTCCGCGCTCAGCAGGTCGCCGCCGGCGTTCCAGATCCACGGCGCCATGTTGTGCACCACGTTCCAGTCGTTCTTGCCGGGGTAGCCGAGCGCAGCGATCTTCTTGCCGTTGATCTCGGTGCCGTTGACCTTCTGCATCGCCTGCTTGAAGCTGCCCCAGTTGGCGAAGGCATCGCGCGCGTCGATGCCGGCCTTTTTGAAGACATCGGTGCGGTAGAAGGCGGCGCGTGCGTCGGCATACCAGGGCACGGCGAAGATCTTGCTGTCGTCGTGGCGGTGCGTGGTGCCCCACATCACGGGGAAGAAGGCCTTCGCGCCGCCCACCTCGGCCTGCTGCGCATCGCTCAGCGGCTCCAGCGCACCCATCGACGAGATGGCCGGCACCCAGGTGGTGCCCAGTTCCAGCACGTCAGGCCCCTGGCCTGAAGCCGCGGCGGCGGTGATCTTGGTCCAGGCCGATTCCCAATTCAGCACCGTCACGTTCACGCGCAGCGTCGGGTTGGCCGCGAGAAAGGGCTTGAGCAGCTCGCGCATGTCGTTCTGCTGCTGCTCGGTGGTCGACATGACCCACAGGTTCAGCTCGGCCGCCGAGGCGGGGCGGCCCGTGCCCAGGGCGATCAGGGCTGCCGCGAGGGCGGTGACGGCCAATGTCTTCATCGAATGCTTCCGGAATGCGCTGAGGCTGGATTTCAGGCCATGCAGGCCGCGGGGGCAAGTCAGGGTTCTACCGCGCGGCATGGGTAGATTTACTGCATGCCGCGGGTAACTCTTCGAATGGTCATGCCGCCTAGGTCTGCCGTCCAATGCAGCGAGCTTGCAAAGACCGAGGAGGAGTGATGAAACTCAGACCGAACCCCGTCGCGGCCGCAGCCGCCTTGTTCGTGCTGCATGCGGCGCTGAACGCACAGGCGCAGCAGGCCACGCCCGTGGCCCCCGCAGCATCCGCTGACACGCGCGCGCCGCAGCAGCTGGAAACCGTGACCGTCACCGGCATCCGCGCCTCGCGCGAGGCGTCGATCAACCAGAAGCGCAACGCCGACTCGATCGTCGAGGTGATCACCGCCGAAGACATCGGCAAGTTGCCCGACAAGAACGTGGCCGACGCGGTGCAGCGCATCCCGGGCGTGAACATCAGCTCGGGGGCGGGCGGCGAGGGCGGCTTCTCCGAGAACGACCGCGTGAGCATCCGCGGCACCAGCGCAAGCCTCACGCAGACGCTGATCAACGGCCATGCGGTGGGCACCGGCGACTGGTTCGTGCTGAACCAGACGGAAGCCGTCGGCCGCAGCGTGAGCTACTCGCTGCTGCCCTCGGAAATCGTGAGCAAGGTGACGGTCTACAAGAGCGCGCAGGCCGACCTGGTGGAAGGCGGCGTGGCGGGCGCGGTGGACATCGAGACGCGCCGGCCGCTCAGCTTCAAGAAGCCCTTCACCGCCGAGATCTCGGCGCAGGCGATCTACTCGTCGCTGCCCAAGAAGACCGACCCGCAGCTCAATGCGCTCTTCAACTGGAAGAACGATGCGGGCAACGCGGGCGTGCTGTTCCAGATCTTCTCGGAGACGCGGCATGAACGCCGCGACGGGCAGGAGTTTCTCGGCTACGCGCAGATCGACCCGGCGAGCGCCGCGGCGACGGCCGACCCGACGCTTGCCAACGTCTGGTACCCGCAGCTCATCAACGCGAGCCTCTTCACGCAAAAGCGCGTGCGCAACGGCGGCGTGCTCGACGTCGAGTTCAAGCCGACGAACGACCTGACGCTGGATGCGAACGCCTTCTACTCGCACATGTCGGCTGTCAACTTCGACCACAGCTACCTCGCGAATCCGCAGGCGCTGATCGACGGCGGCGACATCCCCACCAACACCATCGTGCGCAGCAACACGCTGGTGCAGGCGGACTTCCCGAATGCGGTCGGCGCACCGCCGGGGCTGGTCGACAGCATCGCGCGGCCGGGCGCCGCATCCGAATCGTGGTACGTGGACATCAACGGCAAGTACCGCGTGAACGACCGATTCTTCATCACGGGCAAGGCCGGCACCACGCGCGGCCTGGGCAACACGCCCGGCGACCTGGGGTATGAATCGAATCTGCCGACCACCGGCGGGCTGAACTACAGCATGCACGGCATCGGCAGTCCGACCAACGTGTCCTTCCCCGGTATCGACACCGCCGACTACAACGCGGCCGACCTGGCGGGCGCCTGGTGGGCGGTGGTGAAGGTGGTGGACAAGGAAAGCTACGCGCAAGCCGACGGCGAGATGCAGCTGGACGGCGGCATGTTCGAGTCCGTGAAGTTCGGCGTGCGTTTCGCCGACCACGTGCGGCAGGTGCACTACCCCAACAACGGCGGCTGCGGCTTCGGCGGCCCCAACCCCTGCAATGCGACCGCTGCGTGGGACGGCGCGCTGTACCCGTCCAACTTCGGCAGCGGCTTCGGCGCGGGCGCCGGCTTCTACACGCCGATGTGGTACCAGAACCCGAAGACCATCGAGGACTTCATCAAGACGCATGGCGTGACGACGTCCGCCTACTGGCCCGGCGAGTTCGCGGTGAACGAGAAGACCATGGCCGGCTACGCGATGACCAACCTCGTGGGCGACAAATGGCGCGGCAACATCGGCCTGCGCCTGGTGAAGACCAAGCAGAAGGTCGACTACAACGTGCCGGGCGACACCGTCCCGTCGCCGGACTTCCCGCCGGGCTACACGCCCATCACCGACCAGCGCTCGTACAACGATGCGCTGCCGAGTGCGAACTTCCGCTTCGACCTCGCCAAGAACCTCGTGTCGCGCGTGTCGGTGGCCCGCACCATGACTCGTGTCGACTACAGCGCGCTGGCCGGCGCCATCACGAGCCTGGACAACATTACGCTGTCGGGCACGGGCGGCAACGTCAACCTGAAGCCGGTGCGCTCGACCAACTACGACGCGACGCTGGAGTGGTACTTCGCGCCCAAGTCGCTGCTGTCCTTCGGCGTGTTCTACATGGACATGGCGTCGTACGTCGGCTATGGCACGTCCAAGCAGATGCTGCCCAACACCAACCATGGCGGCGCGATCGAGGAATACACCATCACGGCACCGGTGAACGTGAAGGCCAAGAACAAGGGCTTCGAGATCGGCTACCAGCAGGCCATCGGCGCGGGCTATGGAGTGTCGGCCAACTACACGCGTGCCAACGGGCACGACTCCGACGGGCAGGCATTGGTGGGCTCGTCGAAGAACACCTGGAACCTTGAGGGCTACTTCGAGAACGAGACCTTCAGCGCGCGGCTGGCCTACACCTACCGCTCGGACTACCTCGTGGGCCTGGACCGCGCGACGACGCAGTACGAGGCGGGCTCGGGCAACCTGGCGGCGTCCATCAACTACAAGCTGAACGACCGCTTCTCGCTGCAGTTCGATGCGCTCAACCTGAACAACCCGGTGCTGAAGTACTACGGCGACAACAAGGACCAGCCGCGCGCGTTCTACTCGAACGGGCGGCAGTTCTTCTTCGGCGTGCGTGCGACGCTGTGAGCAGCATCACGGCCACCAGCGGCGCGATGGTGACGGACGCGATCAACCAGCTGCGCACGGGCCGCATCGTTGCCATCGATGCTTTCCGGGGGCTCACCTTTCTCGCGATGATCTTCGTCAACGAGCTGGGTGGCGTGAGCGACATCTCGCGCTGGCTCAAGCACATGCCGGCCGACGCGGATGCGATGAGCTTTCCGGACGTGGTGTTCCCGGCGTTTCTCTTCATCGTGGGCATGTCGATTCCGTTCGCGGTTCACGCACGCATCGCGAAGGGCGATGACGGCTGGGCGCTGCAGCGGCACATCATCTACCGCGCCTTCGCGCTCATCGTGCTGGGCGTGTTCATGGTGAACGCGGAAGAAGGCTTCAACGAGCAGCTGATGCCGATGTCGATCCATGCGTGGTCGTTGTTGTTCTATCTCGGCGTGTACCTCGTGTGGGGCGCGTTCGGCGTGCGTCAGCAGGTGGTGCTGCGTGGATTGCGTGCGCTGGGCATCGGGCTCATCGTCGTGCTCGCGCTGCTGTACCGCGGCGGCGCCGATGGACATGAATGGATGAAGCCGCAGTGGTGGGGCATCCTCGGCCTCATCGGCTGGGCCTACTTCTACTCGAGCGAGTTCTACCTGCTCGCGCGCGGCAAGCTGTGGGCGTTGCTGGTGCTGCTGGCCTTGTGCGTGGGCTACTACGCGCTTGCGCATCGTGGCGGATTGCAGTCTTCGGTGGGTTGGCTCTTCAGCCAGGAGCCGCATGCTGCGCATTCGCAGATCGTGCTGGCGGGCGTGGCGTGCACGCTCATCTTCTTCGATGCATCACGGCCTGATTCCGATCGACGACGATTCGTCGAGGCGCTGCTCTTCACGGCAGTGCTGGCCCTGGGCGGGCTCGCGCTGCGGCCGGCGTTCGGCATCTCCAAGATCTACGCCACGCCCAGCTGGTGCCTGTACTGCGCGGCGCTGTGCGTGCTGCTCTTTGCACTGCTGTACTGGATCGTCGACATGCGCGGGCGTGGCCGCTGGACGCGCCTCGTCGAACCGGCGGCGGCCAACCCGCTCGTGACCTACCTCTTGCCCTTCATCGTGCTGTCGGCGCTCACGCTGTCCGGGCTGGACACGCCGCAGGTCTTGCATGCCGGCGTGCCCGGGCTGCTGTTTGCGGCGGCCTATGCGTGCCTGATCGTGTGGGTCGTGTCGCTGCTGGCGCGACACGGTGTGAAGCTCAGGATCTGAGCTGATGTGAATCCGGCATGCCTGCGGAATTCACCCCCACCACCAGAGCTCTACGCGCCTCAACTGCCGGCGTTGAGCTCGGCAATGAAGTCGTACATGTCGCCGCGATAGAACGACTGCGACAACTCGATCGCGCGTCCGTCGCGCAGGTAGCCCAGGCGTTCCACCAGCAGGCCGGCGTCGCCGGTCTTGGCTTCGAGCAGCTTGGCCTGTTCGCTATTCAGCAGCAGCGCACGCAAGCGTTGCAGTGCGCGGACCGGGCGATTCCCCAGTTGCTCAAGCGCGTTGTAGAGCGATTCGCCGATGTCCTCGAGCGGGGGCAGGCAAGACGCAACGAAGGTCGCGCATTCCACGGCCATCGGCGCCTCGTCTGCAAAGCGCAAGCGGCGGAAGCGATAGACGAGCGTCCCGGGGCTCAGGCCGAGCTTGAGCGCTTCGTCCGGCGTCACCGTGCCTTGTGAACGGTCCAGCCACACGCTGTGCGGATTGCGGCCACGCGCGCGCATGTCTTCGGAGAACGAGGTGAGCTTCGCAAAGTTCTTCTCGACGCGACTGCAGACGAAGTTGCCCGACCCTTGCCGGCTCACGAGCCAGCCTTCTTGCGCCAACTGCTCGATCGCGCGGCGCACCGTGATGCGCGAGACGGCGAAATCCTCCGCCAGCTGTCGCTCCGAAGGCAGCGCGTCGTCCGGGCCGAGCAGGTGCTGCTCGATCGCCTCGCGGATCGCCCTTTGTAGCTGCTGGTAAAGCGGAAGGCTCTGGTTCGGGTCGAGTGGTCGCAGCAGTTGTGCCAAAGAGGTCATCGGGTGGCTCCTGCAGTGGTCTGCTCCACCGCCATCAGTGAAAACCATACCACTTCAATACAGCCTTGGGGCAGGGATGCACCGTTTCCCCTCGTAAAGACCCATTTTTGGGCGTCCAAACTGGTGTTGCTCCGCCGCGCATTCATGGCGAAAACCGTCTTGCATTCCGGTCGGATTGGTAGCATAGTGGCATCAAGTGGTAGCGTATTGGTACGCAAAGCTTGGCTAGAGTGGTTTTAATTCTTGGGGGGATCTGCCTGTGCCGTGAGCGGCATCGGACCCAGATCCCGCGGGGTAAACGGGCCGGAGAACACGGGGCCCTAATCAACGAGGCAGACACATGAAGATACAACGGACTCCCATCGCGTCGGCGGTCGCTCTCCTTCTGACGGGCGTGATTGTGACAGCGCATGCCCAGGATGCGGCGGCTCCTGCAGCACCGGCATCGGCGGCAAGCGCTGCGGCGGCCGGCAAGGCGCCGCAGAAGCTGGAGACGGTGGTCATTACCGGAATTCGCGGTTCCCTGCAGCAATCGCTGAGCGTCAAACGCAATGCGGCATCGAACGTGGAAGTGGTGACGGCCGAAGACGTGGGCAAGATGCCAGACAAGAACGTCGCTGACTCGCTGTCTCGTCTGCCCGGCGTGAACATCAGCACGTCGGCCGCGGGCTCAGGCGGTTTCGACGAAAACGACCGTGTCAGCCTGCGCGGCACACCACCCAGCCTCACCCAGACACTGATCAATGGACACGCCATGTCCTCCGGCGACTGGTTTGTGCTTGATCAGGTCGGTGGTGCGGTGGGGCGCAGCTCGAGCTACTCGCTGCTGCCGTCGGAAATCGTTGGACAGGTCGTCGTCAAGAAGACGCCAACTGCCGACTTGGTCGAAGGCGGCACCGCGGGCACCGTGGACGTGCTGACGCGGCGCCCTCTGGACTTCCGGCAGACGTTGACGCTCGAAGGCTCCGCGCAGATGGTGCATTCGACGCTGGCCAACAAGTCCGATCCACAACTGAGCATGCTCGGCGCGTGGAAGAACGATGCCGGCAATGTCGGCGTGCTTGCCCAGGTGTTCTCCGAGAAGCGCCACCTGCGCCGCGACGGTCAGGAATTGCTGCAGTGGAACCAGATCGCGGCGAACAACCAAGTCGCCAAGGACCATCCAGACCTCGCCGGCGTGTGGTACCCGCGCTTGATCGGTTCTTCCCTGTTCGAACAGGAGCGCAAGCGAGAAGGTGGCCTGCTTGACGTGCAATTCAAGCCGACGAGCGACTTGACCCTGGACGCGACGTTCTTCAAGTCGACGATGAATGCGTCGAACTACAACCGCAACTACATGACCGACATCCAGCTCGGCAGCGGCTTGTTCAATGGCAACGCCGCTCCAGTGGGTGGCGTCGTCCCGGGCGTGAGTCCCGATCGATACACGGTCTTCAACGGCATCCTGACCTCTGCCGATTGGGCGAACAAGGGAACGAGCACTGCGCCGCTGCGATACGGCGTGGTCGATGACATCGTTCGCAACGGCGCCAAGGCAACGACGCAGTTCTTCGACTTGGACGCGGCCTGGAAAGCCAACTCCGCTTTGAGCTTCCGCGGCAAGATCGGTTCCACCAAGGGCACCGGCGAAACGCCCAAGCAGGGCGTGTATGAAGGCGACATCTTCAACACCGGGCTCTCGTACGGCCTGAACGGCCTGGGCTCACCGGCTTCGGTCTCGTTCCCGAACGGCAATACCGGAAACTTTGCCGGCACGTCGCTGGACTGGGTGTTTGGCTACAGCCCCGCAACCACGCTCGACAAGGAGCAGTACGCGCAGATCGACGGCGAATATGCGCTGGACGCGGGCATGCTCACAGGCGTCAAGTTCGGCCTGCGCGGAACGAAGCACGACCGCAGCAACTTCGCAGTGGCGCAGGGCCCGAACTGGGCAGCTGATCCCTTCAACCCGGCCAACGCCCCGGCCTGGAACGGCGAAACCTACCCCGGCAATTTCGGCAGCGACCTGGGCGGCAACTTTCCCAAGAACGTGTGGATGATCGACCGCAACGTGCTGGATGCGTGGGGGGACAAGTATTCGAACCGCTCGACGGACCGCACCTACTACCCTGACATGTTCTCCCTGACGGAGAAGACCACGGCGGCTTACATCTCGGCCGACCTCGAAGGCCAGGGCTGGAGCGGCAACATCGGGACGCGGATCGTCAATACACGCGGCACGACGCACCTGTACCAGATCCTTCCGGCAGATACCGGTGGCTTGCCGGCATTCCCGTGGGGTGGATTCGTGGCCCAGACGGACATCCACAACAACTACACCGACTTCCTGCCCTCGTTGAACCTTCGTTTCGACGTGAGCAAGGACGTCGTTGCCCGCTTCGCGGTGTCTCGCACGATGACTCGACCGGATTTCGGTGCGCTGGCCGGCACCGTGAGCCTGACCGATGAAACGCTGACAGGCAACGGCGGCAATGCCTACCTGAAGCCGGTGGTGTCGAACAACTACGATGCGACCGTCCAGTGGTACTACGCTCCGCGAGCGCTGTTGTCGGCCGGCCTGTTCGTGATGGACATGAAGAGCTACGTCGGCTACGGCAAGTACAAGGCGACATTCATCAACGCCACGCAGTCTGAGAAGCAGGGCAAGCCAGTCTTCAACGAGTACGAAATCACCGCGCCGATCAACGTCGGGGCGCAGATCAAGGGCCTGGAGTTCGCCGCACAGGTCCCGGTGGGCGCGGGCTTCGGCCTGGATGGCAACATGACGATCGCCGACTCGAAGCAGGCGTTCGGTACATGCGGGGCCGTGGCGCTCAACACCACATCCAGCCCGTGCGACGTGCTCGGTGCGTCGAAGCTTACCTACAACGTCGGTGCGTTCTTCGAGAACGACAAGTTCAACGCGCGCATTGGCTGGTCATGGCGCTCGTCGTACCTGGCAGCTCTGGACCGCGGCACACCGCTCTATCAAGACGACTTCGGTTCGCTCTCCGTCGCCGCCAACTATGCGATCACCCAGAACCTGACGGCGACCTTCTCCGGGCAGAACGTCAACAACCCGATCCTGAAGAACTACATCTTCAACAAGGACATGCCGGCTCGCTTCTACGCCAACGGCGCGCAGTACTACCTGGGCATCCGGTACAAGTACTGAGCAACCCATGACCAAAGTCTGAAAGGTGCCGATCTGAAGAGTCCCGCCTGACTCCGGGCGGGTTCTCTTCGGGGGATGTGGGCGGGGCGGCTTGCTGTCCCGCCCTTTTTTGCGTCCGCCCGGCGCGGTTTTCAGGTCGATGGGAGGGCTCTGTCGCCCAGCACAAACACGGGTCAAAAAAATCACCCGGCGTACCCCTGGCGGAGCGCCTTTTAACCCTGCTATACTCCCGAGTTCGCCGCGGAGGGGTGCCCGAGTGGCTAAAGGGGGCAGACTGTAAATCTGTTGGCTTACGCCTACGCTGGTTCGAATCCAGCCTCCTCCACCAAGGCGAACCTATTTTGTAGTTGTTGTGTTGTAGAGCGGACATGCGAGGTTGCTGGCGCATGTCCGTTGTCACGAGTGAAGTCGAGGTTGTTTCTCGATTGGTTGTCGGATTCCGGGCGGGTGTAGCTCAATGGTAGAGCTGAAGCCTTCCAAGCTTAAGACGAGGGTTCGATTCCCTTCACCCGCTCCAGCAAGCGTCGACACCGGACTGCGTCCCGCGCAAAGTGCGCAGTCCAGTGTCGATGCCCATGTGGCTCAGTGGTAGAGCACTCCCTTGGTAAGGGAGAGGTCACGCGTTCGATCCGCGTCATGGGCACCAAGATTCATTCCCCAACGGTGGGTTGCTAGGAGCAAGAAATGGCAAAAGGCAAATTTGAACGGACCAAGCCGCACGTGAACGTGGGCACGATTG
>CBIHOF010000034.1:0-42172 GCA_966211955.1 uncultured Comamonadaceae bacterium | reverse complement strand
GAACAGAGCCCCGGCAACTCAATCGTTCGCGGCGCCTTCCGCCCGCTGTGTCCCGCCCACGGCCTGCTTCGATGCTGCGAGGCCGGAGGCCCGGCGCAGCAGCGTGATCGCATCCTTGCCGTCCGCCGGGTAGTGCGCCACGCCACAAGCCACGGCGATCGAAGCCTCGCCCCCCGACATCGCGAATGCCGGCTGCAAGGCGGTAGCGAGCTTGGCTGCCACGATCTCCGCATCCTGCGGGTCCTGGAACTTCGGCAGCAGCACCGCGAATGCATCAGTGCCGAGCGACGCCACCACATCGCTCGCCCGCACCCCCACACGCAGGCGCACGGCGATCTTGCGCCTCAGCACGTTGGCAGACTCCACGCCGAAGCGCGCCTCGGCACTCGCCAGGCCCTCGACCCGCAAGGCCAGCAGCGCCATCGGCGCCGGCTCGCGCTCGCGCAGGGCGATGAGCTGGTTCACATGCTCGACGAGCTGGCTCTGGTTGGGCAGGCCGGTCATCAAATCGGTGGCGTAGGCCTTGCGCGTCAAGCGCTCCTGGTCCTTGCGCTCGATGGCCAGGCGCAGCGCGCGCGGCAGGGCATCGACGACATCGATGGACAAGGGCAGCACGTCCTGCACGCCACGCCGCACGAGCTGCGTGGCGAGTTCGGCGCCGGGTTCGTCGGTGGTGAGCACCACGAGCGCCGGTTCGGCAGTGGCTTGCGACAGCGCGGGCCATTGCAGCAGGCGGCGCGCATCGACCGTCTTCACGCCGATCACGATGGCATCGAAATGATCGGTCGCGAGCCGTGCGGTGGCGGAGTCGAGGTCGGCGCTGATGTGGAGATCGAAGGGTCCGAACGCCGACGCGGGCGCCAAGGCCGGCAGCGTGGTGCCTTCTCCGGTGACCAGCAGGACGCGCAGTGCGGCGTTGCTCATGGGGACCCCAACATGCAAAGGGCCGCGCTGGCGGCCCCTCGCTTCAACGTACGCATCGATGGAGAGGCATCGACGAACGGCGAACGGTTCTGGTGATTCTTGGCTATTGGAGCGGGTGAAGGGAATCGAACCCTCGTATGAAGTCGGGTAGGAAGGGCACCTCGCGGTGACCCCTCCCCCCTAAGAACCGGACGTGCGGGTTTCCCCGCATCCGGCTCAAGCAGCCTAAAGTCACCCACCGATTTGGCAATGGTAACCGCTGCAAAGTTGTTTGCAATTCACTCGGCGGGCACTACGGAGAGATTTGCATTCGCTGGTCGTTCCAACCGACGCATCAGAGCGTCAGCATCGGGTTGCCCCAATGCCACCGCCCACATGGCTTGCCGTTCCAGCGCTTCCCGTCCGCCCTCGATTGCTCGAAGCGGTCCGTACACGCGCGCGGGTTCAACTGCGACTTGCTCGTCTTCGTTCATGCCTACCTCGTTCCTCTGAAACTCACTCGTTGGCGTGGTGTTGCCGATGACAGTTCGGATGGAGCAGTTGAAGATTGCTCATCTGTTCCGACCCGCCTTCCGATCGCTTGATGACGTGGTGGATGTGCCACCCCGTCTCCTTCGTGATCTTCTGGTTGCAGCGCGGACACAGTCCTTCCTGCCAGTACCACAACCATGCCAACTTCCGGCGGCCCTTCAAGTCCGACTCCATCTTGCGCGCAAGGCGCGCGTCGAAGTAGTCCTCGTCTTCCGGGCTGTACGGATTTCGGCTGCCGTCGATTTTGATGTGGAGCTTCTTGTGGAAGCTCACCAGCGTCAACAGCGCCTTGTCCTTCTCCGCGAACCGCCAATCGCGACCCTTGATGCGCCGGAAATACCGGGCCTTGATCCACCGCTCGCCCTTGTTGGGGTGACGGCGGCGGGCCCAGCGCCACAGCGCCTGCCAGATCAAATGGTCGGCCTTCGCGAACGTGCGCGTCGCCATCTGGCTTCGGTGATAGTTGGCCCAGCCCCGTATGACCGGGTTGAGCTTGTCGATCACGTCTTCCTGTCTGGCTGTGCGCATCTGCCGCAGCGTCCCGCGAATCTTCTCCAGAAAGTTCTTGACGTTCTTCCTGGCTGGTTGCGTCAACAACATGCCGCCTTGCCAGCGGGCCGTCCATCCCAGAAAGTCGAAGCCGTCGTCCACATGCGTGATCAACGTCTTCTTCTCTGAAAGTTCGAGCCCGCGCTCGCGCATGAACTCCTGCACGAGTGGTTTGATCTTCTCTTCCAGCAGCTCTCGCGAGCTGCTGGTGATGATGAAGTCGTCGGCGTAGCGCACGAAGTTGACCTTGGCCGCCCTGGCATCGCGCACCGTGCGGAAAAGTCCCGCCAGCTTGCTTTGCAGACCGTCCAGTGCCAAGTTCGCTAAGACGGGCGAGATGATCCCGCCCTGCGGTGTCCCGCTCTCTGTCGGGAAGAGGCTATTACCCTCGAAGTACCCGGCTTTCAGCCACTTGCGCAACACGCCTTTGTCCATGGGGACGTGGGCGAGCAACCACTCGTGACTGATGTTGTCGAAACACCCTTTGATGTCTCCCTCCAGCACCCATTTCGGCGAGTGCTTTCGTCCGAGTGCATTGCGCACTTGTTCGATTGCATCTGCCGTCGAGCGCCCACGGCGGAAACCGTAGGAGTTTGTGTCGCCGGTTGTCTCGGCTGTCGGATCGAGCGCCAACAGGTGCAGCGCTTGCATGGCCCGGTCGCGCATGGTCGGGATGCCCAGGGGGCGTCGGTCACCATTTGCTTTCGGGATGTAGACCCGTCTCATCGGCTTCGGCTTGTAGCCCTTGTGTTGCAAGGTGCCGACCGCCTGCCACTTATCGTCCGGAGTACTCCATGTCTGCCGGTCGATCCCCGGAGTCTTGCGACCCTGGTTCTCGGTTACCCGTTTGACCGCCAACGCTTTCGCGCTGATGGAGCGGGTGAGGAGTCTCTGCAGGCGCTTGACATTGCGCCACTCGCCTGCCTTTGCTGCTTTCGCGATTCTTGCCTGCAACCTTCCGACCACCTGATGCGCGTCCTGCCACGGTATGCCGTGCCAGTGCGTCCAGTTGGTGGAGGCGACATCGCAATCACTTGCGTCCATATCAACCTCCGTTGATGTGGAGCGGGCGAAGGGAATCGAACCCTCGTCTTAAGCTTGGGAAGCTTCAGCTCTGCCATTGAGCTACGCCCGCCCGGTCCCGAAGGATGGACGATTGCCCCGAAGGGCAATCCCTCCGGGACGGTTGGAGCAGACCTGTCTCGCGACAGGCCACCACGCGGAAGTCAGCGCTCTTTCGAGCCGGGGCGATCGTTGCATCCCCTATCCGGACCATTACAGCCCGGCATTCGCTTTCTCCGCGATCCTCTACCCACAACAGATTCGCCGGATTTTACAACCAGGCTTGTCGCGCCTCGTGGCGCGACTCCGCTATGGGCTTACCCTGTTCCGTGCGACGAGCACGAGTCAGGAGGACCCCACCTTTCTGCCGATGATCGTTTTGCCAGCGTGTCCCCACCAAGCAGGGAGACAACCGATCACTCACCTTTTGGTCTGAGCCTGTCAGTCGATTTGGCTCATTCAGTCTTGACGGCATTTACCAGTGGTTCACGTACGTTGGTCCTTTGACCCAGCCTTGCGCCTCATCCGGATTTCGACTTCCAGAATCCCACGATGGCCCTCACGGGCATCGCGTACCCGTTGAGGGTGGCTACGTTGTCAGTGCGCTCGGCACGGGGTCGTTACCAACCCCGCACTGCACCTAGGCTACTGGCGGCTGAACGCCAGGTTGCATGCAGGCTTGCGCCCGCGCAACAACTCATCACACGGCTTGCGCCGCTTGAACAACCCGACCTCGGCTTTCGCCGAGGCCCACGGCCCGAGGGCCGTATTCGATCGGGCTTTCGCCCGACCATGCGATCCGAAGACCGCAACTCCAGGGCTTTTGTTCTCCACACTTGAACGATGCTCTCGCATCAGCGGTGTGGCCGATCTAGCTGACCGGACGCGACTCTCAGGTCGCACGCTTGGGAAGCTGCCGTTCTACCATTGAACTACACCCGCAATGCATGTAGTTTACAGCCCCCCAGTCGCTTCGCTCCTGCCCCCGAGGGGCGCCACCCTGCGGGCTGGCGAAGCCAGTCCCGCGGGCGTGGCTTGTGGGGCGCGTGCTGCGCCGCTTTTGGGGAGTGCACAATCCGCAGCCTTCATGAGTACACAAGACGACCCCACCAACCCGCCAGAGTTTCCGATGCGCCGAAGCGTGCGCAGCTTCGTGGTGCGCGCCGGCCGCATGGGCACGGGGCAGATGCGTGCCCTGGAAGAATTGGGACCGCGTTTCGCGCTGCCCTACTCAGCGCAGGCCGTGGACTGGCCCGCCGTGTTCGGCCGCGACGCGCCTCGGGTTCTGGAGATCGGCTTCGGCATGGGTCAGGCCACGGCGGCCATCGCGCAGGCCATGCCGGGTACGGACTTCATCGGCGTGGAGGTGCACACGCCCGGTGTGGGCGCGCTGCTCAAGCTGATCGGCGAGCAGGGCATCGGCAACATCCGCATCGTCCAGCATGACGCCGTGGAGGTGCTGGAACACATGATCCAGCCCGGCTCGCTCGCTGGCGTGCACGTGTTCTTCCCCGACCCGTGGCACAAGAAGAAGCACAACAAGCGCCGGTTGATCCAGCCGGCCTTCGTCGCGCAGCTGTGCTCGCGGCTCGCGCCGGGTGGCCACCTGCATTGCGCAACCGACTGGCAGCCGTATGCCGAGCAGATGCTGGAGGTGCTGTCCGCCGAGCCGCTGCTGGCGAACACCGCTGACGGCTATGCGCCCAAGCCCGACTATCGTCCGCTGACCAAGTTCGAGAACCGCGGCCTCAAGCTGGGGCATGGCGTGTGGGATCTGGTCTTCACGCGCCGCTGACGGCTGGTTGCCTCGGCCGTTCGCGGCTTGCAGGGGCCGCTTTCGCAACAAAGAGGACACAGAGAACACAGAGGAAATTACTTCTCTGTGTTCTCTGTGTCCTCTTTGTTTGAAACGTATTGGCGACTACTCAGCCCAGGTCACCGCCCCCGTCCACCACGTGGCCAGCACGATCAGCCCGAACACGATGCGGTACCAGGCAAACGGCACGAAGTTGTGCGTCGCCACGTAGCGCAGCAGCCAGCGCACGCAAATCCACGCGCTGATGAACGAGAACACCAGGCCCACGACGAACATCGGCGCGTCGTCCATGGACAACGCGTTGCGCTCCTTGTAGAGGCTGTAGATGCCGGCGCCCAGCAGGATGGGAATCGCAAGGAAGAAGCTGAAGTCGGTCGCGGCCTTGCGACTCAGGCCGAAGAGCATGCCGCCGATGATGGTGGCCCCCGAACGGCTCGTGCCCGGCACGAGCGCGAGGCACTGCACGAGGCCCACCTTCAGCGCATCGACGGGCGTGAGATCGTCCACGGTCTCCACGCGCACTGCTTTGGCGGTGCGGCGCTCGGCCCACAGGATGACGAAGGCGCCGAGGATGAACGTGGTGGCCACGACCTGCGGCGTGAAGAGATGCGCCTTGATCGCCTTGTTGAAGAGCACGCCCATCACGGCCGCCGGGAGGAAGCCGATCACCACGTTGAGCGCGAACTTGCGCGCCCGCGTGTCGGAACCCAGGCCCACGACGGTCTCGCGCACGCGCTGCCAGTAAACGAGCACCACGGCGAAGATCGCGCCCGACTGGATCGCGATGTCGAACACCTTGGCCGCTTCGCCGGTGAACCTGAGCAACGAGCCCGCAAGGATGAGGTGCCCGGTGGAGGAGATCGGCAGGAACTCCGTCAGCCCCTCCACGATGCCCATGATCGCGGCCTTGACCAGCAGCAGGATGTCCAAAACGAAGCCCTTCATCGTCGAAAAAGTCGCGGGATGATACCGGGTCAACCCTGACGGGACGACGACCCTTCACGACCCCGGGCACGCGTCGCTGCGGCCGCTTGAGACGCCTTTTCTGACCGTCCGTCGGCGCGCTCGCGGCAAGTCGAGCACCACGTCACGACCTTGTGCGCTGATCGCTCAAGAAACCTCAACGACCTGCCGATTCACCGCATGCCCGCCCAGGCCGCACAACGTTTGTGCCGCGCGCGGGAGGCCGCAGTACCCCTTCTTGGTTGATGAAGCATTTTCAGGAGGTCCGCTCATGGATCGACTCCCCCAACGCGCCGCCGCGACGGCCGCCCTCGTCTCCCTCACCCTCAGTCTTGCCGCATGCGGCGGCGGCAGCGCCGACAGCACCGCGACGCCCGCGGTGACCCCGCCCGGGCCCGCCACCCAATCCGTGGACGGCGTGACGATGCCCAACAGCGTATCGGTCGTCACGGCCAAGAACGCGAACTGACGCAGAGCGCCCAGGAGACAACGCCATGACGTATTCACCCTTCGCCCGCCACAGCCTGGCCATTGCCATCGCCACCCTGCCGGCCTTCGCCCTCGCCTCGCCCGCCGCGAGCTCGCCCTACCAGACCGACCCGCAGAGCACCCACGTCGAGGACGCGACCTCGCAGGGCATTGCGCAGGTCAACATGATCACCTGCTTCACGACCAACATGCGCCCCGACGCGATGGTCAACAAGGGCGCGTACAAGGCGCTGGTCGACAAGAACAAGTGCGACCCGAATGCCCGCTCCGACACGAGCCGCTCGGGCTCCGACAGCGCTGCGTCCAACGCGCCGTCGTACATGGCGTCCATCCTGAACTCCACTCGCGACAGCAACAGCGACCCGATGCGCGTGCGCACCTGGATCGACATGAGCGAGAAGGACATGGCGGTCACGATCTACCTCAACACGTCCGCGACCGAAGCACCTTCGGCTTCGAACCCCTACGGCGTGTTCCGCATCGACTACTGCGGCAAGGGCTCGAGCGGCCCTTGCATGATGAACGGCTACCTCGACGGCAGCGCCGGCGGCATCAGCTATTACGAGACCGGCATGGACGGCGGCGGCGGTGGTGGTGGCGGCCCGGTGCTGACCACGACCGCGCTGCGCATGACGACCACCGGCGCCGATGGCGGCTCCGGCGCGCTGCAGATGACCGAGGGCTCGCAGAGCGTGGGCTATTCCTTCGCCTACAACGCCAGCCTCTTCCGCCGCTCCGACGGCACGAGCGACGAATGCTTCAGCCGCCTGGCCGACGACGCCGGCACCGGCATGTCGGTGTGGCGCTATGGCCTGTACGACGCGACGAGTGGCGACCGCGTGTCGCTGCAATCGGGCTTCCCCATCGAATTCACCGGCACCGACGGCAAGACCTACCAGGGCCAGATCGGCTACTACGGCCTGTGGACGCCGGCGGAAGCCTCGGGCCAGCTCGGCAACGGCGCCACCGTGCAGCGGGTGCAGTACGTGCAGGACGGCGCGCCCACCAAGACGCCCTACACGCTGGTGCAGGCCGATGGCCGGCTGATGAAGTACACCCGCCAAAGCCGCACGCTCGCGTCGACCGACAAGATCAAGTTCAACGCCTTCGTGTTCGACGCCACGGGCCTGTTCACCGGCGCCACCGGCAACACGCAGTACGAGATGTACTGGGACGACAGCGCGAAAGCCTTCAAGGTCACGGGCGTGATGGAGTGCGGCGACCGCGGCTGCAACACCCACGACCTGGACAGCGAGAAGACGGTCGCGGCCAGCTTCTTCCTGCCGCAAGGCGGCGTGCGCGGCTACTCGCAATCGCTGGGCGGTGACCTGTTCATCGCTCTCGCAGGCATGGGCGACGTGATCGACTCGTCGCACATCACCGTCGTCTACCGCGTGCAAGACCTGGTGTACCCGTCGCAGATGCCCGGCACGCTGTACTGCCTGCGCGACTGCCCGACGGCGGCCACGATGGCCGGCTACTTCGCCAACGGCTCGAGCGACTTGTCGCCCTTCGTCTCGTCCACCTACAACCAGTGGCAGCCCGCTGCCGTCGGCACGCAGGTGGCCTACACGCTCGACCCGACCAACGCCGTGATGCGCGACGGCGCCAACGCCGCGGTGACCTTCACCAACGCCGACGCCCTGGCCTCGCGCCCGCAGTTCCAGTGGGGCGTGCGCACCGGCCGCCTGTTCACGACGCTCGCCGACGCGCAATGCACCGGCGACTCGACGCACCTGTGCGAGAACAAGGTCGACGAGATCGACGTCTACTACCAGTGGGAAACGGGTGCGAACCAGTACAACCACTTCGCCGCGGTGAAGGACTCGGCCGGCGCCATCGTCAACTTCGATGCACCGCTGCAAGTCACCTGGTCGGTGCCCGCCGAGACGAAGTATGGCCAGTACGCCGGCAAGAGCATCGTGCTGCAGTACGGCGGTTTCGGTGACCTCTGGGGCATCCCCGGCGAGTGCGTGTCACGCCTGACCAACCAGCACGTGAGCTGCGAGACCGCCGATTCGCGCTATGTGCCGGCCTTCGCGATTCCCTTCGACGAAGTGAAGGGGCAGCTGACCAACGGCAGCCATGCCTATCTCGCCAAGTGGCTGGATCGCGAGATCCGCTTCGCCCGCAAGGACGTGGCGATGTGCAGCGCGGCGGGTGTGAACCTGCCGTCGAGCACGGCCCTGCCCGACGCGAGCGGCCTGAAGAACCCGTCGGACCCGGCGTCGGCGATCTACATCGGCGAGAAGCCGGTGGTGACCGACTCGCCGCGCGTGATCGACGGCGAGGTGAAGTTCTGACCTCGCGCCTGGCAACACGACCGAACGAATAACGAGGAAGGGGCGCCGTCCATGCGGCACCGTGCTGGCTCATGCGAGCTCGGCCGCACGGCCGGAGGCCCGGCCGGGGTGAACACGCCCCGGCCGGGCCGTCGCGTTCATGGGTGGATCGTGGCGGGCATCGTTGCCGCGCACGGCGTGTTCGTGGCGATCGCGTGGCAGCCTGCCGCCGCGCTGAAGGCCACGACGCCACAACGGATGTCGATGCGCCTGCTGGCGAGTGTGTCGAGGCCGGCAGCGGGCATCGTGAGCACGACCGAGGCGCAAAAGCCCGCTTTGAAGGCCGCGGCGGCTCCAGCGCCGAAGCCGCGTGCCGCGCGCCCCGAACCCCGGTCGAAGGCGGCCGAGCCGGCAGCGCCATTGAACGTCGCAGTGGCCGTGGCAGTGGTGGCCCCGGTGCCGATCCAGGGGGTGGCCTTCGCGCCGCCGTCGATCAGCTTCGGCCCCCCGCCGGTGCGTCGCGAAGCCGCGCCGCCCATGCCGCCGCTGCAGGCGCAGATGCAGGGCCAGTTTCACGCCGCAAGAGCACAGGTCGCGGATGCGCTCCAGCGCGAGCTCGGCGCTTGGCAGCCGCCGCTCGCGTCACAACAAGGTGCTTGCGCCCTGGCCGCCGAGCCCGAGTCGCACCTGGCCTGCGACAACGATGCGCTCAGCACCGCCATCGCCCCGCGCGAAACAGCGCTCGTCGGCTTCTTGCGCGCGTGGCGCAGCATGGACCCGCGCACGCAGGGCCTCACCATCGCCGTCGTCGACGGCCGTTACCAGGCAAGCTGGAACTAGGGCGTCAGCGCCCGACCGGCGCGAGCGTCACTTCGACGCCGCGCGACGTCACCGTGACCGCGCCCGGCTTGTAGCCGCGGCCCTCGGCATTCTTCAGGTCATTTGGCCGGAAGCGGTAGATCACCACGTCATTGAGCATCTGCTCGGCGATCAGCGCGCCGAGCCGGCTCAGGCCCGTCTTCTCGGGGTTGGGCAGGCCATCGATCTGCAGCTTGTTGACGCGCACCTGTGTCATGCGGATGCCCTGCACCGCGTCGTCGTAGCGCAGGCCGTAGTCGACGCTGATGTGGCCCGTGTAGGTCTTGCCGCTCACGCGCTCGGTGGTGACGAGGTCCAGGTCGCTGGAGAGGCGATTCGTCTCAGGCAAGAGGCGCACCGTCGGCCGCTGCACGCGCACGTCCAGTACCTCGAGCAGGCGCTTCTGGAACGGCCCGTGCGTTTCCAGCATGCGGGCCAGGTCCGCATCGGTGAAGGTCATGGTCTTCGGTCCCATGACCGACGCGCAAGCCGCAAGGAACAAGGCCATGGACGCTGCGAGCAAGAGCGATGAGATGCGTTGGAAGTAGTTCATTCAGTCCCCTCGGATTTCTGCGGCGCCAAGGATAGTGCAGCCCACCGGCAACCGCTGGTAACGAATGCTGCCCGGCAAGGCATGTGCCGGCGCGGCACGTTTCTTCACCTTCGCATGACATAGTGGCGGCCCGCCATCGCCTGCCGCCCTCGCTTTCCGACGCCATGAAGAACTTGCGCCATTTGCTGCCGTTTCGCCTGCTGTCGACTCATGCCTTGGCGTCGCTCGCCCTGCTCTCGCCGCTCGCCCATGCCGCGCCCGACGAGGATGCACTCGGCAAGGCGGACGGCTACCCCGCGGCCCGCAGCATCCCCCAGGCCTACGAAGAGCGCTTCATCGTCGGCTCCTTCAGCGCCATGGACAGCATTGGCCCATCGTGCAGCCTCGCGCCGTCCGCGCAGCCGCTGCCCTTGAAGAAGGCCGACAGCGAGACCACCTTCCGCTACCGCTTCGACGGCCGCAACCTCACGCTCGACGACTACATGCAGCGCCAGCGGGCCACCGCCGTGCTCGTGCTCAAGGACGGAGAGATCGTGGCCGAGCGCTACAACTACGAGCGCACGCCGGCCATGCGCATGCTGTCGAACTCCATGGCCAAGACCATCGTGGGGCTGGGCATCATGAAGGCGCTGGAGGAAGGCCACATCCACTCTCTGGACGACACCGCGGCCGCCTACGTGCCCGAACTCAAGGATTCGCTGTACGGCAACACCCGCATCGTCAACCTGCTGCGCATGGCTTCGGGTGCGCGCTACGTCGAGAACTATTCGGCCACTGACGACCGCGCGCGCTTCAACTCGAACTCACGCAAGCTCGGCACCGCGGCGGCGGCCCGGCTCATCTCGGAGCGTGCCGACGAGGAGGGCCAGCAATTCAATTACGCCGGCGTGCAGACCGAAGTGCTCGGGCTCGTGCTGCGCGGCGCCACGGGCAAGACAATGTGCGACTACGTGGCCGAGAAGATCTGGCAACCGCTGGGCGCCGAAAGCCGCGCCACCTGGCTGCTCAACGCCGTCGACAAGGTGGAGCTGGCGCAGGGCGGCTTCAACGCCACCGTGCACGACTACGCACGCCTCGGCTGGATGATGGCCAACGACGGCGAAGCGGCCGGCCATGCCGTGGTGTCGCGCGAGCACCTGCTGGACATGACCGATGCGAAGCGCCAGCCCGAGGCCTTCCGCCCCGGCAGCATGCCGTACCACGGCAGCACCTACTTCGGCTACGGCTTCCAGACCTGGTTGATGCCCGGCAGTCATCGCCGCTTCGCTCTGCAGGGCGTCTACGGCCAGGCCATCTTCGTGGACCCTCAGCTCAAGCTCGTGGTCGTGCACATGGCCGTGGGCAAGGACGCGTCGGGCGACGCCAGCGGCAAGCATCTCGGCGCAGAACGCGACGCGCTGTTGCGCGGCATCGTCGCGAAGTACGGCAACTGGTAGCGACAAGACGGATTCGTTTGACCGGGCGCAGTAAAAACATGCGAAGAGCGGTCCCCTTGCCTTGACCCCACCTCATCGGCCCGCTACATTACTGACCAGCCAGTCAGTATCTAGCCGATGAGTGCCAAGGCCCCCACCTCCCCACCTCGCCAGCGCCGCAAGGAAGCCCGCCCCCAGGAATTGCTGGGCGCGGCGCTCGATCTCTTCGTGGAAAAAGGCTTCGCCGCCACCAAGACCGAAGAAGTCGCCTCGCGCGCCGGCGTTGCCAAGGGCACGCTCTACCTCTACTACCCCAGCAAGGAAGACCTGCTCAAGGCCGTGGTGCGCGAGAACCTCTCGGCACTCATCGCCGAGGGCGCGACCATCGCGAGCACCTTCGAGGGTCCGACCGACGAGCTCCTGCTGCTGCTGATGCAGACCTGGTGGCAGCGTGTGGGCGACACGCGCGCCTCGGGAATCTTCAAGATCATCCTGACCGAGATGGGCAACTTCCCGGACTTCGCGCGCTTCTACATCGAGGAAGTGATCGAACCCGGGCAGCAGCTCTTCATGCACGTGCTCCAGCGCGGCATCGACAACGGCGAGCTGCGCGAAGTGAACCTGTTCGAGACGGTGCACGTGCTCATCTTCCCGATGCTGATGCTGTGCCTGCACAAGCACTCCATTGGCGCCTGCGCCCACGTGCGGGAAATGATGGACCCGCAGAAGTTCATCCGCACCCACGTGGACGTGGTGATGCGCGGGCTCATCGTGCGCCCCGATGCGGGCGCGTTGGCCCGCCCGAAGGACAAGAAGCCGAAGAGAGTCGAATGAAGCGCTGGATTCCCTGGACGATCGGCATCGTCGCCGTGCTGCTCGTAGGCGGGCTCGCCGCCCGCTCGATGAAGGCACGCCAGATGGAGAACGCCGCGGCGGCCGCATCGGCCAAGGCGCCCTTGCAGCTGGAGCTGTCGGCGGTCGACGTGGTGACGGCGCATCCGGTGGAACTCACACGCATGCTCTCCGTCTCCGGTGGCTTGAAGGCGGTGAACACCGCTGTCGTGAAGGCCAAGGTCGCGGCCGAGGTGAAGTCGCTGTCGGTGCGAGAGGGCGACGGCGTCAAGGCCGGCCAGGTCATTGGGCAGCTCGACACCACCGAGTTCGACTGGCGGCTGCGCCAGGCCGAGCAGACGGCCGATTCAGCCAAGGCTCAGCTCGACATCGCGCGTCGCGCGGTCGAGAACAACCAGGCGCTGGTCAAGCAAGGCTTCATCTCGTCGACCGGCATGGAAACCTCGGTGTCGAACGAGGCGGCGGCGAAGGCCAACTACGAAGCGGCGGCCGCGGCGGTGGCGCTGGCCAGGAAGTCACGCGGCGATTCGGTGCTCGTCGCGCCCATCGCCGGCATCGTCTCGCAGCGGCTCGCACAACCTGGCGAGCGCGTTGCGGTGGACGCGAAGATCATCGAGGTGGTGGACCTGTCGCGCATCGAGCTCGAGGCGGCTGTCGCACCGGAAGACGTGGTCGAGGTCAGGGTAGGCCAGTCCGCACGGCTGGACATCGACGGCCTGCGCGAACCGGCGAAGGCGACTGTGGCGCGCATCAACCCCAGCACGCAGCCCGGCACCCGCGCGGTGATGGTCTACCTCGCGCTGCAGAGCAACCCCGCACTGCGCCAGGGCCTCTTCGCCAAGGGGCAGATCGATCTTCAACACAGCCGGGCCCTGGCCGTGCCCACGTCCGCCGTGCGCGTGGACCAGGCCAAGCCTTATGTGCTCGTCGTCGTCAACGGTCGCATCTCGCAGCGCACGGTCACCCTCGGTGCGCGCGGCGACGCGACCATCGACGGCAAGACCGAGCACGTGGTGGAAATCACCGACGGCCTTGCCGACAACGCCACCGTGCTGCGCGGCAGCGCCGGCAACGTGCGCGACGGCACGCCGGTGAAGCTCGTCGGCCCGGCGTCCGGCCCCGCTGCGCGCACGCCGGCAGCCTGACATGTGGTTCACCCGCGTTTCCATCGGCAATCCGGTCATGGCCGTGATGGTCATGCTCGCCTTCGTGGTGCTGGGCCTCTTCAGCTACCAGCGCCTGGCGGTGGACCAGTTCCCCAACGTCGACTTCCCGACGGTGGTGGTGCAGATGGACTATCCGGGTGCCTCGCCCGAGATCGTCGAGAGCGAGGTGACGAAGAAGGTCGAGGAGGCCGTCAACACCGTCGCTGGCATCAACACGCTCTACTCGCGGTCGTATGAAGGCACGTCCGTCGTCATCATCGAGTTCAACCTCGACGTGGACGGCCGCAAGGCTGCCGACGACGTGCGCGAGAAGGTCGCCATCGTGCGGCCCAACCTGCGCGACGAGGTGAAGGAGCCGCGCATCTCGCGCTTCGACCCGGCCAGCACGCCGATCTTCAACGTGGCGGTGCTGTCATCCGACGGAAAGCGCTCGCCGCAGGAGCTCACCACCTGGGCCACGCAGGTGCTGCAAAAGCGCCTGGAAAACGTGCGCGGCGTGGGCGCGGTGAGCGTGGTGGGCGGCATCTCGCGGCAGGTGAACCTGTACGTGAAGCCCGCCGCACTCGAAGCGCTGGGCATCGGCGTGGACCAGGTCGTCGCTGCCGTGAAGAGCGAGAACCAGGAACTGCCGATGGGCGCAATCCGCTCGCGCGAGCAGGAAACGGTGGTGCAGATCAACGCCCGCCTGAAGCGGCCCGAGGATTTCCGAGAGATCGTCGTCGCGCGGCGCAACGGCACGCCGGTCAAGCTGTGGCAGGTGGCCGACGTGGTCGACGGCCCGCAAGAGCAGGAAAGCCTCGCGCTCTACAACGGCCAGCGCACCGTGCTGCTGTCGGTGCAGAAGTCGCAGGGCGAAAACACGATCGCGGTGGTCGATGGCCTGCAGCAGGCGCTCGCCGATGCGAAGGCGCTGGTCCCGCCGGGCGTGAAGGTGGAGGTCAACCGCGACAACTCGCGCTCCATCCGCGTGTCGGTGGCCAACGTCAAGCGCACGCTCTTCGAAGGCGCGGCGCTCACCGTGCTCATCGTCTTCCTGTTCCTCAATTCGTGGCGCTCCACCGTCATCACGGGCCTCACCCTGCCCATCGCGCTGATCGGCACCTTTCTCTTCATGTACGCCTTCGGCTTCACGATCAACGGCATCACGATGATGGCGCTGAGCCTGTGCGTGGGGCTCTTGATCGACGATGCGATCGTCGTGCGCGAGAACATCGTGCGGCATGTGCAGATGGGCAAGAGCGCGCACGACGCGGCGCTGGCCGGCACCAACGAGATCGGCTTGGCGGTGCTCGCCACCACCTTGTCCATCGTCGCGGTGTTCCTGCCCATCGGCTTCATGGGCGGCATCGTGGGCAAGTTCTTCCACGAGTTCGGCATCACCATCGTCGCGGCCGTCCTGATCTCGATGTTCGTGAGCTTCACGCTCGACCCGATGCTCTCCAGCATCTGGCACGACCCGCAGGCGCACGGCGGCCATCGTGGCGCGCCCGTCACGCTCTACGACAAGACCATCGGCCGCGTGACGCACCTGTTCGACGTGCTGACCGAGAAGCTGTCGGACGCCTACCAGTCCATCCTCGGCTGGTCGCTCAGGCACAAGCTCGCGACGCTGGGCATTGCCTTGGCCACCTTCATCGGCAGCTTCTTCATCATTCCACTGCTCGGCGCCGAGTTCGTGCCCAAGGCGGACTTGTCGGAGACGCAGGTCAACTTCTACACGCCGGTGGGTTCGTCGCTGGAGGTCACCGAGCAGCGCGCGAAGCAGATCGATGCCGTGCTGCGCCAGATGCCCGAGGTGCGCCACACCGTCACCACCATCAACAGCGGCAACGCGCTGGGCAAGATGTACGGCTCGACCTATGTGCGCCTGGTGGACCGCCGCGACCGCACCCGCAACATCAACCAGCTGAGCATCCCGCTGCGCGAGCGGCTCTCGCGCATCCCCGGCATCACCGTCACCAACATCGGGCCGACGGACCTGGGCGGCGGCAAGAGCCTGCAGTTCTCCATCCAGGGCACCGACCTCGACGAGCTCGCACGCCTGTCCAACACCATCACCGCGAAGCTGCGCGACATCCCGGGCGTGGTGGACCTGGACAGCACGCTCAAGCCGAACAAGCCCACGGTGTCCATCGAGGTCAAGCGCGACGCCGCGTCGGACGCCGGCTTGAACGTCAATGCGCTGGCCGGCACGCTGCGCACGCTGGTGGCGGGCACGACGGTCGGCAACTGGCGCGCGCCCGATGGCGAGAACTACGACGTGAACGTGCGGCTCACGCCCGACAGCCGCGATTCACTGGCCGACCTGCAACGACTGCCGATCAACGTCGCCGCCGCGGCCGATGGCTCGCCGCGCGTGGTGCGCCTGTCGCAGGTGGCCGACGTGACGCCGTCCACCGGGCCCAACCAGATCAACCGTCGCGACCTGAACCGCGAGATCAACATCGATGCCAACGCCTTCGGCCGCAGCGCGGGCGACGTGTCGGCCGAGATCAAGAAGGTGCTGGACGGCATCGCCTGGCCGCCCGGCTACCGCTACAGCTTCGGTGGCTCGACGAAGAACATGACCGAGTCCTTCCAGTACGCCGTCGGCGCGCTGGCGCTGGCCGTCGTGTTCATCTACATGATCCTCGCGAGCCAGTTCCGAAGCTTCCTGCAGCCGCTCGCGCTCATGAGCTCGCTGCCCCTCACGCTCATCGGCGTGGTGCTGGCGCTGCTCGTCTTCGGCTCGACCTTGAACATGTTCAGCATCATCGGCATCGTGATGCTGATGGGGCTGGTCACCAAGAACGCGATCCTGCTGGTGGACTTTGCGATCCGCTCGCGCGCCGGGGACCACGGCGAGCCGCCGATGGCGCGCGAGGCGGCCCTGCTGCATGCGGCGCGCGTGCGGCTGCGCCCTATCCTCATGACGACGCTTGCGATGGTGTTCGGCATGGTGCCGCTGGCCTTCGCGCTGTCCGAAGGGTCGGAGCAGCGCGCGCCCATGGGGCAGGCGGTGATCGGCGGGGTCATCACGTCGTCGCTGCTCACGCTCGTGGTGGTGCCGGTGGTGTATTGCTACCTCGACGACCTGGGTGAATGGGCCAAGCGCCGGTGGCGTGGCAAGCGTGCAGTCTCGGGGCAAGCAGGGCAATCCGCCTCCGCCGCCGTGGCGAAATAAAATGCCCGGCTTTGCACACCACCCCCTGAGGACGCCCGCCATGAACACCGAACAAGCCCGCTTCAACATGATCGAGCAGCAGATCCGCCCGTGGGACGTGCTGGATCAAGGCGTGCTGTCGCTGCTGGGCGTGGTCAAGCGCGAGGATTTCGTGCCGCCTGCGTACAAGGCGCTGGCCTTCGTGGACACCGAGGTGCCGCTCGGAGATGTCGCCACCGGCCGCTGCATGCTCGCGCCCAAGGTCGAAGCCCGCCTGCTGCAGGAGCTGAACGTGCACAAGCACGAACGCGCACTCGAGATCGGCACCGGCACCGGCTACATGGCCGCGCTGCTGGGGCACAAGGCACAGCAAGTCACGACGCTCGAAGAAGACCCGCAGCTTGCTGAAGCCGCCCAGGCCAACCTGCGCCGAGCGGGGGTGATGAACGTGACCGTGCGCCGCGCCGACGGCTCGCGCGGCCTGCCGGAAGAAGCGCCCTTCGACGTCATCCTGCTCTCGGGCTCGGTGCCCGAAGTGCCGCCCAGCCTGCTCGCCCAGCTCAAGGTGGGCGGCCGGCTCGCCGCCATCGTCGGCCAGCAGCCGGTGATGCGCGCCACCCTCTTCACCCGCACGAGCGAACACGACTTCTCGAGCGTCGAGCTCTTCGACACCGTCGCGCCGCGCCTGTCGGGCTTTGCCGAACCCACACGCTTCAAGTTCTGATGAAACAACTCGCCGTCCAGCACCTCAACGCACATTGCACTTCGTCGCAAGCGCTGCTGCTGGACGTCCGCGAGCCTTGGGAAGTCGAGACGGCGGCCATCCGGCTGCAAGGCGTGCCGGCAAAACACATTCCGATGAGCCGCATCCCCGAGCGGCTCGAAGAACTGGACCCCTCGCAGTCCATCGTCTGTATTTGTCATCACGGGGTTCGAAGTCTGCAAGTCGTCGCATTTCTGGAGCGACAGGGCTTCGAGTCGGTCTATAACCTCGCCGGCGGCATCGACGCCTGGTCGGTCGAGGTCGATCCGTCGGTGCCGCGGTACTAGCTGGCCCCGCTCGTTCACGCCACAAGCAAGAAACACCCAAGGAAGCCCTCACCATGCCCGCTTTGCGCACCCGCCCTGCCTCGAGCCGACTTGCCCGCCTGGGCCTCCGCATGAACCGACTGGCGCCGCTGGCGCTGGGCGTGGTGATGGCCTTCGGTGCCGCATCCGTCGCGCAGGCGCAAAGCCTGTTCGAGGTGTATGAGGCGGCACGCGCCTTCGACGCCAGCTACCTCGCCGCACGCGCACTCGCCGACTCCGCCGTCTACAAGGCCGAGCAAGCGCATGCGCTGCGCCGGCCCGGCCTGAGCGTGGGCGTGTCGGCCACGCGCGCCGGCAGCGACATCCCCGGCAGCGACACCACCACCAAGACCACCGGCGCGCAGCTGCAGGCCACGCAGACGCTCTTCAACCGCGCCAACGACGCCACCATCTCCCAGGCCGACCTCGGCGTGGAAGTGGCCAAGGCCGACGTGCAGGTGGCCGAGCAGGACCTGATCGTGCGCGTGGCGCAGGCCTACTTCGACGTGCTGGCTTCGCAGGAAGCGCTCGAGGCCGCGAAGGCCGGCCGCACCGCCATCGCCGAACAGCTCGCGTCGGCCAAGCGCAACTTCGAGGTCGGCACTGCCACCATCACCGACACGCGCGAAGCACAGGCCCGCTACGACCTCGCCACCGCGACCGAGCTTGCCGCGCAGAACGACCTGCTCACCAAGCGAATCGCGCTGGACACGCTGGTCGGCCGCCCGAGCGTCGCGCCCAAGCCTCTCGCGCCCGGTGCGGATTTGAAGCCGCTGCTCTCCGGCGCGGTGGATGACTGGGTCGGCCCAACCGACCAGGCGCCCAATGTGCGCCGTTCGCGCCTGGCGCTCGAGATCGCCAAGCTCGAGACCGAGAAGGCACGCGCTGGCCGGCTGCCCACGGTGGACGTGAGCGGCAGCTACGGCAAGGGCCACAGCAACGTCGACGGCACGCAGTTCACGTCGGCCGGCGCCCTGCCCATCAATGCATCAGGCCCGAGCACCACGTCCAACATCGGCATCACGCTGAAGCTGCCGCTGTTCACCGGCGGCGCCGTCCAGAACCGGATGAAGGAAACCGTGCTGCTCGAAGACCAGTCGCGCAACACGCTGGAATTCGCGCGTCGCACCGTCGCACAGACCACGCGCCAGGCCTACTTCGGGCTCGAATCGCTGCAGTCGCAGGTCAAGGCCTTCGAAGCGGCGGAGTCGTCGAGCCAGCTCGCGCTCGAGGCGACGCAGCTCGGCTACAAGGTCGGCGTGCGCGTGAACCTGGACGTGCTCAATGCCCAGACGCAGCTCTACCAGACGCGCCGCGACCTCGCCAAGGCCCGCTACGACACGCTGGTCAACAGCCTCAAGCTGCGCCAGGCGGCGGGCACGCTGAGTGCGGATGACGTGCTGAAGGTGAACCAGCTGCTGGTGAAGTAAGCCGGCCTTGCCGGGCCCCTCGCCTTCGCGTTTCTCCCGTCCACGGCGCCTCGTGCGCAACGTTTCTTGACGAACGCAACACCCGCGGTTCACGCCCGGGTGCGATGCTGCAGGCAAGGACACGAGGACCGGCATGGCCATCACACCCAGCACCCAGGCGGCGATCGCAGCGCACCGGTTCGGCTTGTCCGAACCCTCGCTGCAGGTGGTCGGCAACGACCCGCAGGCATGGCTGATCTCGCAGATCGGCCCGGCCGATGCGGCCCGCGGCGAGGGGCTGCTCACGACCGTGCAGGCCTGGGCGCACGTGCGCGAGGAGCAGCGCGAACGGCGCGAGCGCAAGGGCAAGTTGGCCGAGCGCGCAGCCGCGCCCGACCGTGCCGCCTCCGAGCCGCTTGCCACCGGCCACTACCGCGAAGTGATCGTCGCCGATGTGCGATCACGCCTGCTCACCGCCGCCACCACTCGCCGCCCTTTCGCCGAACGGCTGCAGTGGTTCTGGTCCAACCACTTCACCGTGTCGCTCGCCAAAGGCTCGGTTCGCGGCCTGGTCGGCGCCTTCGAGCGCGATGCCATCCGGCCGCACATCGCGGGGCGCTTCGAGGACATGCTGGTCGCCTCCACCACGCACCCGGCGATGCTGCGCTACCTCGACAACGTGCAATCGGCCGGGCCGCATTCGCGCGTGGTCACGCGGGTCGCGCGCCGCTCGCGTGCGATGGACGAAGCACCCAAGCTCACCGGGCTGAACGAGAACCTCGCGCGCGAAATCCTCGAGCTGCACACGATGGGCGCCGAGAGCAGCCGCGGCGTGGACGTGTCCCATGGCGGCTACACGCAGGCCGACGTGACGGCCTTCGCGGCCGTGCTGACCGGCTGGCGCATCGGGCAAGCCGACGACGGCACCGCCCTGCCCTTCGACGCCGCCTGGCATGAGCCCGGCCGCAAGACGGTTCTGGGCAAGTCTTACCCCGAAGGCCCGGATGCACTTCGCATGGTGCTGCGCGATCTCGCGCGACATCCGTCGACCGCCCGCTTCATCTCGACCAAGCTCGCGCGCCACTTCGTCGCCGATGACCCGCCGATGGCGCTCGTCGACCGACTCTCCACGGTGTACCTGCAAAGCGATGGCCAGCTCGCCGAGGTCTACAAGGCGCTCGTGCAATCGCCGCAGGCCTGGGACACGCGCCTGGCCAAGCTCAAGACGCCGGAAGAGTTCGTGATCTCCGGCATGCGCATGCTCGGCGCACCGCCGCGGCTGCTCGAGCGCCACGATGCGGGCGGCATCTACGCGCTCGGCCAGCGCGTGCACGTGGCGCCGTCGCCCGCCGGCTGGCCCGACCGTGCGGCCGACTGGCTGGGCCCCGACGCGGTGTGGAAGCGCGTCGAATGGGCGACGCGCGCCGGCGAGCGTTCGGGTGGCTTCATCGATGCCCGCGCCGTCGCTGCCGCGAGCCTCGGGCCCTTGCTCAGCGAGGGCTCGCAGCGGCAGATCGAGCGCGCGGCCGATGGCTCGCAGGCGGTCGCGCTGCTGCTCATGTCCCCCGAATTCCAGCGTCGTTGAGGAGATGGCGATGAGCACACGATCGATCGATCTTCAGCGCCGCCGGCTGCTCGGCGCCACGCTGTGCGCCGGCGCGGCCAGCAGCTGGTCCACGCTGAGCATCGCGGGCACGGCGACGCCGGATGCAACGCGGCTTGCCGTCGTGATCTTGCGTGGCGGCATGGACGGACTGTCGGCGGTGCCGGCGGTTGGTGACCCTTCCTTCGCCTCGGCGCGTGGCGCGTTGTCGCAGTTCGCGTCCGCGCCGCTCGCGCTGGACAACACCTTCGCGCTGCATCCGCAACTCACTCGCGTGCACGGCATGTTCAAGGGCGGTGAGGCGGTGGTGGTGCATGCCGTCGGCCTGCCCTACCGCGAACGTTCGCACTTCGATGCGCAGCAGGTGCTGGAAAGCGGCGGCGCAAAGCCCTACGAACTGACCACCGGCTGGCTGGGCCGCGCGCTCGCCGCCACCGGCGCGAGGGGCATGGCACTCAATACCGCTGTCCCTCTGGTGCTGCGTGGCGATGCGACCGTGGACACCTGGGCGCCGTCGGTGCTGCCCGATCCGTCCGTCGACTTGGTGGCGCGGCTGGAGCGCATGTATGGCGGCGACGCAGCCTTGTCCACGGCACTCGCTCGCGCGAAGGCCTTGCGCTTCGACAGCACGATGGCCTCCGCCATGGACGATGCGTCCGCCAAGGGCCGGGCCACGGGACTGCTCGCTGCACGTGCCGCCGAGTTTCTCGCGCAGCCGACGGGCCCGCGCGCCGTTGTGCTGGAGATGGGCGGCTGGGACACACATGCCAATCAGGCAGCGGCGAACGGTGCGCTCACCAACAACCTGCGCCTGCTCGACGAAGGCCTGGGCACGCTGCGGGATGGCCTCACGGCTGGCAACGTGTGGAAGCGCACCGTCGTCATCGTGATGACCGAGTTCGGCCGCGAGGTCGCGATGAACGGCACGCAAGGCACCGACCACGGCACCGGCGGCGCGGCCTTCGTGCTGGGTGGCGCGGTCAAGGGCGGGCGGGTGCTGGCCGACTGGCCGGGGCTCGCGAAGAAGGATCGTTTCGAGGGGCGTGATCTACGCACCACGACCGACACACGTGCGGTGCTGAAGAGCGTGCTGGCTGATCATTTGCAAGTGCCGAAGCAGCGGCTCGATGCGGACGTGTTCCCCGGCAGCCAAGGGTTGCGCGGTCTCAGCGTCATCGCCTGACGGCACACTCGCAGAGGACGACCGAATTGCTCCTCTCCCCCTGGAAGAGGGCTGGGGTGAGGGCGACGGCGGTGGCGTCACCGACGCCTTCAGCCTGGCGAGGCCCACGCCCTCGCCTTAGCCCTCTCCCAGAGGGGACAAAGCCGGGTGCTTGACCAGCGCCGCGATCGCGTCGGCCATGCGCGCCGCCGCGCCGCGGTGTTCGGTGGCGAATGCGATGGCTTTCGCAGACACCACCTTCAGCCCTTCGCTGTCCAAGAGCATCGCCAACGCTCGCGACAAGCCTTCGTCGATGTCCTTCACCCGCACCGCCGCGCCGGCCGCCTCGGCCAGCTCCGCCGCTTCGGCGAAGTTGAAGGTATGCGGGCCCATCACCACCGGGCAGCCGCAGGCCGCGGCCTCGATGAGGTTCTGCCCCCCCAGCGGCGCGAAGCTGCCGCCGAGCAAGGCCACACCGGCCAAGCCGTAGTACAGCGGCATCTCGCGCATCGAATCGCCGAGCCACGCGTCGGCCATGAGCGCATCTTGCGGCGGTGACTCCGTCCATTCGCTTCGGCGCGCCAGCGTGAGGCCGGCCGAGCGCACCAGCGCCGCCACTTCATCGAAGCGCTGTGGATGTCGCGGGACGATGACGAGCAGCGGCTTCGCGGGCATCGACGACACCTGCAGCGCCCACGCCGCCAGCAGCATCGCCTCTTCGCCTTCGCGCGACACGGCGGCCAGCAGCACCGGCCGCGCGAGCATCCGTTGCCAAGAGCGCCCACGCGCCACCAGCGCTTCATCGGGTGCCATGTCGAATTTCAGGTTGCCGCTCACGCCCACCGCGCCGGCGCCCGCCTCTCGCAGGCGCTGCGCGTCGGCCGCCGTCTGCGCGAGCACCAGCGACAGGCTCTCGACGGCAGGGTGCAGCACGGCCGCGAGCCGCTGGCCCTGGCGCTGGCTCTTCTCGCTCAATCGCGCATTGGCGAGCACCATGCGCACGCCATGCCGCTGCGCACCATGCAACAGGTTGGGCCAGATCTCGGTTTCCATCAGCACACCCACCGTCGGCGCGAACTGATCGAAGAAGCGCTGAACCACACCCGGTGTGTCATAGGGCAGCCAGGCTTGGCGGTCGCCTTCGCGCAGCAGCGCCTCGCCGGCCTCGCGGCCCGTGGCCGTGCTGTGCGTGAGCAGCAAGCGCATGCCGGGGATGCGCTCTCGCAGCGCATCGACCAAGGCACCGGCCGCGCGGGTTTCGCCAAGCGACACCGCATGCACCCACACCCAGCCTTCCGAGCGGTCGCCGCGGTAGCTTCCAAGCCTCTCGCCGATCGCATGGCGGTACAACGGCTCGGCCCGGCCGCGCCACCACAGGCGCATCACGTAGGCGGGCTTCAACAGCCGCAGCAGCGTCGAATAGCCGCCGCGTGCCAGCTGCTCCCGCCAGGCGCGTGTCATCTCTGGCCGGCCTGCTGGAACTGCGCCCACACCTGCTGCCAGGCATCCCACACGGTCTGCATCGCCGGCGTGGGCTGCCCTTCCACCGACACCTGGTAGGCATGTCCATGCGCGGCCTGCGGCCCGGTGCGCCATGAGGTGGGGTGGTTGTAGATCTGCACGTGCGGCAAGTCGAGTGCCACGGCGATGTGGCTCAGCCCGCTGTCCACGCCGATCACGCCGTGCGCCGCGCCCATGCGGTCGGTCACCGAATCGAGATCCATCTGCGGCCACACTTCGCAGGCCGGGCCGATGGCGCCGCAGATGGCCTCGGCGCGTGCGCGCTCGATCGGCCCCGCATGCGGCAAGGCGATGCGCCAGCCCATGGCTTGCGCGCGCCGGCCGATCTCGACCCAGTGCGACTCGGGCCACAGCTTGTCGTCGCGCGAGGTGCCGTGCACCAGCACCAGCGTGCGCTCGGTGGCTTCGAGCTGGTGAGAGCGCAAGCCGAATTCAGGCGGCCCCTGCAATTCATAACTGAGCGCCTTCGACGCCAGCACCCGCGCCCGATCAAGCGCGTGGATGCGCGGCTCGATGAAGATCGGATGGTGTACCAACCATCGTGCCGGCCATTCATGGCTCGCGCCTTCGGTCTGGTTGGCAAGACCGAAGCGCCGGCCGTTCGCAAGCCGCGCCACGAGCGCCGACTTCGTCAGCCCCTGGAAATCGATGATGGCGTCGTAGCGCTCGCCACGCAGCGCATCGCGAAACTCCGCCCACTCGTTGCGCACCTGGCTTGTCCACCAGCCTTTGCGCCAGCGGCGCAGCGCGCACTCGATGCTGCTGTGGATGCCCTTGACCCGCCTCACCAGCGGCGCGAAGCCGGGTTCGACCACCCAGTCGATCAGTGCGTCAGGGTAGGCCCGGTGGATGTCGTGCACCACCGGCATGGTGTGCACGACATCGCCGAGCGAGGACAGCTTGACGATCAGGACGCGCATGCCAGCCCTTGCTCCCTCCCCCGCTGGGGGAGGGTCGGGGGGGGGGCGTGGGCGATGGCGGGCACAGGCTCTGGCTCGGGCCCGCAGCCTTCGACCGCTGTCGCCCCCACCCAGGCCCTCCCCCAGCGGGGAAGGGAGCACTCGGAGCGTGGGGGCGCGAGTGCCATCAATGCGCCGCCGCGGCGATCTTTGCGTCGGGCTTGACCTTGCGCAGCGCTTCCATGAAGTCCGCCTCGATGCGGTGCAGCGCCTCCTGCGTGTGGCCCTCGAAGCGCATCACCAGCACCGGCGTGGTGTTGGACGAGCGGATCAGGCCGAAGCCGTCCGAGTACTCCGCACGCAGGCCGTCGATGGTGATGATCTCCTTGGCGCCCGGGAACTTCGCCGTATCCAGCAGCTTTTGCACCACTTCACGCGGCTCGCCTTCCTTGCACGGCACGTTCAGCTCCGGCGTGTTGAAGCTCGTGGGCAGCGCGTTGAGCACGGCGCTCGGGTCCTTGCTGCGCGACAGGATCTCGAGCAGGCGCGCCGCCGTGTACGTCGCGTCGTCGAAGCCGTACCAACGCTCCGCGAAGAAGATGTGCCCGCTCATCTCGCCGGCGATCGGCGCGCCGGTTTCCTTCAGCTTGGCCTTGACCAGCGAGTGGCCGGTCTTCCACATCAGCGGCTTGCCGCCCGCGGCCTTGATGAGCGGCGCGAGGCGCTGCGTGCACTTCACGTCGTAGATGATGGTGCCGCCCTTCACGCGCTTGAGGATGTCTTGCGCAAAGAGCATCAACTGGCGATCCGGGTAGATGATGTTCCCGTCCTTGGTGACCACGCCCAATCGGTCGCCGTCGCCGTCGAAGGCGAGGCCGATCTCGGCGTCCGTCGTCTGCACGGTGCGGATCAGGTCGGCGAGGTTCTCGGGCTTGCTCGGGTCCGGGTGGTGGTTGGGGAAGTCGCCGTCCACCTCCGAATACAGCTCCTGCACGTCGCAGCCCAGCGCACGAAGAATCGCCGGAGCCGACGCACCAGGAATGCCGTTGCCCGAGTCGACCACGATCTTCATGCGGCGCTTGAGCTTGCAATCGCCGGTGATGCGCGCCTTGTACTCCGCGAAGATGTCCATCGCCGCGTCGCGGCCCTTCCCCTTCACGTAGTCCTCGGCCTCGATGCGCTCGCGCAGCTTCTGGATGTCGTCGCCGTAGATGGCGCGGCCGGCGAGCACCATCTTGAAGCCGTTGTAGTCCTTGGGGTTGTGGCTGCCCGTCACCTGGATGCCGCTGTTGCAGCCGTGCTTGCCGCGCGTGGCAGCCACGTAATAGAGCATGGGCGTCGTGACGGCGCCGATGTCCACCACGTCGAGGCCCGTGGAGGCGAGGCCCCGCACGAGCGCGGCCGCAAGGCCCGGGCCGGACAGGCGGCCGTCGCGGCCCACCGCCACGGCCTTCTCGCCCGCGGCCACGGCCTCGGAACCGAAGGCGCGGCCGAGGTGTTCCGCGAAGGTTTCGTCGATGGTGTCACCGACGATTCCACGGATGTCGTAGGCCTTGAAAACCGATGCTGCAACTTTCATTGATTGATCTCTCCTTGGCGCGGCATTGTAGGGAGATCATTCAGCGCGACAGCCCGCGCCGACCGCATGCCGCCCATCCCCTTGCCTTGCGTCAAGCGCTTGCAAGGCACGGGCCGCACCACGTCGAGAAACAATGTCAGAAGGCGTAGAAATTCAGCGGCTGCCCATCCTGCGGGCGCACCTTCTGGAAGCGCGGCACGAGTCGGGCCTGGATGGACGTGGGCAAGGGCGTGAGGCCACTGTTCTTGATCAGCGAATCGCCGCGCAGGAAAGTCCAGTAGAGAAACTGCAGGGCATCGCGAGCACCGGCCGCCGTCTTGGGCTGCGCATCGATCAGCACATAGGTCGTGATGGTGATCGGCCAGCTGAGCGGGCCGGCCTGGTCGAGCAGCGTGGCGGTCTCGTCGCCCTTCTTGCTCAGGTCAGACTCCTGCACCGCTGATTTGAAGCCCTCTTCCGATGCGATGACGAACTGGCCGGCACGGTTGCGCATGCGCACGCCCGAGAGCTTGGCGCTGATGACACGGTCATACGATGCATAGCCGATGGCGCCTTGCGTTTCCTTCAGCGCACGGACGACGCCGTCGTTGCCTTCCATCGCCTGCACGGAGCCCGGCCATTTGACAAGCTGGCCGTGGCCCACGCTCGTTTTCCAGTCGGTCGACATCGCCGACAGGTAGCGGGTGAAGGCCTCGGTCGTGCCCGACTTCTCGGCGCGCACGACGCGCGCGATGGGCAGCGACGGCAGCGTGAGTTCAGGGTTCATCGCCGCGATGCGCTTGTCGTTCCAGTGGGTGACCGCGCCGCGCATGATGTCGGCCAGCAGTTCGCCGTCGAGCTTGAGTTGATTGGCGCCGATGCCACGCAGGTTGACCACCGGGACGATGCCGCCGACGGCGGTCGGGAACTGCACCAGCTTGTTCTTGTCGAGCTCGGCCTGGTTGAGGGGCGAGTCCGAGGCGCCGAAATCGACTTCACGGGCCACGATGCGCTTGACGCCATCGCCCGAGCCCGTCGGCGAATAGCTCACATGCGCCCCGCGCTCCTTCTCGAAACCAGCGGCCCAGCTCTTGTAGACGACGGATGGGAAGGTCGCGCCCGCGCCATTGATCTCCGTGGCGTGGACGGCAGCATGCAGGCCCAGCGCGAGGCCGAGCAAGGTCAGGATCTTCATCGGGATGTGGGTCTTGTCGGAGCTCTCTGGCGGCTCCTGTGCCGCGAACGCCCATCGCTGCACGGCGCGCGGATTCTATCGACGACCCCGTGACAACCCTGTGTTTGCCCTCGCGCCGGCCGGTAAAAAGTTCACAGTGCCGACAAGAAATGTCCGTATTCGCCGCCTTGACAAGCGGCGGTTGTTTTCGAACGCACGTACTTGAAACCATTTGTAAGTGGACCGTTCGCGATACGGTAGAGCTATGTAACCTCGCGCGCGTCGCACCGGGTTTTGGCGGTGCGACGCGCAGTTGGGCGGCCCGTTCGGACTCGAAGCCGGAGGGCCGGATTCAAACATCGGCAGGCCGACGGCACTGCCCTGGGGGTACATCGTGAAACGAAGAGATCTGCTCGTCGGCGGCTCAGCCATGTTTGTGGCCGGCCTCGGCCGCGCTGCCAAGGCGGACAGCGCCGTCATCACCTTCGGCCAATCGGCGTCCCTCACCGGGGGACAGGCGAGCTACGGCAAGGACGTGCGCGACGGCATCCTTGCGGCCTTCAACGCGGCCAACAAGAGCGACGCCAAGCTGCGCTTCGACCTCATCTCCCTTGACGACGGCGGCGACAAGGAACGCTGCAAGGCCAACGTCAAGAAGCTGATCGGCACGAACGTGTCAGCGCTCGTGGGACTGACGAGCGGCGCGGCTGCCGAAGCCTGCCTGCCCATCGTCGAGGAAAACAAGATCGTGCTGCTGGGCACCGCGAGCGGCAACATGGGCATCCGCAGCGACAAGCTCACCATGGCCTACCACGTGCGCTCGGGCTATGACGACGAGTACAAGCGCATGTTGACCTACGTGAAAGAGTTCAACATGACCCGCGTGGGCTATGTGTACCTCAAGGACACCTCGCCCGCCAACCAGGCCGCCATGACGGCCGCACTCGATGCGGTGGGCATGAAGGTCGCCCTGTCGGTACCGCTGGACCGCAACGCCAAGTCCTTCGACGCCGAGGCGCAGGCGCTGCTCGATGCCAAGCTCGACTGCGTGCTCTTCACGACCAACTCGCACCCCATCTCCGCCATCATCACGCGCATGTCCGCGGCAAAGTACTCGGGCTTCTACTTCTCGTCCTCGTTCGCCGGCCAGGCGCTCATCGACGACATGACGGGCAAGGGCCAGAGCATCATCATGAGCCAGGTGGTGCCCCGGCCGAACGCAGTCGCCAACGGTGTCGTCAAGCGCTGCATGGAAGACCTGGCCGCACTCGGCACGGACGCCCGCATGGGCTTCACCTCGCTCGAGGGCTACATCGCCGGCCGCGTGGCGGTGGAAGCAGCCCGCTCGGCCGCGAAGGGCGGCGAGATCACGCGGCAAAAATTTCGGCAGTCGCTGGCCGAACTGAGCCTCGACCTCAACGGCTACAAGACGCACTTCACGCCGCACAGCCCGAGCGGCTCGCGCTTCGTGGACGTGGTCGCCATCGACCGCACCGGCCGAATCATCGGCTGACCCCTCTTTTTCTGTCCATTCGCCGTGTGGGCGTCGCCGCTGCATGAGCGATTGGTTGTTCGCGTGGCTGTATCCCCAAACCCCAAGAGGATTCATGAAACGTTCGGAACTGTTCAAGGCCACTGTCGCGGCCGCATTGCTCGGTTTGTCTTGCGTCCATGCACCCGCGGCGACCGCGCCACCCGACGAGGCACTCGCCGCGGTGCAAGCCGCGGCGTCGCGCATCGCCACCGACATGGCCCGCGTGTGCCCTGTCGCTGACGCAGGCGACCAGGCCGCTTTCGACGCCTGCCGCCAGGGCCTCTTCCGCGATTCGCAGTTCAAGCGCAGCCTGCAGGACTTCGTGCTGTGGGGTCGCCAGCGCGATCCCAAGCTCACGCTGAAGGAGTCCAAGCTCACGCAGTTCGGGCCCGACGTGCTCGCGGGCATGTATGTGCCGCTGTTCATGTTCAACGGTCGGCACACGGTGGAATACGTGGAGCGCGAGGGGCTGTACCTGATCCGCCTGCAGACGGCCTTCCGCAACCGGCTCACGCCAGGGCAATTCCCCTACCCCTTCTGGCACGATGCCGAGAAGTGGACGATGTATGAGCGCGCCAACGAAGTCATCCTCTGGTGGGATGCAAAGGCCTCACGTGTGAAGGTGGCCCAGTTCACCGTCCACGGTGTGAACCCGCCGCTTCAGCTGAGTGCGCATGTCACGCCGCCCGCGTTCGATGGCAAGTGGCGTTGGACCGATGCGCAGGGCAGGAGCCAGCCGGCAGTGACGGTGTTCGATGGGCTCCTGAGCAACGACAACCCCTACAAGCCGCAGCTGGACACGAGCTACAAGGCTTTCGCGTTGAAGCTGCGCGAAGGCCAGTGCTTCCAGTGCCATGTGCCCAACAACCCGGACGGCATGAAGAAGCTCGTGCTGCTGCAGACGCCCATGCACGCGGCGGCAGAGATCAAGCGCGTGCTGAAGTCGGTGCGCGAAGACCGCATGCCGCGCGATGAGTTCGGTGTCGAATCGCCGCTGGACGCAAAGACCAAGGATGCGCTGCTCAACGAAGGCGCTGCCTTCGAGCGCGTGCTGGACCTGGCGAAAGCCTGGGAAGCAGGCGCCATGGCCAAGATGCAGGAGGCGGCAGGCACCACCACGGCCAACGCTTCAACGAACGCCGCAGTGACGCCCAGCGGTCAGCGCATCTCGACGCCCTGATACGCGACAGTCAGCGGCGCATCCTGCGACTTCAGCAGCGACGCGAAGCGCGGTTCGGCAACGAGCCGGCGCACAGCCATCGCCATGGCTTCACGAAGCGCATCAGCCGTGGCCATCTGCTGCGGCTGGTCAAGCGTGTACGAGCCTTCGGTGGACGCGCGGTACAGCACCTGCGTCCCATCGGCTGACATGACCTGCCAGCCGATCTGCACCTGGAAGCCACCCTTCCACATCGCCGATGCGGCCTGGCACACGCGGATGTCGAGCTTGTTGACGAAGGCCTGCACACGCAGCGGCTGAGCGCTGGCCGAGCCCGTGGCGGCAAGTCCGCCGGCCCGGCTCATCTCTTCGTCGAAGGCGCGCGGCAGCTCAACATCCACCCGCTTGGCGAGCAGCTCGCTCCAGCCTCGGTCCGTCTGCTCCTGGCAGTTCGGGCCGCTTTGCAGCACCCCCACGCGTTCACCGCTTGCGAAGCCGCTGCGCAGCTCGCTGAGCACGGCGCCGTGCGTCGCGGACGAAGACTGCGCATGGGCCGCGCCACCGGCTAGAGCACCGAAAGCGAGAAGGCAAAGAGGGATGCGTGCAATGGACATGGAGGTCTCCCGACGAAAGGTTGCTTGGAGGCTTGAACTTCTTGAACTTCTGCGCCGAGGCTAACGCAGCTCCTTCGAATCTCAGTCAGTTGTATCTGCGTGAAACAAGGTTGGCGAGGCATTGTTCTCGAATCGCGGGGTCGACCTTGCGCACATCCAACATCGCATTCATCCACATGTCCGAAAACGGCGAGTGAAGCGCGCACCGCTCACCATAATCAGGCCATGAACCTCGATGCCGATGCCGCCTACCTCGTCGTGAAAGCCCGCGATGCGCGCTTCGACGGACGCCTCTTCGTCGGCGTGACGTCGACCGGCATCTACTGCCGCCCGATCTGCCGTGTGCGCACGCCCAAGCGCGAGAACTGCCGCTTCTTCGACACCCCGGCACAGGCCGAGGCGCAATCGTTCCGGCCTTGCCTGAAGTGCCGGCCAGAGATCGCGCCGGGTCCGGGTCTCGCGTGGACCGTGATGGATGCGTCGCGGACGCTGGCCCGGCAAGCTGCGGACTGGCTCGATGCGCAATCGGCCAGCGGTGAGTCGCCGTCGCTCGCTCAACTGGCCGAGCGGCTGGGCGTGAGCGACCGGCACCTGCGGCGCATCTTCCAGGCCGAGCATGGCGTCACACCGGTGCAGTACCTGCAGACGCGCCGCTTGCTCCTGGCCAAGCAACTCCTCACCGACACGCGCATGCCTGTGTCGCAGGTGGCGCTGGCCAGCGGCTTCGCGAGCTTGCGCCGCTTCAACGCCGCCTTCTCGGAAAGCTACCGCATGAGCCCGACGCGGCTGCGCGGCGATGCGGCCGACGATGCCATCGAGATGCCGCTGGACGCTGTCACGATGTCCCTCGGTTTTCGTGCGCCGTACGACGTGACGCGGCTCACGCGCTTTCTCGCGCAACGGGCCATCCCATGCGTCGAAGCGGTCGAGGGAATGCGCATCCGCCGCACGGTGCGCGCCGGCGTCATCGCCGACACACCCGGGTGGATCGACGCCGAATTCCAGCCTGCGACCTCACGCGTGCGCATGGCCTTCTCACCCAACTGGGTCGGCGCGAGCGCACGTGTGGCGAGCGCCGTGCGCCGCTGGCTCGATCTTGATGCAACACCGCAGACCATCGGCGACGCGCTCAGCGCCTTGCCCGGCGACGAAGGCCTGCGCCTGCCCGGCAGCCTCGATGCCTTCGAGCTTGCGGTGCGTGCCGTGCTGGGCCAGCAGGTCACCGTGGCCGCGGCGCGCACGCTCGCCCGCCGCGTGGTCGAGCGCTTCGGCACGCCGCTGGCCACGCCGTGGACCGACGTGAACATCGCCTTCCCCGATCCGCAATTGATCGCCATCACACCGGTCGAACGCATCGCCGAGCTCGGCATCATCCGCACCCGCGCCAACGCGATCATCGAGATCGCCAAAGCCTGGCCTGAGCTCTCGCAACGCCTCACTGGCAGCTCATCGCCCGAGCCACTGATCGAAGCCCTGTGCGAGCTACCCGGCATCGGCCCATGGACGGCTCACTACATCGCGATGCGTGCCATGAGCTGGCCCGATGCCTTTCCGCCCAACGACGTCGCCGTGCTCAAGGCGATGAAGCAATTGTTCGACACCACCTCGCAGCGCGAGGCCGATGCCGTGGCTGCCGCCTGGCGGCCATGGCGTGCCTATGCCGTGCTGCGCTTGTGGAACAGCCTGGAGACCACCCCATGAGTTTTGCCACCAATGCCATCCACGCGGCCTGCACCGCGCAAGCCACCGTGCAGACGCCGCTCGGCCCCATGCTGCTGGCCCGCACCGAACGCGGCCTGGCCGGCGTGTGGTTCGAAGGACAGAAGGACCATCCCGGGGTCTTGGCTGCGCCCGTCAAGGACGACGACCCTCTCCTGCGTGCGGCAGCCGCACAGCTCACCGACTACTTCGCCGGCCGCAGCACGCGTTTCGATGTGCCGCTGGACTTGCGCGGCACCGACTTCCAGCGAGGTGTGTGGCAGGCGCTGCTGGCCATCGGCCTCGGCCAGACGCGCAGCTATGGCGACATCGCCCGCGAGCTCGGCGCACCGCGTGCCATGCGGGCCGTGGGCGCGGCGGTGGGCAAGAACCCGCTGTCGGTCATCGTGCCCTGCCACCGCGTGCTCGGAACTGGCGGCAGCCTGACCGGCTACGCAGGCGGCGTGGATCGCAAGCGTGCATTGTTGGCGCTGGAAGGCGTGGCGCTGTGAAAGCCTTCGCTCGCGGGGTTGACGCCCGGCGCGGATGTGCGAACCTGTCGCCCTCACACCCGCCAGCAAGGCGGGGCATGACGTGGTCGGGAGTTCTTCTTGCAGGTTTTCAAGGCAGCCCTCGCAGCGCTGGCCATCCAACTGGCCGTGCCTGCGGCATCCATCGCCGCGCCGCAGGCGGCCACCGTCGTTGCATCGAGCACCCGTCCCATGCGACCCATGCGTGCGTTCATCACGCAGCTTGAGCGGGCCGACGGCGAGGTGCGCCTGGCGCATTCGCTGATCGATTCCAACCGACGGCGGTTGCCGCTGGAAGAAGACGATCCGCCGCGCTTCCTCGACGCTGACGACATCAACCTCGATGACATCGTCGTCGGCGGTTTCCTGAGCAAGCTGCCGGCCCTGGACGAGGGCATCGAGGATGAGCCCTTGATGGAACTGCCCTTGGGCGTGACCGACGGCGAGGTGCTCGACCGCTTCTCGCTGGCCGGCGCCGAAGGCCTGCCCGAGATCGGCCTCGACGAGGACGACATCGGCCCGGGCGACGTCGTGATGGTGCTCGGCGGCCTCTTCGCCATCGGCGCACTGATCTTCCGCCTGCGCCGGGGCGGCATGAAGCTGAAGACCTCTTCCAAGCAGGCCGGTCGCGGCCGGCGGAAGATCGAGGTCATGTCAGACAGCGACTTCTATCCCATCTGAGAGAGTGGAAGAGGGGGAAGCAACAGCTTCCGAAGTCGCTCCACCAAGGAGTTTCCGTGAAGTCTTCCGATCTGGCCGAGTTGATCGGCCTGGCAGCGCTTTGGGGCGCGTCATTCCTGTTCATGCGCATGGGCGCGGCCGAGTTCGGCCCCGTGGCGCTGGCCGCCGTGCGTGTCACGGGCGCCATCGCCTTCCTGCTGCCCCTGGTCGCGCTGCGCGGCCAGGTGCGCGCGCTCAAGGATCATGCGCTGCCGATCTTCGTCGTCGGCATCACCAACTCGGCCCTGCCTTTCCTGTGCTTCAGCTACGCGGCGCTGTCCATCACCGCCGGGCTGTCGTCGATCTTCAATGCGGCCACGCCGCTGATGGGCGCACTCATCGCCTGGCTGTGGCTGAAGGACAAGCTCAACGCATCGCGCATCCTCGGCCTCGCCATCGGATTCGCGGGCGTGCTGTGGCTGGCCTGGGACAAGGCAAGCTTCAAGCCGGGCGGCTCGGGTTGGGCCGTCGTGGCCTGCCTCGCGGCGACGCTGTGCTATGGCCTGTCGGCCAGCTTCACGAAGAAGAAGCTCACGGGCGTGCCGCCGCTTGCTGTCGCGGCCGGCAGCCAGTTGTCGGCGGCCATCGTGCTCGCGCCGCTGGCCATCCTGTTCTGGCCGGCCGCCATGCCTTCGGCCCACGCGTGGATGGCGGCCGCGATGCTTGCGCTGGCCTGCACCGGCGTCGCCTACGTCATCTTCTTCCGGCTCATCGCGCACGTCGGGCCGGCCAACGCGATCTCGGTCACCTTCCTCATCCCGGTGTTCGCGGTGCTGTGGGGCTGGATGTTCCTCGGCGAAGGCATCACGCTCGCGATGGTGGCTGGCTGCGCGGTGATTCTCGTGGGCACCGGGCTCACCACGGGGCTTCTCAAGGTGCCCGCGTCGCGTCCGGCCACGGTTGACCGCGCCTGAACGAGCAAGCATGCTCGCGCGATGACCGACCCCTCCATCCCCGGATCGACCTCTTCTTCGCCCGCCGAACGGCCCCTGCTCATCGAGGGCGCGGCCGTGGCCCTCATGGCCGTCGCCCTGCTCGCCGTCCTGGCCATGCACTTGCTGCTGGCCTTGCTCGCGGGGCTCAGCGCCTACGCCTTGCACCGCGGGCTTGAATCGGCGCTGGCCCGGCGCATGCCTCAGCGCAGCGCCAGCGTGCCGGCGATGCTCTTGGTCGTGCTCTTGCTGCTCGTCGTCGTCGGCCTCGCGATGGACAAGCTCACCGGCCTGTCCACCAGCGCAAGCTCCGAAAGCTTGACCGCCTTGCTGCAACTGATGGCCGATTCGCTGGACCGCCTGCGCACCAGCATTCCTGCCTGGCTCGGCGACCGCCTGCCATCGTCAGCCGAAGCCTTGCGCCAGATGGCGGCGCACTGGCTGCGCGAGAACGCCGCAGAAGTGCAGCGCTTCGGGCACCACACGCTGCGCGGCATCGTCTATGTGCTCGCGGGCATCGTGATCGGCCTGCTCGCGAGCTTCGCGGGCCGCAAGGAACCGGCGGGGCGCGCGGCCTTCATGCAGTCATGGCGCGAGCGCCTGGCGCAACTGGAGCATTCGTTCGCGGACATCATCGCGGCGCAGCTGCGCATTGCACTGGCCAACACCGTGCTCACTGCGATCTACCTGCTCGCCGTGGTGCCACTGCTCGACTACCACGTACCCTTCACCGCCACGCTCATCATCGTGACCTTCGTGGCAGGGCTCATTCCCGTCGTCGGCAACCTCGTGTCAAACACCGCGATCGTGCTCACGAGCCTCGTCGTGTCGCCGTGGCTCGCCGTGTTGTCGCTCGGCTTTCTCGTGGGCATCCACAAGCTCGAGTACTTCCTCAACGCGCACATCGTCGGTTCGCGCATCCGCGTGCCGACCTACGAACTGCTCGCGGTGATGCTGGTGCTCGAAGCTGCCTTCGGCCTGGCTGGCGTGGTGGCAGCTCCGATCTACTACGCATGGTTCACGCGCGAGCTGAGGTTGCACGGCGCGATCTGATCGCTCAACGGTCCTTGCGCAGCACCACCACCGGCGAAGACGCATCGCCCATCACGAAGACGGTGTAGACCTTCTGCGCCGCGATGGACACATCGGTCGCGGTGTACAGCGACGACGACCGCAGCGGGCTCGTCACTTCCAGCCGCATCGTGGTGTTGGCAGCCACCGCTGTCGGCGTGGACGCCGAGCCGAAGGCCACGTTGTCGCCCACCGCCACATAGTCGGCGCTCAGGCTGATGGTGCCGTCCAGGCCGTTGAGCACGTTGACCAGGCGCAGCATTGCGTTGCTCGACACCGATGGCAGCGAGTTGTCGTCGACCAGCAGCCGGGCCTTGGGTGCGGAAGCATCGCCGTAGATGAGCAACGTCGCGTCCCGGCCGGCGGCGAGCGACAGGCTGCTCACGTCGACCGAGCTGCCATTCACGGCAACGGCCAGGCCGGTGAGTGCCGCTGGCGTCGTCACATAGGTGCCCACGGTGGGCGACAGCATGGTCGCGCTCAGCGTGCCGTCGGTGGTGGTCGCACCGACGCTCGCATTGCCGGACACCGCCGCCACCACCCGCAGTCGCGCATTCGGGTTCTTGTACGGGGTGACGGTGCCGCCCTGGTTCACGAGCAGCCCGTTCACCAGCACGCCACCGGCCGTGCCGGTCAGCATGAGCGTCGAGACCTGCTGGTCGGACAGGGTCACCGACGGAATGTCCAGGCGCACGTCGGTCTTGTCGCCGTAGCCGGTGACGCGGATGCGGTAGGTGCCCTTGGTGATCTCCACATACGACGTCATGCTCGCGCCAGCCACGCTGGAGGCGGTGGGCGACGAATTGGCGAGGTCGGCATCAGTCGCGGTGACGTACACGTCCACGTAGCCGGCGGAGGTCGCGCCATTGAAGACGCGCAGGGCAGCGGTGCCCGAGGTCGGGCCCGATGCGTCGTCGCTGAAGTAGGTCGTCGACATCGTCGAGCCGTTGTTGTAGGCCACGAGCGTGTAGCTGGTGTCCTTGGCCACGGTCATCGAGTTCGACACCGCGGTGGTCGAGGTGCCGGATGGCTTGAACTTGAAGGCATAGGAGCCGGTGGTCAGCGACGAGTACGCACTGGCCGTGCCTTCGGCCAGCGCGGACACGGACAGCGAGTCGGACACGTAGAAGTCGACCGCGCCGTAGTCGTGGGTGGCGTTGAGCACACGCACGTTGCCGGTGCCGTCGTCGCTGCTGCCGCTGCCGCCGCAGCCCGACAAGAGGGGCACGCACAGCAATGCCGACAGCCAGATGGTGAGAGCTTTCAGTTTCAAGGGAGGTCCTCGTGATGGTCTTGATGCACGCCCGCTCAAGCGGCGAGCGCATGCCATCGAGGATCGTCAATCGCTGTTGCCTGGCTGTTGCCTGTGTGTACCAGGCTGGACACACTGCAAAGCGAAGGCCCTTCGGGCGCTCAGCGCGACGCGGGCAGCGTGACCGTCGCACGCAGGCCGCCTTGCGGGCGATTGGCCAGCATCAGCGTGCCGCCTTGGCGGCGAATGAGGTCTCGCGCGATGTACAGCCCGAGGCCGCTGCCGCCGGTCGCGCGGTTGCGCGAACTCTCAGCGCGAAAGAAGGGCTGGAAGACACGCTCCATCTGCGCTGGTGGAATGCCGGGGCCGATGTCGTCCACGACGACCGTGACCGACTGTGCCTCCCGCAACACCGTCACGTCGGCACGCTCGCCATAGCGCAGCGCATTGCTGATGAGGTTGGACAGCACGCGCCGCAGCGCCATCGGCTGCGCATCAGCCACCGCCGCTTCGTGGCCGCTTGCGCTGACTGCATGGCCTTGCTCGCAGAGGTCGTCGCAGAGTGACTGTGCGAGTGCCAGCACGTCCACGCGCTGCGCCGCTTCGGCATGCCCCACGCCGCGAAATAGCGCAAGCGATGAATCGATCAGCTCGTCCATCTCGCGCACATCCGCGATGCAGCGTTGGGCTGCGTCGGACTCGATGGATTCGAGCCGCATGCGCATGCGCGTGAGCGGCGTGCGCAGGTCGTGCGAGAGCGCGGCGACGAGCAGGCCGCGTCCGCGAAACTGATCGTCGAGCTCGCGGCCCATCTCGTTGAAGACATGCGCCGCGTCGCGCACTTCGACCGTGCCGTTCGATTCATCGAGATGCGGGGGCGGCTCGTGGCTGCCGATGGAGCGGGCCAGCGTGCGCGATGCCGTGGCCAGGCGCCGCATGGGCGCGGACACCCATCGCGCTCCCCACCATGCGGCCAGTCCGATGATCAGGAAGCGCACGCCGTAGTCGAGCAACAGCGCACCCGTGGGCAGCACGAAGCCGCGCGGGCCATCGTCGGGCGGGCCATCGTCGTTCATCGAAGCAGGCGGCTGGCGAATGCCAGTGCCGAGGCCAGGGCCAGCCCCGTCCTCGACGCCAGGCCGCGGTGGTGGCGCCTGCCGGCCCGCCCGCGCGCCCACCCCTGCGCCCTCGCCGGCCATCGGATCACCGGGCATCCCCGGCGTCGGTGGCAGCGACGGCAGCAGCAGCGAACCGCGAAAGCCGCCCTGTGGCCGTGACGGCATGTCCAGCACGAGGCGTGTCACGATGTTGTAGGCGAGCAGATGACTCACCACCAGCGCCACCCACATCAGGATGAAGAGGCGCTTGAACAAGGTGTCGCGCCACAGGCGCCTGAACAGCGTGTCGCGCCCGAGGCGCTTCATGCACTCACCTTGGCATCGAACAGATAGCCCTCGCCACGCACCGTGCGAATGAGGCTGGGCTCGCGCGGCGAATCACCGAGCTTCTGGCGCAGCCGAGACACCGCCAGGTCCACGCTGCGGTGGTTCACCTCGACTCCCGGCGTCACGGTGAAGTCGACGAGCTGGTCGCGGCTGAGCACGCGGCCCGGGTGGTCGACGAAGGCAATGAGCAACCGGTATTCGGCATTCGACAGGGCCACCACCACCTGCGAAGGCGACACCAGCAGGCGCTGCATGCGGTCGAGCGACCAGCCCTCGAACTTGACGCTGCGCGGCTGGTCGCGGCGCTCTGGTTCGCCCGGGGGGGCGCGGCGCAGCACCGCGTTGATGCGGGCCACAAGCTCGCGCGGCTCGAACGGCTTGCCCACGTAGTCGTCGGCACCGATCTCCAGGCCCACCACGCGGCTGATCGGGTCGCCTTGCGCGGTGAGCATGATGATCGGCGTCTGGTGCTCCTGGCGCAGCCAGCGGCACAGGTCGAAGCCGTTGTCGTCGGGCAGCATCACGTCGAGGATGACGACGTCGAAGCGCTCGGACTTGACGGCGCGGCGCATCTGCGCGCCGTTGCCCACGCCCAGCACCGACATGCCGAAACGCTGCAGGTACTCACTGAGCGAGACGCGGATCTCGCTGTCGTCGTCGACGAGAAGGCAGCGCGTCATCAGTCTTCGGGCAGGCTGCTCGCCTGCAATGCCTGGCCGCCCGTGCTTGCCTGAAGGCGGATCCACGCATAGGCCAGTTCGCCGGCGGACACTGCCAGCGCATCGTCGTTGACCAGCAGCGTCTGGAAGCCGCCGATCACTTCTTGCTCGGTGGCCGCACCCACTTGCAGCCGCTGCTTCACCGCATCGAGCTCCATCTGGCGACTCTTCACCACCTCGAACAGGCGCTCGGTCTGCGCGGTGCGGCGCTGCAAGGCATCGAGGTCGGCGCTGATTTCCGATTCCGCCTGCGCGGCGACGGTGAGCAACGCCTTCACGTCAGGCAGTTCGGAGTCGAGCGTGACGGGCAAGCCACCGGGCGCCGCGGCGATCCAACCCGACAGGCTGGCCGGCCCGATGGCCAGGTCGTGTTGCGCTTCGGACGAGCCGCGGCGGCCGAGTGCCACCATGCTGCGGCTTGCACTCACGTCGCGCCGGCCCATCATCACCGAGCGCGGCAGGCGCTGCGGCGTCTGTGCGCCGAAGAGCGGCATGTCGTGCGAAGCCAGCGCCGACTGCAACTCACCGAACAGGTTCTCCGGCGACTTGCCCGTCATGCGCGCCAAGGCGTCCATCGCGGCGTCGCGCTGGCCGAGCATCATCGCGGCGAAGCGTTCGGACTGCGCACGGCGCTCGTCGATGGTCGCCAGTGCCTGCCCGAGCGAGGCGACGGGTGCCGCGCCGGCCAGCAGCTTGCGCTGGCGCTCGAAGCTCTCGCGCATCTGCATGGCGAGCTGCCAGCGCACGTTGAAGACGCGCATCGCGATGTAGGCCGTGGCCACCTGCCCATCGATGGGCATCGCCGCCGCCGGCGCGACACCGATGGACGCGCCGTTGCCGGCGTGTGCAAGCGCCGCACGCTGGAGACTCGCGAGCGGCGCTTCATTGAAGCTGGACCACCAAGGTCCGTCGGTGCCGGCCACCTGGCCGGCGCGCGGCAGGGTGGCCGCGACGTGGCGCACTTCATCGGCACTGGCCGTGCGCGCCTGCGACGCCGTCGCCAGTCCCGCAAGCAGTGCGGCCAGCATCCAGCGGCCTGCGTGGTGGATAGATTCACGGTGCATGACGTCCCTCGTTCTGATCGTTGGCTCAAGCATGAAATGTGATGCTGGGCAATGTCGAGCCCAATGCCCTTTCGTCAAGTCGTGTAAAGAATGCGCACGAGGCCCAGGTCAGGCGGCGCACAGGTGGACTGCGCTCAGACCGATATGCCGACGGTGAGCTCGGCGACATACCCGTCGGTCACGTTGCCCGTGAGCGTGGCCAGCTGCAGCGTGACGCCATCGCTGAACACGTTGTCGGTGGAGAAACTGATCGAGTTGAAGTTGCTCACGCTCGCGCTGTAGCCGCTGCTCGCATACACCGCCGTGCAGACGTCCTCGGGAAAAGCGAGCTGCGAAGTCTTGAGCTTGTTGGTGTACGACGTGGCGGTCGTCGTGCTGCGGTACACCTCCAGGTGGATGTGCGGCATGCGGCCCGAGTAGCAGCCCGGGAAGACGGTGGTGAAGGTGGCAAGGCCGTCGCTGCCGGTGGCCTGCACGCCGCGCAGGTAGTTCTCGGCCGTCACGCCGGACGAATACATCGAGTAGCGGCCCACGCGGTCGCAGTGCCAGATGTAGATCGCATAGCCCGACAGGTCCGCGCAGCTGCCGCTGGTGTTGACGAGCGTGAGCTTGACCGTGAGTGGCACGCCATCGGCCACGCCGCTCGCGCCGGCAAAGCTCGAGCGGATGTCGCTGCGCACGATGCCCGTCAGTGCGAGCGCGCTCAGGCCGTTGTTGTTGGAGCCGTCGCCGGGGTAGGGCCCGGCCGTTTCCTCCGGGATCACCGAGCAGGTGGCGCTGGTGCCCGAGGTGGTGCCCCCGGTCGTCGTCGTGGTGGTTGTCGTGGTCGTCGAATTGGACGACGAATCGCCGCCCCCGCCGCACCCCAGCAGGCCGATCGCCCCGAGGCCCGCCAGCAAGCCCAGCGCCTTGCGGCGTTGAGCGATCGAGGCGTCGAGAACCTTGAGGTCGTGGGCCAGTCCGTGGTCGTGTGAATGCATGTTCGTCCTTCGCTCGAGGCACCTCGCCCCGCGTGAGGCGCATTGCAGCGGTTTGCAATGTCAAGCGGTTTGCTGGATGGTGTCAGCCTCGACACATGCGTTTCGGCCACGTCCTTCGTTCGAGTGCACGGCGGTGCGCGCCACGCGGCGACGGCGCGCAGGGCCGCGCCTACTCTGTGCCGCCGGAACTCGCCGTTGGCGGCGAAGGGTGGGATTGAACGAATGAACCCATTGATCGAAAGCCTGCTCGTGCCGGACGGCGCGACCTGGACCTACTTCCACCGCGTGCTCGAAGAATCCATCCCGTTCAACTGGCACCGCCACCAGGAGCTGGAGCTCACGCTCACCCTCAACAGCGTCGGCCAGCGCTACGTGGGCGACAGCATCGAGACCTATGGCGATGGCGATCTGGTGTTGCTGGGCTCCAACCTGCCCCACACCTGGATGTCGCAAGGCAAGCTGGATGCGCAGCGGCCGCACGTGGCGCACGTGTTCTGGATCCGCGGCGCCTGGCTTCTCGGGCTCATCGACAGCCTGAACGAGCTGTCGGCCGTGAAACAGCTGCTCGCAGACGCCGGTCGCGGCGTTGTGTTCTCCACAGAAGTCGCCCGCACGGTGCGCAGCCGCGTCGAACGCATGTCGACCCTGTCGCCCGCCCGGCAACTCGCGAGCCTCGTCGAGGTGATGTCCATCCTCATCGAGGACACGGGCACCCGGCTGCTGTGCGCGCCGCGCGACGAGGCAGACCCGATCCGCCTCGTGGACCGGCCACGCATCGACCGCACGCTCGCCTACATCCAGGACCACTACCAGACGGACATCGCCATCCAGGACCTCGCCTCGGTCGCGGCCTTGAGCGTGTCGGGCCTGCACCGCCTGTTCAAGCGCCACGCCCGCGTGACGGTGAGCGAATACATCGCGCAGCTTCGCATCGGCCGCGCCTGCTCGCTCCTCGTGTCCACGGATCGGCCCATTGCGCGCGTTGCCGATGAGGTGGGCTATGCGAACCTGTCGCACTTCAACCGGCAGTTCCTCGCCCTGAAGAAGCTCACGCCGCGCGAGTTCCGCCGCTCCTTCGCAGCGCATGGTCCGCGGGCCTAGCGCGGCTGAATGCAGGCTGCGCCGAGCGGTCTCTCAGCGCCAGGACCGCCCTTCGGGCAGCACGAGCGGCCGGTCGGGCAACTCGTTGTGGCGCGTCGCGTCCCCCGGCATGCGGCGGGCGATCTGCCTGGCCACCTCGCGGATGCATTCGATCGCGCCCTGCTCGAAGTCCTGGTCACGGAACGCCGATTCCATGCGCTGGCACATCGCCGCCCACTCCTGCGCGCCGACCTCGGCGTGGATGCCGCGGTCGGCGACGATCTCGATGCAGCGGTCCGCCAGCAGCACGTAGATCAGCACGCCGCTGTTGGTCTCGGTGTCCCACACCCGCAGGTGCGAGAACACCTCGATCGCCCG
>CBIHOF010000033.1:0-43196 GCA_966211955.1 uncultured Comamonadaceae bacterium | reverse complement strand
CTGGTGTTGGCGCCGTACAGCGGGTGGTCGATGAGGCTGAAGCGAGAGCCGGCCGCGAAGTGGCGCGTGCTGCCCTGGCCCTCGAAGCGCTTGACATCCAGCTCCAGCACGGCCAGGGCAAGCGACGCAGCCCGATCCGCGTGCTCAGCATTCCCGTACCGGTAGGCGCCCGAGCCGTCATAGACCTCCAGGCGCGGCACCTCACCGAGCGACAAGCCCGAATCCACCGAGGCGCTGGTGCCCGCCAGTTGCCGGTAGTTCCAGGACCCGACGGTGACGGCATTGGCGCTCAAGTCGCGAGAGGCAGAGAACGCGGTGACGGCATCGCGCTGGCCGAGCAGGTTCGCGCTCGCGTGCTGGCTCGCAAACCGCGCCTCGCCGAGGGTAGGGCGCGTCGCCAGCCGATCGCTGATCACCAGCACGTGCCGGGCTTGCCGTTGGTCATCCGCGGCAGAGGCCGCCTCGTCGTCCAGGTGCTCGAAGTGGTAGCTCAAGCCCTCTTCAGCCAGGAGCCGCTGCACGAAGGCCAGGTCGCTCTCGCGGTACTGCGTGCACAGGCTGCGCACCCGAAGCGATTCCGTCACTTCCCAGCGCACGTTGGCCTGCGCGTGGTCGTGGAACACCTCTTCGATGATCTGCCGCGCGTCCTTGTCCTGGTACACGAAGCAATCGGTGCGATACGCCAGCAACGAGAGCCACGGCCGCATCACGAGCCGGTAGCGCGCCAAGCCCCCATCGCTGCCCATCTGCGACGCCTGCACCACGTACCCATGCCACGGCCGATACCCGCCATCGGGCTGCAGCAGCCGCACGCTGATCTGCTCGCCGATCAACAACTTGAGTTCGAAATGCGCGCTCGTCGACAACGCATCCAGCGTCAGCTCGAAGGGCTGCGACACCGCCTCGCGCATCACCAGCCGCTCAGGAATCAGCGCCAAGCTGGGCAGCGCTGTTTCCACCTGCAGCATGCGGCCTTGCTGGTCGAGCAGCTTCGCGAAATCGAGCCGCGAGGTCAACGAGTCAAGCCCGGCGCTCAGCAGGCCCGACAACGACGGCAGCGATGCCGTGGATGACAACATGTTCCCACTCCCTTGCTTCTTGTATTGATCGCGTTCGCGGTGCCCCTGGCACCCGCGCCGCTCAGGGCAGCGTGATGGTCACGTGCGCAGGCGCCGGCGCGAGCTTCACGACTTCGTTGTACCTGCCGAGATCATTGGTGGTCTGCCGATCGAGCAGGCCCTTCACGCCGAGAAAACCGAGCAGTCCGAGCAAGGCGAACACGGAGCCGATCGCCCACAAGGGCACCTCGCTGCGCAGCGCATGCGCCACGCGGTCGGGCGCTGCCCAGTGCGGCGCGAAGCCGTGCTGCTTGCCCTTGTGCTGTGCGATCTCGTCCCCCACGCGGCCGGTGAGGTAGCCGAGCTTCTCGGAACCTTCGATGATGTACTTGCCCTGGAACCCCATGAGCAGGCACATGTGGAACACCTCGAGCAACTGAAGCTTGGATGCACCGGCTTCACGCAGCTTCTCCAGCCGCTCGAAGAAGCGCTCACCCGCGAGCTGTTCGCCGAAGAACTCGAGCTGCAAGGGGCGCCGCTCCCACTCGCTGCGAATCTTCGATTGCGACATCAGCACCACCTCGTCCACCAGCGCGCAATAGGCGAACTTGGCGGTGTAGACATCTTTCGGCGGCGCATCGATGCGCTTGGCCTGGCGCTCGAAGCCCGCGAGAAACTCGCGCACACGATCGCGGAAGGACTCGGCATCCACCGGCGCGCAGCGGTTGCGCAGCAGGAAGATCATGTAGAAGCCGTCGTACAGGAGGTCGAGCAGGGTCGAGCCTTCGGCCGGCGATTCGGACGGCACGGCCGGCGGCCGGGCACCGACGCCAGGGCCGGCGCTGCCGAAGAGGGAGGGGGTGGGAGTCTCTGCCATGGGTCAGGGATTCAAGGCAAACAGTTCGAGCTGCAAGTCGGCGATGCCCGCAGGTATGTACAGCGCGATCGTCTGCGCCTGGAGCATGCGTTCATACAGGGAGCCGCGCGGCTCCAGCGCAAAGTAGTACGAGCCCGGCCGCACCGGAATGGCCGCCGGTACTTGCGCCGCATGCGTGAGCCGCACGCCGCTCATGGCCGACAGCACCAGTTTCTCGACGTCGTCGGGCGCGCCGACCTTGAAGCGCACGGGCACGGCCTCGATCAGCTCGCTGGGCTGCATTGCCGCCTGCACACCAAGATAGAAGCTGGTGTTCGCACTGATCTTGTCGGACTCGAGCCGGGCATGGTGGAAGGACGGCTTGATCTCGCTCAGCGCGATGGAGAAGTAGCGCGTGGAGATCACCGTCTCGAGCAGGTCGCGAATGATGTGGTCCAGCTTCGCGAAGCTGGGGCCCGGTGCCTCGTGGCGGTAGGCCGGCAGGTCGGCCAGCGTGAAGCTCTTCGAGAAAGTGAGCAGCGCGCCCGCCAGTTCGAGCATGCGTTCGTACAGTCGCTCGGGGTGAAGGGCAGGGTGCACGTGCAGGTGCGACAACCCCGCAAACGCGGCGCTGGCCGTGTGCAGCAGCCAGAACGACGCGATGTCGCCCGAGCGAAATTCGATGATGTGCTTGGACGGCTCTCGATGGAAGCCATAGAGTGCGTCGACCTTCGCCTGCAGCACGTCGAGCAGCCTGCGAAGAACTGCCTGCAGTGCGGGTGAGGAGGCAATCGACAACGATGGCGGGACGAATCGAGTGTCGACCTCGAAGCTGCTGGTGGCCGAGCGGCGGATGCGACACAGCGGCAGGCTCACGAGGTGATCGCGCGGTTCGGCATCGGGCAACACCCGCACGCAGCGGCGCAGCACCGCCACTTCGGATTCGGACGCAGAGGTGAACCAGTCGCCCGCTTCCACGTTCTTCTGCGCGTAGCGAAGCGAGCCGTCGGGTTCGTCGTCGGCCGCGGAGAAGTTGCGGCCATTCGCGCGCAGCGGCGCGATGGTGGCGTGGAAGACGATCTCGGAGACACCCGCTGGAATAGATGCGAGCGACACAGGCGCGGGCAACTCGTCTTCGGAAGGTGCGGAATACAGCTCACCATCTGGAAAGACGATCTGCAGTTCCTGAAAGCTCAACACGCCGCTGGCCAGTGCATCAGTGTCGATGCGGGCTCGGCGAACACCCCACGCATACGGGTGCAGCACGCGACCCAATTCGGCGGTGCGCCACTCGTGGTAGGCGTCTTGGCGCTGGAAGTGCTGGGGCCGCAGGAAGAGGCCTTCGCCCCAGAGAACTTTGGATGACTGAATCAAAACTGCCTCGAAGTCTTGCCCCATTTGCGAGGCGGCTGAGAGTACCGAAGAAAGCTGTTAACGAGTGTGTCTTCTGGGGGATCGGACACCCCCATTTCGGGTGCCCGTGATGCTCAGCTCTCGGGACAATGCATGCCGGCCAGTCGCCGCACCTCGAGTGACGCACCCAGCGGCTCGCCACCTGCGACGCTCATTGCGCAAGCGTGCAGACCAAGCGTGACGCCGGTCTTCACCGCTTCCTTGGCATCGAACACGAACTTCCACCGCTGCGGGTCTGGCGTGCGGAACAGGGCGACGACGGCGATCTGGGCGGTCTCGTTGGGCAAGGTTTCGACGACCTCGTACTTCTTTCCAGGCGTCAGCACCACCTCGCGCGACTCGATGATGTCGTTGCCCAGGACCTGGCGTTCCGAACTCGCATCCTTGAAGGCGTCGTAGGGCGCCTGCATGAAGGTGGTTGCACTGCGAAGCTTGTAAACACGTGCAACAACTGAAAGGGCTTTCCCGTTCGCGTCGGTGTTCAACGTTTCTGCTGCGTGAAGACGCAACGTCACTTTCTTGGGTTGTGACGGCAGCTTGATGCTGTCCGCAGACAGCTCCGGCGGGGCCGGTTTGCTCAATCCGACCACCTCCAACGCCTTGTCCAGAACGCCACCTCCGCCGTTTTGGGAGGCGCATCCAGAGAGCATCGCCGCCCCAGTGAGAAGGCAGCCAAACACGGCGCTGCCACGAGTGAAAAGACGGGTGCGAGCAAGTCGACGCGAAGGCAATGAAAGGTGACTCATGGCGTTGGTTGGTTGAGGGCTTGAAGCGCGTCTTGGGGCGAAGCCTGGCGCTTTGGTTGTGCTGGCTTTGGGAACGCGCCGCGGAGTATCGGTGCGCTTGCAAGTACTTGCACGTGTAGCCTGAAAGAACCGGAAACAGTGCATCAATTTGTGATTTCCGGCCCCGCCTTTCGGGGGATGGCGTCGAAAAGTCCTTCGAATACAGTACGCCGCTCTTGCAGCCCATCGCTCAAGAGTCATCGAGAGAATCGATCGAAACGATCGATTGCTCCGATGAGGAAGTACAAGTGAACAACGGGGAGTACAGCCAATGATTGCGGTGACAGCCGAGCGCGAAAGCGCGGGCGGAATGCTGCCGAACGCCTGCACGATGGGTGGCGGATTCCGAAATCTCACACGCACACTCGTCATCCTTGTTGCGGTGCTGAGCCTCGCGGCTTGCGCCGTCAACCCGACGCAACCGGCACCGGCCCCGCAGACCGAAGCCCTGCCGGAGCTGATGCACCAGGCCGAGACCGCTGCCGCGGCCGGCGACAAGGCGAAGGCACGAGACCTCTACCAGGCGGCCACCAAGAATGACCCGACCAGCAAGGCCCCGTGGGTCAAGCTGGCCGAGGGCTACTTCGAAGAAGGCGACTACGGCAATGCGGTGCTCGCCGCACAGGAAGTCCTGCATCGCGACAACACCGACAACGTGGGCGCGGGCATCCTGGCCGTGAGCGGGTTGCGCATTTCCACCGCGGCGCTGACGGTGCTGCGACAGCAGAACAACATCAACGCCGGCACCCGCGGCGAAGCCGAGACGCTGACGCGCAGCCTGCGTGAGTTGCTGGGCGAGCAGATCCTCGTGCCGCGGCCTGTGGAGGCATCGGCGCCTGCGCCCCGGCCGCGTGCGCGCGCTGCCGCATCTGCGTCGACCGCTGCCGGCACGTCTGGCTCAGGCACCAAGGCGCCGGCCACCAGCGCAGCAGCTGCGGCCAACACCACCGCTGCATCCCGTGGCAGCAGCAACCCATTCGACAAGCTCAAGTAACAGCGCGAGCGCTTCCTCTTACCCAGTTCAGCAAAGGGAATCCCATGGCGAAAAAAGACAGCGTCCAGAAGCGGCTCGACAAGGTTCGCCCGCCTCGCGTTCAACTCACCTATGACGTCGAGATCGGTGACTCCATCGAGAAGAAGGAGCTTCCCTTCGTCGCCGGCGTGCTGGGTGACTTCACCGGCAAGCAGGACCCGAACAAGCCGCTGGACAAGCTCAAGGACCGCAAGTTCGTGAGCGTGGACCTCGACAACTTCGACGACGTGATGAAGGGCATGGCCCCCCAGGCGTCTTACCGCGTCAAGAACAAGCTCGGGGCCGATGGCGGCGAGTTCGCCGTGAACCTGGCCTTCAACAAGATCGACGACTTCCGTCCCGAGTCTGTGGTGCAGCAGGTCGAGCCGCTGAAGAAGCTGCTCGAGGCGCGCACCAAGCTCGCTGACCTGCGCAACAAGCTGGCTGGCAACGAGAAGCTCGAGGACATCCTCGGCGACGTGCTGAGCAACACCGAGAAGCTCAAGCAGCTCGGCGAAGAAACCAAGGTGGAGGAGTGAGCGCCATGAACCAGGCAGCCCTGCAATCGCGTGATGACGCCGGCACCCTCGAGCTCGGTCTTCTCGACGAGATCGTTACCCAGAGCCGCGTCGCGCGCTCCGACGTGGAACACCACCGCGCCAAGGACATCATTTCCGAGCTCGTGCGCGAAGTGCTCCAGGGCACGGTCGTCGTGTCCGAGAACCTGAGCGTCACGCTCGACGCCCGCGTCGCCGAGCTCGACCGCCTGATCTCCGAGCAGCTGAGCGAGGTGATGCACCACCCCGACTTCCAGCGCCTCGAATCCACCTGGACGGGCCTGCACTACCTGTGCAAGCACACGTCGACCGGCTCGATGATGAAGATCAAGGTCTTCAACGCGAACAAGAAGGAGCTGATCAAGGACTTCAAGACTGCGATCGATTTCGACCAGAGCGCGCTCTTCAAGAAGGTCTACGAGGAAGAGTTCGGCACTTTCGGCGGCGCGCCTTTCGGCACGCTGATCGGCGACTTCGAGATCAGCCGCCAGCCGGAAGACATGTATTTCGTCGAGCAGATGTCGCATGTCGCGGCGGCCGCGCATGCGCCGTTCATCTCGGCAGCGTCGCCGGAGATGTTCGGCATCGAGGGCTTCACCGATCTCGGCAAGCCGCGCGATATGTCCAAGGTGTTCGACACCGTGGAATATGCCAAGTGGAAGTCCTTCCGCGAATCCGAAGATTCGCGCTACGTCGGCCTCACGGTCCCGCGTTTCCTTGGCCGTCTGCCGTACAACCCCAAGGACGGCACGACTGTTGAAGGCTTCAACTTCGTAGAGGACGTGGACGGCAGCGACCATGGCAAGTACCTGTGGGTGAACGCGGCGTACGCATTCGGCGCGCGCCTCACGTCGGCTTTCGAGAGCTACGGCTGGTGCGCGGCGATTCGTGGTGTCGAGGGCGGTGGCCTGGTCGAGGACTTGCCCACCCACACCTTCAAGACCGACGAGGGTGAAGTCGCGCTCAAGTGTCCGACCGAGATCGCCATCACCGATCGGCGCGAGAAGGAGCTGAGCGATCTTGGCTTTATCCCACTCGTGCACTGCAAGAACTCGGACTATGCCGCGTTCTTCGGTGCGCAGTCGGCGCAGAAGGCCCGCAAGTACGACTCGGACTCCGCCAGCGCCAACGCCATGCTTGCTGCGCAACTGCAGTACATGTTTTCGGTGTGTCGCATCGCGCACTATATGAAGGCCATGATGCGCGACAAGATTGGCAGTTTTGCGTCTGCCAGCAATGTTGAAGAATTTCTGAATCGTTGGATAGCCCAATACGTGACGGGCGATGACTCTGCAACACAAGAGGTGAAAGCGCAGTACCCATTGCGTGAAGCATCCATCAAGGTCACGGAAATACCTGGAAAGCCGGGCGCATATAGGGCAGTTTCCTTTGTTCGCCCTCATTTTCAGCTCGATGAGCTCTCGGTTTCCCTGCGGCTTGTTGCGGAGTTGCCGGGGGCAGGCGGGGCATAGGAAGCCTCCAACAAATCCAAAAGGAACGAAGAACGATGAAAGATATCTATGTGGAGTTCGGCAGTTCGTCGGACATCAAGGGTGAAACCAACGACAACAAACACAAGGCGCAAGGAGCGATCGAGGTCAGCAGCTTCACTCATCTGATCCGTCAGCCAAAGTCGGCAACTGCGTCGAGCGCTGGTGGTCATACCGCCGAGCGCACTGAGCATGGCGAGTTGGTGTTCACGAAAGACATCGACAAGGCCACCCCCAAGCTCCTTCAGGCCTGTTCGGCGGGCACGATCTACAAAAGTGTGGTGATCTATTTCTATCGCGCACTGGGTGGTGCGAGCAACAACACGACGACTGGTTCCACGAACCCTCGTGTCAACTATCTGAAGATTGAACTGAAGAACGCTCTGGTGTCGTCAGTCGCATCGACGATCTCCGATGAGTCCGTGCCGGTCGAGACGTTCGGTCTGAAGTATTCGGCGATTCGCTGGACCTACAACCAGAGCAGTCTGGACGGCGGCGGTTCCGGTGGCGTTGCCTCCGGCGGCGGCAACATTGCCGGCTCGTGGGATCTGGCGGGCAATTCGCAGGCCTTCCCGGCCTGATCGGTTAAGTCAGGCGGTATAGGACGGGGCGGTTCAACCGCCCCGTTTTTCGCCGGCAGGGAGAAGTGGCGAATTCATTCGCAGGGTCTCGTCACCGCGAGGGAGCTTAGGTGACTGAAGCCTCCACAAAAAAAGATTATCAAAACAACAATGATCTTCACACGACATTTGAATGTCCCTTGCGTGCGTTCTTTTGACTGCGCACGCCGCTGGTTCCGCGCCTCTCTGTGTGCGCTTGGTGTCTTGCTGACCGCTTGCGGAGGCGGCACTTCAAACGACGCAAATACCGTCGAAACGAGTGGGGCGGTCACCGTCGTCGGGGTCGATGGTGCGGCCGTGACGTTGAGCGCCATGAACATGCAGGCGTTAGATCGCTCTAGCATCGATGTGGTCCGCGACGGCACTGGCGCCCCAATTTTGGACGATACGTATGTCGCGGCCGGGGCTGTCTACCGTTTCTCCCCTCTTGGGTGGGCCGCCGGTGTCGACATGAATGTCTCCGTGCCCTTCTCACGCGCGCTGGAGGCAGGAAATTCTGGCCTTCACCTTCTTGTCGCTGCTCCCGGTGGCGGCTGGATGGAGGTGGTCGACGCAAGTGTCGAAGGCGATCACATGAGGGCGCGCGTACCTGCACTGATGTTCGCAACGGTCGTGCGCCTTGCGCCGCAACGTTCGAGCGATGATCGGGCCCGCACCTTGAGCGCCGGCAAGCAGGCGGCGGTGGCTGCCGACGTATCGCTTGGCATCAGCTTCAATACGCAAGCGACCCAGCCGCCGATCGGACTTGACGCCAACGGAGGTGTCATTACGAGCAATACCAAAGTCGTGATGCGGGTTCAGTACGGCTTGCCCTCCGGGTGCTCGGTTGCTCCGGTGTTGTCCGTGCGGGCCCTGGCTGAAGTCCCCGCGGGTCAACCCGCTCGAACCGTATTGCTCGGAAGCGTTGCGCTGGCAAACCTCGGCGGAACGCAGGCATTCGAATGGCCTGTCTCTGGCTCCGACAACGGCACTTGGCATTTCAGCGCCACCGTCGAATGTCACGAACCGAATCGGGTCGATCCACTGTACTCATCCATCGTGGCGGGGCCTGGTCTGCGAGTGAACATCCAACAAGGCGCCGCGCCAGGCATCACGGCAGGACCAGCCGACTTGCATGTGATCGAGGGTGAGATGGCCTCGTTCAATATTGCAACCACTGGATCGAACCTCAACTTCCAATGGGAACGAAGCAACGACGGCGGTGTCTCATTCGAAAGCCTCAGTGGAGCGACGACCCCATCGCTCAGCATCGTGGCTTCCCTGCCAGATGATGGTGCATTGTTCCGCGTGCGCGTGAGCAACCCGGCGGTAAGTATCACGTCATCGGCTGCGAAGCTCTTTGTGGCGGTGCGTCCAGTTGCCCCGTCGGTCACTTCGGACCCGGCTAGCCAGTCGGTTTTAGTCGGCAAGGCCGCGAACTTCCTTGTGGGTGCCGCAGGCCGCCCAACTCCGTCGATTCAATGGCAGACGAGGGCATTGGCCAATGCGGATCCTCAGTTTGGGTGGTCGCCGATTGAGGGGGCCGTGAATGCCGTGTACACAAGCATGGCGACTGACGCGGCGCAGAACGGGCGCCAGTTCCGAGCAGTGCTGTCCAACGCAGCCGGAGTGGCATATTCCCGAGCTGCGACCCTTACCGTCACGTCTGTGGTGACCGCTCCAGTGGTCGTGACGCCTCCCGCTGCGGTGAATGTTCCGGCCGGGGAGGCAGGTGCGTTTGCAGTGGTTGCTGGCGGAACTTCTCCGTTTAGCTACCAGTGGTACCGGGACGGCGTGGCTATCACGGGTGCGAACGCGTCTTCCGTGCTGGTTCCTGTCAGTCTTTCGGATTTGGGTTCGTCCCTCCGGATCTCCGTGCAGGTCAGCAATTCGGCCGGTGCAGTGCGCAGTGCCGATGCCCTGTTGACAGTGGTGGCGGCGCGTGGCACCGGCACCAGCAGCGTGATTGGCGCAGCCGCCGGGGGAGTCGCCAAGTCTGCGACCGGCGACTTCGACGTGGTAGTTCCTGCGGGGGCGTTGCTTTCCGACCAGACGATCACAATGATCAATCAGCCGGCTATGGGCGTGAGTCTGCCTGAAGGGTTCACTCCGCTCGGCGATGCCATCGAAATTGGGCCGAAAGAACTTGCTCTTGGCGGGCGGACTCGCCTCAGCTGGCCGAACCCGGAAGTTGATCTTCCCGAGGGTACGGTCATGGCCATCGTCAAATTGCCCAGCTCCGGCGCGAAGGTCGCTCGGGCGCGCGTGCATGAATCCTTGAATGTCGAGCGGCTGGCCCTGTCGACCGAAGAGGGGCCGACTCGTCGTGGGCTGGCCGTCGCGGCACCCACGGATGTGTTTTGCACACAGGCTGCGAATTTCACTGGCGCCGGCATCGAAATGCTAGTTTCGGGTGCGGGGAAATTCGTCGGGGCTGCCGTGCCTGTCGGGGCATGTACCGGCACTGCACCCGCACTACCTCTGGGCCAGGCCCCTTCCACTTCAGATAAGCCATGCACCGACGCAGACTACGTTTCTTGGCTTGACAAGGGCACCGTCGCCGGATTGCTCAGTCGACATGTGCATTGCTTGTTTCATGTGTCCGAAGTCGACTTGAGCGGATCCAAGGGGAGCTATGGCAAATACCGGCTTGAAGCCCGCACCGGATCACACGGCAAAGCGGGTGGCCTCAGCAAGACCCTGCAGTTCAGCTTTAGGCTGACTCGCATCGAACCCGGGGTGGTGCCCATCCCGGCGACGGTCAAGATCCGCCCGAAGATCAACTGCAGTACGCCAACCCCATATGCCGGTTCGTGCAGCTACTCGCCGAGATATGTGGGCGTTGGCACGAGCGGCTCTTGGAGCAGCCCTGTCAATATCACGGTGAGTTTCGACTGGTCTGCGGGTGATGGCACTGCCAACACCTTCCATTTCATGGACACCGAGTTCGCGATCTATGCGGAGGGCACCTCGGGTGAACCATCAGGCGGGACGCAATTTGCTGGCCCGCCGGACGTCCGCTGCGACAAGAAATTGACGGCGAGCAACAGCGACGGCTGTGTGCATCATTTGGCATCGGCAGTTCTCGCCTTCGATCGCGATGACAGTCGCGTCTTGGAGGCCGTCGCCCACATCGCCGATGCCCAGGCGTGGGGGGCGCCCGGTGGCGGATTTGTGCTGAGCAGTCGTGCGTACGGGGGTGGGGGAAGCCCCTTGCAGCGGACTTGGGTCACTGGTCTGAAAGGGAATGACGCTGGGATCGATGGCGCGAACCGCATCGCGTCGTGCAAGGCAACCGACTCTGTTATCAAGCTGCGCCCGCAGTCCTCTGCGTCATGTTCAACTTCGACAGTGGGTTGCGACTGCGACGAGTACCCCTTCAATGCGACGTGGAACGGGGCGTGGTTCAACAAGGATCACACCTCCGCGCGGTTCATCAACGCATCCCACAACCGCGTGGCAGGTGCCCGCGTCGGAAGCTTCTATCGGCAGCAACGCGTGCTCGACTTGACGAAAGACCCCGGCATCCCGTACTCCCCAGGGAACGAGTCGGCTTCTATCCCATCCGGTCCGGAGACCGGAACGGACGACTATTGGGTCGTGGTGAAGTAGGAGGCGCAATGATGCGTGTCACCAAAGCCCACAGTCCTTCGCTGCTCGACAAGCTGCTGGCGCATGACGCCTCGGGTAAGGATGGTATCGCTCTTCGCCACTCCGTTGAGCAAGTCAAGGATTCGGTGGCACGCGACATCGAAATGCTGTTGAACGCTCACGCCACGTTCCAGCCCGAGGAACTTGCGGCCTTTCCACAGGCCGCTCATTCGTTGATGACGCTCGGATTGGTGGACATCTCATCGCTCAGCATGGCCAATGTGAATGATCGCTCCCGGATCAAAGATGCGATTCGCAGTGCGTTGGTCACGCATGACAAGCGCTTGTCGCAAGTCGAAGTCAGTATTCGCGCCACGGAGCAGTCGTTGTCCAACTTGACCTTCTCTATACATGCGAGACTGGTTCTTCGGCCGCACGTTGAACCCGTGATTTTCGACGCTGTTCTTTCTCCAGCTTCAAAGCGATACGAAGTGTCGCGGTCAGAGCATCGGAGCCTTGCCGCCCAGTAGGAGGTGTCGTGCAACAACTGCTGCCGCATTTCGAACGCGAACTCGCCTTCCTGCGCTCGCACGCCGGCGAATTCGCGCAGCGCTACCCGAAGATCGCCGGCCAGCTGCTGCTCAACGGCGAGACGGGTGAAGACCCGCACGTCGAGCGGTTGATCCAGTCCTTCGCGCTCCTGTCGTCGCGCATCCACAAGCGGCTGGACGATGACTTCCCGCTGTTCACGGAGTCGCTGCTGGACGTGCTGTACCCGCACTACCTGCGGCCGTTTCCGTCATGCTCGATCGCCTGCTTCGATGCGGTGTCGAATGCCGGCCAGACGATGAGGGCCGTGCCGGTCGAACGCGGCACGGCCATGAACACGCGTCCGGTTCGCGGCGTGGTGTGCAAGTTCAAGACGGCCTATCACGTCGACCTGCTGCCCGTGCGTGTCACGAGCGCCGGCTTTCGCGGCGCCGTGGCGGCGCCCGACGGCACGGTCGTTCCCAAGGGCGGCACATCGGCGCTGTCGCTGCAGATCGAGCTGACGTCTCCCCAAGCGACCTGGGCAAGCCTCGGCGTGAGTTCTCTGCGGGTGTACCTGGATGGCGAGCCCTCCCAGGTCAGCGTCTTGCGTGAAGCGCTGTGCGGTCGCGTGCTCGGCACGCTGGTGCAGACGGCACCCGTCGGCCCATGGCTGCGTGGCGGCGACGCCTTGCCGCGCGCCGTCGGCTTTGCAGACGATGAAGCCCTGATCGACTTCGACGCGCGATCGCACCCGGCCTACCGGTTGCTCACCGAATACTTCGCCTTTCCGGAGAAATTCAACTTCGTCGATCTGCCGCTGCCCCGAGCGCTGCTCGAATCGGGCGCGCGTTCGGTGACCCTGCACTACGTCATGTCCGGCCTGCGCTCGGATTCGGACGACGCACAGCTGCTGGAGACCATCGGCGAGAAGAACCTGGTGCTCGGCTGCACGCCGGTGGTCAACCTGTTCTCGCAACGCGCCGACCCGATCCGCATCACGCACACCAGCAACAGCTACCCGGTGTTGCCGGACAGCCGCCGGGCCTTTGGGTACGAGGTCCACTCGGTGGATCGCGTGTTCCGCCTGCAGCAGACACCGCAGGGCGAGAGCATCGTGGAGTTCCGGCCGTTCTATTCGCTGCAGCACGACCACCTGCTGCGAGAAGGCGAGGCGGGCGGCCGCTACTGGTACCTGCACCGCGACGAAACCACCGCGCAGCAAAGCCCGGGCTACGAGACCGAACTGTCCATCGTCGACATCGACTTCGACCCGGCGTCGCCGCAGACCGACACGCTGTCGGTGGACGTGACGGCCACCAACCGCGACCTGCCCAGTCTGCTGTCCTTCGGCAATGCGGGAGGTGACCTCTTTCTCGAAGGCGGCAGCGTGGCGCGCGAAATCCGCCTCATGCGCAAGCCGACGACGAGCCACCGCTTCGAGACCGGCCGCGGCGCGCACTGGCGGCTCATCTCGCACCTGTCGCTCAACCACCTGACCTTGTCGTCCGGCGGCATCGATGCGTTGAAAGAGCTCTTGCGCCTGTACGACCTGCCGCGCAGCGCCAGCTCGCGCCGGCAGCTCGACGGCGTCGTCGCCATCGATTTCAAGCCGGCCAGCGCCTGCCTGCCGGGCAATCCGTTCCCGGTGTTCGTGCGCGGCACGGAGATCCGCCTGAGCGTCGATGAGCAGAACTTCGTCGGCATCGGGCTGCGCCTGTTCGCCCAGGTGCTTGACCACTTCTTCGGCCTCTACGCCCACGCCAACAGCTTCACGCGCCTGTTGCTCGTCTCGTCACGCACCCAAGAGGAGTTGATCGCATGCCCACGCCGCAGCGGCCACAGCCTCTTGGTGTGATCGACCGCCTGCTGGCGGAGCCGCATCGCTTCGGCTTCTTCCAGGCCGTGCGGCTGCTCGAGCGCTGGTTCGTGCAGCAGGAGCGCTTGCAGCCTGGCGAGGTGCTGGGCAAGCGGCTGCAGTTTCGCAACTCGCTGTCGCTGGCGTTTCCGGCGAGCGAGATCGCGGAGTTCAACGCCGTGCTGGCGGAGCGTGAGCTCGACGACCCGAGCGTCGAGGGCGAGGCGACCGAAGAGGGCGACTCCCGCCGGCTGTCGACAGACATCGCGCGCGTCGAACTCACGCCCGCCTTCATGGGCCTGCTCGGCATCGGCGGCACCCTGCCTGCCTTCTACACCGAGCTCTTTGCGCAACGCGAGCTCTACCAGCGGGATTCCGCCGGCCGCGCCTTCATGGACATCTTCCTGCACCGCGCGGTGGTGCTGTTCTACCAGGCGTGGCGCAAGCATCGGCTCGCCATCCAGTTCGAGGCGGACCGCAAGAACCACTTCCTGCCGATGCTGCTGGCCGTTGCCGGCGTGGGCCATGCGTCGTTGCGCGACCGGCTGCACGCGCGCGAAGGCGGTGTGTCGGACGATACGCTCGCCTTCTTCAGCGGCACGCTGCAGCAGCGGCCAGTGTCGGCGTCGGTGCTCCAGCGCGTGCTGGCGCAGCACTTCAACATCCCCGTCAAGCTCGAGCAGTTCGTCGGCCGCTGGTTCAGCCTGCCGCAAGACAACCAGACGCGGCTGGGCGGACTCAACACGCAGCTCGGCACCGGTGCGGTGGTGGGCGAGCGCATCTGGCAGCGCGACCTGCGCATGCGCCTCACGCTCGGCCCCATGTCGCGAGACAAGTTCAGCCGCTTCCTGCCTGGCGGCCCGGGTGCGCTGGCGCTGCGCGAGCTGCTCACCATGATGACCGGCGTGACGCTCGAGTACGAGGTGCGCCTCGCCCTGCGTGCGCAGGACGTGCGGGGTGTCAGCCTCGGCGGAAGCGAGGGCGGTGCGCGGCTCGGCTGGGACGGCTTCCTCGCCACGCGCGCCACCAATGAAGACCGCGCCGACGCCGGCTACGACATCCACGCCATCGCGTGAACCCGAACAAGACAACGACACCATGACGATGAGTACGAACCTCAAGACGCTGATCTCCAAGCTCAACGACACCTGCCGCAAGGCGGCGGAGCGCGCGGCCAACCTGTGCATGTCGCAAGGCCATTACGAGGTCGACGTGGAGCACCTGTTCCTCGCGCTGCTGGAGCAGCCGCGCAGCGACTTCGCCTTGCTGTGCAAGCGCTACGACGTGTCGGCCGGCGAGCTGCAGCGCGACCTGGAAGGCGAGATCCGCCGCTTCAAGAACGGCAACACCCGCACGCCGGTGTTCAGCCAGCACCTGCCTACGTTGCTGGAACATGCGTGGCTGATCGCGTCGCTCGATTCGCACAACAGCCGCATCCGCAGTGCGCACCTGCTGCTGTCGCTGCTGACCGAGCCGGGCTTGAACCAGCTGGCCTTCCGCGCGAGCAAGCAGTTCGCCAAGTTCAAGCTCGACGACATCAAGCACAAGTACTCCGACCTCGCCGCCGGCTCGCAAGAAGCCGGCGATGCCCTGCGCGCCGCCGATGCGCCCGCACGCGACACCTCGGACGCCGACCTGAAGGCGCCGCCCCTGCCTGGCCAGACACCCGCGCTTGACCAGTTCACCACCAACCTCACGCAACGTGCGCTCGACGGCAAAATCGATCCGGTGATCGGCCGCGACCCCGAGATCCGGCAGACCATCGACATCCTGATGCGCCGCCGGCAGAACAACCCCATCCTCACCGGCGAGGCGGGCGTGGGCAAGACGGCGGTGGTCGAAGGCCTGGCCTTGCGCATCGCCACTGGCGACGTGCCGCCGCCGCTGCAAAGGGTGGAGCTGCACACGCTGGACATGGGCCTGCTGCAGGCCGGTGCGAGCGTGAAGGGCGAGTTCGAGAACCGCCTGAAGAACGTGATCGACGAGGTGAAGAAGAGCCCGCGGCCGATCATCCTCTTCATCGACGAGGCCCACACCATGATCGGCGCGGGCGGCCAGGCCGGGCAGAGCGACGCGGCCAACCTGCTCAAGCCGGCGCTCGCGCGCGGCGAGCTGCGCACGGTGGCCGCCACTACCTGGAGCGAATACAAGAAGTACTTCGAGAAGGACGCGGCCCTCGCGCGCCGCTTCCAGGTGGTGAAGGTGGAAGAGCCCAGCGAGCCACTGGCCGCCGCCATGCTGCGCGGCATGGCGCCGCTGATGGAAAAGCACTTCGGCGTTCGCGTGTTCGACGAGGCCATCACCGAGGCGGTGCGCTTGTCCGCGCGCTACATCAGCGGACGCCAACTGCCCGACAAGGCGATCAGCGTGCTCGACACCGCCTGCGCCAAGGTGGCACTGGGCCAGAGCGCCGTGCCCGCCGCGATGGAAGAGAACGCGCGCCGCATCGAGCGACTGGCTGTCGAGATCGCCGCCTTGGATCGCGAGGCCGCCGCGGGTGCCGACCATGCCGACAAGCTCGCCGAGTTGCGGGCTGTGCGCGGCGGTGTGCAGGCTGATCTCGAAGCGCTGACGTCGCGCTACGACCATGAGAAGGCCTTGGTCCTTGAGATCCAGCGCCTGCGCGCAGCGCTCGAAACCAGCGTACCGGTTGCGACTCCGATTGAGCAGCCCCAGGCACAAGAACCGAAGAAGAAGTCGAGCGTCAAGAAGTTCGCCAAAGCCGATGCCGCGCCGCTCAGCCCGGCGCACGCCGAGCTGCAAGCGAAGCTCCAGCAACTGGCCGGGCTGCAAGGCGAATCGCCCATGATCCCGATGCAGGTCGATGCGCACGTCGTCGCCGAGATCGTCGCCGCCTGGACGGGCATCCCGCTCGGCAAGATGGTGAAGGACGAGATCAAGACGGTGCTCAATCTCAAGCCCTTGCTGGAAGAACGCGTCATCGGCCAGCCGCATGCGCTCGAAGCCGTGGCCCAGCGGGTGCGCACGGCGCGCGCCAACCTCGAAGACCCGAACAAGCCCAAGGGCGTGTTCATGTTCGTGGGCCCGAGCGGCGTCGGCAAGACCGAGACGGCGTTGGCGCTGGCCGACATCCTTTATGGCGGCGAGCGCAAGCTGGTCACGATCAACATGAGCGAGTACCAGGAGGCGCACAGCGTCTCCGGCCTCAAGGGCTCGCCGCCGGGCTACGTGGGCTACGGCGAAGGCGGAGTGCTGACGGAAGCCGTGCGCCGCAACCCGTATTCGGTCGTGCTGCTCGACGAGGTCGAGAAGGCGCATCCCGACGTGCTGGAGCTCTTCTTCCAGGTGTTCGACAAGGGCGTGATGGACGATGCGGAAGGACGCGAGATCGACTTCCGCAACACCGTCATCATCCTCACGAGCAACGTCGGCTCCTCGCAGATCATGCAGGCCTGCCTCAACAAGCCGGCCGAAGAGATTCCGGATGCGGCCACGCTCGGTGAAGCGCTGCGCCCGGTGCTCTACAAGACCTTCAAGCCGGCTTTCCTCGGCCGCATGAAGGTGGTGCCGTACTACGCGATCAGCGACGACGTGCTGGAGAAGATCATCCGCCTGAAGCTCGACCGCATCGCCGCGCGCGTGCGCGAGAACCACAAGGCGAGCTTCGAATACGACGGCAAGCTGGTCGAGGCGGTGCTCGCGCGCTGCACCGAGGTGGACACCGGTGCACGCAACGTCGATCACATCCTCAACGGCAGCTTGCTGCCGGAGATCGCCGAGCAGGTGCTGGCCCGCATGGCGGCGGCGAATGCGATCGAGCGCATCAAGGTGTCGGCCGCCAAGAGCGGCGACTTCAAGTACACGGTGGCCTGAGGAGACTCGAATGGACGACGTATTGCGTGCCCGCGTGGCGGGCCAATGCCAGCCTGATGCCTGGCACTACGCAGCACCGCGGCTGGCGGGCCTGCACATCGACGAAGGCACCGAACCCGGCATCGTGGCCGACTGGCTCGCCGGCGCACATCCGTCCGCCGCGCGGGACGCGAGGCTGCTGCTGGCGCGCATGGCGTCGCAGCGCTGGCGTGTGGAAGTGCCGGCGGCGGACCGCATCGTCGTGCGCTTGAGCGACGGGTCCACCTGGGACTTGCATCTGCACGTGCTGCCCGAGCGTCACGTCGGACGTATCGAGCCGCGTGACATCACCCAGCGTCACCTGGCTGCAACGGCATGAGCCTTCGCGAAGACCTTCTGTCGCTGTTCAGCGGCGCGCCTGCGCAGACTGACCGGCTGCTGCGCCTGCACACGCCCTTGGGCGACGACGCGCTGGTGGCCGAGCGGCTGGAGGCCATCGAGTGCATCGGGCCCGATGCGGACGCGCTGGCGGGCTATCGGTTGGTGGTGCATGTGCTGGCCATCGATGCGCACGTCGAGCTCAAGCAGCTCATCGGGCAGGGCGCGTGCATCGAACTGCTGACCCAGCAAAGCCGCACCGAGCTGCGGCCATGGCACGGCCACGTGACCAGCGCCGCGATGGTGGGCAGTGACGGTGGCCTCGCGCGCTACCGGCTCGTGATCGAGCCGTGGCTCGCGTTCCTCGCGCATCGGCAGGACAGCTGGGTCTTTCAAGGCCAGACGGTGCAGCAGATCGTCGACGAGGTGTTTACCGACTACCAGGGCCAAGGGCGCTTGATGCCCGCGTGGCGCTGGGACCTGGCCGATGCGAGCGTGTACCCCAAGCGCAGCCTGTGCGTGCAGTACCAGGAGAGCGACCTCGACTTCGTGCAGCGCCTGCTGCGCGAGGAGGGCCTGTTTCACTGGTTCGAGCACACGGCCGATACGCACACCCTCGTCATCGCCGACCACAACGGCGCCTTCCAGCCCAACATGCAGCCGCGCATCCGCTTCACGCAGAGCGCGGCCGTGCTGCCCGAGGACAGCATCACCCGCTGGCAGGGTGAGCGGAACGTGCGCACGGCGGGCGTGCAGCTCGCAAGCCCGGACTACCGCAGCGTCGCCCTGCGCCCGGTGAGCCAGGCCGGGTCCGAGGCGCCCATCGACGGGCTCGAGCTCATCGACATTCCGGGTGCCTATGCGTATGAAGACAGCGCGCAGGGCGAACGGCTGGCGCTGCGGCAGGCGCAGGCCATCGATGCGCTGCGCCAGCGCATGCAAGGCGTGGGCACCGTGCGCACCATGTCGCCGGCGAGTCTGTTCACGCTGGCCGACCACCCGGTGCACGACGGCAGCGACGACGACCGGGATCGCTTCGTCGCCTTGAGCGTGCGGCACACCGCGCGCAACAACCTGCGTGCCGATGCGAGGGCGCAGGTCGAGTCGCTGCTGGGCGCCATCCGACGCGTGCACCAGGGCGACGACGCCAGCCCCAACCACAGCGACGAGCCGCTGTACCAATGCGAGATCGCGGCCCAGCGCGCTGCGGTGCCGGTGCGGCCGAGGGTGATCGACGAGCACGGTCAGCCCGACCCGCGGCTGCACACCCGTCCGACGGTGCACGGCACGCAGACGGCCATCGTGGTGGGCCTGGGCGAGCCGGTGCACACCGACCGCGATCACCGCATCAAGGTGCAGTTTCATTGGCAGCGCGGGGGCAACGGCAGCCACCGGCTGCAGCCGCCCGAGGGCGACAACGCGCCGGCCAGCGATGCCAGCGGCACCTGGGTGCGGGTGGGCGAGAGCGTGGCCGGCGACAACTGGGGCAGTCACTTCATCCCGCGCCTGGGGCAGGAGGTGGTGGTGGCCTTTGTGAACGGTGACATCGACCGGCCCATCGTGGTGGGGGCCGTCTACAACGGGGCGGGGCAGCTCAACGCGCAGTCCAATCAAGTCAATGGCGGCGCGGCCACGAGCACCGGCAACGCCAACGCCTGGTTCCCCGGCGACGAGAACCAGGGCGAGCTGCAGGCGCACAGGCATGCGGCGGTGCTCGCGGGCTTCAAGTCGCAGGAGCTCGCGGCCAGCCAGTCGGGGGCGGGCGGCTACAACCAGCTCGTGTTTGACGACACGCCGCAGGGCAATCGCATCGAGCTTGGCACCACGATCGCCAGCACGCGGCTGCAGCTTGGACACCTGCTGCAGCAGACTGACAACCAGCGGCTCCAACCGCGCGGCCACGGGCTGGATCTGGCGACCAGCGCCTGGGGTGCGCTGAGGGCTGGCAGCGGAATGCTCTTGAGTGCGCACGTGCGGCCTGGGAGCCAGAGCGGCAGCCATCAGGTCGATGCACGCGAACCGCAGGCGGCGGTAGAGCAGGCGCGCGAGCAGGCCAAGACATTGACCGACAGCGCGCAGGCGCATCAAGCCAAGCTCAAGGGCGAAGTGGCTCCCGACAAGCTCGACACGCACACCGGCATGAGCAACCTGATCGAAGCGCTGGACGCGACCGACAGCAATGGCGACGCCGGCACAGTGGGCGATGACGGCCCATCCATCGGTGGAGGCCTCGGCACCGTCAGGGCGTGGACTCGCCCGGACATGGTGACGGCTGCACCGGGTGGCATCGGCATGTACACGCCGGCCAGCACCTTGATCAGCGCGGGGCGCACGATGTCGGTCGTCGCAGGGCAGGATCTGCACGCCATCGCCCAGGCCAACCACGCCACCGCGGTGGCCAAGGGCGTGGTGTTCTACACCTACGGCAAGGCGACGGACCCAAACAAGCCCAACCAGGAAACAGGCATCAAGCTGCATGCGGCCAGCGGCAGCGTGAGCGCGCAAAGCCAATCCGGCGCGACCAAGCTCACGGCGAGCAAGAGCGTGGAGGTGAGCAGCACGACGGCGAAGGTGAGGGTGACGGCGCCGCAGCATGTGCTGCTGACGGCGGCGGGCGCGGCGCTGCGGATCGAGGGTGGGGACATCACGATCAGCGGGCCGGGGAAGGTGGAGTTCAAGGCGGCGATGAAGGAGCTGACGGGTGGTGCGAGTGCGAACGCTTCACTGAGCTTGTCCAAGCCAGCCGTACTTCGCGGTTGCGCCATGAAGCTGAGTGCGGCCACTCAAAGCGGTGCGGCTGGCGTGCCACGCTGATTGAAGCGGACTGGATTCATGCAACAAACATCCGTCATGGAGCGGCTGTACAACGAATTCCGCGAGGCCGGTCATTGCCATGTCCTGATCGACCCGCAAGCTGGCTCCCCGTTCGAAGATGAAATCGCTGCGTTAGATTGCAAGCTGGCCCCTCGCTTCAATCTGCCCGATCCCGTGTTCGCCGATGCTCCCGAGCAAGGGCCATTGCTTTTGTCCTTGCCGTTGAGCGAGCTGCCGCTTGTCGAGGCACTTGCGGCCCATGCCCAGCAAGAGGCCATGGACCCCGATGCGACGACTCGCAGCGTGTGCGCGTTCGTCAAAAGCGACCTACCAGTGGCGCAACTGACCCGTCGGCTCGCCGACGCACTGGACCTCAAGGTGGAGCGCAGAGCCGTTTACTTCCGGTACTTCGACCCGCGAGTCTTCCACCATTTGCCGCGCTTGTTGCCAAGCAAGCAATATGGCGAAATGCTTCACGGCATATCCAGCTGGTCCTATTTCCTGTGGGATGGCAGCCTGTCAGTCCAAAAGATTCCGAGGTCCGAAGGGGCTCGCTTGATGGGGGTGAGCCTTACCTCCGAGCAGTGGCAGCCCTTCGAAGCCGTCGAGCACTTCAACGCCGCCCAACGCATGTGCGCAAAGCACGGGCTGCCTTTCGAGCCGAAACAGACGGAGGACATGTTCCGGAAGATCCAAGCGGCGATGGTCTCCGGGCTTGTTTCGCCGGCTGACACGGCCTACTACGTCGCGTGCAACCTCCAAGCGAGCGAGAGCCTGTCGCTCCATTCGTCATGGCCTGACGTCCTCGCGGTGCTTCAGCAGGAAGTGCCGCTCGCCGAGGCACTCCAACAGCTTTGCGGCATCAGCCTTCGTGACGCCAAGGCGGACACGTCAACCACCACACTCCTCGAGCCCCAGCTGCCATGAGCGGAATGAAGGATTGCAAGTTCTGTGACAAGCGTGGCCTGCTTTGGCTGCCACTGCGCTACGCCGCTGTCGGTGCAGCTTCTCCATCCGCACTGGATCCGCTGCCCAAGCTCTCCGGCAAGCTGGGGCAAGGGGTCACCGACCTTGCGCTGACTCGTGCGAAATACGCCGTGCGCTTGCTGCGGCCCGGGTACTTGTACGTCTTGCTTGAACGCAAGGGTGTCAAGTACTGGGACGCCTACCGCGTGCTGGAGGACGCCTTTCTCTACAAGTTCAACCCTGAAGATCCGCCTCAAGTCGAACCAACCTTCAGTTGCGACCGTACTGTGTGCGGCATCAACGCCAGCATGGTGGCGATTCCTGAAGCCGACGACGTGCCCCGTGTCTGGAGCCTGTTTGTCCACGCGCCTCTGACTAAAGTCAAGCTCGACGAATACAGGGCGAACGCCGACAAGTACGTTGATGAAGGCAAGGTGCAATCCTTCAGCCCTGCCAGTTGGCTCAAGGGCGGCACTGCGCAGCCGCACACGCTGCTCGCTCCTGAACTGCTCACCAAAGTGGCCGAGTTCATCCTGTTCACTCAGCCAGGCAACCCTTATGGCACCGGGCTCGGACAAGCGATGGAGGAGCAACTCTTCCCGGCCAGCGAGGACGCCTATGCAGGCGCACCGCCCGATGACAACGGCCACTACTTCGGCCGCCTGGGCAGCCTGTACAACAACATCAAACGCGTCGGCCACGCCAGCTTCGTGCTGTACGACCACATCGGCGTGACTCAGGAGTTGAATGACTTCCGCAATGCAGCGCTGACGCCTGTGGAGACATTCCTGGCCAAGCGCGAAGGCGAAGTCGACAACCAACGCCGGCTTGACGTGATGCAGGCCATTGAAGACGTACACGGAGGTGTCAAGGCACACTTCATCAAGCTCAACGCGCAGCGGATCCAGAACGTCGATCAAATGAATCTGCCGAATCACCAAGCCGGCACCGCTCGGCAACTGCGTGCCATGGGGCGCATCGCCGAGGCCGAGAAGATCGAGGCCGAGGTGAAGGAGCACGAGCGGCGCAAGACGTTGAACCGCCAGCGCCTGCTCGACGGTACGGAGGCCGACGAGCAGTGGCAACGCGTATATGCCAAGCTGCTCGATCAAGATGAAATCCGCAAATTCCGCGAGGCGCTCGAGGCCTTGTCGCAGCGCTGCGGCCAGCAGGCCAATGCCCGGGCAGCCGACCACCTGCTCTGGCTCAAATCGTCCCGCCTGGTCGACGCATTCGACGTGTTCGATCCCGCCGAGCAAGGCTGTGGCTTTGAGTTCAACCGTGAGCACATGCTCTGTACGCACGGCATGTTCGGGGTGGAGTCAAATCACGCGACGCTCGCCGAATGGATGAATGTCGACAAGGTTGAGCGCAAGAATCTCTACATGCGCGCCAACCTGTACAACCACCACGACCTCATTCACCACGCCAACGAGGCCTTCGCCGCTGTGCGCAAAGAGACCCTGGCCGTCGGCGAAGTGGCATTGATCGCGCCCGACAAGCTGGCCAAGTTCACCAAAGGCCTGGTGGACTCCTTCAAGAAGTCGGATTCCGCCTGGGACGAATGGCTGCGCGACGAAGTGGTCAAGGAGCTTCAGAATCCCGAGTCCGACAAGGCCAACTACGGCAAGGCGCAATCCAAACTCGCGGGCGAGGCTGACAGGCTCAGGTACCGCGCCCGCATGGCCAAGCTGTCCAAGTTCCACGGCAGCATCGAAGGCCTCGCCTTGGCGCGTATCGGTGAATGGACGCGTAGCGTGACGAGCAAGGGCGGCAAGCTCGACAAAGGCATCGTGGCCGTGGCGGGTCTGCTGCTGTACCCCCGGTTGGAAAAGCTGACCGAGAGCCTTGGCATGGAGCGCTTCTTCCTCAAGCTCAATGAAGAAAATCTTGCCTCCATCAGAGCGCAGACACAGCGCGCCGTGGCCGAAGGGCGCATGACGCACGCGCAGGGCGAACAGCACATCAAAGACTACGAGAAGGGCGGCAAGTACGCCACGGCGGCCCAAGACGCTGCGCGCAGGGAGGGCGCGGCACAAGCCAAGGCCGCGGCCAGCGTGGAATCGGCCAAAGTCAGAGGCAGCCTCGAAGAACTGGTGCGCGACGAGCAGTCCAAGCTGCGCGAGCGCATTTCGTTGACCCAGGCAGAGTTGGAAGAAGGCCAGCGACCCTCGACCAACAACTTCCGCCAGATGCGCATGAGTGTGCTGATGATGTCGCTCGAGGGCCTGGCCCTCACTTCAAAGCTCGCGCAGCACGAAGGCGAATGGAGCACGCGGGGCAAGCTGGAAATCATCGGCTCAATCTCATCACTGGCCAGCATGAGCTGCGATTTGATGTATGCCGCCGCCAAGTCGGTGCGGGAGCTGGCGATCTTCAGCAGCAAGCTCGCACCTGACTTCAACAGGTCCGCTGACATCATTCGCGGCGGCTTCAAGATCACGGCCGGGACGCTGAGTACGGTGGCGGGTGTGGTTTCGGTTGTGTTGGACGTTCAGTCGGCTTACGGAGAGTTCCGCAAGCAGGATTCCAACTGGGTCTTGTTCGGTGTCTACACAACTAAGGCAGTTCTGGGTGCCACAAACGCTGCGCTTGGCTTCGTTGCCGCCTTTTCTTATACCGGCCCTATGCTCAGATACTTGGGCAGGGATGCTCTTGCAGTCAGTGCCGAGCGTGTTGCCTTGATACGTACGTTGTGGCTGATCCGCGTGGCGCGTTTCAACATGATCGGCTTGGCAGTGACCGCCCTCGAACTAGGCTACACCTGGTTCATCAAAGACGACGAGTTGGAGGCGTGGTGCAAAACCAGCACGTTCCGGAAAGACAAGAACACCAAAGGCATCTTTGCCAAGACGCCATACTCCGATTCCAAGAAGGAGCTTGAAGCCCTTCAAAAAGCCTACTTGCTGGTGACTGGGCAACCGCCGGTTGAGCCAGCTTCAAAGCCGGGGGCAACTCCAGCCGTGCCGGTCCCGGCCCGGGCAGCGAACGCCCCCGGTTGAGCGTACCTTGATGACACACACCACCTACACCGAAGCGGCCCCGCTTCAATTCGAAGATCAAGCCTTGTACCTGATCGAAGGCACGTTGAGTGAATTGCAGGTTGCGCGCACAACCGTCAACCTGCTGGAGCAGATCGACAGGAACATTAGAGCCAACAGCTTGGTGTCGGGTGCCGCGGCAGTGCTCAGTGGCATGCACGGCATCGTGGCCAACTCGGCGGCGATCGCGCTGTACGACGGCGAAGAGACGTACCACTTCGCGGGGCTGCTGGACGGGCAGGTCGTTTGTGGGACGTTCCAGCATGCGGAGAACATCAAGGACGGCGATCGTGTCAGAGCTGTCGTGTCGAAGCGCGGGGACGTGTTGTTCACGCACGCCATCATGAACGCGAAGACTCAAGAGTTCTACATGCCGATAAATGTGTTCTCCAGCTCGGATGGGCTGTTTGGCCATTGCATGCGAGTTGCATCTTGGTTAACGCTTTTGGGATGGATCGTACTTTTTGGCGGATTTACTTTTTTCGGCGCCTTCTTTGACTCAGAAATCGCGGGCTCCAAGAGATTGGTTCTAGCGCTGACTAGTCTCTTTCTTCCACCCCTCATCATGTTCCCCTTTGAATACTGGACTTACCGCAGCATGCGCGGCGACAAGAACGAAGAGGGCGACAGCTATGGGGGTGCGATCTTCAAGGTATTCGGTTTTCCTCAGCCCAACAAGATTGACCTGATGCGTCACAGCGATTTGTCCACGGGAGCTGATGGTGGTTGGTACGCCGCGTGGCGGGTGGACAAGCTGCTTGCCAAGCTCAAGGCGTGAAGTACATAGAAGCCAGCCCACTGCAATTCGGAGATCGCAGGTGCAGGGCGTCAGCTTTCCGGTGATGCCGTGGACCAGCATTGCCGGGAAGATCCATGGCTACAAGTCAACGCGGCAAGCCGCGAGCTTTGTATTCAGCGATCGAGACAAGACGAGCCTGGGAGTGGTGGCGATAGCGGCAGGCGTAGCAGGTCTCGGTGGCCAGACGGTTTCGGCGGCCTCACATGCCGCCAGCGCCGAGGAAGATGCGGACTTCGTCGAGTTCACGCTAGACGACATCAGCGCAGGGGCTGGGTGTGGCGCAGCCCTTTCGGCGAGGGCGACCAAGTGGAGGTCGTGGGCGACTTGCAGGGCCAGGTCATGAACGCGATCGCCATCGCCAGGCCCATCGACCGGACGGTTGCGCTCTATCCGCATTGTTCTCGCGGCAAGAAGCGTCACATCGTGAATGCCATCAAATGGTGGCTTTACCTGACGATGTTCTTCGTCTGTTCTCCGCTGGTGTTCCTGCAGGTTGCAGGGTCCTCGCAGCGCTTGGCAGACGCCTTGAATGAAGGTGGCAACCTGGTCGCGCTGGGTGTGGCAGTCTTCCTTGGTCTGATGGTTTTCACCTTGGCTCGCAAATGGATGCCGTTTGTCACCTTGGCAGAAAAGGCATTTGCAGCATTTGGATGGGCCAGGCCCGGCGACATCGATCTGGCCAATGTCACCAAGGCCCATCGCAAAGCCGGCGACCCGGACGAGTTGGGAACGTTCTATTTTCGATACTGAGCATGAAGCACTTCCTCTTGGCGGCCTTGACGTTCACCACCTTGTCCAGCATTGCGGCGTCTGATTCCGCGGCGTTCGATGAGAAGAGGGCCATACGCGCCCTGGACGACACGGTCGCGGAATACCGGATCTACGCCACTTGCCTCTCGCTGGTGCCGGACACTCTGCCCCTGGTCGAGAAGCTGTGGCAATCGCAGGTGACGGACGCTGCGGCCAATCTCAACACCATCGGCGCGACCCCAACGTTCAAAGCGTACTTTCTAGTGACCACGAAGTTCACCAACCTGCTCGATCGGAACATGAAGCTGGGCGATGCCATTGCGCTGTGCGAGAAAAACAAGGAAGCGCAATTGCGCTTCCATTCGTTTGGCTATCCGAACCTGTCGGCTGCGATTGCGGGCAAGCGGGCGGTGCCGTAAACGCCAGCGCCGGCGGAGGAATGGCATCACGTTCATCGTCGAGGAGTATCTCAATCCATGACGCAATTCACCTATTCTGAATCCAATCCTCTGGAGTTTGAAAATGAGGCGCTCTACCTCGTTGAGGGCACGTTGGCCGAGCTACAGATTGCGCGAACCACTGTGAATTTGCTGGAGAAGCTCGAAGGGAACTTGCAAGCGAAGGGCGTGGCCAGCGGAGCGGTGGCAGTCTTGAGTGGCATGCACGATTTGGTGGTTAACTCTGCCGCAGTTGCGTTGTACGACGGAGAGGACACCTACAACTTCGCAGGACTGTTGGACAAGGAAGTGATCTGTGGCAGCTTTCAGCACACGGACAAGATTCAAGATGGGGATCGTGTAATGGCGGTAGTGTCCAAACGTGGTGAGGTGCTGTTTACGCACGCCATCATGAATGCTGAGACCAAAGAGTTCTATATGCCGATGAATGTGTTCTCCAGCTCCGATGGACTGTTGCGCCACTGCATGCGTGTGGCTATGTGGATGACCGTCTTCGCATGGATTCTCATTTTCGGAATTATCTTTATCCAAGAGGGCTTTGGAGTGCTTGTTCGGGAACCGGGGTTCCTATTGATATTCCTGATTGGGGTGCCAATATTTGCCTTTTCCTTCGAATACTGGACGTACATCAGCATGCGTGGAAACAATAGCGAACAGGGCGATAGCTACGGCGGAGCGATCTTTAAAGTGTTCGGCTTTCCCAAACCCAACAAGATCGACCTGATGGGTGACAGCAGCTTGTCCGACGGCGCCAACGGCGGCTGGTACGCCGCGTGGCGCGGCGACAAGCTTCTCTAGAAGCTTGGCACTTGAGCGCCATCGCAGCCACGCGTGCGGATGACGGTTCGTTCGCCGCTCGGCGCACCGGAAGTCTGCGAGCTTGCTGCCTTCAATCGTCCTGGGCTGGTGGCGAGGCACTGCGCGGCTTCACCTTTCAAGAACTAGGGTCAGCGTTCGTATAGATGGCATACAGGTGGGAGGGTTGGGCTTCATTCCGTGGGCTCGAATCAGTTCGCTAGACCATGCCAATAACGACGATGGTGAACCTCTGCAGATTCAGTTGATGACCTCGGACTATCACGTCCTGACGGTTTCCGCTCCGGCCGGTGAAAACGGCGAGGACGTATGCACAGTTCTTCTCGACCGCATAGTCAGTCTCTGGGATGGGTCGAAGCAGCCAGGGCTGACAGTTGACGATGGTGCGATATATCGGTTCGTGCCGTTTCGCTTGTGGGTGTACTTGACGCCCATCTGGTTCAGTTACGTTCTTGGCGCGGCAGTGGCGGTCGCCTTGATCCCCGCCGCGGGCTCCTTCTTAAGGGCTCTGATTGCTGTTCCTTTGGTCGTCGTCCTTGTTACCTGGATAGTCGGTGGCGGATGTGCCTCTTCATGGAACTTCGCTGCGCCCCGGCGTGCCCGAGCTTTTCGGATCGTCGGAGATGAAATGAAGAGCGCGGATGGCCAATTTTCCATTGATCTGCGTCGAAGCAAAATGGTGCCGCGTCGTCGCGAAGGCCCGTTCTACGACATCGAATACGTGGAGGCACAGTTGGTCGATGGCCGGCGCATTGATCTGATGCCCTTCGGAACTGATCTTCGCGAGTTCGTCAGCGAAGTCGGTAGTCGTCTTCAATCTTGACGCTCGACGTCGGCCTTCGAAATCATCCGTTGCAATGTCCGCCCTCATGGGGGAAGCGCAGCGCTGCAACAAATCCCACAATCCCGCCCGACCCATCAATGCATCCATTCGATGGGCGTCAACTAAAAGAGCGGAGGACGGGATTTATGACTAGCAATGCGACCAGGGCAAACCCCGCAAGACAAACAGCGAAGTTGCAGGATCCGTTGCCGCCCATAGCGTGGGCGACCTGCTCTCTCGTACTCGTTTGCTGCTCGCTGTGGATCATTCAAACAATGCTTGGCGTGCATTGGCATGATCCGACGCCGGAGCAGATCCTATCGTGGGGTGGCAGTCTTGCCGCGCGAACGCTGACGGGTGAGTATTGGCGGCTGTTCACGAGCATGTTCGTTCACTACGGTGTCATGCACCTGCTGGCGAACATGTACATGTTGGCCATCGCAGGCCCGCGGGCGGAGCGTCGTTTCGGCTTCTTGGGGTTCGTGGCCATCTACTTCCTCGGCGGGCTCTTCGGCGGTCTTCTCAGCGCTTCGTGGCAAGGCGCGAACATGGTGAAGACCGTCCCGTCCTTCACGGCCTTCGGCATGGTCCATCAGCAACAGATCATGCTGGTCGTGAGTGCCGGTGCTTCCGCCGCAATCATGGCCTTGTGCAGTGCGCTGCTCGTGGCAAAGCAGATGCAGCCTCATGGTCGAGTGTCCGCCCATGAGGCTGAAGACACAGGGTTCAACAAGGCCTTGGCTCAGGTCGTGGGCATCAACCTGGTGATGGGATTCCTCATTCCAGGCGTGGATCAAGCCGGCCACATCGGCGGATTGATCACCGGTGCGTTGATCGGCGCGGCGTTGGCAAGCACTTCAGATTCGGCATCTGGCAAGCGCGCGGTGAGGGTCCTGGTCGTCGTGGTGCTCGGAGCATGTGCGTTATGGCTTGGCGTGCGCAATTGCGATGGTCCGCAGCTCAGGGAAGTGCGAAAGCAACTGGATGATGAAGGCAGTCGGGTGCCAGTCTCCGCCGAGTGAGACGAGGACAGTGCCGGTCAGGCTTGCCCCAGGGGTTCGGTTACCTTCTGTCGCAACAATCAGCCGCGGCTCCCCCGTACGAGGGGGGCCTTCATCGCGGCGCAACGCGGTCCCATTCCTATACTTCCCCGCGCCTCATGCCACAAGCATCGAAGGCCCAACACATCAAGCAAAACCGGAGGAAGTCCATGAGTTCCAAGTTCGCCTTGGGCGCTGTTGCGGCCCTATTCGTCACGTTCGTCCATGCCGAAACCAGCGACGTTCACGAGCGTGAAATCAGCGTGCCGAAGTGCGCGAAGCCGGTCGCCAAGGTGATCGTCAGCGAAATCAAGTGCAAGTCGGCTGATTGCAGCTCCGGTGCGGGCCAGCAAGACCCGCGCCGCTATCGCTGGTGGGAATACATGGGCCATGGCGGCAACGTCAACCAGCCCACCTACACCGGCGTGGGCACGGGCATGACGGAGATGCTGTCGACCGCGCTGCAGCAGACCGGCTGCTTCGAAGTGCAGGAGCGCGCTTCGCTCGACGAGCTGAACAAGGAGCTCGCACTGGTGGGCAAGAAGGTGGAAGCGGAAGCGGCCGACTTCCTGATCACGGGTTCCATCACCTCGCTCGGCTTCGAGCAAAGCTCCACCGGCCTGGGTGGCCTGGGGGGCTTCTTCAAGGGTCCGCTGGCGCTCGTGGCCGGCAGCGTCGATTGGAAGAAGACGAAGGTCCACATGAACATGGACTTGCGCGTCGTGAACGTGAACAAGGCCAAGATTGTCGGTTCCAAGACCTTCCAGGCGGACAACCAGAAGAGCGGCTTCGGCCTGAGCGCCGCGGGCTATGCCGGCGGCGTCGGCCTGGGTGGCAACAACGCGTCGATCAGCGGCTCACCGCTGGAAGAAGTGGCGCGTGACCTGCTCGTGCGCTCGACCACGTTCATCACCGACAACATCGCGTCCAGCAGCATTACCGAGCGCGTGGTGCTGAAGGCGGACGACAAGAAGTAAGGCGGCGCCGGGCCGGTTGTGCACGGCCCGCACGGCGGCGGTCGACGGCCAGAGTGTCGGCCGTTGTTTCGACGCGAGAAGGGCGGGCTCGACGAGCGCACGCCCCATGTGTCCAAAGCGCTCGTGCGCATCCACGCACGATCCAACCCCGCCCCCACTCGTGGCATGCTTGCCGCATGAGCCCGAGACAGCCTTCCCACCCCGCCACACCGGCCGAACGCGCCGCCGAGTTGCGCGAGCAACTCCATCACCACGCCCATCGCTACTACGTGCTCGACGACCCGGAGATTCCGGACGCCGAGTACGACAAGCTCTTTCAGGAACTCCAGGCCATCGAGGCCGAGCACCCCGAGCTGCTCACGCCCGATTCGCCCACGCAGCGCGTGATCGGCAAGGTGCTCGACGGCTTCGTGCCGGTGCGCCATGCGGTGCCCATGCTCTCCATCCGCACCGAGACCGACACCGAGGACTCCGGTGCCATCGCCTTCGATGCACGCGTGCGCCGCGAGCTGGAGCTCGACGAGAACGCACCGCCCGTCGAGTACGCCACCGAGCTGAAGTTCGACGGCCTCGCCATCAACCTGCGCTACGAGCACGGCATCCTCGTCCTGGCCGCCACCCGCGGCAACGGCGAGACGGGCGAGGACGTGACGCAGAACATCCGCACGATCGCGCAGATTCCGCTGCGGCTTCGCGGGGCCGAAGCCGCGCCGCCGGTCGTGGAGGTGCGTGGCGAGGTCTACATCCGCCGCGACGATTTCGAGCGGCTCAACGAACGCCAGCGCGAGCTCATCGCCAAGGGCGCGAAGAACGAGAAGACCTTCGTCAACCCGCGCAACGCCGCCGCGGGCGCCGTGCGGCAGCTGGACCCGGCCATCGCCGCCAAGCGGCCGCTGAGCTTCTTCGCCTACGGCCTGGGCGAAGTGCAGGGCTGGGATGTGCCGCCCACGCACAGTGGCCTGGTTGACGCACTGCAAGCCATGGGCATGCCGGTGAGCAATGAGCGGGCCGTGGTGAAGGGCGCGCAGGGGCTCGTCGACTTTCACCAGCGCATCGGCGCCAAGCGCGATGCGCTGCCCTTCGACATCGACGGCGTGGTCTACAAGGTCAACGACCGCGCCTTGCAGCAGCGCCTGGGCTTCGTGTCGCGCGAGCCGCGCTGGGCGGTGGCGCACAAGTACCCGGCACAGGAGCAGTTGACGCGCCTCCTGGACATCGACATCCAGGTCGGCCGCACGGGCAAGCTCACGCCGGTGGCGAAGCTGGAGCCGGTGTTCGTGGGCGGCACGACGGTGAGCAATGCGACGCTGCACAACCAGGACGAGATCGACCGCAAGGACGTGCGTATCGGCGACACCGTGATCGTGCGGCGTGCGGGCGACGTGATCCCAGAGGTCGTGGGCGTCGTCGCCGACAAGCGCCCGCCTGATGCGCAAGCCTTCAGCATCTACACGCGCCTCAATGGCAAGTGCCCCGTCTGCGGCAGCGAGATCACGCGCGAAGAAGGCGAGGTGGATTGGCGCTGCAGCGGCGGCCTCTTCTGCGGCGCGCAACGCAAGCAAGCCATCCTGCACTTCGCCTCGCGCCGCGCGATGGACGTGGAAGGCCTGGGCGACAAGCTCGTCGACCAGCTCGTGGACAGCGGCCTCATCCGCACGCTGCCCGAGCTGTACAAGCTGGGCGTCGCCAAGCTGATCGAGCTGGAGCGATTGGGCGAGAAGAGCGCGCAGAACCTCGTGGCGGGCCTCGAGAAGAGCAAGCAGACGACGCTCGGCCGCTTCCTCTTCTCGCTGGGAATCCGCCACGTGGGCGAGACGACGGCCAAGGACCTCGCCAAGCATTTCGGCTCGCTGGATCGCGTCATGGATGCAAGCGTCGAGCAGTTGCTGGAAGTGAACGACGTGGGCCCTGTGGTGGCGCAAAGCATCCACACCTTCTTCGCCCAGCCGCACAACCGAGAGGTGGCCGAGCAGCTGCGCGCCTGCGGAATCACCTGGGAAGAAACCGACGGCACCGCTGACACAAGCCCCAAGCCGCTGGCCGGCAAGACCTTCGTGCTCACCGGCACCCTGCCCACGCTCACGCGCGACGATGCGAAAGACATGATCGAAGCGGCCGGCGGCAAGGTGTCGGGCTCGGTGTCCAAGAAGACGCACTACGTCGTCGCCGGCACCGAGGCTGGCAGCAAGTTGGACAAGGCGCAGGAACTTGGCGTGGCCATCCTGGACGAAGAAGGGTTGAAAGCCATGCTCCAGGGCTGATCGCGGCCCGGGCAGACACTGAACGAACGTGAAGGACCCGATGTGACCGTCCGAGAAATCCTGAAGATGGGCGACCCGCGCCTCTTGCGCGTGGCCAAGCCCATCACCCGCTTCGACACGCCGGAGCTGCATGCGCTCGTCGCCGACATGTTCGACACCATGCACGCGGCCCAGGGCGCGGGCCTCGCCGCGCCGCAGATCGGTGTCGACCTGCAGCTGGTGATCTTCGGTTTCAAGAAGAACGAGCGGTATCCGGATGCGCCTCCCGTGCCGGAGACGGTGCTGATCAACCCGCAGATCACGCCGCTGTCGACCATGGAAGAGGAGGGCTGGGAGGGCTGCCTCTCGGTGCCCGGCATGCGCGGCGTGGTGCCGCGTTTCGCGCGGATCCGCTACACCGGACTTGACCAGAAGGGCGAGCGCATCGATAGAGAGGCCGAAGGCTTCCATGCCCGGGTGGTGCAGCATGAATGCGACCACCTGATCGGCAAGCTTTACCCGATGCGTATTCGAGATTTCACACAGTTCGGCTTCACGAGCGTCCTGTTCCCCGAACTCGACCCCAACGAGGACGACTGAACGCGGGGTTTTGTAAAGCATCGTTTCTCCCGGGCGAGTCCCGTCGGCGACCTTTTGGGCGAGTGCGTTGACCGTCTGGAATCTTTTTCGACAAGGCGACAAGCATGAACACGACGGTGAGTTTCCTGTCAGATCGAATGTCCTCGCAGCGATCGTCCTTCTCGTCGCGCCCGGCGCGCGTGGCGATGTCCCTGGTGCTGTTCTTGTGCACCGCACTCGCTGGCAACGCCTGGGCCGACCCGCCCGGACAGGTGGGCCGCCTGGGTGCGATGAACGGCCAGGTGTGGCAGTTCTCCCCCGACTCCGGCGAATGGGTCACCGCCGAGCGCAATCGCCCGCTGACCGACGGTGACCGCATCGCCACCGATGCCGATTCCCACGCTGACGTTCGCATCGGCTCGACCACCGTGCGGCTGGACGCCGGCACCGAGCTCGAAGTGCTGCACATCGACGACGACCACGTCGCGCTGCAACTGCACAACGGCACCATCGCCACGCGGCTGCGCAGCGCCGAGGCCGCGCGCGAGTTCGAACTGCGCACCGGCGAAGGCCGCTTCATCACGAATCGCCCGGGCCGCTATCGCTTCGACCGCGCTGATGAATCCAGCCACGTCACGGTGCTCAGCGGCGAGGCGATGTACGAAGGCCCCGGCAGCGCGCTCACCGTGAACTCCGGCCAGCGCGCCGAGTTCTGGCTCGAGAACAACGCCGCGCAGTACGCCATCACCGACCCGATCCGCGACAACTTCGCCGCCTGGAGCGCCGACCAGGACCGCCGCGACGAGCGCAGCGCCTCGACGCGCTATGTCTCGCCCGAGATGACCGGCGCCGAGGACCTCGACCGCTACGGCCGCTGGGAGCAGGCACCCGACTACGGGGCGGTGTGGATTCCGCAAGCCGTGCCCGTGGACTGGGCGCCGTACCGCGCCGGCCACTGGGCCTGGGTGAGCCCCTGGGGCTGGACCTGGATCGATGACCAGCCCTGGGGCTTCGCGCCCTTCCACTACGGCCGCTGGGTGAGCTACCGCGACCGCTGGTGCTGGGTGCCGGGCACCTACGTGCGTCGACCTGTCTATGCGCCGGCGCTGGTCGGCTGGGTCGGCGGGCCCCGCGTCAACGTGTCCATCTCCATCGGCAGCCCGGGCCCGGCGGTTGGCTGGTTCCCGCTCGCGCCGCGCGAGGTGTACGTGCCGACGTATCGGGTGAGTCCGCGCTACGTGCAGCAGGTCAATATCACGCACGTCACGAACATCACCAACATCACGACCATCGTCAACAACCCGCAGCAGGCGGTGGTGAACGTGGACTATCGCAACCGCCACCTGCCGCATGCGGTGACGGTGGTGCCGCAGACGGTGTTCGTCAACCGGCAGCCGGTGATGCCGGCCGCCTTGCAGGCGCAGCGCACGCCAGTGATGCAGCAGGCCCTGCTTGCGGCGCAGAAGGCGGTGGTGGCCGCGCCGCCGGTGCCACAGCCGCAGGTGGACGAGGTGCGTCGTCGCCATGGGTTCGCGCCTGAAGGTGGCGGCAGGCCGGCCACGGCGCCGGGTGCTGCCCGCACGCCCGTGACGGCGTCCAACAATCTGTCGCCGGCCGGCGGCGGTGTGAACATCCCGGCGCCGCCGACCCATGTGGTGGCCCCGGCCGCCCGCCAGGCCGATGGGGAGGCGAGGGCGCGTTTCGAGCGCCGTCGGGAGGAGGGCCAAGGGCCGGGCCGCGGCCAACCCGTGGCGCCCAATGCGGCTGCCATCGCGAATCCCGCCGCTCCACAGGCGCAGGGTGCACGTGCACCGACGCCGCCGGTGGTGAACCAGCCCGGTGGTCCACGGCCCGTGACGGCAGCGCCCGCTGCCCAACCGGCCCCGCCCCAGCAGCCGGCACGCGCGATGTCGCCGCTGGAAGCCGCGCAGCAGGAAGCATTGCGCCAACAGCAGGCTCGTCAGCAAGAAGGGCGGCAACAGGAAGCGGGTCAACGGGAGGCTCAGCGCGCGGAGCAGCAGCGCCAGCAGGAGGCACGACGCCAGCAGGACGCGCAGCGTCTGCAGGACGTGCAAAAGGCTCAGCAGGCCCAGCGTCAGCAGGCCGAAGCGCAGCGCCAGCAGGCGGCCGAGGCAGCGCAGCAACGTCAACAGCGTGAAGCGCAGCAGCGCGCCGAGCAGCAACGCCAGGAGGCCGCCCGCCGCCAGCAGGAAGTGGTGCAGCAGCGCGCACAAGAGATCCAGCGCGCTGACGCCCAGCGCGAGCAGGAAACCCGCGGCGGACGCGATCGCGGTGTGCCGCCGCCGCCACATGCGCAGCAGCGCGAAGCGGCCAAGCCCCAGCCCGAACAACCGGCGCAGGTGCAGCAACGGCCTGCCGTGGCGCCAGCACAAGCGCCGCGACCTGCCGAGGCGCAGGAGAAGCCGAAGGCCGAGCCCAAGGGCAAGGAAGAGCGGGCCGAGCGAGAGCGAGAGCGTGAGCGCGGCGAAGAGCGTCGCCAGCGCGGGGACAACAACCGATAGCGATCGCGGTCACGACCAGCGGAGTTCGGGCCCGCCGAGGGCCGTGAAAACAAGAAGGCCGGCGATGAAAGCCGGCCTTCGCTATTTCCACGGCGTCAGGCCTACCTGCGCAGCATCGGCTTCAGCACCGGCCACACATTGGCGAGGATGGTCGGGTGGGCTTCAGCCTTCGGGTGAATGCGGTCCGCCTGGAAGAGCTTCTCCGATTGCGGCACATCGGCGACACCCTTGAGCAAGAAGGGCACGAGCTCGGTGCCTTCCTTCTTGGCCACGTTGGCGAACAGCGCGGCGAAATCGTCGCTGTACTTGCGGCCGTAGTTGGGCGGCACCTGCATGCCGACGATCAGCACCCGTGCGCCCGAGGTCTTGGCCTCCCGCGCCATCGCGTCGAGGTTGTCCTGCGTCATCGACAAGGGCAGGCCGCGCAGTGCGTCGTTGCCGCCGAGCTCGAGGATGACGTGCGTCGGCTGGTGCTGCCTGAGCAGCGCCGCGAGGCGCGAGCGGCCGCCCGAGGTGGTGTCGCCGCTGATGCTCGCGTTGACGACAGTGGCAGGCAACTTCTCCTGCACGATCCGCTTTTCCAGCAGGCTCACCCAGCCGCTGCCGCGTTCCAAGCCGTACTCGGCCGAGAGGCTGTCGCCCACCACGAGGATCTTGCTTTGCGCCGCCGCGGCCGCCTGTGCGCGCAACGGCTGCGTGGCCACGAGCGCCGCCGCGCAGAGCGCAGCCAGCGAGGTACAGTGCGCGAGCCAAGCGCGGCGCGAGAGAGTCAAACCGGCATCCCCATTCATGTCACAACCCATCATTGCCGTCGAACACGTCACCAAGCAGGTTCAGGATTCGACGGGCACGCTGACCATTCTCCACGAGATCGATTTCACCCTTCAGCCCAACCAGTCGGCCGCCATCGTGGGCGCGTCGGGGTCGGGCAAGAGCACGCTGCTGTCGATCATCGCGGGGCTCGACACACCCACCACCGGCACCGTCAAGCTGGCGGGCTCGGACCTCTTCTCGCTCGACGAGGATGCGCGTGCGGCGGTGCGTGCTGCCAAGGTGGGGTTCGTCTTCCAGAGTTTCCAGCTCCTGGGCAACCTCACGGCGCTTGAAAACGTGATGCTTCCGCTGGAGTTGCAAGGCCGCAGCGACGCTCGCCTCCAAGCCACCGAGATGCTGCGTCGCGTGGGCTTGGGTGAGCGGCTGCGCCACTACCCGAAGGTGCTGTCCGGCGGCGAGCAGCAGCGCGTGGCGCTGGCCCGCGCCTTCGTCGTGCGTCCGGCCGTCTTGCTGGCCGACGAGCCCACCGGCAGCCTCGATTTCGCGACCGGCGAGAAGGTGATGGAGCTGATGTTCGACCTCAACCGCGAGGTGGGCACGACGCTCGTGCTGGTGACGCACGACAAGGGCATCGCCGAGCGTTGCGATCGGCAGCTGCACATCGAGGCCGGACGGTTGGCGCAACCAGCAAGCGTAGCGATGCGCTGATCAAGCAACGCCCGCGGGACTGGCTTTGCCAGCCCGCTGGGTGGCGCCCCCTGGGGGCAGGAGCGCCAGCGACTGGGGGGCTCAGTTACTGAACTTGTAGTCGGTCTTGGATTTGGCGCGGATCTCGTCGCGGAACTTCGCGAGCTTGACCTGGGTGAGGCGCTGCTCGATCTGCGGCTTCACGTCGGCAAGCGGCGGGAACTGCGCTTCACGCGTGTCTTCGAGCTTGATGATGTGGTAGCCGAACTGCGACTTCACGGGGTCTTGCGTCATCTCGCCCTTCTTGAGCTTGGTGAGCGCGCCGCTGAACTCGGGCACGTAGGCGTCGGGCTTGGCGAAGTCGAGGTCGCCGCCGTTTTCGGCCGAGCCCGGGTCCTTCGAGTTCTTCTTGGCCACGTCCTCGAACTTGGCGCCGCCGTTGATCTGCTTGATCAGGTTCTTCGCGTCGTCTTCCTTCTCGACGAGGATGTGGCGGGCGCGGTACTCGGTGCCGGTGGACTGGGCCTTGAGCTTGTCGTACTCGGCCTGGACTTCGGCGTCGGAGATCTTGTTCTTGTCGCGCTCGCTGTCGAAGAGGGCGCGGATGAGGATGGTCTGCTTGGCCAGCTCGTACTGTTGCTGAACGTCGGCTGACTTGGACAGGCCGCGGCGCTCGGCTTCCTGCATGAACATCTCGCGCATCACGACTTCGTCGCGCGCTTGCTTCTCGAGTTCGGGCGTCTTGGGCTGGCCTTGCTTGACGGCCTGGTTGATCAGCACGTCGACGCGGGACTTCTGCACCGGCTTGCCGTTCACGATGGCAACGTTCTGTGCCTGGGCGGCGATCGGGGCGATCAGCGCGAGCGCCACGCATGCGGCAGCGGACATCTTCTTCATGGGCATGAGCCTTTCAAACTCGGGAGGGAAGGCCCGGCAGACCTGCCGAGGCTGTGGTTGGAAACGAATGGAGTGCGCGACAGGAGGAAGGTTCACTCGCCCGGAGCGCGGGCCTCGATGGCCAGGGCATGGATGCCACGAGGGATCAAAATTTGCAGGGCATCATATACGAGCCGATGCCGGCCGATGCGTGACAAACCGTTGAAGCGTTCGCTCACGATGCGCACCGTGAAGTGCCGGCCTTCGCGGGCGCCGGCATGCCCGGCGTGCAGGTGGCTGTCGTCCTGGACTTCGAGGTGCAAGGGGCTCAGCGATTGGCGCAGCGCGGCCTCGATGTCCACCGCTGCGACGCCATGCGATCCATTCACGAGCCGGTCTCCTTGGCGGGTTCTTTCTCCGGGTCTTCTGCGGGTTTGTCCTCATCCCCGTCCGTCTTCATGTACTTGCTGAGGTACAGCACCTGGCCGATGGAGAAGGCCAGCATCAGCCCGGTGGCGCCGAAGACCTTGAAGCTCGCCCAGGTGGAGGTCGTGAAGGTGTAGGCCACGTAGAGATTGAGCAGGCCCATCAGCGCGAGGAAACCGATCCACGCGAAGTTCAGGCGTTGCCAGACAGGCGGGGGCAGCACCATCTCCGAGCCCAGCATCTCCTGCAGCAGGTTCTTATGGAAGACCACTCGGCTGACCCAGAAGGACAGTGCAAGCGCCCAGTAGGCGATGCTCGGCTTCCACTTGATGATCTCCGGATTGTGGAAGTAGACGGTGGCGCTGCCCAGCGTGAGCACCAGCGCGAAGGTGATCCACAGCATCAGGTGCACCTTCTGGCGCATGAGCTTGAGCACCACCACCTGCACGAGCGTCATGACGCTCATGACGATGGTGCCCAGCAGGATCGGCGCCTCCTCGGTGCCCACCACGCCACCGGACACCATGAAGCCCAGGGCGCTGGTGGCAATGGCCGCCGCCCATTCCTTGTGCTTGTCGGCGTACTGGAAGGTCCCGAAGAAGAGGATGAGCGGGAGGAAGTCGAGAAACAGTTTCATCGGGGACGCCAGGGAGGGACGGGCACGATCCCTGCGCCAGCACGGATCACTTCTTGTCGGGGTCGAAGTTTATCGCTGCGGAGTTGATGCAGAAGCGCTCCCCCGTCGGCTCGGGTCCGTCCTCGAACACATGGCCCAGGTGCGAGCCGCAATTGTTGCAGCGCACTTCCACCCGAACCATGCCGTGCGTCTCGTCCACCACCCGCTCGACCACCTCGGAGTTGATGGGCTTGAAATAGCTCGGCCAGCCGCAGCCGGCGTCGAACTTGGTTCCCGAGTCGAACAGCGGCGTGCCGCAGCCCACGCACTTGTATTGGCCCTCGTCCCAATGGTCCCAGTACTTGCCGGTGAAGGCGCGTTCCGTGGCCGCGTGGCGTGCCACCTGGTACTGCATGGGGTCGAGTTCGGCGCGCCACTGGGCGTCGGTCTTGTGCACCTTGTAGCGGGGGTCGTCGTGCGAAGAAGTCATGATGAACAGGACACCTCGATGTGTTGCGCCCAGTCGGGCGGAAAGTCGGCGTAGGCCGCGTGCTCAGGCTGTTCGTCGAACGGGCGCTGCAAAACTTTCAAGAGCCGCGCAGTTTCCGAGAAGTCGCCTTGCTCCGCCCGGTGGATGGCTTCCTGGGCAAGATGGTTGCGAAGGATGAACTTGGGGTTGGCGGCGTTCATCGCAAGAGCGCGCTGCGCGTCGATGCTGTGCTCGGCCGCGAGCCGCGTGCGGTAGCCGGAAGCCCAGGCGTCGAAGGCCTCGCGGTCGACGAAGAGGTCTCGCACGGCCGCGTTGTCGGCACCTTCGGCCGTCGAGAAGCCCGACAGCCGGCGCAAGGCGATGGTGTAGTCGGTGCGCTCGCCGGCCATCAGCTTGAGCAGGCCGTCGATGATCGCGGCGTCGCCCTCTTGTGCGGTCTTCAGGCCGAGCTTGGCCCGCATGCGCGACTGCATCGCGTCGGCGAACTCGGTCTTGTAAGGCTCCAGCGCGGCGAGCGCCGCATCGGGGTCGTCGATCAGCGGCAGCAGCCCTTGCGCCAGTGCATGCAGGTTCCAGAACGCCACGTTGGGCTGCCGGGCGTAGGCGTAGCGGCCCTGGTGGTCGGAGTGGTTGCAGATGTGCCCCGGGTCGAAACCATCGAGGAAGCCGAAGGGGCCATAGTCGATGGTGAGGCCGAGGATGGACATGTTGTCGGTGTTCATCACGCCGTGGCAGAACCCCACGCTCTGCCAGTGCGCCATGAGCCGGGCGGTCTTGCGGGCCACGGTTTCCAGGAGCGCCGCCACCGGCTGCGCGGCGTCTCGGCACTGCGGCTCGTAGGCGTCGATGACGAAGTCCGCCAGGGTGCGCAGGGCGTCCAGGTCTTGTGCAGTGTGCGTGAAATGCTCGAAGTGCCCGAAGCGGATGAAACTGGGCGCCACGCGCGTACACACCGCCGCCGTCTCGATGGTCTCGCGCCGCACCGGCAGCGGCGAGCCCGTCACGCACAGCGATCGCGTGGTCGGCACGCCCAGCGCATGCATCGCCTCTGAGCACAGGAATTCGCGGATCGACGAACGCAGCACCGCTCGCCCATCGCCCATGCGCGAGTAGGGCGTGAGCCCGCTGCCCTTGAGCTGCAGCTCCAGCGGGCCGCCGGGCGCCTGCACCTCGCCCAGCAGCAGTGCGCGGCCATCGCCCAGCTGACCCGCCCACACGCCGAACTGGTGGCCGCTGTAGACGCTGGCCAGCGGCTGCATGCCGGGCCACAGCGCGTTGCCGCTGAAGACCTGCAGGGCATGCCATTCGTCGCGGCGGGACCAGTCGGGCGGAAGGCCAAGATCGGCCGCGCAGGGGTCACTGGTGACGATCCAGTGCGGGTCCGGCACGCCTTGGGCGGGCAGGGCGGTGTAGAAGCGTTCGCCGAGGGCGTGGAAGCGGTTGGACAGGCGCAGCGCGGGCGCTTCGCTGACGGTGGGGGGCAGGGGGACGGCGCTCATGGAAGGGCCAGTTTAGGTGGGATGAATACCCCTGGCTGCAGCCCCTCGGTACGCGCCCTCCCGCGGCGCGCACCCCCTCGGAAACACCAGCCCCCCCTTGTCGTCCGGACGACAGGCTCGCCGGCGCGTCTCGGCGATCATCTTCCAAGCCCCCTTGCGGGTAAACCGCAGGCACCCCGCAGAGGTGCCTTCCTATGATCGTTGCGTCGCCAGATCGCTTCCATCGCTTTTCACGGAGTACGAAGACATGCCAGCCCTCATGGGTCAGATGATGCAAATGCCGCTGATGATCTCGTCGCTGATCGTCCATGCGGCCCGCCACCACGGCGACACCGAGATCGTCTCCAAGCGCGCCGAAGGCGACATCCACCGCACCAACTGGCGCGACACCGAGCTGCGAGCGCGCAAGCTCGCGCAGGCCCTGGCCCGGCTGGGCTGCCAGGCCGGCGACCGCGTCGGCACGCTGGCCTGGAACGGCTACCGGCACCTCGAGATCTACTACGCCACCTCCGGCTCGCAGCTGGTGTGCCACACGGTCAACCCGCGGCTCTTCCCGGAGCAGATTGCGTGGATCGTGAACGACGCCGAAGACAAGGTCCTGTGCTTCGACCTCACCTTCCTGCCGCTGATCGACAAGCTGGCAAGCACGCTCACGACGGTGAAGCACTTCGTGCTGATGAGCGACCGTGCCCACATGCCGGCCACCACCGCCATCCCCAACCTGCTGTGCTACGACGACCTGGTGGAAGCCGAGAACGGCGACTACATGTGGCCGGAGTTCGACGAGAACACCGCGGCCACCATCTGCTACACCTCGGGCACCACCGGCCACCCCAAGGGTGCCGTCTACAGCCACCGCTCGACGCTCTTGCACACCTACGCCTCGGCGCTGCCCGACTCGCTCGGCTGCTCGGCCAAGGACGTGATCCTGCCGGTCGTGCCGATGTTCCACGTCAACGCCTGGGGCCTGCCGTATTCGGTGCCGCTGGTGGGCGCGAAGATGGTGTTTCCGGGCCCGCACCTGGACGGCAAATCGCTGTACGAACTCTTCGAGACCGAGAAGGTGACCTTCAGCGCGGGCGTCCCGACGGTGTGGCTCGGGCTCATCACCTACGTGCAGCAGAACAAGCTCAAGTTCAGCACCTTCAAGCGCACGGTGATCGGCGGCTCCGCCTGCCCGCCGGCCATGATGCGCACGCTCGAGAACGACTACGGCGTGGAGGTCATCCACGCCTGGGGCATGACCGAGATGTCGCCCATCGGCACGGTGTCCAAGCTCAAGGCCTGCCACGACGGGCTCGATGCCGAAGCGCGGCACAAGCTCCTGGAGAAGCAAGGCCGCGTGGTCTATGGCGTGGACATGCTCATCCTCGACGACGACGAGAAGCCGCTGCCGTGGGACGGCAAGGCCTCGGGCAACCTCGTCGTGCGCGGGCCGTGGATCATCGATCGCTACTTCAGGCACGACCGCTCGCCGCTCGTCACCGTCAACGGCCAGCAGTGGTTCCCCACAGGCGACGTGGCCACCATCGACGAAGACGGCTGCATGCAGATCACCGATCGCAGCAAGGACGTGATCAAGTCCGGCGGCGAATGGATCAGCTCGATCGATCTCGAGAATATCGCGATGGCGCACCCTGCCGTGCACGAGGCCGCGGCCATCTCCTGCAAGCATCCGAAGTGGGACGAGCGGCCCTTGCTCGTGGTGGTGAAGAAGCCGGGCGCGGAGGTCTCCGCGCAGGACATCCTCGGCTTCTTCGAAGGCCGCATCGCCAAGTGGCAGATTCCCGATGACGTGGTGTTCGTGAACGAAATCCCTCATACCGCCACGGGCAAGATCCAGAAGCTCAAGCTGCGCGATCTGTTCAAGGAGCACCGTCTGCCGACGGCCTGAATGTGCCCCGGGGAACACCCGTGTGCCACGGGGAGTTTGTCTCGATGGCGACAAGCCTCGGGGGTAGTCCCGTATCGCTGTGGTGACGCTCTTCCAGTACCGTTGAACGCTGCGGTCAAAACAGCATGGAGATAAGCAAATGAAGCTCACGAAATTCTCTCTCGGCATCCT
>CBIHOF010000032.1:0-44017 GCA_966211955.1 uncultured Comamonadaceae bacterium | reverse complement strand
GCCGCGCGCGACGCGCTCGCCAAGAAGGAGAGCGACGTCGACCAGGCCAAGGTGCTGAAGGACACGCTCACCGCCACCGACCGGCAGTACTCGCTGCTGCGCAAGGGCAAGCGCGCCCTCACCTGGGACCTCACCTACTCGTACATCGGCTCGCAGCAGATCAATGCGAGTTTCACCGACGAGAAGCTCACCGCTTTTGCCATCCAGAACACCAAGGGCCACACGATCACCAACACGATCTCGGCCGACTACGGCGTGCTGGACAACCTCACCGGCAACCTCACGGTGCCCTTCGTGAGCAAGTATTCGCAGGGCGACACCTTCTCGGGCCTGTCGAATGCGCCGGGCGACATCTCGGTGGGCGCGCGCTTCCAGCCCTTCCCGGTGACGCGCGAGTTCCCCTCGCTCACCGCCACCGGCACGCTGCGCCTGCCCACCGGCCGCAGCCCCTTCAAGACCATCGACGGCCAGGGCTTGGCCACGGGTGCCGGCTACACCAGCGGCACCATCGGCATCAACGCTTCCAAGGTGGTGGACCCGGTCGCCATCTTCGGCTCCGTCAACGCGAGCTACGGATTGCCGGTCAAGCACCTGAACCAGACGCGCAATGGCCTGACGCTCAAGGAAGTGCACCCGGGCGCGGGCTTCGGCTTCGGCGTGGGCTTCGCCTATGCGATGTCCTACAACATCTCCACCACCGTGTCGTTCTCCGAGAACATCGGCCAGCGCAGCCGGCTGGTGCTGGTCGATGACGCCAACCCGGATGCACCGGCGCAGACGCGCAAGACCGCCAGCCAATCGTCGGCGATGCTGAACTTCGGCCTGGGGGTGCGCGTGTCGCCGGTCACCACGCTGAACTTCACGGTGGGCGTGGGCCTCACCACCGACACGCCGGACTTCACCTTCGGCATGAACCTGCCCTTGAACTTCTGATGGACAGGTGAGGCTCATGCTGCCCTTGCAGTACGACGGCGCCGCGAGGCGCCGCTTCGAGATCGCCGCGACCGCGCTCGCGGCGCTCGCGTTTTTGGCGTCCAACGAAGCACGTGCTTCCTTCACGGAGAACATCGGCACCGATCCGAAGGCGATGTCGCTGGGCAACGCCGTCACCGCCGACCCGCCGGGCATCGACTCCATCCACTTCAACCCCGCGGGCCTGTCGCGCCTGCAGGGCAAGTGGAAGAGCGACACCTTCTTCGGCGCGTCCATCAAACCCTACGCCAGCTTCACGCAGCCCGAAGGCTTCGACATCGGTGGCTGGACGCAGGACCCGATTGCCGGGACGAGCACGGGCCCGGTCCGGCAGACCATCTTCCTGCCGGGCATCGGCGTGCCCAAGGCACGGCTGCCCTTCGCAGCGGGCGCAGGCCTGGGCTTCAGCTTCAACAAGCCGGGCTCGGACTGGACCTTCGGCACCGCGAGCTACGTGGTGCAAGGCGTGGGCATCGACCGCACCAAGGACCCGATGGACCCCGCCCGCTTCGACGGCCAGCGCGTGAACATCCAGCGCCTCGTCTATGCCTCGCCCTCGGTGGCCTTCAAGGTATCGAAGACGCTGAGCGTGGGCGTGTCGATTCCGATCGCGCACCAGGGCTTCGCACTCGACACCGACATGCGCATGCCCAACAAGCTCCTGGGCATCATCGGCAAGCTGCAGGACGCCTGGTGCGGCGACAACGGGAACCCGGTGGACACCTTCGCCTTCGGCCTGTGCGGCGGCGGCAAGGAAGGCCGGCTGCGCCCGTTCAACAAGATCGGCGGCATGCACTTCGAGATGACGGCGCCCGCCGACCCGACCATCAACCTCGGGGTGCTGTGGGAGCCGAGCGACCGCTTCTCGCTGGGCGCGGTGTACCAGGGCGGCTCGCAATCGGTGCTCACCGGCAAGTACACCTTCAACGCCGAGCCCATGCTCGACCGCTTCACGCGCGGCATGTACTCGAGCCTGCTCGGGCCGGTGGTGGCGTCGATGTTCGGCTTTCCGAACGGCGTGCCGGCGGTGCAAAGCGGCAACGTGACGATGACGCTGCCGTATGCCGAGCACATCCAGGTGGGCATCAAGGTCAAGCCCGTCGAGCGCGTGCAGCTGAACGTGGATGCCAACTGGAGCAACTGGAAGCGCTGGGACAAGCTCAGCTTCCAGTTCGACAAGAACATCAACCTGCTCGAGATGGCGCGCATCTTCGGCCAGCCCGACCCCAGCAAGCTCATCATTCCGCGCGGCTACCGCAACACCATCAACTACAACTTCGGCCTCCAGGTGAAGGTGACGGACAAGCTCACGCTGCGCGCGGGCTACGAGCCGCGCAAGAGCTCGGTGCCGGAAGACAAGATCGACCTCATCTCGCCGCTGCCCGACCTCACCATCAAGAGCATCGGCATCGGCTATGAGACGCACGAAGGCCTGCGCATCGATGCGGGCGCGAGCTACGCGAGCGGCAAGTTCGACGTCGCGCCCGACGGCAGCTGCAACCTCAACTGCACCAATTTCTTCAACGCGGTCTACAACCCCTATGCGGGTCTCGACGTGTCGGGCGGCATTCGCATCCGCTACGTCGGCGTGACCATCACCAAGCCCTTCTGAACCACCTCGCCATGACGTCCATGAAGTTCCAACACACCCTCGTGTCCCTCGCATTCGTCGCCACTGCCTGCATGGTTGCGCTGCCCGCGCATGCCGACGAGAAGGAAAAGCTCGTCCAGAAGATCCTCACGCTGTGGCACATCGAAGATGAAGCCATCGTGATGGTGCAGCGGCCCGCCGCCGACGCGGTGAACCAGTCGCGCATCGCGCTGCAAGGCCGGGTGAGCGCCACCAAACAGGAAGCGACGCTCAAGGAGATCGCGGTCGACGTGCAGAAGTACATCGACGAAGCCACGCCCATCGTGCGCGACAACGCCATGAAGGTGAAGGCGCCCACGCTCACGCCCTTGCTGATGCAGAACTTCAGCGAAGAGGAATTGCGCCAGCTGGTGGCCTTGCTCGAATCGCCGGTGAAGAAGAAGTTCGAGTCGCTGGTGCCGAAGTTCGAGCGCGCGTTCGGCGAAAAGATCGCGGCCGACAGCCGCGCCGCGGTGGATCCGAAGCTGGCGGCGATGACGCAGAGCGTGGGGCTCAAGCTGCGGGCGGCGACGGTGACGCCTTGATGCGTCCGGAAGGTTGAGGTTCAAGAAGAAATTCGACAGGAGACGACATGCACACGATGAAAAGCGCCGACCACGCCTGGCTGCGCATGGACAGCCCGGAGAACCTCGTGGTGATCCACCTCGCCTTCCTCTTCGAGGCACCGCTCACGCTGGCGGCCGTCCGCTCGAAGCTGCAGGCGCGCCTCTTGCCCTTCCACCAGTTCACGCACCGCGCGCGGCGTGGCTGGCTGCGCTCGCACTGGGTGCCCGACGCGCAGTTCCACATCGACCGCCACCTGTCGGAGATGCACCTGCCCGACGGTTCGGGCGCCAAGGAGCTCAAGACCTGGATGTCGGGTGAGGCCTGCAAGCCGCTGGCCGCCGATCGGCCGCTGTGGCTCGCGACGCTCGTGCACAACGTGGACGGCCGCTCGGCGCTGGTCATGCGCGTGCATCACAGCCTGGCCGACGGCGTGTCGCTGATGGACCTCATCAGCGGCATGACCGACGTGGCGCCGGGCGCGCAGTTCAAGGAGCCCGCGCGTGCCAGCGAACGCCTCGCGCTCACGCCGGGCGTGATCGTGCGGCATGCAGGGCGTGTGCTGGCGGACACGGCCACCATGCTCTTCATGCGCCGCGACAAGCGCAGCAAGCTCAAGGGCACGCCGGGCCGGCACAAGTCGGTGGCGTGGTCCGAAGGCCTGTCGCTGGCGGCAACACGCGACATCGCGCATCGTCATGGCGCCACCGTCAACGACGTGATGCTCTCGGTCATCGCCGGCGCACTTCGCCGCCACCTGCATGCGCAAGGACAGTCGGTGATCGACGCACCGGTGCGCACCGTCATCCCGATGAACATGCGTCCGCAGGGCCAGGGCCACCTGCTGGGCAACCAGTTCGGGCTGGTCGGCCTGGAGCTGCCAGTGCACGTGGCCGACCCGCTCGAGCGCCTGCATGCGGTGCGCGACGGCATGACCGGGCTCAAGCAAGGCTTCCAGGGCCAGCTCGCGCTCGCTCTGGTGCGCTTCGCGGGCCTGCTGCCGCACAAGCTGCAGCAGCTGGTGCTGGGCATCTTCTCGCGCCGCTGCACCGTCATCGTCACCAACGTCATCGGCCCGGCCGAGCCGCGCTGCGTCGACGGCGTGCGCATGGACGAGCTGATGCTGTGCGTGCCGCAAGGCATGACGGTGGGTGTTGGGGTGTCGATCATTTCGTACAACGACATGGTGCGAATCGGCTTCCTCGTGGACAACAAGCTCATGCCCGACTGCGCGGCGTCGGCCATGGCGATTCGCACCTGCTTCGAGCAGTTGAAGCGGGCCGCCGGCGGCAACGTGGTGCCGCTGCCATTGGCGGCTTGCGAGCCGGCGAACGAAGAAGCTTTCTGGCCCGCCGCGGCCGGCGTGGAGCGCGAGGTGCTGGTTCGATGACTCGTCGCCGACCCTTGTCCACCTGGTTCGCGGCACTCGCCGCAGCCTGCCTGCTCACGCTGTCCGGTTGCGGCGGTGGCAGTTCGTCCGATGACGGCGGCGGCAGCACGTCCACGCCGGGCGGCCCGCAAGGCTCGCTGTCCATCGGCCTCACCGGCGGCGTGCCCCTCGGCACGCAGCATGTGTGGGTCACCATCGACTCCATCGCCTTCAACGCGGATGCAGATCGGGCCTGGTCCGCCAGCGACAGCACCTGGCAGGTCATCCGTCTGTCAACGCCCAAGACCATCGACCTCAGCGCCTCGGTGAACGGCGTGCTGTCGCCACTCATCACGGGCACATCGATCACCGCGGGCGACTATGCGCAAGTGCGGCTCTTCGTGGTGCGGCCCGATGACGTGCTGGCCGATGCGGCCAAGACGGCGAAGCTGAGCTGGAACACGCAGGTGGACTACACCGATGCAGCCGGCGCCACTCAGCACGTGCCGCTGGAAGTCTTCAGTGGCCAGCTGGGCATTCGCGCAGCCGGCGCCTACAGCATCAGCTCGACCGTCGCGACCGAGCTCACCTTCCAGCTGGACATTGCAAAGAACCTCGCGCGTGTCTCCTCCGACGACGGCATCGACCGCTTCGTGCTGCGGCCGGAACTGCGGGTGTACGACGTGGCGAAGACGGGCGCGATCATCGGCATCCTGGACAAGTCGGTGTTCTGCGCAGCCGGCGTGACCACGGGTTGCGTCTACGACGTGGTCGCGACCGCCGAGCGCCCGAGCGACGACGGCCTGACGATGGTCGCGGTGCGCTCGACGCCCGTCGTGATCGGCGACACCTACGCCGCCTTCGCGCTCTACCCCTTGCCGGCGTTGCCCACGGACCAGGGCTTCGACGTGGTGATCCACGGGCGCAACATGCGCACGATGATCATTCGTGCCGTGCCTGCCGCTGCCCAGGACCTGCTGGCCGCCAACCCGACGCAGCTGGGCGTGGACATGACCGACCCGACGCACCCCGTCGCCGTGCCGCTCGTGCCGCAGCTGAGCACGGCCGGCGATGCGAGCGTCACGCTCGCCACGCCCGCTCTGCCCAAGAGTGCATCCCTGCGCTTCAGCCAGACGCTGCCGGGCACGGGCGAGCTTGCGCATGAAGTGCTGAGCGTCGACACCGACCCGTTCACCGGTCTATTCGCCCGAGCGCCGGCCGTGCCCAGCGGCCCACTGCGCGTGGCGACCTACAGCAACGGCGGGCCGCTTGCTTTCAGCGACGTGACGCCGGCGGAAGGATCGGACAGCTACACGCTGACCACCATCGGTACGCGCTATGACTTCGAGCGCAGCGGGATCGTCTCGGTGCCAGGAGGCACGTCCGTGGCGCTCACGCCCACCGACACCTCGCGCCGCGCCGGCCTCACGCCGGCACCCGTGAGCATCACGGTGAGTGCATCGCCTGCCAACTACGACGCGGTGGAATTGATCGTCAGCGACGTGGCGGGCGTCGTGCTCACGCAGGACATCACGCCCAGTGCCTCTGGCACGACGGTCTCGGTGAACCTGCCGGCCGGCACCTATGCGCAGCAGCTCGGCGGCACCGCGGTGTACATGGTCTATGCGCGCGGATGGAAGCGATCGTCGCCCGCCACCACGCTGCACTGGGCACGCGGCGGGTCGCTCGTGGATTTGCGCGACGCCACCTCGGCCAGCGTCTCTGTCAGCCTGCCGTGATGCAGCCGCTGAGCGTCCGGATGATGTCGTCTCAGTGGCCGGGCTCGGCCTTCTTGGGTGGCGGCGTCATCAGGAACGGGAAGGGCATCGCCAGCACCGGGATGAACAGCGGCGCGACGGGCGTGAAGAGCGCCGGCAGCACGGCCGTCTGCATCACGCCGATGGAGCCTTGCGTCGCGGCCTGCGCCAGGCGGATCTGCGACATCGCCTGCTGGCGGTCGACCTGGCTGTTGAGGTCTTGCGCGTTGAGCGTCGGCACGGGCATCTCCACCAACGCGAGCGGCAACCCTTGCGCCATGTTCTGCAGCGAAGGCGCGGGCAGGCCGGCGGCATGCACCTGCGACAGCTCCTCGTCGCTCATGCGCTTGGACGGCGAAATGCCGTCGATCGATTCGACGTGGGCGAAGGCAGCGAGTGGCAAGGCCAGGCAGGCAGCCACAAGGCGGGCGATTGTCATCGGAGTCTCCAGCGGTGTGTTCGGCGAGACGGCGATCAGCGCCGGGACTGCTTCTTGGCGTCGGTCTCGTTCGCGATCTATCGGACGCGCTGGGGTCGACTTGAGTAAGCGTGTGTTTCAACGGCGCCGCGGGCGCCCGAATGCGAAAGGTCCGTGATGCACAGCACACTGTCCGTGGCGCGTGCCTTGGCCGGCAAGCGCGTCCTCGTCACCGGCACCACCGGCTTCATTGCCAAGGTCGTGCTGGAGCGGCTCATCCGCGAGGTGCCCGGCATCGCGAGCCTGGTGCTGGTGCTGCGCGGCAATGCGGCGCACCCCACCGCCTCGCAGCGCTTCCATGCGGAGGTCCTGTCGTCCAGCGTGTTCGACCACCTGCGCCGCAACGACCCGCAGCGCCTGCGCGACGCGGTGGGCCGCATGCGCTTCGTCACGGGCGAGATCACCGAGCCCGCCTTCGGCCTCGGCGCCGATGAGTTCGCCTCGCTCGCGAAGGAGGTCGATGCGATCGTCAATGTCGCGGCAAGCGTCAACTTCCGCGAGGAGCTCGACCAGGCACTCGCCATCAACGCCCTCGCCTTGCTCGACATCACGCGTCTGGCCAAGCTCGGTGGCGGCACGCCGCTCGTGCAGGTGTCCACCTGCTATGTGCACGGCTTTCACCGCGGCGTGATTGCCGAAGAGCTCGCGCCGCCGGCCGTGGCGCGGCTGCCAAGGCACCTGGAGGGCTACTACAAGGTCGATGCGCTGATCGAGGAGCTGCAGGCCAAGGTGGCGGCGGTGAAGCGCCGCGTGAGCGATGCGGCGCAGCGCTCGAAGGCCCTGATCGAGCTCGGCATCCGCGAAGCGCAGAGCCGCGGCTGGAACGACACCTACACCTTCACCAAGTGGCTGGGCGAGCAGATCGCCGCGCGCGAGCTGTCGGGCGCCACGCTCACCATCGTGCGGCCGGCCATCGTCGAGAGCGCGTGGCGCGACCCGCAGCCGGGTTGGATCGAAGGCATGAAGGTGGGCGATGCGATCGTGCTCGCCTACGCGCGTGGGAAGACCTCGGTGTTCCCGGCGCGGCTGGAAGGCATTGCCGACATCGTGCCCGTTGACCTGGTGGCCAATGCCATCGTGCTTGCGACTGCGCAGGCGGTCGCCAGACCCGGTCAGCGCCGCATCGTGCAGGCGGGCACGAGCAGCCGCAACCCGGTGAAGGTGGGCGAATACATCCGGCTGTGCCAGACGGAGATGCGCGAGAACAGCGCGGCGTATCCGAAGCTCATCCGCCGGCCGCTGAAGCGCGCCTTCCGCACCGTTCCGCGGCCGGTGTTCGTCAGCTACCTCGCGGTGGCGCACAGCGCGGCGCGCGTGGCGAACACCGCGCTGCGCTGGCTCGGCGCGCGCAAGAACCTCGCACTCTTCGACAGCCTGGAGACGACCCGCCAGCTGGCCGTGGTGTTCTCGTTCTACACGGCGCCTGACTATGTGTTCGACGGCAGCAAGCTGATGGCGATGTCGGCAGAGTTCGATGCCGCCGATCGCTCACGCTTCGACGTGGACGCGTTGTGCGTGGACTGGCCGACCTATGTCACGAAGGTGCACCTGCCGGGGCTGGAGCGCTTCGCGATGAAGGATCGGGCGGCGGTGGTCGAGGAGGCGTGCGAAGAGTCGGTCGAAGAGACGCCGTCCATGGCCGAGGCGCCGACTGTCTGAAGAAACACCGAACTCCAGGGTCACGCTCGAGTCCCCTCTCCCAGAGGGGGAGGGGGTCTGGCAGTGCTCGCCGGTGCGTTTGATAGGAACCGTCTGCAATCAAGCCAGGATCATCGCCACCTCACCGCATGAAGGTCATGCGCGGCCCGACGATCGTCGTCTCGACGAAATTCGTGCCGTGATGATTGCCGGGCCCGAAGGCGAGGCTGATGCCGCCGAAGTCCCAGCTCTTCTGCGTCTCGATCGTATGCACCAGTGATTCGGACGTCACGTTCTTGCCCGAGCGACGTATCGCCTCCAGCAGGAAGCGTGCGACCAGGTAGCCGCCGTAGGTGTCGTAGGCCACCGGCACCTTCGCGCGCTCGCACTCCTGTGCGAACTCGCGCGCCATGCCGGTCGTCTGTCGCCAGGGGTACGGGGTCACCTGCGTGATCGCGAGTCCGCGCGCGTCGTCGCCGAGCGCGGGCAACACGCCCAATGCGGTGGAGATCGTGTAGATCGGCACCCCCACATAGTTGCGGTTGGCACGCACATAGCCCACCACCGACGGCCCCACCGCGATCATCAGCACCGCCTGCGGCTTGGACTGCGCCACTGCTTGCGCGGCCGCGATGGCGTCGCTGCCGTCGATGGCCAGCGGCGCGGTCGCCACGAGCGTGCCGCCCTGCTCCTTGATCGCCGCTTCGGCCACCGGCAGCATCAGCTTGCCGAACTCGTTGTTCTGGTAGACCACCGCGATCCGGCTCGAGTTGAGCGTGACGAGGTTGCGCACCGAATAGAACACTTCGTCCTTGAAGCTCGCCTGCGTGGTGAAGAAGTACGGGTGGTGCTTCACGCGCAGGTTGGGCGCGCCGGTGTACACGCCCACCAGCGGCACCTTCTTCTCCGCGAGGATGGGCAGCGTCGCACCCACGCCGGCGGTGCTACCGAGACCCGTGAGCGCCACCACGTTGTCGCGATCGATCAGGGTCTTGACGTTCTCGACCGTGCGACGCGGGTCGTAGGCATCGTCCAGCAAGATCAGGTCGACCCGGCGGCCGTTGACGCCACCTTTGCGGTTGATCTGCTCGAACGCCATCTTCTCGCCTGCGAGCACGCCCTTGAAGGCATCGGCCACGGGGCCGGTGACGGGCGCGCTCTGGCCGACGACGATGGCGTCACCCGGCTTGACCGAGGAGATCGGCCAGGCGGCGTTCGCGCCCATCGAGGCGAGCGCCGCCCCGATCACGCGCCTGCGGTTCAGTGGATGCATGGTGTGTCCCCAACTCTTGTTGTCATGTGCACCGAGCCGCGCTGGTTACTCGACGCGAACCCAGGTCTGCGTGCGGCCGAGCATCGGCATGCCGATGTAGCCACGCACCTCGAGGCGACGGCCGTTGTCGATCGGGCGCAGGCGCACCTTGTAGACCTTGCCGTTGTTCGGGTCGAGGATGTCGCCACCCGCCCACAGCGAGTCTTCGCCAGTGTCCTTGGTCACATTGCGAAGGATGGTGAGGCCCACCACCTTCTTGTCCTTGCGCTCGTCGCTGCACTTGTCGCAGACGGCATCCTTCTTGGCCGGGTCGGTCACGGTCTCGATCATGCCGTTCAGGGCGCCGCCCTGTTCGACAATGCGCACCGTCGACTTCTCGGTCTTGCCGTCGTCGTCGATGGTTTTCCACACACCCACCGGCGTCGCCTGCGCGAACGCCACCGTCACACCCATGGCCAGAGCCAGCGTCGCAATCACACGCTTCATGAAAGTTCTCCTCCTCGAAAGTCAATCGATTTGCACGCGCCGGCTCATTGCTTTCGGGCGGCCGGCGCTCGAGCGGGAAGATAAGGACGAGCTCGCGTTTGCGCACTGACCGGAACGGCCAAATGATTGGCTTCTGGCAGTCAGGCCTGCGGGTACGGGGGTCGGCGCCCCCGGCATGAAGAAAACCGGTTTTCCCCAAGACCCGCGGCGGCAGGCTCCCTAGTCTCGTGGTTACTTGAAGCAACGACTCCCAAGCACCATGCGAAGCCTGAGCGAACCCGCGCCGTCACGACCGTCCTGCGTCTTCCAGGTCAGCGATTCCGTGCTCACGAGAATCCTGCGTGAAATCTGGAGCCAGCAACACAACGACACCAAGCGCCTGTCCATGCTGTGCGATGCAGCCGTGGGCCGCGTCACGAGCCTCATGGAGCCACGCGGCCGCTTCTGGGCGCACTTGACACGCGCGCTCATGGGCTGGCAAGAGCGCCCACTGGCCGAGAGCCGGGCCGATCTCGCCGTCGCTGCGGCCTTGGTCGATCGCGTGCGAGACCCCCGTGCAGCACGCCTGGCCACGGTGTGCGAAGCCACGCTGCTCATGCATGCCGGCCAGCACGCAGCGGCGCTCGAACGCTTCGCCCGGCTGCCGTTGTGCGGCAAGCCTGGCCGCGACGACGCCGATGACTACTTCATCCTCGCCGGCCGCGCCACCTGCGCACTCGCGATGGGCGCGGTGGACGCAGGCTTCGAGGCGCTGTACGCCAACCTGCGGCTCAGTGAGCGTGGCGGCCCGGCCATTCGCCACTGGATGGTCGCGGTGGACCTCGCCCGCACGCTGCTGTCCATCGACCGCGTGGACGAAGCCATGGCCCTGCTCGAAGACCTGCTCGCAACCCGGCCCGCCCCCACGGCCAGCCCGCAGCTGTGGACTCGCGTGAGGCACGCCATCGCCTGGGGTCGAATGCTGCAAAGCCGCCATGACGAAGCGCTGAGCGAACTGTTGCAGCTTGCCGATTGCCGGCACGTGAGGGGCATGCCTGCGCTCGCGCTCGGCGTCCGCGTGGACCTTGCGCGCGTGTACCTGGCGCAAGGTCGCATGGCCGATGTCCGCCGGCAGTTGCAGCTTGCCGGCGAGACCGCCAGCACTTGCGAGCTGCCTCAGCAGCCGGGTGATTGCCTCTTGCTGTCAGCACGTGTCGCGCACGCCGACGGCCGTGTGGCCGAGGCCGCCACCCTGCTGGACCAGGCGCTGGCCGCCTTCGATCGCGATGCCTTGCGTGCCACCTGCCCGCAGGCGCAGGTCGATGCGATGGAACTGCTCAGCCAATGCCACGCGCAACTCGGCCGTTTCGACGATGCCTACGCCTGGCACCGGCGCTTCTTCGAGCTGTACCGCCGGCGCGATGAGTACGTCGCGCATGCCCTGGTCGCGGCCACGCGCTGTGCCCGCGCCCGGGCTGCGCCGTTCGAGATGTCAGGTCGCGAGATTGACTGCCTGCGCCTGTGCGCGGCCGGCAAGACAGCCCGCGAAACCGGCGAGATCCTGAACGTGTCGGAGTGGACCGTCGTCTATCACCTCGAACGCGTGAAGCGCAAGTTCGGCTTGCGCCGCAAGCAGCAGGTGGTGGCGCGAGCGATCAGCCTGGGCCTCATCCAGGCGCAACGCCGCCAGGCGGACTGAGTGTCTTCGCGGCCGGCGTTTCCGGCACAAGTGCCTTCACGACAAAGGCCGCACCTCGATGACAAGCAGCAGCGTCGGCAGGCTCGCGACCACCGTGCGCAGCGCATGGCAACTCACCTCCACGTCGAGCGGGTCGGTGGGGTGGCTCCACAGCGATGGCAGCCTTGAACCACTGTCAGGGCAGGTCTCAACGCGCATTGCAGCTTCGCCCTCGCCGAGCTGCTTGAACTCGTAGGCGATGCCGCGCTGCGGCGGTTTGTCCGGCGTGCGCGCGTCGATGACGATGACCGGCGCCGCTCGCCCGTCCGAAGGGAGCCATGGCCCGACGCTGCCGCTCGCGGCGAAGTGCATCGGCCGGCGGCGGTCAACGCCACATCGGAGCCGGCAGACGGAGTCGGGGTCGTCGAGTGCGAAGCGGCGATGGTCCAGCGCGCCGCCTCGCAAGTCCGCGCGGCGCTCGCGCCAGCGCTTGACCAGGGTGGCGAAGCCGGGCGCGATGCCCTGAACCAGCTCACGCGGACGCTCTTCGACGCGGTGCTCGAAGCGGGACGTCGCGTCCCAGGGGTAGCGCGCGGCGACGACACGGTCGGCGCCGAAACCGGCCATCAGCAAGGCCAGCGCCGACGGCTGCGTGACACTGCCTTTGAAGCCGTCCTTCAGGAGACGCAGCGTGGGCATGGACGGGTTGAGGAAGTGCCGCCCGAGGTGGGTGCCGATGTTGGCGCCGCCGTAGACCCTGGCCGGCCGTGCAAGCGCCGCGAGCTGGCGCATGCGCAGGCGATCCTCGGCGATTCGAAGCGATTGCCGGCCATGCGCATCGATGAAGGCCGCCCAGCGCGCATCATCGGCGGGCCAGCTCGAGATGGGCTTGAAGCGCTCGAGCGTGCGCACGTCCACGAGCGAGGGAAAGGACCGCTCGTCCACCTCGGCCCAATCGGCACGCACGAGCGGCAGGCCCGCCTCCGCGGCGTGGAAGAAACCCTGCCACACCGCCTTGACGAAGTTCATCGACAGCGCCGGGTCGGCGTCGTTGCTTCGCCGGGCGACCGCCATCAGCCGCGCCTCGTTGTGCGCATCCAGCGGGTCGCGCAGGAAGCTTGCGAACTCGAGCAGCGCCCACAGCGAGAAGGTGCGGCGGTCGACGAGCGTGCTCAGCCACAGGAAGTTGTCGGTCCTCGCGTCGGGCTCCGTGGACATGCCCGCGAGCCATTGCCAGCTGAACACGTCGCCCATGTTGCGGCCGAGTTGGTGACGCCCGAACCGCGCGGCGCGCTCGCCGAGGAACGCCAGCGGGTCGCCGTAGAAGCAGTCGTCCTGCGTCTGCGTGGGCAGCTCGTGAAGCGAGGGGCGCAGGCGCGCCATGACGATGTCGAGGATGCTTTGCATGAGGCGTGTTCGAACAGGCCCGAAGGATGCCAAGTTCGCGCGGGTGATGCGCGTCCGTTCATGCGTCCGTCCACTTTCGTATCGGAACTTGATTGCATCGTCTTACTACCGTGCACGTGGCAACCCTAGAGTGCCGCCCAGGTTGTGACGTGAGGCAGGGGCTCGGTGAACGCAGCGGACGAGGGGAAGCGGGAACGGCTGGCGACCCTGGGCATGCGCCTCGTCCATGCGCGATTGAGGTCGGCGGTGGTGGAGGGCGACGACGAAGCGCGTGGCATCGATGAGCTGGTGGCCTGGCTGCTGTGCGAGGTGCTTCGCATCGGTGACGCGGCGCTCGCCGTCCACTGGTTTCTCGGCACGCAGGGCGTGCGCTCGCAGTACGCGATGTGGCCCGGGCGCGCAGCGGCGCTGACGCAGGACGACATCTTCGAACGGCTGCGCCCGGGCAGCGCCGTGGCGCTGATCGCAAAGGCGCCAGACGGGCGTGCGGCACTGCTCGTGCTGGCGCGCGACGACGAGGGGCACGCAGCCCTTCGCCTGCGCATCCTGCCCACGCACGAGTCGCCCGCGGCAAGCCTGGGAGCCCTTCGCGCCATGGCGCCCGACATCTTCGACATCACGCTCATTCCGGTGGGCGACCTGCGCTGCATCGCATGGCAGAACGATGCCGCCTCCACCTTGCCCGGCGGCACACGCCTGCGCCTTCACCTGACCGTGGCGGCATGGTGGCGACAGCGTGGTGAGCACGACGCGCAACATGCGGCACGCCCTGCCGCCTCGCCAAGCTGGGTGCTCGCCGCACACGACGCCTGGAACACCGGCAACCTCGACGATCGGCTGCAGTGGGTGCAGATCGAATCCTTCCTCAGCCATCGCCTGTGGGATGCCGGCCGCATCGTGCGGCTTGAAGAAGGCTCGACCGCGTCGCTTGCCGCCACTGCCCTGCTCGCCTGCGGACACGGCACCGCGCGCGACTTCGGCGACGGCGGCCGCAGGCGCGGCGCCGGACTCGCCACCACACTGCCGCGACTGCCCCAGCTGCGGCAGATGCTGCTCAACTGCTGCGAAATGGGCCGCGTCGACGAGGTCGCCGGCGACCCGCGCGGCCTGCTGGCTCAGGCCTTCACGCTCGGCCTGCGCTTCGCCATCGCACCGCTCACCCGCGTGCACGACTTCGACATGGCGCTCTTCAGCCTCGCCTACCAGTGGTGCCTGCATTGCGCCTTCGAGCAGTCGACCACCCGCGCAGAGGTCGACTGGGTCGGCGTCTTCGAGCGCCTGCAGGCCAGCCTTCGCATGGGCGAGTGGCCGCCGGGCTTCGCCCACTGGCTGGCCGACGAGCTGCCCGCGGCGCTGAGGCATACCGTCCCCGACGTACCCGCGGCGCGCGCGGACGAGGACGCGGAACTTGAACGCAAGGACTGGTTCCACGTGCTGCGCGCACTGTCCGAGGAACTTGCCATGCCCGACACCGTGCCGCGTCCCAGCCGCTGCTGGAACGAGTTCTACGACAGCGTCTCGCTTGCGCTGTCGCAGCGGGCACCCGATCGCGTGCGCGCGACGGCGCTAGGCGTGATTGCCATCGGCGAGTAGCACCGGCAGGGCCTTGCCACGGGTGGACGGCGGCCGCGCTACTTCGCGTCGAGGTGATGCATCGCGTTGAACTCCCGAATTGCTTCCTGGCGGATGTGCTCGGCCTGGCCCGACTGCCGCATCCGGCGCAGCTGCTGCGACAAGGCCGCGACGAACCGCGCATCGCTGCCGCGGCTGGCGATGACCCACAGCGGCGTCGAGAGTTCCTCCACCAGCAGCACCTTCACGAAGTCAGATGCGTGCAGTCCGTGCTCTGAGGCGCGGTAGGCAAAGCTGATCTCCGGATGCGCGAACAAGTCGATGCGCCCGAGCAGTGCCTTGCCGAAGTTCTGCCCGTTCTGCGGCACCGGGTCGATCACCGAGTTGTCGCCCTTGCCGCCCACGCCCTGGTGCAGGAGCCATTCGTGGAAGTTGCCGCCCGTCTGCACGCCGAAGCGCAAGCCACGTCCGCCAAGCTGCGAGAAGTCCTTCACCGGCGCGATGCCGCGGCCCTTGTACTCATAGAGCCAGAGTTCATAAGGGGACACCGGCGCGAGCCAGTGGAACTGCGATTCGCGCTGCGGCGTGCGCGCCACCGACAGCACGATGAGGTTGGGCTGCGTGGCTGCGTTCTGCAAGGCACGCCGCATCGGGACGAACTCGATCGGTGCAACGTCCAGGGGCATGGCATGGGCCACTTCGGCCAGCGCCGTCATCACGATGCGGTAGGTGGCGCCGTGTGCGGCGCCAGACGGGTCGGCGTACTGCAAGGGCGGAAAGGCTTCGGCGACGACCTGGACCTGCAGGCGCGCTCCATCCTCACTCCGGGCCGATGGCGACACGCAGGCAGCCAGTGCGAGGACGAGGAACAGTCGGCGCAGGTTCATGGCGTGGAGGTCGTGGAGGAAGCTCCAGGAAAGCCCGAAAAGAAGCCCCATGCAACTGCGCCATTGGACCATGCGTGCACGTCACCGCACCTTGTGATTTGTCAGCACAAAGTCGCGCCGCGCGCATGGGGCCGCGAACACGGAAGAGCGCCAACCGACCCATGCACCAAGCCGGCGCAAACGCCTTCCGCAGCGCGACTACGGAAGGCGCACCCGAAGCGCCCTGAAATGCTGCTTGCTCTTGGCGTCTGTTCCGCATGTGGCTACCGCTTGCGATGACCCGTCGTCGCTCAGCAAGGTGACCTCATGCGAGTTTGGAAAGGGCAGCAACGCTTCGGGCGCAAGGGTGCTCGACTTCAGATCGACCAGCAAGACCGCCGCATCGGACCGCTTGCCCGTCCAGCGATAGAGCGCGAATGTGCCGACGTCCGCCACGGGGCCGGCCACGATCAGATAGTGAGTCTCGACATGGTCGATGCTGCGAACGCCGCGACCGCCGAGATCCAGGAGGATCGGCTCTTCGAATTTCGCGTGATTGCCAGCGACGACCGCGGACGGGTTGATGAACGGCACCAATGGCGCCTTGCCAGTGATCAGCGGTCCGCGAAACCCGATCAGAAGACCGTCGCCCTTCCAGGCCGCGAGGCCCTCGATGTTCAAGCCGTCCAACTGCTCAGGCGGGACCTTGGCCGCTGAGTCCAGCTTCAAGATCTGCAATTGCGGCGCCGTGATCAGGTCTTCCAGCAGGCCCGCGTACGCCTTCGCGTGGGGACGGATCGACGGCGGTTGCGTGGACGCTTCGACCTTCGTCGCGAAGAAGCGCTTGCGCCAGTCCCTGGGCTTGCCTGACTTCGGCAGGCTATGGGAGGAGATCCAATAAATGATGTCCCCCACGCGAGCGCCAGCCTCGATGTCCGAGGCCTTCTCGCCCGTTTCGAGAAAGTCTGCAAGTTCCACGGGTTGACCGACGGGCTTCGACTTGCCGAACTCATAGACGACGAGCGTGTTGCACTCGTCCTCCGCAACCACGAAGTGCCGCTTGTCCAGCATGGCCGCCGCCGACGCCTCCGCGAGGCCAGCGTATTGCGTTTGCGCGGGTGGCTGCGCGAAGAGCGCGCCGCTGCCAGACAGCGCAAGCACAAGCGTCGCGATCAAGAGTTGAGTTCTTGTTGGCATTGCGGGTGCGGGAAGACCGGCGAGGGCCGAGTGCGTCAGCCTAGTTGAAATCGGCGCGAGCGTCCCGCCAATCGCTTCTCTCGGGCGAGCCCTTTGCCCATACTTTTGATGACGTCCACCCCTGGCCCTGCACGCTGCCACGCTCTCAGGCAGAAACTCACGCACAAAGAAAAATGCCTCAGAGGCGTAAACCTCTGAGGCATTGATCTAGAACCATTGTTCTGGCGCGGCTGGCAGGATTCGAACCCACGACCCCTTGGTTCGTAGCCAAGTACTCTATCCAACTGAGCTACAGCCGCGTAGCCTGCTAGTGTAGCACGACTTTTTTGGTTCAGCCAAGCCTTGCGGCCGCTTCGTAGCAACGCACCGCGCGTTCGTTGTCCCCTTCTTCTTCCGCCAGTCGCGCGAGCGACAGACGCGCACGGCGGCGTTCGTCGGCGGGCAGGCGGGCATCGTCTGCCGCAGCTTCAAGCAGCTGGCGCGCCTTGCCCCACAGGCCACGCTCGGCGAGCGCGCTGCCCACGGCGTGCGCAATGGCCGGCTCGCGGGGGAAGGCCTGTGACGCGGCTTCGAGCCGCTGCAGCCAATCGGGTCCGATGCCTGGGAGCGCAGCCATGAGACCTTGCGCGACCGCCGCGCGGTCATCGGCGGTCAGCTCACCCAGGCGATCCCAGAAGGGCCGCAGCCATGCGCGGCCTTCTTCCGGCGTGCCGAGTTCGGCCGCGCGCTTGGCGGCACACGAAGTCACGACCGGATCGCGCCGGTCCGCGCCGTCGAACTGCAGCCAGATGCGGCGCAGCTGGTCAATGTCGTGCGCAGTGGCGAGCGACTCCGCCGCGAGCGAGCGCAAGAGGCCTTGCGCGGCGACCTTGGAAAAACCCTGGTGCTTGGCGAGCAGCCGCGCGGTCTTGAGCGCCTCTTGCGGCCGGCGACCCAGCCGCGTGGCTTGCAGCTTCAGGCGCAGCGCATGCGTGCGGCGCGACACGCCCGGCGGCAGGTCGGCCAGCAGGTCCAGCGCGCGCGAGGCATCGCGGTCGTCGAGCGCCCACTCGGCGGCAAGCAGCCGAGCGCCCTCTTCCGCGGAGCGCGCCGCGTGGCTCGTGCGCGAGAGCTCCAGGGCGCGCTTTAGCTGCTCGTCACGCTTCGCACGATCTTGCAGGCGATGCGCGCTGCCGGCAGCCAGCAGGTGGCCGAGCACGGTGAATTCGTTGTCCTGCACGAGGTCGGGCGTGTCGGCCTGGATCGCCAAGGCCCTCTGCGCCGCTGACTGCGCTCGGCTGTAGCGGCCGCCGAAGTACTGCGCCAGCGCATCACGCAATGCCGCCTGCGCGATGCGGTCGCGCCGCGCCACGCGCCACTCGTGCGCGCGCTGTGGCAAACCGGTGAGCGAGTTGATGGCCTGGATGACCGACACCAGCGCGAAGCAGGTGCCGATCAGCACGAGCAGGAAGAGGTTGAGCGAGGCGTCGAGGCGGTAGCTGCTCCAGTAGATGGTGACGAGGCCGTCGTTGGTGCCCAGCGTGGCGGCGGCCACGACGGCGACAGCGAACAGCAGCAGGAACCAGATGACGGCGCGCATCGCGTCCTATCGGCCGGCGGATGCCGCGGCGAGCGCTGCGAGCGTGTCGTCAGGGCGCGGCACCGCCACCTGGCGCGCCTGCACCGCCACTTGCTTGATCAGGTCGCTCGTGAGCACGAGGCGGCGCGACGACCGATCGAAATACTTCTCGAGCACCGCATGCGATGCTTGCAGGTCGGACTGAGCCACGTCGTACTGGCGGCTCAGCAACGCGAGCCGCGCGTTCAAGAGGCGCAGCTTGAGGTTCTCGCGCACGAAGAAGGCCTGCTCGGGCGCGAGCAGCATGGCCTCGGGGTGGTCGATGCGTGTCACGCGCACCAGCGATTTCACCTCGCCCCAGACACGGTCCGAGGCGTTCGAGACGGTGTCGTTCCAGGTCTTCATCCAGCCGCTGGATGCTTCGGCGACGCCTGCGCCGCGTGTCTGCGCCACCTTCGGCGCCGCGGCAGGCGCGGAGGCGGCCTTGCGCGGCTCGGCCACCGCCAGCAGCGGCAGCTCGTCGACCATGCGCACGGCCTCATCGAGCTTGATGCTGAGCGACGGCAGATCAGCCACGCCCACGGCCTTCACGCGGTCGAGGTCGCGCGCGATGGCACGGCGCACGCCTTCGAGGCGCGGCTGGTTGTAGCGGGTGAGCCGTTCGTCGGCTTGCCGGAGCGCCGACACGAGCGGCTCGGCGCTGCCAGTGATGGCCGTCTGCTGCAGCGCGACGCGAATGCTGGCGTCGATGTCGACCAGCACGTTCTCGTCACGCGAGCGGGACAGCGACTGGATGAGGTCCTCCAGCTGCCCGCGCTGGATCGCGACTTCAGAGACCTTGGCCTCGAGCAGGGCGATCTTGGCTGCGTTCTCGCGCGTGCCTTCCTGCGCCTGCTTGGCGAGCATGCGCGCCTCGACGGATTGGCCCTGGCTGTCCTGCTGGCGCCGCACGAGCTCTTTCTCGAGCATGGACACCCGCTGTTGCGCCGTGTAGGCCAGCGCCAGCGAGATGCCGGCCAGCAGCACGAGCAGCGCGACACCCGTCCAGAACCAGCGCAGCGGAACGCTCATGCCGTGGTGGGCGTGCTTGGCGTCAGTGGCCGGCGCGACCTTGGCCGGAAGGACTTCGATGGGGGGTTGGCTCACGATGCGAACGATTGTATGCAGGCCACCACGGCTTCCAGCGTGGGTGGGGACTCGCGTACGACGCCAAAACCACAGTCGCGCGCACGTTCGGCGATGCGCGGGTGCGTGGCGATGGCGATTGACGCGGACCAATCCTGCGCGGGTCGCCCCGCCTGCAGGTTGGCGATGGCCTCGGAGCTGCTGAAGAACCAGAGGTGCGCCGACGGGCGGGCAATGGCCTCGTCAAGCAAAGGTGAGTCGAGGGCGGGCACGACGCGGCGGTAAGCCGCCACGAAGCCGACCTCGGCACCTCGATCGCGCAAGGTGTCGGCCAGCCACTCGCGGCCGCCGTCACCGCGCACGATCAGGACGGCGCGACCACCCCAGTCGCGCGACTCGAGCGCGCGCCACAGGCCTTCGGAATCGAACTGCTCGGAATCAGGCGCGGGTTCGGCGACCAGGTCTCGCGGCACGCCACGCCGGACCAGCGCTTGCGTGCTCCCTGGCCCGACCGACCCGGCGAGCGTGCCCTGGGGCCACGGCACATCACCCGGGCGCAATGCGAAGAACTCCTCGACGGCGTTCGGGCTCACGAAAACCACCAGCGCATGACTTGCCAAGCGCTCCCACGCGGACACCACCGCCCCCGCATCCGCTGCCGGCGCGATGCCGATGAGCGGCAAGGCGACGGCATCGATGCCGCGGGCCTGGAGCTGCTCGACCCAGGCCGCCGCTTGCGCAGCCGGCCGAGTGACGATCACTCGCATGTGGCCTAGACCAGTTCGATGCTCAGGATGCAAGGTAGGCCGCGGCACCTTGCCCGCGCAGCAACTCGGCCGCCTCGGTGCCCAGCGCCCGCGCCGATGCATCATCGGTGACGGCACCCTGCACCTGGGAGCGCAGCAGCGGCGACTCGGTGCGCTCGGGGTGCCCGAGCGCCGCGCGCAGCACCAGCAGGTCGCCCTCCCAGTTCGCATAGGCGGCGAGCGGCATGCTGCAGCTGCCGCCGAGGGCCCGCGACACCGCGCGTTCGGCCTGCACGGCGAGCGAGGTGGCGCGGTCGGCCAGCGCGGCGAGCGTCTTGCGCAACGGAAGCGCATCGGCACGCACTTCCAGCCCCAGCGCCCCTTGGCCTGCGCAGGGCAGCATCTGCTCGACCTCGAACAGGCTGCGGATGCGCGACGCCAGCCCCAGGCGCTTGAGCCCGGCCGCCGCCAGCACGATGGCGTCATGCTGGCCTTCGTCGAGCTTGCGCAGCCGCGTGTCGAGGTTGCCGCGCAAGGGTTCGATCAAGAGATCAGGCCGCAGCGACTTGAGCTGCACCACGCGCCGCAGGCTCGACGTGCCCACGCGGGCACCTTGCGGCAGCTCGGCGAGCGTTGCGAACCGGTTCGACACGAAGGCGTCGCGCGGGTCTTCGCGCTCCAGCACCGCCGCCAGCTCGAAGCCGGCAGGCAGGTCCATGGGCACGTCCTTCAGCGAATGCACGGCCAGTTGCGCACGGCCTTCTTCGAGCGCCGTTTCCAGCTCTTTCACGAACAGGCCCTTGCCGCCGACCTTCGACAACGTGCGGTCCAGGATCTGGTCGCCGCGGGTGGTCATGCCCAGCAGTTCGACATGCGCGCCGAAGCGTTGGACGAGCAGGTCGCGCACGTGCTCGGCCTGCCACATCGCGAGGCGACTTTCGCGGGTGGCGATGATGATGCGATCGGTCATGCGGCCATGCTAGCAGGGGGCGCTTTTCGCCCGGTAACTCCATCGCATAAAATCGAGTAACCAAATTACAACCACCGGAACCTTCCCCATGGCCCGAGTCACCCCCGCCCAGGACGCCGCCGAAAAAAATCGCCCCTTGGTGGAGGACATTCGACTCCTCGGCCGCATCCTCGGGGACGTGATTCGCGAGCAGGAAGGCAAGGACGCCTTCGAGCTGATCGAGCGGGTGCGGCAGCTGTCGGTGGCCTACCGGCTCAAGAGCGACGCCCAGGCCGGCAAGGCGCTCGACAAGCTGCTCAAGAACCTGAGCGGCGACCAGACGGTGAGCGTGATCCGCGCCTTCAGCTATTTCTCGCACCTGGCCAACATCGCCGAAGACCGCCACCACGTGCGCCGCCGCGACCACCACGAGCGCCAGGGCCACCTGCAGGAAGGCTCGCTCGCGATGTCGCTGGAGCGCCTGTCGGACGCCGGCATCCGCGCCGCCGACATCGCCCGCACGCTGGAGCACGCCTACATCTCGCCGGTGCTCACCGCCCACCCGACCGAGGTGCAGCGCAAGAGCATCCTCGATGCCGAGCGCGCGATCGCCGAACTGGTGGACCAGCGCGAGACCCTGCCCACCGACCGCGACCGCGCCGAGAACGAAGCGCTGATCCGCGCCCGCGTGACGCAGCTGTGGCAGACACGCATGCTGCGCACCGCCAAGCTCACCGTGAGCGACGAGATCGAGAACGCGCTGTCGTACTACCACTCGACCTTCCTCAAGCAGATCCCGCGCATGTACCGCGAGGTGGAGCGCGCGCTGCCGGGCCACGACATCGCCACCTTCTTCCGCATGGGCAACTGGATCGGCGGCGACCGCGACGGCAACCCATTCGTCACCGCCGACACGCTGCGCATGGCGCTCGGCCGCCAGAGCGAGACGGTGCTGCGCTACTACCTGACCGAAGTGCATGAGCTCGGTGCGGAGTTGTCCATCTCCGCCACCCTCGCACCCGTCACGCCCGAGATGCGCAAGCTGGCCGAGGCCTCGCCCGACCAGAACCCACACCGCGAGGACGAGCCCTATCGCCGCGCCTTGATCGGCGTGTACGCGCGACTGGCCGCCACGCTGCACGAATTGACCGGCACCGAGGCGCTTCGACACGCCGTCGCACCGCAGAACCCATACGCATCACCGGAGCAGTTCCTGGCCGACCTGCGCGTGATCGAAGCCTCGCTCGGCTCGCATCATGCGGATGCTCTGTCCGCGCCACGGCTGAAGCCGCTGATGCGCGCCGTCCAGGTGTTCGGCTTCCACCTCGCCACGGTAGACCTGCGGCAGAGTTCGGACAAGCATGAAGCCGTCGTCGCCGAACTGCTGAAGACCGCGAAGATCGAGTCCGACTACAGCGCGCTCGACGAGCCCGCCCGCCGGGAACTGCTGCTGCGCCTGCTCAACGACGCCCGCCCGCTGCGGGTTCGTGCCGCCGAGTACAGCGAGCACGCCACCAGCGAGATCGCCATCTTCGAAGCCGCAATCGTGATGCTGCAGCGCTACGGCCGCGACGCGCTGCGCCACTACATCATTTCGCACACCGAGGAAGTGAGCGACCTGATGGAGGTGCTGCTGCTGTTCAAGGAAGTGGGCCTCTTGCGCGGCACGCTGGACGACCACGCCACGAGCGACCTGATCGTCGTGCCGCTGTTCGAGACCATCGGCGACCTGCGCAATGCCGCGCCCATCATGCGCGACTTCTATGCCCTGCCCGGCATGGTCGACATGATGAAGCGCAGCGGCGGCGAGCAGGACATCATGCTCGGCTACAGCGACAGCAACAAGGACGGCGGCACCTTCACGAGCAACTGGGAGCTGTACCGCGGCGAGATCGCCCTGGTGGATCTCTTCGGCCAGCTCGGGCGCGAGCACGGCATCACGCTGCGCCTGTTCCACGGCCGTGGCGGCACGGTCGGGCGCGGCGGCGGCCCGAGCTACCAGGCCATCCTTGCGCAACCACCGGGCACGGTGAACGGGCAGATCCGCCTCACCGAACAAGGCGAGGTCATCGCGTCCAAGTACGCCAACCCGGAGATCGGCCGGCGCAACCTGGAGACGCTGGTCGCCGCCACGCTCGAAGCGACGCTGCTGCACCCGACCAAGAGCGCGCCCAAGACCTTCCTCGACGCCGCCGGCGCGATCAGCGATGCGAGCTACGCGGCCTACCGCAAGCTGGTGTACGAGACCCCGGGCTTCACCGACTACTTCTTCAGCGCCACGCCGATCCGCGAGATCGCCGAGCTCAACATCGGCTCGCGCCCCGCATCACGCAAGGCCACGCGCGCCATCGAAGACCTGCGCGCAATTCCCTGGGGCTTCAGCTGGGGCCAGTGCCGCGTTGCGTTGCCCGGCTGGTGCGGCTTCGGCTCGGCGATCGAGAAGTACCTGTCCGACCCCAAGCAGCGCAAGGAGCGCCTCGCGCTGCTGCAGCGCATGCACAAGCAGTGGCCCTTCTTCCGCACGCTGATGTCCAACCTGGACATGGTGATCGCCAAGAGCGACCTGGGCATCGCGCAGCGCTACGTGGAGCTGGTGGAGGACAAGAAGCTCGGCAAGCGCATCTTCGGGCTGATCCAGGCCGAATGGCAGCGCACCAACGATGCGCTGACGCTCATCACCGGCGAGAAGCGGCGACTGCAATCGAACCCGTCGCTCGCGCGCTCGATCGAGCATCGCTTTCCTTACCTCGACCCGCTGAATCACCTGCAGGTGGAGCTGATGCGCCGCTATCGCCACCGCCGCGAGGGGGACCCGGCAACGGAGCGGGTGAAGCGCGGCATCCACATCTCGATCAACGGGGTGGCGGCGGGGTTGCGCAACACCGGCTGATCGACAGCGTCAGCGTGACTCGGGCTCCGGACTGCTGGCGGGAAGCACCGCCGACGCCGCGGCGGCGAGCGCCGCCTGCGTCTCGAGGTAGCGCGACTTGAGCTGATCGACGCTGACGCCCGAACGCCGCGCCTGCTCCTGGGCGGCCTTCACCTCACCGAATTGGTCCGCCAGGACGGCCCATTCCCGCACGCGCCGCAACCAGCGGCAGTCGCCCTGGGCCGCCTGCCGGGGCGCGGCAGCGGTGGCCTCGGCGAGCGACGCACGCTGTTCGAGCTGGATGTCCCGAAGGCGTGAGGTCGGCCAGCCAAGGTCTTCGCCAAGCTTGCGTCCGATGGTCGCGCCGATGGCCGACGTGTCCCGCGTCACGAGAAACTCCGCGATGCGCTCGCAGACCTGCGCCCGGTTCATGTCGGCAATGGCTGGCTTCCGGCATTCCTTCGCAAGCCCTGCAAAGGTGGGCAATGCCCAAAAGGAGGTCGCTTGCAGCGCGCCAAACTCTGCCAGCGTGCGCTCCTGCTGAGCGATGCCTGCTGGCAGGTTCTGCAACACGAGGTTGCCCGCGGTGAACAGGTAGTACTGGCTCGTCTGCGCCTGGGACAAGCGATACAAGGCTTCGGACACGCCCGCCCGATCGCCGCGCTTTTGCGCCTCGTCGATCATGTGCAGCCAGACCACCGCATTGCCGCCATCGATGCGTGCCCATTGCGCGACCGACAGCTGTGAACAGGCCCCCCCTCGCCCGTCCTGGCCGAACGGCCGGCACGCATGCATGGCCAGGGCATAGACAACCGGGTCCGACGATGTCACCGCGAGCTGGGCCAGCTTGTCAACGACCGCCGCATTGGATTGCATCTGGGTCAGCGGCGTCCAGACATACGTGTCTAGCGACGGGTCGCTGGGCTTCATGGGCATGCAGCGATGGCCGACGATGCCCCCAGGGAAGTCTGGCCGGCACGACGAATCGGTGGCGATGTGAAGCCCGTGAGAATCGCGGGTCGTGATCTCGTACAGCAGCCCTGCCGCCTGCAGCTTCGGGTCCCTCGACGAGGCCATTGCGTCGTACACGCGTTGCATGGCCGCGGCCTTCTCTTCGGGCGTCATCGCGAACATGGCGTTCACGCCACCTTGGCACGCAGCCTCTTCCTTGCTGGCGGTGCTCGCGGGAGATCGCATGACCGTTGCCACGCTGGATGCAGCGGCGCTCGGTGCCGGCGAGGGCTTCTGCGCCAGGGGCGGCTGCGATGAAGGCGATCTGGATTCGGCCAGGCCAGGCGGCTTGCCGGTCCCCTGCATGAGCGCGATCAACAATGCCGCCGCACCGACCGCGCTCCAACGGCGCCAGCTCATGGCGACCGCCGCGCCTACAACCCGGCCGCCACCAGGGCCTCGCGCACCGCCGTCGCCTGCCGGCGCGACACCGCGAGCCATTCATCCACCGGCGCGACGCGCACCGCCCAGCTCTCGCCGCCTTCGTCGTCCGAGCCCGCGATGACCCGCCGCTCCAACGCGCGCACGGCCCGCTTGGCCACCAGCGCATTGCGGTGGACCCGGATGAAGCGCTCGCCCAGGCGGAGCTCCAGGTCGCTCAGCGCGTCGTCCAGCACGTAGGTGTGCTGCGCCGTGCGCAGCGTGACGTACTTCAGCTCCGCCTTGAGGTACAGCACCTCGGACACCGGCACGCGCACCACGCGGCCGCGGTCACTCACCACGACCACCGGTTCGGAATCTTCAGCGGCCCCGGGCGCCGAGGCGGGCACGACGGCCAGCCGCTGCGCCACCCGCTGCAATGCAGCATGCAACCGCTCGCGGCGCACGGGCTTGGTGAGGTAGTCCACGGCTTCGAGTTCGAAGGCCTTCAAGGCGTGTTCAGCATGCGCAGTGACAAACACCACCGCCGGTGGCGTCGCCAGCTGCCGCAGCTCCGCGGCGAGCTGCATGCCGTCGCGGCCGGGCATGTGGACATCCAGGAGCATCAAGTCGCAGGCCTGCGACTGCAGCCACACCAGCGCCTGCGTGGCGTTGGCGGCCTCGCCCACCACCTGCGCGCGCGGCTGGGCGCATTCGCCGACGAGGCTGCGCAGCCGAAGGCGAGCCAGTTCCTCGTCATCGACGAGAAGCACCCGCAAGGCGGCGGATTCGGAGTCGGTCGTCATCGTCATAGCGGCACCACGATCTGCACACGAAACACCTTGCCGTCCTGCTGCGCATCGAACTGCGAGGCCACGTCGTGCATCAGCCTCAGGCGCTCGCGCACGTTGCGCAATGCGATGCCGTTGCCCGGCCGGGACGGCTCGTTCGGCACGGTGTTGGCGATGGACAGCATCGCGCGCCCGAGTTTGACACGCGTTCGCACGCGGATCACGCCGCCGTCAGGCGCGGGCTCCACGCCATGGCGCACGGCGTTTTCCACGAGCGGCTGCAGCAGCAGCGGCGGGACCTTGGCGGTGCCGGCATCGGGGTCGAGCTCCCAGCTCACCTGCAGCCGGCTGCCGAAGCGGATCTGCTCGATCGCAAGGTAGCGCTTGGCCAGCTCCACCTCGTCGGCCAGCGTCACCGCCTCGCCGGTGTTGGTGAGCGCCACCCGAAAGAGTTCGGCCAGGTCTTCCAGCACGCCTTCGGCGCGGGCCGGGTCGAGCCGCACGAGGCTGAGCGCGGTGTTGAGCGTGTTGAACAGGAAGTGCGGCCGGATGCGTGATTGCAGCTCGGCGAGCTTGGCCGTGGTGTCTGCCGGCAACCGGGCCTGCGCGCGCAGGCGAAGCCATTGGAAGATGGTGGCGGCGCCCAGCGCGCCGGTGGTGGCTGCCGCCAGGTAGTGACGCGCCTCGAAGTAGTCGAGCCCGGTGATCATGCCCAGCGTCCACCCAAATGCGCCGCTGGCCGCGCCGAGCACTACCGCTGCGGTCCACTGGCTCGCCAGCGGCAGCCGCTGCAAGGGCGCTTTCAGCACGCAGGCCACCAGCAGCCAGCACAGCACCCCGGGCAGCGACACCGCGATGCCGATGGTGGCCAGCAGCAGCCACGACGCGAAGCCGCCAGCCGCGAACATCATCGCCACCACCACCGCCAGCGTCACGCAAAGCACGGCACGAAGCACGACGCCCACGTGGCACACGTCGAACACCAGCGGCGCGCCGACGGCGACGCCCGGCATGGCGCCGTCGAAAATGGTGCTGCCGAAGGCGGTGCTGCCGAACAGCTCGCTCGGCCGGCCGGCGTCCGGGCCGTCGCCGGGGGGCAGGTTGACCGTGGGCGCGAAGCTGTCGTCCTGGCCTGGAGGCATGTGCTGGGCGTCCTGAGGGTGCTCGGGGAAAGGCTCGATGGGGTGCTCGATAGAATTGCACCGCCCCGCATTGTCGTCAACCTCGGGCCGCCCGGCATCCGTTCGGCACCCGAAGTCGCGCTTCCATCCCTTTCGAGCCGCACGCGGCCACGCACATGTCCTCCAACCAACTCGACAAGAAATCCGAAGCCTGGTCCGCGCTCTTCTCCGAGCCCATGAGCGATCTCGTGAAGCGCTACACGTCCAGCGTGTTCTTTGACAAGCGCATGTGGCGGGCGGACATCCGGGGCTCGCTCGCGCATGCGCAGATGCTCGCGGCGCAGAAAATCATCGGCGACGATGATCTCGCGGCCATCCAGAAGGGCATGGCGCAGATCACCGAGGAGATCGAGTCCGAACGCTTCGAATGGAAGCTGGACCTCGAAGACGTGCACCTGAACATCGAGGCGCGTCTCACGCAGCTCGTGGGCGACGCCGGCAAGCGGCTGCACACCGGCCGCTCGCGCAACGACCAGGTGGCCACCGACGTGCGGCTGTGGCTGCGCGAAGAGATCGACACGCTCGCGCCGCTCCTGCGCCAGATGCAGGTCGCGCTCATCGAAGTGGCCGAGAAGAACGTGGAGACGATTCTTCCGGGCTTCACGCACATGCAGGTGGCTCAGCCGGTGAGCTTCGCGCACCATCTGCTCGCGTATGTGGAAATGTTCTCGCGCGACGAAGAGCGCCTCGTGGACGTGCGCCGCCGCGTCAACCGCCTGCCGCTGGGTGCCGCGGCGCTGGCGGGCACGAGCTACCCGCTGGACCGCGAGATGGTGGCCAGGACGCTGGGCTTTGACGGCGTGTGCCAGAACAGCCTGGATGCCGTGAGCGACCGCGACTTCGCGATCGAGTTTTCATCCTTCGCGAGCATCACGATGATGCATGTGTCTCGCCTGGCCGAAGAGATCGTGCTGTGGATGAGCCAGAACTTCGGCTTCATCAACCTCGCCGACCGCTACTGCACCGGCTCATCGATCATGCCGCAGAAGCGCAACCCCGACGTCGCCGAACTCGCGCGCGGCAAGAGCGGCCGCGTGGTGGGCCACCTGATGGGCCTGCTCACGCTGATGAAGGGCCAGCCCCTCACCTACAACAAGGACAACCAGGAAGACAAGGAACCCTTGTTCGACACGGTGGACACGGTGCGCGACACGCTGCGGATCATGGCCGAGATGGTGGGCGGCATCGTGGTGAAGAAGGACGCGATGGAGGCTGCTGCGCTGAAGGGCTATGCCACGGCAACGGACCTGGCCGACTATCTCGTGAAGAAAGGCCTGCCCTTCCGTGATGCGCACGAGGTGGTGGCGCATGCGGTGAAGTCGGCGATTCATCTGGGCGTTGATCTGAGCGAACTGCCGTTGGAATCGCTGCAGGCTTTCAATGCAAACATCGCCGCCGACGTGTTCGAGGTGCTCACGCTCAAGGGGTCGCTCAATGCACGCAATGTGCTGGGCGGGACTGCGCCGGTGCAGGTGCGCAAGCAGATCGAGCGGCATCGGGCTCGGTTGAACTGAGTCTCTTCTTCTCCGGTTCTGGCTGGCGGATTCTTTCGCGGCGGTTTGGTTGTGCCGCGGCAGGCGGCACCCGCCTGCCGCTCCCCAACTCTCTCCCAGCGGGAGAGGGAGCCATCTCACGCCGCGAAGCGGCGCCATTCAGCCCAACCACCCGCGCCTTTGCTCAACCCGCATGCAGTAGAGACACCTCCCCAGACACCCACACAGGCAACATGCACCACCCCCATCCGAGGGAAACCGGACATGTCGAGTTTGGGGGTCGAAATTCAAAGATTAGGGAGGGCGGCAAACGACATCGCCGCCTAAAGTTTCGGTCATGGAGTTGCTCAATCGGCTTGCCCGCACCACAGCAACTCCATCCCGGTCGCCACCGTAGTTGAAGGGTCGGCGACCGGGTTCCATCGATGTGGAGTCAACCCGATTTCGCATCGATACCACCAGGCTGATTTGTCGCCCCACACGGGCGATGGGTCCTCTTTTATCTTTTGAATCTCAGGGAGATAGACATGCAAACCAAGACCACCGAGCGCAATGCCGTGCAAGCCGCTGACGCAACGCTGCCCACCACCTTCGTGTCCGCGGACGAGTCGGCCGAGCTGACCAAGATGCTCGAGCTCGAGTTCGACCAGGCGCAACAAGTGGCCGGGGGCCTCGCTTCCGCAGTTCGATGCTGCGCCTGCCATTGCTGCAGCTGCCACTGCTGACCGCAATGACCGGGGCGGGAGCCACAAGCTTCCGCCCCGTTTTCTTGGTGCGACCGCCCAAGGCCGCACGCGCTCTCCTGGAGCCCGAACATGATCACCAACGAACAACTGCGCGCCACCTTCGTGTCGCCCGCGATGAAGTTCTACTTCGACCGCAAGCTCGCGCCGCTCACAAGCGATGAAGTCGATGCGCGCGTCGAGGAGCTGCTCAAGTACCTCAACATGGCCGCGTTCAGCCACGGAGGCATCCCGTTCAACGACGAGATCGACGACGTGTGGCACCTGTGGATCATGCAGACCAAGGAATACGCCCTGCTGTGCCGCAAGCTGCAAGGCAGCAAGTTCATCCACCACTCGTCCAACGAATACGAAGCCTTCAGCGACCCGGAGGTGAAGACCCGGCCGATGGAGATCCAGCGCGCCGTCGGCATGCTGCGCTCGTACGTGATGAACTACGGCCCCTTCGGCGAAGACCGCGTGCGCTACTGGCCCGTGGCCGTGCAGCTCATGCAGCGACTGGGCTGGAGCGTGCAGCGGCTCAATGAATGGCTCACCCAGCCGGTGCTGAAGACCGCCGTCGAAGCCGCCGAGCAAGAACGCCTGGCTGCCTGACGCCATGATCCTGCGCTTTCGCCAGCAGGCCATCGCCGCGCAGTGCAACACGCTGTATGGCGACACGTCTGTCGCCCAAGGCCCGCGCACCGGGCTGCTCGTGAGCGTGGCGGTGCTCGTCGTCGCTGCCCTGCTCGCCTTCGCAGCCTGGGGGCAGTACACGCGCAAGGAGCATGTGCTGGGCTACCTCGCGCCGACCAGCGGGTTGATCAAGGTCTACACGCCGCAGGCCGGCACCGTGCTGGAGAAGCGCGTGACCGAGGGCCAGGCCGTGAAGCAAGGCGACGTGCTGCTCGTGATCTCCAGCGAGCGGTCGAGCACGACCACGCGCGATGCCCAGGCCGCCGTGCTCGTGCAACTGACCGACCGGCGCGACAGCTTGCGGCGTGAGCAGAACAAGCAAGCTGAGATCGACAAGCTCGCTGCCGCGGCGGTGTCGCAGCGCATGCATGGGCTCGCCAACGAGATCGAGCAGGCGCGCGGGCAACTCGAACTGCAGAGAAGCCGCGTGGCCAGTGCGGAGCTCACGGTGAAGAGAAACGAAGGCCTGGTCGCATCGCATTTCCTGTCCGAGGCCGCCTTGCAGCAGAAGCAGGAAGAGCTGCTCGACCAGCGCGGGCAGCTGGCCAACCTGCAGCGCAGCATCGCCTCGCTCACGCGAGACCTCGATGCGGCGCGTGCCGAGCTGGCCGCGAGCAGCCTGAAGGAATCGAACAACTCGGCGCAAATCAGCCGGCAGGTGTTGGAGCTGGAGCAGCAGCTCACGGAGGCCGATTCCAAGCGCACCGTGGTACTCACCGCCTCCGCCGATGGCGTGGTCACGACCATCCTTGCCGACGTGGGCCAGGCGGCCAACCCGAACGCGCCGCTCATGTCCATCCTGCCGGCGGGCGCGTCGCTGGAGGCGGAGCTTCTCGTGCCCACGCGTGCCGCGGGGTTCATCAAGCCGGGCCAGAAGGTGGCCTTGCGCTATCAGGCCTTCCCGTACCAACGCTTCGGCCACCACGAAGGCGAGGTCACGCGCGTAGGCCGCAGCGTCATCCAGCCGGGCGAAGCCAGCTTGCCGATGGCCGTGACGGAGCCCGTGTATCGGGTCACCGTGCGGCTGCCGTCGCAAGGCGTGCAGGCCTATGGCCAGGCGATGAACCTGCAATCGGGCATGGGCGTGGATGCGGACATCCGGCTCGACCGGCGCCGCGTCATCGAGTGGATCTTCGACCCGCTGCTCTCAGTCACCGGACGGGTGTGAACACCATGCTGGACTTCTCGCTGTCACGCCGCACGCCGCTCATCCTGCAGACCGAAGCCGCCGAATGCGGCCACGCCTGCGTCGCGATGATCGCGGGCCACCACGGGCACCGCATTGACATTGCCTCGCTGCGTGCGCGGCATTCGGTGTCGCTCAAGGGCGCGACGCTGGCCGACCTGATGCAGGTGGCCGGCGGCCTGAACATGGCCCCGCGGCCGCTGCGGCTGGAGATGTCGCACCTGCACGAGCTGAAACTGCCCTGCGTGCTGCACTGGGATTTCAACCACTTCGTCGTGCTCACGCGGGTGCGGGCCGACCGCGTGAGGCTGCTGGACCCGGCCGTCGGCGAGCGCGAGCTGGGCATCGACGAGTTCTCCAAGCATTTCACCGGCGTGGCGCTGGAGCTCACTCCCACGCCCGAGTTCGCGCCTGCGGTGGAACGCCGCAAGATCTCGCTGCGCGCGCTGGTGGGCAGCCTGCCGCGCCTGGGCACGCACGTGGCGCAGGTGCTGTCGCTCGCGCTGTGCCTGCAGGTGCTGGCACTCGCCGCTCCCTTCCTGCTGCAATGGGTGGTGGACGAAGCCATCGTCGCGCAAGACCGCGACCTGGTCAGCGTGTTGGGCGCGGGCTTCCTGCTGCTGGCCGTCATCCAGGCCGGCATCACCGCCTTGCGCGCCTGGGTGCTGATGGTGATGGGCACGCACCTCAACCTGCAGCTGCTGTCCAACCTCTTCCGCCACCTCGTGCGCCTGCCGATGGCGTGGTTCGACAAACGACACATTGGCGACGTCGTGTCACGCTTCGATTCCCTCAACACCATCCAGCGAACGCTCACCACCAGCGCGCTCGAATCGCTGATCGACGGCGTGATGGCGCTGGGCACGGCCGCGATGATGATCGTCTACAGCCCCAGGCTCGCCCTTGTCGCGATGCTCGCGGCACTGGCCTATGCCACTTTGCGGCTCGCGCTCTACAAGCCCTTCCGCCGCGCGAGCGAGGAGCAGATCGTGCGCGGCGCGCGCCAGCACAGCCACTTCCTCGAGACGGTGCGCGGCATGCAGGGCATCAAGCTCTTCGCCCGCGAAGACCAGCGCGCCGCCGCGTGGCAGAACATGGTGGTCGACCAGTTCAACGCCGGCATCCGCACGCAGCGGCTGAACCTGCTGTACCAGGGATTGAACGGCCTGCTCTTCGGCATCGAGAACGTGGTCACCGTGTGGCTGGGTGCGCGGCTCGTGCTCGACGGCCCGGGCTTCACCGTGGGCATGCTCTTCGCCTTCGTCGCCTACAAGACGCAGTTCGTGCAGCGCGTCGCGGCGCTCATCGAGAAGGGCCTGGAGATGCGCATGCTCGGCCTGCACACCGAGCGCGTGGCCGACATCGCGCTCACGCCGGCCGAGCCGCGGGACGCGCTCGCACCGCTGGATGCGGCGCCGCTGGCCGGCAGCATCGAGCTGAAGAACGTGTGCTTCCGCTATTCGGACAGCGACCCCTGGCTCATCGAAAACCTGAACCTGCGGGTGGAAGCGGGCGAATCGCTCGCCATCATCGGCCCCTCGGGCGGCGGCAAGACCACGCTCGTGAAGATCATGCTCGGCCTGTTGCAGCCCACCAGCGGCAGCATCGAGATCGACGGCGTGCCCTTGCAGCGCCTGGGCCTCATGCGCTGGCGCGCGGCGGTGGCCAGCGTGATGCAGGACGACCAGCTCTTCGCCGGCTCCATCGCCGAGAACATCTGCTTCTTCGACACGCGCGCGGACTACGAGCGCGTGCAAGCCTGCGCGCGCATGGCCGAGGTGCATGAGGACATCGTTGCCATGCCCATGCAATACAACACGCTGGTAGGCGACATGGGCACGGTGTTCTCGGGCGGGCAGAAGCAGCGCATCCTGTTGGCACGCGCGCTGTACCGCGAGCCGCGGGTGCTGTTTCTCGACGAGGCGACGAGCCATCTCGACGTGGCGCGCGAGCGCAGCGTGAACGAGGCGGTGCGGAAGTTGTCGCTGACCAGGGTGATCGTCGCGCACCGGTCGGAGACGATTGCGTCGGCCGACCGGGTGGTGAAACTGGCGGGCGGCAGGTTGATCAGCGGGGTATCGGTGGCGGGGATCCGCGCGGCGCAGGGGGCTTGAGCATCCTGCACCGGCGCGCCCCCTCATCAATCGTCGGCGCCCTGGCGGATCAGGTGATCGAATGCCGACAGTGCTGCCTTCGCGCCATCGCCGGCGGCGATGACGATCTGCTTGTAGGGCGTGGTCGTCGCGTCGCCGGCGCCAAACACGCCCGGGACGCTCGTCGCCCCTCTCGCATCGACCATGATCTCGCCGTGCCTGGACAGCTCCACCGCACCCTTGAGCCATTCGGTGTTGGGCACCAGCCCGATCTGCACGAACACGCCCGCCAGCGGGACCAGATGCTCGGCATCGGTCGATCGGTCCTTGAACTTCAGGCCCGTGACCTTCTGGCCGTCGCCGACGATCTCGGTGGTCTGGGCGTTCACATGCACCGTGACGTTCGGCAGGCTCTTCAGCTTGTCGACCAGCACGGCATCGGCCTTGAGTGCCGGCGCGAACTCGACCAGCGTGACGTGCTCGACGATGCCGGCCAGGTCGATCGCCGCCTCGACGCCGGAGTTGCCGCCGCCGATGACCGCCGTGCGCTTGCCTTTGTAGAGCGGACCATCGCAGTGCGGGCAGTAGGCCACGCCCTTGTTGCGGTACTCCGCCTCGCCCGGCACGTTGACGTTGCGCCAGCGTGCCCCGGTGGCGAGGATCACGGTGCGGCCCTGGAGCACCGCGCCGCTGTCCAAGGTAACGCGCGCCGGTTCGCGGCCCTGCGCCGGCGCAAGCTTCGCCGCCCGTTGGCCGGTCATCAGGTCCACGCCGTAGGCGCGTGCATGCGCCTCCAGCGCTGCGGCGAATTTCGGGCCCTCGGTCTCGAGCACCGAGATGTAGTTCTCGATGCCCAGCGTGTCCAGCGTCTGGCCGCCAAGGCGCTCGCCGACGATGCCCGTCTTGATGCCCTTGCGCGCCGCGTACACGGCCGCTGCCGCGCCGGCGGGGCCGCCGCCGACGATCAACACGTCGAAGATGTCCTTCTTGGCCAGTTTCGCAGCGTCGCGGGCAGCAGCGCCGGTATCGATCTTGGCCAGGATCTCGCCGATCTCCATGCGGCCCGAACCGAAGGGCTGGCCGTTGAGAAAGATCATCGGCACGGCCATGATCTGGCGCTGCTCCACCTCGTCCTTGAACAGGCCGCCGTCGATGGCGACGTGCCGTATGCGCGGATTCAGCACTGCCATGAGATTCAAGGCCTGCACGACGTCGGGGCAGTTGTGGCAGGTCAGCGACATGTAGGTCTCGAACACGAAGTCGCCTTCCAGCGACTGGATCTGCTCGATGACCTCGCGCTCGAGTTTCGGCGGATGGCCGCCGGCTTGCAGCAGCGCGAGCACGAGCGAGGTGAACTCGTGGCCCATGGGAATCGCCGCGAAACGCAGGCCCATGTCGTGGCCGGCGCGGCTGATCGAGAACGATGGCCGGCGTGGGTCGTTGCCGTCATGGCGAACACGGATCATCGGGCTCAATGCGGCAATCTCATCGAGCAGTTCGCGCATCTCGCCCGAAGCCTCGCGCTCGTCGAGTGAGGCGACCAGTTCGACCGGCTGCGTCACGCGCTGCAGGTACGCGGCGAGTTGGGTCTTGAGGTTGTCGTCAAGCATGAGGAGCTCCAGATGATGCCGATGCGTGAGTCGATGGCTGGCGCCGATCAGTGACGCAGAAAAGGGGGCGCGGGCAGGCGCGCCATCCGCCGGCGGATGGCCGGCGGAGGCGTCTTCAGGAAAAGTCGACCGAACCGATCAGATCTTGCCGACGAGGTCCAGCGACGGGGTCAGCGTCTTGGCGCCTTCCTGCCACTTGGCGGGGCAGACCTGGCCCGGGTTCTTGGCGACGTACTGCGCGGCCTGCAGCTTGCGCAGCGTTTCCTTCACGTCACGGGCGATGGCGTTGTCGTGGATCTCGGCCGTCTTGACCACGCCTTCCGGGTTGATGATGAAGGTGCCGCGCAGCGCCAGGCCCTCTTCCTCGATGTGCACGCCGAACATGCGCGTCAGCGTGTGCGTCGGGTCGCCGACGAGCGGGAACTTCGCCTTGCCCACGGCCGGGCTGGTCTCGTGCCAGACCTTGTGCGAGAAGTGGGTGTCGGTGGTCACGATGTAGACCTCGGCGCCCATGTCCTTGAACTTGGCGTAGTTGTCCGCCGCGTCTTCGACTTCCGTCGGGCAGTTGAAGGTGAAGGCGGCCGGCATGAAGATGAGGACCGACCACTTGCCTTTGAGCGACTCATCGCTGACATCGACGAACTTGCCGCCCTGGAAGGCGGTCGTCTTGAACGGCTGAACGGTGGTGTTGATGAGGGACATGGTTTTTCCTTTTGAATGGGGGATGGCTGAAGCCAGGCGCCATTCTCGGTGCACCGCAGCATAGAGTCACTTGATTTGATTAATGCGATAGATTGGTGTTTTCAATCGCTACCGCGCAAACCGAAACTCGCACACCCTTCCACTCGTTCTCTGTCCCGTGCCCGCCGTTCCCTCGAACTTCGCGCGCACCTGGTAGCGAAACGCCTTGCCCGTCGGACTGTGCCCGATCGCGTAGTCCGCATTGCTCACGATGCCGTCCAGCGTGAGGTTCGCATTTCCGTCGGCGGCGATTTGTCCTTGCAACCGCTGCCACCCCAATTCGCCTTCCTTGCCGTACTCACCCAGCAAGTGTCCGTTCTTCACTTCGGCCGGGAACTTGTGCGTGTAGCCCTTGGCGCCATCCTTTTCGCTCGTGGGCGGGCAGGTCAGGGTGACGTTCCAGCTGCCATCGAAGGCCGCTGCTTGCGCGATGGCGCACGAGTGCGCACCAACGATGAATGCAGCAGCAAGAAGGTGGGAAGCAAGGACTCGCATGGCACGGCTCTCCTCGTGTCGGGTAGCGCTGAGGTTGCAAAGGGACACACGGCCGACTGGCCGCGTCACTCTTGAATCACGCCTGTTGCATCGAAGCGGATCGTTACCGATGCGTAGCGTACTACCCGGGTTTGACCCCCGAGACAAGGGATGCCCCGGTGGGTGTCCATCCCTAGGATCGCGCCACCGCAGGGGAAGGGAATCTTGCGGCATCCATCAACCAAGAGACATCCATGAAAGCCTCCTTACTTGCTGCCGCCTTGCTGGCCACCGCCGGCGCCGCGAATGCAGCCCTCACGCCGATCGGCGGGTCGGAAGTTCATTTCACCGGCTATGACAGCGCGAGCGTCGGCACCGACTCGCAGAGCGCCGGCCTGCGCAATGCACAGCTCGTGTCCGACGATGCGCTGGATGAGCTGAGCATCACCTTCCTCGGCAAGGACGCCGGCCACGTCAACCAGCTGTTCTTCGATGGCGAGCTGGCCTTCGACAACCTTGCTGCGCCCTTGTTCACCACCACCACCATGCAGGGCGCGGGCGTGCTGGACTTTGCGTTCAAGGACACGCACGGCGGGGCGACGGTGGCCAATGGCGGCAACCCGGTCACGTTCGCGAGCTATGTGGTGTTGGGCAGCTTCGATGCGGCCGGCGCGTTCTCGCCATATACGCAAGGCGGCAAGTTCGACTACGTGCTGGGCTTCAACGACAGCTGGATATACGACACCGACTACAACGACCTCGTGATCGGCATCAATGTCACGCCGGTGCCGGAGCCTGAGACCTACGCGATGCTGGTGGCGGGACTGGGCATCATGGGTTTTGTGGCGGGACGCAGGCGCGCGAACTGAGCGCGGTCTGCCAGCGCAATATTGAGGGCCGGCCTTCGGGTCGGCTTTCTTTTTTGACGACAGCGCATCCGACAAGAAGCATCATGCGTACGAACGACAAGCCTCACGAGTTCGCCACGCCTTGCACCCCATCAAGCATCTCCTCCTCTGGTCTGCGATCGCGCTCGTGGGCCTCGGTGTGCTCGCAGCCTGCGCGCCGGTCGCGACACTCAACGCGCTGACGCCGAGCGCCACGCACACGCTCACCGCGGATGTGCCCTACGGCCCGCTCCCGCGCCAACGCCTGGACATCTACCGCCCGGCTGCAGCCGCCCCAGCAGCGGGCTACCCCGTCGTCGTGTTCTTCTATGGCGGCTCGTGGAACCGCGGCGAACGGCACGACTACAGGTTCGTGGGGGAGGCACTGGCATCGAAAGGGATCATCGCGATCCTCGCGGACTACCGGCTCTACCCGCAGGTGCGCTACCCGGACTTCCTCACCGATTGCGCGCAGGCCATGGCCTATGGGCTCGATCACGCGAAGGCGCTCGGCGGGGACAAGGCGCGGGTCTTCGCGATGGGCCACAGCGCCGGCGCCTACAACGCGGCCATGCTGGCGCTGGACGATCGGTGGCTCGAGGCCACCGGTCATTCACCGAGTGAGCTCGCGGGGTTCATCGGCCTGGCCGGCCCTTACGACTTCCTGCCGATGACCAACCCCGACGCGCAGCCGGTGTTCTTCCACCCGAACTATCCGGCCGGCTCGCAGCCCATCGACCATGCCTCCAAGTCTTCGCCGCGCAGCTTTGTTGCGGCACCAATGGAAGACAAGCTCGTCAACCCGCACCGCAACACCGAAGGCCTCGCGGCCAAGCTGAAGGAAGCTGGTGTGGACGTGACGCTGAAGACCTACGCGCGCGTGAACCACATGACGCTGGCCGCCGCCTTCGCCCGCCCCCTGCGCTGGCTGGCGCCGGTGCTGGACGACGTGGCCGTGTTCGTCAACGGCGCTTGAACGGCGCCTGGTACAGCCACACGCGACGGCCGTCGGGGCAATCGAGCACCTGGTTCGGCACGAGTTCCAGTGCCGGGAATTCCAGGCTCGCCATCCACGCGCTCGGCTGCAGCTCACGCTGTGCCTTGGTGGCTGCGCGAGGCATGCTCTCAGGGCGCTGGAACAGGTAGACCATGTCGTAGCCGGACCAATCAGCACGCCAGATGTCGCCTTGCCGGATGCTCGCGAAGCGTGTGCGCACGGCACAGGTGATGCGCAGGGGCCAGCTCCATTCGATGCCTGAAACTTGCGCCTGCGGGTAGGCACGGTGCAGCTCGACGAGACCGTCACCCAAGCCGCAGCCGGCATCGACGATGCGCGCGCCGGCAGGCAGTGGAACGAGCTTCGGAAGTCCGGTCAGGGCGCCGGTCGGCGTCGGAAAGAGCGGCGCATCACGCCACGCGTGCACCGGGTAGACGACGGCAAGCAGCGCCATCGGCAATAGCCACGCCCACGGCGGTACGTCGCCGATGAGGCCGGATGCGCCGAGCGACAAAGGGAAACCCCAGGCGATGAAGATGCGCCGCCAGCGCGTGTCGCCGCGAAAGCTGAAGGTGATGGCAATGCCCGCTGCGAGGATGAGCGCGAGCACCGGCGACATCTTCAGCCAGCGCGTGGCGGTGATGAAGACGGCCCAGGACGCGGCCCACGTGGCGAGCGCCGGCAGCGGCCACGGGAAGCGGCTCGATGTGAACAGCGATGGCAGGCGCAGCGTCATGTCATTGCGGGCAGCCCGCGTTCCACTCAGAAATGGAACGCCAACCTCACCCCGCCCCAATGCTTCCCCGCCACCGTGATCGGGGCTGCGGCTTCCTTCATCACGATGAAGTTGCCGCCGCCCATGTCGCGGCGATAGGTTTGCAGCAGGAAGGGACGCTGATTGCGCGCCGACGCGAGACCCGTGCGGTCGTTGAAGATGCGGCGGTAGCGGCTGTTCGCCGTGTCCCACGCCAGGTCGCCACGCTGCGGGTGGCAATACTTCTTGTTGTGCGTCGCGACATACCCATTGCGGTCCACCGCGATGCAGAACACCACCTTCGGGCTCATCCCGACCACGCGCTCCTGCACCTGCGGGAAGAGCCGGTCGGCCAGCTCGACGAAGCGCGTCGTGTGCTGCTGCGGGTTGGTCCGGGCGATGGTCTTGTACTGTTCGTCGAAGAGATCACCAAGCGAGATCGTCTGCGTGCGCAGCGAATCTTCGAGCAGCTTGCTGATCTGCGCCGCCGCCTCTTGCGCAGCCGAAATGAACGGCGTGTCCTCGGTCTCGATGCCGCAATGCGACACGAGGTCGATGAGGTTCTCCGACACCTTCAAGAAGCTCTCGCTGCGCACCAGCGCCTTGTCCAGCGCGCGGCCCGTCTCGTTGATCTCTTGCCCGACCTCGTTCATCTGCACGTTCAACTCGGCGCAGATGCCGCGGCTTTGCTCGGCGGCGGCATTGATGCTCGCCACGCCGCTTTGCACATCCGACAGCGCACGGTGAAAACCGCCCTGCTTCTCGACGTCGGATTCTTCCACCCGGATCTCGCGCGACAGCGCATCGATGCGCTGGTCGAGCTCGCCCACGGTGCTCATGATTTCCTTGGAGGACGACTCCACCTTCGCGGCGAGGTCCTTCACCGCATCTGCCACCACGCCGAAGCCACGGCCCGCTTCGCCTGCGCGCTTGGCTTCCACCGACGCGTTGAATGCGACGAGGCGGGTCTGCAGCGCGATCTTGGTGATGGTCTGCGCGGCCTGCGACACCTGACGCAGCGTGCCGACGATGGCGGTGACGCCTTCGTTCACCTCTTCCACCGCCTGGCGCGCGCGGTCCACGGCGCCGAGGCTGCCTTGCGAGACCTCGCTGATGGCGTCCTGTGCCTTCGTGATCTCCTGCACCTTGCCGGCCAGCGCGTTCAGCGTCTGCGCCTGGCGGGTGGACATCTTCTGGGTGTCTTCCATCACGCCGCGCACTTCGGCGGCTTCGCGCCCCATGTTGGCGGCCTGCTTGCCGATGGAATCCACCGCGGCGCGCAGCTCGGCGCCGGAAACGGCCTCCTGCGGCTCAGTGGAAGCGGGCTCGACGGCCGGCGAATGGTCCTTGCGGAACGAAGAGAACATGTGTTGGCTCCTGTCAGTATTCGCGCAACTTCACCCTCAGCCGTGCTATCGACTGACTGTGGAGTTGGCAAACCCGAGATTCCGTGACCTTCAATACGGCCGCGATCTCCTTGAGGTTCATGTCGTGCTCGTAGTACATGCTCATCACGTACTGCTCGCGCTCAGGCAATGACTTGATCGCCTCGATCAGCGCTTCGCGCATGCGCTGGTCTTGCAGCTGCGCGAGCGGATTGAAGCCCTCGTCGGCCACGTGCCGATCCAGGAAGTCGTTATCCCCTTCATCGCCCGACATGTCTTCCAGGTAAACCAGCTGAGTGCCACGCACCTTGCCAAGTAGTTCCTGATATTCCGTGAGCGTGATGCCCATCTCGCGGGCAATCTCGCTTTCGGCCGGTGCTCTGCCCAACTTCTGCTCTAGTTTGTGGACTGCGGATTCAATGCTGCGCTGCTGCTTGCGCGTGCCGCGCGACAGGTAGTCGTTGCCGCGCAGCTCGTCGAGCATGGCGCCGCGGATGCGCTGCGTGGCGAATGTCTCGAACTGCACGCCCTGCGCGGCGTCGAATCGCGACAGCGCGTCGGTGAGTCCGATCATGCCCACTTGGATGAGATCGTCGATCTCCACGTTGGCCGGGAGCTTGGCAATCATCTGATGCGCCAGCCGCCGCACGAGCGAGCTGTATTGCTTGAGCATCGAGTTGACGTCGAGTTGGCCTTTGGCGGTGTACATGGTCAGCTCTCTCAGTTCATGGCCAGTGCGTTCGAATGCGCACCGTGCGTCGAAGAAGTGATGTCGATGGCCGCGCCGAAATGCGGCTGCAGCGTGTCGCGGGCCCAGCGGCGCAGCGAGGGCGTGGGCGCCTCGTTCGCGTCGGTGGCCGGGTCGATCTGGATCCAGTCGCGCAGCACGGCGCCCAGGAAGTCGTCGCCGCAGGTGGCCAGCTGCATCGCGATGCGCTCGGCACGCGGCGAGGTGGGCGCTGCGCTCAGCAGCAGGTCGTGCACGACCAGGCCGGCGCGCTGCGTCATCAGCTTCATCGCGGCGTAAGCGTGCGTCACGCTCTGCGGCCGGTCGTCGGCCATCAGCAGCGGGCGCGCTTCGCTCCTGGCGAACATGCGGCACAGGTCGGCAGCCGATGCGTGGATCAGCACCACGTCGGCATAAGGTGCCGCGTCGGACGCCGTCTGCAGAAAGGATGCGGTCGAGCCGTGGGTGTCGACGAACTTGATCGGCAGCATGCGCGCAGCAAGGTAGGACACCTGGTCCGACAGCGTCTCGATGCACTCGGCCATTTCCATGGTCGCCATCTCGGCATGCATGGGCGAGCGCTCGGCGGCGTCCACCACCAGCACATGCTTGCCGTGCTCGGCGAATGCGGCGCACAGGCGCTCCAGCATCACGCCGCCGAAGGCCACGTGCGGGTTCGAAGCCACCGGCACGTAGCGCACGCGCGCATGTGCGAAGAGTCGGCGAAGGCCATCGGCCTGGTCCAGCGGAGCGGGGCGGGAATGGAGTCCGGTCATGTCGTGCGGAGGCTGGTGCTTGTTCTGTGTCGTCCGGGTCGTTCTCAGGCGTGCAGGCCGGCTTGCGGCGTGCGGCCCTGCGGCGCTGCGAAGATCAGGTTCATGTCGCTCACGTCCATGCGATAGGCGGTGCCGGCAGTGGGGCGCAGGGCGCGGTGGACGAGCGCATGGGCCGACAGGCGGTGCCAGTCTTCGGGCACGCGCTGGCCGTTGGCGACTCCCACCACCGACAGCTTGTGGCGAATCAGCGCATCGAGTGCGGGGCCGAGCTTCACGGCCTCGTCCATCTTCGAGAGGATCACGCCGCGGCACAGGCTGGCGCGGTAGGAGACGAGCACGTCCTCGATGGTCTCGCCTTGCTGCGCGGCGTTGACCACCAGCAGCTTCTGGATGGAGCGGTGGCTCAGCATGTCCAGCAGCTCGCGGGTGCGCGAGTCGCGCTGCGCCATGCCGGCCGTGTCGATGAGCACCATCTTCTTGGCGGCCAGAAGTTCCAGCAGGTCTTCGAGCGACGCGCGGTCATGCGCGGTGTGCACCGGCACGCCCAGGATGCGGCCATAGGTGCGCAGCTGTTCATGGGCGCCGACCCGATACGCATCCAGCGTGACGAGGCCAAGGTTGGCGGCGCCGTACTTGGTGGCGAAGGCGGCGGCGAGCTTGGCGGTGCTCGTGGTCTTGCCGACGCCGGTGGAGCCGATCAGCGCGAACACGCCGCCCTGGTCTTCGAGCGCGGCTTCGGCCTCGCCCGTCATGAGGTTGCGCTCGAGCACGCCGGCGGCCCAGGCGCCCTCGTCGGCGACGTCGGGGCTCAGGCTCTCGGCGAGCTTGCGGATCAATGCGGGCGAGAAGCCGCAATCGAGCAGCTTCTGCGTGAGGCGGGCCTGGCCCGGCTGGCGCTGCAGCTTTTCCATGAAGGCCAGGGCGCCGAAGCGCTCTTCGATCAGGCCCTTCATCGAGCGCAGCTCGTTCATCATGTCCTGCTCGCGGCGCTGGGTGGCGGCGGCTTCCTCGGCGGCGCGCGGGTTGTGGCGCGCCGTGTCGACGGCCACGTCAGCGAGCGAGGGCACGTGGGCCGGGGCCTGCGGTGCGTGGCGGATCTCTTCGCGCAGCGTCGGGGCTTCGCGGTGCATGGTCGGGGCGGGTGCCGGCGCGGTGTAGGCGGGGGCGGTGTAGGCCGCAGCGGCCGGTGCCACGTAGGCGGCGGCAGGTGCCGTCGCCGGGGCGGCAGGCGCGTTCATGCGGGCGCTGAGCTTGGCCTGCAGCGGGCTCATCTCGGGCTCGATGCGTTGCTCGACCGGCGCTTCCGCCTTCATGGCGGCTTCGCGTCGCTTGAGCATGCGCTCGCGCACGTAGTCCTGGAACGACAGGGTGCTCATCGCGAGCTGTTCGACGTCCTTTTGCACTTCCGCCTGGGTCGCGGGCCTGGCGGCGGCCTTCGGCGCGGCAGCACGGGCAGCGGACTTGTTGTTCATCGGCGCGGCGGCGGGTGCAGCGATGCGCTCGATGTGCTCAATGCTCTCGGGGGCCATCGCGAGCACTTCCACGCCATCGGGGCAGGGCTTGGTTGACAGCACCACGGCATCGTCGCCCAGGGCCTGGCGAACGAGGGTGAGTGCATCGCGCGAAGTGCGAGCGGTGAATCGTTTGACGTTCATGTCATGCCCTGGATGTTCGAGTCGGTCGGTTCTTGGAGAACTGAAGCCAGTGTGTAAGAACCTGTGCATCGGCGGTCAGCCGAAGAACGTCCGGATTGCCTGCCATTTGAGGCAGCGATTCGGGCGGTGGGCGTGCGGTGATGCATGGCTCGAGACGGCTGGGTCAGTCTTGGCATTGTTCCGGGCGGGGGCCAAAACTTAAGCGGGATAAGGAGGGGAAAACCGGCTGTCTTCGGTCGAGGATCAGCCCCGAAAAAGGGCCCCGCGTCGTGCGGCTGTCTTGCTCCCTCTCCCCCTGGGAGAGGGAGTCAATCAAGCCACGCCCGCAGGTCCGGCTTTGCCGGACTGCCGGGTGGCGCCCCTTG
>CBIHOF010000031.1:0-45741 GCA_966211955.1 uncultured Comamonadaceae bacterium | reverse complement strand
TCGAAAGAATCCTTGGGCTGCCTGCGGTTCGGTACGACAGTGCCACGCACTGGATCAACAGTTCACCGGGCGACCCCACTGTTCCACTCACGCCGCCAGCTGAAGAGTTTCGCCCGTTTGAGCCGGCAAGCTACGAGGAGCCGCAGCGTGTGCCAGATCTCCATACCCAATATCTTCTGCGTCAACTCGCTCGTGGCGAGCGCGCGCTGGGGTTTGTCTTCGTTCCACATGTCCTGGTGGCCGCACCCATTGATGTTTCAGGGCTGGAACCGGAAGTGCTTTAGGCGTTGCCCCAACCCCTCAAGGAGCTCACCATGAGTGAAGCTGATCGCCTCAAGTACCTGACGCTCGCGCTTCGAGTATTTGCCGCCGTGTTCGTCCTCGGCGTCTATCCGCTGACCGTGCTGTGGCCGTCGGGCTGGTCGTGGCATCCGGGGCAGTCGGAGTATCTCCAGATGATCATCGCGATCTATGCGACGCTGGGTGTCTTTCTTTGGCTTGCGTCGCGATCCCCAGAGCAACACGTGGGTCTCATTTCGTTCACGATCTGGTCCAGCATCGCCCACGGCGCCACGATGGCCGTGCAGTCGGTTGCCAACACGCAGCATCTTGGTCATCTATGGGGTGATGTCCCCGCGCTCTTCATTGTTGCGGCCGTGCTGGGTTGGCTGTCGCCCCGGGCGCTGGCGTTCAAACTCACCTCTCACGCTGCCTGATGCCTTTGTGCGGCCGAGTTGGTAGGCTCTCCCTGTGGAAGGGCATACTTCTGACGCCTTCCACATCCGTTCTACACCCGCGAGGAACCCATGACCATCGACACTCTCGCCGTCTGGCATCAGCTCGTACAAGGCCGTGACGTGGCCGGCCTTGACGCGCTGCTCGCCGACGACGTCGTCTTTCACTCACCCATCGTCCACAGCCCGAAAGTCGGAAAGGCGATCACGACGCAGTACTTGTCCGCGGCTTTCAAGGTCTTCTTCAATGAGTCGTTTCGCTACGTGCGAGAACTGGCCGGCAGCCGCGATGCAGTGCTTGAGTTCCAGGTGCAGATCGAAGGCGTGACCGTGAATGGCGTGGACCTCATCAAGTGGAACGACGAAGGCAGGATCGTCGAGTTCAAGGTGATGTTGCGCCCTCTGAAGGCCATCAATCTCATCGGCGAAAAGATGGGCGCGATGCTCCAGGCGCAAGGGTAGACGGGCACCCGAGGCGGGCTCTCTCGCCCTCAGTGGAAACCCTGCCCTGGCTCGGGAAATCCCGTTTTGACGCACTCGACGGCGAGGCGGACCATGCATTCCCCCCGGACCATCACAAGGACCGCCATGAGCACCCTCGTTGACCACGCCGCACCGGGCAGCAAGCACGTGGCGGCTGCCAGCCGTTCGCAAGCGTCACTCTTCGGCGCGATCCAGGCAATCGAGGTGGCGATGGACGTCGACGGTGTGCCGGTGCGCGGCGTGATCCCGCGGGAGGTGTTCGAGTACTGCCTCGACACGCGGCCCACGCCCGACGCCTGGCTCGATGCGTTCGAGGCGCACCGCGAGGCCTTCGAGGAAATCATCCGCCGGCGCCACCGTGCCAGCCACTCAGACTTCGTGGTGGTGCGCAGCCATGACATGGCGCTGCTGGCCGGGCTGAACGGCTGAACAAGCAGGGCGGCGCCCGCCTACTGCTGCTTCGGCTGCGCGTTGCCGCTCGCATTGCCCGTTGACCCGCCCCCCGACCCGCCGCCCGGGCCGTTGCTCTGCCCGCCGCCCGTGAGCGGCGAGCCTTGCTCGGACCCCACACCTTGCGCTGCCTGGCCACCGGCTGCCGCGCTTGCTGCGCGCGGGCCGGACACGACGGCACTCGCAGTCGATGCCACGACCGTCGCCCGGTCCCGCTCGCGTGATGTGGGTGGCGGTGAGAGGGCGCTGAAGTAGGCCGCGAGACTTGCCGCATCGCCATCCGCCAATGACTTGGCGATGAGCGGCATTTGCCCGCTCGGGTCGTTGTTGCGCGAGCCGTCGCGCCACGCGGCGAGCGTCGCATTCAGGTAGCCCGCATGCTGCCCCGCGATGTATGGAATGCCCGCACTGTGCCCATTGCCGTCGGGCCCGTGGCAGTTGGCGCAGGCCTGCACGAGCCGGCCTTCATCGCCCACCTGTGCCAGCTGCCGGGCGCGGCTCAAGTCGGCAGGCGGACCGCTCGCCGGCGCTGCCGCAGCCGTGGACGCGGATGCCGATGCGGAGTCGCCAGCCGATGCCGCCGCAGCCGGCGCCAGCGACGCGTAGTACGCCGCCCCCGCTTGCCGCTGGTCCGCGCTCATGGCCTTCGCGATCGGTTGCATGATCGGGTTCTTGCGGCTGTCGCCTGCATAGCTTTCAAGCTCGTGCAGAAGGTATGCGTACGACTGCCCCGCAAGCCGCGGGAAGCCAGTGGCTGCATTGCCTTCACCTTGCCCGCCATGACAACCCGCGCAGGCCGCCACGGTGTTCCCGCCGCCTTGCGTGGCCAATGCCTGTCCGGCGCTGCGTTGCGCATCGGTGGGGACGGGCATGGCCATGGGCGCGATGATGGGCCCAGACGCAGCGGCCGCGGCACTGGCCGCCTGCGATGCCCCCGATGCCGGCGTGGCCGCCACGATGACGGTCTCGTCCCTGCGCTGGCACGCTGCGAGCCAGGCCACCACGGCAAGCGACAGGCACGCGAACGCTGCGCGCCTCATGATGCGATCGGCCCGGGGGCCTTGAGGTAGCGGGTGACGATGGCATCCGCCGCCCAGTAGGCGAGGGCGCCGACGGTGTCCGTCGGGTTGTACGACGCGTTCTGCGGGAAGTTGGATGCGCCGATCACGAACACGTTGGGCACGTCCCAGCTTTGCAGGTAGCGGTTGACGGCGCTGGTGGACGGGTCGTTGCCCATCACCGTGCCGCCGGTGTTGTGCGTGCTCTGGTATTGCGTGACGGTGTAGGGCCCCTTGCGCGGGCCGCCGGCGACCTGCCTGCCGCCCATCGCCCGGCCGATCTCCATGGCCTTGCCGGTGATGTAGGTGGACATCTTCAGGTCGTTGGCCGGGAAGTCGAAGGTCATGCGCAACAAGGGCAAGCCCCAGGCGTCCTTGTAGGTCGGGTCCAGGTCCAGGTAGTTCTGCGGCGCGGCCACCGAGCTGCCATGGATGTTGAGCGAAGCGGTGTGGTTGTAGTGCTCGGCCACCGCGCGCTTCCAGGCCGAGCCCCAGGCGGGTGTGCCGGGTGGCGTGGGGTGGAATTCGATGGGCCGTCCGTGGCTCATCACTTCGCCCACGTAGGCGCCGCCGATGAATCCCAGCGGCCCATGATCGAAGTTGTCGCTGACGAAATCGGAAATGACCGTTCCGCTCGCACCCGATCGCATGAAGGGGTTGATGTTCACGCTCTTGTCGAAGAACACCTGCACCCCGCTCGTCGTCTGGTAAGCGTAGTTGCGGCCGACCACGCCCTTCTTGGTCTGCGGGTCGTAGGGCGTGCCGATGCCCGACAGCAGCATCATGCGCACGTTGTTCAGCGCGAACATGCCCACGATGACGATCCTGGCCGGCTGCTCGAACTGCCGGCCCGCGCCGTCGACGTAGGTCACGCCGGTGGCGTGCTTCTTCGTGTTGTCGAGGTTGATGCGCAGCACCTGGCATTGCGTGCGCAGCGTGAAGTTGGGCTCCTTCATCAGGATGGGCAGCAGCACCGTCTGCGGCGAGCTCTTGGCGTAGTGCTCGCAGCCATAGCGCTCGCAGAAGCCGCAGAACATGCAGGTGTTCATGCGCAGCCCCTCGGGGTTGGTGTAGGGCTGGCTGAGGTTGCACGAAGGCTGCGGGTAGGGGTGGTAGCCGAGCCCTGCCGAGGCCTTGCGGAACATGGCCGAGCCGTAGGGCTCTTTCTGCGGTGGCGTGGGGTACTCGCGAGACCGCGGGTCTTCGAAGGGGTTTCCGCCGTCGATCTTCTGGCCCTTGAGGTTGCCCGCCTTGCCACTCGTGCCCATGAGGTATTCGAAACGGTCGAAGTGCGGCTCCATGTCGGCCGCGGTCACGCCCCAGTCCTGCACGAGGATGTCCGACGGGATGAACTTTTCGCCGTAGCGTTGCACGTGGTGCGTGCGCATCTGGAAATCGCTGTCCTGGAAGCGGTAGGTCTGGCCGTTCCAGTGCACGGCCGCGCCGCCGAGCCCGGTGCCGGGCAGAAAGCCTTCCCAGCGCCGGATGGGCAGGGCGGTCTGGCTGGATGCATTGCGAAAGGTCAGCGTCTCCTTCGTGTTGTCCTGCATCAGCGCCTTGCGAACCGAATAGCGCAGCTCGTCGTGCATCGCCGGGCCCTGGAAGTCGGGCACGGTGAAGCGCGGCTCACCGCGCTCCAGGCCCACCACCTTGAGCCCCGCTTTCGTCAGTTCCCGCGCGAAGATGCAACCCACCAGGCCCACGCCCAGCAGCACCGCATCCACCTCGGGCAATCGTGTGGCGGCCATGTCATGCCCCTTTCTTGTGGATGTGGATGGGCGCGGTGGCCGGGATGTCGGGCATCACGTGCACGTGGCCCTCGCGTTGCGCGAGGCTGCGCGGCGCTTCGGTGAAGGCCACGCCGTGCTTGTCGACCATGTCGTAGTAGGCGCCGTAGGCCCCGGGGAAGCCGATCATCTTCCATGCCGCCATGTCGCGGTTGCCGCCGTACACCGGGTCGCCGAAGTAGCCCTCGATGGTCATCGCGAGCAGCGATTCGAAGAACACGTTGGACGGCACGCCGCCGAGGTCGCGGCCCGTTGTCTGAAGCATCGTGAGGTAGGTGTCCTGCGCGGCACCGTCCATGGACTCGAACGCGGGTTGCTTGTTCTTCTCCAGGTCGGCACGGATGCCGCGCAGCGCCGTGCGAAAGAGCTCGGCCGGCGTGTAGGGCAGCTGGTAGCCCTGCGTCGGCTGGCCTTGCGCCCACGGTCCCGAGCGGTACAGCCGCTCGCCCGCGCCCCAGGCGCCGTGCAACTGGCGGTCGATGTAGACCGGCACGCCGGCTTCCATGGCGCTCGGGCCGACCTCATCGGGCGGGATGAGCCGGTTGACCGCCGCTTCGATGAAGGCCACCTCGGGGGCGTTGAAGAAGAGGTAGCCCGTCAAGGCCCCCGGTGCGCTGGCAGCACCTGGTGATGCCAGCGCCGCCGGCGGCGCGTTGGTCGCGGGGTCGGCCGCGGCAGGCACCAGGGCAGCAGCACCGCTGGCCTTGAGAAAGATGCGACGCGAGAGATGAGCCATGGGCAATCCTCGGAAGAACCCGGAAACCACGCGCCAGCAAATGGCGCGCCTTGCGTCCGGTGATCGGCGCGATGCGATCCGCCGCTCGTGCGGCAAGAGATCGCGTGATCCGTGGTCAGCCCGCAGTCATCCGGGGCGCGCCGCATTTGCTGCAAATGCTGCCGTTCGGCGCCTGGGTCCGGCGCGTTGACACTGCCCGCTGTTGGTGGTGACATGCGGCCTCCAAGAACACTTCCGGAGGACCGATGAACAAGACCCACGCCATGCGCCGGCGACTGCTCGCCGCCGCCGGCCTCGCCCCATGGACCGCCGGCGCGCTGGCGCAAAGCGTCGAGCTGCCGATGGTCAATGGAGCGCGCCAGCTCGTGGCCTTCCCCGAGAAGCGGCCGATGATCGTGCTCACCTCGCGGCCGCCGCAGCTGGAGACCCCCTTCGAGGTCTTCAACGAAGGCGTCATCACGCCCAACGATGCCTTCTTCGTGCGCTATCACAACGCCGGCATCCCCACCTCCATCGACGGCGACAAGCACCTCATCAGGATCGGCGGCAACGCGGTGGGCAAGCCCTTCGAGATCAGCGTCAACGAGCTGCGCACGCAGTTCAAGCCGGTGGAAGTCGTGGCCGTCAACCAGTGCTCAGGCAACAGCCGTGGCCACTTCAGCCCGCGCGTGACCGGCGGGCAGCTGTCCAATGGCGCGATGGGCAATGCGCGCTGGACGGGCGTGCCGCTCAAGGACGTGCTGGCGCGCGCCGAGCCCAAGGCGAGTGCGCGGCAGGTCACCTTCAACGGCCTCGACGAAGCGCTCTTCGGAGGCGGCGATTTCGTGAAGTCGCTGGACATGTCGCAAGCCATGGACGGCGAGGTGATGATTGCCTGGCAGATGAACGGCGCCGACCTGCCGATGCTCAACGGCTTCCCAGTTCGGCTCGTGGTGCCCGGCTTCTACGGCACCTACTGGGTCAAGCACCTGTCGCAGATCGAGGTCATCGACTCCGTCTACGAAGGCTTCTGGATGAAGCCCGCCTACCGCATCCCCGACAACGACTGCGCCTGCATCGAGCCGGGCACCACGCCCGCGGCGACGCGGCCCATCGGGCGCTTCAACGTGCGCTCGTTCATCACCTCGGTGCGAGACGGCGCGCGGGTGCATGCCGGGCAGGCGATGGTGGTGCGTGGCATCGCCTTCGATGGCGGGCAGGGCATCCGCGAGGTGGCGTGGTCTGCCGATGGCGGGCAGAGCTGGCGCGGCGCAAAGCTGGGCGAAGACCTCGGCCGCTATTCGTTCCGCGAGTTCAGCTTCGGCTTCACGCCCGAGAAGGGCGGCCACGACCTGCGCGTTCGCGCCTGGAACCGATCGGGCCAGAGCCAGCCGATGGAGGCGCTGTGGCAGCCGGCGGGCTACATGCGCAACGTGGTCGAGTCGGTGAAGATCGTCGCGGCTTGAGGGGGACGCCATGAAGACCAAGACACTGATCGCTGCGCTGCTCGCGGTTGGAACCACCGTTGGGGCCACCGCGTGGGCCGTGGCCGCCACCAAGACCATCGTGCTGCCGCCTGACGGCGTGCAGCTCAAGGAAAGCCCGCTGCCCGGCTACGCGAAGGCGCAGGCCAGCTGCGTCGCCTGCCATTCGGCCGAGTACATGCGTTACCAGCCGCCCAACGCCGCGCGGCCTTATTGGGACGCGATGGTCAAGCGCATGAAGCTGGTGTTCAAGGCGCCGATCGATGACGCGGACATGCCGGCCATCGTCGATTACCTCGTGAAGACCTACGGCAACGAGCAGGTGAAGTCGCCATGAAGCGCGCCTCGCACCTGGCCCTTGCGGGCGTGGCAGCCGCAGCGCTGGTCGCCTGCACCTTGCTGCCCGTCGGCCTGGAGCCGGATGCGAAATCGCCGCTGCTCGCGGGCTACGGCGTGGTCGACATGGCCATCAGCACTCAATCACCAACGGCACGCGAGCGCTTCGAGCAAGGCATGGCGCAGGCCTATGCCTTCAACGAAACCGAGGCCGTGCGCATGTTCAAGTCGGCGCTCGCGCAGGACCCGGCCTGCGCGATGTGCGCCTGGGGCGTGGCCTACCAGCTCGGCCCCAACATCAATGCCACCGAGCGCGGCGACCTGAACGAGGCGCTGCGCTACCTGGACCATGCGTTGCGGCACGCCAGCCACGCCAGCGAGCGCGAGCGTGCCCTCATCCAGGCGATGGCCCTGCGCTATGCCCACCGCAGCGAGGCCCGCAACACCGTGATGCTGACGGCGCCGGCGTGCGTCAGCGGCAAGGGCGGGGACGACGACGAGAAGCCCGACCCGCTGGACATCGCCTATGCCGAGCGCATGCGCGAACTGGCCGACCGCTATCCCGACGATGCCGACATCGTCTCGATGTACGCCGAGGCCGAGATGATCGCCACCAAGGGCGACTGGTGGAACGCCACCACGGGCAAGCCCGCGGGCCGCATGGGCGAGGTGGCCGACCGGCTCGAGGCGGCGCTGAAGCATCACCCCGAGCACACGGGGCTGAACCACTACCTCATCCACGCCACCGACGCCTTGCCCGTGGCGCACCGGGCCGCGACGTCGGCCGACCGCATGGCCCGGCTTGCGCCCAATTCACCGCACCTGCTGCACATGCCCTCGCACACCTACGTGAACCTCGGCCGCTACGCCGATGCGAGCCACGTCAACCAGCAGGCGCTCGCGGCCGATGAATCGCTCGCCGCCGATCTCGGGAGGCAAGGCTTCAGCGTCAGCAAGGACTGGCGCGGCCACAACGGCCACTTCCTCTGGTACGCGGCGCTGATGGAAGGGCGAGGCGATGCGGCGCTGGAGACGGCGCGTGCCTCGGCGTCGCGCTCGAAGGCCGACCATGAGCTCGCCGAGATCACGCGCAGCAGGCCGCTGGTGACGCTGCTTCGCCTGGAGCGTTGGGACGCCGTGCTGCGCGAACCCATGGCCACGGGCGACAAGGGCGTGGCGCGGCTGATGGGGCGTTATGCGCAGGGTGTTGCGTTCGCTCGCACGCGGCAGGTGGACGCCGCGCAGAAGCTGCTGGTGGAGATCGAGCCGGATGCGCTCGCGATGATCAAGTCGCATCCGTCGAACAAGTACCGCGACAAGGTGCCGCGGGGCGTGGCGGAGGTGGTGCTTGAACGGTTGAGGGCCGAGGTCGCGCTCGCGCAGGGCAAGGTGGATGACGCATTGGTGCACCAGGAGAAGTCCGTCACGGCGGGCAAGGACATCGATGAATTCGAGCCGCCCTTGCTGGCCGCCGGATCGCGGGTGGTGCTGGGCGACATGCAGATGAAGGCGCGGCGCTGGGGCGAAGCGGAGAAGAGCTTCCGGGCGGACCTGGTCGATCATCCGCGCAGCGGCTGGGCCTTGCGCGGGCTGGTACAGGCATTGGATGCGCAAGGCCGGCATGAAGAAGTCGCCGCGGTGCGTGAACAGCTCAAGACGGCGTGGCCGAGTGCCGACGCCGCATTGGTCGCGATGAAATGAGAGGAGATGGATGACGCTGTCGAACGAACACCTTGAACGCGTCGAGACGCTCACGCGAAACGGCCGCCGTGCGCTGCTCGGCCTCGTCGGCCCGCCTGGCGCGGGCAAGTCGACGGTGGCTGCGGCGCTCGTTGAAGCGATGAGGGGTCGGGCGCAGTTGCTGCCGATGGATGGCTTCCACCTCGCGCAGGTGGAGCTTGATCGCCTGGGCCGTGCTGCGCGAAAAGGCGCGCCCGATACCTTCGACAGCGAAGGCTACGTGGCGCTGCTGGAGCGCGTTCGCCGTCAAGGCGACGAGATCGTCTACGCGCCGGAGTTCCGGCGCGAGATCGAGGAGCCGATCGCCGGTGCGATCGCGTTGCTGCCGCAGACGCGCCTTGTCGTGACCGAGGGCAACTACCTGCTGCTCGAAGACGGCCCTTGGGCGAAGGTGAGGGCGCTGCTGGACGAGGTCTGGTACATCGATGTCGATGATGAACTGCGACGGCGGCGCCTGGTCGAGCGGCACATGCGCTTCGGTCGGAGCGAGCAGGCGGCAATGGATTGGGTCGAGAGCACCGACGAGCCCAATGCGCGGTTGATCGCGAAGGGGAAGGCGAGGGCTGATGTGGTGATCAGCGAGTAGCCGCCTCTCGCTCCCTCTCCCCCTGGGGGAGGGGGCAATCTGTTGTCCTTCGAGCACCGCGCATCTGCGCGGGGAGCCAGGCCCCCTACGGCTTGTCCTTCAAGAACAAATCCCGATCCGGCGCGAAGTTCGCATACAACGGCAGCAGCGCCCCGCCGATCGCGCGCGCATCCGACCCGATCGTGCCGGGCAGCATCTGCGGACGCGATACGCCCTCCCAGCTGTAGCGGTCCAGCGCTGCATCGAGCTGCACGGTCAGCTCGTTGAGCAGTTCGCGGCTGAACGAGCCGTCCACGATCACGCCGTCCAGGTCGAGCAGGCAGGCGGCGCTGTTCACTGCCAATGCGAGGGCCGTCGCCGATTCGTTCAGCCATTGGCGGGTGATGGGCAGCCAGGGCGCGTGCATCGCGCGTGCGTCGGCTGCCGCGGACGGTTCGAGCTTCGCATCGCGGTACATCGCCTCCAACCGGTACAGGGACGCGACGCTCAGCAACTGTTGCGGAGCGGCGTTCGACGACCCCTTCACGAGCCCGAGCGGCAGCGAGCCGACCGCGCCCGCGTTGCCGTTCACGCCGCTGCGCAAGTGGCTGTCGATCACCAGGCCACCACCCACGAAGGTGTCGACGAACACGTACAGAAAGCTGCGGATGCTGCGCCCGCGACCCGCCACGAGTTCGGCCACGCAGGCGGCCGCGGTGTCTTTCACCGATTCGACTGGCAGCTCGGTCATGGCACGCACGCGCGCGCCGATGTCCACGCCCGACCACTTGCGCGACTGCGCCGGCTTCACGCCCAAGAGCGGCTGCCAGCCTTCCAATGACAAGGGCGCCGCTACGCCGATGCCGTGAAGGCGGTCCGCGGCGGCCGCACCGAGCGTCCTGTGCAATGACTCCATCCGCTCGCGGATCGCATCGAAGAGCGTGTCCGGGTCGGGGAAGTCGTAGTCCAGCGTCAGGCGCTCGCGCACCTGCGCCGCGAAGTCCACCAGCAGCACGTCCAGGCTTCGCCGCCCGATCTTCACGCCGATGGAAAACGCGCCGTCCGCATTCAAGGCCATGGGCACCGAGGGCTGCCCCACCTTGCCGCGCACCGGCGCCTGCTTGACCACCAGGCCATCGGCCTCGAGCCGCGCGATGATGATCTGCACCGTCTGCGCGGTGAGGTGCGTGAGCCGCGCGATTTCTGCCTTGGGCAGCGCACCGTGCAGGCGGATGGCCTGCAGCACGACACGCTCGTTGAACTGCCGCATGCCCACATGGTTGGAGCCGTGCGATCGCAGTCGCGCGGCATCCGGCGCGAGCGGGTTCATGGTGCGATCTTCCGGTTCGGCAGACGCATCAGGCCAGGGCCTGCGCCGGCAACTGCTCGGGCTTCATTGCGCCCGTCATCACCGCCACCGTGTCGCTCATGCTGATGTGCTTCGGGTCGACGACGCAGCAGCGCTTGCCCAGCCGCGCGATGTGGATGCGGTCGGCGATCTCGAACACATGCGGCATGTTGTGGCTGATGAGGATGACGGGCAGGCCCTTGTCGCGCACCCGGCGGATGAGCTCCAGCACCATGTTGCCTTCCTTCACGCCGAGCGCGGCGGTGGGCTCGTCCATGATGACCACGTGCCGCGCAAAGGCCGCGCTGCGCGCCACCGCCACGCCCTGGCGCTGGCCGCCGGAGAGCGTCTCCACCGCCTGCGTCATCGAGCGGATGCCGATCTTCAGGTCCGACATGTGCGCCACCGCTTCTTCGAGCATGCGCTTCTTGTCGATCAGCTTGAAGAGCTTGCCGAGGATGCCGGGTCGCAGCACTTCGCGCCCAAGGAAGAGGTTCTCGGTGATGGTCATCGCGGGTGCGACGGCGAGGTCTTGATACACCGTCTCGATGCCTTCGCGGCGCGCGTCGATCGGCGACTTGAAGTGCACCGTGCGGCCGTCGAGCTTGATCTCTCCCGCATCAGGCACGACAGCGCCTGACAAGGCCTTGATCAACGACGACTTGCCCGCGCCGTTGTCACCGATCACCGCGAGGATCTCGCCCGCGCGCAGCTCGAAATCGGCGCCGTCAAGCGCCGTCACCTGGCCGTAGCGCTTGACCAAGCCTTTTGCTTCCAGTACGAGTGGGGCCGCCATGGTCAGGACTTCCTGCGCGAGAGTTGGTCGGTCGTCACCGCAAGGATGACGAGGATGCCGGTGATGAGGATCTGGTAGACCGACGCCACGCCCATCAGCGTGAGCCCGTTGCGGAACACGCCGACGATGAGCGCGCCCACGAGGCTGCCCAGCACCACGCCGCGGCCGCCGAAGAGGCTGGTGCCGCCCAGCACCACCGCCGTGATGCTGTCGAGCGCTTCGGTTTGCCCGGCGTTGGGGTCGCCCACGCCGGTGCGCGCCACCGAGAGCATGGACGCGATGCCGTACAGGAGCCCGGCCGTCACGTACACGCCCAGGAGCACGCGGTGCGTGGAGATGCCGGTGAGCCGCGCAGCTTCCGCGTTGTTGCCCACCGCGTACACATGCCGCCCCGGCGCCGACTCGCGCAGCGTGAACCACGCGAGGAAGTACAAGAGCAGCATGAGCACCGTGCCGTAGTTGACGGCGGTCTGCCCGAACACGATGGTGTTGCCCAGCCAGGTCATGCTGTCGGGCAGGTCGGTCACCGTCTGCGCTTCGGAGTAGATCTGCGTGAGCGCGAAGGCGATGTTCATCGTGCCCAGTGTGACGATGAAGCTCGGAAGCTTCACCTTCGTCACCAGCAGGCCGTTGATCAGGCCGAACAGCATGCACACGCCGAGTCCGCAGGCGACGGCGAGCGCCGGCGGCACGCCGTGCGCCACCGCAAAGCGGCTCATCACGATGCCGCCCAGCGCCATCACCATGCCGCAGCTCAGGTCGATGCCGGCGGTGAGGATGATGAGCGTCTGCCCGATGGCGATGACGCCCACCACCATCACCTGCTGCAGGATCAGCGAGAAGTTCTGCGCCGACAAGAAGCGGTCGGTCTGCGTTGCGAAGAAGATGCACGCCAGCAGCAGCGCGATGAAGGGGCCGAGCGTGGCCAGCGGCGGAAGCCGCGAGTGCAAGCTGTTCATGTCAGTGACCCGCGCGGCTTACTTGTTGCCCCAGCACTGGTCCACGCCGAACTTGGTGTCCTTGCTGTCCACGCCCTTTTGCGGCTTGTCGCTGATGAGCGTCACGCCGGTGTCGGTGTAGCCCGCCACCTTCTTGCCAGTCTTGGCGTATTCGACGCCTGCATCCACGCCCATGCTCGCCATCTTCAGCGGGTACTGCTGCGAGGTCGCGGCGATGACGCCGGCCTTCACGTTCTTCACGCCGGCGCAGCCGCCGTCCACCGACACGATCATCACGTTCTTCTCTTTCCCGGCGGCCTTCAGCGCCTGGTAGGCACCGGCGGCGGCGGGCTCGTTGATCGTGTAGACGAGGTTGATGTCGGGGTTCTTCTGCAGGCAGTTCTCCATGGCCGTCTGGCCCTTGCCCTGGTCGCCGAAGCTGTCGGCCATGCAGACGATCTCGGCGGTCTTGGACAGCTCGTTGCTCTTCGCATCGGCCGCCTGCAGGCCGAAGCCGGACATGAAACCGTTGTGGCGCTGCGCGCCCACCGGGTGGCCGGGGAAGAGGTCGAGCGTGGCGATCTTCGCGGGCTTGCCGGCGAAGGCGGCCTTGGCGTATTGGCCGATCAGCACGCCCGCCTTGTAGTTGTCGGTTGCGAAGAGCGCATCAGTCGCGTCCTGCGGGTCGGCCGGGCTGTCGAGCGCGATCACCATCACGCCCTTGTCGCGCGCCTTCTTGATGGCAGGCACGATCGCCTTGGAATCGTTGGGCGTGATGAGGATGGTCTTGGCACCGGCGGCCATCATGTTCTCGATGGCGGTGACCTGGCCGGCGTTGTCGCCGTCGGCCTTGCCCGCAGCCGATTGCAGCTTGGCGCCCTTGGCCTTCGCGGCGGCGGCGGCGCCTTCCTTCATCTTCACGAAGAAGGGGTTCGTCTCGGTCTTGGTGATGAGGCCGATCACCGGCTGGTCCGCGGCTTGGGCGGCAGAGCAGGCGAAGACGGTGGCAGCAAGGGCAATGAGGGTCAGGCGCATTCGGATGTCTCCTGGGGCTTGTGTGGGATGGACCGTGGCGTCTCGTCGGAAGCCATTCGGCCCAAGAGAAGGGGGCCAGTGAATTCTGGTCGGTCCGGATTAATAAATCAAGTTGATTGATTAATGGAAAACCCGGGTGCGCGCTGTCGCACAAGCGGGCATGCTCGGCGTACGACAAGCTGTTGGAAAGTGTTTGAAACGATGTTCGCGGTCTGTGGCGAAGCCTTGATGGATGTGTACGAGAACGGCGCCAACGCGACCGGCATGGCGCTGGACGCGCGCATCGGCGGTTCGCCGTTCAACGTGGCGGTGGGCTTGGCGCGGCTGCTGCAGCCGGTGTGCTTCGTGTCCGCGGTGTCCACGGACTTCCTCGGCGAGCGGCTGATGCGCGCCCTGCTCGAAGAGGGCGTGGACGAGCGCACGGTGCAGCGCACCGATGCCAAGACCACGCTCAGCCTCGTGGGGCTGGATTCGAAGGGCGTGCCTTCGTATGCCTTCCATGGCGAGCGCGGAGCCGATCGGCAACTGGGCCTTGAAGTCATCGACCACATTCCCGCCGACGTGAAAGCCATTCACTTCGGCTCCTATGCCACGGTGGTCGAACCCGTAGGCAGCACGCAGCGCGCCATCGTGGAGCGCTTTCGCGACGCGGCGCTCATCACCTACGACCCCAATGTGCGCTTGAACGTGGTGCCCGCGCTCGACGTCTGGCGCGAGCATCTCGCGTGGATGCTGCCGCGCACGGACCTGCTCAAGGTGAGCGAGGAAGACCTTGGCCTGCTCATGCCGGACGTGATGCTGGCTGACTTCGCTGCGCAAGCCATCGGCGAGGGCGTGAAGCTGGTGGTGGTCACCCGTGGCGGCGAGGGCAGCATCGCCTTCGGTGCCGAGGCCTCGGCTGAATCGCTGCCCGTGCGGGTCGACGTGGTCGACACCGTGGGCGCCGGCGACACCTTCCAGGCCGCCTTGCTCACCTGGCTCTCGGAGCATGGGCGACTGAGCGGGCAAGGCCTCGCAGCCCTGTCGCAGCACGAGCTCGAAGCGGCCCTCGGATTCGCGGGCACCGCGGCAGCCATCGTCTGCGGCCGCCGCGGCGCAGACATGCCCCGTCGCGCGGAGCTGCCGGCCGCTTGAGCACCACCACCCTTCAACAGAAGGGATACCAACACGCTCATCAGGCCTGAACCACGTCCGGGCGCCGCGCTTGTTGCTAAAGTGGCGCGGCCATGACCAAGCTGCGTGTCCTTCTTGCCGATGACCATGCCGTCCTTCGCGCGGGCCTGGCCATGCTGATCGACTCGCAGGCGGACATGAGCGTCGTGTCCCAGGCATCGAACAGCGACGAGGCCATCTCGCAGTGCCGCGAGCAGGCGCCCGACGTCGTGGTACTGGACGTTTCCATGCCGGGCAGCGCCGGCCTTCGCACCGCCGAATCCATCCGCGATTGCGCCCCCCACGCGCAGGTGCTGGCGCTCACCCGCCACTCCGGCCCCGGCTACGTGAACCAGCTGCTGCGCTCGGGCGCGCGCGGCTACGTGCTCAAGCGAAGCGGCGCGGAGCAACTGCTCAGCGCCATCCGCGTCGTGGCCCAGGGGGGCACCTACATCGACCCGTCGCTGGCCGGCGCGCTCGTGTCCCGGGCCGTGGGGCAAACGGCGGCAGCAACCCGCTCCACGAGCCCCGTCCGCGCGCAGCTCAGCGAGCGCGAGGAAGACGTGCTGCGCATGATCGCCTGGGGCCTGAGCAACAAGGAGGTGGCCATCCGCCTCGACCTGAGCGTGAAGACGGTCGAGTCGTACAAGGCCACCGCCTTGCAGAAGCTGGGCCTGCGCACGCGGGCCGACATTCTTCGCCACGCCCTGTCCCAGCAGTGGCTGGACGACGACGCCGCACCGGAAGAGTGAAGTCCCGCCCGGGGATATCCCGGGCCCACACCGCAATGATCCCGCTACTTGTCGCGCCGACTCGACGTCAAAGTCGGGCTTCAGGAGTCAGCGCAGAGCACGAAAGGCGGCGAGTCATGGGCGATAAGGCAAAACTCTGCGAGATCGTGCAGGGCGTGCAATTCACGATCAAGTCCGAAGACGAAAGGCCGCTGAAGGCCATCATTCTTCGGGATGCGTTGGAACAGTACTTCGGTGCTGACGAAGAACCCCAGACCTGGCTGAGCGCCTACCTGCGACACCAGGACATCATCGATCACGCGGCCGCCGAGCGGCACCGCCGGGATTCCGCGCTCACGCTCACGGTGCTGCGGGCGGACCGGCCGGAAGACTTCCGCTTTGTCGCCAGTGAACGCGCGGCCTGAGCGGCATGTCCTTCGATGTGGGTGAACTGTTCACGGTGGCGGTGCGGCGCACGTTGCCGCACCTGAACGAGCGCAAGCTCTCCGGCGCCTTCGATGTCCGCGGCTCGCGCGTCATCGTTCGCGCGGATGCATCGGCGATGCAGCGTGCCTTCCACCGCCTCATCCTGGGCGTGGGCGACCTGGTGCGCGTGGGCTTCGTCGTGCTGCAGGCCGAGACGCAGGTCGCGCGTGGCGCCCGATGCACCTTGGAGCTGAAGCTGGCCGGCACCGGGCTTCAGGCCAGCCGCCAGGTGGCCGACCTGGTGCTGTCGCGGCTGCAGCTGGAGGATGACGAAGAGGCCGACGCCGGCGCCGGCCAGCCACATTCGCCGGATCGGCGGCGTGCAGTGGGCGTGTGCCCGGCCACCGGCGCGGCGGTGCAGTTCGCAAGGGGGCCTGCCGAAGGGCTGCTGCTCACGGCCCAGTGGCAGCTGCCGGTGGAAGCGGTCGACGCGAGCGAAGCCCCGCAGGCGGGGCAGGCGAGGGCATGGATCATCGACGCCGACGAAGTCGCTGCCCAGTCGCTGGCGCGCCGGCTGCAGCGCGTGGGCTGGGCCACCACGCGGTTCGACTCCGCCATGGCGGCAGCGCGGCGCCTCGCAACGTTCAACGGCGACGCGAGGCCGGCCTTGGTCGTCGCGGTGGAGTGCGCCGGCGTCTCGCCGGGCACGGTCCAGTCGTTGCGCCGCTACCTGCCGCCATGGACGGTGTGCGTTTATGCGGCCGTCATTGGCTCACCCACGCTGGCCCTGATCGACGGCGTGCCCGGTTTCGACGTGCGGGTCTGCCCGCTCAGCCCGATGGAGCTCGATGACCTCACCTCGGTCCTGTCACGCGAGGCCGAGCTGGGCAGCGGTTCCACCCGTCCCGCGCCGATGACCTTTGGTGCACGGCCGGTCGCCCTGGTGGCAAGCCACAGCGACCTGGGCTGCTTCGCGGGGGCCATGGCCTTCGAAGCACTGGGCTACGAGGCCCAGTGCGTCACCCCGAGCGACAAGCACTTCATCAACATGGTGCGTTCGCTCGCGCCTTTGGCCGTGCTGCTGGACCTGGCGGATGGCCGAGACTCACAGGCGATCGAGAGGGCACGCTCGCTTCGGACCCTCGAACGCCTGGGCGATTGCGCCCCCTGCGTGCTGCTTGCGAGCGCCGATGACTGGACCGACCAGCATCGCAGCGACGCGACGCGCGCCGGCTTCGATGCGCTGCTGGACAAGCCGCTCACGCCGAAGCTGCTGGACGCGGAGCTTCGCCGCATGGACGCCGGCGCCTGCCTGGTCGGACGCTGAGGGGGAGTTCACTCCTGCTTCTCGACCAGCTCGCGCAAGCGCGTGACGTGGTCGCGCAGACGTTCGGCGTTCTGGTCGAAGCCCTGGGCCATGCGTTCGTCGCCCGCCATGCGGTCAAGCTCCGCCATCTGCCGCACCAGGCCTTCGCGCTCTTGCAGCGCCCGGATGGCGGCCCACAGCGCCTCCTCGGTGGCCGCCTTCTGCGCGAGGTTGAGCGAATCGAGGCTGTAGGCGTGGCCGGTGTGGCAGCGAAAGCGCATGGGCTCGTCGCCCAGCTGGAACAGCGTGCCGCCGCACTCCGGGCACACGTTGGTCGATGGCTTTCCGATCCGTTGAAGAAGGCCGCTGGCGTCCTCCGCGGACAGGCTCACCGCGTGTTCGCGGATGAGGTCGTCGTGCAGCGGTTGCTGCACGGGTGCAATGCGGCCGGCCTCGCGCGCCAGCAGCTCGCCGATGCCGGCAAGCGGCAAACAATGATCCACCTGCACGCCACGCAGCGCACTGCGCGGCATGGCGGGCTCGTGGGCTTCGGCGGGGTCCTGCACCACCGCCAGGCCACCGCAGCGCTTGATGGCCGCAAGCCCCGCGGTGCCGTCGTCGTTGCAGCCGCTGAGCACCACGCCGATCACGCGGGTGCCTCGCGCGATGGCCGCGGAGCGGAACAGCGGGTCGATGGCCGGGCGGGATTGGTTCTCCTTCGGACCGCGAGTGAGCACGATGCGGTCGTCCTGGACCAGCAGGTGGTGGTCGGGCGGGGCCACGAAGATGTGTCCGTGGCGCAGCGGCTCGCCGTTCACGGCAACGCTGGCGCTGTTGGGCCCGGCGCGCTCGAGGATGCCGTGCATGCGCGAGGGGTTCACGCCGATGTGCAACACCACGAGTACCGCTGCCGGCACCTTTGCGGGCAGCCCGGCGGCGATCACCTGCAACGCGGCCACGCCGCCGGCGGACGCGCCGATGACGATCAGATCCCTGGTCGGTGCAGTCATGCCGCACGGCTTTCGAAGCCAAGACCCATCACGAGCGGCAATCGGCGAACCCGGCGAGAGCTGAGAGGAGCACCTGAGCAGGGGACGTCGGCGCACAATGCCTGATTCATTCACGCCTTCCCCGCCATGAACGACCAGTCCACTGCGCCGAGCGACGAGTCCGAGCTCATCCCCAGCAGCCTGAGCTTCCCCGTCGTCGGCATCGGTGCGTCGGCCGGCGGCCTAGCGCCCCTGATCACCTTCTTCGAGGTGATGCCACCAGACACCGGCATGGCATTCGTGGTCGTGGTGCATCTGTCGCCCAAGCACGTGTCCGCGCTCCCCACGCTGCTGCAGCAGGCCACGGCCATGCGGGTCGTCAGCCCGCACCAGGCGATCGCCATCGAGGCGAACACGGTGTACGTGATACCGCCCAACAAGATGCTGTCGATGAACGACAGCTACCTGCGACTGACAGAGCTGGACCGGCCGCGCGGGCGTCACATCGCGATCGACCTGTTCTTCCGGACGCTGGCCATCGTCCACCGCGAGCGTGCCTTCGCGGTGATGCTGTCGGGCAGCGGCACCGATGGCGCGGTGGGCATCACCCGCATCAAGGAAGAGGGCGGCATCGCCATTGCGCAGAACCCGAGCGAGGCGGAGTTCGACGGCATGCCGCGCGCGGCCATCGCCACGGGCACCATCGACTGGGTGCTGCCGGTGGGCGACATACCACCCAAGCTGGTGGACCTGTGGAAGAACGCGAAGACCATCGAGCTGCCGACCGAGGGCACGGCCGAACTGCCGGAAGACGCGCCCCAGCGCGCAAACCCCGCAAGACTGAACGAAGAGGCCCTGCGCGATGTGCTCGTCTTCCTGCGCACGCGCACCGGCCACGACTTCCAGAACTACAAGCGCGCGACGGTGCTCAGGCGGCTGGAGCGACGCTTGCAAGTGCATGGTTTGCCGAACCTTCCGGCGTATCGGGCGTTTTTGCTTGCCCAGCCCGAGGAGGCCAATGCGCTGCTCAAGGACCTGCTCATCGGCGTGACCAACTTCTTTCGCGATGCCGAGGCCTTCGAAGCGCTGCAGCACGGCGCGGTGTCGCACCTGCTGCAAGAAGCGCAGGGTTCCCACCCGGGCCTGCGGGCCTGGGTGCCGGGCTGCGCCTCCGGCGAGGAGGCGTACTCGCTGGCCATGCTGATGTGCGAGGAGTCGGCCGCCCTGGTGCATCCGCCGAAGATCCACATCTTTGCGACGGACATCGACGAGAGCGCCATCACCCAGGCCCGCATGGGCATCTTCCCCACGTCGATCGAGACCGACGTCTCGCCCACGCGCTTGCGCCGGTTCTTCGACCGCGAGTCGGAACAGTTCCGCATCCGCAAGGAGGTGCGCGAGAAAGTCATGTTCGCGGTGCACAACCTCTTGCACGACCCCCCGTTCTCGCGCCTGGACCTCATCTCCTGCCGCAACCTGCTGATCTACCTCGACCGCGACGTTCATGCGGACATCCTCGAGATGTTCCATTTCGCACTGCGGCCGGGGGGCTACCTCTTTCTCGGCAGCTCGGAGTCGGCAGACATTGCGCCGCAGTATTTCTCGATCGTCGACAAGAAGCATCGCATCTACCGGGCCAATGCGGTGCCGCGAGCCGCACGCTTCATGCCGAGCGTGTTGATCGGCAACCCGTCGGGCATGCACAGGCCCGTGCCTTCCATCCCTGAAAAGCGCCCGGGCGGCCACGCGGAGCTGCACCGCCGACTTGCGGAGGAATATGCCCCGCCCAGTGTGCTGGTGGATGGCGACTCCAACATCATCCACCTGTCCGAACAGGTGGGCCGCTTTCTCGTGCATGCGGCAGGTGAGCCGTCGCACAACCTGATGGCGATCGTGCGGCCGGAGTTGCGGCTTGAGTTGCGCACCGCCTTGTTCCAGGCCACGCGCAGCGGCCGCAGCGTCGAGGCGCGGCGCGTGCGCATCGAAGGCGGCGGCAAGGTGAGCTTCGTCAACATGATCGCGCGGCCGGTGAACGACCCCGAGGTGGACACGCGCACGCTGGTGCTCGTGCTCTTCGACGAAGTCGAGGATTCGATGGCGGTCGAGCAGCCTCTCGGGGACCAGGGCGACCGCGACCCGATGCTCTCGCAATTGGAGGATGAACTCAGCCGCGCGAAGGAGCAGTTGCAGAGCACCATCGAGCAGTCCGACACCTCCACCGAGGAGTTGAAAGCCTCCAACGAAGAGTTGCAGGCCATCAACGAGGAGCTGCGCTCCACCACCGAGGAACTGGAGACGAGCAAGGAAGAGCTGCAGTCCATCAATGAGGAACTGGTCACCGTCAACCACGAGCTCAAGACCAAGATCGAGGAGACGGGCAAGATCAACGACGACTTGCAGAACCTGATCGCATCGACCGACATCGCCACGGTGTTCGTGGACCGGGCGATGAGCATCAAGCGCTACACGCCGCATGCGACGAAGCTGTTCAACCTCATCCCGACGGACGTGGGCCGCTCGCTGCTGGACATCACCCACAAGCTGAACTACGACCGCTTGTCCGCGGACGCGACCGAGGCCTTCCAGTCGCTGCGCATGATCGAGCGCGAGGTGTCCACCGAAGCGGGTCGCTGGTACCTGGCCCGCGTGCTGCCATACCGCACGACGGAGGACCGCATCGACGGCGCCGTGCTCACGTTCGTGGACATCACCGGCCGGCGCAAGGCCGAGGAGACCATGCGGGTCATCGCGGAAACCACCAAGGATTTCGCCATTCTCACGACCGACCTGCGCGGCGTGATCGGCAGCTGGAACGTCGGCGCCGAGAAGATCTTCGGCTACACCGAGGACGAGGCGGTCGGCATGTCGATGGACGACATCTTCACGCCCGAGGACCGCGAGCGCGGCGTCCCCGACCAGGAGCGCACCACCGCCCGCGAAGAAGGCCGCGCCGAGGACGATCGCTGGCACCTGCGCAAGGACGGCCGGCGCATCTTCTGCAGCGGCATCACCTCGCCGCTGCACGACGGCGACGAGCTGATCGGCTACTCCAAGATCGCGCGCGACCTCACCGGCAGCAAGCGCCACGACAACGAGCGCGAGAGCCTCCTGCGTGAAGAGACGGCGCGTCGCGCCGAGGCGCAATCGGCCAACGACATGAAGGACGAGTTCTTCGCCGTCATGTCACATGAGCTGAAGAACCCGCTGAACCTCATCCAGCTCAATGCCGACTTGCTGATGCGCCTGCCCGAGGCGCGTGCGCTGCCCTCGGTGCAGCGCGCGGCGGGCATCATCCGCCGCACGGTGCTCACGCAGGCGCAGGTCATCGAAGACCTGCTCGACCTGTCGCGATTGAACACCGGCAAGCTCACCTTGCACCGCAGCCCGGTGGACTGGGGCCAGAGCGCTTCGTCCATCGTCGGCGCGATGGGCGAGGAAGCCACGGCCAAGGGCGTGGTGCTGCACTTCGAGCGTGACGAGGTGCCGGCCATCGTCGATGCCGACCCCGTGCGCATCGAGCAGATCGTCTGGAACCTGCTCGTCAACGCCGTGAAGTTCACGCCTTCCGGTGGCCGGGTGGACGTGCGACTGATGGTGGACGGCGCCTTCGCGCGGCTCGATGTGGCCGACACCGGCCGCGGCATCGAGCCGGAAGTGCTGCCGGAAATCTTCAAGCTGTTCGCGCAGGCGCCCAGCGCCAGCCGTTCGCACGGCGGCCTGGGCGTGGGGCTGGCGGTGGTGAAGCAGCTCGTGGAACTGCACGAGGGCCGCATCGAGGTGAGCTCGCCCGGCCGCGACCAAGGCGCGACCTTTCGCGTGTGGCTGCCGATGGCCCGGGAGATGCGCCTGGGCGACGAGCTGAGCGGCAGCGTGCCGCGCGGCTGGCTGGCCGGCCGCAGCGTGCTGGTGGTGGACGACGATGCCGGCAGCGCCGACACCTTGCGCCTGCTGCTGGAAACCGAAGGCATGCGCGTGGTGCAGGCCACCAGCGGCACCGATGCGCTGGTGCATGCAAGGCAGGTGCCCTTCGATGTCGTGATCACCGACATCGTCATGCCCAACATGGACGGCCGCCAGGTGCTGGATGCGCTGCGTGCGGACAAGCGCACGCGCGGCCTGCCCGTCATCGCAGTGACGGGCGTCGTGCGCCAGGGCGGCAACAAGTGGCTGGACGAGGCGGGTTTCACAGCGCACCTTCACAAGCCGGTGCCGGTGGATCAACTGCTGCTCACCTTGCAACGCGTGCTCGAGAAAGGCGAGGCTTCCTGATGGCAGGTGCGCGATGACCGATGACTTGCTGGCGCTCGCCCTCGAGGAGGGCGGCATGGGCGCGTGGGACATCGATCTGCGCGCGCTGGCCATGCAGCTGTCACCGGCGGCCGCTGACATGGTGGGCCGCTCGACCGGGCAAACCAGCGTGGCCGGCTTCGAGCGCGGCCTCTACCCCGACGACCGCCCGCTGTTCCACGACGCGCTGGCCCGGGCCATGCGTGGCCAGCGGTTCGAATGCGAGGTGCGCGTGCGTCGCAAGGACGGGCTGGTGACGCCCTTGCGGATGGTTGGCCGCGTCGACCTCGATGACGCGGGCCGGCCGCAGCGAGTCCAAGGCGTGGTGAAGCCGGGCGGGGCGCAGCTCAGTCCCGACAACTACCAGCGCGATGGCAGATCGGCCTGGAGCATGCTCTTCGACTTGCACAGCGTCGGCATGGCGCAGGTCGACCCGGTGTCCGCACGGCTGCTTCGCATCAACGACAGCTTCGCGCACATGCTTGGGCAGCCCAAGGTCGAGCTGGTCGGCCGGCGACTCACCTCGCTCGCGCGGATCGAGCAGCGCGCGGCCACGTGGGGCGGCCTGCGGTCGCTGTTGCGCAGCGAGGCGGCCACCTTCGAGTGCGAGCAGGAGCTGCTCACCGCAGGCGGCCAGCGCATCTGGGTGCAGCTGGTGGTCAACCTGCTGCGCGAGCCGGGAGGTGCGCCCCTGATGTTCATCGTCATCGTGATCGACATCTCGCGACGCAGGCACCTGGAGGCCCTGGCCGAGGAGACCGCTGCCACCCTGGCCGCTCAGCGCACGGGCATCGAAGAGCGCATGGCGCGCCAGACGGCGGACCTCGCGCGGGTCAACGCCGCGCTGCTGGAAGAGATCGGCGACCGCAAGCGCGCGGAGGGCGTCGGGCGCGACGTGCTGTCGGGCATGGTGGAGGCGATCGAGGAGGAGCGTCGCCGCATCTCGCGTGAACTTCACGACACGCTGGGCCAGCACCTGGCAGTGCTGAGCATCGGCATCAAGTCGCTGTCTGAAGAGCTCGTGCCCGCGGAAGTCACCCAGTCGCGGCTCGACAACGTGCAGGCGGCGCTGGCGCAAATCGAGCACGAGGTCGACCGGCTGGCGCACGAACTGCGGCCCTCTGCGCTGGACGACTTCGGGCTGGAAGAGGCAGTGCGCCTGCACGCGGAAACCTGGTCGCAGCAAAGCGGCGTCGCCACCGAGGTCATCACCCACGGTTTCACCCAGGAACGCCTCGCGCCGGTGCTGGAGACGACGACCTACCGCGTCATCCAGGAGGCGCTGACCAACGTGCAGCGCCATGCACGCGCGAACCGGGTGAGCATCATCTGCGAGCGCCGGGCTGGCGAGCTGCGCGTGGTGGTCGAGGACGACGGCTGCGGCTTCGACCCGCAGCGCGCGCGCGACAGCGGGCGGCTTGGCTTGCGCGGGATGTCCGAGCGCTCGGCGCTGGTGGCGGGTGCGTTGGAGGTGGAGTCGATGCCCGGGCGCGGCACGACGGTCTACCTCACGGTGCCGCTCGCCTGAGCAGCCGTGGCCGTGCCCGGCCGCATCAGGTGTCCGGCTTGATCTTGGCGCGCGCCACCACCGGTTGCCAGCGCTGCTGCTCCTGCGCGATGAACTTGGCGAAGTCTGCCGCCGAGCCGCCCACCGGGATGGCCGCATCGGCCGCAAGGCGGTCGATCAGCGACGGTTCTTTCATCGCCTTGGCGCAAGCGGCGGCGAGCTTGTCGATGGCGGCCGCCGGCAGGTTGGCTGGCGCGAGCATGCCGTACCACTGCGTCATCTCGAATCCCGGGTAGCCTTGCTCGGCCACGGTGGCCACGTCTGGCAATTGCGGAATGCGTTGCGGCGTGCCGGTGGCGATGCAGCGCAGCTTGCCCGTCTTGATGAACTGCAGCACTGCCGACGCGCCCACCGACGCGGCATCGAGCCGGCCGGCGATGAGGTCGGTGAGCTGCGGCCCGGTGCCGCGGTAGGGCACGTGCGTGATGAAGGTACCCGTGGCCATCTTCAGGTATTCCATCGCGAGGTGGCCCGCGCTGCCGTTGCCCGCAGAGCCGTAGTTCAGCTTGCCGGGGTTCTTCTTGGCGTGCGCGACGAACTCCTTGAGGTTCTTGACCGGCAGGTCTGGGTGCACGAGGTAGAGGCTCGGAACCTTGGCCAGCAGCGACACGGGCTTGAAGTCGCGCGCGGGGTCGTAGGGCAGCTTGGCGAAGATGTAGGGGTTCACAGCCAGGGTGCCGATGTGCCCGAGGATGAGCGTGTGCTGGTCCTCGGCGTGAGCCACCTCGGCCATCGCAATGTTGCCCGCGCCGCCGGGGCGGTTGTCCACGTACACCGATTGGCCGAGCAGCTTGGACAGCTCCACCGCCGCGCCACGGGCGATGATCTCGGAACTGCCGCCTGGCGCGAAGGGCACGACGAAGCGCACGGCCTTGCTCGGCCACGTGCCTTGCGCGAAGCCGAGCGAGGGCAGTGCCAGCCCCGCAAGCGATGCGCCGATGGCCTGGCGGCGGGTGATGCGACAAACGAGTGGGTGATCGTGCATGGCGGCGTCCTTGCGGCGTTCAAGCCGCTGAGTTCAGGCCATGCAGCTTATCGGCCGGATGCCGCCGTGCCGCGCGTAGAACTGCGTACGTCCTCGCGCATCAGTGCCTGGATGACGGGCACCGGTGCACTGCCATAGGACAGGAACTGGTTGTGGAAGGCCTTCAGGTCAAAGGCCTTGCCCAGGCGCTTCTCTTCTTCTTCGCGCAGACGCCAGATCGCGGTGTAGCCGGCGAAGTAGCTCGTCAGTTGCACGGAGGTGAGCGTCGCGCGGCGCCATTTCTCGCGCGCCTCGCTCTTCTCCTGGAAGGCCTCGCGCACGACGAGGTCCATCATCTGCTCGCGCGTCATGCCGGCGGTGTGCACTTGGTGGTCGAGGATGGTGTTGCACACCGTGCGCAGGTTCCACTTCATCCAGAAGAGCCACATCTCGGGCGCGTTGTCGCCGTAGCCGGCGGTGAGCATCATCCGCTCGCCATACACCGCCCAGCCCTCGATGGTGGCGCCGTCGCCGAACACGCTCTTCACGATGCTGGGCGATCGATTCGCGTGCACGAGCTGCGTGTAGTGGCCGGGGATGGCTTCGTGGATGTTGAGGATTTGCAGCATCCAGCGGTTGTATTCACGCAGGGTGCTCTCGGCGTCCTCGGGCGATTCTTCGTCCAGCGGCGTGACGTTGTAGAAGGTGTCGCCGCCCGGGTTGTAGGGGCCGGCCGCATCGACGGACGCGCCTGCGCCGCCACGCTGGTAGGCCGGCGTCTCGCGCACTTTCAGCGGCTTGGCCGGGTCCTGGTCCACCAGGTCGTGTTCGCGCACGAAGGCTTCGAGCTGCGGGATCTGCCGGCGCACCGCATCGACGAGGTCTTCGCGCTTCACGTGGTCGAGCGAGAGCTTGTCGAGCAGGTGGCGGATCATCACGAGCCGGTCTTCGGGGCGTGGCTCGTTGCCGAAGTATCTGGGCCACAGCGTGGTGGACAGCGCCGCCATCTGGTCGTGCAGGCGCGCCTTTTCCTTCAACGCGAGTCCGTAGAGTTCGTCGGCCTCGAAGCCGGTGTTGTTGTCGATGCGGAACTTCTCTTCGTAAAGCGCGCGGCCGATGGGGTAGGGCCGCGCATCGCCCGCCGCAAGCCTCGGGCGCAGGCCGTCGAGAAAGCCGATGTAGCCCTGGACGGCCGAGCGCGCGGCGAGCAGGCGATCGGCGAAGAGCTTCTTCTCGTCGACGGTGAGCGACGATGCCTGAGCCTTCTGCAACAGCCGGTCGTCGAAGGTCGCGAGCCCGCCCTTGTTCTGCAGGATCGCGAGGTCGGTGTGTTCCAGCGTCGGCCGCTCGATGTTGGCGCGTGCCGCGGCGTAGAAGGCGGGCACTTGCGCGAGCCGCGTGCTCACCGTGCGAAGCCGCGTGTCCAGCGGCGCGTAGTCGGTGTTCATGATGATCTCGAAGGGCTCGGCCACGTTGTAGCCCGACGGGTCCCATTGCCAGTCCTTGAATCGCGTGAGGTACCAGCGCGCGGAATTCAGTCGCCCGCGGATCAGTTCGAGGTCGGCGCGCTGGTGGGCGTTGCGCGTGTCCGGGGCGATGGCGTCGACGCGGCGCAGCCACTCGTCGACGAAGGCCTGCTTGCGCGCGCGCCGTGCCGCGTCCTCGGGCGGCAGTTCGTCGGCATGCGTGAAGAGCCCAGTGTTGAGGGCCGCGGTGGGGTAGAGCGCCCACCAGGCGGCGAGGAAGTCGTCGACGAAGCGGTCGTGCGTGCTCTTGCTGTCGAAGAGGTGCAGGTCGATGGCCGCGGCCATGGCCGCATAGCCGGCGTTGTTGGGATGCAGGTGGTCGCCGCTGTCGAAGGCGGGCAGCAGCCGTTCGGCCTGCGACGGGTCGCGCACGACCTTGTCGAAGTCGACCACCGCATCGAAGGCGCCGGCGGTGCGCATCCAGTCGTCGACCGCGGCGCGTGACGCCTTGGCTGCGGGGGTGGCGGTGTGCAAGCCCTTCGCGCCCTCATGCGGAAGCAGCGTGCCGCCGATCACCTTCACGCCCTTGGCATGCGCGCGATCAGCCAGGCTCTTCATCGCATCGATGATCTTGCCCGCGAGCGCCTGCGGGTCATGCGGCGCGGTGCTGGCTGCGGCGATGTCGTTCACGCCTTCGGATATCAGCACCCATCGCACGCCTGCCTTCGTGAGCACGTCGCGCTCGAAACGCGAGACGCCGCTCGGGCCCACGAAGTTGTCACCACCGTCGTCCAGCAAGCGGTTGCCGGCGATGCCCGCATTGGCGACCGACACCGAGGCATGTGCGGGGTCGGCCTGCAGTCGCGCGGCAAGCTGGTCAGGCCAGCGCTTGTCGCCGTCGACCGTGGAGCCCACGCCGTCGACGATGGAGTCGCCGAACACGACGAGCAAGGGTGCATCGGCGGCAGCTGCCACTTCGACGTCGGTGAGGAAGTAGCGGCTGTCGTCCTTCTCGCCATCCGGCATGCGCGCCGCGGCCGTGGCGTTGCCTGGCGAAATGAACACCGTCTGCATCGCCGTCGCATGCACGGTGGACGGCCCGGTGTCGGTCGGCAGGTAGAGGCTGATCGACAGCGGCTTGAGCGCCTTCACGTTCATCGCGAGCGCATCGCTCAGCACGCTGCCGCCTTTCGGAATCGTCACGCTCGCACTGCCGTTGAAGCTCAGTGCATGGTCGGTGCCGGGTTGGATGGCCGCGCCGTCCTGCTGCAGCGCCACATGCACTGGCCCGATGGTGACGGGGCCGGCGCCGAAGAGGTTGGACAGCCGCACGCGCAGGCTCGCGCCGCCGATGGCCGGCCGCAGCACCTGCCGCAAGGTCTTGTCCTTGAGCGGCGGGCCTTCGAAGTCCGGCGAGGCCGACCAGGCCGTCGCCCAGTGTCCGTCGGCGGGTGGCGCTGCAAGGCTTGCCATCGCTGCGCAGCCGACGAGAAGGGCGAGGGCAATGCGACGCAGCCAGGGGACGGCGGCAGGGGGCGCTGCGCCATCGCTTCGGGTTCTTGGTTCCATCCGGTGTCCTTGTGGGTGGCCTTGTGGATCGGGCATGCCGCCGTGTGGGCGCCGGCGCATTCTGCCCCCGCCGGGCCGAAGCCTCGACGGTCTGAACCGCCTCGAGCGAGTGACCAAAGACACACTGCCCAGTCGTGGTGCATGCACAGCGGCGAGGGCATTGCCCCTGCCGATGGCATCCACCGCGGCTTGGCAGTACAAGACGCGCTTGCCCCACCCGCTCCCTGAAAGGACCCCCCATGGCCCAGACCCGCAACGTCGCCGTCGTCGTCGGCAGCATCCGCCGCGATTCCTTCAACCGCAAGCTCGCGCTCGCACTGCAGAAGTTCACGCCCGATGGCCTGAAGCTGAACATCGCCGAGATCGCCGCGCTGCCGCTGTACAACCAGGACGACGATGCAAACCCGCCGGCGCCCTCGGTGGCGTTCAAGAAGCAGATCCAGGATGCGGATGCCGTGCTCTTCGTGACGCCGGAATACAACCGCTCGGTGCCGGGTGTGCTGAAGAACGCGATCGACATCGCCTCGCGCCCTTACGGCCACAGCGCATGGAACGGCAAGCCGGGCGCGGTGATCAGCCTGTCGCCGGGCGCGATCGGCGGCTTCGGCGCCAACCATCACCTGCGGCAATCGCTGGTCTTCCTCAACGTGCCCGTGCTGCAGCAGCCCGAGGCCTACATCGGCGGGGCCGCGGAGCTGTTTGATGACGCGGGCGGCATCAAGAAGCCGGAGACGCAGGAGTTCCTGCGCAAGTTCATGGGCGCCTTTGCGTCGTGGGTGGAGGCGCACGTGGCGAAGAAGTAGACGTCGCGGCACCCACGGTGCCACCCGGGCTTGCGTCGAGTTCACCGGCGCGACGGAGTCCCTCGAACCGGGACCACTGCGGTCCCGGCTCTCTCACTGCATCTGCGTGGGCCACCTCAGGCGTCGGATTCCGCTCATTCATCCGCACGAGTGATTCGAGAACGGTTGAAGCCGGCTCAAAGAGACTTGCGGTAATCCTTTCCAACTCCGCAATCCCTACAGAACAAAGTCACACGCACCGTCGTGTTTTCGCATCTGGCTTCGCAGGGCGCGTTGCGCATTCGCCGCAGCATGTAACGAAAGGCACGCTGATTGCCAAAAATGACCATCGGTTCAGGGGAGGGGTCATGGATGCGGTCACACCTTCGGCGTACGCTGCTCCTCATGTAGTCGTTGGCCGGCTGTGGAGGTCAGCATCATGAATGTGATGGGCGAGTTGAGAGTTACCCTTGACGCGATGGGCGTCGAGCAGCAGGTGTGCGTTTTCGCATTCCTCATGAGCTACCCGCTCACGCTGGGCGCGCTGCTGGAATCCCGAGGGCGGCGAATCGCGGCGGGCATCGCAGCGGTGGCGGTGGTGGGCTTCGGCATCTTCACCGACCCATGGTTCCATGCCGTGCTGCTGGTGGCCCTGGGCATCGGCGCGGTGGGCCTGTTCATCGTCACCGTCTACGTCGTCGATCGAGCGTCGCGCTACTACGCGTTCCGCGGACTGCCGATCGATGAAGTCGAATTCGTCGACAGTGATGAAGAGGCTCAGCCCGAGACGGCGACGCCGGGGCTGGCGACGGGGCGGCCGCGCTTGCCCATCGTGGCAGTGGTGTCGGTCAAGCACTGATCTGCTCGCGCAGCGCGCTAGACCCCTAGTCGCCACGCGGATCGGGGGTCCGGCTGGCCAGTTCACCAAGGCTTGGCTCGGACAGCCTGAAGCTGAGCCTCTCGACCACCTGACGTGCCCCGAGCGATTCGTAGAAGGCGATGCCCCTGGCATTCGTTGCCTTCACGGGCCAATCGATTCGACAGCACCCGCGGTCTGCCGCGTATTGGGCGACCCACGACATGAGGGCCCGGCCGACGCCGCGACTTCTCGCCGATGACCGGACATAGAGCTCCTTCAGCTGGCAATGCCGGCATTGCTCAGGACTGGGTTCGACCAGCGAATAGGTCAGTGAGATGGCAGCAAAGCCGAGGACCTGTCCGGAACCGTCGCAGGCCACGACCAGGCGAAGCGGCGATTCAGGCCCGAGCAGGTTGTCGACGAGGTGTGCACGCACCACCTCGGAAGACACGCTGGAGCCTTCGTTGTAGTACGCGTGCAGCTCGCGCAACAACTCGACGAGCGATTCGTGCTGCGGCGGGGAGACAAGATCGACGTGCATGGTGAATTCGTGATGAGTCAACCGCGCATGAACGACCTGACAAGCGTCAAGTCGCCGATCTTGCGCATCGGCACACTGAAGGTCTCCCGCCGTTCTGCCGGCGTGTTCTCGTCGAACACCAGCGTGATTCGCGCGCTGATGACGTCGCGCTTGCGGGTTTTCTCGTCGAAGTGGTAGCCACCCGCCCCGAAGTTTCCCCAATAGTTGACGTACACGTGGTAGCTGCCGGCCATGGCTGCGGTCATGGAGAACATCTCCGGCCCCGCACCGTCCACGCTGTCCACGTCGAGCCCGCCGCCGTTGGCGAGGATGGGGTCGCCCCAGAACGCATGCCCGCCATCGGGGGTGATGACGTGCAGGTCGAGTTCGGCTTGCGGGTCGTCCCACGCGAGGATGATGCGCACTCGTGCCGTCGTCTTCGTGCGGTTGGCCTCGTAGAACTGGACGCGCTTGATCGTGCGGCCTTCGGCGTCGCGAACCTCGATGCCGTTGGAGCCGGGGCCGAAGGCGTAGGGGCGTGAGTAGCTCCCGTCGTCGCCCGAGTACAACGGCATCGCGTTGCCATTCACCACCAGCGTGGGCGTGCGTCGATCGGTGCCGCGTTGCTTCAACCGGCCTTCGATCAGCGTGCGCCCTCGCTGGCCGCCGCGGTCGATGAGGTTGTTCGGGTAGGCATAGCTCACCTTTCCGGGGTCGTCGGAGATGCCGCTGTAGGTCCAGCCGCCGGCTGGACGCTGTACGGTGGCATCGACTGGGCTGGAGGGCGCGACCTGGGCGACGGATGGTGTGCCAAGCATCGCGAGCATCGCTGTGGCGACGCAGGCGCAGATCGAGGCGAACGCAGTGGAGACGGGCGTCTTCATGGCATCAGGAATGAACGAACGAGCGTGAGCTCGCCGGGTTTGCGCATCGGCACGCGGAAGACCTGCTGCTTCTCCTGCGGCGTGCCCTCGTCCTGGATGACGGCGACCTGCGCCGTCGTGATCACGTCGCGACGCTCGCCGGCGCCGTAGTAGTTGACGAACACGTGATAGGCGCCGCGCAAGGGCGCGGGTGTCGCGAAGATCTCGGGGCCGAACCCAGTGGTCACGTCCACGTCCAGCGCGCCGCCGTTCTCGGCCACTCGCGAGCCGTAGAACACATGCTGGCCGTCGGGCGAGACCACGTGCAGGTCGAGGTCGGTGCTGTCGCTGTCCCAGCTCAGCACCACGCGAAGGCGCGTGCGCACGCGGTTGGGTTGCGCCTCGTAGAACTGCTTGCGCTTCACCTCGCCGTCGGGCGAGCGCACCTCGATGCCGTGGCTGCCGGTGCCGAAGGACCAGGGGCGCGCGAACGTGCCGTCCTCGTTCATCAGCAGCGGCATCGCGATGCCGTCCACCACCAGCCGTGCGGGCTGCCGCGCACCGTTGGCGCTCTCGGCCTTCCTGACCTTGGCGATGCGCCCGCGGATCAGTGCGCTCGCGGACTTCGCGTTCACGTTGACGCTGGCCGCGGGGTAGTGCACCTCTTGCAGGAAGTCCTGCTGCTGCGGCGAGGCGGAGCGCCAGCCGGAGCGCGGGTCGTCGATGGTGACCTGGGCGTGGGCTGCCGTCGCGGCGAATGTGGCCACGAGCGCGAGAGGACTGAGCCGCGCGAGCACGGGGAAGCGCTGGACGAAGAAGCGGTCGATGAATGAGCGATGGGCTGTCATGAGTCTGCGAGTCGCTGGGCGAGCCGTTCGATGGCGGCCTCGTCGCGGCCCACCGGGTGGTGGCGGAAGGCGAGGTGGAGGTATTCGTGGATGAGCGTGACGCGGCCTTCGCGGCTGGTCCACTCGCGCACGCGGATGACGAGGCGGCGCTGGTCGGAATGCGGCGTCCCGCTGTCGAGACGGCACACGCGCAGCGCCTCGCCCACGCGTTCGAAGCCTGGTTGCGAGCGCAGCGTGTCGCGCCAGCGCTTCTGGCGCTCTGCCAGCCATTGCGCCGCTTGGGGCAACTCGTCGCAATCGCCGGTGGCTTGCATGCCGGCGAGCGTGGCGGCGGGGTAGGCCTTGCGCAGGATGTCGTCGAAGCGCAGGCCCGCGCGGCCTTGGGCCACGGCCTCCTGCCACGACATGACGCCGTCCGACGGCCTGTTGCCGTGATACCGCACGCTGGCGCCGCCCACCACGAGGCCGTCAGTGAAGGCAGCAGCCGCGCGCGCGGCGGGGCTGGGCGGGTTGGGGCTCACTCGTTGCTGGCGGCTGTCGTCGGCGATGGCGCGGCAGCCTTCGCCAGGTGTGCCGTTCTGCATGACGTAGCTTCGGGCGGCCACGGCAAGCGCCCGCGCGGCTTGCGTCTCGCGGGCATTGCCTTCGCGGTCGACGACGCGTGCCACGTAGTCTTCGAGCGGCAGGCGAGCGCTGATGCGCGGGCCGTCCACGTCGCGGCGAAGCATGAGTGCCGGCACCGCGTCGATCACCATCTGCGAGCCGTTCTCGAAGGCGATGCGATGGCGCCCGCTCATCGGGCCATCCGGCGAATCGCCGCCGTCTGCCCGCGTCACTGTGCGGATGGGATAGCGCTGGAAGAAGCTCACTTCGACGCAGTCTTGCGCAGCGAGGGCGGCCGAGTCGGGCGTGGCGGCCGGCAATTGCTCGCCGATCCAGCGCGCGTTGGCTTGCAACGCGGTCTTGCTGGTGCCGGGCGCCCCGAACCAGAAGGGCGAGCCATCGAGCAACCAGCCCGCCGCACCGCCGGCGCGCTCTGCGCCGATGTGCCACGACCAAGTCTTGTAGCGAGGGCCGGAACCAATGGCCGCGGCGACCAGCGGGTCACGCAAGGCGACCGGCGTCAACGCCTGTCGGGCCGCAGTCTTCTCGGCGCCGGGAATGCGCGCGACTGCCTGCAGCAAGTCGTCGACGCGCAGCTCGGTTGCGGGTTGAAGCTGCGACAGCTGGCGCAGCCACGCCGGTGCATCCTGCGCCGTCCAATAGCGCGACCAATCGTCGGCGCTCACGCCCAACCGCTTCGCATCGAAGTAAGGGCCGCACGACCGCGCCAAGGCTTCATCGCGGCCGATGCTTTCGCCCGGCTCGCAGCAGTACTCCTCGTCGGGCAACCGCTGGCCCACCTGGCACCGGTACACCGGCTCCTGGACGCCGTTCGCATGAAGGTAGGCATGCATGAAAAGCTTCCAGCTGCTGCCCAGGGGCGTGCGCCAGTTCCCAGCGTCAACAGGTGACGCGGCGTCGCGCTGCGCCGCATGCAGCTGCCCGTCACGCCGCCATGCGAGGCGTGTGTCGGGCGTGGCCGCATGCGTTGCACTGGCTGCCACGAGGGCAGCCCATGCAAGCAGGCGAAGGGCCGTGGTCTTCATCGCATCAAGGCTCAGCGCACGTCCACGCTCGCCCAGCGGCCGCTCGTGTCGAAGGCCTTGGCATCGGGCTCGTACATGCGGTGCAGACGCGTGGCCGGCAGCTTGAACTGCCCGCGCTGCGAGAAGCGCACCAGGTGGCGCACGGTGACAGATTTGCTCGCCGCCAGCGTCTCCAGCGGCACGGCATAGCCTTGCGCGGTGGGCTGGTGCTGCGCGCGCTCCAGCGGCTGCGCGTTGCCCACGTCGCCGATGTCGATGCCCCAGGTGCCGCTTTCCACCGACGCGCCGGGCGGCAGCGCCGCTTCCACCAGTGCCCAGCGCATGCCACGCTGCGGCGTGACGGTGAGCTGGTCGAGGTAGAGGCTGTTGGTGTCCAGCGGCGTTCCGGGCTGCACCGGCTCGAGCTTGACGTTCATGCGGCCGTCGCCGGCAGGCGCATCGATCTGCACGTGCTGTCCCTTGGGCGCGGACGCCGGCTTCTTCGCGTCGGCACGCGCCAATGGCACCACGCGGTACAGCGTGCGCTCGATGCCGGCGGGCAGGGTGGCGGCTTGCGGCTCGCTGCTTTCGTAGCTCACGAAGGCCCAGGCTGCTTTCGCGCCGGCAGGCAGTGCGATGGTGGTGGGCAGCGTAGCACCCACGGGCAGTTGCCACGCCACTTCACCGTTGGCGCTGGCCACGCGCTGCCAGGGTGCCGGCATCGCAGTCACTTCGGATCGCGCCTGCGGACGGCCACCAAGGGCGCGCTGCAGCCACAAGAGCGTCTGCGCACGGTCGAAGGTCGGCACGTCCGCCCGCACCTGGCCGAGCACCGTCGCGGCCTTCTCGGGGCCGACGCGCTTGCTCATCATCAGGAGCGACTGCACCAGCGGCGACTCCACCGGCGTGAGCCGCGTGGCGGCCGCATCCGCCGCACCGCGCTGCTCGGCGCTCAGGTTGACCTTGGCCAGGCCGGCGGTGTGCACCGCCAGCACGAGCGCCATGTCGCGCGTGTTCACGGCATCACCCTCGACCATCACATAGCTGCCGCGGTGCTTTGCCATCTGAGCGGCATCGGACGCGGCCTGCGACTGCAGCTGATCGAGCAGCGCCGAGACCATCGGGTTCACCGGCAGGCCCATCTCCTGCATCCACGACAGCACCAGCGCGCGCTGCAGCGGCGGCAGCGATGCGCCGCCCTTGGCATACACGTCCAGCAGCTGCGCCCAGTGCTCGTCGGGCAGGCTGGTCTTCAGCGCCTGCGTCGCGCGCCAATCGGCGTAGTAGGCATAGCCGGTGAGGAAGGCATCGTTGGGCATGCCGCGGCCCCACCAGCCGAACTGCGCCTGCGGCCCGGCCATCTGCGCGAGCGACAACCGCGCGGTGGACAGGCGCTGCGTCAGCGTGGGCGCGAGCGCGGATTGCGCAGGCGACAGCGATTGCAGCGCGATGGACAGCGGCAGCATCCGGCTGGCCGTCTGCTCCACGCAGCCGTAGGGGAACTCGATCAGGTCGTCCATCCAGCGGTTGAACTCTCCGGCGGCGGCGTCCTGCGAGAAGGCGAGGCGAACACGCGTCGCGTCGGCCGGCAGCTTGATGGCCGCGGTGCCCGAGGAGATGTCCAGTGCCGACTCACGCGGCGCACGCCAGGCCACGGGCAGGCGAGACACCGTGGTCTCGAGACGATCCACCACGCGACCATCCTGCTTCAGGCTCAGCGACACGTTGGCCGCACCCACCTGCGTGGCTGCCAGCGGCAGCTGCACGAAGTTCGCACCCGGCGACACGCTCACCGTCTCCTTCGCATCGACGCCCGCTCCTTTCGCTTCCCATTCGACCTTCGCGTCCTTGCCGGTCTGGTTGAAGAGGGCGATGGCAGCTTGCGCGCGATCGCCTTCACGCTGCCACGCGGGGCTCGTCCACTTGGCATAGAAGGGCTTGTCCGACCGCACCCAGCTCACCTGCTGGCCGACGCTGCCATTGGCATCCATCGCGCGGCCGGTGATGCGCCAGCGCGTGAGCGAATCCGGCATCACGAAGCTGAAGCGGGCGTGGCCGTTCGCGTCTGTCGTGAGGTGCGGCAGCCACAAGGCGGTGTCGATGTTGTCGCGGCGCGGGCGCTCCAGCACCTTCACCGCGCGCTCGTTCACCTGCCGGCTCGACGGCACGTCGCCCAGTTTGCTCGTGGCGAGGTCGTAGCCGATGAAGCTCAGGCTCGCGCTCGTGCGCACGTTGTTGCGGCGCGGGTGGAAGAAGAAGTCGTCGATGCTCGGCGCGATCTCGGGTTGCAGCACGTAGATCATCTCGTCCACCACCCCCACGGTCACCTCGGAAGGCACCGCCTTGCCGGCGAGCACCGTGGTGACGTCGACGTTCACCGTCTCGCCCGGCAGGTACACCGCCTTGTCGGCCTTGAAGCTCACGCCGATGCGCGGCTGCTCCACCATCACGCCCTGGTTCTGGAAGACGTAGTCGCCGTTCTTCACGTAGGCCACCGACAGCGTCATGTTGGGGCTCATCTCCTCGCGCACCGGCAGCGTGAGCTTCCATTGCGTGGGGGCGACGCGCTCGCTGCGGATCCAGTCGGCGCGCTGGCCCATCACGGCGGTGGCCTCGACGCGGTCGCGCTCCAGGCTCAAGAGCGCGTTGTCGATCGGTTCGGGGAAACTCACGAGCACCTCGGCGGTGTCGCCGGCGCGGTAGCTCGCGCGGTTGAACACCATGCCGATGCTGCCCACCGGTGCCTTCAGCCCATCGCCGCTCACCCAGTGGCTGGTGGCGGCCACGATGCGGCCCTTCTCGTCGCGCAGCGTGACCGTGTAGGAGCCCGGCTGCGGAAAGATGAGGTTGAGCGCATTGCCCTCAGGCATGTTGCCCGACTCCTTCGCCCGGTTCTCCAGCCGCACCCAGTCCCACTTCACGGGCTTGGACAGCTCGGCTGACACGGCGTTCGAGCGCTGGCTCGCCGCCATGCGGAAGCTCACCGCTTCGCCGGGCTTTGAGAACTGCTTGTCCGGCGTGAGCTTGTACGAGCCGCTGCCACGCTCGACGAGGATTTCCTTCGACGTGCGAACACGATACGCCGCGCCATCGGTGGCCAGCGCCGTGAGCACATAGCGGCTTGGCTGATCGGCCGCGGGCAGCGAGAACTTGGCCACGCCGCTGCCATCGGTCTGCAGCTCGTCCTGCGTGAGCTTGAGCGGGAACTGGCCGGTGTAGTCCAGCTCTCCGTCCACCATCGTGAGCTTCTGCGCCCGCGCAGTCAGGCTCACGCGGGCATTCGCCACCGGCTTGCCGTCGGGGTAGTTCAGCTGCAGCTTGCCGCTGATGGCTTCGCCCGTCGTGAAGTCGCTCTTGTCGGGCACGAGGCCGATCTCGAAGTGCGGCTTCTGGTAGTCGGCCACGCGGAACGCGGCGGTGTAGGTGTCATCGCCCATCGCCATGCGCAGCTCGTAGCCGCCGGCCGCCGCGTTGTCGGGCAGCGCGAAGCGTGCATCGGCGCCTTGGGTGCCGCTGAAGCGGATGGTCTGCGTGCTCACCACCTGGCCGGCGGGGTCGAGCACGGCCATGGCCATGTCGGCGTCCTTCAAGGGCACGGACTGCCGTGCGTTCTTGAACTCGCGCGCGGCCACCTTCAGCTGCACCCAGTCGCCCGGGCGGTACAGCGGCCGGTCGGTCACGGTGTAGACCTTGGCTGCGTAGATCTCGCTGTCGTAGTAGAAGTTCTCGGAGATGAAGACGCCGCCCGACGGGTCCTGGCCCATCACGTAGGTCTGCTCCGGGCTCTTGCGATCGAGCTTGACGATGCCCTGCGCGTCGGCCGCGCCGCTCTTGAGCACGCCCACGCCGTCGGTCCACACCACGCGCGTCTGCGGCACCGGCGCGCCGCTCACGCGGTTGGCGGACCACACCAGCATCTGGTCGCCCGATACCTTGGTGAGTGCCACGGTGTCCGACACGAAGAGCAGCGTCGTCGCGCGATGCTGGCCCGCAATGGCCTCGACGAGGTACAGCCCCGGCTCGCGCTTGCCGATGGGCACGAAGACGTTGCCCTGCGACGGGTTGATGAACTCGCTGCTGCTGCCCGCGAGCTTCAGGTCTTTCGGCGGCTCGATGGGCTTGGCGGCTTGCACCGGGTAGCGGAAGCGCTCCACCACCGGCAGGCCCGCGATGGGCTTGAACTGCGGCGGTTCCTCGAAGGTCGAGGGCTTGGTCAGCGCCTTCGGCGTCTTCAGGTCCGGCGCCTGCTTCACCACGGCCTGCCGAGCGTTGGCCGAGAAGAGCTTCTGCCACGCGAGGCGCGACTTCACGACCCAGTTGTCCCACACATGCGTGAGCGTGTTGCCGAGACCTTCGTCGGTGGGCCGCGCATCCACCTGCACGCGGTGCAGGTCCTTCTGCCGCTGCAGGAAGGCGAGCGGCTCGGGGATGCGGTAGACCAGCACATCGATGCCGCCCACCTGTTCGAGCATCTGCGGCGAGTTCACCTCGATGCGGACCTTGGCGAGCTCGTTGCTGCCGAAGGTCGCATCGGACAACAGGAAGAAGGGCTCGCCCACGAAGAGCGATCGCGAGTTCGCAAGCGGCACCGGCTGCGCGGACGCTGCTTGCGCGGTGATGCCCGGCTGGGCGGTGACCACCGCGGCCAGCAGCGCGGCGACGAGTGTGCGTCGCAGGGCAGGGCGGTGGGCGAAGTTGGAGATCGGGGAGATCAGCGAAAGGGTGCGCATGGTCGTCCTGCGGGTCATCGTGCGAGGAAGGAAAGTCGGTACACGCCCGAGAAATTCGGGTTGTCGGCGGCGGGCCGCCATCGCGTGTCCTTCCATTCGAGAAGCTGGCTTGCGCGCAATGCGCGAAGCCCGTTGTCTTGCGGTGTGCTGCGCCCGGTGTGGTAGGCCACGTAGCGGCCCATCCAGACCATCAGGTGCTGCTCGTCGCCGAGGTCGAAGAAGAGCAGGTCGCCGGGCTGCGCCTGCGTGAGCTCCTTGCCGGCGAAGCGGGTGTTCTCCTGCACCAGCTCCAGCGCGCCGACGTAGGCGTCGCGCGAGCCGTCGACGCGGCGCCATGCGTTGCGCAGGGCTTGCGCCTGCGCGGTTGCGATGTCCGGCGGCACGCGGGTGGCCAGCATGCCGTTGGCACGCTTCCAGTCGAGATCGTGTTCGCGCAGCGTCTCGGCGACCGCGAAGCGCACGAGCCCGGCGCAGTCGCGATGGGTCCAGCGCGGCGTCGGGCCCCGCTCGATCTGCGTGTGGATGAGCAGGGTGAACCAATCGCGAAAGGCTTGCGATTGCTCGCGGTCGAGCATGGTTGCGGTGTCCGGTGCCTGCGCAGCCGCCGACGACGCGGACGTGCTGCGAGACGGCGCCGTCGGCGCCACCGCGAACGCGGCGTGGCTCGCCAGCGGGCCCGCGATCAGGCCCGCGAGAAGATGGCGGCGCTTCATGGGTTGCTCGTCGTGCCGATGGGCTGCCATTCGACCGCCACCCAGCCCAGCGAGTCGGGCTTGCCGGTGGCCACCGCGCGTGCGGTCGGCAGCTTGCGCAGGGCATCCAGGCGCGGCACGAGGTGGGTCTTCGCGGCTTGGCGGAAGAGCTCCTGCTCCGGCGGCAACACCTCGAAGGCTTCGCGTTGCGCCAGATCAGCGATCTGCTTGGGCGCCAGCACCGCGAGCGTCGCCGTCTGAGCGGGCAGCGCGTCGGCCACGCTCGGGTAGCGGCGCGCCTGCGCATCGAGCGCGAGGTCCACCAGCGCGTCGTCCGGCGAAAAGACAATCCACCGGCCCTGGCGAGCGAGCGTGGGCTTGTACGTGGTCTGCTCGCCCTTGCCGTGCGGGCCCCAGGGCGCTGTCACCTCACGCTGCCAGCGTGCGGCGCCCTTGCGGTCGGGCTGGCGCGTGCTTGCCGTGTCTTTCGGGTCTCCCTTGAGCAGCCACGACGACAGGATGTCGAGCGACGCTGTCGGGTCGGCAGCGTTGGCCTTGGTGAGCGCGACGAAGACAGGTGTGTGCAGCTGCGACTTCGCGTACCAGCAGACGGCAGCCGGCCCTTCGAGCTGGTCGGCGAGCGTCGTCCAGGCGGCGGTCTGCTCCTTGGTTCCCGGCACGCCGGCCGCATCGCCGAGGACGAGCTTGAGCTTGTTCCAGTCCGCCGGCAGCAGGGTGCAGGCGGCCGGGTTCATCGGCAGCGCCTGCCACACGGCACGATCGGCCGGCGCGGCGGGCAGGGCCGACGCGCCTTCGACGCGCAACTGCGTGCGCAGCGAGGTGCCGCCGGCCGCAAGATCGAAGCGCATCGCCTTCAGGCCCGGAAAGAAGTGCTGGTAACCGAAGGACAGCATGCGCGCATCGGCCACGAGGGTGTGGCCCGTGCCTGGGTCGCCCAGCCCCAGGCCTCGCCGGTACACCGACTGCGCCTTCGCGTCACCCGACAGCAACTCGGCGATGACGTCGCGCGACGCGGTGTCCGCATGGTGCTCGGTGTCGAAGAGCAGGCCCGGGTTGCTCAGCACCACGACGCGGTTGCCCTGCGACACCACCGCCAGCGTGCGGCGCGGCGACAGCGTGAGCGCGTAGACCGTGGCCGAGGCACCGTTGAATCGCACCTCCTCGATGACGCTCAGCTGCCTGTCCTTGGCCGCGAGGGTCGCGATGCCTTGCAACGACTTGGCCAAGGTGCCACGCGTCATCGCGATCAGCCAGTAGCGCGGCGCGCCCTTGGCATCGGTCCACATCGCGACTTCGGCCGGCTCGTCGAGCACCACCTCGAGCAACTTGTCGGCGAGCGTGGTGTCGTGCTCGTAGGCGATGCGCTTGAGCGCGCCCTTCAGGCCGAGGCGGTCTTCATGCTCTTCGTAGTAGAAGGCGAAGTCCTCGGTGAGCACGTCGCGTGCGACAGGGGCCTTGATGAGGTCGCGCGGCAACTTCGACAGCGCCGGCGTGGCGATGTAGGCATCGGGCCGCGCGAGGTTCACCTCCAGCGCGTTGATGGTCCCCGAGAAGCGTCCCCACCCGAGGGTGTACGCACCCACCACGCCCGCCGCGACGGCAGTGGCGGTGATGCCGCCGATGATCCAGGTCTTCTTCCGACTGAGCACGAGATTCCCTTCCTCCACAGTGCCGGCCCTCGGCCCGCACCGCGCGAATCATCTCGTCGTGGCGTCGGGTCCGTATGAAGCGGGCGTGAAAACGGCGTGAAGTATCGCCGTGCGGCGTCCCCCTCCGATGGGGGATGCCACAGGCCTGCGTGTGCTTGTGCCTACCTGAAGGGCCGGCTGACGAACGCCGACGCCGCGAGCCCGAAGCGCCAGGGCACGTCGATCGCCTTGGAAATGCCGATGCGCGGACCGCTCACCGTCTTCGCCCGGCGCGCCGGCACCACCAGCTCGAAGGGCGGCTGGTCCAGCGCGAGGCCATCGTGCTCCCGCGTGACCGCCAGTGCCTGGCACAGCTTGCCGGGCCCCGAGCACAGGAGCCGCGGATCGTCCACGCCCCGGCGCTCGCGCATGCGCGCAAGGCCGTGTGTCGGCTCGATCGCGCGGATCAGCACCCCCGCGCCGTGGCCCGACTCCCGGCACACGAAGTTCAGGCACCAGTGGATGCCGTAGGAGCGGTACACGTAGACATGCCCCGGCGGTCCGAACATCGTGGCATTGCGCGGCGTGGGGCCTGAGAAGCTGTGCGAGGCCGGGTCCTCGCGGTCGTAGGCCTCGGTCTCCACGATGCGGCCGCCCACGCCGTCCACCAGCACGCACACGCCGATCAGCTCCCGCGCGACTGTCGGGGAGTCCTTCGAGAAATCGATCACGGATGCCATGGGTCCTGGAGTGCAAAGCGCGTGCCCCGAGGGGGCGCATCAATCGACTTGTAAGGGAAGTTCGTACACCACGCTTGTCCGCCCGCTGACTACCGCGTGCCGTAACACATCAATACAGTCCCTGCATCGATGAGAGACAGCGGTATGGGGAGTCTTGAGTCGATGCATGACCAGCGTTGCCCATTGTCCTTGCGAGCAAGAGCGCCGTCCGAGCGCCGCAGGGGCAGCAACAGGTCAGACGATCCGCGTTCGTGGCGTGCATCCGCTGGTTCGCGGCCAGGGGTCGGCTCCGCAAGGAGCTGGCCGCCGAAGTCGTCGGCAAGCCCCGAGGCAAGTGTTCGGGGTGTGCCGACCAGGGAGCGGGTATGGCCAAGAGTATTGATTTCCTGCGCGGCAAGTTCGGCTTGCCCATCGTCGTGTTCGCCGTCGGCGCCGCCTTGTCGATCGGCCTGGGCCGAAGCGCGCAGCAGGAGATCCAGCGCAGCGCACAGCAGCGCTTCGATGCAGTCGCCATGGATGCCGCACGCAAGGTGCAAGACCGCTTCGACGGCTACACCGAGGTCCTCATCGGCCTGCGCGCCCTCTTCAACACCGGCGAGACGGTGTCGCGCACGCGCTTTCGCCACTACGTGAGCGGCCTGAACCTCGCCGAAAGTTTCCCGGGATTCCAGGCGCTGAACTGGGCACCCTACGTCGCGGCCGCCGACAAGGCGGCGTTCGACGCACGCCTTCGCGACGACCCGTCGCTGCCACCGTCCTTTGCGCAGAAGCTGGCCGGGCCAGCAGACGTCGAGCGCGACTTCTATCACCCGCTGACCTACGTCGAGCCGCTGGCCGGCAACGAGGCTGCGCTCGGCCATGACCTGAGCTCCGTGCCCACCGCCAGGAAGGCGCTGGAGCAGGCGCGCGACAACAACGGCCTTACCTCGTCGGGCCGCAAGATCCAGATCAAGGGGCGCGCGTCGGACATCGGCCTCGCGATGCGGCTGCCGGTATACCGCGGGGACATGCCGCGCGAGACGCTGGAAGAGCGTCGTGCGGCCTACATCGGCTCGGTGGGGGCGGGCTTCCAGGTTTCCGGCATGCTGAAGGACGTGGCCGCGGGCCTGGGCGACACGCACCCGCGCATCCGCCTCTACGACACCGGGCCGAGCGTCGGCAGCATCGGCACCCGTGCCGACCCGGTCATGGCCGAGGGCGCGATCGGAAAGGACGCGAATCTCCTGTACGACAGCGCCGCGCGCGACGAGGCGGCCGTGGTACGAGGAGTGAATGAATTCGATCGCACCCTGGCCTTCGAGCTGGGCGGCCACCGCTGGGTCGTGCAGACCACGCAGGACGCCCGCCAGGTCATCGGCTGGCTGGACCGCTCGATCGGCTGGCTCATCGCCTTCTGCGGGACGGCCATCAGCATCCTGCTTGCGGGCATCGTCTATTCGCTCAACACGTCGCGCGGCCGCGCCGAAGGCATCGCTCGCTCGATGACGCAGCACCTGCGCGTGAGCCAGCGCCGGCTCGACGAAGCGCAGCAGATGGCCAAGCTGGGCAGCTGGGTGATCGACGTGCAGACCGGCGAGATGCATTGCTCCGACCAGGCGCGTCGCATGTTCGGTTTTGCCGAAGGGGCGCCGATGGACGTGAGCGCGCTGCTGTCGCGCGTGCCCGAGGACGAGCGCGGCGATGTGGCGCGGCTGATCTCGGATGCACACCAGAACCGCGAGCGCGCGGAGTTCGAGCACCAGCTCTGGTTGCCCGACGGCACGCAGCGCTGGGTGCATGTCATCGTGCAGATGGCCAACGAGAACGGCCGCCTCGCCCTGCGCGGCACCGTGCGCGACGACACGCAGCAGCGCAAGGCCGCGCTGCGCATGCGCCTGGAGCACGAGGTGGCCCAGCTGCTCGTGAGCGACGGCGAACACGAGGCCGTGATCTCCGGCGCGCTGGCCGCGGTCTGCTCACGCATCGGCTGGGATTGTGGTGCCTTCTGGTCCATGCGCGACAACGGCAGCGTGCGCTGCAACGGCGCCTGGCAGGAGGGTGCGGACCCGGTGCTCGAGCAGTTCGTGCGCATCAGCCGCACGCTGAGCTACCGGCCCGATGAAGGCACGCTGGGCCGCGCCCTGGTGAGCGGCGACCCGGTGGTGGTCGACACCGCCAGCACGCACGACCAGTTCACGCGCGATGCGCTGGCCGGCCAGGCCGGCCTGGCGTCGGGCCTGATCGTGCCCATGCTCAGCGCCGGCAAGCCCTCGGCCATGGAGCTCTTCAGCCGCAAGAAGCTCGACATCGACAGCGACACCATGGACTCGCTGCGCGCCATCTGCCTGCAGCTCGCCCAGTACGAGCAGCGCAAGAATGCCGAGCAGGCGCTGCGCTACGTGGCCACGCACGACGCGCTCACCGGCTTGTCCAATCGCACGACGCTGCAGCGCGACCTGTCGCGCGCCGTCAAGCGCAGCGTGCGCCACCAGAAGCGCTTCGCGGTGATGTTCGTGGACCTGGACCGATTCAAGCGCATCAACGACACCCTCGGCCACGGTGTGGGCGACGCGCTGATCAAGGCCTGTGCCGACCGCCTCTCGAGCGTGCTGCGCGAAGACGACGCGGTGGCGCGTTTCGGCGGTGATGAATTCGTGCTCGTCGTGGAGAACCTGTCCAAGGCGAGCGATGCCGCCGTGATCGCGGAGAAGGTGCTGGCCTGCTGCGCCGAGCCCTTCGTCATCGACGGTCGCGAACTGCACGTCACCGCCAGCATCGGCGTGAGCGTGTACCCCGAGGACGGCGCCGACGGCGAGGCGCTCTTGAAGAACGCCGACACCGCCATGTACCGCGCCAAGGACAAGGGCCGCGGCGGACACGAGTTCTATGCCGCGCAGATGAATGCGCAAGGCACCGAGCGCCTGATGCTCGAAAGCGGCCTGCGGCGTGCGATGGAGCGCAACGAGCTGGAGATGCATTACCAGCCCAAGATGGACCTGCGCACGCAGCGCATCGTGGGCGTGGAAGCGCTGATGCGCTGGCGCCATCCGGTGCTGGGCCTGGTGTCCCCGGCCCAGTTCATTCCGATCGCCGAAGAGACCGGGCTGATCGTGCACATGGGCCTGTGGGCGCTGCGCACGGCCTGCAACGAAGCGCGCGACTGGCAGCGCCGCGGCCTGCCGCCAGTGCAAATGAGCGTGAACCTGTCGGTGCGGCAGTTCGCGAGCCCCACGCTGGTGGAGGACATCGCCCAGGTCATCAACGACACAGGCATGAACCCCGAGCTCCTGGAGATGGAGATCACCGAGAGCGTGATGATGAAGAACCCTGAGTCGACCGCGGTCCTGCTGCAGAACATCCGCCGCCTGGGCGTGGGCCTGGCCATCGACGACTTCGGCACGGGCTATTCGTCGCTGTCCTATCTCAAGCGCTTCCCGCTCACCACGGTGAAGATCGATCGCAGTTTCGTCAACGACCTGTCGCACGACCAGGACGCACAGGCGCTGGCCGACGGCATCGTCACCCTCGCGCACGGCCTTCGCATGAAGGTGGTGGCCGAGGGCGTGGAGACGGCCGAGCAGCTCGCCTACTTGCGCGCACACGGCTGCGACGAGATCCAGGGCTACTGGCTGTGCAAGCCAGTGCCCGCCGAAGACGCCTGTGCATTCATGGCACGGCACCTTCGCACCCAGTTCGCCGCGCCGGTCGCCGCATAAGGCGGCGGCTCCGGCCGCGCGATTCAGGCGACCCGGGAGCGGTCGCGCCCGGGCGTTCAACGTCCCCCCTTTTCCGTTGGGAGATTTCATGACCCTTTCGAATCCGAAGAAGAACCTGGCCCAGGTCGTGGCCGCCATCGAGTCGCTGGACATGACGATGATCAAGTTCAAGTGCACCCGCAGCGAGGACGGCTACGGCTGGTCGGCGGAATACGCCGATGCGATGGAAGTCGCCTACAAGCGCTACCTCATCCTGCATGCCAAGTACCCCGAGATGACGCTCGCCCCCGAGCAGGACATCGACCGCTTCTGGCACATGCACATCCTGGATACCCGCAAGTACGCCGCCGATTGCGACGCGACCTTCGGGCGCTTCCTGCATCACTTCCCGTACCTCGGCCTGCGCGGCGCGGACGATGCGAAGGTGCTGGACGATGCCTTCGAGAAGATGCAGGCGCTGTACGTGAAGGAGTTCGGCGAGGCGATGCCCAAGGCGTCGGCCTGGTGTGCCGTGGAGCCGAAGGGCGAAGGCAAGGCGGCGTGGTGCGCCGTGGAGCCGACGGCCGAAGGCAAGGCAGCGTGGTGTGCGGTGGAGCCGACCGTGGAAGGCAAGGCTGCATGGTGTGCGGTGGAGCCGACTGCTGAAGGCAAGGCGGCGTGGTGCGCCGTGGAGCCGACCAAGGCTGCCTGGTGTGCCGTCGAGCCGACCAAGGCTGCGTGGTGTGCCGTCGAGCCGACCAAGGCCGCCTGGTGTGCCGTGGAGCCGACCAAGGCTGCTTGGTGCGCGGTCGAGCCGACCGCGAACGGCG
>CBIHOF010000030.1:0-53085 GCA_966211955.1 uncultured Comamonadaceae bacterium | reverse complement strand
GTGGCCTGCCCGGAGGGACTCGAACCCCCGACCCCCAGCTTAGAAGGCTGGTGCTCTATCCAGTTGAGCTACGGGCAGAAGGCCAAGACGCAAGCCCTGCGAAAGGGCCCTCGGCCGAGAGAGAAGATGGTCGGGGTGAAAGGATTCGAACCTTCGACCCACTGGTCCCAAACCAGTTGCGCTACCAGGCTGCGCTACACCCCGAAGGCGCGAATTGTACTCAGCGCTTGCCGTCCCCCCGCAGGTAAATCTTGCCTGGGTCCTGAAAACTTGCGGGCGATGAGCCATGCCTTCGTCTGGAGGCCGGCGTGCTGACAGGGTTCAGGCCCCCATGACCCGGAAGAAGGCGCGCCAATCACTCACGTTCTGATGCGCCCAGACCTTGGCCGCGTCCACCAGGTCGGTGTCGGGCACGGCATCCATCGAGCGGCGCAGGTCCTGCGCCTGCGCCTGGGGCAGCGGGCTGCCCTTGATGCGCCGATACAGCAGCTGGCGAAGCGCGTCCGCCTCCAGCTTGCGCAGGAGTGCATCCGCCTCGATCGCATCGCTCGCGAGGCCATCGGCCACCACCATGCCCTTGTCGGTGATGCATGGCGCGTCCAGGTGCTCGTCCGTGCCTTCACGCACCACTCGGGCCTGCGCAAGGCCGGATTCCACCAGTCCGGCCATGGTCGATTCCAGCGCCGGCTGGTCGCAGCCCATCACCATCGACAGCAGGTACAGGTCGACCGGATCCGGGTATGCCTGCGCCATGGCATGCAGCACCCTGTCACCGACCGGCTTCTCCAACGATTCCACGTGTTCTCCCAGGATGAGGAATGGCGGGGCGAGCAAACGCCTCGCGAGTTCCTCGACGGTTCACTGACCTCGAAGGGAGAACAGCAAACGGTGTGCCGCTGGGCCGGCCGCCGCGGCTTCAGCGCCGTTGATACTGCGATGCGCCGAACAGCATCTCGCGCGCCTTGTCGTTGACGAGGGGCTTGCGTGCGTCGGCCAGCACGTCCACGCCGCGCTTGACGGCCGGGCGTGCCGCGATCTCGTCGAACCAGCCCTTGAGATGCGGAAAATCCGACCAGTCGATGCCCTGGTTTTTCCATGAGCGCAGCCAGGGGAAGATCGCGATGTCGGCGATGGTGTAGCTGTCCCCTGCGATGTACTTCGACCTGGCCAGCCGCCGGTCCATCACGCCGTAGAGGCGCTTTGCCTCGTTGGTGTAGCGGTCGACTGCATAGGCAATCTTGTCGGGCGCGTAGATGCGGAAGTGGTGCGCCTGGCCGAGCATCGGCCCCACGCCGCCCATCTGGAACATGAGCCATTGCAGCACGTCGTAGCGCTTTGCCACGTCTTCGGGGAGGAACTTGCCGGTCTTGCCCGCAAGGTACAGAAGGATCGCGCCGGACTCGAACAAGGAGTAGGGATTGCCATCGGGTCCGTCGGGATCGACGATTGCCGGGATCTTGTTGTTCGGACTGATGGCGAGGAACTCCGGCTTGAACTGGTCGCCCGCGCCGATGTCCACCGGGATGACTCGATAGGGCAGGCCACACTCTTCGAGCATGATGTGAACCTTGTGGCCATTGGGTGTGGCCCACGAATACACTTCGATCATCGGTGACTCCCGGTTGTTGTTGAAGCTGCGCGTCGTGGCGCGACTCTAGCTGACCTGTCCAATTCCCCATGCTCAACGCGATCAAGCGATGGATAGCGGGCGAACAGCCCGGCAACGACTGGGCCGACGTCATGGCCTGGGCCCAGAAGCAGGGGCACGGGTTCAAGCGCGCCAAGGAGGACGAAGGCTTCGTTCTCGACGGCAACGTGGCCGGACGCCCCTGGCGGCTCGAGTGGGGCCCGCCGCAGCGCGCCTACATCACCGGCCACGAGCTGCGCCTGCGCATGGAGCTGCAGCTGCCCTCGGGCCTGCAGATGCTCATCATGACGCGCGCCTTGATGGAAGCGCTGGAGCGCGAGACCTTCGAGCGCTACACCGAGAGCAACCAGACGCTGATCGATGTGTCCACGCCCGAGGAAATGCGCTGGCTCGCGATGTTCCCGAAGGTCAACTTCGACATTCCGAAGCAGGTGCGTTCGCACTACGCCGGCGTGGCCGCCGACCCGGTGGCCGCAGCGAACTGGGTCGATGCGGAGTTCGGCCAGCAATTGGTAGGCGCGGCCGAGGGCGTGCTGCGCGAGCAGCCGCCCTTCGTGCTGATGACCTTGCGCGGCCGCGTGTACCTGAGGCTGCAGCTTGAAGAGCCGTCACCCGCCGCGCTGGAGCAGGCGGTGCTGCTGTTCCAGGCCGCGGCGGGCGGCGCGCTGCGAGCGGCAGGCTCGATGACCGACACGCAGAATCAGGAATGGCCGACGACGGCGTCCACCGCGTGGCACACGGACATCATGCCGGAGGAGCCGAAGCGCTGAGCGGCGGTGGCTGGAGGGGCGAGCGAAGCGAGACCCTCTTCAAGCCACGCCCGCGGAGCCGGCTTCGCCGGTCCGCTGGGTGGCGCCCCCTGGGGGCAGGAGCGCAGCGACTGGGGGGCTCACGAAATTTTTCCGATCTCCATCTTCGCGATCGCGTTGCGGTGGACTTCATCCGGGCCATCGGCAAACCGGAGCGTTCGCGCGATCGAATAGAACTGCGCGAGCGGGAAATCCTGCGACACGCCGCCGCCGCCATGCACCTGCATCGCCCAGTCGATCACCTGGCAGGCCATGTTGGGCGCCACCACCTTGATCATCGCGATCTCGGCCTTGGCGGTCTTGTTGCCGGCCACGTCCATCATCCACGCCGCCTTGAGCGTGAGCAGGCGAGCCTGGTCGATCATGCAGCGTGCTTCGGCGATGCGCTCCTGCGTCACCGTCTGCGCCGACACGGGCTTGCCGAAGGCCACGCGCGAGGTGGCGCGCTTGCACATCAGCTCCAGCGAGCGTTCGGCCAGGCCGATCAACCGCATGCAATGGTGGATGCGCCCAGGCCCGAGGCGGCCTTGGGCGATCTCGAAGCCGCGGCCCTCGCCGAGCAGCATGTTGGTGGCGGGCACCCGCACGTTCTCGAACAGCACCTCCATGTGGCCGTGCGGCGCGTCGTCCCAGCCGAAGACGGACAGCGGGCGCACGATCTTGATCCCCGGCGTGTTGGCCGGCACGAGGATCATCGACTGCTGCGAATGGCGCGGCGCGTCGGGGTCGGTCTTGCCCATGAAGATGAACACGGCGCAGCGCGGGTCGCCGGCGCCCGACGTCCACCACTTGCGGCCGTTGATGACGTAGTCGTTGCCGTCGCGCACGATGCGCGAGGCGATGTTGGTGGCGTCCGACGAAGCCACGTCGGGCTCGGTCATTGCGAAGGCGCTGCGGATCTTGCCGTCGAGCAACGGCTCGAGCCACTGCTTCTTCTGCTCGGCCGTGCCGTAGCGCACGATGGTTTCCATGTTGCCCGTGTCCGGCGCCGAGCAGTTGAAGGCCTCGCTCGCCCAGGGCGTGCGGCCCATGATTTCCGCGAGCGGCGCGTACTCCTGGTTCGTGAGGCCGTAGCCGTAGTCGCTCTCAGGCAGGAAGAGGTTCCACAAGCCCTGGGAGCGGGCCTTGACCTTCAGCTCCTCGATGAGCGGCAGCGGCGACCAGCGCTTGCCCGCCTTGGTGTTGGCTTCGAGCTCATCCCAGTAGCGCTGCTCGTTGGGGGTGACGTTGTCCTCCATGAACCGCGTCACCTTGGCTTGCAGTTCCTGGGTCTTGGGCGAGTAGCTGAAATCCATGCTGATCTCCGTCGTGATTCGGTTGGTTCGGCGTTGAAGGGTGGGATCGGTCAGCTGCGCTGAGCGATCTTCCAGCCCATTTCGGCCAAGGGTCGTGCCCCGGCCGCGGCCACCTTGGCCTGCGCGCTCGATGCGGTGCCATCGACCACGCGCTTGGCAATGCCTTGCAGGATGCCCGCCATGCGGAACAGGTTGTAGGCCATGTAGAACGGCCAATCGGCCATCACCGCATCGGGGTCGGTGCGGCCGGTGCGCTCGCAGTAGCGGCGCACGTATTCCTTTTCGCTCGGGATGCCGAGCGCGGCGATGTCCAGCCCGCCGATGCCGCGCGACATGCTCGCGGGGATGTGCCAGGACATGCAGTGATAGCTGAAGTCGGCCAGCGGATGGCCGATGGTCGACAGCTCCCAGTCGAGGATGGCGATGACTCGCGGCTCGGTGGGATGGAAGACAAGGTTGTCCAGCCGGTAGTCGCCGTGCACGACGGACACCTGCGCCTCGTCGCGTCCGCTTGCCGGGATGTGCGCAGGCAGCCATTCCATCAGCCGGTCCATCTCGAGGATGGGCTCGGTGATGGAGGCCACGTACTGCTTGGACCAGCGGCCGATCGAGCGTTCGAAGTAGTTGCCGGGCTTGCCGTAGCTCTCCAGGCCCGCGGCCTTCACGTCCACGTTGTGCAAAGCCGCCATCACCCGATTCATCTCGTCGTAGATGGCGGCGCGGCCGGCGTTGTCGGTGCCGGGCAGGGATTGATCCCACAGCACGCGGCCTTGCATGAACTCCATGACGTAGAAGGCGCGGCCGATCACGCTCTCGTCTTCGCACAGCACGAACATGCGCGGCACCGGCACGCCGGTCGGGTGCAGCGCGCGCATCACCGTGAACTCGCGGTCGATGGCGTGGGCCGAGGGCAGCAGCTTGGCAGCGGGGCCGGGCTTGGCACGCATCACGTACGACGCGCTCGGCGTGACGAGCTTGTAGGTCGGGTTCGATTGGCCGCCCTTGAATTGCTCGACAGCGAGCGGCCCCTTGAAGCCATCGAGGTTGGCCGAGAGGTAGCGTTCAAGTGCACCGATGTCGAAGGCATGGCCTTCGGCGACGGGTTTTGTTCCGGTGTATTGGTCCATGGGGCGGGGGGAAGTGGTCAATCGTGTCGCGGCCATTGAACAGCGACACCCGCCCGCCGTGCAAGACCTATTGTTTGGAAGCGATGGCCAGCAGCTTTTCCTTGGACAGCACCACGAGCCGCGTCGGCTCGATGCGCACCGCGCCGTCGCGCTCGAAGCCCTTGAGCTCCTGGTTCACGCGCTGCCTGGAGGCACCGAGCAGCTGGGCCAGATCTTCCTGCGCCAGCTGCAATCCGATGCGAATCTCCTCGCCGTCGTGTATGCCATAGCTGCGCGCGAGAAGCAGGATCTGCTTGGCCAGGCGCGAGCCGAGCGGCCGCGTGTTGAGGTCTTCCACCGCATCGAACATCAGCCGCAGGCGCCGGCAGTTCAAGCGCAGCAGCGCGTCGTACAGCTCCACGTGCTGGGCCAGCAGCTCCTTGAAGTCGGGCTTGCGCACCACGAGCAGCGTGGTCGGGCCGTGCGCGTTCGAATCGTGTGTGCGCGGCATGCCGTCGAAAAGCGCGATGTCGCCGAACCAAAGGCCCGGCTCGACGTAGGTCAGCGTGATCTGCTTGCCCGACAGCGATACCGAGCTCACCCGCACGGCACCCTTGGCCACGCCCACCCATTCCTCGGCCGGCTGACCTCGCGATGTGAGCAATGCTCCATCGGCCAGCCTGCGCACGACGGCCCGCGACATGATCGCGTTGCGCAATGGCAGTGAGAGTTTTGAGAACCACGGGCCCGCTTCGATGTTGTTGCGCTCGGGCATTGTAAGAACGGGGGTATTCATGTTTTGTCTCTGACGTGACAGCATCATGGAACTCGCGAGACCTATTGTCCACGAGCGACAACCGGAGACAAACATGAGCACGCAAGGACTCGAAATTCGCAGCCGAAAAGGTGAGGTCAGCGAGGCCGAATGGAAGACGCGGGTGGACCTCGCGGCGGCCTATCGGCTGGTGGCCATGTTCAAGTGGGACGACCTCGTCTTCACCCACATCACGGCACGCGTGCCGGGTTCGGACAACGAGTTCCTCATCAACCCCTACGGCCTCATGTTCGATGAGATCACGGCGTCGAGCCTGGTGAAGATCGACACCGCGGGCAACAAGCTCGACGACTCGCCCTTTCCCGTGAACCCGGCTGGCTTCACCATCCACAGCGCCATCCATTCGGTGCGGCACGACGCGCAATGCGTGCTGCACACGCACACGCTCAATGGCGTCGCGGTGGCGGCGCAAAAAGGTGGCGTGCTTGCCTTGTCGCAGCAATCGATCTTCGTGTTGTCCAGCCTCGCGTATCACGACTACGAAGGCGTGGCCTTGCGTGATGACGAAAAGCCGCGCCTCGTGAAGGACCTGGGTGACAAGACCTACCTGATGCTTCGCAATCATGGCCTTCTCACACTCGGTGCGACGGTGGCCGATGCGTGGCTCAACATGTACATCTTCGAGACGGTGTGCAACATCCAGATCCGCGCGATGGCGGGCGGCAGCGAGCTGGTGCATGTGGATCCGCGCATCATCGAAGGCGCGCAGGCGCAGGCGAAGCAGGCGACGAATGGCGTGGGTGCAGGGGCGCTCGCATGGCCGGGCTTGCTGCGGCGGCTCGACCGGGTGGATACGAGCTACCGCAGCTGAGCATCAAGGCGCATGTACTGCGCGAGCAGCTTCTCCATCGTCGTCATGTGCTCGTGCTGATGCAGCCACTGTGTCGGCGCGAGGTTGACGGTGCGCACGATCAGGTCGCTCGTACTGCCGAGGTCGATGATGTTGACGCAGGCCGGCAACTGCTCCATGCGACCGAAGAAGGCACGCGAGCCGGTCATGGCGCGGGCGAGCAGTGCGCGATTCACCCCGCCATGAAGCACGAGCAGCAGACTCTTCCAATCGTCGCGCGCAAGGATGCTCTCGAAAGCCGGCAGCACGCGGTCAAGCAACTCGCCGATCGACTCGCCGCCGAGGAAGCGTTGCGATTCCTGGCCCGTGGTGAAGGCACCGAGGAATGCTGCTTCCACTTCGTCGGGCGGGATGTCCGCGAGCTTGCCGCCACGGATTTCTTCGAGTGCAGGCTCGGTCTCCAAAGGCAGATCAAGACCCGCTGCAGCCAACACACGCTGCGCCGTCTCCACCGTGCGGTTCAAGCCACTCACGACGACCTTGTCGAAGCGCACGCCGCATTGCTTGAACAATGCGCCGGCCGCATCGGCTTGCGTGCGGCCATCCGCGTTCAATGGCACCGTATGAGGATGCACCGGCGAACCATCGGCGCGGAAGTAATCGACCGAGCCATGCCGCATCAGATAGATGCGGCGGCGCTTCACACCCTCAGCCGAACCGGGGTGCCCGCTTGTCGAAGAAGGCCTGGAGTCCTTCGCCGGCGTTGTCGTGGAAGAGGTTTTCAATGAAGTGGTTCCGCTCGTCTTCGAGCTGCTGCGTTCGGGTGGCGGTGAGCGCCGCCTGCAGCAGTTCCTTGCCGCCGGTGATCGCGTTGGGCGCCATGCCCGCGAGTCGCTCGCCGACCTTCAGAGCTTCGGCCAGCGCCTGCCCGGTGTCAGTCACCCAGTTGACAAGGCCGAGCGTGTGCAACTGTCGAGCACTCACGGGCTCGCCGAGCCACACCCATTGCTGCAACAACTGCCGCGGCACCGCGTTGGCGAGGTTCCAGGTGGCGCCGCCGTCGGGCGTGAGGCCGACCTTCGCGTACGACAGGATGAAGCGCGCATCCTCGGCCGCAACGATGAGGTCGCAGGCGACCGCCAGCGAGAAGCCTGCGCCGGCCGCGGCACCCTCGACGGCTGCGATGACGGGCTTCGGAAACACGCTCAGCGCTTCGACGAACTGGTGCAGTTGATCGAGCATGCGCATCTGTGCATCGGCACCCGACTGTCGCCGCTGCGCGAGGCCTTGCAGGTTGCCTCCCGCGCAGAAGTTCGAGCCGTCGCCGCGCAGGATCACGGCGCGGATCTCGTCGTTGGATTCAGCCACGTTCAGCGCCTCGACGCCGGCGGACAGGGCCTGCTCGGACAAGGTGTTGCGCGTGGCGGGGTCGCTCAAGGTCAGCACCAGCGTGCTGCCGTGCCGCTCGGTCTTCAGTTCAGAGGACATGGGCGTGGTCGGCCCGCGAGGGCGCGCAAGCGAAGGTGGCGCGAATTGTGTCACGCTGTGTGCGTCGCAGCCTGCCGACGCAGGTGCCGCAGGGTGATCGGCGAATGTAACGACATGCTAGAGTGCCGACGCCTCCACCGACCCATCTCAATGCGAGCTGTCCTTGCCGCCATCGCCATCGCTTCGGCACTGAGCTTCACGTCGAACGCGCTCGGCGCGGCAGCACCAGCATCGTCGGCGGAACTTGCGGCCCCGGGGCCGTTGACGGACGCTGAACAGCGGCAGCGCGATCGCGAAAAACTGCTCGGCCTCGAAGAGCGTTTCGAGCGGCAGCGGCAGGAAGCCCAAGCGACGCAACAGGAACTGGCCGCCATGCAGGCCAAGCTGCGCGAAGCCGAGCAGGCGCGCCGCACCGACCCCGCGATCTACGGCCTCATGACGATCATTGCCGCCTTGTTGATCACGGTGGCTGTGTTGGTGTTCCGCCTCTCACGCGCGCAGAACCAGCGGCGCTGGGTCGATGAGGCGCGTGCCCTGAAGGAGGACCTGGCGCCTCCGCCCGAAGTGCCAACGTCGATGCAGCGCACGGTGCCTCAAGGCGTCATGCCTCCGCTCAACGAAGCGACGATGACCTCGATGCGCGTGCTGACGGAGCCGCCGGCCGACGCGGTCAACCAGCCGACCCTCCCGGCACCGCGCGCACGGCGCGAGCTGAGCGCCGAAGAGCTGATCGACCTCGAGCAGCAGGCCGATTTCTTCATCGCGCTCGGCGAGGAAGACCAGGCCATCGACCTGCTCATGGGGCATGTGCGCAGCAGCGGCGGCACGAGCCCCATGCCCTACCTGAAGCTCCTGGGCATCTTCCACAGCCGCAGCGACGGCGACGCCTACGAACGCATGCGCGAGCGCTTCAACCGCCGCTTCAATTCCTTCGCGCCGGCATGGGACAGTTACGGCCGGCAAACACGCACGCTGGAGAGCTACGAGCCGGAGTTCAAGCGCGTGACGGCGGCCTGGAACACGCCGTCGAACGTGGTGGCGCTGCTGCAGTCGCTCTTGTACCGACGCGATGCCTCAACCGAAGTCTTCGAACTGCCGGCCTACGAGGAACTGCTGTTGCTCTACGCCGTTGCGCGCGACGTGCTCGAGCACGTGACCAACCCTGACGGCGTCGACCTGCTGCTGCCGCTCGGCAAGGAGCACGAGGAGCCGCCGATCATGCATTACGAGGTCACGCGGCCGCCGGAGGACTGGATGCCCAAGGCGGACATCGAAATAGACATTGGGCCCCCCAGTCGATAACTTGGGCCCCCCAGTCGCTGGCGCTCCTGCCCCCGAGGGGCGCCGCCTGGCGGACCGGCGGAGCCGGATCCGCGGGCGTGGCTTGAGGGGGGCTTCGCTGCGCTCGCTTGTTCGGTGTCAGAGGCGGGTCAGGCGGTCTAGTGCCGTGGTGAGTGTTTCGTCTTTCTTGGCGAAGCAGAAGCGCACGATGTGCTGCTCGAAGCGGTCGGGGTAGAAGGCTGACAACGGGATCGCGGCGACGCCCATGTCTTTTGTCAGGCGGCGGCAGAAGGACTCTTCGGTCTCGTCGCTGATGCTCGCGTAGTCCACGCACTGGAAGTAGCTGCCTTCGCTCGGCAGGACCTTGAAGCGGGTCTTGGCGAGGCCCGCGCGAAAGAAGTCGCGCTTGCGCTGGTAGAACGCGGCGAGTTCGAGGTAGGGCGCCGGGTTCAACATGTACGCCGCGATGCCGTGCTGCACCGGCGTGTTGACGGTGAAGACGTTGAACTGGTGCACCTTGCGGAACTCCGCCATCAGCGATGCCGGCGCGGCCACGTAGCCGACCTTCCACCCGGTGACGTGGTAGGTCTTGCCGAAGCTGGACACGATGAAGCTGCGCGCCGCGAGTTCGGGGAAACGGGCCACGCTCTGGTGCTGCTGGCCGTCGTACACCATGTGTTCATAGACCTCGTCGGCGATCACGAACACGTCGGTCGGGCGCAGCAGGTCGGCCAGACGCTGCATGTCCTCGGCGGACCAGACGGTCGCGCTCGGGTTGTGCGGCGTGTTGACGATGATGGCTCGTGTGCGCGGCGTCAGCGCCGCGGCGATGCGCTCGAAATCAGGCCTGAAGGTGCCAGGCGTGAGCGGCACGTGCACGGCACGCCCACCCGCGAGCACGATGTTCGGCTCGTAGCTGTCGTAGCACGGGTCCAGCACGATCACTTCGTCGCCCGGGTGCACGATGGCGAGGATGCTCGTGAGGATGGCTTGCGTTGCGCCCGCGGTGATGGTGATCTCGCTGCCCGCGTCGTAGCGGTGGCCGTAGAGCGTCTGCATCTTCTGCGCGACAGCCTCGCGCAAGGCTGGCACGCCGGTCATCGGCGGGTACTGGTTGAAGCCGCGACGCATCGCATCGTCCACTGCGGTGATGAGCGCCGGGTCGCAATCGAAATCCGGAAAGCCCTGGCCGAGGTTGACCGCGCCATGCTCCTGCGCGAGCGCAGACATCACGGTGAAGATGGTGGTGCCGACGGCCGGCAGGCGGCTTTCGATGGGCGGCGTGCGGAGATTCATGCGGTCGTTCATGCGTGGGCTCACAGCTGGTAGTCGTTGCCGTCGCTGCCCATGGCGCGCGCGATGAGGGCGCGGCTCAGGCGGTCGGACAGCATCTCGGCGAAGGCGTAGACGAAGTTGCGCAGGTAGGCGCCGCGCTTGAAGGCGACGCGCGTGACGTTCTGCCCGAAGAGGTGGCCCACCGGCCGCCAAACGAGCTCGCCCGGTGGGTCGTCGCGCACGGCGGTCTCGGCGAGGATGCCGACGCCCAGGCCCAGGCGCACATAGGTCTTGATGACGTCGGCATCGATCGCCTCCAGCACGATGTTGGGCTTGAGCCGGCGTGCCGCGAAGGCCTGGTCCACGCGCGATCGACCGCTGTACGACGGGTGGTAGGACACGAGCGGCTCGATGGCCAGGTCTTCCAGCGAGATGCGCTCGACCTGCATGAGCGGGTGGCCGGCGGGCATCACCACCGCATGCTGCCATTCGTAGCAGGGCAGGGTGACGAGCTCGTCGAACTCGGCGAGCGATTCGGTCGCGATGCCGATGTCGGCCACTTCCTCGATCACCATCTGCGCCACCTGCTTTGGCGCGCCCTGGTGCAGGCTGATGTTGACCTTGGGAAACTTCTTTCGAAGTTGAGCGATCGGCTCGGGCAGGAAGTAGCGCGCCTGCGAATGCGTGGTGGCGATGGACAGCGTGCCCGCGTCCTGCTTGGAGAACTCGTCGCCGATGCGCTTGAGGTTGTTGACCTCGCGCATGATGATCTCGATGCTGCGCAGCACCTGCTGCCCGGGTTCTGTGACGCGGCGCAACCGCTTGCCGTGCCGCGCGAAGATGTCCACGCCGAGTTCGCCCTCGAGTTCGAGGATGGCTTTGGAGATGCCCGGTTGGCTGGTGAACAGCGCCTTGGCGGTTTCGGTGAGGTTGAGGTTCTGCCTCACAGCCTCCTGGACGAAGCGGAACTGATGGAGGTTCATATTCCCTTGCTGTCTTTGGATGCCGCCGATTATTCCATCGCTGCGTTGGTCACGCGGGGTCGAGGTCACTGGCGTTGCATGACGAGAGCGGGCACCATGCGCGCGCAGGAGAACAACAAGCATGCAGGCAGGCAAACCCAGCGCCACCGCGTACGGCGCGGCGTATTCGCGGGCTCGGCACCAGGTGGTCGACGCGCCGCTCGTCTTCGAGGACCCGCTCGCGCTGCGCATCGTCGGCGAACAGGCGGCCGAACGGCTGCTGCGCGATGGTCGGCGCACGGATGGCTTCAGCATCCGCAGCTTTCGCGTGAGCATCGTCGCGCGGGCGCGCATCGCCGAGGATGAACTGCGCGAAGGCGTTGCCTCGCGCGGCGTTCGGCAATACGTGGTGCTGGGCGCGGGGCTCGACACGTTCGCGTACCGCAACCCGTATCCATCGGGCTCGCTCGCGGTGTTCGAGGTGGACCACCCGGCCACGCAGACGTGGAAGCGTCAGATGCTGCAGGCTGCGCGCATTCCCGAGCCATCGTCGGTGCGGTATGTGGAGATCGATTTCGAGAAGCAGCGCCTCTTCGACCGGTTGGAGTCCGCTGGCTGGCGACCCGACGTGCCCACGGCCTTCTCGTGGGTGGGCGTGACGGTGTACCTCGCGCCGCAGACGACGCTCGACACGCTCAGGCGCATCGCCGAGCGCGCGGCCAAGGGCAGCAGCCTGGTCATCGACTACGCCTTGCGACAGCCACGGCACGCGCTGCTGCGGCGGCTTGCGGTGCGCATGGTGTCCAGGCGATTCGCGGACCAGGGCGAGCCGTGGATCGGGTTTCTCGATCCGCAAGAGGTGGCGCAGGAGGCGAAGGCCATGGGCTGGACAAGCGTGGACATCATCGACCACCGTGGCCTCAACGAGATGTTCTTCAAGGGCCGGCGAGACCGGCTGCGCATGCATCCGTTTGGTGGTGTCATTCGCCTGCGACTGTGAGCCGCACCAGAAGCCGAGAGCGGTTCGATCAGGAGTGAGCAAGCCAGGCCAGCGACGCCTGCGCCATGGCGTGAATCACTGGCTCCATCTCGCCAATGGCTGGTCGCAGTTCGAAGCGCACGTGCGGGTGCGTCGCCTCCAGCTCCGCCAACAACTGCGGAATGTCCTTGCGCACGTGGCCACCGGCGCCGAGGAACAAGGGCACCACATCTACATGCTCGCAGCCTTCCAGTGCCAGCGCATGCCCGCCTTCGACGAGGCCCGGCTGCATGAACTCCAGGAAGCTCAGGCGCACCGGCACCTGCGGTGCCGCCTGCCGCACGCGCTTGGCGATGTCTTCGAAAGGAATCGCCCAGCGCGAATCGCGCGCGCCGTGGGCGAAGAGCAGCAGGCCTTTCTTCATCGCGGCGTCACCGGTAGCGCACCAGCCAGGCAAAGGCGCCCAGCGATAGGAAGAGGTAGATGAGACTCGGCGTGGCGGCCACGACCCAGGGCGTCCAGTTGCGCAGCATGCCCAGGTGGCCGGCCACGTTGTTGAGCAGCACGAAGCTGATGCCCAGCATGATGCCGCCGAACACCTTCAGGCTCACGCCGCCGCCGCGCGCATGCAGGTACGCGAAGGGCAGGGCCAGGCCCACCATCACCAGGCAGGCGAAGGGGTAGAGCGCGCGCTTCCAGAACTGGATCTCGTACTGCTGCGCGGCCTGCTCGTTGTCGGCGAGGTGGTTGATGTAGCGCGACAGCTCCACCGTGGACATGGTGGACAGCGGCAGCACCGCCGCGGCCACCACGTTGGCCGAGAGGCTGCCGTTCCATACCAGTGCGGGCAGCTTCTGCTCCGAGGCTTGCGGCAGTCGCTCAGCGCCCGGGTCGTCCCACTGCGTGATGGTCACGTCCGTCAGCGTCCAGCGGGCGCTCTTGTCGACTTCGCCTGCCGCCGCCGCGATGCGTTCGAGCAAGCGCCCGCTCGCATCGAACTCGAAGATGCGGATGTCCTGCAGCTTGCCGCTGGAGGTGGCGCTGCCCACATTGATGGAGTAGCTGCGCTCACCCTTGTCGGTGGTCTGCCTATCCTTGAGCCATGCGCCGGTGCGACCCAGCTTGAGGCCGCCCTTGAAGTTCGCCTGCAGGTGCGCGGCCTGCTGTTCGGCGAAGGGCGCGAGGTAGTCACCGACCAGGAAGGTGAGCACGGCGAAGGCCAGGCCGAGGCTCGTGAGCAGGTTCAAGGCGCGGCCGGGCCCCAAACCACCAGTGCGCAGGATGGTGAACTCCGACGATTGCGCGAGCCGCGACAGCGCGTAGATGGTGCCGATCAGCACGGCGATGGGCATGAGCTCGTAGACGTGCCCAGGCAACTCCAGGGCGCTGTACAGCGCCGCATGCAAGGCGGTGTAGCCGCGCTTGCCGGCATCGGCGAGCTCGTCGACGAAATCGATGAAGAAGAACAGCGACAGGAAGGCCAGCGCCACGAAGGCCACCGACGAGACGATGTCGACATAAAAGAGGCGGCGGACGGTCTTCATGCGCCAGCCCCTGCGGCGGCCTTCGCCTTCTTCTGCGCCTTGGCTGCCTTCATCGCCATGTGCCGGTCGTGCAGGCGCATGCCGCGGCTGTTGCCGTGCTCCCGCCACCAGATGAGCGCCATCGCCAGCACAAAGGCTCCGCCGTGGGCCGTGACGAGCGCCGCACCCATGCTGACCTTGCCGCTCGCCACCCAGGCCTGCGTGAGGTTGATGACGTTGTAGTAGATGACGAAGGCGAGCAGCGCGAACAACAGGTTCCAGTTGCTCGCACGGCGAGGGTTGGTTTCCGCAAGCCCGATGGCCAGCAGCAGCAGGTTCGCGCCGCCAAGGATCAGCCCCAGCCGCCACACCAGCTCGCCCTGGAACGGCGCCTTGGGCGTCATCAACAGCTCCGCCGTGGGCCGCGCCTTGGGCGGCAGCTCGTCGGTGCTTGCGAGCACGCGGTCGCCGGCCTGCACCTTGTAGCCCTCGAAGCGCGAGAGCGTCTTCTCGTGCGTCTTCATGTTCTGCTCGTTGCGCTGGCCGCGGTCGAGCGTGAGGAAACGCTCGTCGTTCTCAAGCACGATGCGCCCCGACTTGGCGGTGGTGACCGACTCGACCTCGCCGAGTTGCGAAAGGATGAACACGTTGCGCCCGGTGCGCTCATCGCTCGGGTCGCGTTCGATGAAGAACACCCGCTTGCCGTCGCTCGACGACTGGAACTGCCCCGGCGCCACGCGAGAGAGGTCCGAGCGGCGCTCGAAGCGGTCGCGCAGCTCGACGCTCTTCTGGTTGACCCACGGCCACACGAAGAGCGCGAGCAGCAACACGACGATCAGCACCGGCCAGCTCGTGCGCAACACCGGCCGCACGAATCGCGTGAGGCTCACGCCGCTTGCGAACCAGATCGACATCTCGCTCTCGCGGTACATGCGGCCGAGCGTGGCCACCACCGACACGAACATCGACAGCGCGAGCATCGTGGGCAGCTGCTTCAAGGCCTCGTAGCCCAGCAGCAGCGCCACGTCTTGCGGCGACACGCGGCCCAGCGCGGCAAGGCCGAGCGTGCGTATCAGCATCATGGTGATGACGATCGTGAGGATCACGACGAGCGTCGCACCGAAGCTGCGGGAGAGGTCTCTTCTCAGAGTGGAATCGAATAACATCTTCGGCTTGTCTAATTCGGGCCGCATTATGGACTTCCGACACCTTATCGCCTCGCCCAGCGCACTTGCTGGCGTGGCGGCCGATGCGCTCATCGTCGTTACCCACGGCGACAGCCTCGACCCCTCTCTCGACGGGGCAATCGCCACGCATGTGAAGGACGCGGTGGCGCTCGGCGACTTCCAGTTCAAGGCAGGGCGCACGCTGTACGTGCAGAAACCGGCCGGGCTCAAGGCGCAACGGCTCGTGGTTGCCGCGGCCGGCGGCACGACCGTCAAGGCTTTCAAGAACGCGGTGGCCAGCGGCCTTTCCGCCCTCAAGACGCTGGGCGCCAAGCACGCCGCCGTCGTGCTCGCCAGCGGCACCGTGACCGAGCAGCATGCCGAGGCCGTGGCCCTGGCCGCCGCCGATGCCGCCTACCAGTACCGCGAGACCAAGCCCAGTGCGCAGCCCGCACCGGCGCTTGCCAAGGTGACGCTCGTGTGCGGCAAGGCCGAGGCGAAGGACATCCAGCGCGGCCTCGTGCGTGGCGCGGCCATTGCAGAAGGTGTGACCTTCGCCAAGTCGCTGGCCAACCTCCCGGGCAACCGCTGCACGCCCACCTACCTCGGCGAACAGGCGAAGGGCCTGGGCAAGGCACACGGCCTGAAGGTCGACGTTCTGGACCGCAAGCAGATCGAGAAGCTGGGCATGGGCTCCTTCCTTGCCGTGGCGCAGGGCTCGGCCGAGCCGCCGCGCTTCATCGTCGCCCGCTACGATGGCGCGGCCAAGAGCCAGGCGCCGGTGGTGCTCGTGGGCAAGGGCATCACCTTCGACACCGGCGGCATCTCCATCAAGCCCGCGGCCGAGATGGACGAGATGAAGTACGACATGGGCGGCGCGGCGAGCGTGCTCGGCACCCTGCGGGCCATCGCCGAGCTCAAGCCCAAGGTGAACCTCGTGGTCATCGTGCCCACCTGTGAGAACATGCCCAGCAGCACGGCGGTGAAGCCGGGCGACGTGGTGACCAGCATGTCCGGCCAGACCATCGAGATCCTGAACACCGACGCCGAGGGCCGGCTCATCCTGTGCGATGCGCTCACCTACGCCGAGCGCCTGAACCCGGCCTGCGTGGTCGACGTCGCCACGCTCACCGGTGCCTGCGTGATCGCACTCGGCAATCACAACTCCGGCCTCTTCAGCCCCGACGACGCCCTGGCCGACCAGCTGCTCGCCGCCAGCAAGAACGCCATCGACCCGCTGTGGCGCCTGCCGCTGGACGAGGAGTACGACGAGGCGCTCAAGAGCAACTTCGCCGACATGGCCAACGTCGGCTCGCGCGCGGGCGGCGCCATCACGGCGGCGAAGTTCCTGCAGCGCTTCACCGCCAAGTACCGTTGGGCGCACCTGGACATCGCCGGCACGGCCTGGAAGTCAGGCGCGGCCAAGGGTGCGACGGGCCGCCCGGTAGGGCTGCTGACGCACTTCGTGCTGGCGCAAGCGGCCTGACCGGCGGCCCACGACGCCCGGTGGCTGCATGACCGAGGTCCAGTTCCACTTCAACGTCCCTGACCGGCTGCTGTACGCCTGCCGGCTGCTGCGCAAGGCGTTGCGCAGCGGGGCGTCTGGGGTGGCGGTCAGCGCGCCGGCGGCGACGCTGACCCGGCTGGACCGCACCCTGTGGACTTTCGATCCGCAGGAATTCATTCCGCACGTCGTCCTGCGCGAGGGCCAAGCCGTGCCCTCTCGCCTCGAGCGCACTCCGATCTGGCTCGTCGAGCGTGCGCAGCAGGCCGCGCATCACCCCGTGCTGGTGCACCTGGGCGAAGAGCCGGCGGCTGGCTTCGAGAGCTTCTCGCGCCTGATCGAGATCGTGTCCACCGACGCCGAAGAACGCGAAACAGCGCGAGCTCGGTGGAAACACTACGCCGGAAGGGGCTACGATTTGCAACGGTTCGACGTGGGGGCGTCATGACGACAGGAGAGCGCATCGTGGGCATTCCTTCGGGGCAGGTCCCCAAGCTCACCGAGGTGGTCAGCGTTCCGGACGGCCCGGGCGTGGCGTCACCGGCGGAATCGGTCGGCGCGCGCCTCGCGGCCAGCAGGGCTGCCTATGCGCCGGAGCCGTCGGAAGACCAGCTCGTCGCCCGTGTGCTCGCCGACATGCAGCGCCAGCTGGACCTGATGCTCGAATCTCGCGTGCGCGAGGCGCTGTCGCCGGCCCTCACGCGGCTCACCGATGCACTGGTGCGCGAGGTGCGAGCGGAGTTGGCATCGACCTTGCGAGATGTGGTGCAGCGGGCGGTGGCTCAAGAGTTGTCCCGTCATCGCACTCGCTAGTTCGACCGTTGGGAGCGACAGATGGTGACCGAGACCCGGCGCCGTCCTGATCTCATCGACCCATAGCGCCTCCATTGAAACCCCTAGACCACTCGTCATACCGCTCGTCAAACAGCGTGTGGCGACCCGAGGATTCCCGGTAGTGGCAACAGTTTCAATTGGGGTATGGTGGCGCCCGTTGAGTTCTCAACGCTCTCACTCCTCATTCCTATTCGGAGGTTTTGCATGCAAATCAAGTTGAACGCGATCGTCGGCGCGGCGTTGATCACGCTGGGCACCACGGTGTACGCGCAAGAGGTCGTCAAGATCGGCCACGTTGGCCCCACCAGCGGCGGCATCGCCCACCTGGGCAAGGACAACGAGATGGGCGCACGCATGGCCATCGACGAGCTGAACGCCAAGGGCGTGACCATCGGCGGCAAGAAGGTCAAGCTCGAGCTGCTGGCTGAAGACGATGCCGGCGACCCGAAGCAGGGCACGGCCGTGGCACAAAAGCTCGTGGACTCCAAGGTCCAGGGCGTGATCGGCCACCTGAACTCGGGCACCTCCATTCCGGCTTCCAAGGTCTACTCCGACGCCGGCATTCCGCAGATCTCGCCTTCTGCCACGAACCCCAAGTTCACCCGCAACGGCTACAAGACGACCTTCCGCGTCGTGGCTGACGACGTGCACCTGGGCGGCACGCTGGGCCGCTACGCAGTGAACGAACTGCACGGCAAGTCGATCGCCGTGATCGACGACCGCACGGCCTATGGCCAGGGCGTGGCCGAGGAGTTCGAGAAGGCGGTGAAGGCGTCGGGCGGCACCATCGCCGAGCGCCAGTTCACCACCGACAAGGCCACGGACTTCACCGCCATCTTGACTGCCGTCAAGTCCAAGAAGCCTGACGTCGTGTTCTACGGCGGCATGGACGCGGTGGCCGGCCCGATGATCCGCCAGATGAAGCAGCTGGGCATCAACGCCAAGTTCATGGGCGGCGACGGCGTGTGCTCGGGCGAGCTGCCCAAGCTGGCTGCTGGCGCCATGGCCGACGGCCAGGTGATCTGCGCCGAAGCCGGTGGCGTGGAAGGCAAGCAGAAGGCGGGCATGGAGAAGTTCAAGGTCGACTTCAAGAAGAAGTTCGGCGCTGACGTGCAGATCTACGCCCCCTACGTGTACGACGCCGTCAACGTGATGGTGGCGGCCATGGTCAAGGCAGGCTCTTCCGATCCGAAGGTCTACCTGCCCGTGCTGGCCAAGACCAAGGACTTCCATGGCGTGACCGGCGACATCACCTTCGACGAGAAGGGCGACATCAAGAACGGCGCCCTGACGCTCTACACCTACAAGGGTGAAAAGCGCGAAGAGATGAAGGTCGTGCGCTGATCCTTCTTCGCTCACGCGAATGAAAACGCCCCGCAACCGCGGGGCGTTTTTCTTGAGGCCGCAGTGACCGGCCGCTACGGTGCCTGCCGGTAGTAGCCCGCGAACAGTTGGTACAGCGATGGATGGTGTGCCTTGAATTCGTCGGGCGCGACGAAGAACACCTCCGACGCCACCGCGAAGAACTCGTCCACGCCTTCGGCACCATAGGGGTCGAGCAAGGTCTCGTAGCCCGCATCCACCTCGTTGCAAAAGGCGCTGTACTCGGCGTCGATCACCTCGGCCCACGCCTCGCGCGCCGCGCGGTCGGGCAGCGGCGGGATGCCATCGGCCACGCCGTCGCCCATGTCCAGCACATGTGCGAACTCGTGGATGACGACGTTGTAGCCCCATTCGGCCGATTCGCCGGCCATGGCCACGTCGTGCCACGACAGCATCACCGGGCCGCCTTCCATCGCCTCGCCGGCGAGCGTCTCGTCGTAGTGGTGGACGATGCCGTCCTCATCCATCACCTCGCGCCGAGCGACGACTTCATCCGGATGCACGACGATGCCTATGAAGGCGTCGTAGTGCGCCAGGCCGAGCCGCAGGATCGGCAGGCAGGCCTGCGCGGCGATGGCCACGGCGATCTCGTCGGTGATCTCCATGCCTTGGGCGCCGTGGAATTCCTTTTGCGCAAGGAACAGGGTGGCCAGCTCACGCAGCGACGCAATGTCGTCTTCGCTTCGCCGCGCGAGGAAGGGGAATCGTGCGATCGTCAGGGCCCACAGGGCGTCGGGAATCGCCCGGCGCCGCAGCGTACGTTCGTCTCTCAGGCGGCGCAAGCCGCCGAATAGTCGGCTGATCACCATCAGCAGCCCGTCGCGGGTGCGACGCGCGCGAGGCCGTCACGCGACCAGCGCAGCACGTCGGCGCGCGGTGTGCGGGTGTGGTCGAAATCCCAATCGCTCAGTACATGGCGCGCCAGTCCGTTGCCCATCTGATGGCGTGCCGGCTGGTGGGTGTGGCCATGCACGAAGTTCGTCGTCCTGGCCGCATGCATCCACTGCAGGGTCGCCGCAGGGTCCAGGTCGACCCATTCCTCGGGCCGCTGCGAACGCTTGCGCTCCTCGCTCTGCGAGCGCAGCGCACGCGCAATCTCGCGGCGAACGGCGAGCGGTTGAGACAGGAACTGGTGCTGCCAGCCGCCGCTGCGCACTTGCGCGCGGAACTGCTGGTAGGGCAGGTCGGCCAGGCACAGCGCATCACCATGCGAGAGGAGAAGCCGATCGTCGAAGCCCACGAGCACTGTCGGATCGGCGAGTTGCATGACGCCGCAGTGGGCGAGCATCTCGTGGCCGACGAGGAAATCGCGATTTCCGGCCATGAAGCCGAGAAAGCGGCGCCCGCTGGCCTGCGAGAGCATCGCCGCGCACGTCGCCTCGAAGCCTTCGTGGCGTGCGTCGTCGCCCACCCAGACTTCGAAGAGGTCGCCCAGAATGAAGACCGCATCGGCCGGCGTGCAGCGCAGGTGCGTGGCGAGCGCGTCGAAGGTGCGTGGCGTGTCCTCACCGAGATGAAGATCGCTCAGGAAATCGATGCTGCGCCACGATGCCGGCACCACGAATTCGGTGAATTCGGGCAAGGGCGAAGCGGGCGCAGCCATCGATGCGACCCGCGTCAGCCGACGACGGTCGCTTTCTCGATCACCACGTCTTCCAGCGGCACGTCGTCGTGGAAGCCCTTGCGGCCGGTCTTCACGCCTTCGATGGCGTCGACCACGTCCTGGCCCGACACCACCTTGCCGAAGACGGCATAGCCCCAGCCGCTGGAGCTCTCGGACTTGAAGTTCAGGAAGTCGTTCTTCGCCGCGTTGATGAAGAACTGCGCCGTGGCCGAATGCGGGTCGGAGGTGCGCGCCATCGCGAGCGTGTACTTGTCGTTCTTCAGGCCGTTGGAGGCTTCGTTCTGGATGGGTGCGTCGGTGGGCTTTTGCTTCATGCCCGCCTCGAAGCCGCCACCCTGGACCATGAAGCCCTTGATGACACGGTGGAACACCGTGCCGTCGTAGTGGCCCTTTTGCACGTAGGCCAGGAAGTTCTTCGCCGACTCGGGCGCCTTGGATTCGTCGAGCTCGATGCGGATCGTGCCCTTGTTCGTTTGCAGATCGACTTGCTTGCTCATGGCGTTACTCCTGGACAGTGGCCTTGTTGATGATCACGGGCTTGGCGGGGACGTCGTCGTAGGGGCCCACGGTGTGGGTGGGCACGGTGCGGATCTTCTCCACCACGTCCATGCCCGAGACCACCTTGCCGAAGACGGCGTAGCCATTGCCGTCGCGCGAGTTGGCGGCGTTGAGGAAATCGTTGTCCTTCACGTTGATGAAGAACTGCGAGGTGGCGGAATTCGGGTCCGCGGTGCGCGCCATGGCGACGGTGCCGCGCACGTTGTTGAGGCCGTTGTGCGACTCAAGTGGAATGGGCGCACGTGTGGGCTTTTCCTTCAGGTCGGGCGTCATGCCGCCACCCTGGACCATGAAGTTCGGGATGACGCGATGGAAGACGGTGCCGTCGTACTGGCCGGCCTTGACGTACTTCACGAAGTTGTCGACCGACTTCGGCGCCTTGGCCGCATCGAGCTCGAGCACGATCCGGCCCATGGTCGTGTCGAGTGTGACCTTCTGTGCGAGCGCCAGCGGTGCAGTGCTCATCAGCACGGCGGCGGCAGCGGCAGCCGGCAGGCACGAGCGGAGGAATGCGATGGCCATGGTGGGGATGAACTCCTTTTGTGCTGGGCGTTGAAATAGCGAACGCGATCTTGCGCTCGATCGGATCTATTTGCGCGCGGCGCTGGCGGCGGGTGCGGCCGACGCGACCGGCTTGACCAGCTCACGGATGAGTGCGAGCTTGGCCGCAATGGTGGTGTTCGACGGGTCCAGCTGCTGCACGCGCAGGTACTCGTTGCGCGCGAGCTGTGCGTGCACGTCGCCGAGGTTCAGGTGCGCCACGGCATAGTCGGGCTTGGCGCGAATGGCCGCGTCGAGCGAGGCGCGGGCGCGCTCGTAGTCGCCCTGAGCGGCCTGGATGACGGCGAGGTTGTTGTAGGGCTCCGGAATGTCGGGGTAGTCGACGGTGAGCTGCGTGAAGACGGCGGCCGCCTCGTCGCTGCGGCGCGACTCGGCAAGCAGCACGCCCTTCTGGAAGCGCCAGGCCGGGTCTCGTGGCTTGGCGGCAATGAGCGTGTCCAGCTTGGCGAAAGCCTCGCCGGACTGGCCTGCCGCGAACAGCCGGTTGATCTCGCTCGCGTCGTCGGCCGCGCGGGCGGATGATGCCAGCGCGAAGCACAGGACGACGGCAATGCCGAGCAGGCGATGAGTGGGTGAGGGCATGGGGCTTGGGTTGGCCGCGAACCTAGGGCCTTCCGCGTTCAGGCGGCCCCGCTATACTGATTTGATTGTAGAGCAGGCACCTCGTCCTCCTCGCGTGCAAGCCCCAACGCGCCACCGGGAAAACCGACGGGCCGACGAAGCGATGACCCTCCGCATATTCAACACGCTGTCCAAAGAGACAGAGCCCTTCCAACCCATCGAGCCCGACCATGTCCGCATGTACGTGTGCGGCATCACCATCTACGACCTGTGCCATGTGGGCCACGCGCGTTCGCAGCTCGCCTTCGACACGGTCTACCGCTGGCTCAAGGTGCTGGGCTATCGCGTCACCTACGTGCGCAACATCACCGACATCGACGACAAGATCATCAAGCGCGCGCTCGAGCGCAACATGCCCATCCGCCAGCTCACGACCGAGATGGCGCAGGCCATGAGCGAGGACTTCGCGGCACTCGGCATCTCGCGTCCCGACCATGAGCCACGCGCCACCGAGTACGTGCCGCAGATGCTGTCGATGATCGACACGCTCGAGAAGAGGGGCCTCGCCTATCGCGCCCCAAGCGGCGACGTGAACTACTCGGTGCGCAAATTTCCAGGCTACGGAAAACTTTCCGGGAAGTCGCTCGACCAGCTGCGCGCCGGCGAGCGCGTGGCCGTTCTCGAGGACAAGGAAGATCCCCTCGATTTCGTGCTCTGGAAGCGCGCGAAGGACACCGAACCCGACGATGCGAAGTGGGACAGCGAGTTCGGCCGCGGCCGCCCTGGTTGGCACATCGAATGCTCTGCGATGAGTTGCGCCATCCTCGGCGAGCACTTCGACATCCACGGCGGCGGCATGGACCTGCAGTTCCCGCATCACGAGAACGAGATCGCGCAAAGCGAGGGCGCAAGCGGCAAGCCGTACGCGAACTACTGGCTGCACAACGGCTTCCTCAACGTCGACAACGTGAAGATGTCGAAGTCGCTGGGCAACTTCTTCACGATCCGCGACGTGATGAAGAGCTACGACGGTGAGACCATCCGCTTCTTCATGTTGCGCACCCACTACCGCAGCCCGTTCAACTTCAGCGACGCGAGCCTGGACGATGCGCGCAATGCGCTCACGCGTCTGTACACGGCGCTCGATGCCGTGGCGCCCGACGATGTCACCATCGATTGGGCCCAGCCGCAGGCCAAGGCTTTCCGCGACTCGATGAACGATGACTTCAACACGCCCGGCGCAGTGGCGGTGCTCTTTGACTTGGCGGGCGAGGTCAATCGCACGCGCTCGTCGGCCACGGCCGGCCTGCTCAAGGCATTGGGTGCCACGCTCGGCCTGCTGCAGCAGCCGCCTCGCAACTACCTGCAAGGCGGCAGTGGCGTGGATGAATCGCGCATCGAGCAGTTGATCGCCGAACGCGCAGCCGCCAAGAAGTCGCGCGATTTCGCGCGTGCCGACCAGATCCGCAAGGATCTGTTGGCCGAAGGCATCGAGCTGAAAGACTCGGCGCAAGGCACCACCTGGGTGAAGGCCTGAACCGCCGATGAGTGCTTCCCGCATCGATGGTGTCGAGGTCACGCCTGCGTACTGGGACGAGGCGTGCAAGCATCTGTCCAAGCGCGACCGGGTCATGCGCAAGCTGATCCCTCAACTCGGCGAAGGCCGGCTGCAAAGCCGCGGCGACGCGTTCACCACGCTCGCGCGGTCCATCGTCGGCCAGCAGATCTCGGTGAAGGCCGCGCAATCCGTTTGGGACCGCTTCGCCGCGCTCACGCCGGGCGAGCCGACGCGCATCCATCCCTCGTCAGTGCTCGCGCTCGACGTGGCTGACATGCGCGCGGCCGGATTGTCGGCACGCAAGGTCGAGTACCTTGCTGACCTCGCGGCGCATTTCGAATCCGGTGCAGTGCACGTGCCCTTGTGGCGCGAGATGGACGACGAAGCCATCATCGAGGAGCTCGTTGCCATCCGCGGCATTGGCCGCTGGACGGCGGAGATGTTCCTCATCTTCCACCTGATGCGCCCGAACGTGCTGCCGCTGGACGACCTCGGCCTCATCAAGGGCATCAGCGTCAACTACTTCAGCGGCGAACCGGTGTCGCGCGCCGAGGCCCGCGAGGTGGGCGATGCCTGGGCGCCGTACCGTTCGGTCGCCACCTGGTACATCTGGCGAAGCCTGGACCCGATGCCGGTAGACTACTAGTCCGCCCGCGCCAGACGGGCTGGCCGAACAAGAGAAGTTGGGGCTAGTGCCAAGGAACAACACGCATGAACAAACGCCATTTCCTTGAATTCGAAACACCGGTCGCGGAACTCGAAACCAAGATCGAAGAATTGCGTTACGTGCAGAGCGAATCGGCGGTCGACATCTCCGAAGAGATCGACCGGCTGAGCAAGAAAAGCCTGCAACTCACCAAAGACCTTTATTCCAGCCTGACGCCATGGCAGGTCACGCTCATCGCGCGCCACCCGCAGCGGCCCTACACGCTGGACTACGTCAGCGAAATCTTCACCGACTTCCAGGAGCTGCACGGCGACCGCCACTTCGCGGACGACCAGTCCATCGTCGGCGGGCTCGCACGCTTCAACGGCCAGGCCTGCATGGTCATCGGCCACCAGAAGGGGCGTGACACCAAGGAGCGCGCCGCGCGCAACTTCGGCATGTCGCGGCCCGAGGGCTATCGCAAGGCGCTGCGCCTGATGAAGCTGGCCGAGAAGTTCGGCATGCCGGTGTTCACCTTCGTCGATACGCCGGGCGCCTACCCGGGCATCGGCGCCGAGGAGCGTGGGCAGTCCGAAGCCATCGGCCGCAACATCTTCGAGATGGCGCAGCTCGAAGTGCCCATCATCTCCACCATCATCGGCGAAGGCGGCTCGGGTGGGGCGTTGGCCATCAGCGTGGCCGACCAGACGCTGATGCTGCAGTACGCCATCTATTCCGTCATCTCGCCCGAAGGCTGCGCGTCCATCCTGTGGAAGACGGCGGCACGCGCGTCGGACGCGGCCGAGGCGCTTGGCATCACGGCGCATCGGCTGAAGGCGCTGCAGCTCGTCGACAAGATCGTCAACGAGCCGGTGGGCGGCGCGCACCGCGACATCAAGCAGATGGCCGCCTACCTCAAGCGCGGCCTGAACGACGCGCTGCGCCAGGTGAGCGACCTCAAGCCCAAGGAATTGCTGCAACGCCGCTACGAGCGCCTGCAGTCCTACGGTCGCTTCAACGACACCACCGAACACTGATGAAGCCGCGTGTCGCGGTCGCCTACAGCGGCGGTCGCGATTCGACTGCGCTGCTGCATGCGACGCTGGTTGCGTCTGCGGAGCAGGGCGTGGAGGTGGTTGCGCTGCATGTGCATCACGGCCTGAGCGCGCATGCGGATGAGTGGCTCGCACATTGCGGTTCGCAATGCGCCAAGTGGGCGCGGCGCGGCCTGCCCGTTGTCTTCGCCTCGGAGCGCCTGAGCGCTGGTCCATCAAAAGGCGAGAGCGTCGAGGCATGGGCCCGGCAAGCGCGTTATCGCGCCTTGCGGTCGATGGCCCTGGCGCACGAGGTATCGCTGGTGCTGCTCGCGCATCACCGGCGCGACCAGGCCGAGACCTTTCTCCTGCAGGCGATGCGCGGCGCGGGCGTCGCAGGCCTGTCAGGCATGCCGCGCGAGATCGAGCGCGACGGTATCACCTGGGTGCGCCCGTGGCTCGATGTGTCGCGCGAGCACGTCGAGGCCTATGTGCGCCGTCATCGCCTCAAGCACATCGACGACGACAGCAACACCGACACGCGTTTCGCGCGCAACCGCCTGAGGCACGAGGTGTGGCCGGCGCTTGCCGGGGCATTTCCGCAGGCCGAGGCGTCCTTGTCCGCCGCCTCGGATTGGGCGCAGGAAGCGAGCGCCTGTCTGGCAGAACTGGCCCAGATGGACCTGGAGGCCGTGCGTGTCGACAAGGGCCTGGACCTGGTGGCGCTTCATTGCTTGTCCTTGGCACGGCGCAGCAACCTGCTCAGGGCGTGGCTCAGGACCGTGACCGGCCAAGCCGCCAGTTCAGCGCTCGTGTCACGCCTGCTGATCGAGCTGGATGGCAAGTCGAGCGCGACATGGCCGCTCGACGCGGGCAGCCTGCGGCGCTACCGCGGCGTGCTGAGTCATCACGCTGCGGCCGATGAGCACAAGCCGGCCGCCCCGGAATCAACGCTGAGCATCCGGCGCGCAGGCACCTACGCCTTGCCTGGTTGGTCAGGCAGCCTCGTCGTCGAGCGAGTGAGAGAGGGCGGCGTGCCGCTCGCGTGGCTCGCCCACCTGGACTTGCGCACCCGCGAAGGCGGCGAGCAGTTCCAGGCCGGCATGAATCGCCCCGCGCGCAGCCTGAAGAAGCAGTTCCAGGCCGCAGGCGTCCCGCAGTGGGACCGGAACGGGCCGCTGGTGTTCAGCGGCGGTCAGCTGGTTTTCGTCCCGGGCCTGGGGCTCGATGCCCGGGTGATCGGCCTGCCGGGGCAGCCGCTGGTGACGCTTCGCTGGGTCGCGCGAGCATGCCCGGCGCAACAATGATCGGTGCCCTCAGGGTTACACCGCATTCCGCCCGCTAAAATGCCGGGTTCACGACCGCGGCGTGAACCGAATTTCGCTCCTCCGCGAACTCCAACCAGCATGGCACTCATCGTTCACAAATACGGCGGCACCTCCATGGGGTCGACCGAGCGCATCCGCAACGTCGCCAAGCGCGTCGCCAAATGGGCCCGCGCCGGGCATCAGATGGTGGTCGTTCCTTCGGCGATGAGCGGTGAAACCAACCGTCTCCTCGGGCTTGCCAAGGAGTTGTCGCCGGCGTCCATCACGCCCGAGCTCCAGCGCGAACTCGACATGATCGCCTCCACGGGCGAGCAGGTGTCGGTGGGCCTCCTGGCCATCGCGCTGCAGGCCGAGGGCATGCAGGCCGTGAGCTACACCGGCTGGCAGGTGCCCATCCTCACCGACGACAGCTACACCAAGGCGCGCATCCAGAGCATCGACGACAAGCGCGTGCGCGCCGACCTCGAGGGCGGCAAGGTGGTCATCATCACCGGCTTCCAGGGCATCGACGAGAACGGCCACATCACCACGCTCGGCCGTGGCGGTTCCGACACCTCGGCGGTGGCGGTGGCTGCGGCCATGAAGGCCGACGAATGCCTCATCTACACCGACGTGGACGGTGTCTACACCACCGATCCGCGCATCGTGGCCGAGGCGCGCCGCCTGCACACCATCAGCTTCGAAGAGATGCTGGAAATGGCGAGCCTGGGCTCCAAGGTGCTGCAGATCCGCTCGGTGGAATTCGCGGGCAAGTACCGCGTGCCGCTGCGCGTGCTGTCCAGCTTCACGCCCTGGGACATCGACATCAACGAGGAAGCCAAGTCGGGCACCCTGATCACTTTTGAGGAAGACGAGAAAATGGAACAAGCCGTTGTGTCCGGCATTGCCTTCAACCGCGACGAAGCGAAGGTGAGTCTCCTGGGCGTGCCCGACAAGCCGGGCATCGCATTCCAGATCCTCGGCCCGGTGGCCGAGGCCAACATCGACGTCGACGTGATCATCCAGAACGTGGGCCACGACGGCAAGACCGACTTCTCGTTCACCGTGCATCGCAACGACTTCCAGCGCACCATCGACCTGCTCAAGAGCGAAGTGCTGCCCAAGGCCGGCGGCGCAACGATCTCCGGCGATGCGAAGATCTGCAAGGTGAGCATCGTGGGCATCGGCATGCGCTCGCACGTGGGCGTGGCCAGCAAGATGTTCTCGGCGCTCAGCGACGAGGGCATCAACATCCAGATGATCACCACGAGCGAGATCAAGACCAGTGTCGTGATCGATGAGAAGTACATGGAGCTCGCCGTGCGCGCGCTGCATCGCGCCTTCGAGCTGGATCAGCCCGCCGCATGAAAAAGGGCTGCGCATTCGAGGTTAGAATGCGCGCTGACTTTGGAGCTGTGACCGAGTGGCCGAAGGTGCTCCCCTGCTAAGGGAGTATGCGGGCAAAACCTGCATCGAGGGTTCGAATCCCTCCGGCTCCGCCAGAACAAAAAAGGCCACCCGCATGGGTGGCCTTTTTTTGTTCTGGTCTGATGTTGGCCCCCCAGTCGCTTCGCTCCTGCCCCCGAGGGGCGCCGCCTGGCGGACCGGCAGAGCCGGATCCGCGGGCGTTGCTTGATGGGGCGTCGCTTCGCTTCCTTGTCGCTGATGGCTGTTTAGGCGACGCGACGGCGTCTTGCCATCCATGCCACCATGCCCAAGCCGGCGAGCATCAATGCATAGGTCTCGGGTTCGGGCACTGCTCCCACGCCACCGCCGCCAGCCGTCAGCCCAGCCACTGCGTCGATCTCGTCCTCGTCGCCGGAGTAGGGCAGCAAGGCCTGTGAGCCGACCCCGGCCACCGAGACATAGCGGAACGTCGCGGTGGGGTCGGCCAGCGTCCACACCGTCGTGAAGCCGTCCGCCAATGCCGTGGCGTCAGACTCCCAGCCTTGCATGTAGACCTCGCTCAGCGTGGCGAGGTGCCAGTCGCTGAGGCTGGTCGAGAAGGGGTTGTCGCTCAGGTAGACGGTGTACTCAACGACCTCCTGCGGCAGCGGCCCGTGGTCCACGATCGGGAACACCACGGCCTTGTTGGCTGCGCCGCCCATGTCGAAGACATTGCCAAGCCACGGTTTGTCGGCAGCGGGGTTGGTGGTGAGGTTGCTGGCGCCGTTCTGGATCCACGAGTAGTCGCGGTGATTGCCCGGGTCCGCGACCAGCGACGGCTGCGTGTACGCATAGGTCATCTTGTTGACGGTGGTGCCGCCACCGCCCAGCGTGTGCTCGGCGCCGGGCACGAGCGAGCCGAAGATGAGGCCGCTCGGGTCGGTCCAGGTGCCGGTGCTGATGTGCAACTGGCCGGCGCCCGTGCCGACCGAGAAGCCGAGATCGGCGAAGGTATGGGCGCTGGCGCCTTGGAACATGGTGTCGTAGTCGGCGTCGCCGGAGCCGCTGATGAATGCGGCGGATGCGAGTGATGAAGCGGAAAGCAAGGCAAGCGCGATCGAGCCGACGCGTGCGCCTCGATGCAGGCGATCGATGGTCATGGGGTCCTCCTAGGGTGCGCCGCTGGAGACTTCGGCGCCTTCTTTCGTGCGAGCGAAACAACCTGGAGCCACGACCCGCTCGCTTGATCGCAAGTTGGGAAACTGCGCCTATTCGATCGACGCGGCAACCCCTTGAACGAGGGGGGAGGGCATTGGCTGGGTGGATGCGAATTCGGACTCACGCCACCACTCGGCCGGCGAGCCGAGCGCGAAGCCCTGCGCACAATCCACGCCCACTGCGCGCAGGCGGCGAAGCGTCTCGGCATCTTCCACCAACGGCGCGATGACCACGAGGTTGAGCGCATGCGCAAGCTCGGTCATGGCACGCAGCAGCGGCTCGCCGAGTTCGTCGGCTTGCAGTGTCTGCACGAGGTCGCCGTCGAACTTCACCGCGCCCAGCGGCAACTGCCGCAATTCGTCCAGCGAGACGAAGCCGCGGCCATAGCCATCGAGCACCAAGGTGAGCCCGAGCAGCGCCAGCTCGCGCAACTCGGGCAGCAGGGTGGCGAGGCGGCTCGGGCCCTGGTCGTCGCGCAGCTCGAGACAAAGCTGGCCGGGTGCGAAGACCCCTTGCTTCAGCATGCCTATGAGGCGCTCGCGGTAGCCTGCATCGAGCAGTGACGTGGTCGACACGTTGATGTGCAGACGGGCACCCGCCGGCGGGCAACGCTCCCTCAGCACTGCCGAGACGCGATCCAGAACCCACCCGTCGAGTGCAGGCATCAGCTCGAAGCGTTCGGCCTGCGGCAAGAAGGCGCAGGGGGCGAGCGGTGTGCCGGTGTCCGTCAGCCGGATGAAGACCTCGTAGCCATACAGCACCGGCCGCGTGAGGTCGAGGATGGGCTGGAACTGAAGCGAGAACTGGCTGCGGGCCAGCGCCCGCCTGAGCCGTTCGGACCATGACTGCTCCAGGCCTGCCAGCACCTGCGCATCGTCGTTCGCATCGAACATGTGGATGCGGTTGCGGCCCTGCCGCTTGGCGATCTGACAGGCCGCATCCGCACAGTTCATTGCGTGCGCCGGCGTGAGCGTATGGCGGTTCAGGCGCGTGATGCCGACGCTGCCTGACACCTCGAAGGAACGGCCCTCGTACACGAAACTGGTTTCGTCGAGGATGGCGCGGAACTGCTCCGCCAGGGTGTCGACGTGCCCTTCATCCACGTTGCGAAGCAGCACGGCGAATTCATCGCCCGCGAGCCGCGCGACCAGGTCCGATTGCCGGGCGCGGGACTTCAGCTTCTGTCCGATGCTCGTCAGCAGGGCATCGCCCGCCGCATGCCCCGCGGTGTCGTTGATGTGCTTGAAGCGGTCCAGGTCGATGAAGAGCAGAGCGGAGCGCTCGGCGCTGCGCTTCAGGCGCAAGAGCTCCTGCTCCAGCGCGCTCTCGAAGAACTGCCGGTTGTAGAGCTTGGTGAGATGGTCGTGGTGCAGCTGCCATTGCAGCTCCGCCTCGAAGCGCTTGCGCTCGGCGATGTCCCGAAAGGCCACCACCGCACCCACGCATTCGCCGTCGCGGTACTGCGGCCGCACGGTGCATTCGACGCTGAAGCCATGCCCGTCGGCGCGCCAGAACACCGTCTCCCAATTGCTCAGCGAATCGCCCAGCTCGTAGGCCTGCTGCAGGAAGCAGGTGTCGGGCGGGATCGGCCGCCCGCGCTCGTCGGCATGGTGGATGCGCTCGTGCGCGAGCCGGCCCACCAGCCCATCGGCATCCGGCCATTGCAGCAAGCGCATGGCAGCCGGGTTGACGAAGGTGATGCGGCCCTCGCGGTCCACGCCGTAGACGCCATCGCCCACCGATCCGAGGATGAGCTCCAGCCGCATGCGCTCGCCTTCGAGCCGCAGCTCGCGTTCGCGCAGCGTGGCCATGCTGTGCACGCGCGCGAGGAACAACTCGTTCGACTCCGTCTTGAACATGCACTCCGAGGCACCCGCCGCGAGGCAATCGCTGATGAGGCCGTCTTCATACGACCCCGTAAGGATGGCCAGCGACAGGTCGCGCGTGGCGGGCAATTCGCGCAACGCCTGGCACAGCTGCGCGCCGTTCAAGCCGGGCATGTAGTAGTCGAGGATGGCGAGGTCGAAGCGCTCGCTCTTTGCGGCGGCCAGCGCGGCGTCCGCACCGTCGCAGGCGGTGACCACATAGCCGTGGTTCTTGAGCAAACGCTGGTAGGTGACCCGGCTGGTGCGCGAATCGTCCACCAGCAGGATCTTCAGCCCACCGCCAGCCGTGTTGCGACGCCGCGTTTCACGAGCCACTTGCGCAAGGAGGCCGCGGGTGAGCCGCGCGATATCGCCGTGCCGGTCCCAGCCGAGCGCGAGCGTGTAGGGCCGATCGGCCATTGCGGCTTCTTCCAGGCGTTCGTACTCGGAGTGCAGGAGCACCACGGCCACGTCGCGGCAATCGGCCTGCGCGAGCCGGCGCAGCAGCGCCTCTCGCGCGCAGGGTGTCGCGGTGGACCATCCGACCAGCACCCCGGACAGGCCGCGGGAAGACTCGCGGTCGATGTCGGCCAGAGACGATTCGTCGGCGGGCACGCTCACGACGTCGAAGCTGTGCCGAAGCAGCAGCTTCTCCATGCCGCGACGCAGTGTGGGTGACGACTCGATCAACAGCAGGCGGTGCATGTGGGGGCCGCTCAGTGCCGTGGTTGTTGTGGTGGGAACGCAGGGCAGTGTCTCACGCACCAGCGCTGATCGCGCATGGCCGGCGAGCCCTCGCGGCGCTCGGGCCGCACACGCAGCCGCGCGGCGAGAACAATTCCTCGTTCGCCGTGGTGGCAGGACTGCGAGGCAGAATCCGGCGCCATGTACACCCTCTTCGGAACACAAGGCTCCGGCTCTGCGGCCGTCGAGGTGGCGCTCGAGTCGGCCGAGGCACCTTACCGCGTCGTCCGTGCCTCGTCCTGGGAGCCCGATTCGGCGCTCGGCACGCTCAAGCAATCGAACCCGCTGGTGCAGATCCCGACGCTGCAGCTGCCCGACGGCAGCGTGCTGACCGAGAGCGCCGCCATCCTCATCTGGCTGGGGCTTCAGTTCCCGGCGTCGCGCATCTTGCCGGTCGACGGCGCAATGAGGGCGCAGGCGATCCGCGGGCTGGTCTTCATCGCCGCCAACTGCTACTCAGCAGTGAGCATCATCGACTACCCCGAGCGCTGGTGCGCGGACATCGACGATTCCGCACGGGAGCGGATCAACCGGGGCACACGCCAGCAGCTGCACCACCACTGGGACATCTTTGCCGACCTCTTTCCCGCGCGGCCGTACCTGAGTGGCGAAGAGCCAGGTGGGCTGGATTTCCTGGCCGCTGTGGTGTCGAAATGGTCAGGCACCCGGGCGCATGTGCGCTCGACACGGCCCGGCTTCATGGAAACCCTCGATCGCATCGAGCACCACCCCAAGGTGGCGCCGGTGTTCAAGCGGCACTGGCCGGCTTGAGCAGCCCGGGTCGCCCCTCGGATGCGGTTCAGTGCGGCCGGTACTCCCGCCAGGAGGCGGATTCCATCTCGGCTGCCTCGAAGGGTGTGAGGTCGCAGCACTCGATCCACATCACCGACGCCAGGTCCCGGCGGACCGGTTCGCTGATGTCGGGCCGCAGGGTCTCGAGGTAGCGCGCGAAAAGATCCTGCCAGGGCTTGGCGGGCATGGTGGGGTAGCTGGTCCAGATGGCCATCTCACACCTCCAGCGGCATTCGGAAGACGTCGTCGGCCATGCGCTCGGGACAGCCTTCGCCGCCAATGGACGCGTGCAGCTCTCGCGCCAGTTCGGCGGCTTCCTGCGGGGTCACGACGCAATGCCTGAGAAGTCGCTGCGCACAGCGCTCGATCCATTGGTTGGAGGACGCGAGGTTCGGGTTCTGTTCGGACATGAGAGCCTCCTGTGTTGATCACATGCTACGGAGCGCGCATGGCTGTCGCATTCGGCAAGCAAGCCGATCGCGTGTCGGCAGCGGCCTACAGGACGATCAAGCGGCTTCGCACTGAAACGGGAAGGACGGGCGCGCCGAGTCGGCTGCCCAGGTCGTCAACTCGACCGGGCGCCCGGTTTGCCACAGCGGCGATGAGTCGCACGCGTCCCGCGTCGCCCGACCCCTCATCGCGTCCAACCAAGGAGTGCCTCATGAAGCTGAAGACCCTCACCCTGCTGCTCGCCGCGACCGGCCTCGCGGCCTATCCTTACCTCAAGCGCGTTCGCAGCCGGGCGGCCACCGGCGACGAAGGCCGCGGCGCGGGCTGGGTCACCCTGTCCGGCATGCAGGCCGCCTTGGGCGATCGCGCGTCCGATGGCGCGAATGAAAGCGAACTGGACTTCGAAACGCCGCAAGCCGGCTTCGACGATTCGCCGAACATCGCCCAACGGCTGCGCGACGAGGACGTCGTGCGTTCGCCCGTGGCTGCCCCCAACGGATCCGAGCAACTCTCGGGTTTCTCGTCGCAGCGCAGCGAGGAACCCGTCGCCCCCGGCCTGCCCGACCTCACGCGCGGCGCCTGAACGTCCTGCGGCGACTGCGATCAGGCACCAGGGGCGCTCACGTGCCCGACAGCGTAAGCCTGCACACCTTCGGCCGCGGCCGGCGGCTCGCGCCACAGGTGGAAACGGACGAGTGTCCAGCTGCGGGGATCGCAGGCCACCACGCTGGCCAGCGCACCGTCTCGGCGGGCGGCCGCGCGGGCACGCTCGGTCTCTGCGTGCTGCAAGGCTGACAGGTCGGTGTGCGGCGCGATGCCGACGGTTGACCGCGTGCCGTGTCGCGCCTCGCGGACGTGCGCCGTGCGCTCGCCGTGCAGCACCGACCATGTCTTCACCACCGGCCAACCGAAGGATTGCGTGAGCGCCACGAAGCCTGGGCCGGTAAGGAAGCGGTTCATCGCGTCCGCGTCTTCCCACAGGTAGAAGGGCGCGTAGAGATTCTCCGGGCCATGCACGCCGCGGCTCGCGTGGAGGAACGCCTTGAACACCAGGCCGGGGAAGTCGTCGGTGAGCGGGCCTTTCGCGGCAATGCGCTCGCGAATCACCGCCATCTCGTAATCCGCCGGCAGGACGATGCTGTACTGCATGGCGATCATGGGTTCGTCTCCAGCATGCCGGCGGTGCCGTTCGCGAAGGACCAGTCTTCCGGCTGGCTGGTGCTGAGGACGATCATCACGTCCTTGGGCTCGATGCCGGGCGACTGCGCGAGCAGCTCGACCGCGCGCCGATAGAACGCGAGCTTCATCTCCCGGCTTCGTGGCTTGCCGGTGGTGATGTCGATGTGGACGAAGTCGTCGCTGCGCGGGCCGCCCTTGTAGTGCCGGTCAAACACCAGCTCGTCGTGATCGAGCTGGTGGAAGATCTGGAAGAGGTCGTTCTCGGGCACGTTGAACGACTCGACCATCGCGCGGTACAGGCTGTCGGACAGGGCGCGGCGGTATTCAACGGGCTTTCCCTTGAGCATCGAGATCCGGGCATAGGGCATGGTGCTTCTCCGTGTGTGAAGGGGTGTGTGAGGTTGTGCGTGCAGACGGGGCTTAGGCCTCGTCCATCGCCGCCAGCAGCTTCACCGCCGAGTGGGCCGCGGGCCAGCCGGCATAGAAGGCGAGGTGGGTGATCAGCTCGGCGAGCTCATCGCGGGTCACGCCGTTTTCCAGTGCGAAGCGCAGGTGAAAGGGCAACTGCTCCAGCCGGTACAAGGCGATGAGCGCGGCCACCGTGGCGAGACTGCGGTCACGCTTGCTCAGCGTGCTGCGCTCCCACACGTCGCCGAAAAGCACGTCGCCGGTGAGCTGCGCCAGCTTGGGCGCAACCTGGCCGATGGTGTCTTGTGCAAGCTTCTGCTGGGCGTTCATGGCGAGGGCGATCGGAAGTGGGAATGCCTCAACGGTAGGGTGATTCGATAGTTTTGAAAAGTGAATAGTTTGTGATCTATAGTTCAGAAATTCAGGACGATCAGCAAACGCCATGCGCCGCATCACCTTCGACCTCGACGTTCTTCGAAGCTTCGCGCTGGGCATCGAGCTGGGCAGCTTTGCGAAAGCGGCTGGGCGACTCGGCCGCTCCACCTCGGCCGTCAGCGCGCAGCTCAAGAAGCTGGAGGAGCAGGTGGGCGCACCGGTGCTGCGCAAGGCCGGCCGCAACATGGTGCCCACCCACACCGGCGAGGTGCTGCTGGCCTACGCGCGGCGGCTGCTCGAGCTCAATGACGAGGCTTCGCATGCGGTGCACGGCACCGACCTCGAAGGCGTGCTGCGCCTTGGCGTGCAGGAAGACTTCGCCGAGAACCTGCTGTCCAACGTGCTGGGTGGCTTCGCCAGGGCACATCCGCGGGTCATGGTGGAGGCGCGGGTCGCGCGCAACGTCGAACTGCTCGATCTGGTGGAGCGCGGCAAGCTCGACTTGGCCTTGGCGTGGGATGGTGGGCGCCCGACGACCCATGCGCGGCGCGTGGGCAGCACCGCCATGTGCTGGCTCAGCTCCCCCTCGCTGCCCCGGCCGGACGGCTTGCGCGACGAGCCGGTGCCGCTCGCGGTGATGGAAGCGCCGTGCCTCATGCGAAGTGCGGCAATAGCGGCGCTGGACAAAGCGCGCATCCCCTGGCGCGTGGCTTTCACCAGCCCAAGCCTGGGCGGCGTGTGGGCGGCGGTGGCGGCCGGGCTCGGGGTCACGGTGCGCACACGGGCGCGCGTGCCGCCGGGGCTGGAAATGCGTGCAGGTTTGCCGCGCCTGCCGCAGATCCGCTTGAACATCCATCGGGGCGAGGCGGAGCCCAGCCCCGCCGCGCGCAGGTTGGAATCGCTGCTGGTGGCCGAGCTCAGCCGCTCGATGACGGCAGTGCGCCCGGCATCGACGAGCTAAGCCACGAGGCTAGGCAGACAAGGCGGCGCGGCTGCGTCTGCCCTGCCACACGGCCAGGCAGAAGACCACCATGCCGCCGAGCGCCAGCAAGGCGCCGACCCAGCCGGGCGACGTCCAGCCGAAACCCGCGGCAATCGCCACGCCGCCGAGCCAGGCACCCAGCGCATTCGCGATGTTGAAGGCCGAGTGGTGCAGCGCCGCGGCCAAGGTCTGCGCATGGCCCGCCACATCCATCAGGCGAATCTGCAAGGCCGGGCCGATGGCCACGAGCGTTCCGACGAGAAACACGTTGACCGTCATCGCCGGCACGTAGGGCGCGGTGAACACGATGGCGGTGAGCACCGCGGCCGTCCACACCAGCACGCCTGCCACGGTGCGCATGAGCGACTTGTCCGCGAGCCGCGCGCCGACGAGGTTGCCCACCACCATGCCCAGGCCGAAGAGCGCGAGCACGAGCGGCACGGTCGAGACCGACAAGCCGGTCACCTCGGTGAGCATCGGCTTGATGTAGCTGAAGACGGAGAACATGCCACCAAAGCCGATGGCGCCGATGCCCAGCGTGAGCCACACCTGCGGCCGTGCCAGCGCATTGAGTTCGCGCAGCGGGCTTGCGCCGTGGGGCGCTTCGAGGTTGGGCACGTGGCGTCGCACCAGCACGCAGGTCAACAGCGCGATGCCACCCACCAGCACGAAGGCAGCGCGCCAGCCGAGGTACTGGCCCATCCACGCGGCGAGCGGCACGCCCAGGAGCGTTGCGGTGGTCAGGCCCGACATCACCAAGCCGACGGCGCTCGCGCGTCGCGCAGGGGGAGCGAGCGCGGCGGCAACCAGCGCCGCCACGCCGAAGTAGGTGCCGTGCGGCAGTCCCGCGACAAAGCGCAGCAGGTTCAGCGTGAGGTAGCTCGGCGCCATGGCGCTCGCCACATTGCCGATGGCAAACAAGGCCATCATGAGCACGAGCAGCGTGCGCCGCTTCCAGTGCGCGGCCAGCACCGCGAGCACCGGCGCGCCGACCACCACGCCCAGCGCATAGGCGCTGATGACGTGGCCCGCTTCAGGAATGGTCACGCCGACGTCCCGCGCCATCTCGGGCAGGAGGCCCATCACCACGAACTCGCCGGTGCCGATGGCAAAGGCGCCCACGCTCAGTGCGAAGACGGCAGGCCCGAAGGCGGCGGATGACTGGGTGGAGAAAGCGTGGGAACGGGGCGTGGCGCCGGAGGCCTGCGCGGCGGAAGCGGAATCCATGGCGGTTCAGAAAGGCGGTGCACGATTGTGCTGCGCCGCAGCAATCCGTGCAGGGGTCAGGTCTTTGCGGCTAGGGGCCCGGCGCGAGCGGCAGCCGCACGGTGAAGGTGCTGCCCGTCCCGGGTCCGTCGCTGTGCGCGCTGACCGAACCGCCGTGCAGCCGCACCAGGCCGCGCACCAGCGCCAGGCCAATGCCGAGGCCGCCATGCGCGCGATCGAGCGCCGGCTCCAGCTGCGAGAACATGTCGAAAACGGTGGCCAGCTGGTTCGCAGCGATGCCGATGCCCGAGTCGATGACGCGGACCACGGCCTCGTTGCCTTGCCGTTCGCATTCAAGCCGGATCAGTCCACCCGCGGGCGTGTACTTTGCCGCGTTGTTGAGCAGGTTGACCAACACCTGCGTGAGCCGCACGCGATCGGCCTGCAGCCAGAGCGCTTGGTCGCACATCTTCAGCTCCAGCCGGTGCGAGCCCGCATCGATCCACGGGCGCGAGGACTCCACGGCCGAGTCGACGACGGTGCGCAGCTCCGTCGCCTCGATGCGCAGCTCCAGCTTGCCTTGCGTGATGCGCGACACCTCCAGCAGGTCGTCCACGAGGTGGGTCATGTGGGTGAGCTGGCGCTGCAGCACGCCGCGGCACCACAGCACCTGCGGGTCGTCCGAGCTCTTGCGCTCGAGGATGGCCAGCACATTGCGCATCGGCGCGAGCGGGTTGCGCAGCTCATGCGCGAGCGTGGCGAGGAACTCGTCCTTGCGGCGGTCGGCGTCCGACAAGCGCTCATTGAGTCGTCGCAATTCGTGCTGCGCCTCGAGACGCTCGGCCAGGGCCACCTCGACCTTCTTGCGCTCCAGCAGCAGCTCGCGTTCGTACTTGTGGCGTTCCGACACCACCATGGCGCTCACTTCATCGAGGATGCGCGTCTCTTCCGGCACCTGGCCGTGTTGCGAGCGGCGGATGACGTTCAGCAGCATCGGCACGGTGTGGCCTTCGCGGTGCACGAACTCCAGCTTCATCTCCGCCACCGAGCCCTGGATCTGCAGGAGCGGCGACCAGTGCGTCTGGTGGAAGACCCGCCCGCCCATGGTGAGCAGGTCTTGCAGGCGTTGCTTGCCGGTGAGTTCGTCGGCGGTGCGGCCGATCCATCGGCAGAAGGTCGCGTTCACCCGCAGGATGGCTCCGTCGGTGCTGGTCACGAGCAGCCCGCAGGCCGCCTGCTCGAACAGCTGCTCGACCGGCGGAAGCACGGGCCCACGTGGCATCGTCAGCGGTCCAGCCCGGCCAGGAAGGTCATCATGGCGTCCGCGCTCGCGCCGGGTGCGCTGAGGTGCGGGCAGTGGCCCACGTTGTCGATCACCTTCAGCTCGCTGCGCGGCATCACGCGGTGCATGTAGTCGCCCACCGCACGCGGCGCAATGATGTCGTCGCTGCATTGCAGGATGAGCGACGGCACGGTGGCCTTCGGCAGGTCCGCGCGGTGATCGGACAAGAAGGTGACGCGGGCGAAGTGCTTGGCAATTTCCGGGTCGGTGCGGCAGAAGCTGTTGGTCAACTCCGCGCCCAGCTCCGGCCGGTCAGGCGCGCCCATGATGGCCGGCGCCATGGTGCTCGACCAGCCGAGGTAGTTGCTCTCCAGTGTTTCAAGCAGGCCGTCGATGTCCGTGCGTGTGAAGCCGCCGATGTAGTCGCCGTCGTTGATGTAGCAAGGCGAGGGGCCCACCATCACCAGCGCGGCGAAGCGCCCAGGCGCAGCGTTGCAGGCGAGCAGGCCGATCATCGAGCTCACCGAATGCCCGACGAGGATCACCGGGCCGGCGGCGACTTCATCGACGATCTCCAGGATGTCCGATGCATGCCCGTGCAGGCTGCCGTACTTGTCGCGGTCGTAGGCGGTGAGGTCCGAGTTGCCGCTGCCCACCAGGTCGTAGAGCACTGTGCGGTATCGGCCCGCAAAGGCCGGCGCGAGCAGGCGCCACATGCTCTGGTCGCAGCCGAAGCCGTGCGCGAAAACCATGGTGGCGGGTCCATCGCCCTCGACCTGGACGTGGTGACGTTTCTTCACGCTCATCGGAACCCCTCGTTACTGCCAGCCGAAGCGCAGGATTGTTCCATAGGGGGCACCACGGGCCCCGGGGCAATGGCCGTACGAAACCAAGGGCAGGCCGCATGGGGCGGCTTCGCGTTCAGCCGCCGACGGCGTCGCCCACCCAGCGCTCCTGCGAGGCGCGCAGGTGCGTGCCCATCGCCGCCGCTGCGGCCTGCGGGTCGCGGGCTTCGAGCGCGCGGAAGATGGCCTCGTGTTCGGCCATGGCCTGGTCCCAGGTGTGCACGTTCTCGGAGCGAACGCTCATGCGCGAGGGCAGGGGGCCGTGGCGCGCATCGAAGAGCTCGCTCACCAGGCGCATCAACACCGAGTTGCCGCTCATCTCGGCGATGCTCAAGTGAAAGCGACGGTCGTTCTCCAACGGATTGCGCCCCGCCGCGTGGTCGTGCCGCATGGCCTCGAGGCTGTCGCGCACGCGCTGTAGGCCCTGGCGCGTGGTGCGCGCGGCGGCCAGGCTGACGACGGCGCCCTCCAGCGCAGCGCGCGCGTGCATCAGCTCGCTCGGGCTCTCGCCGAGCGCGGGCGTTGCCCGCTCGGCCGCGCTCGGCGGCTGGCACACGTAGACGCCCGAGCCCATGCGGATCTCCACCCGGCCATCGATTTCCAGGGCGATCAGCGCCTCGCGCAGCGAGGGCCGGGACACGCCCAGCTGCAAGGCGAACTCGCGCTCAGGCGGCAATCGCGTGCCCGGCGTGATGCCGCCTTCCTTGATGAAGGCGCGGATCTGGTCGGCCACGTGCTGGTACAGCCGTCGCGAGTCAGTCGGCCTGGCGCTGGGGGGCATGTCGTCGTGAACTCCGGAGGGTGAAGGCAGTGTGTGCGATTTGTGGCCTGACCACCTTCGGCGGGGCTCGAGTCCTGCGATCCCCGGACATTCCAGCGGCGGCAAAAGGCGACGCTGCCATCGTAGCCAAGGCTTTTCGATGCTTCGTTCGGGTTTGTACTGGTCAGGCCAAATCATGTCGTGTGCAGAATTGGCATGACCGAAGTGGCCTGACCAATTCAAACGACATTCCATGATGAGCGCGCATCCAGTCCCGTCCTCCGTTGCGGGCAGCGGCCTCCCGCTGTTGGCGCTGCGCGGCGTGACCAAGCGCTTTGTCGGTGTGCTCGCGCTCGACGGCGTGGATTTCGACTTGCGCCCGGGTGAAGTGCATGCGGTGTGCGGGGAGAACGGCGCCGGCAAGTCGACGCTGATGAAGGTGATGAGCGGCATCCACCAGCCCGATGCCGGGACCATCGAGCACCGCGGCCAGCCCAGCCGCTTCGCGTCGCCGCGTGCGGCCGAGCAGGCGGGGGTCGTGATGATCCACCAGGAGCTCAACCTCGTGCCGCACCTGTCGGTGGCCGAGAACATCTACCTGGCGCGGGAGCCCAAGCGCGGCTGGTTCATCGACCGCACGCGCTTGCGGCGCGATGCACAGGCCTGCCTCGCGCGGCTGGGGGTGGCCATCTTGCCCGATGCGCCGGTGCGCTCGCTGTCGGTGGCGCAGCAGCAGATGGTGGAGATCGCGAAGGCGCTGTCCATCAACGCCGAAGTGCTCATCATGGACGAGCCGACGTCTTCGCTCACCGAGTCCGAGACCTCGCAGCTGTTCAAGGTCATCCATGAACTGCGGCGTGCCGGCGTGGGCATCGTCTACATCTCGCACCGGCTCGACGAAATGGCGGGCATCGTCGATCGGGTCACGGTGCTGCGCGACGGGCGGCACATCCGCACCATGGATTTCGCCGACACGACCGTGGACGAGATCGTCTCGCTGATGGTGGGGCGATCGCTGGACGAGAAGTTTCCGCCGCGCACGCGGACTCCGACGGGCGAGGTGATCCTGCGTGTGCAGGACCTGCGCCGCAAGGATGTCTTCGGTCCGCTCGGCTTCGAGCTTCGCCGCGGCGAGGTGCTGGGCTTTGCAGGCTTGATGGGCGCGGGCCGCACCGAAGTGGCACGCGCGATCTTCGGCGCTGACCCGGTGGATGGCGGCAGCGTGACGCTCGAAGGCCGCGAATTGCAGATCCGCTCGCCGGTGGACGCGATCCGCCATGGCATCGCCTATCTGTCCGAAGACCGCAAGGCGCAGGGCCTGGCGGTCGCGATGACGGTGGCGCAGAACCTCACGCTCGCGAACATCTCCGCGGTGTGCGGACGCGGCGGCTTCATCCGCTTCGATGAAGAAGCGAAGACCGCCCGCCAATACATCGAGCAGCTGGACATCCGCACGCCGGGGCCGCATCAGATCGCTCGGCTGCTATCGGGGGGCAACCAGCAAAAGGTCGTCATCGGCAAGTGGCTCTTCCGCAATTCGCGCGTGATCTTCTTCGACGAGCCGACGCGCGGCATCGACGTGGGCGCGAAGTACGCCATCTACCAGCTGCTGGACAAGCTTGCCGCCGAGGGCATCGGCGTGGTGCTCATCAGCTCCGAGCTGCCGGAGATCCTCGGCCTCACAGACCGCGTCGCGGTGTTCCATGAAGGCCGGCTCATGCGCGTGCTGCAGACCAAGGACACCACGCAGGAAGAAATCATGCATTACGCCTCGGGCCGCAATGGCACCAATGGCGGCAGCACAGGCGTCGCCGATGGCGGCATCGACACGCAGGCCGCACGCGGCATCGACAGGCAAGCCGCTCGCGGCATGGATTCCATTCCCACATGAACGACCGCCAGAAAGATCTCTTCCAGAAGTTCGCCGCACTCGCGAGCCTGCTGGCCCTGACGATGGTGTTTTCCGTCGTGAGCTCGTCCTTCCTGTCGGTGGGCAACGCGATGACGGTGGCGTTGCAGGTCACATCCATTGCCTACCTCGGCATCGCCGCGACCTGCGTGATCATCACCGGCGGCATCGACCTGTCGGTGGGCGCCATCCTTGCCCTGTCCGGCGTCGTCGCGGCACTCGCGGTGCGCGCCGGGGTGCCCGTGCCGCTGGGCATGCTCGCTGGCCTGCTGGTCGGTGCGCTGTGCGGCGTGATCAACGGCCTGTGCGTGACGGCGCTCAAGCTGCCGCCCTTCATCGCGACGCTTGGCATGATGCTCGTGGCGCGCGGCGTTGCGTTGCAGATCACCGATGCGAAGGCCGTGGGCGGCCTGGGCGACAGCTTCGGGGAACTGGGCAACGGCTCGCTCTGGCGCATCGCGAAGGTCGGCGCGGACGGCTTTCCGGACGTGGTGTTCCCGGGCATTCCTTATCCGGTGCTGCTCATGGTGGTGCTTGCCATTGCCGTGGCCGTGCTGCTGCGTCGCACGGGGCTCGGCAGGCATCTGTACGCCGTCGGCTCCAACGCCGAAGCTGCACGCCTGTCGGGCGTGAACGTGCGTGGCGTGACGCTCTTTGCCTACGTCCTGTCGGGCACGCTCGCGGGCCTCACCGGTTGTGTACTGATGTCGCGGCTCGTCACCGCTCAGCCCAGCGAAGGCCTGATGTACGAGCTCGATGCGATCGCGGCGGCCGTCATCGGCGGCACCTCGCTGTCGGGCGGCGTGGGCACGATCTCCGGCACGCTGATCGGTGCCTTCGTCATCGGCATCCTGCGCAACGGTTTGAACATGGGCGGCGTGTCCGCCTTCGTGCAGCAAATCATCATCGGCCTGGTCATCCTGCTCACGGTATGGATCGACCAGATGCGTCATCGGCGATGAGAACCCCACCGGCGGGCTTTGACCGGGAACACAGAGACAACTTCTGACCAAGAGGACCGACATGAAAAAGCTACTTAAACCGCTGTTCGTCACGACGCTCATGTTTGCCGCCGCCGCCATGGCGCCGGCTGCAATGGCCGCCGACAAGGAGATCGCCGTCATCGTCAAGACGGCCAACGCCGACTTCTGGCAGAACGTGAAGAAGGGCTCCAACGATGCCGCCGCGGGGCTCAAGGGCTACACCGCGAGCTTCCAGGGCGCGGCGTCCGACACCGACCTCGCAGGCCAGGTGGCGCTGGTGGAGAACGCCGTGAACCGCAAGGTCGCGGCCATCGTGCTTGCGCCCTCCGACCCCGATGCACTCGTGCCCGCGATGAAGAAGGCCTGGGAAGCGAAGATCCCCGTCATCGTCATCGACTCGGCAGCCGCCGAATCGGCCAAGAACTACTACCAGTCCTTCCTGTCCACCGACAACCAGAAGGCCGGTGAGCTCTGCGCGCAGGCGCTGATTGCCAAGATCGGCACCACGGGCAAGATCGCGATCATGTCGTACACCGCCGGTTCGGGCTCCGAGGTCGGGCGCGTGGGCGGCTTCCGCAAGTACATCGAGACGCACTCCAAGCTGCAGGTGGTGGGTCCGTTCTATTCCAACTCGCAGATGGGCACGGCGCTGAACCAGACGACCGACGTGCTCGCCGCCAACCCGGACCTGAAGGGCATCTTCGGCGCGAATGAACCCACCGCCATCGGCATGGGTCGCGCACTGGTGCAGTCGGGCAAGGCCGGCAAGGTGGTGGCCATCGGCTTCGACGGCAACGGCGACCTGCAGAACTTCGTCAAGGACGGCACCATCGAGGCCATCGCCGTGCAGAGCGCCTACATGATGGGCAACCTCGGCGTGAAGACGGCGGTCGAGGTGATCCAGGGCCACACGGTGCCCAAGTTCCGCGACACCGGCGTGGTGATGGTGACGAAGAAGAACGTCGACTCGGTCGAGGCGAAGAACGTCCTGTACTGAGCCGCATCGAGCTTCCGACATGCGCATCCTCGATCGACGTTCGCTGCCGCGTGCCGAGCTGTCCTTGCCCGTGTTCGGGCTGGGCTGCGCGCAGCTCGGTGGGCTGTTCCGTGCCATCAGTGACGAGCAGTCGGGCGCGATCGTCGATGCTGCATGGAAGCGCGGGGTGCGGCATTTCGACACCGCGCCGTTCTACGGCTATGGGTTGTCCGAGCGGCGATTGGGCGCGGCGCTGCGCAGGCGCCGGCGCGACGACGTCGTGTTGAGCAGCAAGGCCGGCCGGCTGCTGTGGCCGGACGCCGCCGTGCGCCCAGGCGACGACGGCTTTGCTCAACCACTGCCGTATCGCCCGGTCTACGACTACACCTACGGCGGCGTGATGCGCTCCTTCGACGACAGCCTGCAACGGCTCGGCGTGGAGCGCATCGACATCCTGTACGTGCACGACATCGGTCGGGTGACGCACGGCGACGCCCAGGCCGTGTACTGGGACCAGCTGACCAAGGGAGGCGGCTTCCGGGCGCTGGACGAGCTGCGCCGGCGGCGCAGCGTGAAAGCGGTGGGCGTGGGCGTGAACGAATGGCAGGCGGCGCTCGACTGCCTGCGCGAGTTCGACCTCGACTGCACCATGCTCGCCGGCCGCTACACCTTGCTCGAGCAGGCGTCGCTGTCGCCGTTTCTCGACGAGTGCGTCAAGCGCGAGCATCGGGTGGTCGTGGCCGGCCCCTTCAACTCCGGCGTGCTGGCCGGTGGCGAGCATTTCAACTACGGGCGCGCGCCGGCTGATGTGATCGAACGCGTGCGCTTGCTGGATGCCGTGTGCCGCGAGTTCGGCGTGCCGCTGCCCGCGGCGGCCCTGCAGTTTCCGCTCGCCCATCCGGCCGTCGTCTCCTGCGTGGCGGGCTCGCATGACGAGGCCGAAGTGGCCCAGAACATCACGTGGCTCCAGCAACCGATTCCGCATGCGCTGTGGACGGCGCTGCGAGAGCGTGGCCTGATCGATGCGCACGCGCCGTTGCCCGAGGCCTGAAGCATGCGCATCGACGCCCATCAACACTTCTGGCTCATCGCTGATCGGCGAGGCGAATGGCCGCCGGCGGAGCTGGCGGCGATCCATCGCGATTTCGTGGCTGCAGACCTGCAGCCTTGGCTCCAGCGAGGCCGCATCGATGGAAGCGTGCTGGTGCAGACGCTGCCGACTTCGGCCGACACCGACTTCATGCTGGGTCTGGCCGATGCCCATGACTTCATTCTTGGTGTGGTTGGCTGGGTGGACCTGAAGGCTGACGACGCGGCCTCGCAAATCAATGCGCGTGCGCGGCACCCCAAGTTCAGGGGCCTGCGCCCGATGCTGCAGGACCTGCCCGATGACCGCTGGATCGCGGACCCGGCGCTGGACCCCGCCGTGCAGGCCCTCATCGACAACGAGCTGTGCTTCGATGCGCTGGTGCTGCCGCGCCAGCTCGATGCGCTGCACCACTTCGCCACGCGCCACCCATCGCTGCGCATCGTCATCGACCACGCGGCCAAGCCCTTCATCGCGCGTGGCGAGATGCAGCCGTGGCAGTCCGACATGGCGCGGTTGGCCGCTCTGCCCAACGTGCACTGCAAGCTCTCGGGCTTGCTCACCGAAGCGGGTGACGATGCAGGGCAGGAGTCTTTGCAGCCTTATGTGCAGGCGCTGTGGACCCTGTTCGGCCCCGAGCGACTGATGTGGGGCAGCGACTGGCCGGTGCTGAACCTCGCCGCGGATTACGCGCACTGGCAGCGCATGAGCGAGGGCCTGCTCGATGCGCTCGAGCCGGCTCCCTCCAACACTGACCGCGCGGCCATCTTCGGCAGCAATGCCGCACGCTTCTACCGACTCGATCTCCCATGACTTCCATGCTCACCGTCATCTGCGACCAACCCGGCACGCTGCTCGCGCAGCAGCGGCCGCGGCCCGCCCGCCAGCCGGGTGAGGTGCTTCTGCGCGTCAAGCGCGTGGGCGTGTGCGGCACCGACATGCACATCTTCACCGGCCGCCAACCCTTCCTGACGTATCCGCGCGTGATGGGCCACGAGCTGTCCGGTCTGGTCGAGGAAGCTGATTCGGACAGCGGTCTCGCCACCGGCGACACCGTTTTCGTCATGCCCTATTTGTCTTGCGGGAAGTGCATCGCTTGCCGCCAGGGCAAGACGAATTGCTGCGTCGCCATCCAGGTGCTGGGCGTGCATCGGGACGGCGCATTCACGGAGTACCTGAGCGTGCCGCAACGCTTCGTGCACCGCGCCGAGGGCGTGAGCCTTGACCAGGCCGCGATGCTTGAATTCCTCGCCATCGGTGCCCATGCCGTTAGGCGCGCTGACGTGCAGACGGGGGAGCGCGTGCTGGTGGCAGGTGCCGGCCCCATCGGCCTCGCGGCGATGCTTTTCGCCAAGCTGCGCGGCGCACAGGTGGTGGCGCTGGACAGCCGGCGGGACCGGCTCGACGCTGCGATGAAGGAACTCGGCATCCACGCCGCCGTGCCGGTGGGCGAGGGCGATGAGGCGCTGTTGTCGCAGCTCACTGCAGGCGAGCACTTCGACGTGGTCTTCGACGCGACCGGCAATCCGGTCGCGATGGAGCGTGGGTTCAAGTTCATCGCGCACGGTGGCCGCTACGTGCTCGTGTCCATCGTGCAAGGCGACATCCGCTTCTCGGACCCGGAGTTCCACAAGCGCGAAGCGACGCTGCTCAGCAGCCGCAACGCCACCGACGAAGACTTCGCGACCGTGTTGACGGCGATGCGTGCTGGCCTGGTGCCGGACCGGGCCATGGCCACGCATCGCATGGCGCTGTCTGAGGTGCCCGAGCGCTTTGCCAGCCTGCTCGACCCGGCGCAAGGCGTCATCAAGGCGCTGGTCGAATGCTGAGGGCGGCGCGATGACGCTCGGCCATCCCATCTTGCAGTTCGGCACCAGCCGGTTACTGCAGGCTCATGTCGATCTGTTCGTGTCACAGGCGATGGACGCGGGCGAGGCCCTGGGCGGCATCACGGTCGTGCAGACGACGGGAAGTGCACAGAGCAGTGCACGCACCGAGGCGCTGGCGGGCGGAGACGGCTACGAGGTGCGCGTGCGCGGGCTGAAGGACGGCCAGACCATTGACGAGGTTCACCGCTGCCGATCGGTAAAGGCGGCGCTGCATGCGTCGCGGCAGTGGAGCATCGTGCGTGGCGAGGTGGCCTGCGGCGCGGTGCAGGTCATCGTGTCGAACACTGGTGATACAGGCTGGACGCTGGAGCAGGGTGATTCGTCTTCTGCTCTCGCCGCCGGTGCGCCTGCGCCTGCGAGCTTTCCGGCCAAGCTGCTGGTGCTGCTGCACGATTGCTGGCTGTCGTGGCACGGGCGGCCCTTGTCGGTGTTGCCGTGCGAGCTTGTCTCGCGCAATGGCGAAGCTTTGCGGGACATCGTGCTGGGCCTCGCACAGCGATGGCAACTGCCGGCCGGCTTCATCGACCATCTGCGCGCCGAGGTCGTGTGGGCGAACTCGCTGGTGGACCGCATCGTGTCCGAGCCGCTGCATCCAGTGGGTGCCATTGCCGAGCCCTATGCGCTGTGGGCCATCGAGCAGCAGGACGGGCTCGTGTTGCCATGCCGGCACCCGGCCATCGTGCTCACCGATGACCTCACGCGTTTCGAGCGCCTGAAGTTGCACCTGCTCAACCTCGGCCACACCTGGCTCGCGGAGTTGTGGCTGCGGGCGGGTGAGCCGAGCGGCTGCACCGTCTTGCAGGCGATGAACGACCCGCTGATGCGCGCCGAGCTCGAAGCAGTGTGGGCGGACGAAGTGCTGCCCGTCTTCGACCACTGGGGCCTGGGCAACGAGGCGCGCCAGTACCTCATCGTGTTGCGCGACCGTCTTCTCAACCCTTTCCTTGCGCATCGCCTGTCCGACATCGCGCAAAACCATGCGCAGAAGAAGCAGCGGCGCTTCGGGCCCGTGCTCGCCCACGCGCAGGCCCATCTGCCGCGGCTCGCGCAGACGCGTCTGCATGCCGCACTGCACACATCGACCCAAGGAGCCACCGTCCAATGAAACGCATGGGCATGGTCATCGGCATCGCCCCCGAGCGAATCGCCGACTACAAGGCGCTGCATGCCGCGGTGTGGCCACAGGTGCTCGCGCGCCTGGCCGCATCGAACATTCGCAACTACAGCATCTTCCTGCGCGAGCCCGAGAACCTGCTCTTCGGCTACTGGGAATACCACGGCAGTGACTTCGCGGCCGATGCCGCCGCCATCGCCGCCGATCCCGAGACACAGCGCTGGTGGACTTTCTGCGACCCTTGCCAGCGGCCCTTGCCCAGCCGTGCGACCGGCGAACACTGGGCCGCGATGGAGGAGGTATTCCATGTCGACTGAGATTGCTGCGGCCTTGCCGCCGCTGCTGCTGCTGAACCCGCAGGACAACGTGGCCGTGGCCCGTGCGGCCATCGTGGCGGGTGTTGAACTTTCGCTGCCCGATGGCTCGGTGCTGCAGGCGCGAGACGATGTGCCCGCGGGGCACAAGGTCGCGTTGCGCGCCATCGCCGTCGACGAAGTCGTGCGCAAGTACGGCCAGGTCATTGGCGTGGCGACGCGTGCGATCGCCGCCGGCGAGCACGTCCACACGCACAACCTCGACATGAGCGCGTCCCACTTGTTGCACGGCATCGGCCGGGCCTACGTTGCGACGCAACCCGTCGCCGAGCCGGCCACCTTCGAAGGCTATGTGCGTCGCGACGGCCGCGTGGGCACGCGCAACTACGTGGGCGTTGTGTCCAGCGTCAACTGCTCGGCCACGGTGAGCAAGGCCATCGCGCAGGCTTTCGTCGGCGATGCGATGCAGGCGTGGCCCGGTGTGGACGGCGTGGTCGCGATCACGCACGGCAGCGGCTGTGGCATGAGCGGTAGCGGGGAAGGTATCGCGCTGCTGCAGCGCACGCTGCGCGGCTATGCTGACCATCCGAACTTCGCGGCGGTGTTGGTCGTGGGACTGGGCTGCGAGGTGAACCAGGTCGGCACGCTCGTGGATGCGCTCGATGCGCGCGAGCCGGGTTCGGTGGCCTCGCTCACCATCCAGGATGCAGGCGGCACGCGCGAGGCCATCGCGCAAGGCCAGGCGATCGTGCGCGACATGCTCACGCTCGCGAGCCGAGCCAAGCGCAGCACTGTGCCGGTGAGCCATCTCGTCGTCGGGCTGCAATGCGGTGGCTCCGACGGCTATTCGGGCATCAGCGCCAATCCGGCGTTGGGCGCAGCTGTGGATGTGCTGGTGCGCCACGGCGGCACGGCGGTGCTGTCGGAGACGCCGGAGATCTACGGCGCCGAGCACCTGCTCACGGCGCGCGCGGCGCGGCCGGAGGTGGCGCAGACGCTGCTGCAGCGCATTCGCTGGTGGGAGGACTACACCGCGAAGAACGGCGGCGACATGAACAACAACCCGTCGCCGGGGAACAAGGCGGGCGGCATCACGACGATCCTCGAAAAGTCGCTCGGCGCCGTCGCGAAGGGCGGCGGGACGGGGCTGATGGGCGTGGTGGAGTACGCGCAGCCGGTGAAGGAGCACGGCCTCGTCTTCATGGACACGCCGGGCTACGACCCGGTGTCGGCGACCGGGCAGGTGGCGGGCGGTGCCAACCTGATCTGCTTCACGACGGGACGTGGGTCGACCTACGGCTGCAAGCCGACGCCATCGCTCAAGATCGCGACCAACACCGCGATGTTCCGGCGCATGAGCATGGACATGGACTTCAACGCTGGAGAGATCATCGATGGAACGATGAGCGTGGCCGAAGCAGGCGAGCGGCTCTTCCAGTTGATGCTCGCGGCCGCCTCAGGGCAGAAGACCTTGAGCGAGCAGCACGGGCTGGGTGACAACGAGTTCGTGCCGTGGCAGCTGGGGGCGGTGATGTGACGTTGTCCGCATCCTTGTAGGCTCCCTGCCGCTGCTGGGAAACGCAGTCTCATGAGGCGTGCACAGGCACCGTCTCGGCCGCCTGCCATGCCGGCGTGCGCCGTGACAGGCGCCGTTCAATGAGGAACGCCACACGCGACAGGCCGAAGCACAGCGCGAAGTACGTGACGCCCAGCAGCAGGTAGACCTCGGTCGCGTGGGTGAACACCTGCGTGTTGATCTGCGCCGCGATGAACGACACCTCGTTGAGCCCGATGATGTAGCCCAGCGACGTCGCCTTGATGGTCGCGACGAACTGGTTCACGAGGGAGGGCAGCATGTGCCGCAGCGCCTGCGGCAGCACGACCGAGCGCATCACCTGCCAGGGCGTCATGCCGAGCGAGCGCGCGGCAAGGAACTGCCCGGCCGGAATTGCCCGGATGCCAGCGCGCAGGATCTCGGCGAGGTACACGCCGTCGAATACCACGAGCGCCATCAGCATGGTGCTGAACTGGTCGGTCTTGTGGCCGGTGAGGCTGGGCAGGAAGAAGTAGGTCCAGAAGACGACCATCAGCAAGGGCGTACCGCGTACGGTGAAGACGAACGCGGTGACGGGCCATCGGATGGCTGCGACAGGACTCACGCGAGCGAGCCCCAACAGCATGCCTGCGGGCAGGGACAACAGCAAGGCCGCTGCAGCGAGCAGCACGGTCAGCGCCAGACCGCCGAGCGGCCCGTGCGGATACTGTCCGACGAGGAAGTACAGCCAATAAGTCTGGAGGATGTCGATCATCGCTTTGCCTCTTCGGCACACGCACTTACGCCGGCCGCACCGGATAGCGCCGTTGCATCCAGCTTGCGAGCGCAGTGATGGCCAAGGACACGCACAAGTAGGCGGTGGTGCAGAAGGCAAAGGCCTCGGCGCTGCGAAAACTCGCGGACTCCACCCGCGCGGCCTGGTACATCATCTCGCCCACGCCGATCACGGTGGCCACGCTCGTGTCCTTCCACAGGTTGAGTGCTTGCGAGATGAGCGCCGGCACGGTCGCACGAACGGCTTGCGGCAGCACGACGAGCCGCATCGCGCCGAGGTAGCCGAAGCCGAGCGCCCGAGCTGCATCGAGCTGGCCAGGCGACACCGAGCGAATGCCGCTGCGAATGTCCTCGGCCATGTAGGCGGCCACGTAGAGCGTGAGCGCAACCAGGGCGCTGGCGACCTCGACGTTGCCGGAGTACAGCCAGGCCTTGACCGGCTCCGGCAACAACTCGGGCGCGCCGAAATACCAGAACAGCAGGTGCGCGAGCAGCGGGATGTTGCGGATTCCCTCCACGTAGGCGAGCCCCGCCGCCCTCAATGCGCGCACCGGCGCGAGGCGCATCACGGCGATGGCAAGCGAGAGAGGCAAGCCGAGCAGGAGCGCCATCGCAGCCAGTTCGATGGACAGCATCAAGCCGTTCAGGAGCCAGTCGTGGTACTGGCCGTGCAGCAGCAGGCCAGGGTCGAAAGATGGCATCGGCCGCAGCGGGGCGTCAGCCGGCGATCTTGTCGCTGTCGATCTTGAAGCTGCGCTTGTCGAACTGCAGCTTGGTGCTTGGGCCGTACCACTTGATGAAGAGCTTCTCGGCTTCGCCCGAGCTCTCCAGCTCGCGCAGCACGCCGTCCACCTGCGCCTTCAATGCCGTCTCACCCTTGCGCAAGCCCAGCGCCAGCGGTTCGACGCTGATGCTCTGCGACAAGATGGCGTAGTCCTTCTTGGCGGGTCCGAGCTTGGCGTAGTCGTTGACGATGGATGCTTCATCGTTCGCATAGCCCACGCCCTTGCCCTGCTGCAGCGCGAGGAAGGCCTGCTGCGTGGTCTCGAAAGTCACGACGTCCACGCCTGGCACTGCCTTGCGTATGTTGGGCTCTTGCGTGCCTCCCTTGACCGTCAGCACCCGCTTGCCCGACAGCTGGGGCAGGTCGTGGATGCCGCTGCTCGTCTTGACCAGCACCTTCTGGCCGGTGACGAACGTGGTGAGCGAGAAATCGATCTGCGACTCGCGCTCCTTGTTGTGCGTGAGCGAGGCGGCGAGCACATCGACGCGGCCCTGCTGCAGCTCCGGGATTCGCGCGGCCACCGAGAGTTGCTTGAACACCGGCTTCACGCCCAGCTTCTTCGCGATGGCTTTCGAGATATCCACCTCGTAGCCGATGAGCTCACGCGTTTTCGGATCGACGAAGCTGTTGGGCTCGTCGGTGCCGAGCACGCCGAAGACGATCTCGCCCCTTTTCTTGATATCGGCGAGCTGGTCGGCGTGGGCCAACGGTGCGAGCAGGAAAGTAGACAGTGACAGGCCGACAACGGCCGCGAATCGCGAGCGCATGAAAGAGGCTCCTCGTGGGTGGTTCATCGTCGGGCAAGCCGACGATGCGGGTGGTGAAGTGTTCGCTGACGAAGAGGAGCGTGTTGAACAGCCCTGAACTCATCGGCTTGCCAGGGTCGAGCCCAAGGAGTTCCGCACCCGGCGACGCATCGAAGGGACGCACTTCGACACCTGCATCAATGGCTGCGGTGGCGGCGATCGGGCTGACGGCAGGGGGCATCGAAAGGCGAAGGAATGGTCGTGCTCGAACAGAGCGTCGCAGTCTAGGCAAGGATGGCCGCGCGCGGAAAGAACAAAACCGCATTGGGTTCGTTGCTATGCGCATGCGGGGTGAACGAGGTGGGTTGTCGCGCGTGTACGCGCTTGGGCCGGGCAAGTCAGAGTCAGTTGCAGTGACCTCCTGCGCGGGTCGGAAGTCACGGCAAAGGTGCTTGCGTGGGCCGTTGCATGAGACGCCCCATTTTTCAGGCTACACTCGCAGGCTCGGCTGGTGATGAGGGCAAGCAGTTCAGCTCACAACGCTACCGAGAAGGCCGCGAATTTCGCGGCAGCCGTGAAAAAGCAAAGACCAACTGCAAATTAAGGTTATTGACAGCCTGCAGAAAGTCGAGTGATAATCACAGGCTCCGCTGAACACAGCAACGCGCTGCGAACAGCAAAGCTCTTTAAAAACTAACAGCCGATAAGCGTGGGCGTTTGAAGGCGAGTGCCAAG
>CBIHOF010000029.1:0-58010 GCA_966211955.1 uncultured Comamonadaceae bacterium | reverse complement strand
GGTGCGACGAGTGACAGAGAACCAAGGCAAGCGGACGGCAGGCGTCGACCGCGAGCTGTGGGATACGCCGGCCTGCAAATGGACGGCTGTCGACAGGTTGAAGCAGCAACGGGGGTACCGGTCCGCGCCGTTACGGCGGGTCTACATCCCCAAGGCGAATGGCAAGGAGCGCCCGTTGGGCATTCCGACGATGAAGGACCGGGCGATGCAGGCTCTCCACCTGCAAGGCCTGGAGCCCGTCGTTGAGTCGCAGAGCGATCCGAACAGCTACGGCTTTCGGAGAAATCGCTCGATGGCTGATGCCATGAGCCAGTTGTTCGTCTGCTTGTCCCAGAAGGCTGCGGCCCCATGGGTTTTAGAGGCGGACATCGAAGGCTGCTTCGATCACATCAACCATGCGTGGCTCGTTCAGCACGCGCGGATGGACAAGCGAATCGTCCACCAGTGGTTGAAGGCAGGAGTGGTCTACAAAGGCCAGTTGACGGCCACAGAGGCAGGCACGCCGCAAGGCGGCATCATCTCGCCAACCCTGGCGAACGTGGCATTGAACGGGCTGGAAAGCGGGCTGCAGGCGCACATCCGTGCGACGGTGGCTCCGTCGAAGGTCCAGAAGCTGAAGGTCAATGTGGTCCGGTACGCCGATGACTTCGTGATTACAGGTGCGTCGCAAGACCTCCTGGAAACCGTGGTCCGGCCGTGGGTGGAAGCGTTCCTCGCGCAACGAGGACTGCGACTGTCGCCGGCGAAGACGCGAGTCACGCGCATTGACCAGGGGTTCGATTTCCTCGGCTGGAATTTCCGGAAGTACTCGGGAACCCTGCTGATCAAGCCGAGCAAGAAGAACGCGCAAACGTTCTACGGCAAGGTGAAGGGGATCGTGAAGGCCAATGCGATGGTGAAACAGGCGGAGCTCATCAAGCTGCTGAATCCAGTCTTGCGAGGCTGGGCGCAGTACCACCACCCGGTGGTCGCCAAGGAGACGTTCAGCAAACTCGACTCGCTGCTGTGGTGGCGGTTGACGCGCTGGGCACGTCGCAGGCATCCGAAGAAGAGCCCGAGGTGGGTGGCCGAGAAGTACTGGTCGACCGTCGACGGCAGGTCGGAATTCGCAGTCAGGATTCCGACTGATGACGACACGCCACGATGGGCGCGGCTGTATCGGCTCGCCGATACGGAAATTGTCCGGCACAGGAAGGTCATGGGGGGCTTCAACCCCTTTGATCCCCAGTGGGAAGCGTATGGCGAGGACTTGCGCGCGAAGCGCTTGCTGAAGAGCATGGCGTATCGCAAGCAATGGGCCTCGCTGTTCCTCTCGCAGCAGGGCAAGTGCGCACGCTGTGGCGGCGTCCTATCGGACGAAACGGGCTGGCACGACCATCACCTGATATCTCGGGTGGCGGGCGGGTCGGACTCGTTGTCCAACCGGGTGCTCCTGCATCCGGTGTGTCATGTTCAACTGCATGCTCTTGGTTTGACAGTTGCGAAGCCGGCCTCTGAATGAGGCTTAGGTGCGGGGCAAAAGTCAGGGGCGACTGATACAATCACGTGCTCCCCGAACCCGCACAGTTGTTGTGCTTGAGCCGGATGCGGTGAAAGTCGCAAGTCCGGTTCTTAGGGGGGAGTGGGCCAGCAATGGCTTGCTCCTACCCTCCTCTGGAGCTTCTCCATCATGCGCCTTCTCGGCAAAGCGCTCACCTTCGACGATGTGTTGCTGGTGCCAGCGTTCTCCCAAGTCCTTCCCCGCGACACTTCGCTCGCGACCTCCCTCTCCCGCAACATCCGCCTGAATCTGCCGCTGGTGTCCGCCGCCATGGACACCGTGACGGAAGCTCGCCTGGCGATCGCCATCGCCCAGGAGGGCGGCATGGGGATCGTCCACAAGAACCTGAGCGCCAGGCAGCAAGCTGCCGAGGTGGCACGCGTCAAGCGCTATGAATCGGGCGTGCTGCGCGACCCGATCACCGTCACCTCCGACACCCCGGTGCGGCAGGTGATGGAGCTGTCGCGCCAGCACGGCGTGTCGGGCTTCCCGGTGGTCGATGGCGGCAAGGTGGTCGGCATCGTCACCAACCGCGACCTGCGGTTCGAGACGCGACTTGACGTTCCGGTGCGCGAGATCATGACGCCGCGCGACAAGCTCATCACCGTCGACGAAGGCGCCACGCTCGACCAGGCCAAGTCGCTCATGCACCGGCACAAGCTGGAGCGGGTGGTGGTGGTCAACAAGTCCTTCGAGCTGCGCGGCCTGATGACGGTCAAGGACATCACCAAGCAGACGAGCTTCCCCAATGCCGCCCGTGACTCGCACGGCAAGCTGCGCGTGGGTGCGGCGGTCGGCGTGGGCGAGGGCACTGAAGAGCGCGTCGAACTGCTGGTGAAGGCGGGCGTCGATGCGCTGGTGGTCGACACCGCGCACGGCCACAGCGCCGGCGTGATCGAGCGGGTTCGCTGGGTCAAGCAGAACTTCCCGCAGGTGGACGTGATCGGCGGCAACATCGCCACCGGCGCCGCCGCGCTGGCGCTGGTCGAAGCCGGCGCCGACGGCGTGAAGGTCGGCATCGGCCCGGGCTCCATCTGTACCACCCGCATCGTCGCGGGCGTGGGCGTGCCGCAGATCACCGCCATCGACAACGTGGCCACCGCGCTCAAGGGCACGGGCGTGCCGCTGATCGCCGACGGCGGCATCCGCTACTCGGGCGACATCGCCAAGGCCATCGCCGCCGGTGCCTGCACCGTGATGATGGGCGGCATGTTCGCCGGCACCGAGGAAGCGCCGGGCGAGATCGTGCTGTTCCAGGGCCGCAGCTACAAGAGCTACCGCGGCATGGGCTCCATCGGGGCAATGCAGCAAGGCAGCGCGGACCGCTACTTCCAGGACAACACCGGCGCGAATCCGAACGCGGACAAGTTGGTGCCCGAAGGCATCGAAGGCCGCGTGCCGTACAAGGGTTCGATGGTCTCCATCGTGTTCCAGATGGCCGGCGGTTTGCGGGCATCCATGGGGTATTGCGGCTGCGCGACCATCGACGACATGCGCGACAAGGCGGAGTTCGTGGAGATCACCTCCGCCGGCATCCGCGAGAGCCATGTGCACGACGTGCAGATCACCAAGGAAGCGCCGAACTACCGGATGGAGTGACATCCCGGACGGGCGAATGCGTATCCGGCATTCGCCCGACTGAACTTTCCAACACCGAGGACACAGAGACCACAGAGCTTCAATGTCCTCTGTGGTCTCTGTGTCCTCTGTGGTTGAACCAAGATCCCCGGCCGCAAGACAGCGCCGGAGCAATCAACAGCCAATCTCATGAACCACGCCGAAGCCATCTCCCCCGAAGCCGCCAAACGGCCCGCGGCCATGCGCTTCATCATGCTGACCGTGCTGATCGACATGATCTCGATCGGCCTGATCATCCCGGTGCTGCCGGTGCTGGTCGGCACCTTCACCAGCTCCAAGGCCGAGCAGTCGTACTGGTACATGGCGGTGACCTTCGCCTTCGGCATCGCCAACTTCTTCGGCTCGCCCATCCTCGGCGCTCTGTCCGATCGATTCGGGCGGCGGCCGGTGCTGCTGCTGGGCTTTTGCGGCCTGGCCCTCAACTTCTTCGCGACGGCGCTGAGCACGGCGCTGTGGATGCTGGTGGCGGTGCGGCTCGTGGGCGGGGCGATGCAATCGAACATCGCCGTGGCCAACGCCTACGTCGCCGACATCACGCCGCCCGAAGACCGCGCGCGCCGCTTCGGCCTCTTGGGCGCGATGTTCGGCGTGGGCTTCATCCTCGGGCCGATGCTGGGCGGCATCCTGGGTGAGGGCAACCCGCACCGGCCGTTCTTCGTCGCCGGCGGCCTCTCGCTCGTGAACCTGTGCTACGGCTACTTCGTCCTGCCTGAATCGCTGCCTGCGGACAAACGCCGGCCCTTCGAATGGTCGCGCGCCAATCCCGTCAACGCACTGAGCGCGCTCACCAAGATGCAGGGTGCCGGGCTGCTGGTGGCGGTGCTGGCCTTCACCGGCCTCGCCCAGTTCATCCTCTACACGACCTGGGTGCTGTACACCTCGTTCAAGTTCGGCTGGACGCCGTTCCAGAACGGCGTGTCGCTCGCAGTGGTGGGCGTGGTGTCGGTCATCGTGCAAGGCGTGCTGCTCGGCCGCCTGCTCAAGCGCTTCAGCCCGCAGCGGCTCGCCACCATCGGGCTCGTGTCGTCCGCGCTCGCCTACCTCGCGTATGGCGCAGCGCCCGAGGGCTGGATGATGTACGCCATCATCGTGCTCAACTTTCTCGGTTTCACCGTCGCCGCCTCGTTCCAGAGCATCATCAGCAGCGCCGCCGGCGCCGATGTGCAGGGCCAGACCATGGGCTCGGTGAGTTCGCTCAACAGCCTCATGTCCGTCGTCGCGCCGCTGCTGGGGCCGCCGCTGCTGGCCATGGTGTCGCACCTGCCGCAAGGCGACTGGCGCATCGGCACGCCGTTCTACCTCGGCTCCGCGCTGCAGTTCGTGGGCCTCGCACTCGCCATCGTCCACTTCCGCGGCCAACGCCGCCACCGGCTCGCCTCGCAGGCGGGCACCACCGCCTGAGCGTCATCCATGCACGACAAGATCCTCATCCTCGACTTCGGCTCCCAGGTCACCCAGCTCATCGCGCGCCGCGTGCGCGAGGCGCATGTGTATTGCGAGATCCACCCCAACGACGTGAGCGATGCGTTCATCCGCGAGTTCGCGCCCAAGGGCATCATCCTGTCGGGCAGCCATGCGAGCACCTATGAATCCGAAGAGCTGAAGGCGCCCGATGCGGTGTGGCAAAGCGGCGTGCCGGTGCTGGGCATCTGCTACGGCATGCAGACCATGGCGGCCCAGTTGGGCGGCAAGGTCGAGTACAGCGACCACCGCGAATTCGGCTACGCGGAGGTGAGGGCGCATGGCCACACCGAGCTGCTGCGCGGCGTGCAGGATTTCGCCACGCCCGAAGGCCACGGCATGCTCAAGGTGTGGATGAGCCACGGCGACAAGGTCACGGCGCTCCCGCCGGGCTTCAAGCTGATGGCGTCCACGCCCAGCTGCCCGATCGCGGGCATGGCCGATGAGTCGCGCGGCTACTACGCGGTGCAGTTCCACCCCGAAGTCACGCACACGCTGCAGGGCCGCGAGCTGCTCAACCGATTCGTGCTGGGCATTGCCCGGGCCAAGCCCGATTGGGTGATGGGCAACTACATCGACGAAGCCGTCGCGCGCATCCGCGAGCAGGTGGGCGACGAGGAAGTGATCCTCGGCCTGTCGGGTGGCGTGGATTCCAGCGTGGCCGCGGCGCTCATCCACCGCGCCATCGGCGACCAGCTCACCTGCGTGTTCGTGGACCACGGCCTCCTGCGCCTGAACGAGGGCGCGATGGTGATGGAGATGTTCGCCGGTCGCCTGCATGCGAAGGTGCTGCACATCGACGCGAGCGCGCAGTTCCTCGGCCACCTGGCCGGCGTGAGCGACCCGGAGGCCAAGCGCAAGATCATCGGCCGCGAGTTCGTCGAGGTCTTCCAGGCCGAGGCGAAGAAGCTCAAGAGCGCCAAGTGGCTCGCGCAGGGCACCATCTACCCGGACGTGATCGAGAGCGGCGGCGCCAAGACCAAGAAGGCGACGACCATCAAGAGCCACCACAACGTCGGCGGCCTGCCCGAGACGCTCGGCTTGAAGCTGCTGGAGCCGCTGCGCGAGCTCTTCAAGGACGAAGTGCGCGAACTCGGCGTGGCGCTCGGCCTGCCGCACGACATGGTGTACCGCCACCCGTTCCCCGGCCCGGGCCTGGGCGTGCGCATCCTCGGCGAGGTGAAGAAGGACTACGCCGACCTGCTGCGCCGCGCCGACGCCATCTTCATCGAGGAACTGCGCAACACCCGTGACGAGGTGAGCGGCAAGACCTGGTATGAGCTGACCAGCCAGGCCTTCGCTGTCTTCCTGCCGGTGAAGAGCGTGGGCGTGATGGGCGACGGCCGCACCTACGACTACGTGGTGGCCCTGCGCGCCGTGCAGACCAGCGATTTCATGACCGCCGACTGGGCTGAGCTGCCCTACAGCCTGCTCAAGCGCACGTCGAGCCGCATCATCAACGAAGTGCGTGGCATCAACCGAGTGACCTACGACGTGTCGAGCAAGCCGCCGGCGACGATCGAGTGGGAGTGAGTGTCATTATTCTGGCGAATTTTGTGGGTTATCGCTAGAATAATGGCATCTTGGCCAAGACAATTTCTCCTCTCCTGCCTGCAACCGCCGAACGGCTGACCCAGTTTGGCGAGCGTTTGCGCCTGGCTCGAAAGCGTCGCGGCTTGACCGCCAAGCAGGTGGCCGACCGCGCTGGCATGGCATTGATGACGCTTCGCAGCCTCGAACGAGGCGGGCAGGGCGTCACGATGGGCGCCTACCTTGCCGTCATGCAGGTGCTCGGTATCGAGAGTGATCTTGATTTGCTGGCCAAGGCAGATCCGGTCGGGCGTGAGCTGCAGGACTCGAAGCTCACTGCGCGGCGAACGAAGACACAGGCAGCGACGCCTCCAACCTCGCTGCCCACGGCGCGCAAGAAGGTGGTCGCGGGCACTTGGTCGGCCAAAGATGACTTCGCCAGCGCCGAATCGCTGAGCGCACTCATCGTGGCTGAACCTGTGGGCAGGAAGAAGCGCTGAGCATGGCAGAGGTCTCGGTGTACGCCGACTGGGATGGTTTGCCCGGCCCGCTGCACCTCGGCCGCTTGCACGCGCGCCGCGGCGCGGCCCGAGAAATCTTTGAATTCGAGTTCGATGCTGCGCTGCTCGTGCGCGAGGACCTTGCCGGTTTGCGCTTGGACCCTCGCCTTGGCTGGTTCGAGGGTCGGCAGCATCCGCCGCAAGGGCACGCAACCTTTGGCGTGTTCGCCGATTCGAGCCCGGACCGCTGGGGCAGGCTGCTCATGCAGCGTCGGCTGGATCGCGAGAAACGCGCAGGGCTGGCGCCCAAGAATGCGCGATTGCTCGAGTCGGACTATCTGTTGGGCGTTCATGATGCATTCCGGGCGGGTGCGCTGCGATTCAAGCTCGACGAAGCAGGCGACTTTCTCGACAACCGGCACGGCGTCGCGGCACCCCCCTTCGTCCAGCTGCGCGAGCTGGAAGCGGCAAGCCTCGCGCTGGAGCGCGACGAGCACAACTCCGCGGCCGGCGCGGACGAATGGCTGCGCCTGCTGATCGCGCCGGGCGGCAGCCTCGGCGGCGCTCGCCCCAAGGCGACCGTGGTCGACCCGCACGGGCATCTGTGGATCGCCAAGTTCCCGAGCGTTCGAGACGAGCATGACGTGGGTGGCTGGGAACTGGTGGTGCAGACACTGGCACGTGCTTGCGGGCTGGACGTGCCCGAGACCCTGGCTCGGCGCTTCGCGAACCCCCACCATTGCTTTCTCGTGAAGCGATTCGATCGGACACCTGCGGGAAGCCGGCTTCACTTCGCGTCGGCGATGACCCTGACAGGGCGCAAGGACGGCGACGATGCATCCATCGGCGCAAGCTATCTTGAGATTGCCCGGGTAGTGATCGAGCAAGGTGCGCACCCAAAGGCCGATCTTCGCGAACTCTGGAGCCGCATCGTGTTCAACATGATGGTCTCGAATGCCGACGATCATCTGCGCAACCACGGCTTCGTGCTGGTGCCGGGCAAGGGTTGGCGACTGTCGCCGGCCTACGACATGAATCCGGTGCCTCATGCGAGCGCGTTGACGCTGAACGTCAACGAGGCCGACAACGCGATGGACCTCGGCCTGGCGGAAGCAGTCGCGCCATACTTTCGACTCAGCCGCAAGGAGGCCGACGAGATCATCCTCCGCGTTGCAACCGTGGTTCGGCAGTGGCCCAAGATTGCGCAGCGGTTGGCCATCACTGCGCGTGAACAGGAACGAATGAGTCCAGCTTTCGCGAGAGCCGAGCAGCCTTGAATGAATGATCATGCCGCATGCGCTCTCACACGCCATGCCTGAACAACTTCCACTGATCGGCGTCGAGCCGCCGCCGAGAAACGACCGCCTCTTTTTCGCGGTGTTTCCGGATGCCCTCACGGCTGAGCGAATCGCGGCGCTCGGGCACCGCGTGCGCGCGGACCAGCAGTTGCCCGGACCACCGCTGCGGACCGACCGATTGCATGTGACGCTTCACCACCTCGGGGACTTCGCCGGCGTACCGCAGCGCATCGTTGACGCAGCGAAAGAGTCAGCCGCCACTCTGTCGGCGGCCGCGTTCGAACTCCGCTTCGACCAGTTCGGGAGCTTCAAGTCAAGAACTGGGAATCACCCCGGTGTCCTGCGCACCGAGCAGCCACCGGAGGGCCTCATGACCTTCCAGCACATGCTTGGCGAGACGCTGCAACGCCACGGTGTGCTTTCTCGATCCGAGCGAACATTCACGCCTCACGTCACCTTGTTCTACGCGAAACGCCAGATTCCGCCGCAGCCCGTCGACGCCGTCAGGTGGGTGGCACGCGTGTTCGTTCTGGTCCACGGCCTCATCGGCCACACGCGGCACATCCTGCTCGGCCACTGGCCGCTTCGCTGACAATGACGCACCCATCGAGGAACCCACCATGAGAGCCATCTTCGGCGTCGTCTCCCTGCTTGTCGTCCTCGCCATCATCGGCATCCTCGCCAAGAAGCAGCTTCAGGCCGTCCACAACGTGGGCGCGTCGCTGCCGCCGGCGCAGACGAGCGCCGATGGCACCCCGACCGCTGCTCCGGCGGCCAGCACCGTCCGTGCGCAATCGCAGCAGATGCAGCAGCGGGTGGTCGATGATGTGAACAAGGCCTTGCAGCAAGGCGCCAACCGCAACGAAGCCGCCGAGAAGTGATCACCCCCGCCGACGAACACGCCATGCGCATTGCGCTGGACCAGGCCCACAACGCGTGGCTGGTCGGCGAGGTGCCCGTGGGCGCGGTGATCATGAAGGACGGGCAGGTGATTGCCACCGGCTATAACCGCCCGATCACCCAGCACGACCCCACGGCACATGCCGAAATCGTGGCGCTGCGCCACGCGGCCACGCTGCTGGGCAACTACCGCCTGCCCGATTGCGAGCTCTACGTGACGCTCGAGCCCTGCGCAATGTGCGCGATGGCGCTGATGCATGCACGCTTCAAGCGGGTGGTCTTCGGCGCCGCCGACCCCAAGACCGGCGCGGCGGGCTCCGTGGTCGACCTCTTCGGCGAGCCGCGCCTGAACCACCACACGGAGATCGTGCGCGGGGTGCTGGCCGAAGACTGCGGCAAGGTGCTGCGCGACTTCTTTGCCGAGCGCCGGGAGCACTTCCGCAACCGCCGCGGCGGCTCGGCGCCCGCGGCCCTGCCTTCCGACACGTCATCCACCCCACTTCCGCCCGCCGAGCAAGCCTCGGTGGACGAACCCATCCCTGCTGGCGAGGCGGTCGAAATCCTGCTTCCCGCGCCCAAGGCCTGACTCGCTTGCCCATGAACGACCTGATCCTCTTCACGCCCGCTGGCGTCGTCCCCAAGGCCGCGCTGGTGCGCCGCGCCGCCAAGCGCCTGGCCAAGCTGGGCTTTGCGGTGAGCATCGACGAGGCCGCCTTGCTCAAGTACCAGCGCTTCGGCGGCGACGACGACACGCGGCTCGCGGCCATCCACCGCATCGCGAAGCAAGCGCCCCACGTCGCCTTCGCCACCCGCGGCGGTTATGGGCTGACGCGGCTGCTCGATCGCATCGACTGGAAGCTCGTTGCCAAGAGCGTGGAGCGCGGCACCCACTGGGTGGGGCAAAGCGACGTCACCGCACTGCAACTGGGCCTGCTCGCGCACGGCAAGGGCGTGACCTGGCAAGGGCCGCTGGCCTGCGACGATTTCGGCGGCGAAACGGTGGACGACATCACCGAAGCCGTGTTCCTGGAGGCCATGAACTGCGAGCTCGAAGCGATCGGTTTTCGCACGGCCGAGGGTTTCGACGGCCTTCAGGCGAAGGGCACGCTGTGGGGCGGCAACCTGTGCATGGTCAACTCGCTGCTCGGCACGCCGCACTGGCCCAAGATCAAGGGCGGCATCCTCTTCCTCGAGGATGTGAACGAGCACCCCTACCGGGTCGAGCGTTCGCTGCTGCAATTGCACCAGGCTGGGGTGCTGGACGCCCAGAAAGCCATCCTGCTGGGCGACTTCACCAACTACCGCAAGTCGCCGCTGGACCGAGGGTTTACGCTGAAGACGGTGATCACCCACCTGCGCACCCTCACCAAGACGCCCATCCTCACCGGGCTGCCTTTCGGCCATGTGCCGACCAAGGTGACGCTGCCGGTAGGGGCCAAGGTTCGCCTGCTGGTGGACGGGCGCGACGTGCTGATCGGCTGGGACCACGTCCACGAGCATTGAGCAGCTGAAGGCAGGCCGGCGCCACCCGGAAATGGGCGGGTATCTCCACCGGCCTAGACCACTTGTCACCTAGGTGACTTCCCTAGCGCACCAATCTTCGAGGCAGCGCTCTAAAGACGCGGGCACGGCCCTTGCGAACGGGTGAAACCCTGAGCGATGGGTGGCATGCCCTCGCTTATGATCCGCCGCTGCCTCGAGGGGACCCGGCCACAAGCTGGTGATCGTCCGAGGCACATTGTTTTTCTGCGCCTGCTGCGCTTACGCGCGCCGCAGGCGATGCCTATAAGGGACGACCGCTATATGCACGGTCTAGATCATGTGAACGCATCGGGCCGCGCCCGCGCCATCCTGGGCGCGACGGGCCGCATGCTCGCCGGCCTGGCCGTTGGCTTGAGCGCCTTGCTCTCCACCGGCTGCAACAACAGCCCGCAGCCGCACGACGGCCCCGCGTCCAACACGCTGTTCACCGCAGTCATCGAGAGCTCGCCGCGCCACCTGGACCCGACCGCGTCGTACTGGTCCAACGACACGCCCTACACGTACCAGATCTACGAGCCGCTGTACGGCTACCACTACCTCAAGCGGCCGTTCACGCTCATTCCAAAGACGGCCGAGGAGGTCGTCAAGCCGAAGTACCTCGACAAGAACGGCGACCCGCTGCCGGCCGATGCGCCCGGCGAGCAGGTGGCCGAGAGCGTGTACGACATCCCGATCAAGCACGGGATCATGTTCCAGCCGCACCCGGCCTTTGCGAAGGACGAGCAGGGCCACTACGTTTACCACGCGATGAAGAAGGGCGACCTCGGCAGCCGTCGCACGCCCATCGATTTCGAGAAGACCGGCACGCGCGAGCTCGTGGCGGAAGACTTCGTCTACGCCCTCAAGCGCCACGCCACCACGCGCATCACCACGCCGATCTCGGGCATCTTCTCCGAGTACGTCGTGGGCCTGAAGGAGTACATGGAACTGGTGAAGGCCGAGGACGCCAAGCTGCGAAAGGGCCTGGACCCGGCGAGCCTGGACCGGCCGATGCTGGACTTCCGCAAATGGCCGCTGGCGGGTGCGACCGCGCCTGAGAAATACCTCTTCCGCGTGCGCATCAAGGGCAAGTACCCGCAGTGGAACTACTGGATGTCGATGACCTTCCTGGCGCCGGTGCCCTGGGAAGCCGACGCCTTCTATGCGCAGCCGGGCCTGGCCGAAGCGAACATGACGCTGGACCGCTGGCCGGTGGGCACGGGGCCGTACATGCTCACCGAGAACGTGCAGGACCGCCGCCTCGTCATGAAGCGCAATCCGAACTATCGCGGCGAGCCGTATCCCTGCGAAGGCATGCCCGGCGACAAGGAAAACGGCATGCTCGACGACTGCGGCAAGAAGACGCCGTTCATCGACACCATCGTCTCCACCATCGAGCGAGAGAAGGTGCCCCAGCGCGGCAAGTTCCGCCAGGGCTTCTACGACATCGAGGTGTTCGAGCGTGTGGACACCGGCCAGGAATACATCGTCGAGAGGAACGACTCCGACGAAGTGCGCAAGGAGTACGACGAGAAGGGCTTCCGCCTCGACAAGCAGACGGACATTTCCAACTGGCTGATCGGCTTCAACATGCTCGACCCGGTGATCGGCACGGGCGACACGCCGGAGAAGAAGATCAAGAACCGCAAGCTGCGCCAGGCCATCTCGATCGCGATCGACTGGGACGAATGGAGCACGGTGTTTCCGCAAAAGGGCGGCGAACCGGCCATGGGCCCGCTGCCCGGTGGCATCTTCGGCTCGCGCCACGGCAGCACGGCCGGCGTGAACCCGGTGACGCACAAGGTGGTGAACGGCCAGATCGTGCGTCGCTCGCTGGACGATGCGAAGAAGCTGATGGTCGAGGCCGGTTACCCCGATGGCCGCGACGAGAAGACCGGCCAGCCGCTTGTCATCAACTACGACTACTACGCGCTGCCCACGCCGGAGCGCAAGGCCGAGATCGACTGGGTGGTCAAGCAGTTCGCCAAGCTGGGCATCCAGCTCGAGGTGCGCGCCACCGACAACAACCAGTTCCAGGACAAGGTCCGCAAGGGCAAGCACCAGGTGTTCTGGCTCGGTTGGTTGGCTGACTATCCGGATGCGGAGAACTTCCTCTTCCTGTTGTACGGCCCGAACGGCAAGACGCGTTCGGACGGCGAGAACACCGCCAACTACGAGAACCCCGAGTACGACAAGCTGTTCGCCCAGCTCAAGTTCATGGACGACGGCCCGCAGAAGCAGGAGCTGATCGACAAGATGGTTCACACGGTCCAGGAAGACGCGCCGTGGTCCTTCGGCTACTTCCCGTTCGCCTCCGCCGCGATGCAGCACTGGCTGCACAACGCGCGCCCGACCGTGCTCATCCGTGACCCGGGCCGCTACTACAAGCTGGACACCGCCGAGCGCGCACAGCGGGTCGCGCAGTGGAACCGCCCGGTGTGGTGGCCGGTTCTGCTGGGCGTGCTGGGCGTGGCCGCCGTCATCTGGCTTGCGATGCGCAGCTTCAAGCGGCGCGAGCGCACGAACGCGCGCGGCGAAGTGCTCGCCTCCTGAGGTCTTCCTACCGATGCTTTCCTATTTGTCTCGACGCGTCATCTATGGCGCGCTGGTTCTGCTGGGCGTCAACCTGGCCACCTTCTTCCTGTTCTTCACCGTCAACACGCCGGACGACATGGCCCGGTTGAACATCGGCGGCAAGCGCGTCACGCCCGAGCTCATCTCCAAGTGGAAGATCGAGCGCGGCTACGACAAGCCGCTGTACTGGAACGATGCGAAAGAGGGCAGCGACAAGTTCACCGACACCATCTTCTGGGACCGCTCGGTGTCGCTGTTTTCGCTGAACTTCGGACGCGCCGACGGCGAGAGCGCGGGCAACATCGGCTACGAGGTGAGCAAGCGCATGTGGGTGAGCATGCAGCTCGCGCTGCCGCTGTTCATCTTGCAGATCATCGCGAGCACGACCTTTGCGTTGCTGCTCGTGATGTTCCGGCATACGCGATGGGACTTGTGGGGCGTGGTGCTGTGCGTGCTCATGCTGTCCATCTCCAGCCTCTTCTACATCATCGTCGGGCAGTTCCTCTTCTCGCGCGTGCTCAAGCTCGCGCCGATCTCGGGCTATGCGCCGGGCCTGGATGTGGTGAAGTTCCTGATCCTGCCGATCGGCCTGTCGCTGCTGGCACGTCTGGGCGCCGAAGCGCGCTTGTACCGCGCGATGTTCCTCGAAGAAATCGGCCGCGACTACGTGCGTACCGCACGCGCCAAGGGCCTTGCCGAGTCGGTGGTGCTCTTCAAGCACGTGCTGCGCAACGCGCTCATCCCCATCATCACGAGCGCCGGCGCCTACCTGCCGTACGTGTTCATGGGCAGCCTCGTGTTCGAGAGCTTCTTTGGCATACCGGGACTGGGCGCCTACGTGATCGAGGCGATCACCAAGCAGGACTTCGCCATCGTGCGCACGATGGTGTTCGTCGGCTCGCTGCTGTACATCGCCACCTTCGTGCTGATCGACATCCTCTACACCTTCGCCGACCCGCGCGTTCGCCTGGGCTGAGGACACAACAAGATGAAATTCGTATTCCTCTGGACGGACGTCGTCATCTGGGCGCTGGTGCTGCTCCTGCTCGTCTATGGCTGGATGGTGTCGCGCAGTCCGACCTGGCGAGTGAGCTGGGGCAAGGTGTTCCGCGATGCGCCGGCGCTCGCGTCGGCAGTGATCGTGCTGCTGTGCCTGGCCGTCACGGTGGTCGACAGCCTGCACTATCGGCGCGCGCTGTCGGGTGCCGCCAACGGCGGCGTGGCTTACGAGCCGCGCACCCGATCGGCGCTGGACACCCTGCTGTCTGGCCTCATCGATTCACGCGAGGCCACCTATTCGAAGCCGATGGATTACGTGAGCCTGCGCAAGGAATCGGTGGAAGTGAACGGCCGAGTCGAGCGTGTCGCGCCGCGTCTGCAATTCGGCGGTGCGCACCTGAAGAACCCTGATGTGGAATGGTCGGGCGACGTGTCGGCACGGGCGCTCAAGGGACTCCTGGGCGGTATCGTCGTCGCGCTGCTCGTGACGCTCGCGACGGTGGCGGTGCTTGCACGCCACGCCAAAGTGGGCTTGGGTGAAATGGCGCAGCGCGTGTGGCACAGCGAGACGCCGATTCCGTGGCGCGTGGCACTCGTCACCGTGGCGGTCGTGGCGGTGATCTTCGGGCCCATCGTCGCGCTGATGGGGCCGTACCACGTGCTGGGCACCGACCGCACGGGCAACGACGTGCTCTATCAATCGCTCAAGAGCATCCGCACCGCCTTCGTCATCGGCACGCTGTCGACCATCGCCACGCTGCCGCTCGCCGTGGTGCTGGGCATCATGGCCGGCTACTTCCGCGGCTGGGTGGACGAGGTCATTCAATACATCTACACCGTGCTGTCGTCGATTCCGAACATCCTGCTCATCGCCGCCTTCGTGCTGATGGTGCAGGTGTTCCTCGACAAGCATCCGGAGCTCTTCGAGACCGGTGCGGAGCGTGCCGACCTGAAGCTCTTCCTGCTCTGCGCAATCCTCGGGCTGACGGGCTGGGCCGGCTTGTGCCGGTTGCTTCGCGCGGAGACGATGAAGCTTCGCGAGCTCGAATACGTGCAGGCGGCGAGCGCGTTCGGCGTGGGCTCGATGCGCATCATGTCCAGGCACATCTTCCCGAACGTGGCGCACCTGATGCTCATCACGACGGTGCTCGAGTTCTCGGCGCTCATCCTGTACGAGGCCGTGCTGTCGTACGTGGGCGTGGGCGTGGACCCGAGCATGAACAGCTTCGGCGGGATGATCAACCTCGCCCGTTCCGAAATGAGCACCGACCCAGTCGTGTGGTGGAGCTTCGCCGCCGCCTTCACCTTCATGGTGACCCTGGTGCTCGCCGCCAACCTCTTCGCCGACGGCGTGCGCGATGCCTTCGATCCGCGTGCCCGGGTCTTCCGTCCCAAGCGCCTGAGCACGCGCAAGACGCCCGTCGCCGCGAACTGATTTCCACACCATGCTGAACGTTTCTGATCTCAAGGTGGCGCTGGACGCCGATGCCGGCCTGGTGAAGGCCATCGACGGGTTGAGCCTGTCGATCGCACGCGGCGAAACCTTCGCGCTTGTGGGCGAATCCGGCTGCGGAAAGAGCATGACGGCGCTTGCGCTCATGCGGCTCCTGCCGGAAAACGGCAAGGTCACGCAAGGCACGATGGACATCGATGGCGATGAGATCTTCGCCTTGCCCGAGGCGGCGATGCGCAAGGTGCGCGGCGGCAAGATCGGCATGATCTTCCAGGAGCCGTCGACCAGCCTGAACCCGGTGATGCGCGTGGGCGACCAGATCGTGGAAGCGATCGAGGCGCATACCGACCTGCGTGGCCAGGCCGCCCGCCAGAAGGCCATCGACTGGCTGCGCCGAGTGGGAATCCCCGAGCCTGAGCGCCGCATCGACGAATACCCGTTCCGCATGAGCGGCGGACAGAAGCAGCGCGTGATGATCGCGATCACGCTGGCCGGCGAGCCCGACTTCATCGTCGCCGACGAGCCGACCACGGCGCTTGACGTGACCATCCAGGCGCAGATCCTCGACCTGCTCAAGCAGCTCCAGAAAGAGCAGGGGATGGGCATGCTGCTCATCACGCATGACCTCGCTGTCGTGTCGGGCATGGCGCACCGCGTGGCACTGATGTATGCGGGCCAGATCATCGAGGTGGCGACGGCCGATGAATTCTTCCGCGCGCCCAAGCATCCGTATGCGCGGCTGCTGCTTCAGGCGCTGCCCGACAGCACCAAACGCGGTGGCACGCTGGCCGCCATCGCCGGAACCGTGCCGCCGTTGTGGCAAGAGTTCAACGCCTGCCGATTCGCGCCGCGCTGCGACCGGGCCTTCGACACCTGTGGCAAGCGGCCGCCAAGCCTGACGCACCTTACACCGTCGGCCAGCGTGCGCTGCTTCCTCTATGAGCCGCAGGCCATTGCTGAAGCCGCGCGCAATGTCGGCGGCGTGCAAGCATCGGCGGCAGCGCCCGTGGCGGAAACACATGGTGTCGTGCCTGCGCCGGCCAAGAGGACCCTGGGCGACGTGCTGCTCGACGTGCAGGACCTGCGCGTGAAATTCCCCATCCGCCGCGGCATGCTGCGACGGGTGCAGGGTGCGTTCCACGCTGTGGACGGTGTCTCGTTCTCGGTGCGGGCCGGCGAGACACTGGCGCTCGTCGGCGAGTCAGGCTGCGGCAAGACCACCACCGGCAAGGCCATCGTGCAGTTGCTGCGCCACCAGGCGGTGATCGAAGGCAAGGCCGTGTTCAACGGCTCCGACCTCTTCTCGCTGCAAGCCGATGCGCTGCGTGTCGCGCGGCGATCGATCCAGATCATCTTCCAGGACCCGTTCGCCTCGCTCGACCCGCGCATGCGCGTGTTCGACATCCTCGAAGAAGGCCTGCTCGCGCTGCGCCCCGAGCTCGATGCCGCCACGCGCCGCGCGAACCTCGAACGCCTGGTCGACCAGGTGGGCCTGCGGCGCGATGCGCTCGCGCGCTATCCGCACGAGTTCTCGGGTGGCCAGCGCCAGCGCATTGCAATCGCTCGGGCGCTTGCCGTGGAGCCGCGCTTGATCGTGTGTGACGAGCCGACCTCGGCGCTCGATGTGTCCGTGCAGGCACAGATCCTCAACCTGCTCAAGGACCTGCAGCGCGAGCTGGGCGTGTCTTACCTTTTCATCACGCACAACATTGGCGTGGTGGAGTACATCGCCGACAACATCGCCGTGATGCAGCGCGGACGCATCGAGGAAAGCGGAAGCGCCCAAACGGTGCTCGAACACCCCCGAACGGACTACACCCGTACGCTCCTCGCCGCCGTGCCCCGAATCGAGGCAGTGGCCGCCTGACGGGACGCGGTTCCAACCGACCTAGACCACTTTGCAAGCGGTGTGAGTCGGCATGTTTACAAAGTAGCAGCGATGCTTGTTGCGACCAACCAACGAGATGTGAAAACAGGGCGTAGGGACATGCCCCTAATGCCCTCATGCGGTCTCGCTCGATAGGTCTGCGAAAAACCGCTGGATGCCCGGCAAACCCGCATGGAATAAGGGTTTGCGGCCAGGTGGAGAGTGGTCTAGACATCTGCGCGAAACCACGTTCTGACAGCGATCAAGGAATACCCTGAAAGCCGCCATCACCCTCTCAGTGACAATTCCTTTACACGTCTTCGCAGACGAGCCACAGCCCATTCAAAAAGTCGGCATGTGACTTGCTCAAGGACCGGGTCTATCGATCAACCTTTCAGTGCTTCATACAGGAGATCACATGTTCAGAAAAACGAAGGTCTGCACAGGCCTCATGCTGGCATTCGGCGGCACCTTGGCGCTGCCGTCGCTGCCGGCATTCGCCCAAGCCCAGCAACAGCTTGAGCGAGTCGAAGTCACCGGCTCATCGATTCGCCGGGTGGATGCCGAATCGGCGCTCCCCGTGCTGGTTCTCAAGAGGGAAGACATCGAGCGTACCGGCGTGACCTCCACGGTCGACCTGCTGCGCAAGCTGCCGACGGTCCAGGGTTCCACCGGTGAATCCGCCTCGGTCGGCGGTACCACGTTCGGCTTCTCCGGCGTGTCGGTCCACAACGTCGGCGAAACCCGCACCCTCGTCCTGTTGAACGGCCATCGCCTCACGCTGTTCGGCGGCCAGACCCTGACCGGCTTCGCTGCCGGCATGGACTTGAATGCCATCCCGGTCTCGGCCATCGAGCGCGTCGAAGTGCTGAGCGATGGCGCCTCCGCGCTGTACGGCGCCGATGCAATCGCCGGCGTGGTGAACTTCATCACCAAGCAAGACACCACCCAGGGCGACGTGACGGTTGGCTTCTCCAACCCCCGTGGCGGTGCCAAGGAAAAGCGCATCAGCGCCAGCAAGGGCTTTGGTTCGTTGGACACCGACGGATTCAATGCCTTCCTGACGTTCGCGCATGACGAGCGCACCAAGCTCGACTCCACGCAACGCGACTTCGCGAGTTCCGGCCGCGTGTTCTTCAGCGCCAATGGCAAGAACTATCGCTTCCAGCAGTTCTCGGCCAGCCCGATCCCTGCCAACGTGGTGGACGACGCCGGCAACCTCGTGAGCCCGTGGCTCAAGACGCACGGCTCCTGCCCGGCCAAGACCTTCCGCGTCATCGACGGCTCGGATGACTATTGCGGCTTCGACTTCGTGGGCGAACTGGAGATTTATCCGGTGCGCAAGCGTGACAGCTTCGTCGGCGAGGTCTACAAGAAGCTCGGCGACCAGACGTTGTTCCTTGAGACCCTCGTGTCTCGCACGCAGCAGACATCGCGCATCGCGCCGGTGCCCGGCTCCATTGCGATCCCGGCCGGCAGCCCGCTGGCCGTGCAGTATCTCGAGCCGATCGGCATCTTCGCGGACACCGTCGCTCCTTATCGCCTATATGACCTGGGCAAGCGCACGAACAACGACCAGGCAGACTTCCTAGACGTGGCGCTCGGCTCGAAGGGCCAGCTCTTCAACTGGGACTACCAAGCGACCTACACGCACTCCGTCAGCAAGGTGAAAAGCGACATCGCCGGCTACCCTGGCGCGATCGCCCTGTCCAACCTGCGCAAGAGCGGCCTGCTCGACCCGTTCGTGCTTGCCGGCCAGCAGAGCGCTGCCGCGCAGACCGCGATCCAAGGCACCAGCTACAACGGTTACTGGGACGGCGGCAAGGCCATCCTGGACACGGTCGGCGTTCACGGCTCGCGTGAACTGATGGCGCTGCCTGGTGGCCCGATGTCCCTCGGCGCAGGTATCACGGCGAACCGCGAAAAGTTCCAGTCGAACCCGAGCTTGTTCGCACAGGGCAAGCTGGCTGATCCGGTGGCAGGGACGCTGTGCGACCCGACCAACCCGGCACTCCCCTGCGATCAACGCTTCGGTGACTCGTCGGCAACCATTCCGTACTCGGCTGACCGCACCTCCTGGGGCGCGTTCGGCGAAATGATCTTCCCGATTCGCAAGGGTCTGGAGTTGGGAACCGCCCTCCGCTACGACCACTATTCCGACTTTGGCAGCGCGACCACGGCGAAGGTCAACTTCCGCTTCCAGCCGTCCAAGGACGTTCTGGTTCGTGGCTCCATCGGTTCGGGCTTCCACGCACCGACGGTGCCGCAGGTCAATGCGGCGGTCCAGCCCTTCGGCGTCACTTCCGACAAGTACGCCTGCACACCGGCTCTGGCCGCAGTGGCTGCTGGCCAGGGCGCCGAGTGCCGTCCGGGCACGGCACAGTACGACCAGCTTGCTGGCGGCAATCAGAAGCTGCAGCCTGAGAAGTCGGTCCAGGGCACCCTGGGCATCCGATTTGATACCGCCGCGGCCTCGTTCGGCGTGGATCTGTGGCACGTCAGCATCAAGGATGCGTTCGGCCAGCTGACCGAGCAGACCGTGTTCGCGAACCCGGGCGCCTTCCCGACCTCGTGGGGCAAGAATCTCGATGTCGGCACGGGCAAGACCTACCTCGCGTTCCTGGCGAACAACCAGAACCTTGGCAAGTCCTTCTCGACCGGCCTGGACTTCGACGTGTCTGGACGCACGAAGACCGGCTTCGGCGACCTCAGCTCGGGCGTCACGCTGACCTACATGATCCGCGAAGAGCAGCAGCTCGAGCGCAATGGGCCGTACTTCTCGGCGATCGGCGACAACGGCACCCTCGGTGCCGTCACCTTCCGCTGGCAAGGCCGCTGGACGACCAGCCTCAAGCAGGGCAACTGGGTTCACACCCTGGGCGTGAACTTCAAGTCCGGCTACAAGGACCAGGAGACCACGGTGGACGTGCTTGACGCAGCGGGCAATGTCGTCGGTTCCGAAGACATCCGCCTGCCGGTGGACCGTTATGTCACGGCTGACTGGCAGACCCAGTGGAATGCCACGAAGAACCTGACGCTGACGCTGGGCGTGTTGAACGTGTTCAACGTCGACCCGCCGTTCACCCTGTCCACCGCTGGCGTGAACAAGGGCCAGCAGTTCGGCTTCGATGACCGTTACTACGACCCGCGCGGCCGTACGTTCTACGGCAACCTGTCGTTCAAGTTCTGATCCCCGGACAGACGTTTCTTTACCAGTCCGTGCCCGCTGGCCACAAGCCGGCGGGCACTTTTTGTTAACCTTCACTGTTTCCCGTTTCCACGCTGGAGATCCCAGGACATGGACTTTTCCAAACGGCAAGCGGACCCTCGACGGCACCTCGTCGGGCTCACGTTTGTCATTCTTTTCCACGCCTTCATCATCTGGGCGCTCGTGTCCGGACTGGCGAAGAAGGTGGTCGATGTGGTGCGTGCGCCCATCGAGACCAAGGTGATCGAAGAGATCAAGAAGCCACCGCCTCCCCCGGAAATCGTGGTGCCTCCGCCGCCCAAGATGGAGGCGCCTCCGCCGCCTTTCATCCCGCCGCCGGAAGTGCAGATCGCCACGCCGCCTCCGCAGCAGCCCACCATCACGGTTCAGCAGACCACGCCTCCGCCCCCGCAGGAAATCCGTCCGGTGACGCCACCTGTCGTGACCGCCCCCGCGCCGCCGGCCGGTCCTGTCAATGTGAAGACGGTGTGCACCAAGACGCCTGCGCCTGAACTGCCCGGTGTGAACATCACAGGCACGATTTCCATGCTGGCGAAGATCACCATCCAGGGTGGTCGCGTCACGAACGTCGAGGTCTCGCAGATCCGCGGCACCAGCGACCGCAAGGCCCAGCGTTTGCTCGCATCAGCCGTGGAATCCGCAGTTCGCGAATACCAGTGCTCAGGTGATGCTCAGGCCGTGCAGGAGTTCGTGTTCAACATCAACTGACCTGAACTCTTTTCCCAACCGCCGGGCTTGCCCACAAGGCGTTCGGCGCGCTTCCAAACAACTTTGACTTTCGGATATCCAGGAGATCTCTCCATGTTCACCCGTATCAATCGAACCATTGCCGCAGCGGCGCTCACCCTCGCAGCCGCCTTCGTTGCCACCGTCAGCGTTGAGCCGGCATTCGCGCAGGACGCCGCCAGCGCTCCTGCCGCGGGCAGCGCTGCCGAGGCCACCGCAGCCCCGGCCGCCCCGGCGCCGCTGCAGGCCACGACCACCAAGGAGAGCGTGGACAACCCTTACGGCATCAAGGCGCTGTGGGCACAAGGCGACTTCGTGGCCAAGGGCACGCTGATGATTCTCTTCATCATGTCGCTGGGCAGCTGGTACATCCTCATCACGAAGCTGTACGAGAGCATGAAGGTCGCCGGTGAAGCCAAGGCCGCGCGCAAGGGCTTCTTCAAGCACGCCAGCCTGGGCGAAGCCACCACCACATTGAAGCAAGGCAGTGCCTTCCGCTTCATCGCAGAGTCAGGCATCGAGGCGAGCGATCACCACGAAGGCGCGCTCACCGAGCACATCGACCGCAACACCTGGGTGACGATGAGCGTGCAGCGCTCGGTGGACGACGTGCAGTCGCGCCTGCAAGACGGCCTCGCGTTCCTCGCGACGGTGGGCTCCACCGCTCCGTTCGTCGGCCTGTTCGGCACGGTCTGGGGCATCTACAACGCCTTGACCGCCATCGGCATTGCCGGCCAGGCGTCGATCGACAAGGTGGCAGGCCCCGTGGGTGAAGCGCTGATCATGACGGCCATCGGCCTCGCGGTCGCCGTGCCGGCGGTGCTGGGCTACAACTGGCTCGTGCGCCGCAACAAGGTGACGATGGAAGCCGTGCGCAGCTTCAGCGCCGACCTGCATGGCGTGCTGATGGGCGCCCGTACGACGACTCGCTGAACGCTTGTCCTGTGAAATGTGAAAGGCGAAGCGTGAAACGTGATGCGGGCGGAAATTTTGAAGCGATCGGCCACGAGCCGGCACGCTTCAAGTTTCACCTTTCGCATTTCACGCGTTCGCCGCGAGGAGAACACACATGGCAATGAATATCGGCAGCGAAGGCGGCGACGATGAAGTGGTCTCCACCATCAACACGACCCCCCTGGTGGACGTGATGCTGGTGCTGTTGATCATCTTCCTGATCACGATTCCGGTGGTGACGCAGACCGTCCCGCTGAATCTGCCCAAAGAGACCAACATCGCGCGCCAGACCAAGCCCGAGAACATCGAGATCTCGGTGAACAAGGACGGCGACGTGTACTGGAACGCGCAGCTGGTGCCCGACAACGAGGCGCTGTTCCAGCGGCTCAAGAAGATCGCGACGATGACCCCGCAGCCCGAGGTGCACATCCGTGGCGACGAGAAGAGCCGCTATGAATCGGTGGGCCGGGTGATCTTCGCCTGCCAGCGCGCGGCGATCCTGAAGATCAGCTTCGTCACCGAACCCCCGGCCAAAGGCTAAGGAGCACAGCACATGGCAATGAACCTGAGTTCCGGAGGCGGCGACCCGGAGGTGATGATGGACATCAACACCACGCCGCTGATCGACGTGATGCTGGTGCTGTTGGTGATGTTGATCATCACCATCCCGATCCAGCTGCACAGCGTGAACCTGAACATGCCCGCGGGCAACCCGCCGCCGCCGACCAAGGAGCCGGTGGTGGTCACGATCGACATCGACTTCGACGGCACGGTGCTGTGGAACGGCGAGGCGCTGCCGGACAGGCCGACGCTTGAAAACAAGTTGGCACAAACTGCCGCCCAAGCGGACCAGCCGGAAGTGCACATCCGGCCGAACAAACTCGTTGAGTACAAGTCTGTTGCGATGGTGCTGGCGAGCGCGCAGCGGCTTGGCGTGACCAAGCTCGGCATGGTCGGCAACGAGCAGTTCGTGAAATAGGGGCCCCCCAGTCGCTGCGCTCCTGCCCCCGAGGGGCGCCACCCTGAGGGCCGGCGGAGCCGGTCCCTCGGGCGTGGCTTGGTGGAAGCTTCGCTGCGCTGGCTTGGCAGTTGTGGGACGCTCGTGGGTGGATACAAGGAATTGTTGATGCGAGATATCTTCATCAAGACGTTGGTGGCATGCGCCTTGAGCGCAGCACTGGGCGCCCAGGCGCAAGAGGCGGTGCGCCCCGACGTGGGCCGACCGCTGCAAGCGGCGCAAGAACTCATCAAGGGCGGCAAGTACAAGCAGGCGCTGGACAAGCTGCGCGAGGCCGATGCGGTGGGTGGCAAGAATGCCAACGAGTCCTACATGGTCGAGCGCATGCGCCTGGCCGCGGCCAGCGGCGCAGGCGACGTGGAGACGGCCGCCAAGAGCTTCGAGGCGGTGCAGGGCCGCGTGAGCGGGGCTGACAAGCTGCGCATGATCGAGTCCATCACCGGCTCCTATTACCGCGCCGGCAAGTACGCGCAGGCCCAGCAGTGGGGCCAGCGCTACTTCAAGGAAGGCGGCACGAGCGGGGCGATCCGCACGCTGCTCATCCAGAGCCAGTACCTCTCGGGCGACTTCGCCGGTGCGGCTCGCGAGCTCACCACCGAGATCAAGCAGGCCGAGTCCGCGGGCAGCACGCCGGGCGAGGACCGCTTGAAGCTGCTGGTGAATGCCACGCTCAAGATGAACGACACCAACGGCTACGTGTGGGCGTTGGAGCGGCTGGTCACCTACTACCCGAAGAAGGACTACTGGGTCGATCTCCTGAGCCGGCTGCAGCGCAAGCCCAACTTCAGTGATCGGCTGGCGCTGGACACGTACCGCCTGAGCCTCGCGACGGGCAGCATGACCCAAGCCAACGACTTCATGGAGATGGCGCAGCTGGCGGTGCAAGCGGGCAGCCCCAATGAGGCCAAGCAGGTGCTGGACAAGGGCTTCGCGGCCAACATCCTCGGCGTGGGCCCGCAGGCCGATCGCCAGAAGCGGCTGCGCGACCTGATCGCCAAGCGGGTCGAGGAGGACAAGGCAGGGCAGGCGGCCAACATCGAGGAAGCGCGTGCTGCCAAGGACGGCACGGGCCTCGTGAACATCGGCATGAACCAGGTGTTCGCGGGCGACAAGGCCGGTGGCCTCAAGCTGATGCAAGAGGGCATCGCGAAGGACAACCTGAAGCGGCCCGAGGACGCCAAGCTGCACCTCGCGATCGCGCAGATCACCGCGGGCGATGCAGGCAAGGCACAGGCGACGCTGAAGACGGTGGGTGGTGCCGACGGCACGGCCGACCTGGCGCGGCTGTGGGCGCTCTACGCCCGGCGCAAGTGATCGAGGTGTGAACGGCGCCAGGACCCAGGAGGGTCCCGCGCTACATCAACCGCCCACGCGTGCCGAGCGCGGCTTCTCCGACAGGTGAAGTGCGCTGATCGTCTCGATCATCTGCTTGATGGCTACCTTCTCCACGTCCGTCAGATGTGGGTTCCAGCAGTCCATCAATAGAATGATGCGTGTCGATGACGAGCGATTCCAGGCCTCGTGCTTGAAGGTGTCGTCGAACATCATGAGCTCGCCTTCCTTCCAGTGATGCTCGCCGGCATCGATGAGATTCAATGCGCAATCCGGCGGCACCACCAATGGCAGGTGCATGACCAGGCGCGTGTTCGTGACGCCATGGTGCGGCTGGATGTTCGTGCCCGGCGTCAGCACTGAGAACAAGATCTCAGGCGCCTCGTCGGCAATGCGACACAGCTCGATCGATTCGAGCACTTCGCTGGTTCGCGGGCAGCGCTCGTGATTCTTGTCGTAGCGCTTGCCGTGACGGTAGAAAAAGAAGGCCTCCCAGGCCGGCCGCGGGCCATCTCCCGTCAGCACGTTCTCGACACGATCACCTTCCTGGAATTCGACGAAGTTGGGCAGCTGCTTGTCTTCGTCGAGTACCCGCAACGCATCCGCGCGCAGGAGTGGAAACGCGTCCTGCAGCTGCTGCGCCCATGGCTGCAGGAACGGGTCGTGGTAGGGCGGGCAGGGGATGTCGGGGAAGTAGAGAAACTTCGGCCTCTGGCGCGGATCGGGCGGCGTCGCGTCCCATTCGCGCAGGTAGCCAGCCAAGGCCTTGTCGACACGCCGAAGCGCATTCGCCCCATGCTCGCGCCGCAGGCCCTCATAGGCACCATAGAAGATCTCGCGCGTGCGTGTGCGCACCTGCTCGATGGCCCGCACCACGGGCTCGCGCAATTCACGCGGCGTCGTTTCCTCGCTGTTCCACATGCCCGCCCGCTTGGCGCGGGTGACCGCTTCGAACCGCGCCCGCAAGGCCCTGGAATCGTCGCCCGCGGCGTCGCGAAACTCGCCCAGCAACAGCCAGCCCTTGTAGAAACCCGGGTCAGCCGCCAGCGCTGATTCGAGCACCTGGATGCCCGATTCGAGCTCACCCGCATTGGCGTGCGCGATCGCCAGTTCGAGCAAGAGCTGGTTGTCCTTGGGGTGCTGCCGCACGATCCCCTGGAGGATCTCGATTGCACGCCCGACCTGGCCGCTGTGGGACGCAAATTGCGCCATCCGGACCGCCGCCTCGATGCTGTCGGGATGGTCCCGCAAGACGGCCGCGTACACGGTCGCGGCCTGCAGGGACTGCCCCGAACGGTCCAATTGCCGCGCCTGTTCCAGGCGACGATCGAGATCAGGTGAGGGCGGAAGTGCCGTCATGGTGAGCGTGTGGTGAGTGCCATTCAAGGGTACCGCAGCGACGGGCCGCCCTTCACTTCGGCGCCAGCCGGATCGCACCGTCGAGGCGGATCACTTCCCCGTTGAGCATCTCGTTGGTGATGATCTGATGCACGAGCTTGGCGTAGTCGCCCGGCGTGCCCAGGCGGCTCGGGAAGGGCACGCCAGCGGCCAGCGCGTCCTGCACTTCCTGGGGCATCGAGAACAGCATCGGCGTGCCGAAGATGCCGGGTGCGATGGTCATGTTGCGGATGCCGTTGCGCGCGAGGTCGCGCGCGATGGGCAGCGTCATGCCGACCACGCCGCCCTTGGAGGCGGAATAGGCCGCCTGGCCGATCTGGCCGTCGTAGGCCGCGACGCTCGCAGTCGAGATCATCACGCCACGCTCGCCGGTCGATTCAGGTTCGTTCTTTGCCATCGCTTCGGCGGCCAGGCGAATCATGTTGAAGCTGCCGATGAGGTTCACCGTGACCACCTTGCTGAACAGCGCGAGCGGGTGGGCGCCTTCCTTGCCGACCGTCTTCACCGCGGGCGCGATGCCGGCGCAGTTGACGAGGCCCATCAGCTTGCCAAGTGCGCTGGCGCGTGCGACGACCGCCTGGCCGTCGGCTTCCTGGCTCACATCGCACTTGACGAAGACAGCCTTGTCCGCGCCCAGCTCCTTCACCAGCGCTTCGCCCTTGTCGGCTTGGAGGTCGGCGATGACGACTTTCGCGCCGTTGCCGACGAGCATGCGCGCCGTGCCTTCGCCCAAGCCCGATGCGCCGCCGGTGACGATGAATACCTTGCCTGCGATGTCCATGTGTGGAGTTCTCCGTTGGTTGACGTATACGTCAATTGTCGCGCAAATGGATGGCTGAAGAGACGGGCGAAAAAAATGCCGCTCGAAGGAGCGGCATTCTTCTGCGTGCGGAGCTTTCAGGACAGCGCGGCAAGAGCCCGGGTGGTGATCTCGTCGACGGTGCCCGTGCCGCTGATCTTGCGGTACTTGGGCGCATCGGCGTCGCCACGGGCGGCCCAGTCGGAGTAGTAGGCCACGAGCGGGCGGGTCTGGTTCTGGTAGACGTTCAAGCGAGTGCGAACAGTCTCTTCCTTGTCGTCCTCGCGCTGCACGAGCTCCTCGCCGGTGACGTCGTCGCGGCCTTCGACCTTGGGCGGGTTGAACTTCACGTGGTAGGTGCGGCCCGAGGCAGGGTGCGAGCGGCGGCCGCTCATGCGCTCGATGATGGCCTCGTCAGGTACGTCGATCTCGAGCACATAGTCAAGCTTCACGCCGGCCGCCTTCATCGCATCGGCTTGCGGGATGGTGCGGGGGAACCCATCGAAGAGGAATCCGTTCGCGCAATCGGGCTGGGCGATGCGCTCCTTCACGAGGCCGATGATGATGTCGTCGCTCACGAGCGCGCCGGAGTCCATCACCTTCTTGGCCGCCAGGCCAAGCGGGGTGCCGGCCTTGACGGCCGCGCGCAGCATGTCGCCGGTGGAAATTTGCGGAATGCCGAAGCGCTGGCAGATGAACGCAGCTTGGGTGCCCTTGCCGGCGCCGGGGGCGCCCAACAGAATCAGTCTCATCAGTGGTCCTCGTTGTCGGTGTCTCGTGCGTGGTCCCGCGGAGCAGGCGGTCCGGACGCTTTATCTCAGAATAGCACGCGCCTTCTTCGTGAAACTGACGTGATGCGGGGCTGCATCCAGCGGATACCCTGGCACGTTTCAGACGAAGAGACGGCGCACGCGCTCCAGGTCTTCGGGCGTGTCCACACCCGGCCCAGGACGTGACTCGCTGACGTGCACGGCGATGCGCTCGCCATGCCACAGAACGCGCAATTGTTCGAGCGACTCGATGGCTTCCAGGGGGCTCGCAGGCAGGCCCGGAAAGCGCTTGAGAAAGCGAACCTTGTACGCGTACAGGCCGACGTGACGAAGCGGCTGCGGCTCGCTCAGCGACTGGATGCCCTGCGCGTAGCCGTCGCGCCACCACGGGATCGGAGCGCGCGAAAAGTACAGCGCACGGCCTTGCGCATCACGCACCAGCTTCACGACATTCGGGTTGCTGAATTCGTCGGCGCTGTCGATGGCATGGGCGGCCGTGCTCATCACGCAATCAGTCTGGGTGGACAGCAGGGCAGCACAGGCATTGATGAGCCCCGGGTCGATCAGCGGCTCGTCGCCTTGCACATTGACGACGATGTGGTCATCGGCCAGGTTCAGCAACGCGCACGCTTCGGCCAGGCGATCGCTGCCGGTCGCGTGATCTTCGCGCGTCAACACCGCATCGACGCCGTGCGCCTTGCACGCGACGATGATTTCCGCATGGTCGGCCGCCACGACCACGCGCGCTGCGGCGGACAGGGCTGCGCGTTGTGCCACGCGCACGATCATCGGCAGGCCGGCGATGTCGGCCAGCGGCTTGCGCGGCAGGCGGGTCGATGCCAGCCGCGCCGGCACGAGGACGGTGAAGCTCACTTGGCGCCGACCGTGCTGCCGTTGTCGTCGAGCTGCCGAGCCTCGCTCTCCAGCATGATGGGCATGCCATCGCGCACCGGAAAAGCGAGCCGGTCGGCGTTGCAGATGAGCTCAGACCGCTCGGCGATCGGCGGGCGCTGGTAGTCGAGCGGACCTTTGCAGATCGGGCACACCAGCAGTTCAAGAAGTCGGGTGTCCATGGGTCGTCCTGTTCGAGGGAGAGGGCAGCAAGGCGAGCAGCGCGCGTTCGAGCTCCGCGCCGAGCCGGAAGTCTAGCGGTACCACCCACACGCGTGTCGAGCCGGCACGTTCGGGCGTGAGCTTGACGGCGTCTTTCTCGGTGATGACCACGTCGACAGTCGAGGTGGGCCAGGGCAGGGTGGCGAAGTCGTAATGGTCGGGCAGTGGAAGGGGATCGATGGTGAGGCCAGCCGCCCGGAGCATCGCGAAGAAGCGCTCGGGGTGTGCCATGCCGGCGGCCCCGGTGACTGGCGCACCGCGCAAGCCGTCCAACGCAGCTCGCGAGGCAACCTGGCCAGTCCACCATTGGGCGAGCGGAACAGCGCCCGCCAGACTGCTTGACGCCAACGAGCCCGGCAAGGCCGTGGAAGGCTTCGGCGAGTTGTAGAGGACGACGCTGCGCGCCGGCACGCGAGCAGGCATGGGCTCGCGCAGCGGCCCGGCAGGCAGCAGCCATCCGTTGCCTGCGCCGCGCTGGTCGAAGACAAGTACTTGCGCATCGCGCGCAAGGCGAAGGTGCTGAAGGCCGTCGTCGCTCACGATGACATCCGTGGCGGGATGCCGGCGCAGCAGCTCCTGCGCGGCCGCGACGCGGTCTCGGCCGACGACGACCGGTACGCGAAGGCGCAACCGCATGAGCAGTGGCTCGTCGCCGGCAACGCATGCGTCGGTGCGGTCACTGACATCGACGACGCCGTCGCCATGGCGCCCATAGCCTCGTGAAATCACGCCGGGCGCGTAGCCCTGCGATTTCAGCAGCTCGACCACCGCCATCACCGTCGGCGTCTTGCCTGCTCCTCCGGCGATGAGGTTTCCCACCACGATGATGGGCACCGGCAGGCGGACCGTGTCGAGAAGGCCAACTCGGTACAGGACCCGGCGCAGCGAGCCCAGCGCACCGAACAGCCACGCGATGGGCAAGAGGACGCCGGCCAGCGGCCCGCGTGTCAGCCAGGCGCGCTGCAGCTGCTGCGCGCCACCGCCATGCGAGCGCGGCGGCGACTCAGTGGGCGTCGCCACCTTGCGAAGTCTGCGTGGCGAAGGTGAGCTTGGCGAGGCCGGCGCGGCGGGCGGCGTCCATGACGTTGACGACCGACTGGTGGGCCGTCGTCGCATCGGCCGAGATGATCACGACCGAGTCTTCGGAACCCTGGGCCGCGGCCGACAGCTCCGCCGTCAGCGCCTCGACGCTGCGGCCGTCCACCGCCTTGCCCTTGATCGAGTAGCGGCCATCGGCCGAGACGGCGACGATGATTTCCTTCGGCCGGTCGCGCGCCTTGTCGGCATCGGCCGTGGGCAAGGTGACCTGCAACTCGGTGAACTTCGAGTACGTCGTCGTGAGCATCAGGAAGATGAGGATCACGAGCAGCACATCGATGAACGGGATCAGGTTGATCTCCGGCTCCTCCGGCCGCGGCTTGCGGAAGTTCATCGTCATGGCAGACGCCTCACTGCGCGGCCGAGCGCGGCACGGCGAATCGCATCAGGTGCGGCACCAGCCGTTCGCTCGATTGCTCAAGCTCCAGCGTGTAGGTGTCGATCAGCCCGCGGAAGTAGCGGTAGAACATGAGCGAGGGGATCGCGATGATCAGGCCGAAGGCGGTGTTGTACAGCGCCACCGAGATACCGTGCGCGAGCATGAGCGGGTTGCTGCCGCCGCTGGCATTGGGCGAACCGAAGATCTCGATCATGCCAATGACGGTGCCGAACAGGCCCATCAGCGGCGCGGCCGATGCGATCGTGCCCAGCGTGTTGAGGTAGCGTTCCAGCCGGTGCACGGCGACGCGTCCCGCACCCTCGAAGGCACTGCGCAATGCGTCCTCCGTGATGCGCGGCTCGGCAATTACCGCGCGCAGGCCGGTGGCGAGCACGAGGCCGAGCACCGAGTTGTGCGCGAGCTTGTTGACGACGTCCGCCCCGGGAAGACTCGCCCGCGTGACGGAGATGACTTCCTCCAGCAGGTTCGGGGGCGCGACCTTCACCGCACGCAGGCTGACCAGGCGTTCGATGATGAGGGCCATGGCGGCGATGGAGCACAGCAGCAGGGGCCAGATGGGCCAACCAGCGTCTCGTATGATCGAAAACAATCCGGTCCTTTCGGGCGACAAGCGGGTTTTTGGGACGCGCGATTATGGCCCTTTGGGCCGGGCGGACAAGGCGTGTTCGCCCCCGTTCTCTGATCCACGCGACAGTGCGGCTTTCGCAATCCACTGCAACTGTGGATAACTTTGTGGGCAACTGGGCTGCGCGATTCGCGGAGGCACGAAAACTCAAGGCTTCCAACGGATTGCTAAAAAATTAGGCAGAAAGAAATCCTTGAAAATCAATGAGTTGCGCGATTGTGAAAGGCCCGTGACAGCAATGTTCAATGCCGGAGCCAGCATTGGCGCGGTTGTGGAGTTCTCGGCCCGCGCCGTTGCTGGGTTTGCGCGTGGTTGACCCCGCTGCGTTTGCGTCCCAGCGGCTGGTCTGGAGCGTCTCAGGGCTGGTTCATGCGGTGGCCGATGCGCTGGCGGCGCGCTTTTCTGCCTGCGTCGTGCGCGGCGAACTGTCCGCGTTTTCGCGCGCCTCCAGTGGTCATTGCTACTTCAGCCTGAAGGACGCCGACGGGCAGTCGGTGCTCATTCGATGCGCGATGTTCCGGCGCGCCGCCAGCCTCCTGGACTTCGCGCCGGGCGACGGTCAACTGGTCGAGGTGCGCGGGCGGATCGCCGTTTACGAGCCGCGCGGTGAGTTGCAGTTTGTTGTCGAATCGATGCAGCGTGCGGGTGCCGGCGCGCTGTTCGAGCAGTTCCTTCGGCTCAAGGCCAAGCTCGAGGCCGAGGGCCTGTTTGCACCGGAGCGCAAGCGGGTGTTGCCGCGCTACCCGAGGCGCATCGGGGTCGTCACGTCGCTGGGCGCAGCCGCGCTGCACGACGTCATGAGTTCGTTCATGCGCCGTGCGCCGCATGCCGAGATCGTGATCTATCCAAGCCTGGTGCAGGGCGCCGAGGCGCCGGCGGCGCTGGTTGCGGCGATCGGGCGCGCCGTGGCCCACGCATCGGTGGATGTACTCATTGTTTGCCGCGGCGGCGGTTCGCTGGAGGACCTGTGGGCCTTCAACGACGAGCGTGTCGTGCGCGCCATCGTCGCGTCCGCCATACCGGTCATCAGCGGGGTGGGGCACGAGACGGACGTGACGCTGGCCGACTTCGCGGCCGATGTCCGAGCGCCCACGCCCACGGCCGCGGCGGAACTCGTCATCCTCGCCGCGCACGAGTGCCGGGCAGCGCTCGACGTGATGGAGCGCCGCATGCGCGAGCGCGTGGCACGCACGCTCGATTCGCACGCACAGCGTCTGGACGCCAGCGCCTTGCGGCTCGCCAGGCCGACTCGCACCTTGCAGCGACAAGGGCACGGACTCGACATGCTCCAGCAACGGCTGGTGCGCGCCGTTCATCGGGGTGTCGAATCGCGCACGGTCGCGGTGCAGCGTGTGGCCGCACGCATTCCGTCGGCCCTGGCCTTCCTGCGCTCGCGCCATGCAATGCGCCTGGACATGCTTGCGGCGCGGCTCGCGGCGCTTGATCCGAGCCGCGTGCTGGCTCGCGGCTATGCGTGGCTCGCCGACGAGCAGGGCGCGCCCGTGCAGTCGGTGAGCCGGCTTTCCAGCGGACAAGCCTTGCGCGCCGTGCTGCACGACGGCAGTGCGCAGGTCATCGTCAAGCAGGTCGAAGGCGACCTCGCCGAATGACCTGACTCGCGCATGCGTGCGGTTGCCGGTCATGCGTGCAGCCGCAAAAGGGCCTTCACAACTGCCTACAATCCGCAGCCTGCCAGGACCCGCACAACAAGCACCCGAAAGGACGAACATGGAACACACCCTGCCGCCGCTGCCGTACGCGCACGATGCACTCGCCCCGCACATGAGCCGCGAGACGCTCGAGTACCACCACGACAAGCACCACAACGCCTACGTCGTGAACCTCAACAACCTGCAGAAGGGCACCGAGTTCGAGAGCCTTTCCCTTGAAGAGATCATCAAGAAGTCGTCCGGCGGCATCTACAACAACGCCGCGCAGGTGTGGAACCACACCTTCTTCTGGAGTTGCCTGAAGCCGCAAGGCGGCGGCGAGCCCAAGGGCAAGCTGGCCGATGCGATCAACGCGAAGTGGGGCAGCTACGCTGCCTTCAAGGAAGCCTTCACCAAGAGCGCCGTGGGCAACTTCGGTTCCGGCTGGACCTGGCTGGTGAAGAAGGCCGACGGCTCGGTGGACATCGGCAACATGGGCGCCGCCGGCACGCCGCTGACCACGGGCGACAAGGCGCTGCTCACGATCGACGTGTGGGAGCATGCCTACTACATCGACTTCCGCAACCTGCGTCCGAAGTTCGTCGAGACCTTCCTGAACTCGCTCGTGAACTGGGACTTTGCCGAAAAGAATTTCGGCTGATCACCTGGTCTCTTCGTCATTGAAAAAGCCGCCCGGGGGCGGCTTTTTCGTTGGGCGTGTGGCGCTCAGTTCTGTTGAGAACGAACCGCAGCAGCAGCCTTTGCCTTGGCCACGTAGCCCTGGTAGGCAGGTATCGCAACGGCGGCCATGATGCCGACGAAGGCCAGCGGCGCAAGGCAGCCGAGGATGCGCACGCCCCAGGTGTTGGGCGTGGGCGGCGGGCCGAAACGGTTCGGACCTTCGGTGCCGCCACGGAACAGCATCATCAGGCCGAGGACGAGATTGGCGAGCGGCACGATGAACAGCAGCACCGACCACCCGGACCAGTCAAAGTCATGGACGCGCTGGATGGCCGCCATGATGGTGAACACGAAGTAGAGGATGCCGCCCGTGGCGAGCAGCGCCAGGCCGACACCCGAACGCGTGCTCGCGCCCAAGAGCCCGAGCGGAACCATCGCGACGATCAATAGCAGGTAGGCGCCGATGGTGTAGGCCAGATAGCGCAATCGGCCGATTCGGCCACGCGCGCTGAGGATGCTCGGTTCCTGTTGCTCGGCAGCCGCGTCGCGAACGTCGTCGACATGCGCCCGAGGCGGGGTATAGGGATTCACAGCAGACAATGGGTTCTCCTCCGGTTGAATTGATCAATATCGTTTGATCAGCGTTTGGCGAAAGGCTGCCCCTGCAGCTTTTCACCCGCCTTGATACCACGCTTGGCGAACCAGCCCTGGTTCATCTCGAGGACAAATCTCACAGGCTTGGCCGAACAGTGGCCGTCCAGCGTCAGCGGTTTCATGTCGTCGATGTTCACGATGGTGCCGTCGTCCGCGACGAACGCCACCGACAGCGGCAGCAGCGTGTTCTTCATCCAGAAGCACTGCTTGCCGGGTTCCTCGAACGCGAACAGCATGCCGTCGCTCGTGCCCATGGTCTTGCGAAACATGAGGCCGATCTCGCGTTGGTCGGGCGTCTGCGCCACTTCGGCCTGGATGTTGTGGATGCCCGCATTGATGCGGATCACCGGGAGCCTGGCCTGGCCCTCTTCGGCGTTGGCGCCAAGTGCCGCGGTGGCGAAAACGAGGGCGGTGAGCGTGCGCAATGCGTTCATCATGTGGGTGTGTGGTGCTTGGGGTCGAGCCATGCTGCGGATGCGGGACGGGCGATTATGGAAGCGGACGCAAAAACGCCCGGACGAGCCGGGCGTTTCGACGTGCATGCCGGGTCGAATCGGCCACACGAGGGCGAGTCGAAAGGCTTAGGCCTTCTTCTCTTCCTTCTTGGCAGCGGAGGCGGCCGGCTTGGCTTCAGCAGCCTTCTTCTCAGCCTTCTTCTCTTCCTTCTTCGCGGCAGCGGAGGCAGCCGGCTTGGCTTCAGCAGCCGAAGCGGCGGGCTTGGCTGCATCGGCAGCGAAAGCGCCAGCGGCGAACAGGGAAGCGATCAGGGCGGCCAGAAGCTTGTTCATTGTCATTACCTTTCGAAAGTTTGGACTGTCCCCCCTTCTGAGGGACCGCCCATCAACGAGGCGTGGCGAAAGGTGGTTGACAGCTGCGTTGGAATAGAATCTTGGGCTTAGTACCGATTCCCTAACGGACCCTCAACCGGATGACGCATCCGCGGAGCCCCACGCACATGTACCAGCACATCAAGGTGCCCGAAGGCGGGCAGAAGATCTCGGTCAACGCCGACTTCTCGCTCAACGTCCCTGATCAGCCGATCATTCCCTACATCGAGGGCGACGGTACCGGCTTTGACATCACGCCCGTGATGATCAAGGTGGTCGATGCGGCGGTCGAGAAGGCCTACGGCGGCAAGAAGAAGATCCACTGGATGGAAGTCTTCGCCGGCGAGAAATCGACCAAGATCTACGGCCCTGATGTGTGGCTGCCGGAAGAGACGCTCAAGGTCCTGCGCGACTATGTCGTCTCGATCAAGGGGCCGCTCACGACGCCGGTCGGCGGTGGCATCCGCTCGCTGAACGTCGCGCTGCGCCAGGAACTCGACCTCTACGTCTGCCTGCGGCCCATCCAGTACTTCGCGGGCGTCCCCTCGCCGGTCAAGGAACCGCACAAGACCAACATGGTGATCTTCCGCGAGAACTCGGAAGACATCTACGCCGGCATCGAGTTCGAGTCGGGCAGCGACAAGGTCAAGAAGCTGATCAAGATCCTCCAGGAGGATTTCGGCGTCAAGAAGATCCGCTTCCCGGAAACCTCGGCGCTGGGCATCAAGCCGGTGTCCAAGGAAGGCACCGAGCGCCTGGTGCGCAAGGCCATCCAGTACGCCATCGACAATGACAAGCCCTCGGTCACGATCGTGCACAAGGGCAACATCATGAAGTTCACCGAAGGCGGCTTCCGCGACTGGGCATACGCCCTCGCGCAGACCGAGTTCGGCGCTGAGCTCATCGACGGCGGACCGTGGGTCAAGTTCAAGAACCCCAAGACGGGCAAGGACATCGTCGTCAAGGATTCCATCGCCGACGCCTTCCTGCAGCAGATCCTGCTGCGTCCGGCCGAGTACTCGGTGATCGCCACGCTCAACCTGAACGGCGACTACGTCTCTGACGCGCTGGCGGCCCAGGTCGGCGGCATCGGCATTGCCCCGGGCGCCAACCTGTCCGACTCGGTGGCCATGTTCGAAGCCACCCACGGCACGGCCCCCAAGTACGCCGGCAAGGATTACGTCAACCCCGGTTCGGAAATCCTCTCGGCCGAGATGATGCTGCGCCACATGGGCTGGACCAAGGCGGCCGACCTCATCATCAGCTCGATGGAAAAGTCCATCCAGTCGAAGAAGGTGACCTACGACTTCGCCCGTCTGATGGACGGTGCGACCCAGGTCTCGTGCTCGGGCTTCGGCCAGGTCATGATCGACCACATGTGAATCGCCGGCCTGACCGAATGGTCAGGTTCGTGCGCGACAAGTGCAAAAAGCCCGCCGAACGGCGGGCTTTTTGCTGTCTGAAACGCTGGCTGCCGGAGAAAACCGTTCAGCCGGCGACGGCTTGAACGCTGGCTTCAGCCACCTGCGGGCGGGCGGCGCCTGCAGCGGCCTCCACCGGCGTGATGTTCTGTGCCAGCTGGCCCTTCGGGCCTTGCACCAGGTCGTAGCTGACCTTGCCGCCTTGCTTCAGCGTCCTGAATCCATCCATCTGGATTGCGGAGAAATGGGCGAATACGTCTTCGCCGCCTCCCTCCGGTTCAATGAACCCGAAGCCTTTGGCGTCGTTGAACCACTTGACTGTCCCTTGGGCCATGACCCCACCTCCTGTTGTTTTCAGCGCGGATTCTGTGGGGCTCTGCCGGAAGCTGTCAATACGCCGCTTGACGATCGGTTACGGCGGAACATGGGGCTCGCATTTCAGTCGAAGGCCGGTCATGATTTCCGCAGGCAAGTACGAATAGCGAGACCCGCGTGACGCAATTCCGGGCTTGTGGTTTGCACAGGGGGCTCAATATGGCAACAGTGCGACTGCAAACCGTCAACTCGATAGAATGAATCCATGCCAGTGGAGCCACCTTCACCGCCTGCGCCCCCACCCGGAGGCGCTCCCCGGCCCGAGCAGGGCGACGGGGCTGTCGTCGTCGAACGCCAACCCGCCAAGGTGGTCCCGCCGCCGATGTACCAGGTTGTCTTGCTCAACGATGACTACACGCCGATGGAGTTCGTCGTGATGATCCTGCAGGAGTATTTCAAACGCGACCTCGAAACCGCGACTCAAATCATGTTGAAGATTCACCATGAAGGTCGGGGTGTGTGCGGCGTCTATTCGAAAGATGTCGCCGCCACCAAGGTTGAGCTGGTGCTGGCTGCCGCACGTCGCGGTGGCCACCCGTTGCAATGCATTATGGAGGCCGCATGATTGCGCAAGAGTTAGAAGTCAGCTTGCACATGGCGTTCGTCGAGGCACGCCAGCAGCGACACGAATTCATCACCGTCGAGCACCTGCTCATGGCGCTGCTCGACAACCCCTCGGCGGCCGAAGTGTTGCGGGCATGCTCCGCGAACATCGATGACCTGCGAAAAAGCTTGCTGCAGTTCATCAAGGAAAACACGCCCACGGTGGGCGGCTCCGACGAGGTCGACACCCAGCCGACGCTGGGTTTCCAACGCGTCATCCAGCGCGCGATCATGCACGTGCAGTCCACGGGCAGCGGCAAGAAGGAAGTCACCGGCGCCAACGTGCTGGTGGCGATCTTCGGCGAAAAAGATTCGCACGCCGTGTACTACTTGCACCAGCAAGGCGTCACGCGACTGGACGTGGTGAACTTCATCGCCCACGGCATCAAGAAGTCCGACCCGCCGGAGCCTGCCAAGTCGCAGGACGGGCAGGGCGCCGAGGGCGAGAAGGACGAGGGCGAGGGCAAGGGTTCTCCGCTGGATCAGTTCACCCAGAACCTGAACCAGATGGCCAAGGACGGGAAGATCGATCCGCTGATCGGGCGCGAGCTCGAGGTGGAGCGTGTCATCCAGATCCTGTGCCGCCGCCGCAAGAACAACCCGCTGCTGGTGGGCGAAGCCGGCGTGGGCAAGACCGCCATCGCGGAAGGCTTGGCGTGGCGCATCACGCAGGGCGACGTGCCCGAGGTGTTGGCCACCGCCACGGTCTATGCGCTCGACATGGGCGCGCTGCTGGCCGGCACCAAGTACCGCGGCGATTTCGAGCAGCGCCTGAAGGGTGTGCTCAAGCACCTGAAAGACCAGCCGAACTCGGTGCTCTTCATCGATGAGATCCACACGCTGATCGGGGCCGGCGCCGCGTCGGGCGGCACGCTGGACGCGAGCAACCTGCTCAAGCCGGCCTTGAGCTCGGGCCAGATGAAGTGCATCGGCGCCACCACGTTCAGTGAGTACCGCGGCATCTTCGAGAAGGACGCGGCACTGTCGCGGCGCTTCCAGAAGATTGACGTGGTCGAGCCGTCGGTGGAGCAGACCATCGAGATCCTCAAGGGCCTCAAATCTCGCTTCGAGGAGCATCACAGCGTGAAGTACGCGCTTGGCGCCTTGCAAGCCGCGGCGGAACTGTCGGCCAAGTTCATCAATGACCGTCACCTGCCCGACAAGGCCATCGACGTCATCGACGAGGCCGGTGCGGCGCAGCGCATCCTGCCCAAGAACAAGCAGAAGAAGACCATCACACGCAGCGAGGTGGAAGAGATTGTCGCGAAGATCGCGCGCATCCCACCAGCCTCGGTGTCCAGCGACGACCGGTCCAAGCTCAAGAGCCTGGATCGCGACCTGAACAGCGTGGTGTTCGGCCAGGAGCCTGCGGTCGAGGCGCTTGCATCTGCCATCAAGATGGCGCGCTCGGGGCTGGGCAAACCGGACAAGCCGGTCGGCTCCTTCCTGTTCAGCGGGCCGACGGGCGTGGGCAAGACCGAGGTGGCGCGCCAGCTGGCGTACATCCTGGGCATCGAGCTCATCCGCTTCGACATGTCGGAGTACATGGAGCGTCACGCGGTGAGCCGCTTGATCGGCGCGCCTCCGGGCTACGTCGGCTTCGACCAGGGTGGGTTGCTGACTGAAGCCATCACCAAGAAGCCGCATGCGGTGCTGCTGCTCGACGAAATCGAGAAGGCACATCCGGATGTCTTCAACGTGCTGCTGCAGGTCATGGACCACGGCACGCTGACGGACAACAACGGACGCAAGGCCGACTTCCGCAACGTGATCATCGTGATGACCACCAACGCGGGCGCCGAGACCATGAACCGCGCGACCATCGGCTTCACGACCGCCCGCGAAAGCGGCGACGAGATGGCCGACATCAAGCGCTTGTTCACGCCTGAGTTCCGCAACCGTCTCGACGCGGTGGTGAGCTTCCGGGCGCTGGACGAGGAAATCATCCTGCGCGTGGTCGACAAGTTCTTGCTGCAGCTCGAAGGCCAACTGGCCGAGAAGAAGGTGGAAGTGACCTTCACCGACGCGCTGCGCAAGTACCTGGCGAAGAAGGGCTTCGATCCGCTCATGGGCGCACGCCCGATGCAGCGCCTCATCCAGGACACGATCCGTCGTGCCTTGGCCGACGAGCTGCTGTTCGGACGTCTCGTGGACGGTGGCCGCCTGACGGTGGACCTGGGCGAGGATGAGAAGCCCATCCTCGACATCCAGCCTGCCAAGAAGAGCGACAAACCCAAGGCGGAGCCGGCGACGGCCTGACCCTCGCGGACGATTCAACCCACCGGTAAACGCCCCGCTTCGCGCGGGGCGTTTTCAATTCAGCACCGCGGTGTGGGCGGCGTGCCGTCCCGGCGGAACATGCGGCACATGTCCAGCAGCCGCCTTGACTGCTCGGGCGTGACCTGGTTCCAGCTGAAGCGCCACTCCCAGTAGCCTTCGCTCTTGCCGGGGAAGTTCATGCGATGCTCGCCGCCCAAGCCGAGGACGTCCTGCATCGGGTGGATGGCCATGTCAGCGACGCTCGCGTTGGCCGCGCGAATCAAGTCCCAGTGAATCTCGCGGCCGTCGGTGCGCAGGTAGGTGCTTGCGTGCTCACGCTCCCAGGCCGTCGCCTTCTCCCACCAACCGAGGGTGGTGTCGTTGTCATGCGTGCCGGTGTAGACCACCGTGTCGCTCTCGTGGTTGTGCGGCAGGAAGTGGTTGCCGCTGCCGCCGTCGAACGCGAACTGCAAGATGCGCATACCGGGCAGCTCAAACTGCCGGCGCAGCGCGTCAACGTCGGGCGTGATCACGCCCAGGTCTTCCGCAATGATCGGAATCTCGCCGAGCGCCCCTGAGATCGCATCGAACAACGCAGCGCCCGGGCCGGGCAGCCAACGGCCGTTCTCAGCCGTGGGCTCGGCGACAGGAATCTCCCAATACCCCGCGAAGCCGCGGAAATGGTCGATGCGCACGATGTCCACGAGCTCCAGGGTGCGGCGCACCCGCTCGATCCACCACGCATAGCCTTGCGCTGCGTGGGCTGGCCAGCGGTACAGCGGATTGCCCCAGCGCTGCCCGGTCCTGCTGAAGGTGTCCGGTGGCACGCCGGCCACCACAGTCGGCTTGCCGGCGGCATCCAGTTCGAACAGCTCCGGGCGCGCCCACACCTCGGCGCTTTGATAGGCGATGAAGATCGGTGCGTCGCCGACGATGCGAACGCCGCGTGATGCAGCGTGTGCCTTGAGGGCTTCCCACTGGCGAAAGAATCGCCATTGGCAGAACTTCCAGAAAGCGATGCGCTGCGCGTGTTGAAGGCGTGCCTCGCGCAAGGCGGCGGGCTCGCGGCGGGCGAGGCCTGCACTCCAGTCGCTCCAATCGCGCCATTCGAAGTGGTCGGCCAGCGCCATGAAGAGCGCATAGTCCTCGAGCCAGCTGGCGTGGGTATCGCAGAAGGCGCGGTAGTCTTCGTGGTCCGCGCCGTCGGTGCTGTTCGAGAAACACGCGGCGGCGCGTGCGAGTCGATCCATGCGGTAGGGCACCACGGCCGAAAAATCTACTCGCTCACCCTTCAGCGCCGGCGAGGAATGAACGTCCGCGGCATCGAGCCAGCCGCGCTCATGCAGCTCGCCAAGGTCGATCATCAGCACGTTGCCTGCGAAGGCCGAACTGCTCATGTACGGCGAGTTGCCTGGTCCGATGCCGCCCAACGGGAGGATCTGCCACAGGGTCTGGCCGGCATCGGCAAGCCAATCGATGAAGCGGTGGGCGTTGGGTCCGAAGTCGCCGCTGCCATGAGGGCCGGGCAGGGATGTCGGATGCAGCAAGATGCCGCTGCTGCGGGGAAATCGCATGAGGTGAAGGGTTCGACTCAGTGGGACGCGGCAGGAGGCGCCGCGGCGTGGGGCCCGCGTGGTGCGGGCGGCGGAGTCGAAGTGTCGGTGCTGCTTCGACCGGGCGTCAAGCCGGCCGGCGCGCGATAACGGCGGGTTTCGATGTAGCGTCAGCCGCTACATCCGCGCGGCTATTCAGCGACGCTGCGAGTCGTCCGACCGCACGCGTGCGTAGCGGGCCGAAAGCTGCTTGACCAGCGGCAGCATCAACATCAGAGCCGCCGACGCGGCGAGCGCCATGGGCAGCATCGAATGCGTGACTTCCATGAGGTAGGCACCGAAGAGGATCAGCAAGTGCCCAACGAGGTACAGGCGCATGGTGGGGTGGCGGAATATCGAACGCAGGTACGACATGGCGGCATCTCATGAAGGATCGGCCTTGATAGTGTGACCCGAGGCCAGCGACCCGTGTCGAAAACGAGCGTGACGGATTTGACGCGCTGCGTGCACATCGCCATCCGAGAAAACCCTTGGTGCACGGCGACCCGAACCCCACGTTTGCGGGCTGGTCGTGTATCCATTCGTTGCCCAGAATCCGCCGCATGGCGCGAGATGAACAACACACCTGGGGGCGAGAGCACCGCAGAGACGGCAACAGCGAGTGGCCGTCCACCGGTTTTTCAACGATGCATGGCGACGTCCGCGATTCGCAGCCTGCGAGAAGCGTGGTGCGGCGCCATCGCAAGTCAAGCTACGTCAGCCTGGCTCTTCCTATCCTCCTTGTCCTCTCGCTCGGCTTTGTCGGTCTCATCGCATTGACGCATCATTTTCGAGGCTAGAATCGCGGGCTCCGGAGAGATGGATGAGCGGTTTAAGTCGCACGCCTGGAAAGCGTGTGGGGGTTAATAGCCCCCCGCGGGTTCGAATCCCGCTCTCTCCGCCAACATTCAAGCGCCACCGCCAGGTGGCGTTGTCGTTTGCACGGACCTTGTCCGGGAATGCGCCCGAACAAGCTGGAATGTGTGTACGCTGCGGCCCCAGTCGTGATCAATGACGAAAGGGTTCCCAATGCAGTTCGAGACCCAGGCCGTGACGGCAATTCCCTGCCACCTCCGGTTTCCACCGGCGGAAGATGCGAGGACGCAGGATCAACTCAAGAGGTTGAACGACGTCGCCCGCACCCAGGGCTGGCCTGCGGCGCTCAAGGACGTGTATGGCAACGACGAGCGATTCATTCGCTATGTGACGAACCCTGATCGCACGTCCTTTCTTGATCTACTTCCGCTGCGTCCGGACGCGGACGTACTGGAAATTGGCCCCGGCCTGGGGCAGATCACGCAGGCTCTCGCACGACGGGTTCGCTCGGTGCAGGCACTCGAGGTGGTACCGGGGCAGGCGGAATTTGCAGCGGAGCGCTGCCGGCAAGAAGGTCTGTCCAACGTGACCTTTGCTGTTGGCGGCGACGACTGCCGCCTGCCGTATCCTGATGCCTCGTTCGACGTGGTTGTGCTCAATCTGGTCTTTGAATGGTGCGCGACGCGGTGCGTGGATGAACCTTTCGAATCAGCTCAGAAACGGCTGCTTGCCGAAATGTTCCGGGTCCTGCGTCCAGGCGGCACCCTGTACCTTGCCACCAAGAACAGGTTCTCGTTTTACAACCTCGTGGGCAAGCGCGACGAACATTGCTATGACCTGCGGTTTGGAAGCGCGTTGCCGAAAGGGCTTGGACGCTGGTTGATGAAGCGTCGCGGCCATGATCGACCTCTGGGGGTTCTCTATTCCCACGACGAGTTGGATCGATTGCTCAAATCGGCGGGCTTCAGGAGCACTCAATCGTATTGGGCAACGCCGGAGATGCGATATCCCACGCACTACGTGCCCACCCAGGCTGCGTCGATTCAAGCCGCGCGGCGGCAACCTGGTTTCGTCCAAGGTGAGATGCGAAGCACCAGGATGCTGATGAGGCTGATCCCGGCGCGATGGGTCAAGCATTTCACGCCAGGACTTTCGTTTCTCGCTCGCAAGGCAGGTCCAGGATCAGGCGACCAGGCGGCGCAGTAAGATCCGCGCAATATTCGGTGTCGCTCGAATGGAGCCCTTTGAGGCTCCATTGCTTTATGCGGCGCCAGCGCCCCGGTTTCACTTGTCCCAAACATGTCCTATCGCCTATTGATGCTCAGCAGCATCCCTGTTCACTGGGATGGCTACCAATATCGGACCATGGATTTATGGTCGATTGATCTTGCCGAACAGGTTCGGCATACAAACCAATTCGTGCTGTTGTGCTCCGTGGTCGACCAAGCCCCTGAACGGTGGACCGGATCAGCGGAGCTGCCTGATGGCATCAAGGTTGTAGACACAAAGTCGCTGCGTGCAGGAGCCGAATACCCGCTTGTTCAGTCGGTGGATGTGGTGCAAGTCCACGGCGGCGGTTCCTGGGGGGAGTCCAGGCTCGCCCGACGGCTTCTGGCGGCAGCCAGGAGTCTCGGCGTGAAGAGCATTGTCGGCATCTCCAGCAACCGTGCGCGTACTGCACTGCTCAATGTGCGGCGGCCAGGGAGTGTGGCCGATCTTGCCCGGACGGTGAAATCGGTGGCTCGCTATGCGAGCGTCAACCTGACCTACAAGTCGATGACGTCTCAAGCGGACGGCACGTTCATCGTTGGGGAAGGGTTGCGCTCCCTGGTATCGCCCCGTTGCCGAACGCTGCATGTCAACACCGCCAGCTGGGTTCAGCACGCTGACATCGTGGCTGCCAGAAATATCGTCCGCGCTGCAGGCTCCTCGCGGTTGCGGCGATTGTGTATTGCGGCTCGGCTTGAGCGGATGAAGGGGGTTCACGTCGGTATCGAGGCGGCGGCGCTGCTGCAGCAGGCCGCGCTGGATTTCAGTGTCGAGATCTATGGTGCTGGAGCCGAACGTGCGGCCCTCGAGGCACAGAGCACTGCGTCTGGTTTGTCGGGCCAAGTGCACTTTCACGGCACTCTTTCGTACCCGCAGCCCTTCCTGTCGACGCTCGGACAATGCGGCGTCGTTCTGATGACCAACCTGAACGATGAGCAACCACGTTTGGTGTTCGACGCCATCAGCCAGGGGACCTTGCCGCTTTGTCCGGACACGGCCGCTTATCGTGCACTTGGCGTGCCAAGCCGGTTGCGTTTCGAATCCGGCAATGCACACAGTCTGTCAGGCGTCATTCGCGATCTGTGGGCAAGGTCCGATGAGGCCATAGCAGCGGACTGGGAGACGCTGTTTGCGATTGCTGAGGGATGCACGCTTGATTCGATGCACGCTTCGCGCGCAGGCTGGATCAGGGCGTCAGTTCTCGACGGCGCGAAGAGCGACCGCCAATAGCTCGGCGCCGACGACGTCGGTTGCCGATGGCAGATGCGACAGTCTGAACCTCGGGCATGCCGCAATGGTGGTGCTCCTGCGCGCCGCGATATGCTCGCGCGATGCGGCCGGGGCCGCGCCTTCAGCGCAGGGCGCCGAGGAATCATTTGTCGTTTCGCCGTCCGTCTACTTTCGCCCATGCTTTCCGCACCTGGACAGGCTGGCTGATCCTCACTGCGGTTGCCGCCGCCGCCGCGTGGGTCACCTACCTCTGGAGCGAGCGCAACGGCTACGAGCGGCTGGATGACACCGCCGCCCGCCAGCTGGACTTGTACGCCGCAGTGCTCGAAAACGAGCTGGGCAAGCAGGCCTACCTGCCTGCGCTGATCGAACTCGATCACGACATCGACACCTTGTTCGTGCCGCCCGTGCGTCCCGCAACGCGCGATGTGGCCAACCGCAAGCTTGCCAAGGTGGCCGTGAGTTCGGGCGCGCTGGCTGCCTTCGTCGTCGACAGCAACGGCCTCGTCGTGGCAGCCAGCGACTGGTACCGCCCGGACAGCATGCTGGGCAGGAACGTGGCCAAGCGTCCGTATTTCATCGACGCGATGAATGGTGACGAGGCCTCGCTCTTCGCGCCCAACCTCGAACGCGGTGCATCGGAATACTGCTTCGCCAAGCCGGTGCTGCGAGTGCGGCGCGTGGTGGCAGTGGTCGTCGCCTGCAGCGGACTCGAGCCGATGGAGGCAAGCTGGGGCGCATCGGCTTTCCGCGCCGACAGCGAGAAGCCGCTGGTGGTGGACGAGAACGGCATCGTCATCATCTCCTCGGTGCCGGAGTGGAAGTTCAAGGCGATGAAGGAGATGCCATCCGCCGAGCGCGACCGCCTGGCCCGTTCGGGCCTGTACCCGGTGCGCGCGGGCGAGTCGCTGGGCATCACGCTGCAGCGGGAGCTGGTGCATGGCGCGCAGCTCGTGAGCCTGCGCCGCGCGCCGGGCAATGCGGCAGTGCCCAAGGTCGTGCATGAACGGCCAGTGGCACGCTTTGGCTGGCGGCTCTTGATCCTGTCCGACGCCGACGAGGTCTGGCGCAGTGCACGCTATGCCGCCTGGGGCGCTGGGGCGCTCACCGGCTTCGCCGGCGTTCTGCTCATGTACATGCTGCAGCGCCGCCGCGTCACGGCGCAGAAGCTCGCCACGCGCGCCGCCCTGCAACGGGCCAACGACGAGCTCGAGCGCAAGGTCGAGGAACGCACCGCGCAACTCCAGTCCGCCAACCTCGAGCTCGTGCACGAGGTGGCCGAGCGCCGGCATGCCGAAGCCGTGCTGCGGCAGGCGCAGGAGAAGCTCGTGCAGGCGGGCAAGCTCGCGATGCTTGGGCAGATGTCGGCTGGCATCTCGCATGAAATCGGCCAGCCGCTCACTGCCTTGCGCGCGCTGTCGGAAAACGCACGGCTGCTGCTCGCGCGGGGGCAGGCCGACGAAGTCGCCGACAACCTCGCGTCGATCACGGACGTGGCCGAGCGCATGGGGCGCATCAATGCGCAACTCAAGTCCTTCGCCCGCAAGGCGCCGGGGGAGCATGGGCCGGTCAAGGTCGCCAACGCGATTGCCAATGCCCGTCTGCTGCTCCAGGCGAGGCTGAAGAGCGAGGACGTGGACGTGCAGGTGGATGCATCCGAGTCGCTGCTGGCCCACTGTGACGGCAATCGTCTCGAGCAGGTGCTGGTGAACCTGATGGTCAACGCGATCGACGCGATGAGCGGCCAGTTGGACAAGCGCATGACGGTGGCTGCACGAGAGGAGGGCGGTCGCATCGTGGTGCGCGTGAACGACAATGGACCGGGCATTCCCGCAGCCTTGCGTGAACGCCTTTTCGAGCCCTTCTTCACCACCAAGCCGGCCGGCGAAGGGTTGGGTCTCGGACTCGTGATTTCAGCCAACATCGTGATGGAGTTCGGCGGCGCGCTGCGTGCCGTCGACGCGCCGCAAGGAGCCGCGTTCGAGTTCGAGCTGCCGGTGGCGCAAGGAGAAGTGCATGTTTGAAGGATTCAAGGTTGTCTTCGTGGAAGACGACGCGTCGGTGCGAAAGAGCCTGACGCAGACGCTGAGCCTGGCCGGCTTCGAGGTGCTCGCCTGCGACTCGGCGGAGGCTGCGTTACGGCACATCGTCCCTGCGCTCAAGGGCATCGTCGTGAGCGACGTGCGCCTGCCGCGCATGGACGGTGTGGCGTTGCTGGGCGAGATCCACAAGCTCGATGCCGACATCCCGGTGGTGCTGGTCACGGCGCATGGCGACGTGTCGCTCGCGGTCCATGCGATGCGCGCCGGGGCCTACGACTTCATCGAGAAGCCCTTCGCCCCCGAGCGACTGGTGGACGTGGTCACGCGGGCGATGGAGCGGCGTTCCTTGACGCTGGAGGTGCAAGGCTTGCGCAGCCAGCTTTACAACACCCGCGGCGTGGAGGCGATGCTGCTCGGCCGCTCGGCCGCCATCGAATCACTGCGGCGTGACATCCTGAACCTGGCCGGCACCTCGGCCGACGTGATGGTGATCGGCGAGACCGGCACGGGCAAGGAACTGGTGGCGCGTTGCCTGCATGAGCACAGCGCCCGCCGTGACCGCAACTTCGTCGCCATCAACTGCGGCGGGCTGCCCGAATCCTTGCTCGAGAGCGAGCTCTTCGGCCACGAGATGGGTGCCTTCACCACCGCGGCCAAGCGGCGCATCGGCAAGATCGAGCACGCCAACGGCGGCACCTTGCTGCTCGACGAGATCGAGAGCATGCCCATGGGGTTCCAGGTGAAGCTCTTGCGCGTGCTGCAGGAGCGCAAGCTGGAGCGGCTGGGTTCCAACGACGAGATCCGGGTGGACTTGCGCGTGGTCGCGGCCACCAAGGCCGACCTGCGCGAGCTGAGCACGCAGCAGAAATTCCGCGCCGACCTCTACTACCGGCTCAACGTCGCGGTGCTGGAGCTGCCGCCATTGCGTGCGCGGCGCGAGGACGTGCCGATGCTCTTCGAACACTTCGCCTTCGAGGCCGCCGCGCGCCACGCCCGCGAGCCCCGTCCGCTGGATGCGCAGCACATTCGCGAGCTGATGGCGCACGACTGGCCGGGCAACGTGCGCGAGCTGCGCAACGCGGCCGAGCGCTTCGTGCTGCGGCTGGGCGACAGCATCGTGAGCCGCGAGGATGCTTCGCCGCTCACGCTGATGCAGCAGATGGACCAGGTCGAGAAGGCGCTCATCGAGCAGTCGCTGCGCCAGCACCGCGGCCGCGCCACGCAGGTGAGCGACGCGCTGGGCATCGGCAAGAAGACGCTGTACGACAAGCTCACGCGGCACGGCATCGTCATCGATGAATTCCGCCCGGCGAGTGGTGCGGCCACCGACTAGCGCACCGCCGAAAGCTCAGGCTCAGCGGTACACGGCAGGGTCGGGCGAATCCGTGGGCCGCGAGAACGCACGTTCCAGCGCAGGCGACAGCGGCATCTGCAGGTTCACGCCCTTGGGCGGAATCGGCGCGCGGAACCACTTGTGATAGATGCGGAAGATCTCGCCGCTCGTGAACAACGCCACGATGGCTTCGTCGGCGAGGCGCTTGAACTCCGGGTCGTTCTTGCTCAGCATGATGCCGTAGGGCTCCACCGACAGCGCGTCGTCGGAGATGACGTAGTCCTCAGGATGGCCGGTGGCAGCGACGGTGCTTCGCAGCAGGACGTCGTCCATGGCGTAGGCATTCGCGCGGTCGGTGTCGACCATGCGGAAGGCCTCGGCGTCGTCCTTGGCGGCGAGGATGGTGACGTCCATGCCGCGGCGACGACTCAAGTCCTGCAGGTGGCGAACGCTGGTGGTGCCCGCCGTGGACACCACCACCTTGCCCGACAGCGCGCTCACCGTCTGCACCGCCGAGGATCGCTTGGACAGCACGCGGCTCTCGGCCACGAAGGTGGTGACGGTGAAGGCCACCTGCTGCTGTCGCTCGGCGTTGTTGGTGGTGACGCCGCATTCGAGGTCCACCGTGCCGTTGGCCACGAGCGGGATGCGCGTGGGTGACGATACCGGCACCAGCCGCACGGTGAGCTCGGCCATCTGCAGCCGCGTCTTCACTGCATCGACGATGCGCTGGCAGATGTCCATCGAGTAGCCAACGGGCCGTTGGCGTGCATCGAGGTACGAGAACGGTGTGGAGGCGTCTCGGTAGCCGATGCTGATGACGCCGGTCTCCTGGATCTTGCGCAGCGTCATCGACTCCGCGAACGCGGTGCCCGAACCCAGGACCAGTGACACGGCGATGAGGATCCAGCCCCATCGCGCGGGGTGGTGGAAAGTCATCCCGCAAGCGGGTTGCTGCGAAGTCATCCCGCAAGCTTAGCAGCCGCCGTGCCAGCGCCTGCCGCGGGCCGGGCAGACGAAAAAAGGCCCCGCAGAGCGGGGCCAAGGCCTTTCAGTGCTACCTAGGAGGGGTCAGCGGACGACTTGCATCTCCTCGCGCTTTTCACCCTTGTAGGTGTAGAGCGTGAGCGCGCCATTCTTGATGTCACCTTTCTCATCGAACGTGATGTCGCCGGTCACGCCGTGATAGTTGGTGGTCTTCGCGAGCACCGGAAGGTACTTCGCCGGATCAGCGGACCCGGCCTTGACCATGGCCGCCACCATCACGTTGACGGCGTCGTACACGTAGGGGGCGTAGATCTGCACGTCAGCGCCGAACTTCTTCTTGAAGTCGACCTTGAACTTCTCCATGCCCGCCTTCTGCTTGCCTTCCACGCCACCGGCTTCGGCGCAGATCACCTGGCCGTCGGCCATGGCGCCAGCAGCCAGCTTGGGCAGCTCGCCCGAGCACACGCCGTCGCCGCCCATGAACTTGGCGTTGATGCCCAGCTGCTTCATCTGGCGGATCATCGGGCCGGCCACCGCGTCCATGCCGCCGTAGAACACGACGTCAGGCTTCTTGGACTTGACGGCAGTCAAGATGGCGGTGAAGTCCGTGGCCTTGTCGGTGGTGAACTGGCGCTCGGCGATGGTGCCGCCCGACGCCTTCACGGCCTTCTCGAACTCTTCGGCCACACCTTGGCCGTAGGCCGTGCGGTCGTCGATCACGGCGATCGACTTGCCGTGCAGGGTGTTGACGGCGTAGCGGCCGAGCGTGCCACCGAGGTGCACGTCGTCAGCCACGACACGGAAGGTCGTCTTGTAGCCGTTGCGGGTGAACTTCGGGTTGGTGGCGGACGGCGAGATCTGCGGAATGCCCGCATCCGAATACACCTTGGACGCCGGGATCGACGTGCCGGAGTTCAGGTGGCCAACGACGCCCTGGACCTTGGAGTCCACGAGCTTTTGTGCGACGGCCGTGCCTTGCTTCGGGTCGCCGGCATCGTCTTCAGCCAGCAGCTCGAGCTTGACCTTCTTGCCGCCGATGGTCACGCCCTTGGCGTTCAGCTCGTCGATGGCCATGCGTGCGCCCATCTCGTTGTCCTTGCCCAGGTGGGCGATGCCGCCGCTGGTGGGACCGACGTGACCGATCTTGACGACTTCCTGCGCGAAGGCGGTGCTGCCGAAGGCAGCGAGGACGGCGAGGGAAAGCAGCGATTGTTTCGCGATATGCATGTGTTGTTCCTCGAGCTTGTCGTGGTCGTTGAAGACGATCAGAAGTTGTGGCGGACGCCGAAGGCCACCGAGCGGAAGTCGCCGCCATACAGGCCGGCGGCGTTGTCGTCCACCTTCGTGTAGAAGGCGTAGACCTTGGTGCGCTTGCTCAGGTTGTAGTTGACGGCGGCGGTGAACTGCTTCGCGTCGCTGTTGGCGATGTTGCCGCGGTCGCCGGCCTTGCCGAAGTTCAGGTGGAACTCCGTGGCGTCGAGCGTGTACATGCCCGACAGGCGGATGTTGGTGCGGTTGCCTGCGGCGTTCTTGTCGCGCTGAACGTAGCCGCCGAAGGTGAACTGGCCCATCTCATACAGGCCGCGCACGGCAAACTGGTGGTCGGCGTCGTTCTTCGAGTAGCCGGCACCCACGTGCAGCGGGCCGCCGTCCCAGTTCACGGCCGCGTCGTAGGTGGCGTTGGTCACGCCTTCGCCGAACGAGCGGGCCAGGTCCACCGTGGCGCCGCTGAAGGTCGGCGAGTGGTAGGCGACCTTGTTGTTGTCGTTGGCGACGTAGGCATACAGCGCGTCCGACGAGGTGCCGGTGTCGTGGTTGTGCATGCTGACGTAGTCGGCGGTGGCGAAGTAGGCCTCGCTGAAGAACTTGCCCAGGCGCACGGTGCCCAGGCTGCTGAGCGTGAGGTTCACTTCCGAGCGGCGGTTCCAGAACGCGGTGGGGCTGTTGGCCGTGCCGTCGTCGGAGTGGAAGCCGTGCTCGATGGCGAAGCCGGCCTTGATGCCGCCGCCGATGTCCTCGGTGCCGCGGAAGCCCAGGCGCGAGCTGTTGTTCTGCTCGATCCACTTGGCGTCGGCATCACCGAACTTCTGGTTCTCGACGCTGGTGTTCAGGCGGCCCCAGACGGTGACGCTGGACTGGGCAAATGCAGGAGCGGCGGCTGCGGCGGCGAAGAGTGCGGCGGCCACGGCGAGGCGATTGAGATGGATCCGTTGCATGGTTGTCTTTGAGTGTGTTTGTCTGTCGTTCACCGCTCTCGCTGGACTTGGTGCGAACTGCGCCTGAGCGGCCCCCACAGCGTGTGACGGGTGTCTCGCTGCAGGCCGCAGTGTTGCGGACAAGTCGCTCGGATGACATTCCAAAGATGAGCTGCCAATCCGTCGATCCCGGCGGCCGGCGGGCTTCCAAAGCAAATGGATTGGTGCACTGGCGTGCGCCACCCGGGAGCGCCCCAGGGAGAGGACTCGGACGGCCGGGCGCACTGTGCGGCGAACCACACGCACCACTTGGCTGGTTGTGCGGATTGCCGCCCGAATCGTGCGGCTGGCGTGAGCGCATGTGGCGCCAAGGCCGCGCCAGCATTGGGCTGGCGGCGCTTTACACCCGCGACGGGCCGGTCTGGCACGGGCGATGCTATCCATGGGTCCCCAGGGGGCAATCTCGCCACAGGAGGAGTCGCTTGGGTACTGCCGCACAACGCATCGAGACCGACATCATTCCGCTGACCCGTGCACCGGTGCATGCATCGCACCTGCACCGGGTGACGTCCAGCGGCCCTGCCAACCAGCAGATCCATTCGCCGCACGCGCCACCCACCGTGCTGCGCCTGCCCGCGGGCGCTGATCGCATCGACCTGCGCATCCTGCGCACGCTTCAACGATGCGGCCGCATGTCCTACCAGAAGCTTGGCCAGGAGGTGCACTTGTCGCCCACCGCAGTCTTCGAGCGCGTGAAGCGGCTGGAGCGCGAAGGCTTCATCCTCGGCTACGAAGCGAGGCTTGACGCCGCCAAGCTCGGCGCCGGCCGCACGCTGTACCTCGAGGTGTGCCTGGAGCGCGCGTGCATCGGCGCGATGGAGCGCTTCAACGACGCGGTGCGTGCCTGCCCCGAGATCATGGAATGCCACCTGGTGGCCGGTGACTGCGATTACCTCGTCAAGATTCGCCTGGCCGACGACCAGGCGGACGATGAACTGCCCGCGAGCATCCGCGCCTTGCCGGGCGTTCGCGACATCCGCACATTCGGCGTCAAGTCCGGCCTGAAGGACGAGCGCGCCCTCAGCTTCTGATGCGCACCATGACCCAAGCCAAAGCCATTCGCACCAACGCGCCTCGCACCCGCCAGCTCGACGATGGCGCCGTCGTCGCCGTGCCGGCCGCACCCGAGCGGCCACCCCTGCGCCGCGCGCTCATCGACGCCCACGACGCGCACATCATGCGCATGCTGCAAGCCGACGGCCGCATGTCCAACGCCGACCTCGCGCAGGCGGTGGGCCTGTCGCCCGCGGCCACCAGCGAGCGACTGCGGCGGCTGCAGGACGATGGTTTCGTGCTGGGCTTCGAGGCGGTGCTCAACCCCGACAAGCTCGCGCAGGGGATGCTCGCCTTTGCCGAGGTGTCGTTGCAATACGGCGGCCTGGCGGTGGCGCTGTCGTTCAAGGCGGCAGTGAAGGCGCGCCAGGAAATCATGGAATGCCATGAGATCACCGGCGACTTCGACTACCTCATCAAGGCGCGCGTGCCTGACATGGCGGCCTACCGCGAGTTGATCGGCTCGGTGGTCTGGAGCCTGCCGGCGGTGCGGCACGTGCGCACCTTCGTCGTGCTGGAAGAGATCAAGAACACGGCGCGCATTCCGATCTGAGCCGCCGGGGTCACGTCGTGCGCTTGACCACCGCCATGGCCGACGCGATCAGCGCCGACACCTCGCTCACGTTCGACGGCACGATCATCGTGTTGTTCTTCTGAGCCAGTTGCGAAAAGGCATCCACCGCCCGCTCGGCCACCTTCAGCTGAACAGCCTGGTCACCTCCAGGCGAGCGGATGGCTTCGGCGATCTTGCGGATGGCTTCGGCGGTCGCGTCCGCCACTGCAATGATGGCCGCGGCCTCGCCTTGCGCCTTGTTGATCTCGGCCTGCTTCGCGCCCTCGGAGCGCGCGATGAAGGCTTCGCGCTCGCCGGTGGCGATGTTGATCTGCTCCTGGCGGCGGCCTTCGGAGGCCGCGATCAGCGCGCGCTTTTCGCGCTCGGCCGTGATCTGCGCCTGCATCGAGCGCAGGATCTCGGCCGGCGGCGTGAGGTCCTTGATCTCGTAGCGCAGCACCTTCACGCCCCAGTTCACGGCGGCATCGTCGAGTGCATTCACCACCGATGCATTGATCGAATCGCGCTCCTCGAAGGTGCGGTCGAGCTCCATCTTGCCGATGACCGAGCGCAGCAGCGTCTGCGCGAGCTGGGTGATGGCGAAGACATAGTTGCTCGAGCCGTAGCTCGCGCGCATCGGGTCGGTGATCTGGAAGTAGATGATGCCGTCGACCTGCAGCTGCGTGTTGTCCTTGGTGATGCAGACCTGGCTGGGCACGTCCAGCGGCACTTCCTTGAGCGAATGCCGGTACGCCACGCGCTCGACGAAGGGCGTGACGAAGTTCAGCCCCGGCGTGAGCGTGCGGTCGTACTTGCCCAGTCGCTCGACGACCCACGCGTGCTGCTGCGGCACGACCTTGAGCGTGCGGATGATGAAAATGAAGGCGATGACCGCGATGACCAGCGGGATGAGTGTGGCGTTGCCCATGGTGTCCAAGCGTTGCTCCGTTGTTTCGCTGTCAATGTGAAGCCGGCGCGAGCACCAGCCAGTTGCCTTCGACCGCGGCCACGCGATGCATGCCCGGCGCGGCGACGGCGCCCGGCTGCAATCGGGCCGACCAGGTGCTGCCTCGGTAAGCGACACGCGCCGTGCCGTCTGCCTGCCAGCCGGCCACCTGCACGCGCTCGCCGATGTCCAGGTTGACGTCGCGGTTCTCGTGGGCCGGCTCGGCCACCGGCTCGCGGCTGCGCTTCCAGTGCCACAGCGCCGTCGCGCCGCCGCCGATGACAGCCGCAGCAATGAGCTGCGGACCGGCCGCCAGTCCCGCATGCGCTGCCAGCGCCGCGGCGACCATCCCGAGCGCCACCATCAGCAGGTAGAAGGTTCCGGTCATGAGCTCCGCGGCGACTGCAACGCCCGCGAGCAGCCACCACAAGGTCGAAGCGGAAATTTCCATTCGGATGAGCTCCGGGAGTTTTCCAGGAGTGTAGTGACCGCGGTCAGGCCGCGCGTTGCGACTGCAGCAAGCGGACAGCTAGCTCGCGTCGACCTTGCCCTCCAGGTATTGATGCAAGGCCTCACGGACTGCGGCCTGTTCGCCTTGCACCGCGTCGATGAGCACGGGGATGCGGTCCAGCTGGGCGCCATCGATGGCCATCTGCAGCGCACGCGCCGCGTCCGACAGGGCGGATGCGCCGAGCGTGCCTGCGGTCGAGATGAGCATATGGGCCAGGCGCGACATCTCGCCCGCCTTGCCGGCCGCCCCCGCGCTGCGGATGGAGGCGGCGAGCGCGCCCTGCTGGTCGAGATAGCGCCGCACGATCTTGTCGTACAGATCGACCTTGCCGGCACAGTGCTGCAATCCGACTTCGAACGACACCGGGGCGCCATCGCGCGTGGGTGGGGCATCCTCCCCGGTCGACGCAGCGGACTTCGACAGCCACTGGGCCAGCACACAGAAGAGGGCGTGGGGGTCGAAGGGCTTTGCGATGTGGTCGTCCATGCCGGCATCAAGGCACTTCTGCTTCTCGCCGACCAGCGCGTGCGCCGTCATCGCGATGATCGGCAGCGTCTTGAAGGCCGGGTCTTCGCGGATCAGCCGGGTGGCGCGGTAGCCGTCCATCACCGGCATCTGCAAGTCCATCAGCACCACGTCGAACGGCTGGCTGCGCAGGAGGTCGAGCGCCTGCCGTCCATCGCCCGCCATGGTGACGTGCATTCCGGCCACCTGCTCCAGCAGTTCGCCCGCCACGAGCTGGTTGAATTCGTTGTCTTCGACCAGCAGCACGCGCCGGCCGCGCAGGCTTGCCGGAGCGGTCGCGGGCTTGGGAGCTGGTTGTGCCTGCGTGGGCAAGGAGGCCCCTGTGGAAGGCTCGCACTTGAACGGCAGGCTGAACCAGAAATCGCTGCCTTGGCCCGCCTCGCTGCGCACGCCGATCTGCCCGCCCATCAACTCGACCAGCTGTCGGCAGATGGCAAGGCCCAGGCCCGTGCCGCCGTGCCGGCGGGTGACGGAGGCGTCCACTTGGTTGAAGGGCTTGAAGAGGCTGGCCTGCTCCTCTTGCGAGATGCCCACCCCGGTGTCGCGCACCGAAAAATGCAAGACCACGTCCCGACCGCCCGGCAACATTTCGCACGTGGTGGCGACGACGACTTCGCCGTGCTCGGTGAACTTCACTGCGTTGGCGCACAGGTTGACCAGCACCTGTTCAAGCCGCAGAGAGTCTCCGACGAGCAGTGCCGGCACGTCCGCGGCCGCGTTCATCAGCAGCGCGAGCCCGCGCTCGTGGGCGCGCGGAGCGACCAGCGCCGTGACCCGGTCGAATACCGTCTGCAGATCGAACTCGCGCGACTCCAGGTCGAGCTTGCCGGCCTCGATCTTCGAGAAGTCGAGGATGTCGTTGATGATGGCCAGCAGCGACTTCGCCGCCTGCTGCGTGCGGCTCAGGTAGCCGTGCTGCCGTTGCGTCAGATCGGTGCGCAGCGCGAGGTCCGTCATGCCGAGCACGGCATTCATGGGGGTGCGGATCTCGTGGCTCATGTTGGCCAGGAACTCGCTCTTTGCGCGCGTGGCCGCCTCGGCCTGCGTGACCGCGATGGACAAGGCCGCGGTGCGCTCGGCCACCAGCTTCTCGAGGTGATCGCGGTGCTGCACCAGCTCCTGCTCGGCCTGCTTGCGTGCGGTGATGTCGTAGCTGACGCCGACCATGCGCTGCGGTCTTCCGTCGGCGTCGCGGACCGTGCGTGCTTCGCCGCGGATGCAGTGCACCGAGCCGTCGGGCCAGATCACGCGGAATTCCGAGCGGAACTCGCGCTCGCCGCGCAACGCGGCCTGCACATCGGCGGTGGTGGCCTCGCGGTCCTCGGGGGCCACGGCAGCCACCCAGTCCTCGTAGCTGCCGCCGAAGACTTCACGGCGCAGGCCGTATTGCGCGCACATGGCGTCGTCCCAAATCATTTCGTTGCGGACGATGTCCCAATCCCAGATGCCCAGGCTGGCGGCGCTCGTTGCGAGGTGCAGGCGCTCGGTGCGTTCGCTGAGCTGGCGCGCCATGTCGTTGAAGGATTCGGACAGCACGCCCAGCTCTTCGAGCCGGCTGCCGGGCACGCTTTGCGCCAGTTCACCTTGTTCGGCCAGCGCCCTGGTGGCTTGCGAGATGCGTCGGATCGGCGCAGTCACGATGGCCGCGAGCAACGCCGCGACTGCCAGCGACAGGGCGAGTGCCATGGCCAGCACCTGCGCGGAGCGGGCGTTGCCTGCTTGCACCCCGCCCAGGTAATAGCCTTCCGGCATGGCGGTCAGCACGACCCAGTCGGCATGGCCACCACGCCGATCCTGGTAGGCAGTGACCTGGGTGAGCCAGGTCTCCCTCGACAGGGGTTTGGCGGTGACGACATCGAAGCGGAACTGGCGCGCGCCCTTGAGCGACGAGAGACCATCCGGCGATTGCGCCAGGTGCTCCAGGGCACGCTGGGCCACCGGGTCCGTGTTGTCCGTGGAGGCCACCGGCCAGTCCTTCGATGAGGCCACGAGATGCCCGGTGCGGTCGAGGATGAACGCCCGGCCTTGTTTCGCGATGGGCAGGGACTTGAGAAGCGTGTTGATGTTGGCGAGGTGCGGCGGCGTGGCGCTGGAGGCGGCGGTGGTCTGCACCGTGTCGAGGTAGTCGTCGAGCCGGAGGTTGATGTTCTCGGCGATCTCCTCGTGAAGCCTGCCTGCCAGCTTGACGGCGTCGTCCTCGGCGCTGCGCAAGGTGACGTACGCGGTGATGCCGACCATCAGCAGCATCAGCGCGATGAAGGGCGTGGCGATGAGCATGCGGATGGGCACGGCCTGCACGTCGTCGGCGCCGCCTCGGGCCTGGGCGCGCCCGCTCACCCAGATCCATTCCTTTCCCCACAGCAGCCGTTCCTTCACGCGCCCGGGGATCTCCGCCCAATACATGCCGAACCTGCGCGCCAGCGGCAGCGCCGCGAGCATCGCCAGGGGCGCCAGCAGCCAGGTGATGGCGGTCGTGAAGGCGAGTGCGGGCGTGATGTTGCGGTAGGAGATTTCCGGCGTGAACTTGTCGGCGCAGATGTAGCCCCACAGCTGCGGCTCGATGCCCATGAAGAGCGCGACGAACGCGAGATAGCGCAGCCAGGTCCGCCCCAGGCGGAAGTCCGGGCTCTTGCCGATCAGCTGGTGCGCGACCCAGAAGCACGCCGGGTTGATGAAGTAGCCCACCAGCCAGTCGAGCAGGAAGGCCGGCGGCACGCCTTCGGCCAGGTCGGACAGGCCGTAGGCGAAGGGCACGACGATCAGCGCCGGGTAGCCGAACAGCACGATGCACAGGAAGACCGACAGGTCCTTCAGCGACTCGAAGGTCTGCGCGCCGGGCACGAGCACGATGAACGAGCCGATGTAGCCCGTCACGATGATCAGCACGAAGGTGAACAGGCTGCTCAGGAGTGCCTTGGCGTCCCACGATTGGCGCTCCCGGCCAAGCCCCCACCGCCCGCCCGGCCGCAAGGTGAAGCCGCCGAATGCGCACAGCATCAGGGCAAAGCCGACCAGGAAACCGAAGCGCCCCCACAGCTCCAGAAGCGACAAGGGCATGGCGCCGAAGGCGGCTTCGAACCACTTGACGATGGAATCGATGGCTTGTCTCCCTGGTCAAGCCGTCCGGCGGGCAGGGCCGGACTGGGGCTTCTTGCGAGCCTCGGACTGTGATGCAGGGGATTATGGTGGCGCTGTCGCGGCGCGCAAGTCTTTTCCTGCGAGACGGCCGTCATGAGCAGGACTCTCGATCGGTCCTACACTTCGCGCTTTTCCACCGCCCCTCGCGAGTCTTGCCATGCAGCGCTTTCATTTTCCGATCGTGATCATCGACGAGGATTTCCGGTCGGAAAACACCTCGGGCCTGGGCATTCGCGCGCTGGCCGACGCGATCCAGAAAGAAGGCTTCGAGGTGCTGGGCGCCACCAGCTACGGCGACCTGTCGCAGTTCGCACAGCAGCAAAGCCGCGCCGGCGCGTTCATCCTGTCCATCGACGACGAGGAGTTCACGACCGGCCCGGAGGTGGACCCGGCCGTCTTGAACCTGCGCAAGTTCATCAAGGAAATCCGCTTCAAGAACGCGGAGATCCCGATCTACCTGTATGGCGAGACCCGCACCTCGCAGCACATCCCCAACGACATCCTGCGCGAGCTGCACGGCTTCATCCACATGTTCGAGGACACGCCGG
>CBIHOF010000028.1:0-67930 GCA_966211955.1 uncultured Comamonadaceae bacterium | reverse complement strand
CCTTCACCATCAATGGCGCCAATGACGCTGCGGTGATCGGCACGCCAACGGTCTCGACCGTCACCGAAGACGCGAGCGTCAACGCTTCGGGCAACCTCACCGCCGTCGGAACGATCTCGATCAGCGACGTCGACACAGGCGAAGCCAGCTTCTCGACGACAGTCACCAGCACGGCCGGCAACCTCGGCTCGCTGGTCCTTGCCTCCAACGGCGCCTACACCTACACGGTCGCCAACAGCGCCACGCAGTTCCTTGGTGCTACCCAGACCAAGGTCGACACCTTTACCGTCACGAGCGCCGACGGCACGACGAAGACGGTTTCCTTCACCGTCAACGGCGTCAACGACGCTCCGGTGGCCACCCCCAACACCGTGACTGGCAACGAGGACACGACGATCGCCGTCAGCCTCGCTGGCTCCGATGTGGACGGCACGATCTCCAGCGTGAAGGTGACCAGCCTGCCGTCCAACGGTTCGCTCTACCTGGCCGACGGCGTGACGCTCGTGGTCGCGAATTCGTCGCTCACCGCCGCCCAGGCAGCGTCGCTGAAGTTCGTGCCTACCGCGAACTACAACGGCAGCTCCTCGTTGACTTTCACCGTCACCGACAACAACGGTGCGACTTCTGCTGCCGCAACGGAAACGATCAACATCACACCGGTCAACGATGCGCCTGTCGCCAACAACGACACGGGCAGCGTGCTTGCGCAAGGCACGATCACCGCGACGTCCGCCAACGGCGTCGTCCTGTCGGGCTCGGTGCCCGCGGGCAGGGACACCGACATCGAGGGCGACACACTCACTGTCATCAAGGCGATTTCCGGTGCGGGTTCGCCGAGCACCAGCGTGTCGGCGGGCGGCACGCTCTTCATCGGCACCTACGGCGACCTCACCCTCAAGGCCGACGGCAGCTACGTCTACACCGCCACCCGCGCCGATGCGGTGGCCACCGGCTCGAACGTCAACGACGTCTTCACCTACCAGGTCTCCGACGGCAACGGCGGCACCGCCAACGCCACGCTGACGATCACTGTCGGCGGCCAGGCGGACACCATCACCGCCACCACGCCAACGAGCACGGTGCTGTCGAACACGCAGGGCCTGAACGGCGAGTTCTACGGCTACAACGAGACCGACCCGGGCACGAACTCGACGCGCCACCACTCGGACGACGGCACGCTGGGCAACCTCGACCACGTCAGCGACTTCAACACGATCGTCAATGCCCGCAATGCAGCCGTCGGCGGCAGCGGCAGCATCCTCGGCACCACCACGGCCGCGAGCACCAATGCCGTGGATGCGCGCTTCCTCGCACGCACGGTGGACTACGGCGCCAGCCCGGACGTGACTGGCAACCTGGGCAACAACAAGGCGATCGCCGCAGGCGGCTCGACCTCGACCCTGACCGACAGCAACAGCAACCTCTGGCGCTTCCTCGATCGCACGGCGGGTTCGGACACCAGCACCCTGACGGTCGAGCAAGGCGTGACGTACTCGGCCTGGTCCGGCTCCGGCAAGACCAGCGGCCTGGGCACCACCAGCGACGCCGCCATCCGCCTGACCGGCGAGGTCGACTTCGACGCCGGCATGTACGACATCCGCGTCACGGCAGACGACGGCTTCCGGCTCAACCTGGGTGGCCAGACCGTGGCCATGTTCGACAACATCCAGTCGCCGACCACGCGCGTCTATTCAGGCGTGCCCATCACGGGCGGCTTGACGGCGCTCGAGGTGCTGTACTGGGAGCAAGGCGGCAACGCCCAGCTGAAGATCGAATACAAGCTCAGCGGTGCAGCCGACTCGACCTACCAGACCTTCTCGTCCACCAACCTCGCGATGTACAGCGACTCCAACGCACCCACGCTCGGCGAGACGCAGGACATCGTTGCCGGCTCCAGCAGTGGCGTGTGGAACGTGCGCACCGGCTCGACGCTGGACGGCGGCGTCGGCAACGACTCCATCACCGGCAACACCGGCCGCGACAAGCTCATCGGCGGACTCGGCAACGACTTGCTGAGCGGCGGCGCAGGCGACGACACCCTCATCGGCGGCAAGGGCAACGACACGCTGACCGGCGGCACCGGCCATGACGTGTTCCGCTGGCAGTTGGCTGACGGCGGCACCGCCGGCACGCCGGCCGCCGACGTGATCAGCGATTTCGACAACGCCAATTACTCGGGCGACGTGCTGGACCTGCGCGATCTGCTGGTGGGCGAGACCCACACCGCGAACGTGATCGGCACGCCGGGCACGGGCACGGCCAACACCACCACCATCACCGCGGACAACGGCAACCTCGCCAACTTCATCCACATCACGCTGTCGGGCGCCGACACGGTGGTGTCGATCAGCACGACCGGCCAGTTCGGAAGCGGCTACGCGGCCAGCAAGGTCGACCAGACCATCACGCTGAGCAATGTGAATTTGGTGGGCAGCTTCACGACGGATGCGCAGATCATCAACGACCTGCTCAAGCGCGGGAAGCTGGTGACGGATGGGAGTTGATTGACGGTGGGACTTCGACGTAGTCGTCGTCCCTCTGTCGGCGCATTACTTTCGTGCCGACACGAAAGGGTTCAACACCTTCACGCCGAAGCCCTTGAAGTCGGCCACGTTGCGAGTCACGACGACGAACTTGTGCACCTTCGCCGTCGCGGCAATCATCGCGTCCTCGTAAAGCGTGTCGGATGCCCGGTGCATCAGGCGCGCCCACATGCGAAGGGCCGCACCATCCATCGGAATGACGTTGAACGAGCCAGAAACAAGCTCAAGCCAGTGCTCTAGTTCTGCAGCTTTCGATTCATCTTGCTCGCGCGTGAGTTCAATGCCTGATTGGATCTCCCCGATCGTCACTGCAGAAATGTGAAGTTCAGCGTCTGAGACGTCATGCATCCACTGCACGACTGCACCGTGAGGTTCCGGTTTCCGCAGGTCCGCACGCGCCTGGTCAGACATCAGAAGTTCCTTCAACGACGGCCTGGCTGACGCTTGGAGACGGCGCCATTCGTCCGCCGGCACGAGAACTGCCGCCTCGGCCCCCCGTTTGGTCACCATTTGAGGGCCCTCGGTCAGGCACCTTTCCAAGAATTCGCTGAACCGGGCCTTGGCGTCCTGTACTGCCCAAGTCTGCATGGCTTCTCCTAACTGACCAGAATTCTGACCAATTCATCACCGACAAATTAAAGCAAGACGTCAAGCATTCGCAGTCGCCAACCGCCTCCGAAAGTGCGTGCTGAACGCATCCACCCCGAAGACCAACACCAGCATCGCCAGCAACACCGTACACGACTGCGCCTGCTGGAAGATGGACAAGTGGAAGTACAGCATCGCGCCCAGGCCGCCGGCGCCGACGAAGCCGAGGACTGCGGCCATGCGGATGTTCATTTCCCAGCGGTAGAGCGTGTAGGCCACCCATTGCCGCAGCACGAGCGGCATGGTGCCGTATGCGAAGGCGGCCAGCGGGCCGCCGCCTGCATGGCGGATGGCGCGCTCGGGGTCGGGCGGCGCGTTCTCCAGCGCCTCGGCGAAGAGGCGGCCCAGAACGCCGGTGGTGTGCAGTGCCAGCGCCAGCGCGCCGGCGAAGGGCCCGAGGCCTGCGGCAAGCACCATCAGCGTGGCCCAGACGAGCTCGGGGACGCTGCGCAAGTAGTTGAGGAGAAAGCGTGCGGCTTGGCGGGCAATGAGACCGAAGCGGCCTGACGCGGGCAGAGCCAGCACCCCACCGCCGATGACGGCAAGCACGGTACCGAGCGCAGACACGGCCAGCGTCTGCACCGCGGCCCAGGCCGTCTTCTGCACGAAGGGCACCGAGAGATCCGGCGGGAAGAATTCCGCGACGAAGCGCCCCATGGCGCGTGCCGACGTGCCGTTGAACAAGGCACGCAAGTCGATCGCGAGGTAGGCGAAGCTCGCCACCACGGCAATGAGCAGCAGCGCAGCCACGGCAAGGCAGGCGAGGCAAGGCCTGAGCGCGCGCAGGGGCGTTGCCTGTGGCGCGTTCATTGGAAGTCCTCCAAGGTGTGCACCGGCCGGCTCATGCCACCAGCCTTCGCAAACCAGCGCTCAACGCATCCGCCAGCAGCACCAGCGCCAGGAACACGAGCAGGATGCTGCAGGCCTCGCCGCCATTGAGCATCTTGGTCGATTGGTCCATCAACTGGCCTAGACCACCTGCGCCGACGAAGCCCATGACCACCGACGCGCGTACCGCGCATTCCCAGCGGTAGACGGTGTAGGACACGAGCTCCTGCGCGGCACCCGGCACGAGGCCGTAGAACAGCGCGGCGATGCGGCTGCTGCCCGTCTCCAGAAGCGCCCTCGCCGGCCGTGTGTCGCCGGATTCGAGGATCTCCCCGTACACCTTGCCGAGCATGCCGCCGTAGGTGATGCCGACGGCCAGCACGCCAGCGCCCGGACCCAGGCCCAGCACCCGCACAAACACGAGCGCCCACACGATCTCGGGGATGGCGCGCAGCACCATCAGCACCGAGCGCGCAAGGGTGCGCAGCGTCTCGCCGAGCCAGCGGCCACGGCTCGGGCCGATGCGCGAGACCGAGAGCGAATGCGTCATCGCGATGCCCAGCGGCGCGCCGAGCATGAAGGCAAGCGCGATGCCGGCCGTCGCCATCGCCAATGTCTCGATGGTGGCGCGCAGCAGGCTCTGCATGAAATCGCCGGAGTACGCCGGCGGGAAGAAACCCGCGAGAAAGTTGCGCGTGACCCGCAGGCCGCCGGCGTCGAAGAGCACCCAGGGCTTGAACTCGGACAGCACGAGCATCGGCCACAGCACGATGAGGCCGATGGCGAGCCCGGTGAGCCGCCGGCGCGCAGCGGGGTCGTGGATCGACGCGGCCGGCGTGTCCATCAGCATCGCGGCTGGGCGAGTCGCGGCATGGCAGCCGGCGCGTTCACGGGCCAGGTGCCGGCATCGGCCGCCTGCGTCGGCGGCACCGCGCCTTCGTTGGCGTAGAGATCGGCCAGCATGTCCTGCGTAATCGACTCAGCGGGTTGGTCGAACACCACCTCGCCCGCGCGTATGCCCACGATGCGCGGGAACCAGCGCAGCGCCAGGTCCACCGCATGCAGCGACGCGCACAGGGTGGCGCCGGTGCTCTCGCTTTGCGCGACGAGCTGGCCGATGGCGGCATGCGCAAGCGTCGGGTCCAGCGCGGACACCGGCTCGTCCGCGAGGATCAGCTCGGGCTGCTGGTACACGACCCGTGCAATGCCCACGCGCTGCAACTGCCCGCCGGAGAGTTGATCGCAGCGATCGAAGAGCCGATCGCCCAGGTCGAAGCGCGACAAGGCCTCGTGCGCGCCCGCGATGTCCGCAGGCACCAGCAAAGACCGCATCGCCCGCCATGCAGACCAGCTGCCCAGCCGCCCCGCGAGGACGGCCGTGACCACGCGCTGCTGCGGCGGGATTGGCGGCGCCTGATGCACCGTGCCCACCCGCGCTCGCAGGCGGCGCAGGTCGGCCGCGCCAAGCGCCCACGGGTCGCTGCCGAGCACGACCACCTGCCCGTCCGTCGGCCGCAGCGATGCAGCCGCCAGCCGGAGCAAGGTCGTCTTGCCCGCGCCCGATGGCCCGATCACCGCCAAGCGCTCACCAGCACCCGCCGACAGCGTCACGCCCCGCAAGGCCCGCTGCCCGTTCGGATGAACAAAGCCTGCGGCTTGCAGCGCGAGCCGGCTCACTTGATGAGCCCGCCCGCCTTGGCTGCCGCCTCGATGCCGTCGTAGTTCGAGGTCTTGGTGGGCACGAACCTGCTCGCGCGCTGCAGCGCCATGATTTCCTTGTGGTCGGGGTTGGCCGGGTCGAGCTTGAGGAAGGCGTCCTGCAGCTTCTTCGTGAGCGCGGCATCCAGGCCGGGGCGCACCGTCCAGTTGTAGTCGAAGTAGGTGGGCGTGGTGGCCAGCACGCGCACGCGCGCGGCGTTGGGGTTGCCGGCTTCCACGAGCTTGTCCCACACCGAGGCGTTGAGCACGCCCGCTTCGGCCCGGCCCGCGGCCACGAAGGCCACGGTCGCGTCGTGCGCGCCGGAGTAGGCGACGTTCTTGAAGTCCTTGTCGGCGTCGATGCCCTCGCGCTTCAAGAAGTAGCGCGGCATCAGGTGGCCCGAGGTGGATGATGGCGCCCCGAACGCGAAGGTCCTGCCCTTCAGGTCGCCGAGCGTCTTGGCCGGGCTGTCGATGGGCACGATGAACTTGCTCGTGAACTTCTCATCCTCCGCGCGCTGCACGATGGGCACGGCGCCGCCGCTGGTGCGAATCTTGGCCTGCACGAAGGTGAAGCCGCCCAGCCAGGCGAGGTCGATCTTCTGGCTCGCGAGACCTTCGACCACGGCTGCGTAGTCGCTGACCGGCGTGAACTGCACCTCAAGCCCCGTCTCCTTGTGCAGATAGTCGCCCAGCGGCTTGAACTTGCGCTGCAGTTCGGTGGGCGCTTCGTCTGGAATGGCGGACACGCGCAGCACCTGGGCGAAGCTGGCGGACGACGCAAGGGCGCCCAGGGCGAGCGCGGAACACGCGAGGAGTCGGCGAAGAAGGGTCATGGAGGGCTCTCGGTTCTTTGAAGACAGGCGCGATCGTACTCAGACCGCAAGCGCCGCCGTGCGAAAGCCGGCGAAGACGTCGCGGCGATCGGGCAGGAAGAAGTTGCGGTAGCGGGCATGGTGCATCCGCTCGTGCGTGGCGAAGGCCCCGCCACGTAGCTCGCGGTGATTGCCGAACCAAGGCGCGGAATAGTCCCTGTACGGCCCGGGCGTGAAGCCTTCGTACGGCAGGAAGTCGGTGGCCGTCCATTCCCACACGCCGTGGCCCCAGCGGAAGGCTGCGGGTTGGGCGGTGGCGGCGTACTCCCATTCGGCCGCGGTGGGCAGGCGGCGCCCCGCCCAATCGCAGTAGGCCTGCGCTTCGTGGGCGTTCACGTGGATGACGGGCTCGTCCATCGGCAACGCCTGCCAGCGGTCGAACCAGCGCGATTCCCATCCGTCGTGGCCGCGCCGCCAGCGCTCGGGCGGCGTGCCGCCTGCCTCGACGAAGCGCAGGTAGGCGGCATTGCTCAGGGGCTGCGAGTCGATCTCGAAGGCGGCGACATGCACGGCCTGGCCTGGCATTTCGTTGTCGAAGGCAAAGCCGGGACTGCCTCGCGGCACGCCGAGGTGCACATCGGCCGCGTCCACCCGAAGTTGCCGCGCCGGCGGCCGACGAGCAAGCGACAACCCCGACGGCGCTGCAACGCCGAGCGATGCGCGCAGCCAGGCGAAGGCCTCGCCATGCATGTCCTCATGGAAGAGCGCGAGCCGATGAAAGTAGAGTGATGCGTCATCGTCGAGCACGGGCAGCGCATCGAGGCAGGCGTCGAGCTGCGTCGACAGCATGCGCAGCACCTCGTCGCGCGAGGCCAACGGCACCTCCCAGCGCGAGGCGTGGGCCAGCTGCGCTGAATCGAGGATGGCATCGGGCCCCGCATTCAGCGCCGGGCGGCTCGCATGCACGAGGCCCTGCCCGTCCACGCGGTGCGGGCCGCGAAGAACCCAGAACTCGGCGAACCAGGCGATGTGGGCCAGCTCCCACGCGACCGGGTTGATGCCCGCCTGCCGCGGCACGTGCCATTGCGCGTCGTCCAGGTCGAGCACGAAGGACAGGGTGCGGGCGCGGCTGTCGCGCAGCGCATCGGCCAGTGCCGGGCCGCGCAGGGTCCGGGCATCCACGCTCACCACAGTCTCCAGCGGCTGGCAAGATGGCCCGCATGGCTGCAGCACCGCGGGTTCTCATCGTCACGCCAGCCCTGGCCTCCGCCAACAACGGCAACTGGCACACGGCGGCGAGGTGGCAGGGCTTCCTCGGCGCGCTCGCGAACACGCAGGTGGCACAGGTCTGGGCGGGTGAGCCGGTCGACGCGCTGATCGCGCTGCATGCGAGGCGATCGGCCGCGTCCATCGCGGGTTTTCATGAGGCGCATCCGCACGCGCCGCTGGCCGTGGTGCTGACCGGCACCGACCTGTATCGCGACCTCGAGACGGACCTGAGCGCGCAGCATTCGCTGGAGTGTGCCAGCCATCTGGTGGTGCTGCAGACCGAAGCACTGCGACATCTGCCCGAAGCCCTGCGCGGCAAGGCGCGCAGCATCGTGCAGTCGGCCAGCGACTGGCCGCGGGCCGCCGTGCCGAAATGCGACCTGCTGGCCGTCGGGCACCTTCGTGACGAGAAGGACCCGCACACCCTGATGCGAGCCGTTCGCGAACTCGACGGCAGCGTGCGCACGGTGCACATCGGCGCCGCGCTGGACGAAACGCTTGGCAATGAGGCCCGCCACACGCAAGCCGAGTGCGCAAGCTACCGCTGGCTCGGCGGCCTGGCCGCGGACGAAACGCGCGAGTGGATCGCCTCCGCCCGCGCGCTCGTGCACATGAGCCGCATCGAAGGCGGCGCGAATGCCGTGATCGAGGCGGTGCGCTGCGGCACGCCGGTGCTCGCGAGCCGCATCGACGGCAACGTCGGCCTGCTCGGCGCGGACTACGACGGCTACTTTCCGGTGGGCGACGCGCGGGCACTGGCTGCGCTGGCCCGCCGCTTCCTCGGCGAGCCTGAATTTGCCGACCACCTGCGCGCGCAATGCGCCCGGCGCGAACCGCTCTTTCGTCCGCAAGCAGAGGCCGCTGCCGTGCAAGCCCTGCTCGCCGACATGCTCACCCACTGAGCGCCGACAATCAGCCCCGCGCCATCCAGCATCGACCACCATGACCGACACCTCGTCCACCTCCCACGCCCCCATCCGGCTCACCAGCTTCTCGCACGGCGGCGGCTGCGGCTGCAAGATCGCGCCGGGCGTGCTTTCGCAGATCCTGCAATCGACGGCCGGCGGCATCATCCCCAAGGAGCTGATGGTTGGCATCGAGACGGCCGACGACGCGGCCGTGTACCGGCTCAATGACCAGCAGGCGCTCATCGCCACCACTGACTTCTTCATGCCCATCGTCGACGACCCGTTCGACTTCGGGCGCATCGCTGCCACCAACGCCATCAGCGACGTGTACGCGATGGGCGGCACGCCCATCATGGCGCTGGCGCTGGTGGCCATGCCCATCAACCAGCTGCCGCTGGACGTCATCGCGCAGGTGCTGCGCGGCGGCGAAGCCATCTGCCGCGAGGCGGGCATCCCGATCGCGGGCGGGCACACCATCGATTCCGTCGAGCCGATCTACGGCCTGGTGGTGATGGGCCTGGTGCACCCGGACAAGGTGCGCCGCAATGCCGATGCCAAGCCAGGCGATGTGCTGGTGCTCGGCAAGGGCCTGGGCGTCGGCGTGATGTCGGCGGCGCTGAAGAAGGGCAAACTCGACGATGCAGGCTATGCACGAATGATCGCCAGCACCACGCGGCTGAACACGCCGGGCATCAAGCTCGCACAGCTCGATGGCGTGCACGCCATCACCGACGTGACCGGCTTCGGCCTGGCCGGCCACACGCTCGAGCTGGCACGCGGCGCGGGCCTCACGGCGGTGATCGACTGGCCCGCGGTGCCGCTGCTCGACGGTGTGGCGGCGATGGCCGCGGATGGCTTCATCACTGGCGCGTCCGGGCGCAACTGGGCGGGTTATGGCGCGCAGGTGTCACTTGATCCTGCGCTTCCCCAGGTCGCGCAGGCCCTGCTGACCGATCCACAAACGTCGGGCGGACTGCTCATCAGCTGCTCGCCCGCCAGCGTGGACGCGGTGCTTGCGGTCTTTCGCGAGCAGGGTTTCGAGCAAGCCGCGGTGATCGGCGAGGTGCGCGAAGGGCCAGCCGGATTGCAGGTGCGCGCCTGACGCGTCCGACAAGTCCGACATCGCATCGCGGCGACTGCTGATCGTGCCGCGGCGGCAAGCGGGCCACAGTGCCTCGTTGCCACGCTGTGGCCAGGAGCACTTGCCATGTCCGATTCATCGCGCACACACCTCACCGCCGTCGCAGCCGCGGCGTCGCTTGCACTTCTTGCCGCCTGCAGCACCTCCAGCACCGCGCAGACCTCGCCCGAGAGCAGCGTCGGCCCGAACCCAACCCTGCCGGCACCGGACAAGCACCTCATCCCCACCGTGAAAGTCGCGGCCGCGAAGGGCTGGGCAGCAGGCGTCACGCCCACGCCGGCCCAAGGCCTGGCCGTCAACGCCTTCGCCAGCGGGCTCGACCACCCGCGCTGGGTCTACGTGCTGCCCAATGGCGATGTGCTCGTCGCAGAGAGCGACGCGCCGCCCAAGCCCGACGACGGCAAGGGCATCAAGGGCGCGGTGATGAAAGTGCTGATGAAGAAAGCCGGCTCCGGCACCGGCAGCGCCGACCGCATCACCTTGCTGCGCGACGCCGACGGCGACGGCGTGGCCGAGGTGAAGACGGTGTTCATCGACAGCCTGCATTCGCCCATCGGCATGGCCCTGGTCGGCAGCGACTTCTACGTCGCCAACACCGACTCGGTGATGCGCTTCCCCTACACAGAAGGCCAGACGCGCGTCACCGGCGCAGGCGCCAAGCTGACCGACCTTCCCGCCGGGCCGATCAACCACCACTGGACCAAGAACATCATCGCCAGCCGCGACGGCAGCAAGCTCTACGCGACGGTGGGCTCGAACAGCAACGTCGGCGAGAACGGCATCGACAAGGAAGACGGCCGCGCCGCGATCTGGGAGATCGACCGCAGGACCGGCGCCAAGCGCGTCTTCGCGACGGGCGTGCGCAACGCCAACGGCATGGCCTGGGCGCCGGGCGGCACGGCGCTGTGGACGGTGGCCAACGAGCGCGACGAGCTGGGCAACGACCTCGTGCCCGACTACCTCACCTCCGTCACCGACGGCGCCTTCTACGGCTGGCCGTACAGCTACTACGGCGCCCACGTGGACGACCGCGTGAAGCCGCAGCGGCCCGACCTGGTCGCCAAGGCCGTCAAGCCCGACTACGCACTCGGTGCGCACGTCGCCGCGCTGGGCCTGGCCGCAGCCGACAAGACGGCCCTGCCCGCGCCCTTCGCCAACGGCGTGTTCATCGGCGAACACGGCTCCTGGAACCGCAAGCCGCCCAGCGGCTACAAGGTGGTGTTCGTGCCCTTCGCCAATGGCAAGCCCTCGGGGATGCCGGTGGACGTACTCACGGGTTTCCTGAACGCGGACGGCGACGCGCAAGGCCGGCCGGTGGGAGTCGCCATCGACAAGCATGGGGCGCTGCTGGTGGCCGACGACGTGGGCAACACGATCTGGCGGGTGACGGCAAAGTAGCCTTCTGAACTCCAACGCGATCTACAGCTTCATCTCCAGTCGCACCTGCCAGTTCACGTACGACTTCGCCGTGGTCGTCGCGGTCTCCGGCGCGATGGTCGTGCCCGTCACATAGTCGAGCGCACTGAGGTTGCTGCCCGAGACACGAACTTGCAGCGCCGGGTTGAAGACCCACAGCGCATAGGCATCGACCACGCGCTTGGCGCCCTGGTAGGCGAACTGGTCTTCACTCAGCCGCGTGTCGTAGGCGGGGTTCCAGTTGTAGTTGCCGCCGATGGTCAGGGGCGTGCCACGGAACCGATAGTCGAAGCCGAAGTTCGCGGTGGCGCTGGGCTGCTGGTCGAGCCGGTTGTCGGGTCCGGGCACGGTCTTCACGCGGGATCGAAAGAAGCTCGCGTTGGCGCGCACGTCGACGGGAATCGCATCGGCCCACACGTCGGACGCGCGGAACTTGGCTTCCAGCTCCAGCCCTTGGGTCACGGCGTCGCCGATGTTCTGCGGCCGCGCGACATAACGCGGGTTGCCGTTGGCCCACCACGGTGTCTCGATGGCGGTGAGCGTGCGGATGAGGTTGCTGATCTGCCGGCGGAAGACGTTCGCGCTGACCAGCCCGCCGCCCTTCACGTAGTGCTCCAGCGCGATGTCGATGCCGCTGGCGAGTTCGGGCTTCAGCTCGGCATTGCCCACCCGGTCGGGCGACGTCGCGTCGTTGATCGGTCCATCCACCGGGAAGCGGCTGGATACCGATGGCCGGCCGATGAGGTTGTTGAGCGTGGGCGACTTGTAGCTGCGCGTGAGGCTCAGGCGCACCTGGTCGCGGCTGTCGGGTTCGGGCTTCCACACGGCGTGGGCGATGGGCGTGACGACGCTGCTGCGGTGATGCACCGGGCCGCCGCCGGCGCCTGCACCGCCGGCATCTGATCGCGTGTCGATGCCCTCCCACCGGATGCCTGCGTGCGCCGCCCATTGCGGGTTGACGTTCCACTCGTCCTGCGCATACAGGGCAATGCGCGAGGTGCTCGCACGGAAGTTGTCGCCCAGGTCGTCGTACAGCGGCACGGTGCCGCCGCCGGGCGTGGACTGGAAGGTCGTGCGCAGCTCGTCGCGGCGCGTGCCTTCAGTCTCGGCACCGGCCACGAGGCTGTGCTCGTTGCCCAGCTGCGTGAGCCATTTGAGCGACAGGTTTCCGGAGTCGTCGTGCACGTCGGCGTCGTCGTCGAGCCGGCGCTTGGAGTCCACCGCGCCGGCATCGAACTCATCGCGCGTGCTGCGGTTGCGGCTGTGCGCGCGGCCGATGCCGGCACGCCACTCGAGCCGCGTCGCCGGGCTGAGTGAATGGTTCCACTGGGCGTTCAGGCGCATCAGCGTGAAGTCGTTGTCGCCGCTGCCGGTGGTGTGGTCGTAGCCCACCGGCCGCGACGGGTCGTCGATGCTGGTCGTGATCTGCGACTGGCGCGTGCCCTTGCCGCTGTTGACGATGAGAAACGGCGTGAACGTGAGGGATTCGCCCTTGTCACCGCGCCATTGCAGGCGCGACGTGAGGTGGATGCCCTGGCGCGAATCCTCGCTGGTGCTGTGCTCGCTGCGTGCCATGGTGGGCGCCGGGTCGGTCGTGGCCTGGCGGGTGGTCTCGGTGGTGCTGTCGTTGTCGCGCAGGCCGCGGTAGGCGCTGAGCGACACGTTCACCGTCCATGCGCCGATGGGTTCGTTGCGCGTCCATGACAGGCCGGGGCTGAGGCGGCCGTTCTCAAGCTGAACGCCCACGCGCACATCGTTGAGCCGCTTGCGGAAGCCTTCCCGCGTGATGATGTTGATGGTGCCGGCAATGGCCCTCGCGCCCGTCTCGGCGGTGGGTGCGCGCAGCACCTCGATGCGCTCGATCTGCTCGGGCGTGAGCGAATCGAGCGAGAAGCCCGGCGGCACGCGTTCGCCATCGAGCAGGATCTGCGTGTAGCCGCCGCCCAGGCCGCGCATGCGGATGTTGCCGCCGCGCCCAGGGGCGCCCTGCATGGTCACGCCCGGCAGGCGCTTGAGCACCTCGCCCACGGTGCTGTCGCCGAAGCGCTCGATCTCGTCGCGGCCGATGATGATCTTGGCGGCGGTGGATTGCCGGCGCTGCTCGGTCTCGTCGGCCCGGCCGCCGGTGACTTCGACGCGTTCGAGCTGGGCGGTCGGTGCGGATGTGGGCGCCGATGCCGCCCGCGGCGCGCGGGCGCGCGGTGACGATGCCGCTGGGTCGGCAGCACGCGGCGCGGAGGCCGCCGGCGCAGGCGATGCGGGCTCGGACGATTCGGATTGCGCATGCGCTGCAAGCGATGCGGCGAGGCTGCCGCCGGCCAGGACGGCGCGCAGGGCGTGCACGGCAGGCACAAGAAGACCATGGTTCATGGCGCCGGATTCTGTGTCACGCGCGTTAAGAATCATGTCCGCCACAATCGCCGCAGGCCGATGATCGAACAAGCCCTGCGCACGAATGCACAAGCCTTGGCCGAATGCGCTGCAGGCATTGCGGCGGGAGTTTGCGCACACGCTGCACCACCTCATCCCGCATGAGCGCCACCAGCCACTGCTGCGCGACATCGATGCCTTCGGCCCATCGCCGCGGCATATGACGCCATCGTCGCCCCCGACGTTCGCCGGGGCGGCATGACACCGCTTCAACGCATCGCGAAGAGCGCGTAGTCCGCCGAGTACGGCACGCGCACACCCTGGCCCACGGTGGCCGTGGTGCAGCCGTTGGCCGGCGCGGCGCCCCCGACGGTGTTCAGGCGTTGCACGCTCGTCACCTTCGCGAACTCGCCGGACGGCCCGTCCGAGCTGGTCGCCAGGAGCAGCCACGGAATGGCGCCCGCCTGAGGCGCGTCGGCCTTGGCCTTCACGCTGCCGACAATCTTGCTGCCGTCATTGCTCTCCCAGTGCGGCCCGGCATAGTGCTTGCCGACGAGCCGGCCCTGGGCGTCGTACAGGTTGGCTTCGGGCGCGACGAACACCCAGGCCGCGGCTTGCGGGTTGTCCTTGCTGGCCCGGCATTCGTAGATCTGCACGCCACGGGCGGCGACGGTGGCCAGCAGTGCCTGGGTCGGACCCGGCTTCAGTGCATCGGGCGCATCCACCGAGGCGGGCGGCTGGCTCGCGCAAGCGGCGAGCACCAAGGGCAGGCAGGCGGCGATCGGGTTGGTCTTCACGTCGATTCCTCTCGAAAGGTGGTTGGTCACAGCAGCCACCTACGAGACGGCCGGCACGGCGGACGCATCGCCGGCCCGTCGTGAACGATCCTTTACCGCTTGCTTGCCTGCGCCGGCTGCAGTCCATCGGCCAGCGCATCCAGCAAGGCATCGTTCTTGTCGGCCGTGATCTGCCAGAACATCGCGCCCGCCAGCTGCCTCGCCTTCACGAATCGCGCCTTCTGCTTCAGCGATCGCGGGTCGTCGTAGGTGATGAACTCGCCGGTCGCAGGTTTGAAGAGGTACGGCACCTGGGCCGCGTCGTTCCAGTGCCGGGCGTAGCCATCCCGGCCGATCACGTGGTCGACCAGGTCGGCATAGTCGAGCGCGCCCTCCTCCCAGGTGCCGCGGCCCTTGCCTTCGCACAGCTGGTACTGGCCGTCCTGTCCGGCCGTGCAGCCCTTCCAGGCGTAGCCATAGAAGGGCACGCCCATCACCAGCTTGGACGCGGGCACGCCGGCCGCGAGGAAGAGGTCGATCACGTCTGCCACGGTGTTGCGCGGGTCGGCGGCGGGCGCGGTCATCGCCGGGTCGCGGTACAGCGGAGCCACGTGGCCCGAGCGCTTGCTCCAGGGGCCGGTCATGTCGTAGGTCATCACGTTGACCCAATCCAACGGCGCGGCGACGGCGGCCATGTCGGTGTTGCGCATGTAGGCGGCGTTGTTGCCGGCGGCCACGGTGAGCAGGTAGTGGCGCTTGTCCTCCTTGCCGGCGGCATCGAGCGCCTCGCGCAGGGATTGCATCAGTTGAGTGAAGTTGTCCTTGTCCTCGGGGCGGCGCACGTTGCCGTCCTTGCCACCGGCCACCGGGAATTCCCAGTCGATGTCGATGCCGTCGAAGCCGTGGGCGCGGATGAAGCGCACGCCGCTGTTCGCGAACTTCGCGCGCGATTCGGACGTGAGCGCCACGTCCGAGAACTGGCCGGACCATTCCCAGCCGCCGACCGAGATCAGCGTCTTCAGGTGCGGGGTCTTCTTCTTGAGGGCACGCAGCTGCGCGAAGTTGTCAGGGCCTTCAATGTCTACCGACGGATTGCCGACTGCGATCTCGCCGTTGACGATGTTGGCGAAGGCGTAGTTGAGGTGGGTGAGCTTGCGGGCGGGAAGCCTGGCGGGGGCGACATAACGCTCGGCCGGGGTGGTGGTGGCGAGGTAGTAGGCGATGAGCAGCTTGCCTTGGGGCGCTGGCGTGGCGGGCGCGGCGATAGCGGCGGCGCAGGCGAGCGAGAGGGCTGCGGCGGTGGTCCATCGTGGGAGGGTCATTCGGCGGGCTCCGGGGTGGTCTGCGCAGTGTCGCCTACACGACCTGCCGAATCATCGCCTTGCGCTACGCTGCGCCCGAGCTTTTGAGGAGTCGATCGTGGACCAGCAATCATTCGAAGGAAAAGTCGCCCTCGTCACCGGCGGCGCAGGCGGCATCGGCAAGACGACCGCGATGGCATTCGCGCAAGCCGGCGCGTCGGTGGTCGTGGCCGATCGGGATGCCCAGGCCGGTCGACAGGTGGCCGAGGAGATCGTCGCTGCCGGGGGCCGCGCGGCCTTCGTTCAAGTGGACGTGACGCGCAGCGAGGAGGTGAAGCACATGGTCGCCTTCGCCGTCGAGCGCTTCGGCCGGCTGGACGTGGCCTTCAACAACGCGGGCATCGAGATCGAAGCCAAGCCCACGCACGAATGCGAGGAAGACACCTTCGACCTCGTGATGGACGTGAACGTCAAGGGCGTGTGGCTGTGCATGAAGCACGAGATCACGCAGATGCTCGCGCAAGGCGGCGGCGGCGCCATCGTCAACACCGCGTCGGTGGCCGGGCTCATCGGTGCGCCAATGATGCCGGCCTACTCCGCGAGCAAGCATGCGGTGGTGGGCATCACCAAGACGGCTGCGGCCGAATACGGCCGGCAGAAGATCCGCGTCAACGCGGTGTGCCCGGGCGTCATCAACACGCCGATGATGGAGCGGGCTTTCGCCGCCGACCCACGCCGCCAGGAGCGGATGGAGCGCGTGCACCTGCTCAAGCGCATCGGCCAGCCACAGGAGATCGCAAGCGCCGTGCTCTTCCTGTGCTCGGATGCGGCCAGCTTCGTCACCGGCCATCCGATGGCGGTGGACGGCGGGCTCGTGGCGCTCTAAGACATTGCCTCAGTAGCCGGCGTACAGCGCAATCACCGCCAGCACCGCCGGCACGGCCTGCACGAACAGGATCTTGCGGCTCACCGTCAGCGCGCCGTACACGCCCGCCACGATCACGCAGGCCAGGAAGAAGAGCTTCACCGAGAAACCGGCCGTGCCCAGGCAGATGCCCCAGGCCAGGCCCGCCGCCAGGAAGCCGTTGTACAGGCCCTGGTTGGCCGCGAGCGTCTTGGAGGCTTCGGCGAATTCCGGGGTGAGGCCGAAGGCCTTGCGCCCGAGGGGCTTGTTCCAGAAGAACATCTCCAGGACGAGAAAGTAGGCGTGCAGCAGGGCGACGAGGCCGATCAGGACGTTGGCAAGCATGGTTCCTCCGGTGGGTTGTTCGGTGGTTATTCGTGGGCGGCGGCAGTCTACGCCGCAGCCGCACGGCATCATGTCACTTATGAGCCACGTCATCGCCGTCAGCCGCAGCCCGCGCCACAGCTTCAGCAAGCGCGGTGAGCTGGGCATCCGCCTGCTGCAAGGCCTGGGCGTGGAAGGCGACGCCCACCTGGGCGTGACGGTGCAGCACCGCTCGCGCGTCGCGGTGGACCCGACACAGCCCAACCTGCGGCAGGTGCACCTCCTGCACGAAGAGCTGTTCGGCGAGTTGTGCAGGCAAGGCTTCGACGTGAGTGCCGGGCAACTGGGCGAGAACATCACCACGCGCGGCATCGGCCTGCTGGGCCTGCCGACTGGCGCCCTGCTGCACATCGGCGAGGAAGCCATCGTCGAGCTGACCGGCCTGCGCAACCCCTGCGTGCAGATCGACCGCTTTCAACCTGGCCTGATGCAGGCGGTGCTCGACCGCGACGCCGACGGGCGGCTCGTGCGCAAGGCCGGCGTGATGGGCATCGTGATCGCAGGCGGCGCGGTCTTCCCGGGCGACCGCATCGAAGTTCGCTTGCCCGCGCAGCCGCATCGACCACTGGAGCGGGTGTAGCGTGGCCGGTGGCAATATCGCATCACCATGACACTGCGCGCACTCTCCGTCTCCGACCTCGCACCTGGCACCGTGTGGCTGGGCTCCATGCCCGGGCGCTTCGAGCGCTGGCCCGAATTTCTCACCGAGGCGCGGCAGCGCGAGTTGGCGATGGTGGTGTGCCTCACGCCCGGGGACGAGGTGGCGCAGCTGTCGCCCGGCTATTGGCGCGCCATCGCCGAGGGCTCGCTGGACTTTCGCTACCTCAACCTGCCGGTTCAGAACTTCGGCGTGCCGCGCGATCTCGCGGCGTTTCGCGACGGCATCGAGCAGGTCGCCCGGGCGGTGAAAGCTGGCGATTCGGTGATGCTGCACTGCGCCGCCGGCATCGGCCGCACCGGCACCGCCGCGGCCTGCCTGCTCAAGGCGCTGGGACTGCCGCGCGAAGATGCCTTGCAGCGTGTTCGCGATGCCGGCTCCAACCCCGAGAACGCGGCGCAGTCGGGCCTGGTGGATCGGTTTTGACGCTCACGGTGGTGCACAGCGACGACGCGCTCGTCGCGGTCGACAAGCCGGCAGGCATGCTGTCGGTGCCTGGGCGCGGCGCGGACAAGCAGGACTGCGCTTCGGCCCGCGTCGCCGGGCAATGGCCTGATGCGCTCATCGTGCATCGGCTGGACATGGCGACCTCTGGCCTGCTGGTGTTCGCACGCGGCGCGCCGGCGCAGCGGCGCTTGAGCATGGCCTTCGCCAGCCGCGATGTGCACAAGCGCTACGAGGCGGTGGTGCATGGGCTCGTGCGTGAGGACGACGGTGAGATCGATCTTCCGCTCGTCGCCGACTGGCCGAACCGGCCGATGCAGAAGGTGGATGCGCAGGGCAAGCCGTCGCTCACGCGGTACCGCGTGCTGTCGCGCGACGAGACGCTGCAGCGCACGTGGCTCGCGCTGGAGCCGGTGACGGGGCGCTCGCATCAGTTGCGGGTGCATCTTCAAGCCATCGGGCACCCGATCATGGGCGACGCGCTCTATGACCCGGCACATGCGGCCGACTCGCCGCGCCTGCTGCTGCATGCCTGCGAACTGCGCCTGCCGCATCCGTCGAGCGGCGAACTGCTGATGCTGCGAAGCGCCGTGCCCTTCTGAGCCCTGCGTAAACTCGCGCATCCCATCAGGAGACCCCGATGCGCCTTGCAATCACTGGCCTGCTTCTCGCGTCCACCATCGCTGGATGCTCGACGTTCCGCGGGCATTCCGCACCCGCCGCCTCCGCCCAGTCGGCCAAGCCCGACCGCGCCGCGCTCGAAAAGCAGGTGGCCGACACCGAACGCGCCTTCGCCAAGACCATGGCCGATCGCAACCATGCGGCCTTCACCACCTTCCTCTCCGACGAAGCGGTGTTCTTCTCCGGCCCGCAGCCGCTGCGCGGCAAGCAGGCGGTGGCCGACTGGTGGAAGCGCTTCTACGAAAAGCCGGCGGCGCCCTTCTCCTGGAAACCTGATCGCGTCGAGGCGCTGGACTCGGGCACGCTCGCCTTGAGCACCGGCCCGGTCTTCGACCCGAACGGCAAGTGCATCGGCCGCTTCTCGTCCGTCTGGCGCCAGGAAGCGCCGGGCGTGTGGCACATCGTCTTCGACAAGGGCGGGCCTTGCGAGGAATGAGCGCCGCGGCTTGAGGCGCATCGGCGACGCACCCGGTGCTCACCCCTCGTCCCCCCGCTTGATCTTCATCCACGCCCGCGTGGCCTTGCTGCGCGCGCGCCACGCCGCGCCCTGCTGCTGACGCTCGAGCACCGTCATCGTGTCGCGGCGCGCCTCGCGCAGGAGCTTGTGGTAATTGCGCAAGCGGTCGCCACCGATGCCTTCGCGCACCGCGCAGCCGGGCTCGTCCTGGTGCCGGCAATCGCGGAATCGGCAATGCAGCGCGAGACGACCGATGTCGTCGAAGAGCCAGACGAGCGTCGCCTCGTCCACGTCCGGGCGCAGGGCGCGAAGGCCCGGCGTGTCGATCACGCAGGCGCCGCCCGGCAGCGGGTGCAGCGAGCGTGAGGTGGTCGTGTGCTTGCCGCGGCTGTCGTGCTCGCGCACTGCGCCGGTGTCTTGCAGCATGGTGCCCGCCAAGGTGTTGGTGAGCGTGCTCTTGCCGGCGCCCGACGAGCCCATGAACACCACCGTCTGACCCGCGTTGAGCCAAGGCGCGAGCGCCTGCGCGGCTGATGGATGCGTGCCGTTCACGGCCACCACGTCGAGCGAATCGGACAGCCGCTCACGCAACTCTTGCAGGCGCGGCGCCAACAACTCGGCGCTGGGCGCCGCCACGTCGGCCTTGGTCAGCACCACCACCGGCTGCACGCCGCTGCCCTGCACCAGCGCGAGGTACCGCTCGAGCCTGCGCAGGTTGTAGTCATCGTCCAGGCCCATGACGATGAGGGCGGTGTCCACGTTGCTGACGACGGGATGCCGGCTGCCGTCGGCATCGCGCCGCGTGATGTGGGTGAGCGGCGGCAGGCGTGCGTGCACCCAGATGTCGCCGTGGCTGTCGGCGCGCACGAGCACCCAGTCGCCGACGGCGAGCGCGGTGTCCTCGCCGTCCAGTTCGCGCGCCACGCGCGGCAGCACGCGGGCCGAAGCCTCGGTGATGCCGTCATGCACGCGCACCGTCTCTCGATGTACCTCGGCGAGCCGCACGAGCTTGAAAGGCCCGTCGTCGTCGGGCAGGGGTTGAAGGGCCAGGTGCTGCGCCATGGCGGGCGTGAGGCCCATGCGGCGCAGCGAGTCGAAATCGAAGTCGATCATTGCTGTAGGTCGTGTTCGTCTTGGCGCCATCGCGTCGCATGGACGCAAGAAGGCGCGACACCGCATGCGCGGCATGCGGAGCGAAAGGTCGGATGAGGTCGGACCGCCCGTCAGGCGGGCACGAAGACGACAGCGTGGAAGATCAGCAGATCGATGACGGAACCGTCATCGCAAGCGAGCAGTGATTGCGCGCAACCTCGCCGTCAGGCGGCCGACACGGGAGCAGTGGTTGGCTTGGACATGACACGTCTCCTCGATGAAGGTTGCGGGGATGGCGGCACGAGCGTGCCGCGCGAAGAGGCGCCAGTGTGCCCGCATCGCCCCGACGGCGTCAATGCAAAAACCCTCGCGCCATACTCGCCCTCCACTGCATTGAGGAGACGCCCATGGCGCAATCGCTCTACATCGTCACTGGCGCATCGCGCGGCATGGGCGCGGCCATCGTCGAGCAATTGATCGCGCCGGGCCACACGCTGCTGTGCATCTCGCGTGGCACCAACGACACGCAACGCGCGAAAGCCGCGCAAGCCGATGTCACGCTGGAGCAATGGGCGCGCGACCTGGCCGATGCGCCGACCGTGGCCGATGAGGTCGAGGCCTGGCTACGCAGCTTCGATGCGCAGCGCTTCGACGATGCGGCGCTCATCAACAACGCCGGTGTCATCACGCGGGTGGGGCCGATGGATGAATGCTCGAGCGCGGAGCTGTCGTCCGCACTGCGCGTGGGGCTCGAATCGGCGATGCTGCTCACAGCATCCTTCCTTCGCGCCACGCGGCCATGGAAGGCGATGACCACAGGCCGCGTGAAGGTGGTCAACATCTCGTCGGGCCTGGGTCGGCGCGCGATGGCTGGCAGCGCGCCCTACTGCGCGGCCAAGGCCGGCATGGACCACTTCTCGCGCGCCGCGGCGCTGGATGAAGCGCATCGTGCATCGACGCACGGCGGCGGCGCGAAGATCGTCTCGCTGGCACCTGGCGTCATCGACACCGACATGCAAACCCAGCTGCGAGGCTCGGACCCGGCGGGCTTTCCTGACAAGGGCAATTTCGTGGGCCTTCACCAGTCGGGACAGTTGACATCGCCTGCGCAGGCGGCGGCCCGGGTGCTCGGCTACTTGCGACGACCGGATTTCGGCAGCAACCCGGTGGCCGATGTTCGCGACCCGGCGTGATGCGGGCCGCGAACCTGTGGGATTCAGCGCATCGCGACCAGCACGGCCGGCTTGTCGCTGCGAGCCTGGCGGGTCTGGCTGGCCTCGACGTGCTTGCCGGTCACTTCGACGCGCGGCAGCATCACGACCTGCATCGGCTGCAAGCGGTGGCCGGTGACGACCACCTTCGCAAGCACCACCACCTTCGTGGCTTGCACCGACGCGGCAGCCGCGGGGCTGGCCTGCCCGGCGCGGGCTTGTTGCACCATGAAGCAGGCAGCCAGCGCGGCGGCGATCATCACGGTGTGGGTCAGGCGGTTGGCGGTGGTGTTCATGGTGGGCTCCTTCAGGTGGCTGACACGTGCATTGCTTGTGTCGATGAATGCAGTATCGGCAGCCACTGCCCCGCCCGAAAGGCGCTTGCGACGAACTGCAGCCGGCATGTCGCGAACTGCGACTTTCACCGACGGACGTGCGCCCGCCCCCCATGCAAAATGGCCGTCCGCTTCAACCGATAGGAAGAGTTTCCATCCATGAAGACCCCCTCCCGTGCCGCCATGGCCCTCGTTTGCCTCGCAGCCGCCGCCCTGCTCGCGTCATGTGCCGAGCCCGGCCGCGAAGAGGCCGCGAAGGCGCAAGCCGCGGCCGCCGCCGCATCGGCCGCAGCCGCCACGGCTGTCTACTCGCCCAACGCCAACCTCGTGGTGCAAGGCGTGCCGCCGATTCCACAAAACCTCGTGAACCAGGTTGCGCGCTACACCGAGTTCCGCGGCCACGGCTTCGTCGACTGGCATCCCACCAAGCGCGAGATGCTGGTGGCCCACCGGCCGGCCAAGGGCAACACCGCGCAGCTCTTTCGCGTCAGCGCACCGGGTGCCGAGCCTGAGCCACTGACCGATTTCGCCGACCCGGTGACGCAGGCGAGCTACGAGCCGCGGGAAGGCAAGTACATCGTGTTCGAGCGCAGCTCCGGCGGCAACGAGGCGGCGCAGGTCTTCCGGCTCGACCTGGACACGCGGCAGGTGGCACTCATCACCGAGCCGAGCGAGAAGCACAACATCGAGGGCTGGCTGCACAAGTCCAGCCAATTGCTCATCAGCTCGGTGCCACTGGACCGCACGGCGCAAGGCGGCACGCGGGCGACCGTCACGCAGCGCCTCACGCTGGTCGACCCGTCCAAGCCGACGGCCAAGCGCCGGTTGGCGGAGCTCGACGGTGCCGGCTGGGGCGTGGGCGGCGTGTCCTGGGACGACAAGCAGTTGGCGCTCGTGCGCTACATCTCGGCCAATGAGTCGCAGGTGTGGCTGCTGAACGTCGCCAACGGCCGGCTCACGCAGGTGCTGCCCGCAGCCGGCAGCAAGGAGCGCGGCGTCTACATGGCGGTAGGCTTCAAGCGCGACAACAGCGGGCTCTTCGTGCTCACTGACCACGCGGGCGAGTTCAACCAGCTCGGCTTCTACCGTTTCTCCAACAAGCGCATCACGCCAATCACCCACCACATCCCCTGGGACGTGGACGGCACCGACCTGTCGGAAGACGGCCGCGTCATCGCGCTGCGCAGCAATGTGGACGGTCGTGACGAGCTCAGGCTCTTCGACGCCAAGACCTTCAAGGAGCTGCCAACGCCCAAGCTCGCCGCCGGCAGCGTGACCGCGATGCACTTCCATCCGAGGCTCGGCGAGCTCGCGTATTCGGTGACGAGCGCCAAGGGACCGAACCAGATCTACGCCGTCGATACGAAGACCGGCGAAAGCCGGCAGTGGACGCAGGCCTACGTGCCGCCGGGCATTGACCTCTCGGCCTTCCAGGAGCAGCAGATCGTGCGCTGGCCCAGTTTCGACGGCCGAGTGATCTCGGGCCTCCTGAAGATGCCGCCACCGCGATTCACCGGCGCCCGGCCGGTGCTCATCGACATCCATGGCGGCCCGGAGGGCCAGGCCAAGGTGGGCTTCGGCGGACGACGGGAATATCTCGTCAACGAACTGGGCATGGCCGTCCTCGAGCCCAACGCGCGCGGCTCGTCCGGATACGGCAAGACCTTTCTCGCGTTGGACAACGGCATGAAGCGCGAGGATTCGGTGCGCGACATCGGCGCCCTGCTCGACTGGATCGCCAAGCAGCCGCAGCTCGATGCGTCACGGGTGCTGGTGATGGGAGGCAGCTACGGCGGCTACATGAGCCTGGCCGTGGCGACGCACTATGCCGACCGCATCGCCGGCAACATCGACATCGTCGGCATCTCCAACTTCGTCACCTTCCTGCAGAACACCGAGAGCTACCGGCGTGACTTGCGACGCGTCGAGTACGGCGACGAGCGCGACCCCGCGATGCGCGAGTTCCTGCAGAAGATCTCGCCGCTCACCAACGCGAGCCGCATCACCAAGCCGATGTTCGTGGTGCAGGGCAAGAACGACCCGCGCGTGCCCTTCACCGAGGCCGAGCAGATCGTGGCGAAGGCACGCGAGAACCGCACGCCGGTGTGGTACCTGCGCGCCGAGAACGAAGGCCACGGCTTCGCGCGCAAAGAGAACGCGGATTACCAGTTCTACGCAACGGTGCTGTTCATGCAGCAGACGGTGCTGCGGTGATGGGTTCAGGCCATCGGGCCCTGGAACGACCCGGCCCGAAAGGTCAGCACCAGCGTGTCACGGTGACCACCCGGCTGTGACGCGTCCACCGGCTGGATCGGCGTGGTCTCGTGGATGACGCGCTCGTCGTCGAGCATCAGCGTGGTCCATGGTTCGGTCATGGTGAAGCGCACGCCTGACGGACCGGTCGCGTCGAAGACGCGTGTCTCGCCGCCCTTCACGCCCGAGCGGTCCACGAGCGTCACGACCACGAAATCCACGCCGTCGCGGTGCGCGCCCTCAGGCGTGGGCCGGCCGATGCCATCGGTCGTGTCGATGCGGAACTGATGCGCCTCGACGTACCAGGGCTGCGCGCCCTTGATCGTCGAGCAGGTGGCGGCCAGGCGCCGCAGCAGTTGCGCCCACACCGGCTGCGCCACGACGGCGGCATCCATCGGCTCGAACCAGCGCTCCAGGCCGCCGTGCAAGGCGTTGTATTCGACCGGCTGCCAGTGCGCACGGTGCGGCACCTGTTCGACCACGTCCCCCGTCACGACAAAGCACGAATGGCGGCGCTTGCGGTAGCGGCCGCCGTCGCGCAGGTAGGCATCGGGCGGCAGGTCGTTCCAGCTCGGCCGAAGCGCCATCAGCTGCGACGCGTCCGCATGCAGGAGGCTGTTGAGGCCAAGGGGGCTCAGTGCTGCCTGGCCTGACGATTGCAAGGTGTCTTCGAGCCGCGCGGGCTCGATGAACAAGGGGGCGAGTGGCTTGGTCATGCCGCGATGATGCCAGCGCGCCGGGTGGTTCATTCACTCGGCGCACCATCCCCCAACGGAGGGTGCGCATGCGGGCTGTCATGCGCTAGATTGCCCGCCATGTCCAGCACCACCGACTCCAAGCCACGGCAGCGCCTTCGCGGCGCCATCACGCAACTCAGGCGCACCGGCGCGGCCTTGAAGAAGCTCAAGCCACCCAAGCCCGACCCGGTGAAGGCCGTCGCCACGCTCAGGCAGCGCCACAAGGCGCGCCGCACCGCAAGCGGACTGCAATTCGCGCTCGCGGACCGCATCGATTTCCTCAACCCCACGCATTGGGATTCACTCGCCGCGCAGACGGTGTTCCTGTCGCGCGACTACCTGCGTGTGCTGGAGCAGCACGCGCCGGGCAACATCGAGCCGCGCTACGCCATGGCGTATGCCGACGAACGGCCGGTGGCCATCATGCTGTTCCAGCGCGTGGCCGTCACCGGCGACCGCCTGCGCAAGCCGGGCTCGCGCCGCCTGCTGGACAAGCCCATGGCCGGCCTGCAGGAGCACCTGCTGGTCTGCGGCAACCTGCTCGTTTGGGGCGCACGCTCGGTGGCCTTCGCACCTGACGTGGACCCTGCCCTGCTGTGGCAGGGCGTGGGCGAGGCAACGTACCGCCTGCGCCGCGCCGACAAGCTTCTTGGCGAATCCGACGTCGCGATGATCAAGGACTTCGCCGCCTCACAGGACGTGACGCGCGATTCGCTGCGGCTGCTCGGCTACCGCAGCTTGGACACCGAGCCCGACATGGTGCTCACGCTTCAGCCGGGATGGCTGCGCTACGACGACTATCTGGCGAGCCTCACCTCCGGCTACCGCAGCGGTGCAAAGAAGCTCTTCAAGGACTGCACCTCGGCCGGCGTCACGCTGCGCGTGATCGATGCGGGCGAGATGGCCGCGCGGCAGGACGAGATCCATGGCCTGTACGAACAGGTGCACCACGGGCAGGGCTTGCGCCTGGCGACGCTGTCCGCGAGCTACCTGCCCGCACTCGCGCAGGCGCTGCCGGGCCGCTTCATCTGCCGCATTGCCGAACGTGACGGCCGCATGGTCGGCTTCGTCACGAGCGTGGGCGATGGCGACACGGCGATCGGCTACTACATCGGGTACGACCGCGCGGCCAATGCCGAGGCGCCGATCTACCTCACGCTGCTGCAGTCGACGGTGGAGGATGCGATCACCTTGGGCGCAAAGCGGCTCTCGCTCGGCCGCACGGCGCTCGAGCCCAAGGCCAAGATGGGCTGCAAGCCGGAGCCGCTGGCCTGCGCGGTGCGGCATCGCGTGTCGGCGTTGAATCTCCTCGTGAGCGCCCTCACCCGCACCGCCAGCCACGACGAGCCGCCGGAACGCAGCCCGTTCAAGAAGGCCACGCAAGGATGATGCGACCTGCGACCCGCGGCGCGGTACCCATCGAAGAGCTCAGGCCAACCCGGCCGCCAACAGGGTTTGTGGTGCGTGCGCATCACTTGGTGCCCGCGGTGACGGCGCTTGCCTTGGAAGACCCGGTTCGCGCAGGGTTCCGTGGCTTTCCGGATGTCCTACAGGCTTTGACTCACCTTTACGGTCGCGGACATCGAGATACGAACAAGCCACCTGCGCTTCACCGACTCCCGGCAAGGTAGAGGTGTCGAAGGTGTTGACGCGAGGCATGAACTTGCTGCGCGACAACACCTGAGACATCCCTCAGAAAAAGGAGTCACACATGAAGTTCATCGCCAAGGCACTCGTTTCCGCGGCCGCTCTCGCCGCGTTCGCAGCGCACGCAGAAGGGCCGTACGTCGGCGGCTCGATCGGCAGCTCCCGCTACAAGGGACCGGACGTGGGTGGCATGTCCACCGACCGCTCCGCCACCGGCGGCAAGCTGTATGGCGGCTATGGAATCACACCCAACTTCGCGGTCGAAGCGGGCTACGCAGACCTCGGCAAGGCCGAGAGCGCCGCGGGCAGCGTGCGCGGACACGGCCTGTTCGTGGACCTGGTGGGCACGGTGCCCATCTCCGACAGCTTCTCTGCGCTCGGCCGCATCGGCGCGTTCAATGGACGCACGAGCGTGAGCGGCGGGTCGAGCGAATCCAGCACCAACCCGAAGTACGGCCTGGGCCTGCAGTACGACCTGAACAAGCAGACCGCGCTGCGTGGTGAATGGGAACGCTACAAGTTCAAGGCGTTCGGCGAAACCGCGAACAGCAACCTGTACACGATCGGCGTGAACCACAAGTTCTGATCGCACGCGAGGTGACCGCCGCGGGGCGGACGGCGTCGGCTGTCCGCCCCGCGGCCTTCACAAGGCCTTGCGGAACAGCGTGCCGGTGATGCGCCGCATCAGCCACTTCGGCGTCGCGCGTCCCGACACGGTGGCGGCGAGGTTCAGCGCGCCCGGCACCTTGATGACGTCGCCGTTCATGCAGGCTTCGTAGCCTTCGGCGGCCACTTCATCCACATCGCCCACGACGAAGCTGGGCAATTTCGACAGCTTGGGATTGGCCTGGGCCGCCCCCTTGAGCATGCCGGTGGCGGTGATGCCCGGGCACAGCGCGGTGATCGTCACGCCCGTGCCCTTGAGTTCCTCCGCGAGCGATTCGGTGAGCGACAGCACGAAGGCCTTGCTCGCCGCGTAGGTCGCGAGCGACGGCACCGGCTGGAAGGCCGCGATGGAGGCGACGTTGAGCACCCGCCCTCGCCCGCGTTGCACCATGCCCGGCACGAAATGCGAAATCATGGCCGTGAGACCGGAGATGTTCAGGTCGATCAGCGCCTGGTGCCTGTCGGCCCCGATGTCGACGAAGGCGCCGTGGTCCAGCACGCCGGCGTTGTTGACGAGGATGTCGATGTCGATGCGGCGCCGCTTGAGTGACGCGGCGACGCGGTGCGCGGCATCGGGCTGTGACAGGTCGGCTGGGATCACCGTGACCTTGTTGCCATGCGCGGCTTCGAGCGACTTGGCGAGTGCCTCCAGCTTGTCCACGCTGCGCGCCACGAGCACCAGCCGGTGCCCATCGGCGGCGAAGCAGCGCGCAAGCGATTCACCGATGCCCGACGACGCACCCGTCACGAGCGCGGTCTGGGGCTGCACCGGTTGAGCCTTCTTTTCCTTCGCCATCGATGTCTCCCGCGTGTTTGTGTGAAATCAATCCTGCGTCGCAGCCGGTGCCGGCAGCACCTTCACCCGAGTGCCATGCACGCTCACCACCTGTCCGGCGCGGATCTTCGCCGTCTTTCGCAATTCGTCACGGCCATCCACCTGCACGAGGCCATCGGCCACCATGGCCTTGGCCGCACCGCCCGTGATGGCCAGCCCCGTGGCCTTGAGCAGGTTGTCCAGCGTGACGAAGTCGCCCCGCAGTTCGAAGTCGATGAGTTGCATGTCAGGAGAATTCGCGAGCGATCAAGGCGTAGGAGTGTCGCCGCACCGCGGGGTCGTGCGTCCAGGTATTGATGACGATCTCGTCGAGCTCGAATTCGGCCGCGAGCGCGCGCAGCTTGTCGGCCACCTGCGCGGCGCTGCCGACGAAGGCCTTCGCGCGCATGCGCTCCACCGTCGGCCATTCGGCATCGGTGAAGCCGCGCGCAAGGATCGCCTCAGGCGACTGCAGCGGGCCGAACATGCCGCGCTCGCGGTCCACGCGCCAGCGTTCGCGGCTCACGGCATGGTGCAGCGCCTCTTTCTCGGTATCGGCCGCGAGCGCCCAGACGCACAGCGTCGCTTGCGGCTTCGGATGTCGCTCGCTCGGCTGGTAGCCCGCGCGGTACACCGACATCGCCTGCTCCGCGCCCTGGCCGTCCGTGAAGAAGTAGGCGAAGGCATAGGGCAGCCCGAAGTGCGCTGCCAGCTGTGCGCCGTAGTCGGAGCTGCCAAGGATCCAGATCTCCGGCGCATGGGGCCCGAGCGGATGCGCGGTGATGCCGCGGTGCCTGGGCAGCGATGTCCAGGCCTGCAGGTCGCGCACCTGCTGCGGGAAGGCTTCGGCCGCTGCATGCGCGTTCGGGTTCAGCGCCATCGCCGTTCGCATGTCGCCGCCGGGCGCGCGGCCCACCCCGAGGTCAATGCGGCCGGGTGCGAGCGCCTCCAGCACCCGGAACTGCTCGGCCACCTTGAGCGCCGAGTAGTGCGGCAGCATCACGCCGGCGCTGCCGATGCGGATGCGCTCGGTGCGCGCCGCGATGGCGGCCATGAGGATCTCGGGTGCGCTGCCGACGATGGTGGGCAGGCCATGGTGTTCGCTCAGCCAGAAGCGCTGGTAGCCGAGCCTCTCGCAGTGCTGAGCCAGGTCGAGCGTGTCGCGAATCGCGGCGTCCTCGCCGCGGCCCGAAATGGACACCGATTGATCGAGGACGGACAGTTTCATCGCGTCATTGTGTGCGTTCATCGAGGATGCTTAACCCTTGGTTTCAAGAGCCCGCAGGCCGATGAGGTACATTAGCCGCACAGGTATACGCAAGACAGTGTGTGAGAGATCTTTTGCTTCACCGGTCTGGTTCCAGAACGGTTCTGTTAGAAATCCCCGAATAACGTCCTGAGTGTCTCTGCATGCGGAGCATGTGCTCTGCATTACTTTGTTTGAAAGATAGGAATCGTCCATGACGACTCAAACCGGTACCGTGAAGTGGTTCAACGAAGCGAAGGGCTACGGCTTCATCGCTCAAGACGCGGGCGGCGCTGACCTGTTCGCCCACTTCCGTGACATCCAGGGCAATGGCTTCAAGACGCTGACTGAAAACCAGCGCGTCGAATTTGAAGTCAAGCAGGGCCAGAAGGGCCTGCAAGCCGCGAACATCCGCCCGCTGTAAAGCGCGAGGTTCAAAGCAAGAAAACCGCGGCATGCCGCGGTTTTTTTTCGCCTGCGCCTTGCGTGGCGCCGGCGCCCGGGTGATGTCAGCGTCCAGTGTCTGGCTCAGTGGTTCTCGATCGCAAGCTTGTTGTCCACGCCCGTCACGCCCTTCTCGGCCGATGCGATCTGCGTGGCCCGTTCACGCGCCGCCTCGTTGGGCGCGGAGCCATACAGCGACACGCGGCCCTGCTTGGTGTCCACGTTCACCCGCAGCGCGCTCAGCTCCTTGTCCTTGGCGAGACCCGCCTTGATGCCGGCTGTGATGGCCATGTCGTCCACCGTCTTGGACACTTCGGCAGTCTTCTCCTTGGTCTTCTCGGCGGCTTCGTCCACGCTCTTCTTCGCGGAGTCGCGCACGTCCTTCGTGGCCTTGTCGGCCGATGCGACGGCCTGGTCCACCGTCTCGCCGACCTTCTGGCCCACGGTGCGTCCATCGTTGCTCTTGTCGCAGGCGGCCACGCCCAGCACGAGGGTGATGGAGGCGATGAGTGCGGTGGTCTTCATGGTGTGTCCTTTCTCGAACGATCCTCAGACGATCGGTGGCGGCCGCGCCGCGCCGGGCTGCGGCTCTTCAAGCACGCGCTGCGGCGTGACCACGAGCTGGTCCACCGGGTAGCGTTGTGCGCGCAGGCGCGAGACGATGTCGCCATAGATGGCCGCATCCAGCGACGGCGCGCGCGACAGGATCCACAGCGAGGTGCGCGTCGAATCGCTGACCACCGCAAATCGGTAGTCCTCATCGAGCATGACCACCCAGTGGTCGGAACGCGTGCCCGGCCACCAGCTCAACCAGTCGGGCACGTAGCTCAGCCGCAGCCGTGCGGGGTCGCCGGCGAGCGGCGTCGCGCGCCCCACGGCCACCTTGACGTGTTCGTTGGCGTCGACGCAGCGGTTGAGCACGGTGACCGTGCCGTCGGCCTTGAGCCGATAGGTTGCGGTCACGTCGTAGCGGCAGCGCGCCTGCAGCTTGTTGGGCAGGCGTGCAACCTCGAACCAGGTGCCGGAATAGCGCGACATGTCCAGCTTGTCGACCCCATGCACCGGCGGCGTGGCGGTGGCGATGCTGACGGCAAGCGCGGCGGTGGCAGCGACCACGCCGGCGAGCTTGGCCGTGGCGCCAGAAAGACCGGCGGTGGCGAGCGGGCCGGTGGGCATGTCGTGTCCTCCTCTGTCGAGCGGTTGGCTGGCCATGACTGGCCGACACCCGTGCATGCGAAGACCTTAACCAGGCTGACGGGCTACGGCCATCGGCGAGCGACGGTTGGTGGCGTCGGACGAATCCGACGCCGCGTGGGCGCCAGGCAACGCAGGTAACATCGATCGCACAGCACCGTGCGCCAGTCACCTAGGAGACACCTCGATGCCCAACCTTTCCGCTCTTCAGAACCACCAGGTCCGCCTGGCTTCTCGCCCCATCGGCGAGCCCACGCGCGACAACTGGAGCTTCACCACCGAACCCGTGGCCGAACCCGGCGATGGCGGCGTGCTCATCAAGACGCTGTACCTCTCGCTCGACCCCGCGATGCGCGGCTGGATGAACGACGCGAAGAGCTACATCCCGCCGGTGGGCATCAATGAGGTGATGCGCGCAGGCGGCATCGGCGAGATCGTCGCGAGCAAGAACCCGAACTTCGCGGTTGGCGACCTGGTCAATGCGGGCCTCGGCGTGCAGGAGTACTGCCTCATCCCGGGCGACCAGATCAAGCGCAGCGGCATCTTCAAGATCGACACGCGCATGGGCTCGCCCACGCAATGGCTCAACGTGCTGGGCATGCCGGGCATGACGGGCTACTTCGGACTGATGGACGTGGGCCAGCCCAAGCCGGGCGAGACGGTGGTCGTGTCCGGCGCGGCCGGCGCCGTCGGCCAGACGGTGGGCCAGATGGCCAAGATCAAGGGCGCACGCGCGGTGGGAATCGCCGGCGGCAAGGCCAAGTGCGACTGGGTCGTCAACGAACTCGGCTTCGACGCCTGCATCGACTACAAGGCCGGCAGCGTGCGCGACGGTCTCAAGCAGCATTGCCCCGAAGGCATCGACGTCTACTTCGACAACGTGGGCGGCGAGATCCTCGACCACGTGCTCGCGAAGATCAACCGCCGTGCCCGCATCATCATCTGCGGCGCGATCAGCCAGTACAACAACACCACCGCGGTGCAAGGCCCGAAGAACTATCTCTCGCTGCTCGTGAACCGCGCGCGCATGGAAGGCATCGTGGTGTTCGACTACGCCGACCGCTACCACCTCGCGGTGGCCGAGATGGCGGGCTACCTGAAGGAAGGCCGCATGAAGTCGAAGGAAGACGTGGTCCAGGGCCTGGACACCTTCCCGGAAACGCTGATGAAGCTGTTCCGGGGCGAAAACTTCGGGAAGCTCGTGCTGCAAGTCGCGGAGTGACCCGTTTCGGGGCGCGGCCTGGAGGTGGTTTTGTCTGGCGCGAACGCCCGTCGAGGCCGACACTAGGGCCGCGATGACGTTCTCGCAACGCGCCACCCGCCCCGTGTCCGCCCCAGTGCTCGCGGAGGCTGCCGCATGGCTGGCATTGGCCGAGGTCAGCTCGGACATGCTGGCCCTGCTCGATGAGCAGGGAAACATCGTCTGGGTCAACCCGGCGTTCGTCCGCCTGAGCGGTTTTGCCGACCCGGCCGGCGAATCGCTCGCGGCGCTCATGGGCTTCATTGGCGGGCCCGGCGCCTGGGACGAGGTGGCGGCTGCGCTGCAGGCCGGGCGCGCGGTAGATACCGTCGAGCTGCCGTGGCGCCATCGCGATGGAGGAACCCGCACCGGCCGGCTCACCGCACGGCCGCTGCGAACATCCGATGATCCGGACGGCCACATGGCGGTGTCACTGCAGGACATCAGCGAGCAGCATCGCCTGGCGGAGCTGCTGGACACCGCGCAGGAGTTCGGCCGACTGGGAGTGTGGGAACGCAAGATTCCCTCGGGCGAAGGCCGCTGGGACCGGCACGTCTACCGCTTCTTCGGCATGGACCCGACCGCCGGTTCGCCAAGCTTCGAGACCGCGGCCAAGCGCATCCACCCGGACGACCTCGCCCGCGTCAAGTACCCCGAGTCCACACACCGCGCCGGCCGCTACGAGGCCCGTTATCGCGTGCTGCTGCCCGATGGCAGCGTGCAACGCCTGCACTCGCAGTGGGAGGTGAAGAACTCGCCCGAGGGCCTGCCGGAGCGCACGGTGGGCATCATGGTGGACGACACCGAAACCTACGAACTCGCGCAAGCCTTCAACGACACCAGCGAACAACTGCGCCTGGCCGTGGACCTGGGCAACATCGCCATCTGGCGCCAGGACCTGCGCACCAATCGCTTCCACTACAACTACCGCGCCTACCAGGTGCTGGACCTCACGCCGCGCCCGGAAGGCTTCTCGCTCGAGGAGGTGCGCGCCCTGATCCACCCGGACGATATGCCGCGGGTGGTGGCCGCCGCAAGCGCCGCGTTGACCGCCGACCGGCCGGTGGACATGGAAGCTCGCTATCGGCGCCGCGATGGCTCGTGGCGCTACGTGCTCACGCGCCGGGTGCTGCGGCGCGACGCGGCCGGCGAGCCGCTCGAGTTCGTCGGCGTGGCACTGGACGTGACCGAGCAGGTCGAGAAATCGCGCCGCGCCAACGAGCTCGCGCAACGGCTGGAGATCGCCACGCGCTCCGCGGGCGTCGGCGTGTTCAGCCGCGATCCGCAGACCGAGGAAGGCGAATGGAACAGCGAGATGTTCCGCCTCAATGGCCGCGCGCCTGAGCTTGGCGTGCCCACGCGGGACGAGTGGGTCAACACGATCATCCACCCTGACGACCGGTCCATGATGAGCCAGGTGCGCGAGTCGCTGCTGGCATCGCCGCACGACCAGCATGAGCAGCGGTACCGCGTGGTGTGGCCAAGCGGCGAGGTGCGTTGGCTGGTGAACCGCGCTCGGCGCGTGCAGCGCAACAACCGCACGATGATCTTCGGCGTCACGCTGGACGTGACCGACCGCGTGCGCACCGAGGCGGCCCTGCGAAGCGCCAACGAACGCGTTGCCCTCACGGCCGCGAGCGTGGGCCTGGGCACCTGGGAATGGGACCCGGCCACCGACACCTCCTCGTGGGATGACCAGATGTACCGGCTGCGCGGCATCGAGCCGGCCGCCGCGCCACCGAACGCACCGCGCCGGCGCGAGATGGTGCACCCGGACGACCGCGACCGTGTCGATGGCCTGCTCAACGCGGCCGTGGCCGCCCTGCGGCCGGCGGCCTACGAGTTCCGCGTGGTGTGGCCTGACGGCTCGGTGCATTGGCTCGCCTCGCGCTCCACGCCAATTCCCGGGCCCGACGGCCGCGCCACGCAGTACATCGGCGTGAACTGGGACATCACCGACGGCGTGAACGCCGAGACTGCGCGCCGCGAGAAGTTCATCGCGCAGCGTGAGAGCGAGGCGAAATCGCAGTTCCTCGCGCGCATGAGCCATGAGTTGCGCACGCCGCTGAACGCGGTGCTCGGCTTCGCGCAGCTGCTGCAGCTGGACAGCGACATCCACAACGACGCGCAACGCTCGCGCATCGAGCACATCCTCGCCGCCGGTGAACACCTGCTGTCGCTCATCAACGATGTGCTGGACCTGTCCAGCCTCGAGAGCGGCCAGCTCAAGCTCGACATGCAGGCGGTGCCGCTCGCCGAGCTGGTGACCGAGGCGCTGCCGCTGGTCACGCCGCTGGCGCAGGGCTTCCACGTGACGGTGGCGTGTGGCGAAATCGCAGGCGTCGCCTGGGGCGATCGCATCCGGCTGCGGCAGGTGCTCATCAACCTGCTGTCCAACGCCATCAAGTACAACCGGCGCGATGGCTCGGCGAGGGTCAGCGCGCAGGTGCACGAGGATCACGTTTCCATCGCAGTCACCGACACCGGACGCGGGCTTACGGCTGACCAGCGCTCGCACCTCTTCGAGCCCTTCAACCGGCTGGGCATCGAGCGTGAAGGCATCGAAGGCACGGGCATTGGCCTCGCGATCGTGAAGACCCTGGTGGCGCGCATGGGCGGCGCCATCGAGGTGGTGAGCGAGGCCGGCAAGGGGTCGACCTTCCGAGTGAAGCTGCAGCGTGCCGACCAGAGCGCACCGCCGACCGCGACCGCGCCGACGGAGCCGGCCCCCACCCCCGAGCAGGCACCCACCGCGCGGCTGCTCTACATCGAGGACAACCCCATCAACGTGATGCTGATGGAGGAACTTGTCGCCAGCCGCGTCGGCTGGTCGCTGGTCAGCGAAATCAACGGCACGCGTGGCGTGGCTCGCGCGCTGGAGATGCGGCCCGACCTGATTCTCGTGGACATGCAATTGCCGGACTTCGATGGCTTCGAAGTTCTGCGCCGCCTTCGCGCCGATCCTCGCACCAGCGGCATCGCCTGCGTGGCGGTGTCGGCCAACGCCATGCCCGACGACGTCGCGCGGGCGCTGGCGGCGGGCTTTGCCGAGTATTGGACGAAGCCGATCAACTTCGGCGCGTTCCTGCGATCGTTGGACCTGCGACTCAGCGGCGGCTGATGTCGCACCGGCGGCGTCCGCGCCCTGTTGCATCCCGCTACGACCGCTTCACCGAGCTTTACGTGGGCTTCACCTTCATCGGTGATCCCGCGCCGGGCCCAGGCGTTGAATGGTCACGGCGCACGCTTTCACGAGCGCCGCCAACCTGGAGAAAACCATGCGCAGTACCAAGATTCTTGTCACCGCCGCTCTGGCCCTCATCGGCGCCACGGGCGCCGGCCTCGCCCAAGCCCGCGATGACGTCCAGTGGTCGGTCACCGTCGGCTACGACATGCCGCTCTACGCGCAACCCGCGCCGGTGTATCGCCGCGCACCGGTGTACGTTGCACCGGCACCAGTGATTGCGTACCGCGGCTACGAGCAGCGTGGCTATGGCTGGGGGGACCGCGACCACGACGGCGTGCCGAATCGATATGACCGCGTCGACAACCGCCGCTGGGGTGACCGCGACCATGACGGTATTCCCAACCGCTATGACCGCTACGACAACCGGTTCGGCGATCGCGACCATGACGGCATCCCGAACCGCTATGACCGGTACGACAACCGTTACAACGGTCGCCGCTGAAATGCTGCTCGCCTGAAACCCTGAGCCGCGTCAGGCCGGCGCGGTCTCCAGCAGGCCGCGCTTGCGCAGCATCGGCTCGACCGTCGGCCCTCGCCCGCGGAAGGCCTCGAAGGCCTTCCCGGGTTCGAGTGAGTTGCCCGACGAGTAGATGAACTGGCGCAGCTTGGCCGCCGTGTCCGCATCGAACGGGTTGCCTGCTTCCGTGAAGGCGTCGTAGCCGTCCGCATCCAGCACCTCGGCCCACAGGTACACGTAGTAGCCTGCCGCGTAGCTGGACCCGGAAAACAGGTGCTGGAAGTGCGGCAACCGGTGGTTCATGCCCACGCCCGGCGGCATGCCGATGCGCTGCAGCTCGGCGGCCTCGAAGGCCACGATGTCCGGCGCCTCGGTGCCTTCCTGCGAATGGATGGCCATGTCCACCAGCGCCGATGCGGTGTAGCGGATGGTCTCGTAGCCCTGGTTGAAGTTGCGCGCCGCTTCCAGGCGCTTGACCAGCTCGTCGGGAATCGCCTCGCCGCTCTGGTAGTGGCGGGCGTGCTTCTTCAGCACCTCGGGCTCGAGCAGCCAGTTCTCGAAGATCTGCGACGGCAGTTCGACGAAATCCCGCATCACGTTGGTGCCCGACAAGCGCTCGAAGCTGACGTTCGACAAGAGCCCGTGCAGGCCGTGGCCGAATTCGTGGAACAGCGTGCGCGCGTCGTCGAAGCTCAACAGCGTCGGCTCACCGGGTGCACCCTTGGCGAAGTTGTTGTTGTTGACGACGATGGGCAGCACGCCGGTACCGCCATGGCGCGACTGCTGCCGGTAGGAGCTCATCCACGCGCCGCTGCGCTTGCTCGGCCGCGCGAAGTTGTCGTGCAGGAACACGCCCACCAGCGAATCGTCGGCGGCGCGCACCTCGTAGACCTTCACGTCGGGGTGGTAGGCGCGCAGCTGCGGTTGCTCGACGAAGCGGATGCCGAAGAGACGCTGCGCGCAATCGAACACCGCCTCGACCATGCGGTTGAGCGGGAAATAGGGCTTGATGGCCGCTTCGTCGAGGTCGTAGCGAGCCTGTCGCACCTTCTCCGCGATGTAGCGCCAGTCCCAGGCTTCGATCTCGTGGTTCTCGCCACGCGAGAGCTGCATGGCCTTGAGCGCAGCGCGTTCTTCCTCCAGCGCCTTCTTCGCCGGCACCCACACCTTCATCAGCAGGTCGCTCACGGCGGACGCCTTTCCGGCCATCGTGTCGGCCAGACCATAGTCGGCGTAGTTCGCGTAGCCATGCAGGCGGGCCTGTTCCCGGCGCAGGGTCAGGATCTCGCGGGCGATCGGCCGGTTGTCGTGCGCGCCTTCATGCTCGCCGCGCGTCGTCCACGCCTTGTACGCCTGCTCGCGCAGGTCGCGGCGCGACGAGAAGGTGAGGAAGGGCACGATGTGCGAACGCGAGAGCGTGATGACGTACGCATCGCGGATGCCGCGGTCGGCAGCCGCCTGCCGTGCGGCCGCCCGCACGAAGTCAGGCAGCCCGGCGAGGTCTTCTTCAGTGCGCAAGACGAGCCGGTAGCTGGATTCATCGGCCAGCACGTTCTGCGCGAAGGTGGTCGAGAGTTCGGCCAGGCGTTCCATCACTTGCGCATAGCGAGCCTGGGACTTCGCATCGAGCTTCGCGCCGGCGCGGACAAAGTCCAGATGGGCACGCTCCAGCAGGCGCAACTGCTCGGCGTTCAAGCCCAGGCCCTGCCGATGCTCGTAGAGGCTGTCGATGCGCTTGAACAGCCCCGCATGCATGTAGATGGCGTTGCTGTGCGCGGCCACGGGGCCGGCGAGTTCGCGCTCGACCGCCTGCAGGGCGGGCGAGGTTTCGCTCGCGGTGAGGTTGTAGAACAGGCCGTCCAGGCGAGCCAGCAAACGGCCCGCACGATCGAAGGCGGCGAGCGTGTTGTCGAAGTCGGCAGGCGCTGGGTTGGCGGCGATCGCATCGAGCTCGGCGCGGTGCTCGGCGAAGGCGGCGTCGAAGGCCGGCTTGAAGTGCTCGGCCCGGATGGCATCGAACGGCGGCAGGCCGTGAGGCGTGTCCCAGTTCGTCAGCAGGGGGTTGCTCGTGGCAAGGGTCATGACGGCTCTCGGGGTGGGAGAGCCGTCATTCTATGGACACGACCTACTTGCCCTTCTTGATCGCGATTTCGTCCTTTTCGTCGTACCGGCGATCCTCGCAATCCTTCTTGTAGGCGGCGTTGGCGGCCTCGAGGGATTCGAGCTTGGTGTTGTAGTCCTTGCTGGTCTGCTCGAACGCGTCGATGCGCTTTTCTCGCGCATTGTTGGTATCCACGTATTTCGTGACCTGCTCTTCGTTGGTGCGATCGAGAGCGGCGAGCTGGTCCTTCAAGGTGGCGCCGGTCTGCACGATGGATTCCTTCTCTGAATCGAGCGACGACTTCACCTGCACCAGGCCATCGCGGTCCTGGTGGAGCTTGGCCTGGCGCGCCATGCAGGCACGCAGTTCCTCGCGAGTCAGCAGCGGGGTCTTCTTGCCCGCGGAGGCAGCGAGCGAAGCAGATGCGAAGGACATCGCGCAAGCGGCGATCAGGGCGGCGTGGACGAGGCCACTCAAGCGGTAGGAAACGACAGTCAACATCGGGACTTCCTGGCGGGTGACACAAAACCCGCGATTATCGACCGCTCAGCGGCCCACGGGCTCGCGCATGGTGACGAATTCCTCCGCCGCACTGGGGTGAATCCCGATGGTCGCGTCGAAGTGCGCCTTGGTGGCGCCTGCCTTCATCGCCACCGCGAAGCCCTGCACGATCTCGCCCGCCTCGGCACCGACCATGTGCAAGCCGATGACCCTGTCGTTCGCGTCGTCGACGACCAGCTTCATCAGCGTGCGCTCGGCGCTGCCCGACAGCGTGTGCTTGAGCGACTTGAACTCGCTCTGGTAGGTGCGGATCTTCGGGTGACGTTCGCGCGCCTGCGACTCCGTCAAGCCCACCGTTGCGATGCTCGGGTGCGTGAATACCGCAGTCGGTATGAAGTCGTAGCTCATGGTTCGCTGGCCGCTGCCGAAGAGCTGGTCCACCACGACCATCGCCTCGGCCAGCGCCACTGGGGTGAGCTGCACGCGATCGGTCACGTCGCCCACCGCGAGGATGGATGGCACGCTGGAGCGGTACTGCGCATCGACCACCACCTCACCGCGCGAGCCCAGCGTCACGCCTGCCTCCTCCAACCCCAGCCCGCGTGTGTTCGGCCCGCGGCCGGTGGCGTAGAGCACGGTGTCGGCCTGGATCACCTGGCCGTCGTGGGTGGCGGCCACCAGCACGCCGTCCGAATGACGCTCGATGTGCTGCAGATGTGTCGCCAGCCGGATGTCGACACCCTTCTTGGCCATCTCCCCTGCGAGGAAGGCCGCAATGTCGTCGTCGAATCCGCGCAAGAGCCGCGAGCCGCGCACGAGCTGCGTCACCTGCGCACCGAGCCCGCGGAAAATCGACGCCATCTCGCAGGCGATGTAGCCCGCCCCCACCACCACCAGCCGGCGAGGAAAGCGCGGCAGGTCGAACATCTCGTTGGAGCTGACCGCATGCTCGCCGCCCGGCACCTCGGGAATGAGCGGGTGCCCGCCCGTGGCCACGAGGATGTGTCCGGCGCGGTACCGCTCGCCATTCACCTCCACCTCGTGCGCCGACACGATGCGCGCGCGGCCCTGCAGCAGGGTCACGCCCGCGCCTTCCAGCACGGCGCCGTACACCGTGTTCAGCCGCCCGATCTCCGCCGCGCGGTTCGTCTTGAGCGTGCCCCAGTCGAAAGCCGGCGCCTGCACCGGCCAGCCGTAGCCGTGGGCCTCCTCGAAGGCCTCGGCGTAGTGCGCGGCATAGCTGTACAGCTTCTTGGGGATGCAACCGACGTTCACGCAGGTTCCGCCGAGGGCGCCCATCTCGGCCACCGCCACCTTGGCGCCGCGCTGCGCGGCCAGGCGGGCGGCCCGCACGCCGCCGCTGCCGGCACCAATCACGAAGAGATCAAGTTCCTGTTGCTGCATGTGGATTCTCCGAAGTGGCGATGATGCGCTACCGGCTTCAGAATTTCTTTCCATGACAACACCCATCCGCGTCGGGATCGTCGGCTACGGCTACGCCACCAAGACCTTCCATGCGCCCCTGATCGCAAGCGTCCCCGGCCTCGTCATCCAGGCCGTGTCCAGCAGCGACGCCGCGAAGGTGCATGCCGACTGGCCGGGCATGAACGTGTGCGACGGCCCCGCCGCACTCGTCGCCCGCGGCGACATCGACCTCGTGGTGGTACCCACCCCCAACGAGACCCACTTCCCCATCGCGCGCGACGCGCTGCTGGCCGGCAAGCATGTCGTGGTCGACAAGCCCTTCACCCTCACGCAGGACGAGGCGAGGCAACTCGCCGCGTTGGCTGCCAAGCGAAAGCGCGTGCTCTCGGTCTTCCACAACCGGCGCTGGGACGGCGATTTCCTCACGCTGCGCGACGTGATTGCCGGCGGCCGGCTGGGGCGCATCACCCATTTCGAATCGCACTTCGACCGCTTCCGGCCCATCGTGCGAGGACGCTGGCGTGAGCAGGCCGGGCCGGGAAGCGGACTGTGGCTGGACCTCGGGGCGCACCTCGTCGACCAGGCCGTGCAGCTCTTCGGCCTGCCCGTGGCACTGCAGGCAGACCTCGCCACGCAACGTGACGGCGCCGTGACCAACGACAGCTTCCATGCACTGCTGCGCTATGGCCATGGCCTGCGTGTCGTGCTGCACGCCAGTGCGCTGGCGGCCTCGCCGGGCCCGCGCTTCACGGTGCACGGCACGGGCGGCAGCTGGGTCAAGTCGGGTCTCGATCCGCAGGAAGACACGCTCAAGACCGGCCAGCGGCCCGACGGCGTCGCGCGCTGGGAACTGCCGCCCGAAAGCGCGAGCTTCAGCCTGCCCGATGACCGCAGCCTGGACGTCGTGCGGGCTTCGCCCCATGCAGTCAAGCCGGGCCGCTACACCGACTACTACGCAGGCGTACGCGATGCGATCCTCGCCCAAGGCCCCATCCCGGTCACCGCCGAAGAAGCGACGGCGGTGATGGCCTTGCTCGAGCTCGGCATCCAGAGCAACGAGGCACGTCGGGAGCTGCAAGTCCACCCTTGAACGCGATTCGCATCCAGTGCAGACTCGCGGCCAAATCAAACGAAGGTGGGTGAATGAAGATCTTGAAATGGATCCTGATCGTCGTGCTCGCGCTGCTCGCGGTCCTCATCGTCGGCGGCTACCTGCTCTCACCGAAGTTCACCGTCTCTCGCAGCATCACCATCAACGCGCCGGCCGACAAGGTCTATGCCTTCGTCGCGAGCCCGAGGCAATGGAAGCAGTGGTCGGTGTGGAACCAGCGCGATCCGAATATGCAGATCGAATACGCCGGACCCGACAGCGGCACGGGTGCCAAGTGGTCGTGGAAGAGCAAGAGCCAGGGCGACGGGAGCATGACCTTCACGGCCACCGAGCCGGCGCGCAAGGTCGCCTTCGACCTCTACTTCCCGGACTTCGGCACCACCTCGCATGGCGAGCTCGATTTCGTGCCGGACAACAACATCACCAAGGTCACCTGGACCATGGACGGGGACATGGGCAGCAACCCGCTGTTCCGCTGGATGGCGCTGGGCGCGGACCGCATGGTCGGCAAGGATTTCGAGGCAGGCCTGGCCAATCTCAAGGCCGCGGCGGAGAAGCAGTGATGGCGTTCCATGGGCGTCATCGATGAGCCGGGCCGGCAAGAGTTTCCTCGCTGCCGCGGTGCTGATGCTGCTGCTCGCCGCAGGCACGGCCTGGTGGTTCTTCACCAACCTGGACGGCATCGTGCAGCGCGCCACGGCGCACTACGGCAGCGAGATGTGCGGCTGCCGGGTCAGCGTCGATGGCGTGCAGATCAAGACCACCGACGGTTCGGGCACCGTGCGCGGCCTGGTGGTGGGCAACCCTGATGGCTTCAAGACGGCGCATGCGATCAGGGTCGGTGTGATCGAGGTGGCGGTAGACATCCACAGCGTGGCCGACCCGGTGGTGGTGATCAAGCGCATCGTCATCGATTCGCCCGACGTGAACTACGAGAAGGGCTCGGACGGCACCAACTTCGACGCCATCCAGCGCAACATCGCGAAGGCCCTTGCGGCCGGCTCGAAGGGCCCCGCGCAGACGAGCGCCTCCGGCAAGCCGGCCAAGAAGATCATCGTCGACGAATTCGTCATCCGCCACGCGCATGCACGCGCCACCTCGCCTGCCCTGCTTGGCCAGACGGTGTCGGCAACCTTGCCCGACGTGGTGATGCACAACCTTGGCCGTGCGGAAGGCGGCATCACGCCGGCGCAACTGGGCGACCGGGTGGCCAAGGCGATCAGCCAGCGGCTGGTGGCCAGCCTCGGGTTCGAGCGGGCGTTGAAGTCGCTCGGGGATCGGGTGAAGGGGATCTTCGGGCGCTGAGCGCTTCTCGCACACGGCCCCTCGTTCGTGGGGTCCGCCTGTGCGTGACATATTGTTTCGAGACGCTACCATTCGCCGTCCAAAAAATCAGGGAGCGAGGGGCATGACGTCTTCATTCGACGCGACGCGCGGCATTGCGCGTTCTTGTTTCATTGCCGGCGCCATGGCGCTGGTTCTCACGGCGTGCGGCGGTGGTGGTTCTTCCACACCGGAACCGACGGCACTGCCGGCCAGCCTCACGGTCAGCATCCCGGCGACGAGGCAATCGGTCGACGGGAACGTCGAGTTCTCATCGAACGGGTCGGCGGCGCTGAGTTATCAGTGGACCTTTGGCGACGGCACGACCAGTACTTCGGCCAATCCGGCACACAACTATTCGAAGCCTGGGACGTACACCGGTCATGTGACCGTGACGAACGAAGCCGGTGCAAAGGCGGACAGCGACTTCACGGTCACCGTATCGGACATGTCGCTCACGCAGGGCAAGGCATGCACTGGCGAGAGCGGGGCCGGTTGGTGTTGGCAGAACCCATTGCCTCAAGGCAACGCGATCAGCAGCACCTTCCATCTGGACAGCACGCATGCGTGGGCCGTCGGTGAACTTGGGACCATCCTCTTCTCCGCCAACGGCGGCAAGACATGGACCGTTCAACGTTCCGGCACCGACTTCCAGCTCTATGCGGCCAGGTTCGTCGATGCCAACGTCGGCTGGGTCGTCGGAGCCAATGGAGCCGTTCTGCGCACCTTGGATGGAGGCGCACACTGGACAGTGCTCAGCGCGGGAACATCGCTCACCGGCGCGGCCGTCGGAGCCCTTGACGCAAACACTGCCTGGGTGAGTTCGAACTACTCGAACTCGATCATGCTCACCAAGGACGGCGGGGTTTCATGGTCCACCGTGAGCGACATCAATGCGTCGCGCTATGCGGTGGTGTCCGCCACCGACATCTGGGCCGCACCCTACATGGGATGGACCACCACGCCCATCCTCGACCACTCCACCAATGGTGGCGCCAGCTGGACGCCGGTGGCCATCCCGTCCGATGTGGCCACTGGCCTGTCGCGCCAGGTGATCGACTTTCGGTTCAGCGACGCCACGCATGGATGGCTGTTGTCGCTTGACAGTGGATGGGATACGTCCACCGGCGCGTACGTGAACCGGGCGGTCGGCAGCCGCACCGCTGACGGCGGTGTGACGTGGCAGGCCTTCGACGCCGATCCTTTCCAGTTGAACAGCACGCCGTACTACTCGTCGGGCTACGTCAACTTCGAATTCATCGACGCAACTACCGCGTTTGCCCGATCGAACTACGGCTTCGGGTACAAGCGCACCACCGATGGCGGTGCCACATGGCAAGACATCCCGCTGCCCTCGACCGTGCCTCCGTACTTCAGTGATGCACATGCCTACAGTGCGCAGATCATTCAGCTGCGCGACTATTGGGGCTCGGTGTACGTGAGCTTCGATGGCGGTGCCAACTGGGACAAGCAGTCACAGACGTCGGCGACCACACTCAATTCGGTCTGGTTCTTCGGCACCAAGGCCGGAACTGCGATCTCCAATGATGGCGCCACGATGCGCACCGCGGACGGCGGCCAGACGTGGACGACGACCGTCCCGACGTCCTACAGCCCGTGGTCCCGCATGCAGTTCCTTGCCGACGCGAGCGTAGGCTGGGTCATTTCCGGCACTGGAACCATCTACCGCTCGACTGACAAGGGGCTGTCGTGGCTCTCGCCGGTGCCACAGACCAGCGCCACGATCTACGGACTGACCGACTTCCATTTTGTCGACGCGAGTCACGGCTGGGCGGTGTCGGCATGTTGTTCGTCATCCGTCTTCTACAAGACCATCGACGGTGGCGCGTCTTGGGAAGCCGCGGGCACGTACACAAGCATCAACAGCTTCCAGTCGCTGCGCTTCATTGACCTCACCCATGGCATTGCTGTCGGCCCCAGCGGTTTCGTCGTCACCACGGCGGACGGCGGCGCCACGTGGCAACCGCATTCGAGCGCCACGGCCAGTGCCTTGCGCCGTGTGGCCCTCGTGGATGCCAACACAGCCGTGGCGGTGGGTGACTACGGAGCCATCGTGCGGTCCACTGACCGCGGACAGAGCTGGACGCATATCAATTCGCCCACGGGCAACAGCCTGAGCGACGTGCGCTTCGTGAATGCCAAGGTCGGCATGGCTGTCGGCAGTTCGGGCACCGTTCTCGCGACCGCCGATGGGGGCCTGACGTGGACGGTGCAGCCCACCAGCTCGCATGCGAACCTGCTGTCCATCTTCCTCACCGACGACCAGACCGGCTGGGCCGTCGGCGACAACGGCACCATCCTCGTGACCGCCACCGGCGGGCGATAGTCGCCGGCCGCCGCGGGCGGTCTCTGTCAAGATTCGCGCCGGGTTCCGCCAGGGACCCGGCGCGTTTTCTTTGGAGGCTCCCTTGGACAAATGGCTCGCCGCTGCACTCGACTACATCCCGCGCTGGATCGAGCACCAGATGCGGCTCACCGAGCAGCCGGGCTGTTCGTTGGCGGTGGCGCACAAGGGCAAGCTGGTGTTCGAGCAGGCCTTCGGCCACGCCGACATCGTGCGGGAGGTTGCGCTCACGCCGCGCCATCGCTTCCGGGTCGCGTCGCATTCCAAGACCTTCACCGCGGCCGGCATTCTCACGCTGCGCGAGGAAGGACGGCTGCAGCTCGATGACCGCGTCGGCGACTTCGTGTTCGGGCTGCATGACGACGTGGCCGCGGCCACCATCACGCAACTGCTCTCTCACACGGCCGGGTTGATTCGCGATGGCTTCGACGCCGGCCAGTGGCAGGACCGCCGGCCCTTCCTGAACGCCGACGAGATCCGCGAGGACCTGTCGCGCGGCACGACCATCGAGCCGAACACGCGCTTCAAGTATTCGAACCACGGCTACGGCCTGCTGGGCCTGGTGATCGAAGCGGTGACGGGCGAGAGCTACGTCGACTGGATCGCCCGGGAAATCGTCGCCGCGTCCGGCCTCGAGGAGACGACGCCCGACGCGCCCCTGCCGAAATCCAAGCCCTTCGCGCACGGTCACAGCAGCAAGCTGCCGCTCGGGCGCCGCGTGCTCATCCCGGCCACCAACCCCACGAATGCGCTTGCATCGGCGACGGGCTTCATCAGCACCGCGGCTGATCTCGCGCGCTTCTTCGGCAGCCTCTCGCCCACTGCGAAGAAGAGCGTGCTGAGCGTCGAGAGCCGGCGCGAGATGGCTCGGCGGCAATGGCGCGATGCGCACAACTCGATCGAGCGCTGGTACGGCCTCGGGACCATCTCCGGCTCGCTCGGTGGATGGGACTGGTTCGGACACTCCGGCGGCTTCCAGGGCACGATCACACGCACGGTCTGCGTGACCTCGCAGGACATCGCGATCTCGGTGCTCACCAATTCAGCCGACGGGCTGTCGCATGTCTGGCTGGATGGCGCGCTCCATGTGATGCAGGCGTTCGCGAAGCACGGCGCGCCATCGCGCCGCGCGGCACCGTGGGGTGGCCGCTTCTGGAGCCTTTGGGGCGCGACGGACTTTCTTGCGATGGACGGCAAGGTGCTGGTCGCCAATCCCACGCTGCCCAACCCGGTGATGGACGCGCCGCAGATCGAGCCGCTGGGCCGCGACCGGCACGGCATCGAGCGCGGGCGCATTGCGCTCGCCGGCGGCTTCGCCAACCACGGCGAGCTGGCGCGCATCGAACGCGATGCCCGCGGCCGCGCGACGCAGGCCTGGCTGGGCGGCACACGGCTCCTGCCCGAGGCGCGGGCCGCCAAGGAGCTGGCACAACGCTACGGTGCTTGATTCGCAGCACCTGGGGCGCCCCCGTGCCCGGCAACGAACCCAGCTTTACATTGGGTTGACCGACTGAATCACGACCGACAACAAATCGGTCGACAGTCAGTCCGGAATCAGCTGATTCACCAGGCACAGGGCCTCTCGGGAGCGCCGTTTGCTGCTCGAGCATTGATGCTCCGTCCAGCCGAGCATCGCCCTTTTCCATTGTTCGAAGAACATCGTCAGAGACCAGCCAGCGAGTGCTCATGGAAGAACAACAACAAGGAAAGCAAAGCCCCGACGCCTTGCCTGCGTCGCACCGGGCCACCGAACTTGTCCCTGCCGGCAGCACGCCCGAGCCGCCAGTGCGCGCCAAGCCGCGGCATCGGTGGCTGGGCAGTTTGATCGCGGTCATCGCGCTGGCAGGGCTGGGCGCGCTTGCCTGGAGCTTGACGCATCAATCGACCTCCTCGGCCTCCGGCTCCGCCGCCGGGCCGGGCGGGCCCGGTGGACCCGGGGGCCCGGGCGGTCCCGGTGGCGGCCGACGCGGCGCCCCGGCCACCACCGTCGGCGTGGCCACGGCGGAAGTGGCCGACATCCCCGTGTGGATCGACTCGCTCGGCACGGTCACCCCGTCGGCCACCGTCACCGTGCGGCCGCAGGTCTCTGGCGTGCTCAAGCAGGTGCTGTTCAAGGAAGGCCAGATGGTGCGCGCCGGGCAGTTGTTGGCCACCATCGACGCGCGGCCTTTCGAGATGGCGGTGATGCAGTCGGAAGGCCAGCGCCTGCGCGACCAGGCGCAGCTGGACAACGCGAAGCTGACGCTCGAGCGCTTTCGCACCTTGCTGCAGCAGGATTCAATCGCCCGGCAGGACGTGGACACTCAGGCGGCGCTGGTCAAGCAGCTCGAGGGCACGGTCATCTCCGACAAGGCCGCCGAAGGCACGGCCCGGCTGAACCTCGGCTACACGCGCATCGTGGCGCCAGTCAGCGGCCGGTTGGGCCTGCGGGTGGTGGACCTCGGCAACGTGGTGTCCTCGGGCGACGCCAACGGCATTGCCGTCATCACGCAGCTCGCGCCCATCGACGTCGAGTTCGCCGTGCCGCAAGACCGCGTGCCCGACGTCGAGCGCCGCGTGGCGCAAGGCGCGGCCATGCCGGTCACCGCGTTCGACCGCAGCCGCACCAACGAGCTGGACCGCGGCACCTTTTCCACACTCAACAACCAGGTCGACACGCAGACGGGCACGGTGCGCGCCAAGGCACGCTTTGCGAACGCCAAGAGCACGCTCTTCCCCAGCCAGTTCGTGAACGTGAGGCTGCTGCTGGACACCATCAGCGGCGCGGTCGTCGTCCCCACGACGGCCTTGCGCCATGGCGGCGAGGGCGATTTCGTCTACGTGCTCAATGAAGACCGCACGGTGTCGCAGCGCAAGGTCACGACCGCCCAGGCGACGGGCGACCGCGTCGCCATCGCCTCGGGGCTTGCCGCGGGCGAGAAGGTCATCACCGAAGGCGCGGACCGGCTGAAGGATGGCGCGCGGGTGCAGTTGCCAGGCGACCGGCCGGCGTCGGCGCCGGCAGGTGGACGCGGGAATCGCGCATCGGGACCCCGCACAGGTCCGTCGGGTGCGCCGGGGGCGTCAGGTGCATGGGCCGGCCGCCGTGCGAGCGGTGCCGGTCCGGGCGCCGCAGCGGATGCCGACACGTCGGCCGCCCCGCCCGCCGACGGAGCCAGCCGGCCGCATCGCCGCCGTGCCAGCGATGCCGCGCAGTCCTGACACACGTCGCCAATGAGTCCGTCGCGTCCTTTCATCCTGCGCCCGGTGGCGACCTCGCTGCTGATGGTGGCCATCGTGCTCGCCGGCATCGTGGGCTTCCGCTTCCTGCCGCTGTCCGCGTTGCCGCAGGTCGACTACCCGACCATCCAGGTGCAGACGCTCTACCCCGGCGCGAGCCCCGAGGTGATGAGCCGCACCGTCACCGCGCCGCTGGAGAAGCAGTTCGGGCAGATGTCCGGCCTGCAGCGCATCAGCTCGACCAGCGCGGCGGGCGTGTCGATGATCACGCTGCAGTTCGGCCTCGGCCTTGCGCTGGATGTGGCCGAGCAGGAGGTGCAGGCCGCCATCAATGCGGGCGGATCCACGCTGCCCGCCGACCTGCCCGCCCCGCCTGTCTATGCCAAGGTGAACCCGGCCGACGCGCCCGTGCTCACGCTGGCCGTCACCTCCGACAGCCTGCCGCTGACCGAGGTGCAGAACCTCGTGAACACTCGGCTGGCTCAGAAGGTGAGCCAGGTGACGGGCGTGGGGCTCGTCACGCTGTCGGGCGGGCAGCGTCCTGCCGTTCGCATCCAGGCGGACACGCAGGCGCTGTCGTCCTACGGCATCGGGCTGGACACCATCCGCAGTGCCATCAGCTCGGCCAACGCCAACAGCGCCAAGGGCAGCTTCGAAGGGCCGACGCGTTCCTACACCATCAATGCGAATGACCAGCTCGTCACCGCCGACGACTACAAGAACCTGATCGTCGCCTTCAAGAACGGCGCGCCCATTCGCCTGAACAACGTGGCGCACGTGGTGGACAGCGCGGAGAACGTCAAGCTCGGTGCGTGGGCGAGCCTCGCCTGCACCAGGGCCGCGGCGTCTTCCGGCGACAACGACTGCGCCGATGCAAGGGGCCGCCACTTCAAGCCGGCCATCATCGTCAATGTGCAGCGCCAGCCCGGCGCCAACGTCATCCAGACGGTGGACGCCATCAAGAAACGCCTGCCCGAACTCACCGCGAGCATGCCGGCGAGCGTGCAGGTCGATGTGCTCAGCGACCGCACCACCGGCATCCGCTCGTCCGTCGAGCATGTCGAGACCGAGCTCGTGCTCGCGGTGGTGATGGTGGTGCTCGTCATCTTCGCCTTCCTGCACAGCGTGCGCGCCACCGTCATCGCGAGCCTCGCGGTGCCGATCTCGCTCATCGGCACCTGCGGCGTGATGTACCTGATGGGCTACAGCCTGAACAACCTGAGCCTCATGGCGCTCACCATCGCGACCGGCTTCGTGGTGGACGACGCAATCGTGATGATCGAGAACATCTCGCGCTACATCGAGGACGGCGACCCGCCGATGGAGGCGGCGTTGAAGGGCGCGACGCAGATCGGCTTCACCATCATCTCGCTGACGGTGTCGCTGATCGCGGTGCTCATCCCGCTGCTCTTCATGGGCGACGTGGTGGGGCGGCTGTTCCGCGAGTTCGCCGTGACGCTGGCGATCACCATCCTCATCTCCGCGGTCGTCTCGCTCACGCTCGTGCCGATGATGTCCGCACGCTGGTTGCGCCACGATGAAAAGCCGCACGGGATCGGCCAACGCATCCAGCGCGGGTTCGACCGCGTCATCGTGCACTACGACCACGGCCTGCAATGGGTGCTGGACCGCCAGCGGCTCACGCTGTGGGTGGCGCTCGCGACCTTCGGGCTCACGGTGCTGCTCTACATCGTCATCCCCAAGGGCCTCTTCCCGACGCAGGACACCGGCCAGCTGCAGGCGCGCATCGAGGCGTCGGAGACGGTGAGCTATGCGCGCATGGCCACCTTGCAGCAAGCGGCGGCGCAGGCGCTGCTCGAAGACCCGGACGTGGAGAACATCGCGTCCTTCGTCGGCGTGGACGCCGCCAACAACACCATGCTGCACACCGGGCACATGCTCATCAACCTCAAGACTGGCCGCAGCGGCAAGCAAGAGGCGCTGATGAACCGGCTGCAGCAGCGCGTGCGGCAGGTGGCGGGCGTGACGCTCTACCTGCAACCGACGCAGGACCTCACCATCGATGCGGAGAGCGGCCCGACGCAGTACCGCGTCTCCATCGAAGGTTCGGACGACGCCACCGTGGCCCTGTGGGCGACCAGGCTCGCACAGAAGCTGCACGAGGTGCCGCAGGTGCGAAACGTGGTGTCGGATGCGAACGCCACTGGCATGGCCGTGCAGATCGACATCGACCGCGACACCGCATCGCGCCTGGGCATCAGTGCGTCAACCGTGGATGAAGCGCTGTACAGCGCCTTCGGCCAGCGCATCGTCTCGACCATCTTCACCGAGACCAACCAGTACCGCGTGATCCTCGAGGCGCGGCAGGACGCGCTGTCGTCGCCGCAGACGCTGGGCAACCTGCACCTAGCCACGAGCAGCGGCGACACCACGCCGCTGTCGGCCATCGCGAACATCCGCGAGGTGCAGGCGCCGCTGCAGATCACGCACGTCGCGCAGTACCCGGCCACCACCGTGGGCTTCGACACAGCCGACGGCGTGTCCCTCGGCCGATCGGTGGATGCGATTCGCGCGGCGGCCAAGGACATCGCCATGCCGACCAGCGTGAGCATGACCTTCCTCGGCGCGGCCGGTGCCTATGAGAACTCGCTGACCAACCAGCTGTGGCTGATCCTCGCGGCGATCATCTGCGTGTACATCGTGCTTGGCGTGCTGTATGAGAGCTACGTGCACCCGCTCACGATCTTGTCGACGCTGCCGTCGGCAGGTGTCGGCGCGCTGCTGGCGCTGATGATCGGCGGGCACGACCTGGGGGTGATCGGGATCATCGGGATCATCCTTCTGATCGGCATCGTGAAGAAGAACGCGATCATGATGATCGACTTCGCGATCGATGCGGAGCGCAACGATGGCAAGCCGCCGCGCGAGGCGATTCATCAGGCGGCGCTGCTGCGGTTTCGGCCGATCCTGATGACGACGATGGCGGCGTTGTTTGCGGCGTTGCCCCTGATGTTCGGGTGGGGTGAAGGGGCGGAACTGCGGCGGCCGCTGGGGTTGTCGATCTTTGGCGGGCTGGTGGTGAGCCAGTTGTTGACGCTGTTCACGACGCCTGTGATCTATCTGGCGTTTGATCGCTTGGGGGTGCGATTGCGCGGGGGCCGTCGCCCCCACCCCAACCCTCCCCCAGCGGGGGAGGGAGCCGGGCCGGATGGGTCTGGTGGGACGAGTGGGTCCGGCGGTCACGGTGCCTCCAACGGTGGTGCGGTGCTCCTTCCTCCTCTTGGGGAAGGCCGGGATGGGGGCGTGGGCCCATGAACCTCTCCTCGCCCTTCGTCAAGCGACCGATCGCGACCGTCCTCCTCACCATCGGCGTCGCACTCGCCGGCGTCGCGGGCTTCTTCACCCTCCCCGTCTCACCGCTGCCGCAAGTCGACTACCCCGCGATCTCCGTGTCCGCCGCCATCCCCGGCGCCAGCCCCGAGACCATGGCGACCAGCGTGGCCACGCCGCTCGAACGTCGCCTCGGCGTCATCGCAGGCGTCAACGAGATGACCTCCTCCAGCGGACGCGGCTCGGCCCGCGTGACGCTGCAGTTCGACCTCGACCGCAAGATCGACGCCGCCGCACGCGAAGTGCAGGCCGCCATCAACGCCTCGCGCGCGGACCTGCCCGCCACGCTGCGCAGCAACCCCACCTACCGCAAGATGAACCCATCGGACGCGCCGGTGATCATCCTCGCGCTCACCTCGCCCACGCGCACGCCGGGGCAGATCTACGAAGCGGTGTCCAACATCGTGCAGCAGAAGGTGGCGCAGGTGGACGGCGTGGGCGACGTGGAGATCGGCGGCGGCTCGCTGCCCGCGGTGCGGGTGGAGCTGAACCTGCTCGCGCTCAACCGCTACGGCGTGCCGCTGGAAGACGTGCGCGCCGCCATCCAGGCGAGCAACGCGACGCGGCCCAAGGGCAGCATCGAGACCGACGCGCAGCGCATGCAGATCTACACCACCGCACCCGGCCACAAGGCGGCTGAGTACCGCTCGCTGGTGGTGGCCTGGCGCAATGGCGCGCCGGTGCGGCTGTCCGACATCGCCCAGGTGACCGATGGCCCGGAAGACGTGCGCACGCTGGGGCTGTTCAACGGCAACCCGGCGGTGATCGTGCTCGTCACGCGGCAGCCGGGCGCGAATGTGATCGAGACGGTGGACGGCGTGCGTGCCCTGCTGCCGCAGCTGCGTGCCCAGCTGCCGGCCGACATCGACGTGCAGGTGGCCTCCGACAGCACCAACTCCATCCGCGCCTCGCTGCACGAGATCGAGCTCACGCTGCTCATCTCCATTGCGCTGGTGGTGCTGGTCGTGAGCGTCTTCCTGCGCAGCGTACGCGCGACCATCGTGCCGGCGGTGGCGACCATCGTGTCACTCATGGGCACCTTCGGCGTGATGTACCTGCTGGGATTCAGCCTGAACAACCTGAGCTTGATGGCGTTGACCGTCGCCACCGGCTTCGTGGTGGACGACGCCATCGTCGTGCTGGAGAACACCAGTCGCCACATCGAGCAGGGCATGGGTCGGCTGCAGGCTGCGTTGCTCGGCGCGCGCGAGGTGGGCTTCACGGTGCTGTCGATCAGCCTGTCGCTTGTGGCCGTGTTCATCCCGCTGCTCTTCATGGGCGGGCAGGTGGGCCGGCTGTTCCGCGAGTTCGCGGTCACGCTGTCGGCGGCAGTGATGATTTCGCTCGTCATCTCGCTCACCACCACGCCGATGATGTGCGCCTGGCTGCTCAAGCCGGCGACTGGCCCCGAGCGGCGGCCCGGACGGCTGGCGCGCTGGTCGGAATGGGGCTACGACAAGGTGCACCGCAGCTACGAATACAGCCTGGACTGGGCGCTGCATTCGAAGGCGCTGGTGATGTTCATCCTCGTGGCCGTCATCGGGCTGAACGTCTACCTGTTCAGCGCCGCGCCGAAAGGCTACTTCCCGCAGCAGGACACCGGCCAGCTCAATGGCGGCCTGCGTGCGGACCAGAGCATCTCCTTCGAGGCGATGCAGGCCAAGCTGCGGCAGCTCGTGAACATCATCAAGGCCGACCCGGCGGTGGACACGGTGGTGGGCTTCACCGGCGGCGGCCGCGCGGGCGGCGGCTTCCTGTTCGTGAACCTCAAGCCCGTCTCCGAGCGCGGCGTGGGCGGCCAGGCCGTGATCGCCCGGCTGCGCCCGCAGCTTGCGCGCGTGACCGGCGTCAGCCTTTTTCTCAACCCCGTGCAGGACCTTCGCATGGGCGGGCGCCAGACCAACTCGACCTACCAGTACACGCTCAAGAGCGACAACGCCACCGACCTCAAGCGCTGGGCCTCGCGCCTGGCCGATGCGATGAAGCTGCAGAGCGCCGTCACCGACGTGGACACCGACCAGCAGGAAAACGGCATCGAGAGCTTCGTCAACATCGACCGCGACAGCGCCGCTCGGCTCGGCCTGACCAACCGCGACGTGGACAACGCGCTGTACGACTCCTTCGGCCAACGCCAGGTCGCGACCATCTATGACCAGCTCAACCAGTACCACGTGGTGATGGAGGTGAGCCCGAAGTTCGCGCAGGGGCCGGTGGCGCTGAACGACGTGCAGGTGCCGTCGAAGGCAAGCGCCACGTCCGCCGCGGGCGCAGCGTCGGCAGCCACCCCCGCCACGTCCGCCAACGCGGGGCTGCGCGACGCGTCCACCGGTGCCACCGTCAACACCAGCGTGAGCCCGATGGTGCCGCTGCCGGCCATCGCTCGCTTCAGCGAGGAGCCGACGCCCAGCAACATCAACCACCAGGACGGCGAGCTCGCGACGACCATCTCCTACAACCTCGCCGAAGGCAGCACGTTGTCAGACGCACGCGCCGCCATCGAGCAGGCCGCGGCCGACATCGGCATGCCCACCAACGTGCGCGGCAGCATGCAAGGCACGGCCGCTGCCTTCCAGGACACGCAGAACAAGCAGCCGCTGCTGATCCTCGCCGCGCTGGTCGTCATCTACATCGTGCTCGGCGTGCTGTATGAGAGTCTCGTGCATCCCATCACCGTGCTGTCCACCCTGCCCTCGGCCGGCGTGGGCGCGGTGCTGGCGCTCTTGATGTTCAAGATGGAGTTCTCCCTCATCGCGCTGATCGGCGTGTTCCTGCTGATCGGCATCGTGAAGAAGAACGCCATCCTCATCATCGACTTCGCGCTCGAGGCCGAACGCTCGCGCGGCCTGAGCGCCTTCGATGCCGTGCGCGAGGCGTGCCTTCTGCGCTTCCGGCCCATCCTCATGACCACGCTCGCCGCGGCGCTGGGCGCGCTGCCGCTGGCCATCGGCTTCGGCGAAGGCGCCGAGCTGCGCCGGCCGCTGGGCATCGCGATCATCGGCGGGCTCATCGCGAGCCAGGTGCTCACGCTGCTCACCACGCCGGTGGTCTACCTGCTGCTGGACAAGCTGCGCCACCGCAGCGCCAACGAACGCCTGCTGAGCCGCACGGGCGGCGACCTGAGTGCCGCCACTGCCGCGAAGGCTGAATGACATGAAGACCTTGCGATTGACCCCATTGGCCGCAGCCACGCTCGCGCTGGCACTCGCTGCCTGCAGCACCACCGTTCGACGCGACGAGGTGCCCAGCTCGCCGAGCTCCGCCGTATTCAAGGAGGCACCTGCCGGCTGGACACAGGCCGCGCCTGCCGACACGCTGGACCGCGGGTCGTGGTGGACGCTGTTCAAGGACCCGGCGCTGAACGCGCTGATGGAGCGGGTGGAAGTGTCCAACCAGAACGTTGCTGCGGCGGCCGCTGCCTACGCCCAGGCGCAGGCGCTCGTGCGCGAGCAGCGGGCCTCGCTGTTCCCGAGCCTGGGGCTCAATGGCGCGGCCACGCGATCGGGCGGCGGGTCGGGTTCGACGACGTCGTCGTCCGCTGCGTCCGGCAGCTCGGCGTCGTCAAGATACTCGCTGGGCCTGTCGGGCAGCTGGGAGCCGGATGTGTGGGGCCGCCTGCGCGGCGGCGTCAACGCGGCCGGTGCGCGTGCGCAAGCGAGTGCCGCCGATCTCGCGGCCGCCCGGCTTTCGGCCCAAGGCGAACTCGCGACGGACTATTTCTCCTTGCGAGAGACCGACTTCGAAGCCGCGATGCTGCGCACGACGATCGCGGGCTATGAGCAGTCGGCGCGCATCACGAAGAACCGCTACGACGCCGGCATCGTCCCGCGCAGCGACTTGCTGCAGGCGCAGACGCAGCTCGCCAACGCGCGCGCCGACCTGGCCGGCCTGCAGCGTACGCGCGCCCAGCTCGAGCATGCGATGGCGGTGCTGGTGGGCGAGGCCCCGGCCAACTTCTCGGTGGCCGTGGTGGACTGGACCTGGCCGCCCTTGCCCGCCGTGCCGGGCATGGTGCCATCGGAGCTCTTGCAGCGGCGACCCGACATCGCCGCCGCAGAGCGCCGCGTTGCCGCCGCCAACGCCTCCATCGGCGTGGCACGCGCCGCGTTCTTCCCGAGCTTCGGGCTGAGCGGCAGCTACGGGCTCGGCGCGGCGAAGCTGGGCGACCTGTTCAGCGCCTCCGCCGTGGCCTGGTCGCTGGGCCTGTCCGTGGCGCAGACGATCTTCGACGCCGGCGCCCGCAGCGCCCAGGTCGACGAAGCGAAGGCCGCATGGGAACAATCGGTGGCGCAGTATCGGCAGACCGTGCTCGGCGCCTTCCAGGATGTGGAAGACCAGCTCGCCGCGGCGCGTGTGCTGGAGCAGCAGGAGGCCTTGCGACGCGAGGCTTCGCAGGCGGCGGACCTCACCGAACAACAAGTGCTCAATCGCTACAACGCCGGGCAGATCAGCTACAGCGATGTGGTGGTGGCCCAGGTGACTGCGCTCAATGCACGCCGATCGCTCGCGCAGGTGGTGGCCGATCGGCAGACGGCCGCGATCGCGCTGATCAGAGCGCTGGGGGGTGGGTGGAAGCAGCCGGGTGGTGACGCGGCGAAGTGACAATGTCGACATGGCCACGACACCGCTGGACCCTTCCGACCCCGAACCCCTGCCGCCGCTCGCACCCGGCGACGACGAATGCTGCGGCAACGGGTGCGACCCGTGCATCTTCGACTTCTATGCGATCGAGCGGGAGCGGTATCTCAAGGCGTTGAAGGCCTGGCAGGAACGTCAGGCGGGTCGAGGTATTGCTCCCTCCCCCAGCGGGGGAGGGAGCAACACGACATCACGCGGGCTCGATCTTTGACCGCCCCTCCTCCACCACGAAACTCGCCAGCGTCTCGATGCCCGCATCACGCTTCGTCACGTCACTCACCACACGCAGCGTCGTCGTCATTCGCCTGGGCGTGAACTCGCACACGCCATAACCCTTGCGCTGCGCATCCGCGAACACGAAGTGCGGGTTCCGTGCCAGCCTCTCCGCGGTCTTCTCATTGCCACCCGAGCGCGAGGTGATGCTCGTGCCGCAGAACTCCACACCGATGCTTGCGCTCTTCGCATCCGCGTAGTCGGCCTTCACATGGCCGACCCAGTTCTCGTGCACGTCGCCGCCAAGCATCACCGCGTTGCGCAGCTCGTGCCGGCGCATCTGCCCGATCAGCCGTTGCCGCGCCGCGGGGTAGCCGTCCCAGCCGTCGTTCCACAGCTGCGGTGATGCCGAGCCGATGGCGAAATCGCGCGTGCCGAACAGCGTCTGCTGGCCGAGCACGTTCCAGCCCGCGCCGGCGTGCTCGAACCTCTGGTCCAGCCAGGCCTCCTGCGGCGCGCCGAGCAGCGTGCGCTTCGGGTCTGCCAAGGCCGCGCAGGCGGCCGGGTCGATGGTGCTGGAGCCCGGCTTGCCGCCCTTGGTGCAGACCTGTGCATCGCGGTATTGCCGATCATCCAGCAGCACGATGGAGGCGAGCTTGCCGAAGCGGTGCTCGGCGTAGACCCGCGTCTCGGCGCCCTTGACGAGCCCAGCCACCGCCTGCGTCAAGGTCGATGCGCGCAAGGGCATGTGCTCGTAGAAGGCCTGGTAGGCCGCTGCGCGCCGTGCCGCGAAGTCATTCACCTCGGGCCCGTTCTCGCCGCGCGCGAGGCCGGCGTAGTCGTTCTGCACCTCGTGGTCGTCCCAGGTCACGAGCCACGGGCAGGCCACATGCATGGCCTGCAGCTCGGGCTCGGCCTTGTGCAGTGCGTAGCGCTGGCGATAGTCGTCCAGCGTCACGACCCAGCCGCCGCTGGGCACACGTACCGCATCCTTCGCGCCGGGGTATTCATAGATGTAGTCGCCAAGGAAGAGCACCGCGTCCAGCTGCTCGGCCGCCATGTGGCGGTAGGCGCTGAAGTAGCCGTGCTCGAAACGCTGGCAGGACGCATACGCCAGCCGCAGTCGCGCTGCGTCGGCATCTGGCGCCGGGAAGGTGCGGGTGCGGCCCACGGGGCTGGCCTCGTCGCCCGCGAAGAAGCGGTAGAAGTACCAGCGGTCGGCATCGAGCCGGTTCGCCTCCACATGCACTGAATGCGCAAGCTCGGGCAATGCCTGCGCCTGACCGCTTTGCACGATGGTCTTGAACGACTCGTCGCGTGACAGCTCCCAACGCACGGTCACGGGCTGGCTCAAGCCGGGTGCAACGAGCCGCGTCCACAGCACGACCGAGTCGTGCGTGGGCGAACCGCTGGCCACGCCCAGCGCGAAGGGGTTGGAAGTGAATTTCGCCTGGCTCCAGGCACTGCGCGGCAGCCACAAGGTGGAAGCCGCGGCGCCCGCGAGCTGAAGAAGACGGCGTCGATGAAGGGTCATGCTGCGTCTCGCTCATGAGGGGACACGAGTCTGGCACGACGAGGCGCTCAATCGGCGGAAACCCCGTCGGCGCCGAACCCATCGGCTGGAAAGCGAGCCTGCCAGGTTTCGAGCGGAACCCGAACGCCGTTGCACACATAGGAGATGGCGCGGTACCAGCCGGCGAGCATCAGCAGCTCGATGCACTGGGCCGGCGTCCACACAGCGGCGATGCGCGCCCACAGCGCATCGCTGACGTGGGATGTCTCGTGCAGCTCGTCGACCAGCCGCACGAGCAGGCGGTCGCGTTCGGGCAGTGCGTCGAGGCCGCCGGGGTGGGCATCGGCGATGGCGGTGATCTCGGCGTCGGTGAAGCCCGCGGCGCCGGCGAAAGCCGCCACGTGCACGCCCCATTCGTACTCCGCGCCGCAGCGGGCGCAGACGCGGTCGATCACCACTTCACGGTCGCGCAGCGGCAGCGAGGCCTTGGCGCCGAGCAGGTAGCCACCCCACGGCATCATCCGCTCGACCATCGCCGGGTTCACCGCCAGCGTGCGGAACAGCGCGAGCACGCTGGGCGCGGAAGGCGGGTTCATGCGGGTGAGGAGCTGATCGATGGACGGGTCGAACGGGGCTTCGAGGGGTGGGATCCGAGGCGAGTTCTGCATGGAGAGTACTCCTGATTGCTACCAAATCAGTAGCAAACGAAGAATACAGCTACACATTCCGTAGCGCAATGCCCGGGTCACGCCGTGGAACCTTCGGCGTCATCCTCCTCCGCTACTTTGCCATCCGCTGCCACTTCACGCCCCACTTCATCAGCGGCGTGAACGCCTCCACCATCTCTTCGCCCAGTGCCGTGAGGGCATAGCCCTCGCCCTCGCGCTGCTCCACCAGCGCCGCCTCGCGCAAATCGCCCAGCCGCGCGTTGACCACCGTGGGCGAGAGGTCATCACACGCTTCCTGCAGCGCACGGAATGTCTTGGGACCGAGGTGGAGTTCCCACACCACCCGCAAGAGCCACTTGCGCTGGAAGAGTTCGAGCGTCGCGTTGACGGCTTGCTTGACTTCGGCTTGGCGGGTGCGTGCGGTGGCCATGGGACGTGCAGGGTGGTTGCTACAGGGAATGTAGCAATTTCGCAGAACGCACCCGCACGATGGGGATGTCGCTGCCGGTACAGCAGGCGTTGCGCATCGTTCCCATAATGGCCGCATCGTCCCCCCACCCACTGCGCCGCCATGACACTCACGCCGCTGTCTTCCATCCTCTCTCACCGCCGCCACCAGGGCCACGATGTCGCCTTCGAGATTCCGGCCGACTGGCTGCAGGGCCGCACCTCCTTCGGCGGGCTGGTGTCGGTGTTCGCGGTGCAGGCAATGCGCGACGTGGCGTCCGGCAGTTGGCCCGACCACGTGTCGCTGCGTGCGCTGCAGACCAACTTCATCGCGCCCGTCGAAGCGGGCATCGTCACCGTCAGCGTGCATGTTCTGCGCGAAGGCAAGACCGTGCGGCAGGTGCAGGCCACGGTGAAGCAGCGCGACGAGGTCTGCGCGCTGATGGTCGGTGTGTTCGGCAGCGACCGCGACACCGCCGTGCCGGCGCTGTTGCCCACGCGCCCCGCAGTGCCCAAGGAACCTGTGGACCTGCCTTTCGTTCCGTTCGTGGAAGGAATGCGCCCGAACTTCACCGCCCACCTGGACTTGCGCTGGGGCGACGGCGCCCCGCCCTTCACCGGCGTGGACACCTGGATCGCGGCGCTGCACATTCGCCTGCTGGATGACGACGCCGCCACGCTGCCGCGCGAACTCATGACGGTGCTGATGGCCGACGCCTCGCCCACGCCCGTGCTCAGCCAGTTCAGAAAGCCCACGCCGGCCAGCTCGGTGTCGTGGGCGCTGGAGCTGCGCCCGCTGGCCGCCACCGAGACGCTCGACGGCTGGTGGCGTGCGGACAACCGCGCCATCGCGGCCTCGGGCGGCTATGTCAATCAGCAGTCCATGCTGTGGGCGCCCAGTGGTGCGCTCGCGGCGCTGGCCTACCAGGTCGTCACTGTCTACGGTTGATCACGGCTGAGCCGGCCCCGCCCCCTAATGCGTCGAAGCCCTGACTCGGCGCATCCACCAGCACCAAATCCATCCATGCACCACGCCATGTCGGCGTCTGGTGCGCGCTGCCCTGGCCGCATGCCTGCTGCCGGTGCAAACAGCGCCTGAAAGTCCGCAAACAAGCTGGCACGGCTGATGCTAATCATGACCTGTCATAACAGGTCGAGCATCCCCGCATGAACGCTGCCCGCAAGCCGTCCCCGACGGTCGCCCTGATGCCTTCGGTGCCCATGCACTCGCAGATCCGCGAGATCGTCAGGCGCCGCATCCTCGACGGCACCTATGCGCCGCACTCGCAGATGCCCTCGGAGAGCCAGATGATGGAGGCCTTCAAGGTCAGCCGCATCACCATCCGCCAGGCCCTGGGTGACCTGCAAAAAGAAGGCCTGATCTTCAAGGTGGCGGGCAAGGGCAGCTTCGTCGCCAAGCCCAAGGCCTTCCAGAGCCTGTCGAAGCTGCAGGGCTTCGGCGAGGCGATGGCCACCGCCGGCTATGAGACCTTCAACCAGATATTGAGCACACGCCGCACTGCCGCCAGTGAAATCGTGGCCAAGCGGCTCGAGCTTGACATCGGCGCGCCGGTGTTCGAGATCAAGCGCCTGCGCTACCTGAACCGCGAGCCGATCTCGGTGGACGTGAGCTACTTCGCCGTCCCGCTGGGCGAGCGCCTCGCGCAGGAGGACCTCGCGACGCGCGACATCTTCCTCATCCTCGAGAACGACTACGGCCTGCACCTCACGCATGCCGACGTGCAGATCGAAGCCATCTCCGCCGACGAATCGCTCGCGCGCCAATTGCGCACGGCCGAAGCCTCGCCGCTCCTGCGCATCGAGCGGCTCACGCATGCGGACGACAAGCCGGTCGACTTCGAGTTCCTCTACTACCGCGGCGACGCCTTCCAGTACCGCCTGCGCATCGATCGTTGCTGAGCTTCAATGCTTCATCGAAACCCTTCCTTCCCGCGGCAAGCCGCGATTTCTAGACTGGCGCGCCCCAAGCAGACGGGCCGCCAAACGGAGTGCACATGAACACCATCGATCTGGAATTCGACCTCGTCGTCATCGGCGGCGGCACCGGCGGCCCCATGGCCGCGGTGAAGGCCAAGGAGCGCAACCCCAAGCTGCGCGTGCTGCTCATCGACAAGGCCAACGTGAAGCGCAGCGGCGCGATCTCCATGGGCATGGACGGGCTGAACAACGCCGTCATCCCGGGCCACGCGACCCCCGAGCAGTACGTGAAGGAGATCACCGTCGCCAACGACGGCATCGTCGACCAGGAAGCGGTGATGGCCTATGCCGCGCACAGCTTCGACATGATCCAGGAGCTCGACCGCTGGGGCGTGAAATTCGAGAAGGACGAGACCGGCGACTACAGCGTGCGCAAGGTGCACCACCTGGGCGCCTACGTGCTGCCCATGCCCGAGGGGCACCACATGAAGCGGATACTCTATCGGCAGCTCAAGCGGGCGCGAGTGGAGATCACCAACCGCGTGGTGGTGACCCGCGTGCTGACGGGGCCGGATGGCGAGGTCGCGGCAGTGATGGGCTTCGACTGCCGCACGGCCGAGCTCTACGTGATCCGCACCAAGGCCGCCGTCATCTGCACCGGCGCCGCCGGACGGCTGGGCCTGCCGGCCTCGGGCTACCTCATGGGCACCTACGAGAACCCCACCAACTGCGGTGACGGCCATGCCATGGCTTTCCATGCGGGCGCGGACCTCGCGAACCTCGAGTGCTTCCAGATCAACCCGCTGATCAAGGACTACAACGGCCCGGCCTGCGCCTACGTCACCGGCCCGCTGGGCGGCTACACGGCCAACTCCCGGGGCGAGCGCTTCATCGAATGCGACTACTGGAGCGGCCAGATGATGCAGGAGTTCTACAACGAGCTCGAGAGCGGCAACGGCCCGGTGTTCCTGAAGCTCGACCACCTGGCGGAGGAAACGATCCAGGAGATCGAGACCATCCTGCACACCAACGAGCGGCCGAGCCGCGGCCGCTTCCACGAGAAGCGCGGCAACGACTACCGCAGCCAGATGGTGGAGATGCACATCTCCGAGATCGGCTTCTGCAGCGGGCACAGCGCCTCGGGCATCCACATCAACGCGCGCGGCGAGACCTCGGTGAAAGGCCTGTACGCAGCGGGCGATTGCGCGAGCGTGCCGCACAACTACATGCTCGGCGCCTTCGTGTACGGCAAGCACTGCGGGCTCAATGCGGCGGCCTATTGCGAGGGGGTCGGGCATGCCGCGGTGAATGCGGATGCGCAGGCCGCGGAGTCGGCACGCATCCTCGCGCCGCTCGGCCGCGAAGGCGGGCTCACTCCCTACCAGATCGAATACAAGACGCGGCGCCTGGTGAACGACTACCTGCAGCCGCCGAAGATCACCCGCAAGTACCAGATCGGCCTGCGCCGCTTCGCCGAGATCCGCGAGGACATGGCGCAGATGAGCGCGGGCAATGCTCATGAGCTCATGCGCGCGATGGAAGCCACGTCCATCCTCGACTGCGCGGAAATGGCGGCACACGCCTCGATGTTCCGCACCGAAAGCCGCTGGGGCCTGTATCACAACCGGGTGGACCACCCGGAGCGCGACGACGCCAACTGGTTCTGCCACACCTTGCTCAGCCGCGACGAGCACGGCGAGATCACGCTGCGCAAGAAGGACATCGAGCCGTACATCGTGCCGGTGGACGACGAAGAGCGCACGGCCTACCAGCGACTGCGCGTGGCACGGGCGGAGGCGGCATGAGCGGACTGCTTTTCGCGGCGGCCGTCGCCCTCACCCTGGCCCTCTCCCAGAGGGAGAGGGGACCGACCCTACAGCATTGCTCCCTCTCCCCCTGGGAGAGGGCTGGGGTGAGGGCGACGGCCTCTCACGCCAACCCATCGCAAAGGACCATCGCATGACCATCGCCCTCACCCCCACGCAAGTCCCCGTCGTCATCGACGAATCGAAGTGCATCGCCGAAAAGGGCTGCACCGTCTGCGTCGACGTCTGCCCGCTGGACGTACTCGCCATCGACCTCGTGAAGAACAAGGCCTTCATGAAGTTCGACGAGTGCTGGTACTGCCTGCCCTGCGAGCAGGACTGCCCGACCGGCGCCGTGAAGGTCGAGATCCCCTACCTGCTGCGCTGAGGCCTGCGATGACCACCACCCTCAATTTCATCCAGCGCCTGGCCGACGCAGACGCCACCGTGCGCCGCCTTGCGGTGATCGACCTGCCCTACAGCGACGAGGACGACATCGTGCCCCTGCTGCTGCCGCGCTTGGCCGACGTCGACGCCTCCGTGCGCATCGAGGCGGTGCGCGCGCTCGAAGGCTTCGAGGAGCTCGACGTGGTGCGCGCGATCGCGCCGCTGCTGCTCGACGACGACGCGGGCGTTCGAAAGACCGCGGCCGACGTGCTCGCCGAACTCAAGGACGTCGATTGCGCCGAGCCGCTGCTGTCGATGCTGCTCACCGGCCCCGCCGAAGCACGCGCCTCGGCCTTCCGCGCCGTGCGCGCCCTGCGCTCGCCGCAGGCCTTCGAGCCGGCCATGCAGTCGCTTCGCGACCCCGATGCCACCGTGCGGCGGGAAGCCGTCGGCGTGCTGGGCTACCTCAAGGACCCGATCGCGGTCGGCGAGCTCGCCGAAGTGGCCGCCAACGACCCCGACGCGGAAGTCAGGCGCATCGCCATTGGTGCACTCGGATACTCCAACACGGTGAGCGTGCTCCCCGCCTTGATGCGCGCCCTGTCCGACGGCATCTGGATGGTGCGCGAGGAAGCCGCCCACACCATCGGCAAGCTCAAGCTCGCACCGGCCGTGAACGAACTGGTGCGCGTGATGCAGGACGAGTACTGGCAGGTGCGCGTCAAGGCCGCACGCAGCCTGGGCTGGCTCAAGGCCGAGGCCGCCCTGCCCGCCCTCGTCGCCTCGCTCACGCACCCGGTGAGCAACCTGCGCAAGGAAGCCGTCATCGCGCTTGGCGAGATCGGCGACACGCGCGCCATCGCGCCGCTCGAAGCATCGCTGGACGACCCGGACCCTGACGTGCGCAAGCTCGCCCGCCTCGCGCTCACCGCCATCCAGATCGTGCAAAGGAAAGCGACATGACCTTCGTCGTCACCGAAGCCTGCATCCGCTGCAAGTACACCGATTGCGTGAGCGTGTGCCCGGTGGATTGCTTTCACGAAGGGCCGAACTTCCTCGTGATCGACCCGGACGCCTGCATCGACTGCGCGGTGTGCGTGCCCGAGTGCCCGGTGAGCGCCATCGTCGCCGACCACGAGCTCGCGCCCGGGCAGCAGCACTTTCTCGCGCTCAACGCCACGCTGGCCCCGCAATGGCCGGTCATCAACGCGGCGCGCGAGCCGCTGCCCGATGCCGAACACTGGGCGAACGTGGTGCAGAAGCTGGACCAGCTTCACCCGAGCCCCTGAACCCGATTTCGCCATGCAGCCCTTGCAAGCAGCCGCGCCCCGCGCGCCACACGACCACCCCAGGTGGCACCTGACTTGCAATCGAGGAGACCCGACGTTTCCCTCAATCACGGAGATCCGTTCATGAAGCACATCGTCTTGCAGGCCTGCGCCGCACTCTGCCTCGCGGCGACGGCAACCGCCTTCGCCGCGAAGCAGGAGCTGGTCATCGGCATCGGCACGCAGAACACCACCACCAACACCGTCACCGGCGGCGTGGTGCTCAAGGAGCTGCACCTCATCGAGAAGTACCTGCCCCACACCGGCAAGTACAAGGACGTGAGCTTCAAGCTCGACTGGCAGAACTTCACCTCCGGCCCGCCCATCACCAACGGCATGATGGCCAGGAAGCTGCACATCGGGATGATGGGCGACTACCCGCTGCTCGTGAACGGCGCCACCGGCCAGGCGCAGCAGGGCAACGAGACGCAGCTGGTGGCCGTCATCGCCTACAACGCCTTCGGCTCGGGCAACGGCATCGTGGTCCACAAGGACTCGCCCTACTACCAGCTGAGCGACCTCAAGGGCAAGACGGTGTCCGTGCCCTTCGGCTCCGCCGCGCACGGCATGGTGCTGCAGGCGCTGCAGGCGCGTGGCCTGAGCCCCGACACCTTCTTCAACCTCGTGAGCCAGAGCCCGGAAGTGGGCACCACCAACCTGCAGGAAAAGAAGATCGACGCGCACGCCGATTTCGTGCCCTTCGCCGACCTGCTGCCCTACCGCGGCTTCGCACGAAAGATCTTCGACGGCGTCGAGACAAGAGTGCCCACCTTCCACGGCGTGGTGGTGCGCAAGGATTTCGCCACCGAATATCCCGAGGTCGTCGTCGCCTACATCAAGGCGCTGATCGAGGCCGACGGCTGGGTGCGCTCGAACCCGGTGCTGGCGGCCACCAAGGTCGAGGAGTGGACCAAGATCGAGAAGGAAGTGGCCTACCTCTACCTCGGCCCGGGCGGCATCCACACGCTCGACCCGAGCATCAAGCCGCGCTGGCTGGACACCATCAAGACCGGCCATGAGGTGCTCTCGAAGATGAATCGCGTGAAGGGCCTGGACATCAACGCCTGGGTCAACGAGACCTATGTGCGTGAGGCCTACAAGGAGCTCAAGCTCGACTACGCCGCGCAAAAGCAGACGCTTGCCAACTACGACGTGAGCGGCATGGACCCGCTGTGCAAGACGCCGATCGCGCGTCCCAAGGAAGCGGGCGAGGTGTGGATCGACGGCGCGGGCATCACGGCGTATTCGTCGCCTGCCTGCACGCTGGCCGCCGTCAACAAGGCCCAGGCGGAGAACAAGAAGGTCCGGGTGGCCTACCTCGTCGACCACGCGCTGGGCATCAAGCTGTTTGCCGACAAGGCCTTCTACGCACTGGACACCCGCGACCCGAAGAAGCCGCAGATCGTGCCCTTCCTGCTGAAGAAGGACGCCGAGGCGCATGCCGCCTCCATCGGCGGGCGGCTCGCCACCTACACCGACGCGCTGGCTGCGGCCACGGGTCTTTGACGCCACGCCACGAGGGGAATCCATGTCGACCGCACCGCGCCGATTGTTCGAGGAAGTCTCGCCCGCCCACCCGCCGGACCCCGCCACGCCGACCATCGCGCTGGTGCGCCTGGAGGACACGCTGCGCCAGCCACGGGCGCTGACGCCGCCTGCCGCGGCGCCCACGCGCCCAGCCCTGGCCGAACGCGCCATCGACGCGCTGCGCCAGGACGGACCGAGCGTGCTCATGGCTGCCTGCTCGCTCTTCGGCGTGCTGCTGTTCTGGCACTTCGCGACCACCTACCGATGGGACTTCTACATCCGCTTCGCCAACATCCCGACGCCGCTCGAGGTGCTGGACAAGGTGATGCAGGTCAATGCCAACGGCAAGTTCATCACCAATGTGGGCATGAGCCTGCGGCGCATCTTCATCGGCTTTGCCGTGGCCACCGTGCTCGGCGTGGGAATGGGCCTGGCCATCGGGCGCTATCGCATCGCGCGCGGCCTGCTGTTCCCGGCGCTCGAGGCACTGCGCCCGATCCCGGCCATCGCCTGGGTGCCCATCTCCATCATGCTGTGGCCCGACAACGAGGTCAGCATCGACTTCATCACCTTCATCGGCGCCTTCTTCCCCATCGTGTTGAACACCGTGAGCGGCGTGCAGGCGGTGGATGGCGTGCTGCTTCGTGCGGGGCAATGCCTGGGCGCGAAGGAGTCGCAGCTGATGTGGCACGTGGTGCTGCCGGGCGCCGCGCCGCAGATCTTCACGGGCCTGGCCGTCGGCATGGGCGTGGCGTGGGTGTCGCTCATCGCGGCGGAGATGATCTCTGGCCAGTTCGGCATCGGCTACTTCACCTGGGAGGCCTACTCGCTGATCTCCTACCCGGAGATCGTGCTGGGCATGATCACCATCGGCCTGCTGGGTCTTGCCTGCAGCGGCCTCATCCGCTTTGCGGGCCGTTCGATGATGCCGTGGCTCGGCTTCGCGGCTCGCTCGGGAGCTGCACGATGAGCGCCGCGCCTGATGCAACCAACACGCCGGAGATTCGCCGCGGCCACGTCGAGATGCGCGACGTGTCGGTGCGCTTCGGCAAGAAGGGCCAGACGACCGAGGCCGTGAGCCGGGTATCTCTCGAAGTGAAGCCCGGTGATTTCGTGAGCGTCATCGGGCCTTCGGGCTGCGGCAAGTCCACGCTCTTGAACATCGTGGCCGGCTTCATGAAGCCGAGCGACGGCGCGGCCTGGCTCGACGGCCAGGCCATCGGCAGCCCGGGTGCGGACCGTGGCGTGGTCTTCCAGCAGTACTCGCTCTTCCCCTGGATGACGGTGCGCAAGAACGTCGAGTTCGGCCTGAAGATGCAAGGCCATGGGCAGAACGCGCGCGAGTCGGCCGCACGCACGCTGCTGGGCCTCGCGGGCCTGTTGCAGTTCGAGAACCACTACCCCGATCAACTCTCCGGCGGCATGAAGCAACGCGTGGGCATCGTGCGGGCGTTGGCGACGAGCCCGCAGGTGCTCCTGATGGACGAGCCCTTCGGCGCGCTCGATTCGCAGACGCGCACGGTGATGCAGGAAATTCTCACCAACATGTGGCAGCAGCTGCAGCTGTCGGTCCTCTTCATCACGCACGACATCGAGGAGGCGATCTTCCTGTCGGAGAAGGTGTACGTGATGACGGCGCGTCCCGGCCGCATCAAGGCTGAAATCCCGATTCCATTGCCCAGGCCGCGTACGCCGGAAATGATGTCCTCGCCCACCTTCCATGCGCTGGTGCGGCAGTTGAAGAGCCTCATCCGCGAAGAGAGCCTCGCGGCCATGGGCGGCGAGCTGGGCGCCTCCGGCTTGCAAGGGCTGGACGGGCACGTCGGCTCGGCAGGCATCAAGGCGCTGACATGAACGATCTGCTCGCGCATGAGTTTCCGCAGGCGATCGTGAACCACCAGGCGTCGGCCGTGCTGGCGCTGACCTGGCAGGACGGCAGCGTGAGCGCCTTGCCGCATGCGCTGCTGCGATCGGCCTGCAAGTGCGCTGCGTGCGAGCAGCACTTTCGCAGCACCGGCCAGCGCATTGCTGCAGCGGCCGGTACTCGCATCAACGACATCCGCCCCGTGGGCGACAAGGGCCTGAACCTCGTCTTCAGTGACGGCCACGGCCGCGGCATCTACCCGTGGGCGCATCTGCGCGAGATCGCCCGAGTACAACCCTCTTGAACCCGGCACACCATGTCCAACCTGGCCACCGAACGCGTCCTGCATGTGCACCACTGGAACGACACGCTGTTCTCGTTCCGC
>CBIHOF010000027.1:0-70739 GCA_966211955.1 uncultured Comamonadaceae bacterium | reverse complement strand
CGGCAAACGGACCGATCAGGTACCAGCTGTTCAGGTACAGGCGGTTCGCGTACTCCCCGCCCGCGCCGATCATGCGTCCGCGCCCGGGCGCCATGCCCGCTGTTTCGACCGGCGGAACCTGGCCGATGCCATGGTCGAAGAAGTCCGGGCCGCCGAAGTACCTCTTCGTGGACTGCGTCTGCGCGATGCGGGGGTCCGTGCGGATGAAATCCGCCATCTCGGCGCGCACGGGCTTGCCCTGGCTGCAGCGCGCGGCAGACGCCACCGGACTGCTGGCAGAAGCCTCACCGCTCGCGCCGCGCCCGTTCGCCTCGACCTCTACCCCGTTGGCCTTGGCCTCCAGGCGCTGCAGTCGCTTGGCCAGCGTGCTGCGCGCCTTGGTTTCGAGCTTGGCGACTTCAGTGGCCGCGGCCTCCTGGGTGACGGGCTCTTGTGCGCCGGCGCCAGCCTTGCCGATGTCGGACCCGCTGGATGCAGCCGGTGACGGCTCCGCCGATGGCCGCTCGGCCGGCAGCCGCGCAGCCGAGGCGGGCTCTGCAGGCGGCGGCTCGGCAGGCTTGGCTTCGGTTGACGGCTTGGACTCGCCGAGCAGCGTCGCCTCTTCCTTCGCCCGGATCTCCTTGTCGATCGCGTCGATTTCCTTCGACAACTCTCGCGCCTGCTTCACCATCTCCTCGGGCGTTTGCGGCGCCGATGCTGCGGCTTGACTCGGCGGCGGCGCGGCATCACCGTCGTCGGCCGACCTTTCCAACAGTTGCTTGATGGTCTGCAGGTCCTGCAGGCGCTTGGCCGTGCTGGCGTGCTGAGTCGCGCGCAGGCTCGACGCAAGCTCGGCCTGTTGCTCGCGCAGTTCCACCTGGTAGCTGCCGAAGTAGTACAACAGCGCCAGCAACCCGGCATGTGCCACCACGGACAGCGACAGGTAGGGCGAGCGCACCACCTGCGTGGCCACGGCCCCGACCAGGGACAGCAGCGGCGACTGGCGCGCTTCGAGCTTCATTGACGCGTGTGCATCGAGATCTTGGTGAAGCCCTCGAACTGGCACAGGTCGAGCACGTGCACGATGTCCTGGTAGCGCGCCATCTCATCGCCATCGATGCGGATGGGTCGCCCGGGGTTGCGTTCGGCTTCCTGCTTCAGGCGATCGTGCAGCTCCTGCACTGACACCGCGCTGCCATCGAGATACAGCTTGCCGCGCTTGTCGACGCCCACGGTAAGCGGCGGCGCGCCGGCGCCCACGCGCTCCAGGCTCATCTGGGCCGCCGGCAAGTTCACGGGCAGCTCCTTCTGAGGCTTCTCGCCAACGGACTGCTTGAACGAGGTCGCCACCATGAAGAACATCAGCAGGAAGAAGATGCAGTCGATCAGCGCGATCAGGCCGATCTCCGGCTGTTCGTCTTCGCCCAGGCTAATTCGCATGCTGCACCACGCGCAAGGCCGGCGCTTCCGGCTGGGGCAGGAAATGCTGCTGGATCAGTGTGTTGACCTGCATTTCCAGCGCCAGCCCGAACGTCGCCAGCCGGTGCTTGAAGAAGTGGTGCATGCCCAGTGCCGGCAAGGCGACCGTCAAGCCGGCCGCCGTGTTCACCAGCGCCTTCGAGATGCCGCCCGCCAGCAAGGCCGGGTTGCCCATGCCGTCCGCATAGGCGATCACGTGGAAGGAGTCGATCATGCCCAGCACCGTGCCCAGCAGGCCGACGATCGGCGCGATGGTCGCGACGATCGCCAGTGCGTAGGCCTTTTGCTGATGCTGGCGCAATGCCATCGAAGCGACGTCGCCCGCGGCCATGTTGACCACCTCGTAGGGCTGATGCCGCTGGGCGACCATGCACGCGATCACACGCGCCAGGGTGCTGCCATCGTCGGCCAGCAGCTTCTCAAGTTCGTCGAAGCGTTGCGCCGCCCACAGCGGTGCCACGCGCGCCAGCAGGTCGCGCGGCACCACGGCCTTTGCACGCAGGTGCATCAGGCGCTCGATGGTCACGGCCAGGAACAGGATGGACAGCCCCAGCGTCACGAGCAGCGCCGGGCCGCCTTCGGCCGCCTGCTCGACGAGGTTGATCTCGGCCCCGAAAGCCAGGCAAGGAAGACCGGCGGCCCAAAGCGCGGCGCCGGTGCGTGTGATGGCGTTCATGGTGTTGTCCTCCCCTCGGCCCGGTCACCGGACAGGCGACGGGCCTGGTTGTTCTTCATCGATCCCACTCCAGGTGCACCACCCGGTAGCCCTTCGCCTTCAGCGTCTGCAGCAGCAAGGGCAATGCATCGGCCGTCTGGTCCTGTGCGTCGTGCAGCAGCAGGATGCCGCCGCAGGTGCCCGCAAGCCGCTCGACCATGCGGTCGGCCAGCACCTGTGCGGTCGCGGGGACCCAGTCTTCAATGCCCGCGTCGACCGACATCACCGTGATGCGGCGTTCCTTCAGCGCAGCAAGCAGCACCGGCGTCTCGGCGAGGAAAGGAAAGCGATAGGCCGCCGCGTCGGTGCCGAACACCTGCCGGTACGCCTGCTGCACGTCGGCCAGGTCGGCGAGTTGCGCGGTCTCCGGCAGTTCACCGAAAGCCAGGTGGTGAAAGCCGTGCATGCCCACCGAATGGCCTTCGGCACGCACCTGCTTCGCCAGCTCGGCATGCTGCGCCAGCGGTTCGCCCACCATGAAGAAGGTGGCGCGCACGCACTGCGCCTTCAGCGCCTGCAGCACGCGCGGCGTCGACTCCGGCCGCGGCCCGTCGTCGAAGGTGAGCACCACTTCGTCCGGTGCCAGCCCGAGCGCCGCGTGCTGCGCAGTGCCATAGGCCGCAGCCTCTCGCGGCAGGGTGAGCGTGCGAGAGGTTCCAAGCACCGTGCCATCGCACGAGGCGCCCGCGCTGCCGACGGAAAGCGTGGCCAGCATGGCGGCAGCAATCATGGCCAGGCGCATGCCACCCACCTCACAGGTGCCGCGCCGTGGCCCCGACGTCCGACTGCTCGCGCTGCGGAAACGGCGCCAGCCACGCGAGGATCACCGGCGGCAGCGAGAACAGCAGCACCAGCGTGAAGAAGGCCGAGTAGTTGTGCCCCACGGCGGCCCACACCAAGCCGCTCACCGTGCCGGTGGACCACTTGGTGAGCGCCATCACGCCGGTGGCCATGGCGTAGTGCGTCATCTTGAACGGCCCCGGCGCCACCTGCTGCATCATGTAGAGCATGTGGCCCACCGAGCCCATGCCGAAGCCGAACTTCTCGGCCGACACGATCGCGCCGACCCACCACACGTTGTCCGGCAGGGTCTGGCTCAGGTAGAAGTAGGTCAGGTGCGGCACGTTGAGCACCAGCGCCAGCACGAAGAACGAACGCGGCAGCGTGCGCCGCGCCACGAGGAACCCGCCGAGGAAGGCACCGGCGATGAAGGCGATGGTGCCCACGGTGCCGTTGATGTGGCCCAGCGCCTCGTTGTCCAGCCCGAGGCCGCCGACGCTGCGCGGGTCCAGCATGAACAGCGGGCCGAACTTCTCGATGAAGCCTTCGCCGAAGCGGTAGAAGAAGATGACGGCAAGCATCATCCAGATCTGCGGCTTCTGGAAGAACGAGATCCACGAGCCGCGCATCGCGGCATAGGCGCCCTTCACCCCGCCGCCTTGCACCGACGACGGCGCGCCCTGCGGCAGCACGCGCAGGTGCCACAGGCCGAAGGCCCCCATCGCAAGCGCCGCGGCCGACACCACGATCACCCAGCATTGCACCCAAGGCAGGCCCTGGTGGTTGTGCAGCCAGCCGGTGAGCGACACCAACAGGCCCGAGGCAATCACGGCGCCGAGGTTCCAGCACATGCCTTGCAGGCCGGCATAGCGCGCCTGGTCCCGCAGGGGCATGGTCGTCATGAACACGCCGTCGGCCACCGTGTCCTGCGTGGCGGAGGCGAAGCCGGTGATCCAGAAGAACGCGAGCGACAGGCGGAAGAAGCCGTCCAGCGGCAGGCAGAACGCCACCAGCCCGAGCGACGCCATCATCGTGAACTGCATCGAGATGACCCACCATCGCTTGGTGCGGTAGGGCTCCATCAACGGCGCCCACAGCGGCTTGAGCACCCACGGCAGGTACATCTGCGAGGTGTACAGCGCGATGTCTTCGTTGGAGACCCCGAGGTTCTTGTAGATGATGGCCGCGACCACGCCCACCATCACGTTGGGCAGGCCCATCGCGAGGTAGAGCGAAGGGACCCAGGCGAGCGGGTGGAGCGTGGACCGGGCGGCCGGAGTCGCCGCGGACACGGGAAGCGTCGAGTCGATCATGGTGTTCATCGTGGGTTGGCCAGCACCTGCAGCGCCGCGCTGACATACACCAGCGGCGCATTCCAGTTGATCGCGACCTCGTTGCTCGCGTAGCTGCAGTCGTGGTCGAGGTACGACAGCGCCGGCGCCTTCGAGGCGTAGGGCACGGGGCAGCCGGATGCATCCTGCTGGCCGGGGTTGGGGCCGCCGACGATGAAGCCGGGCACGGGCGCCTCGATGCCGTCGGCCTTCGAGGGGCGGTGGTGCGGGTGCATCGGCGAACGGGTGCCGATGCCGGTGACCATCGACATGCCCAGCGGGTTGCGGCCAAGCACGTAGTCGAGCGCGGATTGCGCTGCGTCGAGCAGGCGCCGTTCGTGGGTCAGCTCGTAGCCCTGCAGCAGCACCAGTGCCTGGTTCAGCGCCGTCGAGTTGCTGCCCCAGGTGAAGTCATCGTTGCCCATCGCGACTCGGTAGGGCGATGCCTGCCACCCGTCCGCGAGCTTGCCGGCCAGGCCCATGATGCGGTGTTCGATCAGGCCGCGGTCCGCAGCGGGCGTGAGGTGGTCGCGATGATGCGCGAGCGTGATCCAGCCGAGCGCGGACACGTCGCTCCAGCCCGGCAGGCTGATCGGTGCCTGAGCCGGCGACATCGCCGCGAGGTAGCGGTCGTCATGCGTGGTCACGTACAGCTCCGCGGCGGCCCAGGTGAATTCGGCGGCGACCTTCGAATCGCCGTATTCGCCCGTGTGCACGTCCGCCGGCTGGTGGTAGGCCACCGCGGGATGCGCCTGCGCCCAGGCCCACGCCGACCTGGCCGCCGCAAGCATGCGCGCCGAGAGGCCTGGTCGCTGCTTGTCGAACGCGGCGAAGACGCGGCTGGCCTGTGCCATCGACGCCGCGAAGTCCAGCGCCGCGGACGTGGTCTTCAACACGACATAGCGCTCAGCCCTGGCCTGGTCCGGCATCACCATGCCGTCGAAGCCCTTGTTCGTGAGCTTGGCGTACACACCGCCATCGGCCGGGTCCTGCATGGCCAGCATCCAGTCGAGGTTCCACAGCACCTCGTCGAGCAGGTCGGGAATGCCGTTGCCGCTTTCGGGGATGTTCAGCGACTGCTGCTGGAAGAACCGCGGGAAGTGCTCGTACGCGGCCATCAGCGTGTAGACGGTGATGCCGGAATTGACGATGTACTTGTTGTAGTCGCCGGCGTCGTACCAGCCTTTCGGCGCGGAGATGACCGCACCCTCGGGCCGCCCTGGGCCGGCGGCAGATGCATGCACCAGCACCTTGTCGTCCGGGTGGCCGGCCGGCCGTGCCCAGATGCCGGCGTGCTGCGGCTTCAACTCCACGCTCGCGCGGTTGTAGTAGTAGGCGCGGATCGCCGCGGCGTTCACCGCGCCGTAGGCGTTGCCGTCGATCACGAAGCGCGGTGAATCGTCCAGGCCATCGACATGCACGCGGTATTCGCCGGCTGCCTTCAAGGCCGAGAAGTCGGCCAGGCGCACGGCTTCCTGGGACGGCGCCCACACCGCCGGCGCGCCCAGCGATCCGCGCCACACCTCGGCGCCGCTGCGCGCATCGACGATCGTGAAGCTCGCAGCACCGTTGGCAGGCACCGCCGCCCACTTCGATGCAGCCGGCAGGAAGCCGATCTGGTTCACCTGGATGGCGGCCGACGAGCGGGCTGCTGGCTGCACCGGTGCCGTGCTGCACGCCTGCAGCGCACCGGCAACCAGCACTGAAAGAAGCGCTCGGGGGATCATCGGGTTCCCTCCCAGGTGACGGAGTCCGAGACGCCTGCTTCGGTGCGCACGCTCAGCACGTTGGGCCCCACAACCAGCGGCACGTCCTGCCAGACGGCAATGCGATCCACCGGCGTCTTGCTTGCGAACGCGACGCCATTGACTTCCAGCGTGACGCGCTCGGCGTTGGTGTAGACCTTCACCGGAATAGGCCCGGCGGGCCGGGGCGTGAAACGGGGGCTTGCGATGTGAACCATGGGCTCGCGGCTCCAATTGGCGCGGTAGAGGTGGTAGGCGTCCTTGAGCACCTTGCGGTCATGGCTCACGAGGCCCTTGTCGTTGATGCCCGGCCGGTCGCCTTCGTTGCGGCCGGCGGACGCGTGGTCGAAGGCGAGCCACACGAAGCTGCCCGCCAGCCACGGCCGGGTGCGCAGCTGCGCCCAGTAGGCTTCGTGGAACAGCGCCTGGTATTGCTCGGGGTGCCACGGGCCACCAGGCTTGGGCCGCTGCGGCGGGTCCTGCTGCTGCAGCGCGCTCGCGCCGGCGCCGTACTCGCTGATCGCCAGGGCACGGGTGGGCAGGCGGGCATGCAGCGCGTCGGCCCAGGGTCCGATGTCGCCCAGTCCGCCGTCGTACCAGCCCCAGTAGCGGTTGTAGCCGGTGAGGTCGGTCTGCAGCGCCATCGGGTGGTCATCGGCGGCACAGCAATGGGCGTAGGCGGTCAGGCGCTGCGGGTCTTCTCGCTTGGCCTGCGCATGCAGGCTTGCCAGCAGCGCTCGCACGGGTTCGTCGCTGCGGTAGACCTCGTTGCCCAGGCCCCAGATGGCGACCGATGCATGGTGGCGGTTCTGCCCGATCAGCTCGCTCAGCTGCTGGCCAAGGTTGGCGCGGAAGCGCTCGCCCTCGTCCATCGCCGCGTTGAGCGGGATCTCGGTCCACAGCACGAGACCCAGTTCATCGGCCCGCTCGTAGACCCGCTGCGGATGCTGGAAGTGCACGAGCCGCAAGGCCGTCACGCCGAGGTCCTTGAGGATGCGGAAGTCCTCGTCGATCTCGGCATCGCCGACCGCAAGCCCGTGGCCCGGCCGGCCGGGGTGGAAGTAGTTGACGCCGTGCAGCGCGTAGGGCTTGCCGTTGAGCAGGAAGCCGCGTGCCGGGTCGAGTGCCACCGTGCGAAAGCCCACCGGCAGCTCGATCGCGTCGACCACGTCCTTGCCTTGCATCAGCTCGACGGCAAGGCGATACAGGTACGGGTCCGCCACGCCCTGCCACAGGTGCGGCTTCGCGAGCTGCAGCGAGGCATCCACGGCCTGGTCAGCTTGCGCGGCGAGTGTCATCGGCTGCCGCTTGCCGAGCACGGTGCGGCCTTGCGCGTCACGCAGCGTCAGGCGCAGCACGACCTGCCGCGGCACGTCCAGCTCATTGCGCAATTGCGCGCTCACGTGCAGCCTCGCACCGGAGGATGGCAACACCTGCGTCGCCACCGACACGCCGGGCCCGCCGTGATCGAGCAGCCCGATGTGCAATGGCGCGGTCTCGACCAGCCGCACGCCGCGGTACAAGCCGCCGAAGACGGTGAAGTCGCCGCCCAACGGCGCCACGGTGGGCGAGGTGCTGTTGTCCACGCGCACGGCCAGCGTGTTGCGACCGGCGTGGGCCAACGCGGTCACGTCGAGCCGGAACCGCGCGTAGCCGCCCTCGTGGCGGCCGGCATGCCGGCCGTTGAGCCAGACATCGGCGACGAGCGCCGCGCCGTCGAATTCGAGGAAGCGGCGCCGTGGTCCGGCGCTGAAGTCGATGGTGCGGCGGTACCACGCCGGGCCGCGGTAGTACGCGCCACCGGCCTCGCCATCGACGGCGTTGAAGGTGTGCGGCAGCGTCGCGGCCGTCCAGCCGCTGTCGTCGAAGTCCGCGGCTTCGGCGCCGGCCACGTCGGCGCGCATGAAGCGCCAGGCATCATCCAGCGGCTGCGAGCTGCGTGCCGCCGCCGCCGGCGCCATGAGCGCCGACAGCAGCAGCATCGCAGCGAGCGCGCGAAGCAGGTTCACCGCGTCCCCGGCTCCAACACCACCCGGCCCCACACGCCGGAGGCCTGCCCCGGCTGCGCCTGCACGAGCACCGTGAGTTGGCGGCGTGCCGCCCCCTTGGGCAGCAGCGCGACGAAGGGTGCCGGCTCAGGTGTGGCCTTCTCGCCGATCTTCACGCCATCGACCCACACCTCGGCCTTGCCGGCAATGGATCCGAAGACCAGCCGGGCTCGGCCGTCGTTGCGGTCCCCGCGCACCGGCACCGAGGTGCGGTACAGCCGGAAGGGTTCGGCCTCGGGGCCGCGGCGGATCGGCGGCTCGTCCCAGCCCCAAGAGTTCATGTCGCTCTCGGCCAGCACCATGTTCGGGTCGGGCCGCGCGGCATGGGCCGGCGAGATGCGCCAGGTCTGCATCTGCGTGGTGGGCTCGCCCATCGGCACGCCCGGCGGCGCGCTGGCCGTCCGCAGCGCGATCGCCACCTCGGCGCCTTGCAGGCCCGAGGCAGATGCCCGCAGCGTCAACACGCCATGGCCATCGCGACGGCCTTGCACGATCACCTGCGCGAGGCCGTTGAACAGGCTGCGTTCGCTGGCCTTGTCGGCCTCGTGCGAATTCGGGTCGCCATTGCCGACGCCGATGATCGCGCCCTCGCCTGCGGTCTCGAACTTGACGAGGATGTTGGTGGTCGGCACCGGCCGGCCCTGCGCGTCGACGGCACTCACCGTGACCGGCACCGCGTCCAGCCCGTCACCGGCGATCGCGGCGCGGTCCGGCGTGAGCACCAGCCGAACCGGCGCGCCGCTGGTCTCGACCACGTCGCGCGCGATCTCGGCGCTGCCGCGAAGTGCGATGGCCTCGATGCGCCCCGCCGCGTACGGCACCTGGAAGTGCGCCATCTCGTACGGATCGACCGCCTGCTCGCCGACGACCGCGCCGTTGAGCAGCAGCCGCACGCGCGGCGCATTGCTCGCGACCATCACGTGGATCGGCTGGCCTTCGCGGCCCGGCCAGTTCCAGTGCGGCACGAACTTGACCACCGGCCGGTCCTTCACCCACTGCGCCTGGTGGATCCAGAACGCCGTCTTCGCAAAGCCCGCGAGGTCCATGGCGCCGAAGAACGAACTCGCGCTCGGCCACTCGAAGGGGGTGGGCTCGCCGCGGTAGTCGATGCCGGTCCAGATGAAGCTGCCGGCCATGAAGGGTCGCTCGGCAATCGCCTGCCAGGCCTTGCGGTGCGTGTTGCCCCATGACGAAGGCTCGTCGTCGTAGCTGGCGAGCACGTGGGCCTTGGAGTCGCTGTCGAATGCACCGCGGGTCATGAAGGCCGAGGTGTCCTCGGTGCTGGTCATGGGCCGCTTCGGGTGCTTGCGGTGGTAGGAATCGTAGCTGCCGGTCTGGTAGTTCAGCCCCACGACATCCAGTGCGTCGGCGACGTTGAGCTCGGTGAACAGCCCGCCATGCATCGCCGCGGTCACCGGCCGAGACGCATCGAGCTGCTTGATCGCCGACACCATGCGGCGCGCCATTTCGTAGCCCACCTCGCTGCTTTGCAGCGGCTCCTCGTTGAAGATGGACCACAGGATCACGCTCGGGTGGTTGCGGTCACGCCGCACCATCGATGTGAGCTGCTTCAGGTAGTCCGGCGACGAATTGAAATGCCGGTTCTCGTCCATCACCATGATGCCCAGGCGGTCGGCCAGGTCGACCACCTCGGCCGCGGGGGTGTTGTGCGAGAAACGGATGGCGTTGGTGCCCATCTCTTTCAGGCGACGCAGGCGGAATTCCCAGATCGAATCGGGCACCGCGACACCGACGCCCGCGTGGTCCTGGTGGATGCACACGCCCTGCAGCTTCAGCGGCTCGCCGTTGAGGAAGAAGCCACGGTCGGCATCGAAGCGGATCGTGCGAAAACCGGTCTGCACCTCCGTGCGGTCGATCTCCTTCGCGCCGTCGCGCAGCACGGCGCGCACGCTGTAGACGCTGGGCTGCGCGGGCGACCACAGCCTGGGCTCGCGCACCTCCAGGTTCATGCGCGCCACCGCCGAGGCGAGCGCGCCCACGTGCGCACGTGCGCTGCCCCTGGCCACCTCTCGACCCGAGGGATCGAGCAGGGTCACCTCAGCCACCGCATCGCGCGCGGCCTTGGCGCTGCTTTCGAAGGACACCTCGACAGGCACGGTCCAGCGTCCGTTCACCTGGACGGGATCGGCATGCAAGCCGTCGGTGGCGATGTGCAGCGCATCGCGCTTGACCAGCCACGTGTGACGGTACATGCCGGCGCCTTCGTACCACCAGCCTTCCTGCACGTTGGCATCCACGCGCACCGCGATCGAGTTCGCCTCGACGCCGTAGCGCACATATGGCGTGATGTCGATGGTGATGCCGTTGTACCCCGACCAGTTGCGGTTGACGATGATGCCGTTGACCCACACCGTGGCGTTGGTGGCGACGGCGTCGAGCTGCAGTTCGATGTGGCGGCCCCGGTCGGCCTCGGGCAGCGGCACGTAGCGCCGGTACCAGGCGATGCCGCGCCGGCGATAGCCCTGCGAGGCGTTCTCGTTGGGGTCGAACGGCCCTTCGACGGCCCAGTCGTGCGGCAGGTCGAGCCGGCGCCAGTCTGAATCGTCGAAGTCGTCAGCCGCTGCGCCGCTGGCGCCGTTGGACTTGCCGTTGTTGTAGCTCGCGCCGTGCCCCTTCACCCCAGGTGCCGAGACCTCGCCGAGATGGAACAGCCAGCCAGCGTCCAGCGAGAGCCGCTCGCGGCTCGCGGCCAGCGCCGGCAGCGCGAAGGCCGCGAGCGCGAGCAGCGCGACAGCGCGGCGGATCAGAGCGCCCACACGCAGGCTCCGGAGCTTTCCTGCACAGGGCCTTGCTTGCCATCGACTTCCAGGCGCCACTGCTGCAGCGCGCCTTCGGTGACGGTCGCGGTGTAGGTGGCACCCTCGCGGCGCACCGTGCCGCGCGCCGCGATGCGGCCGTTGGACGAGGCCACGGTGAACGGGGCACTCGCGCCGTCGTCGAGCGCAAACACGCGCAGCGTCACGCCCTTCGCATAGTCGTAGTCGGGCCGCTCGGTCTCGCTGCCCCAGGGCAGCACGGTGTTGGGCGCCACGTACAGCGGCAGGCTCTGGAAGTCGTGCGTCTCGCGCGCCCAGCGTCCGCCCTCGCGCACCTGGCCATTGAGCAGGTGCGTCCAGCGTCCTTCCGGCAGGTAGAAATCCACCTCGCCGCTGTCGGTGAACACCGGCGCGACCAGCAGCGATTCGCCGAGCTGGTATTGGCGGTCCAGCGTCGCGCAGGCCGGATCGTGCGGATGCTCCAGCAGCATCGAGCGCATCATCGGCACGCCGGTGTCGCAAGCCTCGATCGCGCGGGCGTAGAGGTAGGGCATGAGCCGGTGCTTGAGCCGCGTGAAGGACTGCAGCACGTCGCAGCTTTCCTCGTCCACGAGCCAGGGCACGCGGTAGAAGCCGCTGCCGTGCAGGCGGCTGTGCGACGAGAGCAGGCCGAACTGGATCCAGCGCTTGTAAAGCGCCGGCGGCGGGTTCCCCTCGAAGCCGCCGATGTCGTGGCTCCAGAACGCGAAGCCGCAGCTCGTGAGCGACAGGCCGCCACGCAGGCTCTCGGCCATCGATTCGAAGTTGGACCAGCAGTCGCCGCCCCAGTGCACCGGGAATCGCTGCCCCGAGGCATAGCTCGAACGCGCGAAGACGATGGCCTCTTCGCGCTTGGCTTCCTGCAGCACCTCGAAGACCGCCTGGTTGTACTGCAGCGGGTAGAGGTTGTGCATCTCCACCGGGTCGGAGCCGTCGTGGTAGACGACGCCCTCGGTCGGGATGCGCTCGCCGAAGTCGGTCTTGAAGCAATCCACGCCCATCGCCATCAGGCGCTTGAGGTGGCCCTGGTACCAGCTCACCGCCTCAGGGTTGGTGAAATCGACGATGGCCATGCCCGGCTGCCACAGGTCGGTCTGCCAGGTGAGGCCGTTCTCGCGCTTGATGAAGTAGCCCCGCTCGGCGCCCACCTTGAACAGCGGCGACTTCTGCGCAACGTAGGGGTTGATCCAGAGGCTGATCTTCAGGCCCTTGGCGTGCAGGCGCTCGAGCATGCCCGCCGGGTCGGGGAAGCCGCGCTTGTCCCATTCGAAATCGCACCACTGGAATTCGCGCATCCAGAAGCAGTCGAAGTGGAACACCGACAACGGCAGGTCGCGCCGCTTCATCTCGTCGATGAAGTGCGTGGCGGTGGCTTCGTCGTACTGGGTGGTGAACGAGGTGCTCATCCACAGCCCGAAGCTCCAGGCCGGCGGCAGCGGTGCGCGGCCGGTGAGCGCGGTCAGGCGAGACACCACGTCCTTGGGGCTAGGGCCCGCGACCACGCAGTAGTCCAGGCTCTCGCCCTCGCGGCTGAACTGCACGCGCGTGGTCTTCTCCGACGCGACTTCGAAGGACACGGGGCCCGCTTCATTCACCAGCACGCCGTAGCCGCGGTTGGTGAGGTAGAAGGGAACGGACTTGTAGGCCTGCTCGCAGGCGGTGCCGCCGTCCTTGTTGGTGTTCTCCACCACCTGGCCGTTCTTCACGAAGGGCGTGAAGCGTTCGCCCAGGCCATAGACCGTTTCGCCGACCTGCAGCGTGAGCTGCTCGTGAACGTGGTTGCCCCGGGCGCCCCACTGGATGTAGCCAAGGCTGCGCCAGTCGCTTCGCGTGAGCACCTTGTCGCCTTCGCGGAAGGTCAGGCTCCAGCCTTCGCCGCGGCGCACGGTGACGGAGATCGCGCCGGAGCGCAGCGTCGCCTCGGTGTCGGTCTGCTCGATGCGAACCGCCGGCTTGCCGGCACCGGGCATCGGCACGTGCAGCCGCGCGGGTTGCGAAGCCGAAAAATGCTCGACGCTGACACGGATCACGCCTTCCATCGGCGAGCTCAGCGTGACGGTGAGCGCGGGGCCGCTCAGCGTGTCGCCGCGATGCTTGATCGCTCGCGTGGTGGCGAACACGACCAGCTTGTCGTCGTGGGCCTCCACGGAGTAGGCCTCGCATGCATAGTGTGCGGCTGCGCCTGGTTGCAGCATCCACTGGCCATCGGTGAACTTCATAGCAATTGCTGGTTTGGTTGGATGAAAGAAGACTACTTCGCCACCGGCTCGAGTGTCACGAGCACGATGTCGTTGCTGCGCATCGGCAGCGTCCAGTGGGTGCGCCCGTCCGCTCCCACGCGAACGGTGCGGTCGACCTCGGCCTTGTCGGCCGTGAGCTGCTGCAAAGTCTGCAGCTGCGCCGGCGTGAGGTCCTTGGGCGAACCCATCTCGAGGTACGCGGTCTGCGCATCGTTGGCCTTGTAGCCGGTACGCCGCACCTGCATGCGATAGCGACCCGGCGCCAGGTGGCGAAAGTCCAGCTGCACGGAGGGCGCCTCGGTGGCGGGCACCGGCTTGCCGAAGAAGACGCCGTTGCTCGTGGGCTGCTCGCGCTGCTGCCAATCCCAGGCCAGCACTGCGGTGCGGCGGCCATCCACCGCGGCGAGGACGGCGTTGTCGGTGATCGGGATGTCCTTGCCGCGCAGCGCATTGAGGTACTTGTAGACGAACCAGGCCGGCTTGCGCACGCCGTCGCGCGTCATCATGCCGAAGCCGCCGTGGAAGGCCCGGTCGGGCGGCCCGGGCTCTTCGAAGAGGTCGCTGTAGGTCCAGTAGCTCATGGCCTGCGCATAGCCGCGCGTGGCACGCAGCTTGGTGAGGATCCAAGGGGCGCTGATGTAGCTGTCATGCACCTTGTCACGCGGGTTGTAGCTGGTGCTCCACTCGGTGATGTACAGCGGGATGCCGGGGAAGGGAGACGCCTCGATCTCCTGGCGGTTGCGGCGCACGTCGCCGATGATCGAATCGGGGTTCGGCGAGAGCTTGCGGTCGGACTGGCCGAATTCGTCGAGGAAGCCTTCCTCAACGCCATACGAGTGCGTGGTGACGAAGTCCACCGGCGCATCGTGCGCCTTGGCGTACGCGAGGAACTCGGGCACCCAGGCCGCGCCCGCGGTGGACGGGCCGCCCACGCGCAGGTGCGGATCGATGGCCTTGATGACTTGCGCGGTGCGCGCGTAGAGCTCGAAGTAGGCCTGCTTGTCGGCACCCTCCCAGAAGCCGTCGAGGTTGGGCTCGTTCCAGACCTCGAAGGGCCAGCGGCGCACTTCCTCCGCGCCGTAGCGTTCGCGCACGTGCTTCACGAAGGCCTCCACCAGCGCCTTCCAGGGCTGCGGTTTCGGGTGCGAGGTGTTGCCCTTCCAGTAGAAGATGGACAGCTTCGAGGTGGCCATGGCCTCGGGCGTGAAGCCCAGCTCGACGAACGGACGGATGCCCTTGGCCAGCATGGCGTCGTAGAGCTTGTCGATGCCGGTGAAGTCGAAGGTGAGACGGTCGCCGTCCTGCTTCACTGTGTGCAGTGCGTCATGGAAGATGGCGTGGAAGCGAACGTATCGAAAGCCCAATTCGTCCACGGCGGTCTTCAGCTGCGCCTGGCTGTCGTCGCGGATCAGTGTGCCTGGAAAGTCGGCGCCGACGCACATGTCGTAGAAGCGATCCACCGGCCCCGCGGCGCGGGCGAGGTCGATCTGCACCTGCCGGTGCTCGTTGCTGCCGGCGTGCGCAGTCATGCCGACGAGGGCGAGCGCCAGGGCCGTGGCCGTGCGGCCAAATGGGATCATGTTGCAGTTTCCTTTGAAGATCGTTCAGGGTGCGCCGTGGGCAATGCCGCAGCCGACCGGCGCAGGTTCCCCCTCATTTCGGGAGCGAGTGTCGGGCCAGGCCGAATCAGCGGGCTTAGGTGTTTACGCCGATTTATTTCGTGCATCGCGCGAACTAATGTGGTTTGTCACGCGCGAAACGCCGTCCACCGCCATGGGGTTTGGGGGGGGTGTGGTGGGAGCACACATGAAGCAGCGGGCTGCCACCCGGAGGCACGCTGAACGCACAAACCCACCCTGCAGCCATGTCAGCTGAACGCAAGCTAGGTGTTTACGCCGATTTATTTAGTTTGTCGGCCAAACTAATATAAGACTGTAATCTTTCCGCCCACCTGCCCCAGGAGAAAACGCTTGACCATCGAGGCCACCGGCAGCCAACAGTTGCTGAAGGACATCAACCGGATGGTGCTTGTCCGCCAACTGTGCACGCGGCCGGGCCTGTCGCGCGCCGACCTGGCCACCGAGGTGGGGTTGACGAAGTCCACGGTGAGCCTGCTGGTGCGCGAGCTGATCGACGAAGGCTGGCTGATCGAACGCGAGGTGGTGGCCACGGGTGAACTGGGGCGCCGCCCTACGCCACTGTTCATCGACCCGCGCCGCCTGCTGCTGCTGGGCGCCGAGGTGGGCATTGAATCGGTGCGCGTGGTCGCAACCTCCCTCACCGGCGAAGTGCTGGTACGCACCGAGGCCGGCTACGGCCAGGCCAAGAGCGCCAAGGCCTGCATCGGCACGCTGGCCCTGGCGCTGCTCAAGCTGCGCAAGCAGCTCAGCGAATCCGAACACCGCATCATCGGCATCGGCGTGGGCCTGCCCGGCGGCGTGGACGAGTCGCACGGCTTCCTGCACTTCGCGCCGAACCTGGGCTGGCGCGACGTGCCGGTGGGCAATCTGCTGGCCGAGCGGCTGGCGGGGTCGTCGCTCGCCGGCGTGCCGCTGTACGTGCAGAACGAAGCCGACGTGGCGGCACTCGGCGAACTGGAATTCAGCCCGGCCGAGCGCACCGACCCGCTGCTGTACCTGAGCATCAACCAGGGCGTGGGCGCGGGCGTGGTCGTGGGCGACCGGCTGCTCACCGGCAACGTCGGCTTCGCCGGCGAGGTCGGCCACATGGTGCTGCAACTCAACGGGCCCCTGTGTTCCTGCGGCCGCCGAGGCTGCGCCGAAGCGCTGATCGGCCCGAGCGCGCTGCTGCGCAAGCGCGAGGAACAACCGCAGGCCACGGGACAAGGCACGCGCCTCGCGATCGAACAGGACGCCGAGTCGGTGCGGGCTGTCCAGCAGGCGGGCGCCTATCTCGGCGTCTTGCTCAACAACCTGGCTTCCGCCTACGACCCCGGGTGCATCGTGCTCGGCGGCGCGATGGTGGAGCTCGGCGACGTATTCCTGGCGCCTGCGCTGCGCACGCTGAATGAATACGCGGCCGCGGGCAACTTCACCCCACCCACGGTGCGGACATCGCGCTTCGGCCCGGACGCGGTGGCCGTCGGTGCGGCAGCCTTGGTCCGCTACCGGCTGACCCGCCCGCTCATCAGCGGCGCCTCGGCCATCGCCGCCATTGCGGAGGCCGCATGAAGCTCGCTCGATCAACGGCCGGCCGCCCACCGCTGGACAGATGCACGGGCGCTGCATGCCTCAAGGGAATCCAATGACTTATCTCGGCATCGACCTCGGCACGTCCGAAGTCAAGTTGCTGTTGCTCGATGCCCAGGGGCGCATCGTGGGCCAGGCCGGTGCGCCGCTGCAGGTGTCGCGCCCGCACCCCCTGTGGTCCGAGCAGGCGCCGCAGGACTGGTGGGAAGCCACCGAAAGCGCGGTGCGGCAATTGCGCGAAGCGCACCCCGACAGTTGGTCGCAGGTGCGCGCCATCGGGCTGTCAGGCCAGATGCACGGCGCCGTGCTGCTGGGTGCCGACGACCAGGTGCTGCGGCCGGCCATCCTCTGGAACGACGGTCGCAGCCACGCCCAGTGCGAGGAGCTGACGCGTCTCGCACCCATGCTGCACGAGGTGGCCGGCAACCTGGCCATGCCCGGCTTCACGGCGCCCAAGCTGCTGTGGGTGAAGGCCCATGAGCCGCAGCTGTTCGCCCAGCTGCGCAGCGTGCTGCTGCCCAAGGACTACCTGCGCCTGCTGCTGAGCGGCGACAAGGTCTCGGACCCGTCGGACGCCGCCGGCACGCTGTGGCTGGACGTCGCTGCCCGCGACTGGTCGGACGGCCTGCTGTCGGCGTGCAACCTGCGCCGCTCCCACATGCCGCGCCTGGTCGAAAGCAACCAGCCCAGCGCGATGCTGCGGCCCGAACTCGCGCAGGCCTGGGGACTCGGACCCGACGTGGTGATCGCCGCAGGCGCCGGCGACAACGCGGCCAGCGCCATCGGAATCGGCGCGGTGGCGCCAGGCGATGGTTTCATCTCGCTCGGAACCTCCGGCGTGCTGTTCGTCGTGAACGACCGCTATCGCCCGAACCCGGCCTCGGCGGTGCATGCGTTCTGCCATGCGCTGCCGCAGCGATGGCACCAGATGAGCGTGATGCTGTCGGCCGCCAGCTGCCTGAAATGGTTCGTGAACTTCAGCGGCGCCGGCGACGAAGCGGCACTGCTGGCCGAGGTGTCCCTGCTGCCGCCGGCGGCTCTTGCCGACGCACCGCTGTTCCTGCCCTACCTCGCCGGAGAGCGGACGCCGCACAACGACGCTTTCGCGCAAGGGTCGTTCCACGGCCTCACGCACGAAAGCACGCGGGCGCTGGGCGGCTACGCCGTCCTCGAAGGCGTCGCCTTCGGCATCGCCGATGGCCTCGCTGCATTGCAGGCCGCGGGCACCGAGGTCTCGCGGCTGTCGCTCGTGGGCGGCGGGGCGCGCAGCAGCTACTGGGCGCAGCTCATCGCCGACGCGCTGAACGTCGAGATCGTGACGCACACCGGCGGCGAAGCCGGTGGTGCGCTCGGAGCGGCACGGCTGGGATGGATGGCAGCCGGGGGCGACGAAGCCCAGGTCTGCGCCAAGCCCGACATCGCCGCACGTCATCAACCTGACGCTGAACGCCACGCCGTGCTGCAAGGCCGGCTGAAGCGCTTCCGCCAGATCTACCAGCAACTCAAACCCCTGTCGCTCGCCGGCGGCCGGGACTGAGCATTTCACTTTCAACCTGACATCGACATGAAGAGCTATTTCCAAGACATCCCGGCGATCGGCTACAAGGGCCCGCAAAGCGACGAGGCCCTGGCCTTTCGCCACTACGACCGGGACCGCATCGTGCTCGGCAAGCGCATGGAAGACCACCTGCGCTTTGCCGTGTGCTACTGGCACACCTTCTGCTGGACCGGCCTGGACCCGTTCGGCAACGGCACCTTCCAGCGCCCCTGGTTCGAAGGCGGCTCACCCATGGAACTCGCCAAGCTGAAGGCCGACGCCGCATTCGAGTTCTTCGCCAAGCTGGGCGCGCCCTACTACTGCTTCCACGACCGCGACGTGGCCCCTGAGGGCGCCACGCCCAAGGAAAGCCGCGAGAACTTCCTGCGCATGGTCGACGTGCTGGGCGCGCACCAGCAGCGCACCGGCATGAAGCTGCTGTGGGGCACGGCCAACCTGTTCAGCCACCGCCGCTACATGTCCGGCGCGGCCAGCAACCCCGACCCGGCGGTGTTCTCGATGGGCGCGCTGCAAGTGCGCGATGCGATCGAGGCAACGCTCGCGCTGGGCGGCGAGAACTATGTGCTGTGGGGTGGCCGCGAAGGCTACGAGACGCTGCTCAACACCAACGTCGCGCAGGAACTCGACCAGCTCGGCCGGTTCCTCAACATGGTCGTCGAGCACAAGCACAAGATCGGCTTCAAGGGCGCCATCCTCATCGAGCCCAAGCCGCGCGAACCGTCCAAGCACCAGTACGACTTCGACGTCGGCACGGTCTACGGTTTCCTCGTGCGCTACGGCCTCGAGAAGGAAGTCAAGGTCAACATCGAGGCCAACCACGCCACGCTCTCGGGCCACAGCTTCGAGCACGAGATCGCGATGGCATCGGCGCTGGGCATCCTCGGCAGCATCGACATGAACCGCGGCGACCCGCAGCTGGGCTGGGACACCGACCAGTTCCCCAACAACGTGCCGGAGACGGCCATGGCCCTGTACCACATCCTGCGTGCAGGTGGCCTGGGCAGCGGCGGCCTGAACTTCGACGCGAAGGTGCGCCGCCAGTCGATCGACGCTGAAGACCTGTTCCACGGCCACATCGGCGGCATGGATGTCTGTGCACGCGCGCTGCTGATGACCGAGCAGATGATCCTGGACGGCCGGCTGGACGAGGCGGTGAAGAGCCGCTACGCCGGATGGAACACGCCCGCTGCCCAGGATGTCCTCGCCGGACGCGTGTCGCTCGCCCAGCTGGCTGACGGCGTGCTGGCGCAAAACACCGACGTGATGCCGGTCTCCGGCAGGCAGGAGGCCCTCGAGAACCTCGTCAACCGATTCTGCGCAAGCTGAAGACGCCCGGCGGGACACCCCCGCCGCACGCGCCGATCCTGCCGGGTGCTCGGGCGCCCGGCGGGCTGGTCACAGCGTGCAAGGCGCACAACGCCTTGCATGCTGGCGCCAGGCCAAAGACACACCCGAAGCACACAGGGGCAACCAAAAACCGAGCGGGCTCGAGCCTGGCCGACGTGACGAACATCACCGATTGCATCGCCTCTGCAGCGAACAGCATCGCACACAGGGGCAAGGTGGAGACATTGATGAGACAACCCCGGTTCAGGAAGACAGTCTTGCGCACCGCCACGGCACCAGTGCTGCTGTTCGGCGGGTTCGCCCTCGCATGCAGCGCCCTGTCATCGACGCGCCACACGATGCCCGCCGATGCCTGTGCAGCACAGGCGACGCTCGCCAAGGATCAATGCATGGTGCTCGGGACCGCCCGGGCCATCGAACACGAAGTCCGGCAGATCGTCGAATCCGCAAGTGCCGAAAGCGTCAGCAGGTGGCCCGACAAGCTGGTGGGCGAGGCGCTGCAGCGCGTCGCATTCCGCGGCCCCAACCCACTGCGCATCCAGCCTCACGGACGCGCGGCCTTCGACGCAAGAAGCGGCGGCCTGCACATGCACTTCGCATCCTGACCCACTGGCCCGTCGTCCCACGCGGCCGGCTCCAACCGACATGATCAAACACACGTTCCGCCGCCTTCGCGGGCCGGCGCTGGTCTCCCTGTGCCTCATCTCGTGCGCCCTCGCCTCGGCCGCCGACGGGCCGCAGCTCGTCGAGCGCGGCGGCCGCCATGCGCTGATGGTCGATGGCGCGCCCTTCCTCGTGCTGGGTGCGCAGGTGCACAACTCCAGCAACTCCGCACCGGCGCTGAACAAGGTCTGGCCGGCCATCGCCGACATCCACGCCAACACGGTCGAGGTGCCGGTGGCCTGGGAGCAGATCGAACCGACCGAGGGCCGATTCGACTTCGCGTTCGTCGACACGCTGCTCCAGCAGGCGCGCGAGCATCATGTGCGGCTCGTGCTGCTGTGGTTCGGCACCTGGAAGAACACCAGCCCGCAGTACACGCCCGAATGGGTCAAGTTCGACAACCAGCGCTTCCCGCGCATGGTGGACAAGGACGGCAAGGCCAGCTACTGCCTGTCGCCCTTCGGCGAAGAGACGCTCAAGGCCGACACACGCGCATTCACCGCGCTGATGAGCCACCTGAAGAAGGCCGATGCGCAGCAGCACACGGTGATCATGGTGCAGGTGGAGAACGAGGTCGGCACCTACGGACTCGTGCGCGACTTCGGCGCCCGCGCGCAGGCAGCCTTCGAGGGCCCGGTGCCGCAGGCCGTGCTTGCCCGCAAGAAGCCGCCGGTGGCGGGCAAGCCTTCGGGGAGCTGGCAAGCGGTGTACGGCGACTATGCCGACGAGTACTTCCATGCCTGGGCCATTGCGCGCTACATCGAGACGCTGGCCAAGGCCGGACGCGCGGTCCATGACCTGCCGATGTACGTGAACAACGCACTGCGCGATCCGCTGGAAGATCCGCCGCAGCCGTGGAAGAACAACTTCGCCAGCGGCGGCCCGACGCACGACGTGGTCGACATCTACAAGGCCGCGGCGCCGCACATCGACATCGCGGCGCCCGACCTCTACAACCCGGAGTCCGGCAAGGTGGCCGCGACGCTCGCCCAGTTCCAGCGCGCGGACAACGCGCTGTGGGTTCCGGAGATGAGCAACGCCGAATCCTATGCACGCTATGTGTACGCCATCCTCGGGCGCGGCTCGCTGGGTGTTTCGCCCTTCGGCATCGACTACTTCGACTACTCGAACTTCCCGCTCGGCTCGAAGTTCACCGACAAGCGCATGGTGGAGCCGTTCGCCGGCATCTACGCGGCCTTTGGTTCCATGCAGCGGCAGTGGGCCGCATGGGCTTTCGATGGGCGCACCTATGGCGTCGCCGAGGGCGATGACCATGCCGACCAGACCATCGCATTGAAGGGCTGGAAGGCGCAGGTGTCGTTCGGCCAGTGGCAGTTCGGCGAGAGGGAATACACCAAGGAACGGCCGCCGCATGCCGACAAGCCGATGGGCGGCGTGGCGATCGCGCAGATCGGCGAGGACGAGTTCGTGATCGTCGGCCAGCACGCCCGCGTGCGCATCGACTCCGCCGTGCCGCAAGGCAAGGGAGCGATGATCGCCCGCGCCGAGGAAGGCCGTTTCGACAGCGCCGGGCGCTGGGTGATGGAGCGCAACTGGAACGGCGACCAGACCGACTCCGGCCTCAACCTACCCGCCACGCCCGCCATCCTCAAGGTTCGGATGGGGCGCTACTGATGCGACGCCGCAGCCTCCTGCAAGCCGCCGGCCTGGCGCCCCTGATGGGCGCCCCGCTGCCGCTTGCCTGGAGTGCGGCGCAGGCCGCTGGCGGCTCGTATGACTGGTGCAGCGTGCCCTTCGGTGCCGGCGGTTTCGTCGACGGCTTCCTGTTCCATCCCAAGGTGGCGGGCCTGCTGTACGCGCGCACCGACATCGGCGGCGCCTACCGCTTCGACCCCGCTGCGAACCGCTGGGTGCCGCTGCTCGACCACCTCTCGCATGCCGACGCCGACCTGATGGGCGTGCTGAGCCTGGCGGTCGATCCGAACCAACCGGATCGCTTGTACGCCGCCTGCGGCCTGTACCTGGACGACCGCTCGCGCACGGGCGCCCTGCTCGCTTCGGCCGACCGGGGCGCGACCTGGCAGGTGCACGAACTGGGCTTGCACATCGGCGGCAATTCGCCCGGCCGCGGCAGCGGCGAACGCCTGCAGGTGGACCCGAACGACAGCCGCGTGCTGCTGCTGGGCAGCTCGCAGGACGGCTTGCTCAAGAGCACCGACCAGGGCCGCAGCTTCAGCCGCCTCGGCTTTCGCGCGCGACACGTTTCGCTGGTGGTGTTCGACCCGGCAAGCGGCAGCCCTGGCAAAGGCTCGGCCACGGTCTACATCGGCAGCCACGACCAGCCGGGGCTGTACGTCTCGCACGACGGGGGACTGAGCTTCGCGCGCGAGGCGGCCACGCCGCGGCAGGTGCCGCAGCATGCCGTCTTCGCCGCCGACGGCACGCTGTACGCCAGCTTCGCGCTGGGCGAAGCGCCCGTCGCCTGCAACCCGAGCCATGCGAGGACCGGCAGTGTCTGGAAGCGCGACCCGCGCGGCCGCTGGACCGACATCACGCCCGAGCAACCCGGCGAAGGCCGGCAAGGCTTCGGCTATTCGGCGGTGGACGTGGACCGGCAGAACCCGGGTCGCGTGGTCGTGTCCACCATCGAGCGCGGGGCCAAGGGTGACGAGATCTTCGTGACGGACGACGGCGGCGAGCACTGGACGCCGCTTGGCGGCCGCTCGCGGCACGACACGCAAGGCCACCCCTGGCTGGCCGAGTACATGCGCACCGAGCGCAACCTCGGCCACTGGCTCTCCGCCGTGCAGCTCGACCCGTTCGACGGCGAGCGATTGCTCTACGGCACGGGCTATGGCGTGTGGATGACGCGCAACCTCGGCGCGGCCCGCAACGGCGGCACGGTGCAGTGGACCATCACCGTGGCGGGCTTCGAAGAGACAGCCACGCTCGAGATCCGCAGCCCCGCGACCGGCCCGCGGCTGCTGGCAGCCATGGGCGACGTGGCGGGCGGCGCCTGGGCCAACCCGGCGCTTGCGCTGGGCGCTGGCTACTTCACGCCGCCCAAGGAAACCAACCGCTCGATCGACTTCGCCGAGAAGGCGCAGCACCTCATCGCGCGCACGAGCGACGGCCCGTCGGGCGGGCATTGGTCCGACGACGGCGGTGCCCACTGGCACCCGTTCGAGTCGCCCCCGCGGGTCGGCCGGGTGCAGGCCGGCAGCATTGCGGTGTGCGCCGAAGGCAGGTCCTTCGTCTGCGTGCCGCGCCAAGGCACGGCACTCTGGTCGCAGGACCGGGGCCGAAGCTGGACGGCGTGCCAAGGCTGGCCTGCATCGGGCGACACGCCGCTGAAGGCAGTGGCCGATCGCGCGGCCGCCGGCGTGTTCTACGTCTTCGACGGCGACAACGCGCAGTTGCTCGCCAGCAGCGACGGCGGCCGCAAGTTCGAGGTGCTGATGTCGGACCTGCCGAGGCCGGCCCGGGGCCACACCGCACAACTGCTCAGCGCACCCGGCACGCCGGGCGATCTCTGGCTGGCGCTTGGCGACCGATTGCTGCACGTGCCGCGCCGCGGCCACGCGCCCTGGACATCGAAGCCGGTGGCCGAGGCCTGGATGCTCGCCATCGGCAAGGGCGCACCGGGGGCGCCCTACCACAGCGTCTACCTCTGGGGCAGCGTGCGCACCGGCGACGCCGGCGTTCCGGTGGAAGGGCTCTTTCGCTCCGACGATGCCGGCGCGAGCTTCGTGCGCATCAACGACGACGCCCACCGCTACGGCCGGCTTCTTTCGATGGCCGCCGACGCGCGCGAGCACGGCGTGCTCTACCTCGCGCCCCATGGTCGCGGCGTCATGATGGGGCGGCCGCCGGTGGTCATGCAAACGGGTCTCGGCGACCGCATCGATCGCTGGACCCGCACCACCACCGCCGCCACGGCACAAGCCGTCAAGCAGCAGGCCTCGCCGCAGGTGGTGGCCATGCTGCGGTTGAAAGAGGAACGTTGAGATGAAATCGAGAGCCTGGTTGCCCTGGGTGTTGTCGCTGTGCAGCCTGCTGCCAGCCTGCGCCATGCTGAAGTACGGGGGCGCCCAGGAACTGGTGCTGTACACGGGCGAGCCGCAGGCCAACCTGCACGTGCAACTGGCGGGCGCTGCGGGCCAGCGAGACCTCTCCGGCCTCTCGGTCAACCTGTCGATGCCCGACAAGGCCGGTGCGCCCGACAACCAGGCCAGCATCCGCCGCTCCAGCAAGAACACCACCGGCGACGCACTCACCATGCAGTGGAAGAACGCCTGGTTCTCAAGCCTGCGCCTGGTGGCGAACAAGCCCATGGATCTGCGCCCGTGGCTGGCCGGCGGCACGGTGGAGTTCGATGTCGAGGCACTCGACATGGCCCATGCCGGCCTGACCTTTGCGATCGCCTGCGGCCCCGACTGCGGGCGCAAGCTGCCCTACGTGGTGGAGTCGCGCGCGCTGCAAGGCACCGGCTGGAAGCACCTGTCCTTCTCGCTGCAATGCTTCGCCCGCGACGGCAATGACTTCAGCGCCGTCACGCAGCCATTCGTGGTGGAGAGCAGCGGCAGCGGCGAGGTGTCTGTGGCCAACGTGAAGATCGTGCGCAACGGCAAGCCCAATGCCGACTGCCCCGACTACCGCACCGAATCCGTCACCCCCGCCCCGCTCACGCAGGTGTGGTCGCTCGACTGGTGGATGAGCCGGCACGAGAAGAAGCTCGACGAGATTCGCCAGCTCAAGGCGGCCGGCCTGAGCCCGCAGGTCGTCTTCATCGGCGACTCCATCACCCATGGCTGGGAAGACCCCGGCCGGGCGGTGTGGGACCGCTACTTCAAGAAGTACAACGCGCTGGACCTGGGCTTCAGCGGCGACCAGACCGAGAACGTGCTGTGGCGCCTCGCGCACGGCGAGGTCGATGGCATCAACCCCAAGGTGGCGGTCTTGATGATCGGCACCAACAACACCGGCAACCGGCAGGAAGATCCGCTCACCACCGCTGCTGGCATTCGCCGCATCGTCGAGGACTTGCGCCAACGCCTGCCCGACACCCGAGTGCTGCTGCTCGCCGTCTTCCCGCGCGACGAGAAGCCGACGGGCCCACTGCGCCAGATCAACGAGCGCGTGAACGGCCTGATCAAGGGCCTCGACGACGGCCGGCACGTGTACTTCCTCGACATCAACACCTCTCTCACGAACCGGGACGGCACCCTGTCCAAGGACGTGATGCCCGACCTCCTGCACCCCAACGACAAGGGCTACGCCCTCTGGGCGCAGGCCATGGACCCCACCCTGCAACGCCTGCTGTCGCAGTAACCTGCCTTTCACCATGAACAACGACTTCACCTACTCCAGCCCGTTCCCGACCTCGTTCGTCTTCGGCGTGGCGGCCGCCTCGGCGCAGATCGAAGGCGCCGCCTTCACCGACGGCAAGGGCGAATCCATCTGGGACCGCTTCTGCCGCATTCCCGGCAAGGTGGCCAACGGCGACACGCTGGACATCGCGGTGGACCACTACCACCGCTTCGACGAAGACTTCGCGCTGATGGCATCGCTCGGCGTCAAGAACTACCGCCTGTCGATCGCCTGGCCGCGCATCTACCCGGACGGCGACGGCGCACTGAACCAGGCAGGCATCGACTTCTACAAGCGCGTCCTCGAGAGCATGGCGCGCCACGGCATCACGCCGTGGGTCACGCTGTTCCACTGGGACCTGCCGCAGGCCCTGGAAGACCGCGGCGGCTGGACCTCGCGCGAGACAGTGCACGCCTTCGCACGCTATGCCGACACCGTGGTCAAGGCGTTCGGCGGCGTCGTGAAGAACTGGATCACGCTCAACGAGATCCGCTGCTTCACGTGGCTGGCCTACGGCATCGGCACGAAGGCGCCGGGCCGCAAGGAAAGCGCGGCGGTGGTGAACCAGACCTACCACCATGCCTTGCTGGCACATGGCCACGCGGTGCGTGCCGTGCGCGAGTTCGGCGGCGCGGGCGCACGCGTGGGCCTCACCGACAACTGCGACGTCAGCGTGCCCGTCACCGAGACGCCGGCCGACATCGCCGCTGCGAAGGCCTGGTTCTTCGACAAGAACGAGCATCTGCTGGGCGCCATCAGCGCAGGCGGCTACTCGCAGGCCTACCTGGACCGCGTGGGCGCCGACGCGCCGAAGGTGCAGGCAGGCGACTTCGATCTGATCTGCCTGCCCACCGACTTCCTGGGCCTGAACATCTACACCGCCACCTACGTGCGCGCCGGGCGCAATGGCGAGCCCTACGAGGCGCTGGCCCTGCCGCCCAACTACCCGCGTGCGGACAGCCCCTGGCTCAACCTGGTGCCGCAAGCCATCTACTGGGCTTCGCGCATGTGCCATGAGCTCTACGGCCACCAGTCGATCTTCATCACCGAGAACGGCTGCGGCTACAACGACGAGCAGGTCGTCAACGGCGAGGTGTTCGACCTGCACCGGCGCGACTATGTGCGCAACCACCTGCGCGAGGTGCACCGCGCCATCGCCGACGGCGTGCCGATCGACGGCTACTTCCTCTGGTCGTTCATCGACAACTACGAGTGGGAAGACGGGTACGAGCGCCGCTTCGGCATCGTGCACTGCGACTACGAGACGCTCCAGCGCACGCCCAAGCTGTCGGCACGCTACTACGCCGAAGTGATGCGCACGCGCACCGTCGTCTGACCGTTTCACCAGGAGCCCCTGCCATGCGAAGCCTAGCCAACACCACCAGCACCGCTGCCGCGCCGGCACCGGCGCCCGACCGCCTGCCGATGTCCCAGAAGGTCGGCTGGGGCCTGGGAGCATTCCTGGACATGTGGGGGCACTGGCTTTACCCGGGGCTGGCCTTCCACGTGTTCAACGTGTTCCTGGGCGTCGCGCCCGGCCTGATCTCCACCGTGCAGATGGTGAAGGTTGGCGTCGACGCAGCATCCGATGCCATCTTCGGCTGGGTCTCGGACAACACGCGCACGCGCTTCGGGCGGCGGCGGCCGTTCATCCTGGTCGGCGGGGTGCTGGCTGGCGTCGGGCTGCCGCTGTTGTTCGCGGTCGGCCGCGGCTGGAGCGACAGTGAGTACTTCATCTTCATGCTCGTCTCCACGATCCTCTTCGTGCCGATCATGAGTTGCTTCAACATGCCGTGGGTGAGCCTCGGTTCGGAGATGACGCCCGACTATCACGAGCGGACCAACGTCATGTCGATCCGCAATGCGATCCAGAAGCTCCCCGAGCTGGCGATGTTCGCCGCGGCGCAGTTCACGACGCTCGCAATCTTCAATGACGCCAACGGCAAGCCCGACATCCTGAGGGGCGCGCAGACCTATTGCACGATCCTCGGCACCATCATGGTGGTGGCATCCATCCTGATCTTCTTCCTGGTGCGTGAGCGCTACTACGAGAACCTGGTCAAGCGACAGCAACCCAAGATCGCGTTCTCGGACACGCTCGGTCGGACCCTGAAATGCCGGCCCTTCCGCACACTGGTGATCATGAACCTCGCCTATGGCCTGGGCACGGCCATGGTGAGTGCACTCGGCTATTACGCCACCATCTACTACGTGTGCAAGGGCGATGTGGCACTGGGCACGAAGTGGAACACCGCGATGGGCGGAGCCGGCATGGCATTCGGCTTGCTGGGCATTCCATTCTTCAATCGGCTGGCTCACCGCTTCGGCAAGCGCGCAGGCTTGGCATCCGTCCTCTCACTCGCCATCTGCGCATTCATCGGCGATTGGTGGCTGTATGACCCGGCACGTCCGGTGCTGCAACTGTTCGCCTGCGGCTTCGTGGCCTTCACCGGTGCCGGCTTCTGGACGCTGTACGGATCGGTGCTCGCCGACGTGGTGGACTACGACGAGCTGGAGAGCGGCCAGCGGCGAGAAGGTTCGTTCTCGGCCTGCCAGTCGTGGATCTCCAAAGTCGGCATTGCCCTGGGCGTCGGCGCCTCGGGCTGGATCCTGCAGTTCACCGGCTTCGACTCGAAGATCCCGGTGCAAAGCGAGCACGCGATCTTCATGATCCGCATCCTGCTGTCGGCCATCCCCGTGATCGGCCTGGTGGTGGCGCTCGTGGCGATCCTGCGCTTTCCGTTGACGGCGACACGCATGCATGAGATCCGCGCTGCGCTGGAAGCCCGCCGCGGCAAGGTCTGACACCCAGGCAACCAACCCTAGCGAAGCGATGAAACAAGCCCTCCACCTGTTCGTCTCGCGAATGATGCGATCGCTGCTCGTCGCCACCTGCGCGGCCGCTTGCGGCGCAGGCGCCACTGCCGCGGCCGGCGACTCCACGCCGGCCAGTTCCAGCAGTGCATCGAACGGCATGCGCGACATCACGAGCCTGCAGCTTTCCAAGGAGATGTCGCCCGGCTGGAACCTGGGCAACGCGCTGGAAGCGATCGACGCCAAGAAGCCGTATGTCTGGGGCAGCAAGAACTTCTCCGAGACAGCCTGGGGCAACCCTAAAGTGACGCAGGCGATGATGGACGCGGTGAAGGCCGCGGGCTTCAAGAGCGTGCGCATTCCGGTCGCGTGGAAGATGTATGCCGACGCCGGCGACAACATCAGTCCGCAGTGGATGGCGCGCGTCAAGGAAGTGGTGGGCTACGCACACAACGCCGGGCTGTACGCGATCATCAACGTCCATTGGGACGGCGGCTGGTTGCAGCCCACCTTCAAACAGCAGCCCATGGCGAACGCGCGCCTGGCGACTTACTGGACGCAGATCGCCAATGCGTTCAAGGATGCCGACGATCACCTGCTGTTCGCCGGCACCAACGAAGTCATGGTCGACGGCGACTACAACCCGCCGACCGCCGAGTACTGCAGCGTGCAGAACGGCTTCAACCAGCTCTTCGTGAAGACCGTGCGCGCCACCGGCGGCAACAACGCGAAGCGGCACCTGGTCGTGCAAGCTTTCAACACCGGCATCAACGCCGCAACGAGCTGCAACGCCACCCTGCCCATCGACACGACGGCCAACCGGCTGTTCATGGAGGTGCACTACTACGACCCGTTCAACTTCACGATCAACCCCGGCAGCAAGATCTGGCAGTGGGGCTCGATCGCCACCGACCCGGCGGCCACCGAGACCTGGGCCAACGAGCCATTCGCCGACGCGCAATTCCAGAAGATGAAGACCGCCTTCATCGACAAGGGCGTGCCGGTGCTGCTGGGCGAATACGGCGCGATGCAGCGCGCCAAGTTCGATGCCGCCGGCACTTACCGCAAGTACTGGGACCAGGTCATCACGAGGTCCGCCTTCCAGCACGGGCTCGTGCCGGTGTACTGGGACAACGGCTACACCGCCGACCTGGAGATGGGGCTGTTCAACCGCGCCACCGGCGAGCAGGCATTTCCGGACGTGATCGCCGCGATCGTCGGCGCCGCGAAGTAGCGCCTGGCCCCCTTCCTGGGCGGCCACTCGGGGTTGTCCCGACCCGAGCAATCCATGGTCGACGCGACAAAGTAACGATATAGCGGCGTCATCAGAAGTCTGACATACCTCGTTGATGCGATCATTTCTGATGCATACGCGAAGCATGTGCATGGGCGCTCCGGCAGGGCGCCATGGTCCCCGCGATGAGCGGGAGCCCGGACGACGACGACGCCAGTTCCCCAACGGGGCACGGTGCTCGCCGGCATCCACTGCTCCTCGCAACCTGAAGCAAGCATGCACAACGACGAAAGAGACACTGGCGCTCGCCTGACGAGGCGCTCCTTCATCCAGGCCGCCACGGCAGCCGGCGCGCTGGGCGTCCAGTCCACGCAGGCTGCTGCGCCCGCCACCTTCGCTCCCACATGGGCGTCGCTCGTCGACAACTACCGCACGCCCGACTGGTTCCGCGACGCCAAGTTCGGCATCTGGGCCCACTGGAGCGCGCAGTGCGTGCCCGAGATGGGCGACTGGTACGCGCGCAACATGTACCGGCAGGGCAACTGGCAGTACGACCATCACCTGCGCACCTACGGCCACCCCACCAAGGTCGGCTTCATGGAGATGCAGAACCGCTGGAAGGCCGACGCGTGGCAGCCCGAGGCGCTGATGGACCTGTACGCCAAGGCCGGCGCGAAGTACTTCGTCGCGCTCGCCAACCACCACGACAACTTCGACGCCTACGACTCCAAGTACCACGCCTGGAACTCGGTGCGCGTGGGCCCCAAGCGCGACATCGTCGGCACCTGGGCGAAGGTGGCGCGCGCCAAGGGCCTGCGCTTCGGCGTGAGCAACCATTCGGCGCATGCGTGGCACTGGCTGCAGACCGCCTACGGCTACGACCCCGAAGGGCCGCTCGCCGGCCAGCGCTACGACGCGTATCGCCTCACCAAGGCCGACGGCAAGGGCACCTGGTGGGAAGGCCTGGACCCGCAGGATCTCTACACCGGCCGCAACATGGTGATGCCCGACGGCATCACCACCATCCGCACCGGCAACGAATGGCACGACGGCAACACCGGGGCGTGGGACGAGAAGCCGCCGGCGGGCAATCCGGCGTTCGTGCGCCAGTGGTTCCTGCGCGCACGCGACCTGATCGACAGCTACCGGCCCGACCTGGTGTACTTCGACGACACCGGCCTGCCACTCGGCCAGGCGGGGCTGGACATCACCGCCCATTACTACAACGCCAGCATGGCCTGGAACGGCGGCAAGCTGGAGGCCGTGGTCAACGGCAAGGTGCTCCCGCCCGAGCGCCGGGCGGGGCTGGTCGAGGACGTCGAGCGCGGCCAGCGCGACGGCATCGAGCCCCTGCCCTGGCAGACCTGCACCTGCATCGGCGACTGGCACTACAACCGCGGCGTCTTCGAGGGCCACCACTACAAGTCGGCCGCGAGCGTGATCCACCGCCTGGTGGACATCGTCTCCAAGAACGGCAACCTGCTGCTTTCGATCCCGGTGCGCGGCGACGGCAGCATCGACGCCGATGAGCACAAGTTCCTCGACGAGATGGCTGCCTGGATGGGCCGCAACGGCGAGGCCATCCACGGCACGCGGCCGTGGCGCAGCTTCGGCGAAGGGCCGACGCGCGTGACCGGGGGCATGTTCAGCGAAGGCCAGGCGCAATCGTTCACGGCGGAAGATTTCCGCTTCACCACCAAGGACGGCGCGCTGTACGCCATCGCGCTCGGCTGGCCCCGCAGCGGCGTGCTGCGCATCGCCTCGCTCGCACAAGACTCGGCGCTCGCACCCGGCGCGATCGAACGCGTCGAGGCCGTCGGCTCCAGCGACAACCTCACGTTCACGCGCAGCCGCAAGGGCCTGGAAGTGAAGCTGCCCGAAGGCCTGGCCGGCTCGGTCGCGGTGGCGCTGAAGATCAGGGGGCCGGGCCTCGCATGAACGGACGGCGCCGCTTCCTCGCCGGTGCCGGAGTTGCACTGGCCCTTCCCGGTCTCGCGAGCGCGAAGGTGCAAGCGACCGAGCGCGACGGACGGGAGGATCTTTCGCTGTGGTACGAGCAGCCGGCCGGCCCGTGGGTCGAGGCGCTGCCGGTGGGCAACGGCCGCCTCGGCGCGATGGTGTTCGGCCGCGTCGCGCAGGAACGCGTGCAGCTCAACATCGACACGCTCTTCGGCGGCGGCCCGTACACGCCGGACAACCCCGAGGCGCTGCAGGCGCTGCCGCGCGTGCGCGCCCTGCTCGACGAAGGCCGATGGCATGAGGCCTCGGAACTCGCCGGCAAGACGATGATGGCCAAGCCCCTGGTGCAGATGCCCTACGGCACCGCGGGCGACCTCTTCCTCGACACCCGGGGCCTGCAAGCCACAGCCGGCTACCGCCGCTGGCTCGACCTCGACAGCGCGACAGCCACCGCGAGGTTCGCCGACGGCCGTGTGCGGCACACCCGCGAGGTGTTCTGCAGCGAGCCTGACCAGGTGCTGGTGATCCGCCTGTCGGCACGGGGCGGACGATTCGATCTCGACATCGGCCACCGCCACCCGGGCGATGCCGACTACGGCGCGAAGACCGACGACCGCAAGACGGGCGCGGTGCGGCTGGTGGGTGCTGCATGGGATGCACGCGAGTCGCTGAACGAAGTGCAGCGGCCATCGACATTGGCGATCACACCGGACGGCGATGCTGCGATGCTGATCCAGGGCCGCAACATCGCCGACGCCGGCATCGCATCGGCCTTGCGCTACGCATTGCGCGTGAAGGCCATCAGCGACGGCCACGTTGCGGTGAACGGTGATCGCATCGAGGTGCGCGGCGCGCGAACGCTCACCCTGCTGGTGGCTGCGGCGACAAGCCACGTGCGCTTCGACGACGTGAGCGGCGACCCGGTGGCCGCCGTGCGCAGCCGCACGGACACCGCATCGCGCATGCCCTACGAAACGCTCAGGCAGCGGCACCTGCAGTCGCACCGCGCACTGTTCCGCCGCCTGTCGCTGCGCATCGGCAGCGGCGAGCGCGACGCGCGGCCCACCAACGAGCGCATCTACGCGGCGGACACCGAAGTGCAGCCCGCCCTCGCGTCGCTGTACGTGCAGTACGCACGCTACCTGCTGATCTCGTCGTCGCGCCCCGGCAGCGAGCCGGCCAACCTGCAAGGTCGCTGGAACGAAGGCAACCATTCGCCCTGGGGCGGCAAGTACACGATCAACATCAACACCGAGATGAACTACTGGCCCGCGGGGCCGGCCAACCTCGCCGAATGCGTGGAGCCTCTGCTGCGCATGGTGGAGGACCTCTCGATCACCGGCGCGCGCACGGCGCGCACCTGCTATGGCGCGCGCGGCTGGGTGGCGCACCACAACACCGACCTGTGGCGCGCGACCGCTCCGATCGATGGGCCGCAGTGGGGCCTGTGGCCCTGCGGCGGCGCATGGCTGTGCAACACGCTGTGGGACCAGCATGAATACCAGCCCGATCCCGCGGTGCTGCGGCGCCTGTATCCGCTGCTGAAGGGTGCATCGCTTTTCTTCCTCGACACGCTGGTGGAAGACCCGAAGGGCCGGGGACTCGTCACCTCACCGTCGATCTCTCCGGAGAACGATCACCACCTGGGCGTCGCGCTGTGCGCGGGGCCCGCGATGGACCGGCAGATCCTGCGCGACCTCTTCGATCACACCCTGCGCGCGCATGCGTTGCTGGGCCATGCAGACGACGACTTCTCTCGCGAGCTTCGCGTCGCGCGCGAGCGCTTGCCGGCCGACCGCATCGGCGCGCAAGGGCAGCTGCAGGAATGGCTCGAGGACTGGGACGCGGGCGCGACGGATCAACGCCATCGGCACGTGTCGCATCTGTATGCGGTGTACCCGAGCGGGCAGATCAACGTGCGCGACACGCCGGTGCTGGCACAGGCTGCGATGCACACGCTGGACACCCGCGGCGACCAGTCCACCGGCTGGGCCACCGCATGGCGCCTGGCGCTGTGGGCGCGTCTTGGCAACGGCGAGCGCGCGCATTCGATTCTTCAGGGTTTGCTCGGACCGGTACGCACTTACCCGAACATGTTCGACTCGCACCCGCCGTTCCAGATCGACGGCAACTTCGGCGGCGCGGCTGGCATCCTCGAGATGATCGTGCAGTCGTGGGGCGGCGAGATCCACCTGCTGCCTGCGCTGCCGAAAGCGTGGAGCGAAGGAGAGCTGCGCGGCGTTCGCGTGCGCGGCGGGATCGACATGGACATCCGCTGGGCCCAGGGCAGCGTGACAGGCGTCACGCTGCGCGGCCGCAGCGGCACGCCGATCGTTCTGCGGCATGGAGCGCGTGCGAAGGCCTTGACGCTTGGCACCAATGGTCGGACAGCGCTGTCAGGCGACGCACTTCCGTAGACCCCGGGAAATTCATCGTCGGGCCTAGGTGTTTTACCTCTCTTATTTCGTTCATCGTCCAAACTAATATTTCCGATATAGCGACATATCGCACTGATCCTGATCCGGGTGATCAACGGATTGATCGCATCCAGGCGGCCATCACCCAGCCGACCGACACAAGAGAACAGACATGAGACAAATCACCTTTCCTCTTCGACTGTCCGCGGCCGCCCTGGCCTGCAGCGCACTCATCGCCGGCTGTGGCGGCGGTGGCAGCGGTGGCGGCGGCTCGGAAGGCCGGCTGCAGAGCATCAACTTCAAGTACCCGGGCGGCGCGACGCTGCTCAACGGCCCCGTGACGCTGACCGCGACGGCGTCTTCCGGCCTGCCGATCGCGTTCCGCTCCGGCACGCCCACCACGTGCACGGTCTCCGGCGACCAGCTCACCGTCATCAGCGCGGGTGAATGCCTGGTGGTCGCGAGCCAGGGCGGCGGCACCACCGCCGATGGCGTGCAGTGGGCTGCAGCGGACGACACGAGCCAGCTGTTCAATGTGCTCAAGCATGCGCAGCTTCCGGTGCTGCCGGTCGGCATCGTGCTGCGTGCGAGCACCGAAACCGTCACGCTGTCCGCCAACACCGACGGTGGTGTTGCGGCGACCTACGCCTCCCTGTCGCCCACGGTCTGCACAGTCAGCGGCAACGCGCTGACTGTCCTCGCGGAAGGTGCTTGCCAACTCTCCGTGACCGCGCCCGCGGATGCCAACCATGCCGCAATGACCAGCGCGGCGATCATCGCGGTCGGGCCGAACCCGCCCTTCGTCGTCCAGTCCCTGGGCAAGACACAAACGGTCGCGCTCGACGTGGCCGACGCCAGCGGCAACGCCCTCAGCTACGCGAGCACCACGCCGACGGTGTGCACGGTCGTCGGCAACGAGCTTCGCCTGAACGCCAAGGGCAGCTGCAGCGTGACCCTGTCCAGCGCCGGCGGCTCGACCGAGAACCTGTCGGTGAGCGTGGACCCGCGCTTCTTCGCGACGGGCTTCGACATGGCGAGGAGTCGCACGACGGAGTTCGGTGAGATCAACACCTCCGCCGGCGTTCCGATCGCCAGCTGGTGCGGTGGCGCGACGCCGTCGTACTGCAACCTGGTTGTGACGCCGGGCATCACGATGTTTGGCCTTGACATCAAGCCAGCGTCGAACACCGACTGGAAGGGCACCACCGATGGCTGGTGGTCGTACTACAACTTCGAGATCGGCGCACCTCGCAAAGGCGTCAAGGATGGCTCCGGAAACATCTCCAGCTTCGACTGGATGCCGTTCGACGTGACGACCGAGAACTCGCTGTTCGTCTCGCTGGCCCAGAACCAGACGTTGTTCGACGGAGGCGGCGACCTGTTCGTGCGCATCAAGACCAACCACCTGCTGAAGAAGGCATCCGACAACTCGGACTGCTACGTGACTGTTTCGGCTCACCTGCATCCGAAGTCCGCCGCACCGGCCGGCTACCTGATTCCCTTGAGCGAGTTCGCAGTGACCGACAAGTGTGAAAGCGCCGACCTGCCGCAGACCGAAGGCTGGATGTTCGACTGGGGTGTTTCGGCCGAGTCCAAGGCCGCCGCGCTCGCCGAGATTCGCGCCAACGGCATCCGCTCACTCATGTTCAGCCCCGGCTCGCTGAACTTCAAGCGGCCCACGCCGAATGCCGACGGTTCGCTGCCCGGCACCACCGATGCGGCCTACACGCTGAGCAGCGACATCCTCGTCTTCGGCCCCATCACCGTCCAGTGATCACGCCGCCGACCCACTACAACCAAAGAGAGACAAGCTGATGAGACAGTTCAAGCGAACGGCCATTTCGGGAGCCGTAGCCCAGGCACTCCTGCTCGCCGCAGGTGCGGTGTATGCGCAGAGCACCGACCCCGTGCCCCTGGCGCCGGTGGTCGTGACCGGCCAGCGGGCTGCGCTGCAGTCGGCGCAAAAACTCAAGCAGAACGCGGAAGAAATCGTCGACTCGGTGCAAGCCGAGGAAGCCGGCAAGCTGCCGGACAAGTCGATCACCGAAGTGCTGCAGCGCGTCGTTGGCGTCACCATGGACCGCAACCGCTCGCGCGGTGACCCGGAACACTTCTCGGTCGAAGGCTCGGGCATCAGCGTGCGCGGCCTGAGCTGGGGTTCGTCCACGCTGAACGGCCGCGAGTCCTTCTCGGCCGGCTGGCCGGGCCGTGAACTGAGCTGGGGTGACATTCCTCCCGAACTGATGGCCGGCGTGGACGTCTACAAGAACCCGTCGTCCGAACTCGTCGAAGGCGCCATCAGCGGCCTCGTGAACCTTCGCACGGCACTGCCCTTCGACTTCAAGGGCCGCAAGGGCGTCCTCAGCCTGCAGGACAACTACGCGCAGGTGTCCGGCAAGCACTCGCCCGGCATCTCGGCGCTGTTCACCAACCAGTGGGACGCGGAATCGGGCCACTGGGGCGTGCTGGTCGACGTGGCGCACAACCGCTCGACCTACCAGAACGAGACGCTGCAGCTGGGTGCCTACTACCCGCGCACGGACCTCCTGCCCGGCAAGACCGCGTGGATCCCCGCCGGCGCGTCGTGGCGCACCAACACCGGCGAAACCGACCGCGAGGGACTCTACGCTGCGCTGCAGTGGAAGAAGAACGACATGCAGTCGGCGCTGACGTACTTCGGCTCCGCCTCGCGCCAGCGCGAGACCGAGACGGCCACCTTCCTCGACATGGGAGGCAACTACGGCGCCTCGCCGTACAAGATCGTCGTCCAGAACGGCGTCTATGACGATGCGGGCGTGTTCCAGTCGGGCGACATGTCCATGCCGGGCAGCAAGGGTGCGAACAAGTTCCTCGCTGGCGGCATTCCGTTCAACGCGAATGCCGGCTTCTCTGACCGGAAGTCGGCAACGCAGGAACTGGCGTGGAACTTCAAGTGGGCGATCAACGACCGCTGGAGCGTCCAGAACGACCTGCAATGGGTGCATGCGACCAACGACAGCTTCGGCTCGATGATTGCGCTGGCCACCTTCTCGCCGGGGATGAACGTCGATGCCTCGGGCACCTCCCCCGTGCGCATCGGCTTCAACCAGGCCGCGACGGACTTCCTTGCCAACCCGGCGAACTACTTCGTCGACCATGTCATGCCCGGCGCGAGCAAGGCCGATGCGGACCTCTATGCGTGGAAGGCCGATGCCAAGCTGCGCTTCGAGCATCCCGTCCTTCGTGACTTCCGCTTCGGCACGCGCCTGACCTACCGCACCGCCAACCACTACGACGCCACCGGCGACACGTGGAGGTCCGTGGCCGAGCCATGGGGTGTGCGCGACAACGTCACCCCGGGCCAGGTCCCGCCCTCGACTCCGGCCACCGGTTGGCAACGCGGCAACTTCGCCTACATGGGCGATTCGAACTACGCGATCCCGACCGAGCTGTTCAACTACGGCAACTTCTACCGCGGCAAGGTGGGCACACTGCCCAACGTCGTCTTCCCGACCCAGGCTTTCGTCCACGACTATCCGAACGCGTACCAGCAGGTGATCCGCGACCAGCGCTATCAGATGTGCCTGGACAAGGCGCGCGCCGACGGCACCCCGCCCGACAACTGCCAGAAGGACTCCTTCGCGCTCAACCCGCTCGTATACGACGGCAACCCGGAAAAGAGCAGTTCCCAGGCCGAGCAGACCCAGGCGATCTACGGCACGCTGCGTTTCGGCTTCGACGATTGGAAGTACCCGGTCGAAGGCAACCTCGGCGTGCGCGTCGTGCGCACGAGAGCCGTCTCCCACGGCTACGAGCTCCTGGACCCGCAGTACAGCTCGACCACGCCTCCGGATCTGCCGCGCTTCGACAAGATCGCTCGGCCGCTGGACATCGAGCACACCTTCTTGAAGGCACTGCCCTCGCTGAACCTCAAGGTGGACCTGGCAAAGAACCTGCAAGGCCGCCTGGCCATGTCGCAAGGCATGAACCGGCCCAGCTTCGACAAGCTCACCGAGTACGTGACGCTCAAGCAGGACTACAACAGCGCCAACAACACGGTGGCCTACACGGGGGAGAACAAGGGCAACGTCAAGCTCAAGCCGACCATGGCCAACAGCTACGACCTCGCGCTCGAGTGGTACCCGCGTGACGGGCAGTCGATCACCGGCACGGTGTTCCACAAGGATGTCAAGGACATCATGATGAACACCATCTACACCCGCACGTTCAACAGCCAGGGGGGCAACCCGCAGACGTTTGCGATCACCGGTCCGGACAACGTCGCAAAAGCCAAGGTCTCGGGCTTCGAAGTTGCGGGCATGACCTACCTGGACAAGGTGCCGTTCCTGCAGGACAAGCTGCCTGACTGGGCCAAGGGCTTCGGCGTCTCGGCGAACTACACCTTCATCGACGCGAAGCAGACGCTCTACAAGCAGTACAGCAACCAGTACTGCGATGCGGGCAGTGCCAACTCGAACGCCAGCCTGCACGTGTATGGATGCGACACGAACGGCCTGCCGTTCAATGACCTGCCGCTGCCGTACATGTCCAAGAACGCCTTGAACTTCACGTTGATGTACGACCGTGGTCCGCTGTCGATGCGCCTGGCCTACAGCTGGCGCAGCCGCTTCCTGCAGTCGGCCGACGCCAACGGCACGCGCGGCACCGACGCGACGAGCGCGGATCCGGCTCGTCCGGGTGCCCAGGACGTGGGTTGGGGCCTGCCGACCTGGCAGGAGGCCACTGGCCAGTGGGACGCCGGCATGTCGTACCGCTTCAACGATGCGTTCAACGTGTCGTTCAGCGTGACGAACCTCACCGACGTCGTCATCCGCCAGACCCAGCAGCAGCACATCGGCGACATGGGCCGCGCCTGGTTCTACCCGGGCCGCAGCTTCCAGCTGACGGGGCGCTACGAGTTCTGACCCCGTGGTCGAGACAGCCGCAGCAGCAGTGCCGCGGCCCTGATCGAAGGTCCGACCGGGCCGCGGCAGCGATGCCGCGGCCCTTGAACATTCAAGGGCGCGCGAGACGTCCCCGCCTGATTGGACCGACCCCGAACACATCCGCACTTCCAAACGATCCAAGCTCCCCATGAAACCTTCCCACCTTCTGCATGCCGCAACGCTTGCAATGACCGTCCACACCATGGCTGTTGCCGCCGAACCCGTCGATGTGCGTCTCACCATCACGGCGCAGACCGCCGGGCCGCGCATCGAGCCCGAGGTCTATGGCCAGTTCGCGGAGCACCTGGGCACCGGCATCTACGGCGGGCTGTGGGTGGGCCCGGAATCGAAGATCCCCAACACGCGCGGCTGGCGCAATGACGTGGTGGGTGCCCTGCGCCGGCTGCAGGTGCCGGTGGTGCGCTGGCCGGGCGGCTGCTTCGCCGACGACTACGACTGGCGTGACGGCATCGGTGCGCCTTCGAAGCGCCCTGCCCGCCTGAACAAGATCTGGGGCAACGTGATCGAGCCCAACAGCGTGGGAACCCACGAGTTCATGGACCTCGTCGAGCAGATGGGCAGCGAGGCCTACCTCGCGGGCAACATGGGCTCCATGCCGCCGCGCGCGATGGGCCAGTGGCTCGAGTACATGACCTCCGACAGCAAGTCGGCCCTGGCCGAAGAGCGCCGCCGCAACGGCCGCGAGAAACCCTGGAAGGTCAAGTACTTCGGCATCGGCAACGAGAGCTGGGGCTGCGGCGGCAACATGCGCCCCGAATACCAGTCCGACCTGCACAACCAATACGAAACCTTCCTGCATGCGCCGGTGGTGCGCGTGGCCTCCGGTGACGGCCAGGGCAACGACCACCTGGTCGAGGCGCTGATGGAACGCTCCGGGCCGCACATGGATGCGCTGACGCTGCACTACTACACCATGCCGGGCGACTGGTCCAAGCATGGCAGCGCCACCGGCTTCAATGCGCAGGAATGGGCGAAGACGCTCAAGAGTGCGATGGGCATCGAGCCGCGTATCGAGGCCGTCAGCCGCCTGATGGACAAGCACGATCCGGCCAAGCGCATCGCCCTGTACGTGGACGAATGGGGCACCTGGTACGACCCCGAGCCCGGTTCCCATCCCGGCTTCCTGCAGCAACAAAATTCGCTTCGCGATGCGCTGGTCGCAGCAGTATCCTTCAACGCTTTTCACCGCCACACCGAGCGCGTGAAGATGGCGAACATCGCGCAAATGGTCAACGTGCTGCAGGCACTGGCACTGACCGACGGAGCACGCATGCTGCTGACGCCGACGTACCACGCGTTCGACCTGTACAAGCCGTTCCGCGGTGCAACGCCGCTGAAGGCTTCGCTGCAGTCGCCCAGCTGGACTGAGGGTGGCGTCGAACTGCCGGCGGTGGATGTGTCGGTGGCGCGCGCGGCAGACGGCAGCGTGCAGCTCGCACTCGTCAACCTCGATCCGCAACGGCCGGCGCGCGTGCTCACCAACCTGAGCGGCACGGCTCACGGACGCATCCTGACCGCGGCTGCCATGGACGCGCACAACACGTTCGCGCAACCCAACGCCCTGGTGCCGGCGCCGTACGACGCCGGATCCGGCGCGACGCCGCTCACGCTCGTGCTGCCGCCCAAGTCCATCGTGGTCGTCACCGTCCCGGCGGTTCACTGAAGCAACGGCAGATGGATTCCTTGTCGCGACGCAAGCTGTTCACTGCAGCCTTGGCGGGAGCGGCCATCCCTGCCCTCCCCGTCAATGCGGTGGCCCCCGCGCGTGCGCCGCGCTTCGGCCACGGCATCGATGGCCAGCGCAAGGCCGACCTCGGACACGGCACCTACCAGAACCCGATCGTGCCGGGTGACCATCCGGACCCGACGGTCCTGAAGGATGGCGCCGACTACTACATGACGTTCTCGTCGTTCCGGTCCTACCCGGGCGCTGTGATCTGGCATTCGACCGACCTCGTCAACTGGGCGCCGATCACCGCCGCGCTCACCCAGCCGATCGGCACGGTGTGGGCGACGGACCTCGTCAAGCATGGCGGGCGCTTCTACATCTACATCCCCGTGCTGCAGGATGCGGGCATCGCCATCTTCGTCGTATGGGCCGACGACATCCGCGGCCCGTGGAGCGAACCGATCGACCTCAAGCTGCCCGGATGCATCGACCCGGGCCATGCGGTCGGCGAGGATGGCAGGCGCTACCTCTTCGTCAACGGCATCCGCCGCGTGCGGCTCGCGGACGATGGCCTGTCCACCGACGGCCCGCTGGAACACGCGCACACGCCATGGCGTTATCCCGAGGACTGGGTGGTCGAGATGTTCGCGCCCGAAGGGCCGAAGATCGTTCGCCGCGGCGCGTGGTTCTACCTGATCTCCGCGGTCGGCGGCACCTCGGGGCCGCCGACCAGCCACATGGTGACGGTCGCGCGATCGAAGTCCATCCACGGCCCGTGGGAAGACGACCCGCACAACCCCGTCGTGCGCACCACCAGCGCCGACGAACCCTGGTGGTCGCGCGGCCATGCAAGCATCGTCGAAGGGCCGGCCGGCGACTGGTGGATGGTCTACCACGGCTACGAGAACGGCTTTCGCACGCTGGGCCGCCAGACGCTGATGGAGCCGATCGAATGGACACGCGACGGCTGGTTCCGCGCCAAGGGCGGCACGCTCGCGACGCCGCTGCGCAAGCCCCGTGGCGGCGTGGCCGGCCCCGCTGGCATCGCGCTGTCGGATGAATTCGCAGGCGGCAAGCTCGGCCTGCAATGGAGCTTCTTCGCGCCCGGCCCCGACGAGATGCGCCGCCTTCGCTTCGAGGACCATGCACTCGTCATGCAGGCCAAGGGCAGCTCGCCCGCCGACTGTTCCCCGCTCACCTGCCTGCCGGGCGACCGCAGCTATGAAGCGTCGGTCGAGCTGGAGCTGATCGGCGACGCGCAAGGCGGCCTGTGCCTGTACTACGACGCCAACGCATTCATCGGCATCGGCTTCGGCAAGGGGCAGATGCTCACCTATCACCGCGAGGAAGTGAGCTGGATGCGCCAGCCCTTCGACGCGCGCAACGTGCATGTGAAGCTCGTCAACCACGACAACGTGGTCACCATCCACACCTCGCTCGACGGGAGGAAGTGGACACAGCATTCCTGGCAGCGGGAAGTCTCCGGCTTCCACCACAACGTGTTCGGCGGCTTCCTGAGCCTGCGGATCGCGTTGTTCGCCGCCGGCGCTGGCGAGATTCGCTGGCGTCGCTTTCGCTACCACGGCAACCCTGCCGTTTCCACCTGAGCCCGCTGTACCACTCGCACTGCCCCATCCACTTGCCCACAGGAGAACAGCCATGAAGAAACCTGCCCTGCATCTGCTCGCCGCCGCGGTCCTCGGCCTTGGCGCCATGCACGCCCATGCCCAGACCGTCGGCGTGAGCTGGTCGAACTTCCAGGAGGAGCGCTGGAAGACCGACGAGCGCGCCATCAAGGACCAGCTGGCCAAGTCCGGCGCCACCTACGCCAGCGCGGACGCCGCAGGCTCGCCTGAGAAGCAGCTCGCCGACATCGACAGCCTGATCGCCAAGGGCGCCAAGGTGCTGATCGTGCTTGCGATGGACAAGGACGCGATCCTGCCGGCGATTGCCAAGGCCAAGGCGCGCAACATCCCGGTGATCGCCTACGACCGGCTGATCGAAGCGCCGGGCGTGTTCTACATCACCTTCGACAACAAGGAAGTGGGCCGCATGCAGGCGCGCGGCGTGTTCGCCGCCAGACCGAAGGGCAACTACGTGATGATCAAGGGCTCGCCCACCGACCCGAACGCGGACTTCCTGCGCGCCGGCCAGCAGGAGGTGCTGGACGCGGCCATCAAGAAGGGCGACGTGAAGATCGTGGGCGAGGAATACACCGAAGGCTGGAAGCCCGAGGTGGCGCAGCGCAACATGGAGCAGATCCTCACGCGCAACGGCGGCAAGGTGGATGCGGTGGTCGCCTCCAACGACGGCACCGCAGGCGGCGTGGTGGCGGCGCTCGCGGCGCGCGGGCTCAAGGGCGTGCCGGTGTCGGGCCAGGACGGCGACCACGCGGCGCTGAACCGCGTGGCGCTGGGCACGCAGACGGTCTCGGTGTGGAAGGACGCACGCGACCTCGGCCGCGAAGCCGCCAGCGCCGCCGTGGCGATGGCCGCCGGCAAGCCGGTGCCGAACTCGACGAAGTGGTCCGGCGGCGAGAAGAAGCTGACGTTGGACGCGATGTTCCTCAAGGCCGTGCCCATCACGCGCGCCAACCTCGATGTCGCCATCAAGGCCGGGCATATCAGCAAGGAAGAAGTCTGTCGCGGTGTGAATGCCGCCGACGCACCGCCCGCCTGCAAGTGATGATGCTTCGACGCCTGCAGCTCAGCCCGCAGGACCTCCGGTTGTCGATCATGGCCGCGGTGCTGGTGGCACTCGGGCTCGTCTTCCATGTGATGACGGGCCAGTTCTTCACCGCCGAGAACCTCTACAACATCGCGCAGCAGACGGCGGTGGTGGGCATCGTGGCCACGGCGATGGCACTGGTCATCGTCGCGCGCCACATCGACCTCTCGGTCGGCTCGGCCATGGGCCTGGTGGGCGTGCTCATCGCGTTCCTGATGTACACGAAGGGTTGGCACTGGGCCGCGGCCAGCGCGGCCGGGCTGGCCCTCGCTCTCGCGGTGGGGCTCTACCAGGGCTGGCTGATTGCGGGTCTCGGCGTGGCGTCGTTCGTCGTGACGCTGGGCGGGCTGATGTCGCTGCGCGGTGCTGCCTTCCTGGTGGCATCGGGCAAGACGCAGCCGGTCACCGACCCTTTCTTCCTGATGCTCGGCGGCGGCCTGGACGGCGCCATCGGCCCGCTGCCGAGCATGCTGCTCGCGATGGGCGTGTCGGCATGGCTGGTCGCGCGCACCTGGCAGCGCCGGCGCAGCCAGCAAGGCCACGGGCTCGCGCCGCGGCCGCTGTGGTTCGACATCGGCGCGACCACCTTGTTCTGCGTCGCGGCGATCGGCTTCGCCGCCGCGATGAGTTCCTACCGCATCGGGGACCGGCCCGAGCGCCAGGGCATTCCCGTGCCGGTGCTGATCTGGGCCGGGGTGGTCGTGGTCATGTCGTTCATCGTCAAGCGCACGCGCTTCGGCCGCTACGTCTATGCGATCGGCGGCAACCCCGAAGCGGCGCTGCTCGTCGGCATCCCCGTGCGCCGGGTGATGCTGCAGCTGTTCCTGCTGCTGTCCGTGCTGGTCACGGTGGCGGCCATCGTCGCGGTGGCGCGATTGAACGCCGGCACCAACTCGCTCGGCACGAACCAGGAGCTGTACGTCATCGCAGCCGCGGTGATCGGCGGCGTGGCGCTGTCGGGCGGCAGCGGCAGCGTGCTGGGCACGGTGCTCGGCGCGCTGGTGATCCAGTTCCTCGAAGGCGGCCTGCTGCTGCTGGACGTGGCCATCGGCTGGCGCATGGTCATCGTCGGGCAGGTGCTGATCGTCGCCGTGGTCTTCGACGTGCTGTTCCGGCGCGCCACCGGGGAGCGTGTTGCATGAGCCATCCACTGTCCACCTGTCTTTCGCGGGCCGCCGCGCCGGGCCGCCCCAAGCAAGGCCCGGCCCTCTCGGAGGGTCGCTCGCCGTACTCGGCGAGCGGGGTGCTGTCATGACGCCGCTTGTCTCGATGCATGGCATCAGCAAGGCCTTCGGCGGCGTCCATGCGGTCGAGGGCATGAGCCTCTCGGTTCACGCGGGCGAGGTGCTCGCGCTGCTCGGGCATAACGGCGCGGGCAAGTCGACCTTGATGAAGATCCTCGCCGGCGCTTTCCCGCAGGACGCGGGCGAGATCCGCGTCGATGGCCGTGCGGTCGACATCCGAAGCCCCGCACAGGCTCAGGCCCTGGGCATCGAGACCATCTACCAGACGCTGGCCCTTGCCGACAACCTCGACGCCGTGACCAACCTCTTCCTCGGCCGCGAGCTGCTCACGCGCTTCGGCACGCTGGACGACGATGCGATGGAAGCGGCCGCGCGCGCGGTCTTCAAGCGCCTCAACCCGAACTTCCACAACATCCACGTGCCGGTGCGCTCGCTGTCGGGGGGCCAGCGGCAGGTGGTGGCGATCTCGCGCGCGCTCTACTTCAATGCACGCGTGCTGATCATGGACGAGCCTTGCGCCGCGCTCGGCCCCGAGGAGACGCGCATGGTGCACGACCTCGTGCGCATGCTCAAGACGCAGGGCGTGGGCATCATCCTCATCTCGCACGACCTGCCCGACGTGTTCGCGCTGAGCGACAGGCTGTGCGTGATGAAGAACGGACGCGCGGTCGGCACCTACCGCACCGCCGACGTCGACGAAGACACGGTGCTCGGGATGATCATCGCGGGCCGGCTGCCGAACGGCGCAACGTCGTTCACGCGAATGCCAGGCGCGGAACTCGAATCGTCAGGACCCTGACGCCCGAATGACGGCGTCTTGATGCATCGTCGCCACCCAGTGCTAACGCCTATTTATTTCGTACAGTCCCCGAATTAATGTGCGAGAAGGGATCAAAAAAAATCGGCAAGGTCCGGCCCACGCAGGTCGACCTCCAGGAGACAAACTGATCATGGCCCTCATCAAATCGGCGACTGCGACCGAGACCGCAGCGTTGGACCTCAAGGTCCTTTTTCTCGCAGCCGCCGCGTTGGCAGCGCCTGCGTGGGCGCAAACGTGCCAACCCACGGCAACCACCCCCTATCTCAACATCAACGGCACGACCTCCTGGGTCGTCAAGTCCTCGGCCACGCTGAACGCGGGCTCGCGGGTCGTGCTCGGGCCGCAGCCGGTTTCCGGAAGCTGGTCCTGGAGCGGTTGCGGCGCATCGGGAACGTCGCGCGAGCAAACCCTCAAGCTCACCGCCAGCTGCACCGCCACGGCGACCTACGTCAACAGTTGCGGCGCGAAGAGCACCCAGACATACAACTTCAGCGTGTGGCCTGCCATGGCATCGAATGCCGGCAAGTTCATCATGGTCGACCAGTTTGGTTACCTGACCAACGCCAGGAAGGTGGCCGTGCTGCGTTTTCCCAAGGTGGGCTATGACAGCAACCAGAGCTACTGGCCGCAGCAGTTGCAGGTCGTGAATTCGGCCACCGGCTCCGTCGTGTACACCTTCTGGCCGCAGGACTGGAACAGCCTGAAGACCGACGCCTCGTCCGGCGACCAGGTGTGGACCTTCGACTTCAGCCAGATCACCACGCCGGGCACCTACGAGATCGTGGACCCGACGGCCAACCAGCGCTCGGCACGCTTCGAGATCGGTGACAACGTCTACCGCAACGTGCTGATCCAGGCCGTGCGGATGTTCTATTACCAGCGCGCCGGCCAGACCAAGAGCGCGTCCAACGCCGGCGCCGGCTGGGCCGATGCAGCCAGCCACCTCAACGCCGGGCAGGACCCGCAGGCGCGGCGATTCCTCGACAAGAACAATGCAGCCACGGCGCGCGACCTGCGCGGCGGCTGGTACGACGCAGGCGACCTGAACAAGTACACGAGCTGGGCCGCCGCTTACGCGCAGGACTTGATGGACGCCTACGTCCAGAACCCCACCGTCTTCACCGACGACTTCAACATCCCCGAGTCGTACAACGGCATTCCGGACATCCTCGACGAAGCCAAGTGGGGCATGGACTTCCTCGTCCGCATGCAGAACAGCGACGGTTCGGTGCTGTCCATCGTCGGGCTGGCCGGCGCCAGCCCGCCGTCGGCCGCCACTGCGCCCAGCTACTACGGCGACGCCAGCACCTCCGCCACGCTGGCGACGGCTGCGGCCTACGCCGAGGGTGCCAAGGTCTTCGGCAGCCTGAACAACGCGGCGATGAACACCTACGCGGCCGACCTGTTGTCGCGGGCCAAGCGCGCCTGGAGCTGGGCGCAGGCGAACCCCAACGTCACCTTCCGCAACAACGACGCCGCCAGCGGCACCAGCGGCCTGGGCGCCGGCCAGCAGGAGACCGACGACGCGGGCCGCGCCGAACTGCGCCTGTTCGCGGCGATCAAGCTGTTCGCGGCCACGGGCGACACCGCGTATCGCGACTACGTCGATGCGCATTACACCGAAGCGCCGATGTTCTCGCAGTGGTTCATGTCGGCCTTCAATGCCGGCAATGCCCGCAACCTGCTGTACTACGCATCGCTGTCCGGCGCCACGTCCAGCGTGGCCTCGGCCATCCGCACGCGCTATCTCGACCTGTGGGGCCGCAGCGACTACGGCGGCTGGGGCGCCGTCGACGCGCAGACCGACCCGTACCGCGCCTACATCAGCGACTACACCTGGGGCAGCAATGCGGTGAAGGCCAACGCCGGCACCTTGTTCGCTGAAGAGAGCTACTACGGCATCAGCCGTCACACGGCCGACCAGGTGGCCAACGCGGCCGCCGACTACCTGCACTACCTGCACGGCGTGAACCCGTTGGGCAAGGTCTACCTGACGAACATGACGAGCTTCGGTGCCGAGAACTCGGTGAACCAGATCTTCCACACCTGGTTCGCCGACGGCAGCGCGCAGTGGGACAGCGCCGCGACCTCGACCTACGGCCCGGCACCGGGCTATCTCGTCGGTGGCCCGAACTACGGCCAATGGGACTGGGACTCCCGCTGCCCCGGCATCTCGGCCGCTTGCGGCTCGAGCCGGCCGACGCCGCCCTACGGACAACCGCCGCAGAAGTCCTACCTCGACTTCAACGATGGCTGGCCGCTGAATTCATGGCCGATCAGCGAGCCTTCCAACGGCTACCAGACGAACTACATCCGCCTTTTGGCGCGCTTCGTGAAGTGAGGTGTTGAAGCTGGCACGGCCTCTTGCTTCCTGCCTTCCGGCGGCGGCCGTGCCTGCCCTTTCGGCGACTGATAACGCAACGACGAAGCCAACGACGCTCGGTAGCGCAATCGTCGCGGTTCCGTCATGTCTTCCGCCGCCGCAACGTCCAGGATCGCATTGCTGCAACGATGCAATCGATCAATGGTCAAGACACTCACCCATGGCGGCCGGACGGCGTGGCTCGCCGGACACATCTGCAGTTTCATGGGCCTGCCGGAGGTACAACGCGCAAGCATCGAATCCGCAGCGCGCACCCACGATGTGGGCAAGCTCCTGGTGGGCCGCCAGATCGTGGAAAAGCCATCCACCCTGAGCGCCGCTGAGCGCGAGGCAATGAACCTGCATTGCGTCCTCGGCGCCACCACCCTGGCGCTGCAGCCCATGGACGAGCGAGAGCAAAGCGAAGCGGTGCTCGTGGCCCTCCTGCACCACGAGTGGTGGGACGGCACCGGCTACCCCTTCGGCCTTCGCGGGCAGAGCATTCCGCTGGCAGCCCGCATCGTGGCGGTCGCCGACGTCTTCGACGCCCTCACCAGCCGGCGCGCCTACAAGCGTGCCTGGTCGACCGACGTCGCGCTGACCTACATCATCCAGCGCAGCGGCATGCAATTCGACCCTCGCTGCGTCCACGCCCTCATGTCCGTGATCGAGGTGTGGGGGCACCAGTGGACCTGGAGCACCTCGTCGTCGGCCGAGCACGACGACCCGCAGTACGCGAGCTTCCAACTGCCGTCGGTGGCGGCACTCGGCGATCTTGGCGAAGTCCAGGAGCGCCTGCGACTGCACTTGCGCCATCGCGGCATCGAGGCCAGCCGCCCCGCCCTTCGGAGCACGTCATGTTGAGCGCCGAAACCGTCGTCGCTTGCGTGGTGGTACCGGTGGCCACGGCGCTCGGTGGATGGCTGGCCAGCAGTGCATACCATCGCCGACGCTTCGTGCAGTGGCAGGCGGCGTACCAACGCCAGTTGCAGGTCTTCGTCCAACGACACATCGCCAAGGGCAGCGCAGAGATCACCTCGCTGAAGACCGAGATCGTGAGGTTGAAAGCCGAGCGGTTGGCGCAGCACAGCCGTCAACGCGTCGTCGACCTCAAGAGCCGCCTCGCATCGCTGCCGCGCCTGGCAGCAATCGTCACGACGAAGGATCCGACCGACGACGGATTCCAGGACACGCAGCCCTTCGAGCGGCGAGCGTAAGCGGTCTCCCACGGTGCTCATGTACACCTCGCCCGGCGTGTTCATGTCCCCCACCGCGAACTGGCCGTTGCCCGGTCCGCCGAACTGGTGCGCATCATCTTAGGTATCTACGCCGATTTATTTCGTTTGACGCTCGAACTCATATCATGCGCCATGAAGTTCATTCGCTCCAGTCTCCTGGGCGCAGCGCTCGCTGCGTGCGCCGCCCTCGCCTGGGCGCAAGCCAGCGCCGACATCGTCATCCTTCCTGCGGACCCCGCCGCGTGGCGCGTCCGAGTCGGCCACTGGGAAAACCAGTCCGAGTTGACCGGCGACAGCGTCGTCGCGCCCAGGCCCAGCGCTGAATACGCGCAGGCAAGCCTGGCCGCCGCCACGGCCCACAGCAACAGCGCCGGCCTGCGCGAGGCCGTGCTCTTCGACTGGAAGGACCTGTGGCAATCCATGCTTCGGTTCGAGAGCCGGCAACCGCTGGACCTGCGGCCCTATCTCGGCGGCACGCTTGAATTCGACCTCGATGCTGCAGACCTCGCCAACGGCGCAGTCAAGGTCAAGCTGGCTTGCGGCGATGGCTGCGAGCGCGCCGTGCGACTGCGTCCGTCGATCGCCAAGGGCTGGCAGCACATGGCCTTCGCGATGAGCTGCTTCGTGCGCGACGGCGCGAACTTCTCCAAGGTGCAACTGCCCTTCTCCCTCGAAGGCACCGGCACCGGCCGGGTCAGCGTCGCCAACGTTCGAATCACGCGCGCCGCCAAGCCCGGCATCGCCTGCCCGGACTACCGCACGGAATCCGTCACGCCGGCCACCTTGGATGAATCGTGGGCCGTCGGCTGGTGGATGCCGCGCCACGAGCAGAAGCTGCAGGAAAAGGCCACGCTGCTGGCCGCGGGAACCGGCCCCGAGATCGTCTTCATCGGCGACTCCATCACGCAAGGCTGGGAGAAGGACGGCGCAGAGGTCTGGCGGCACCACTACGCCGAGCGCCATGCGCTGGCGCTGGGCTTCGGCGGAGACCGCACGGAGAACGTGCTGTGGCGGCTGCAGCACGGCGAGATCGACGGCATCTCGCCCAAGGTGGCGGTCATGATGATCGGCACCAACAACACCGGCCACCGCGCCGAGGACCCGCAGACGACGGCCAAGGGCATCAAGCGGCTCATCCAGGAAATCCGCCAGCGGATGCCGAAAACGAAGGTGCTGCTGCTCGCGATCTTCCCGCGCGGCGAAAAGCCTGACGACTTCCTGCGCGGCCTCAACGAACGAGTCAACAAGATCATCGCCGGGTACGCCGATGGACAGTCGGTCTACTTCCTCGACATCAATGACGCGCTGCTCAACCGCGACGGCACGCTGGACCGGGCCATCATGCCCGACCTGCTGCACCCGAACGCGAAGGGCTATGCAATCTGGCAGCGCGCGATGGACCCGACGCTGCAAGGGCTCTTGAAGCAGCGCTGATTCGCGGCGGGATGACGGACTTACCGTCCGTTCTTGGGGCCACCATCCATCGGGCCTGCCGGCGGGGCCTGTCCATCCTTGTCCTGGCCCGCTTTCATGAAGGAGTTGGCGGCCTCCAGGCCGTGGCTGCGTTCGACCTTCAGCAGCACGCTCTTCTTGTCGATGGTCCACTCCTTGAACGCCGTGTCGGGGGTCGCCATGCGGCGCATCTCGGCCAGGATGTCGGCGCGGGTCACTCCGGTTTCAAGGCGGCTGCGCCACTGCCGGGCCCATTCGGCCATGGGCTTGTCGCGCGTGTCCTGCGCAAGCGGCGCGAGCGCCTGGTGGGCTTCGTCCGCACGTCCAGCGTAGGCACTCGCCAGCACCGCCGACTTCGCGAGCGCGTCGACGTCGCGCGCCGCCTGCCAGGCCGATGCGACGCCCGACAGCGCCGCGTCGTCCGGTGCGTCCGAAGACGCCACGTCGGCCCTGAAGGCGGCCAGGGCCACTTCGGGTGACCGAGGGTCCAGCCCACGCGCGCGCTGGAGGTGGCGCTGCGCCGACTGGAGTCGGGCACGCCTGGCATCGCCTTCGACGGCAGCGGCCATGCGCAGGTTCGCCATGCCGGCCAGGAGCTCCGCCTCGACGTTGCTCCCGTCCTGCTGCAGCAGGGCTTCCAGGCGAGGCAGGGCATCCTGCGGGTCACCCCAGTCGATCTGTGCCCGGCTGAGGGCGAGGCGGCCCAACTTGTCGTTGGGCAATCGGCCGGCCAGGTCGGTGATCTTCTTCAGCAGCGACTCGCCGGCCTTGCGGCCCGGGCAGGATTTCAATGCCGCATCCGCCAGCACGAACTCGCCGGCCGCAAGCGGCATGCTGCGCAAGCTCACGCGCGCGCTCGGCAGGGAAGGAGGCGCGACCCGCAGGACCTCCATGCCCTTGCGCTCGTAGCGCCACAACACCGTGCCGATGTCGGCGGTCTTCATGTCGAAGGCGCGCTCGAAGGCCGCTATCGGGGCCGTGCCGGCGGCGACCAACGCGAGATAGCGGCTCAGGCGCTTGCGCCTGTCATCCGACGACAGCATGTAGTGCGTCAACAGCCAGGACCTGGCCTCGAACTCGAGGTGCACGCCGGCGTCGCCGCCGTAGTTGCGCGCGTGGGCGAGGTTTTCCTGCAGGACGTCCTCGTATTCCAGGCTGTACCTGCGCCCTTGGCCGAGGAACCTCAGGTAGCCGACCACGGTGTCGGGCACGCGGCCCACCACCATCTGCTGCGGCGAGAACCGCACGCTGGAGAAGTACAGCGCCAACCCGTCGATGAAGAACGCCGGGCTGCGGATGTCGGTGTGGCGGTACAGGAAGTGGCGCGCATAGGCCTCGAACACATAGGACAGCGTCTCGTTCAGGGGCTCCTTCTCCAACTGCTGGTCGCCGAGGCTCGCAATGCGTTCAAGGTGCACGCCGAAGCCGCGCACGCCGGACACGCAACTGCTGTACAGGCCGACGGCGTCGGCCGGCATGTCCTCGCCAAGCTCCCGCAGGTCCGAGAGGCGGCCGAGGAAATAGAGCGTCAGCTTGGGTTCCTGCGGCTCGGCGCGGCCGATGGGCTGGGTGTAGATGCGCAGCAGATGGTCCAGCTTTTCCAGGTTGTCCAGCAACTGGCTGACGTCTTCCTCCCTTGCATCCGAATAGATGATGAAGTGCTGGCTCTCGGCCTGGAACCACTTGGACACCTCGGCCTTCTTGCCCACCACCGTCACCTGCTCCAGGTTGACCGGGCCGGCTGGCTGGGCGCCGGCGGAGCAGGCCAGCAGCAGGCCGAAGGCAGCGGCGAGTGGACGGGTCCGGGATCGATGTTGCATGGCGAGACCTTCTCTTTTGCAATCGCGCCGCCGACCTCAGGGCAGCACGCGGTCCAGGTGCATGTACCCGCCGTCCGGATGCAGCCACTGCCCCGTGGTGTGCGACGAGCGGTCCGAAAGCAGGAACACCACCTGATCGGCGATTTCCTGGTCGGTGGTCATGCGCTGGCCCAATGGAATGCGGCGCGCGATGTCGGCGAGCGCCGCTTCCTCATGCGGCCGGGTGGACAGCAAGCGCCGGTGCCTCGGCGACATCACCTCGGCCGGCAGGACGGCATTCACCCGCACGCCTTTCGGTGCCAGCGAGGTGGCCCATTCGCGCGTCAGCCCGAGCAGCCCCGCCTTGGCCGCCACGTAGCCGCTCGTGCCGCCCTGGCCGGTCAGCGCAGTCTTCGACGCGATGTTGACGATGGCGCCGCGCCGTCGAAGCAGCTGCTGCATGCACAGGTGGGCCATCAGGTAGCAGTGCACCAGGTTCGCCTCGAGCGATCGGCGGAAGGCCTCGCAGCCGGCCTCCAGGCCGACCCCGTCGTTCACACCGGCGTTGTTCACGAGGCCGTCGATGGCGCCGAAGCGCGACACCGCCTGCACCACCGCCTGGCGGCAGGCGGCCTCGTCGGTCATCTCCACGAGGAAGAAGGCCCAGCGCTGCTGCTGCGAACGCAGCTCCTGCTCGAAGGACAGCGGCAACGGCTGCGCGTCCAGCAGCACGGGAATGGCCTCTTCGCGGACCAGCTGCCTGCAGATCGCCGCGCCGATGCCATCGCCGCCGCCGGTGACGACGACCACCTTGTCCTTCAGATGCAGGTCCATCGGGCGCCCGTCTCATGTCCGACCGACGCACGCCGCCCGCGGGCGCTTCGCTGCGAGTCCACGGGCCGGCTCAACGGAAGATCCGCTGGGAGAAGTGGTAGAGGTTCTCGGCCCAGCTCTCGCGCTCATGGCCGTGCGCGTCCACGTTCCAGACATGCGCGATGCCCTGGTCCTTCAGGTAGCGATGCACGCCCTGCGAGACCTTGATCAAGCCGTCCTGGTTGCCGCACGACAGGTACAGGAGCGAGAGCTTTCGGCGCGCGGCGCCGGCGTCGGGCAGCAGCTCTCTCGGGGCTCGGGTGTTGGGCGCCGACGAGAAGCCCCCCACCCAGGCGAACACGTCGAGGTGGCCCAGCCCGAAGTTCAGCGCCTGTCCGCCGCCCATCGAGAGTCCGGCGATGGCGCGGTGCCCCCGGTCGGCGAAGGTCGCGTACTTCGCGTCGATGGCGGGAATCAGATCGTCGAGCAAGTCACGCTCGAAGCGGGAAAAGCCGGCGGCGTTCTCCGGTGTGAACACACGATCAGGCGCCGGCGGGCGATCGTCCGGCAAGGCGCGCCCGTTGGGCATCACGACGATCATCGGCACCGTCTTACTGGCCGCGATCACGTTGTCGAGGATGGTGTCGGCGCGAACATAGCCACGCCACTCGTCGTGGTTGCCGGCGATGCCGTGCAGCAGATAGAGCACCGGGTACTTCTGCCTGGCCGAGTAGCCGGCGGGCAGGTAGACGCTGGCTTTGCGGCGGGTGCCGGTCACGCGCGAGTCGTAGCTGAACTCCTCAACCTGGCCATGCGGCACGCCCTGCGCCGCGTCGGCAAAGCCGGCCGGCACCGGCGCGAATGCAGCCACATCGTCGGGGCCGAGGTTCACCGGTGAGGCGAAGTTGGCGCGTGCGGTTTCAGGATTGACGCTGCGATCATCCTGCGCCTTCACCGCCATCGCGGCGAAGGACAGGCCGGCGCAGACCAGGAGTTGGGCGAGGCGTGGCTTCATGCGTGGCTTTGGTCGGCGCCGCATCTTAGTTCGACCGTCAAACCAACTTAAAGAGTGTAAACACTGAGTCGCCGAGTGCGGGGCGCCCTCACGAACGCGGCGGCTCGATGGCCAGGGCGCGCAGCAAGGCCAGCCGGTTGCGCACGGTGGCCAGCCGAGCCTGCTCGACGGCCTGTTCCGCCTCGGAGCTCGCAATGCGCGCCTGCAACAAGTCCGCCAATGCGATGGCACCGACGTCGTGCCTCAGCCGGGCGATGCGCTCGGCTTCACGCGTTTGTTCCAGCTGCTTGTCCGCGGCCGCACGCGTGTTGGCGATGCGACGCTGGTCGATCATCAGGCCGTGCACCTCGGACAGCGCGCCGTGCACCTTGTCGCGCAGATTCAGGGCCGCCGTGTCCAGCGCATTGCGCGAGCGTGCCTCCTGCAGGTCGAGCCGGCGCCAGTCGATGAGCGGCACCGTCAGGTTCGAGGCCAGCGACAGCAGCGGCGCATCGAGCCAATCCGGGAACCGCACGCCGCCCGTGCCGATGCCGGCGCTGAAGCTCAGCTGCGGGTACCGGGCCGCGCGCGTGGCGCGCGCGTCGGCCAGTGCTGCATCGACCTCGAGGCGCGCACGGTGCACGTCGGGCCGGCGTTCCAGCACCTGCGCCGGCTCGTCCGGCGCCCATGCCGGCAACGACAGGGGCAGCTCTGCGGCGAGCACCTCGGGGCCGGGCGGCGGTGCATCGAGCAATCTCGCAAGGCTTGCCCGCCCCTTCGCCGCCTCGGCCGTGGCATCGGCGAGCTGCTGCCGTGCCGCAAGCGCTGAGGCAGCGGCCTTGTCGATCTCCAGAGGCACCAGCTTGCCCTCGCGCACGCGCGCCGTCACCAGCGGTATGGCCCGCTCCGCCAGCTCGAGCCTGGCACTGGCGATGGCGGCAACGCGCTGGTTGGCGACGATCGTCCAGTAGCTCTCGGCCACTTGGCTGGCGATGCTCACGCGCGCCGCGGCAATGTCGCTGTGCGCGGCCTCGGCCAGTGCCGCCTGCCGGTTGTCGAGCTGGGCCAGGCGATTCCACAGGTCCGGCTCGTACGACGCGCCGATCGAGGCGCCATAGCTGTGCGTCCACTGCGCCGTGTCGCCGACAGGCACCAGCACACCGTCCACATTGACTGTCGCCCCACGCGATTGCAGCGGCCGGTTGGCGCTGTATGAGAGGCCGAGCGACGGCACGAGGCGCAGCGACTGCTGCTTCACCTGGATCTGCTCGGCGTTCCAGGCGAGTGCGGCGCGGCGGATGTCGGTGTTGGCCTCGAGCGCGCGCTGCTGCAATGCCAGCAAGGCCGGGTCGAGCAGTGGCGCCCAGGCGACGGCATCTCCTGCATCGGCGGCCAATGGCCAGTGGGCAGGCGCCGGAGGCTGCGTGGGCGCCTCTGCAGGCGCACCGGCACAAGCCACGAGCAGCAGTGCCAGCAACGGAGTCAACGACAACACGAAACGCATGGACATCCTCATTCGCGGGCCAGGGCATCGACCGGGCTCAGGGCCGCGGCACGCCGCGCCGGCAGCGTACCGAACAGCAGGCCCACGCCGCTGGAGACCGCGAAGGCCACCACCAGCGCGTCCCAGCTGACCGACACATGCAGCTGGTGCTGTGCATGGTTGAACGCCGCAGCCGCCACCCAGCTCAATGCCACGCCCACCAGGCCGCCGAGGCAGCAGAGCACCACGGCCTCGACCAGGAACTGCAGCAGCATGTCGCTGCGCCGCGCACCGACGGCCATGCGGATGCCGATCTCGCGCGTTCGCTCGGACACCGAGACCAGCATGATGTTCATCACGCCCACGCCTCCCACGAGCAATGCGATGGCGGCGACGCCTGCAAACACCGCCGCCAGGCTGGCCGTGATGTTGGTGAACTTGCGGAATTCCTCTTCGCCGTTCCAGGTCGAGAAGTCTTCGGCGCCGTGCAGTGCGCGCAGGCGATGCACGAGCTGCGCGCGCACGCGGTCGGGCGAGGTGCCGGGAACGAGCAGCAAGTCGAAGTGGTCATAGTCGATGCGCGCGTCGATCTTGCGGGTGAAGCTGCCTTCGGGAATGAGCACCTCGCCGATCCAGCTCGCGCCCGGCAGCAGCGCCGTGTCGCTGTCCACCACGCCGACCACCGTCACCGGCAGTGCGGCCCAGGCACCATCGGCCATGCCGCCGAGCATGAGCATCAGCTTGCGGCCGACGGGTGACTCGCCCGGCTTGAAGAGGCTGTCCCGCGCCTTCTTGTCGATCACGGCGACCTGGGTGTCGTCACGCTGGTCGAGCGCGTTGAAGTAGCGGCCCGCGACGATCTTGAGCTTGCGTGCCGCAAGCGATTGCGGCCCGGCGCTGCGCGCGGTGACTTGCGAATCGCGCGAGCCCTGGCGCGCGGTCAGCTGCGACTGCCGGTCAAGGTTGACGCCGGTGACACCGGGCAAGGCGCGCAGGCTGTCGATCTCCGCCGGCTGGAAGGCCTTGGGCTGGCTGCCCGGCGGCAGGCCGGCATTGCCGCGCCACACGGCAATGCGGCCCGACATGAAGCTGGCCACGTCGGATTCGATCGAGCGCCTGGCCGACGAGGTCAGTGCCACGATCGACACCACCGAGGCGATGCCGATGCTGATGCCGAGCATCGACAGTGCACTGCGCAGACGACTGGCGCGCAGCGCGGCCCAGGCCGTCTGCACGGCCTCGCGCCATTGCACTGCGGCACGCTGCAGGCGGCCGCCCTGCTTCGGCGGCGTCGCGTCGAACGCCGCGCCCACGTGGCCGGCGGGTGTGCCGGGGTCGCTGACGATACGCCCGTCCTTCATCGCGATCACGCGGTGCGCCTGCGCCGCCACGCTCGCGTCGTGGGTCACGATGATCACCGTGTGCCCGCGCGCGTTCAGCTCGCCCAGCAGGCGCAGCATCTCGGCGCCGCTGGCCGAGTCGAGCGCGCCGGTGGGCTCGTCGGCGAGGATGACCTGGCCGCCGTTCATCAGGGCACGTGCGACGCTCACGCGCTGCTGCTGGCCGCCGCTCAGCTCGGTGGGCTTGTGATCCAGCCGGTCGGCCAGGCCCAGGCGCACGAGCAAGGCACGCGCGCGCGCCCGCCGCGAGTGCATGCCCTCGCCGGTGTACACCGCAGGCAGCGCGGCGTTGGCGCAGGCATCGAGGTGGCCGAGCAGGTGGTAGCGCTGGAAGATGAAGCCGAAGTGCTCGCGTCGCAGCGCCGCGAGTTCGTCCGGCTGCAAGGCACCCGTGTCGCGGCCGGCGATTCGATAGTGGCCGGACGTCGGCTTGTCCAGGCAGCCGAGCACGTTCATCAGCGTGCTCTTGCCCGAGCCCGACTGGCCGATGATCGCCACGTATTCGCCGGCCTCGATGCGCAGGCTCGCGCCCGCCAGCGCCGCCACGTCGTTGTCGCCGAGCCGGTAGTGCCGCTCGACCTCGTGCAGCTCGATCAGCGCCATCGTCAGGTCGACGGGACGCCGGCAGGCATTCCCGGTGGCGGCGCGAGCAAGACCTTCTCCCCGGCCTCCAGGCCCGACAGCACCTGCACATTGGCAGCGTCGTGCAGGCCGGTGCGGATCTTGCGCGTGGCGTTCTTGCCGTCGCGGCCGATGACTTCGACCGCAAAGCTGCCGTCCCGCCCGCGCTCTCCGAGCGCCACGACCGGCACGGCCAGCACCTGCCGCGCTTCGCCGGTCTCGATGTCGACCTGCACGGTCATGTCGGCGAAGAGCTTGCGGTCGCGGTTGTCCACCTCGAACAGCGCGTTGTAGAAGACGGCATTGCCGGCGCGCTCGGGAATGGGCTGGATCACGCGCAGCCGCCCGTCGTAGCGCCGGCCGTCACCCGACAGCGTGGCAAAGCTGGCCTTCTGGCCGGGCTTGAGCAATTGCACGTCGGCCTCGGGCACCTTGGTGCGCACGGTGATCGTGTCGAGGTCCGCAACCGTGACCATCACCGGCGTGATCTGCACCGCGATCACCGTCTGGCCGACCTGCACTGGAATGTTGACCACCACGCCATCCATGGGCGCCGTGATGCGGGTGTACGCGAGGTTGACCTTGCTGCGGTCGAGCTGGGCCTGCAGCTGCGCGAGGTTGGCCGCCTGGCCGCGCACGTCGGCTTCGAGCTTGGCGACGTCGTTCTCGGCCTTCTCTGCTTCGTTGGCCGCGGTGGCCTCACCCACGAGCAGGCGGCGCTGCCGCTCGGCCTCGCGCTGGGCGGCAGCCAGGTCGATGCGGCGCGCGTCCAGCTGCGCACGCTGCTGCGCGAGCGAGGCCTCGGCACGCGCCACCTCGCTTTGGGCGAGTTCGGGGTCGATCAGCACCAGCAGGTCGCCCTTCTTGACCGCCTGGCCCAGGACGACCGGGATGTCCTTGACCTGGCCACCGATCTGCGCACCAACGTCCACGCGCGTGCGGGCTTGCAAGGTGCCCGCGGCCTGCACCGTCTGCACGATGTCCACCCGCTTCACCTCGCCCGTCGCAGGTGGCGGTGGCGGCACGACAGTGGCGCGACTCCAGACCTGCCACCCGAGGATGGCGAGCCCGACCACGATCCACCAGCGCAGGCGCCGCACCCACGCCATGGCCTTCCTCTTGTTCATTGATGTCTCCTCCCCATCTCTGTTCTTCTTGAAGTCCGACTGTGGTCCTTGAGCTGCGTGCCATGCCGTGCAGGCGAGCGGACGCACACGCTCGATCCGCCTCGACGCAGGCCGCGACTAGGCGGGCGCCCTCGCGTAGCGATCGATGAAGGCGGCGTGCTGCGGCATGGACGCGACGGTGCCGGCGATCGCCTGGTGCAGCTTCATGAAGTGCGTGCGCAGCGCCTTCTCGTCCACGAGACCGACGAACGGCTCCTGCGTCCGCGGCACCAGTCCCAGGCCGTACATCATGGAGATCCACGACGCTTCGGCGAAGCTGTCGGGGTCCAGGATGATCACGCGGCCGCTGTCGCGGAACAGCTCGATCTGGTGCTGCAGCGTGTCGGGGATGGGCATGGCCGCGCAGTGGCGCCAGAACTCGGAATCGGTGCGCTGCGTGAGCTTGTAGTGCAAGACGATGAAGTCGCGGATCGACTCGTACTGCCTGGCCATCCTGCGGTTGAACTCCGCCGCCAACCCCGGCCGGAAATCACGATCGGGCATCAGCTCGACCAGTCGGCCGATGCCGTCCATGATGAGCTGGATGCTGGTGGACTCCAGTGGCTCGAGGAAGCCCGAGGACAATCCCACCGCCACCACGTTCTTCACCCAGGCCGCACGTCTGAGGCCGGTGGTGAAGCGCAGCTGGCGTGGCGAGTCGAGTGCCTGGCCGTCGAGGCTGTCGAGCAGCACCTGTGCAGCCTGTTCATCGCTGGTGAAGCCGCTGCAATAGACGTGTCCGTTGCCCGTGCGGTGCTGAAGCGGGATGCGCCATTGCCACCCCGCGGTGCGTGCGGTGGAGGTCGTGTATGGCGTAAGCGGGTCGATGCGTGCACAGGGCACGGCCTGGGCGCTGTTGCAGGGCAGCCAACTGCTCCAGTCCTCGTAGGGCGACTTCATCGCGTCGCCGATCAGCAGCGCGCGAAACCCTGAACAGTCGACGAACAGGTCGCCGTCGATGCGCCGGCCGTCGCGAAGCTTCAACGCGGCGACGAAGCCGTCTTCCGGACGCAGTTCGACGTCGACGATCGTGCCCTCGATGCGCTTGGTTCCGCGCTGCATCGCGTAGTGGCGCAAGTAGGCGGCATACAGCCCCGCATCGAAGTGGAAGGCGTACGAGTAGGCGTTGGACGCCGAGGGTTGATCACCCGCGGGCGGGGCGAAGCGGTTCTGCCGCGCCATCACGGTGGCGGTGGACCACTCCTCGTACGAGGGCATGTCGCCGGCCTTCGCCAGGCGCAGCCAGAAGTTGAACGACGAGCGGTTGTGGATGGCCGGCCCGAAGCCGCCAAAGCCGTGGAAGAAGCGATGGCCGAGATGCCCCCAGTCCTTGAACTCGATGCCGAGCTTGAAGCTCGCTTGCGTCCTCTTGATGAAGTCGACGTTGTCCAGGCCCAGGAGCTGGTTGAAGTAGCGAATCGTCGGCAGCGTGGCCTCGCCCACGCCGATCGTGCCGATCTCGGGCGACTCGACCAGCACGATCTCGCAAGGGTGGCCGGCGTGCCCGAGGAGCATCTGCGCGAGCGGCGCAGCTGCCATCCAGCCGGCGGTTCCGCCGCCGACGATCACGATCTTGCGGATGGATCTCTCGTTCATGTGCAACACCAGTCATGCGCTGATGCACGACTTGCTTCCCGTTTCCAGACTCGAGTCTGCGCCCGCCTTATCAGATGGCACTTAGGTGTTTATGCCGATTTCTTTCGTACGGCGAACAAATGAATCTCTCGCCCAGATTGAAAGTGCTGTTCATCTTCATCGCTTCCGGTTGATCCCCGCGGCCTCGGCGCCGCCCCCCCCCCGTAAACCGACTTGATAGAGGACCACAGAATGAGGAGACACTTCAAGAGAACCGCGCTGTCCGCGGCGGCAGCACAAGCCGCACTGATGTGCTGTGGCGTCGCACTGGCGCAGCAAGAGCAGGCACCGGCGCCTGCGGCGGTCGCATCGGCCCCCGCGGGCAAGAAGAAAGACGATGAAAAGAAGGACTCGACGAAGCTCGAGACCGTCGTCATCACCGGCCAGCGCAAGGCCCTCGAGAGCGCGCAGACGATCAAGAAGAACGCCGACGAGATCGTCGATTCGATCGTCGCCGACGACATCGGCAAGCTGCCCGACAAGTCCGTCACCGAAGTGCTGCAGCGCATCCCGGGCGTCACCATCGACCGCACGCTGAACCGGGCTGATCCGCTGCAGGGCGTGGGCGATGGCATCCAGCACTTCGCCGCAGAAGGTACCGGCGTGTCGATCCGCGGTCTGAGCTATGTGCGCTCCGAGCTCAACGGCCGCGACTCGTTCTCGGCCAATGGCGGACGCGCGTTGAGCTTCGAGGACGTGCCGCCGGAGCTGATGTCGGGCGTGGACGTCTACAAGAACCCGTCCGCCTGGCAGATCGAGGGTGCGGTCGGTGGCCTGGTGAACCTGCGCACCGCCCTGCCTTTCGACTTCAAGGGCTTGAAGGGCGCGTTGTCGGTGGAGGCCTCACGCTCGACGCTGCGCGGCGGCAAGGCCGAGCCGTCGTTCTCCGGGCTGGTGTCGAACACCTGGGACACCGAGCTTGGCAAGTTCGGCGCCCTGGTGGACATCGCGCACTCGAAGATCGCCACGCACAGCGACGGCATGCAGGTCTCGCCATACGTTCCGCGCACCAATGCCGTCGTGGGCGACAACAGTGGCGAACTGCGCTGGGTTTCCCCGGGCGGCAGCTGGACCTCCAACGACTTCGACCGCACTCGCGACGGCCAGTACGCCGCGCTCCAATGGCGCAAGAACGACGTCTCTTCCTCGCTCACGTACTTCAGGTCGAAGTACACGATGGAAACGACCGAGCATGCGTTCTTCCTGGCCACCGACCCGAGCAAGGCGACGCTCGACCCCGGCGCCACCTTCGACGGCAACGGCGCCCTGCTGACAGGAACGCTGCGTGGGCAGGACATCGCCCCCGACAAGCCAGGCGTCGGCGGCATCGGCTTCGGCACCGACTCGCGCTTCGCTAGCCGCACGGCCGACACGCGCGACTTCTCCTGGAACGTGGCGTGGAACGCGTCGCCGCGCTGGTCCTTCAGCTCGGACCTGCAGTACATCAAGGCCCTCTCCGACGGCACCGACTACACGGTGGGCACCGGCGGCTGGATTCCAAAGCAGACGGTGGACCTGCGCACCTCACCCGCGAGCTTCACCTTCGACGCCTCGGACCGCGCCTACCTGGCGGACCCGGCGAACTACTACTGGGGCTTCGCGCAGGAACACCGCGACCACGCGGAGGCCACCGAGAAGGCGTGGCGTGGCGACGCCACGTACAACTTCGAGCATCCCGTGCTCAACGACCTGCGCTTCGGTGTCCGCCTGACCGAGCGGCACGCGGACACCCGCTCGACGCACGACTCCGACTGGGCCCAGATCACCCAGCCCTGGGCGGTCGGCAACTCCTGGCAGCCGCTGAGCGGCCTCGCCTGGATGGGCGACCCGCGCTTTGCCGGGGACAACAGCCTGCACACCTTCGACAACTTCTTCAACGGCAAGGTGCCGATGCCGGCGGCGGTCGTCGTGCCCAACATGTCACTGGTGAACGACCAGGGCTTCCTCAAGCTCCACGGCTACACCAACGTGGTCTGCAAGACGAACCCGTGCGGCTCGGCGTGGGTCCCTGCCAAATACGGTGACGACAAGGGACTGAACGAGCAGAGCGAACGCACGCAGGCGGTGTACAGCCAGCTGCGTTTTGGTTTCGACGATTGGGCCTTTCCGGTCGAGGGCAATGCGGGCTTGCGGGTGGTGCACACCAGGTCCGGTGCGGTCGGCTACACGCTGTTCACTCCGCCAGATGCGCAGCCTGGCGTTCCGACGATTGCAGCGCAGTCCGGCCAGCAGGAATTCAACAACAGCTACACCAACACGCTGCCCAGCCTGAACCTCAAGATGAAGGCCAGCAAGGATCTGCAATTCCGCTTCGCTGCGTCCAAGGGGATGACGCGGCCGGAGTTCTACCAGATGCAGGCCTATACGACCCTGAGCCAGACGCCGCACACGCACACGGAAAAGGACGCGTCAGGAAACGACGTCACGGTACTCGACTCGATCACCTATGCCGGCACCGCGCGCGGCAATCCGATGCTCAAGCCGACCACGTCGGACAACCTCGACGTGACAGCGGAGTACTACTTCGGGCGCAGCAGCTCGTTCACGGTGGCGGTGTTCGACAAGCAGCTCAAGGACATCATCATCGGCCGCACGAAGAGCTACACGCTCACCGATTCGAGCGGCCAGGCGCACGACTTCGCCATCACCGCGCCGGTCAACGGCGCGAAGGGCCGGGCACGCGGCATCGAGGTGGGCTACCAGCAGTATTTCGACAAGCTGCCGGGCTGGCTCTCGGGCTTCGGGCTGTCGGGCAACTACACCTACATCGACAGCCACATGAGCATGTACGAACCGGTGACGAGCGAGTGGTGCACGCCCAAGGACACGGTGGACGCGAACCTCACGCGCGACCTGGCAGGCTGCGACACCAACGGCCACGCCATCGGCACCCTGCCCATGACGGGCCTGTCCAGGAACGCGTTCAACCTGGCGCTGCTGTACGACCAGGGCCCGCTGTCCATGCGCCTGGCCTACAGCTGGCGTTCGAAGTACCTGCAGGCCATCAACGCCTACGGCACGGCGGACGGCAGCGGCATCGACCAGAACCCGGCCAGCCCGAACAAGGGCCAGTCTTACTCGGTGAACTACGCGTTGCCGACATGGGGCGGAGCCTATGGCCAGCTCGACCTGGGCGTCCACTACAAGGTGACCGACGACCTGAGCGTCGCATTCGAAGCGCAGAACCTCACCGATGCGCTGTACAGGCAGTACATGCAGCAGGCCATCGGCCTGAAGGAACGTGGCGCGTTCTACACCGGACGCCGCTACACCTTGCAGATGCGTTACTCGTTCTGAGTCGCGCCCCGGCCGCGCTGCGGTGCGGCCGGGCATCGATTCCAATGATGGGGCTTGCCATGAGATCGTGGTGCCGGGTGTCAGAGTCGAACTGACGACCTTCCGCTTACCTTACCACTTCGGCTTTCGCCGCCTTGACGTTCGTGGTCTGGACTATCCCTTAGCCGTAGCGCACGCGCCTTAGGCTCCCCCCGTCTAGTCTCTACACCTTCCCAAAATGGGCTTGGCTCGGGATTGGCGTATCCAGCCGGAGCTGGACCTTAGCTTTCCCCGAATTTGAGGGGTTCTACTCCCTCCGTTTCCAGAGGGGCACTCGTACGTTCTTGTCCAAGGCGGGTGCTCTACCAACTGAGCTAACCCGGCAATCTCATGCTCCTGCCGACCTGCGAGGGTCGATGACGCCAAGGAGAGTACGACGGCCATGCATTCAACCAATCGCTCCACCCAAGACGCCGCGGGCATTGTACCGAAGACACCGCGCGCCCCACGTGCTTCGCTCCGGTGAACTCGACTGGGCCACGTTCGCGACGTGGACGGCCAGCGTCTCATCTCACCTTGACGACGACCTTGCCCTTCGCGCGCCCGCTCTCAACATGGGCCAGGGCTTCGTTCGTCGCTTCGAACGCAAAGACACGGTCAATGACCGGGCGGATGGCACCTGCATCCACAAGCGAGGTGATCTCCCGCAGCTGGGGTCCGCTGGCTCGCATGAAGAGGAACGAGTACTTCACGTCAAGGCGGGCTGCCCTCTTTCTGACGCCTGAACTCAGCAGGCGAACGATGAGCTTCACGAACCCGGGCGCCCCGATCCGCTCGGCGAACGACGGGTCGGGCGGACCGGAGATGGAGATGAGTGTTCCGCCGGGTTTCAATACGCGCAGCGATTTCGCAAGCGCTGCCGCATCCTGGCTGTGCAGCACCACGTCGTAGTTCTGCAGCGCCCGCTCGAAGTCGTCCTTCCTGTAGTCGATGACGACGTCCGCCCCGAGGCCCTTCACCAGGTCGATGTTGGCGCTGCTCGTGGTGGTGGCCACCGTGGCGCCCACATGCTTGGCCAGCTGGATGGCGAACGTGCCGACGCCGCCGGAGCCTGCCTGGATGAAGACCTTCTGCCCCTTCTTCAGGTTCGCCGTTTCGATCAGCGCCTGCCACGCCGTCAGGCCCACCAGGGGAAGGGAGGCGGCCTCTTCCATGGTGAGCGCCTTGGGCTTGTGGGCGAGGGACTCTTCCTTGACCGCGATGTACTCGGCGAAGGTCCCGATCCGGAAGTCATCGGGCCTGGCATAGACCTCGTCGCCCGGCTTGAACAAGCGCACGCGCGGCCCGACTTTCTCGACGATGCCCGCCACGTCATGTCCGAGCACGAGCGGCATGCGATAGGGCAGGATGAGCTTGAACTCGCCATCCCTGATCTTCGAGTCCAGCAGGTTCACACCGGCGGCATGGACCTGGACGAGCACCTCGTCATCGCGAAGTTCCGGGATCGGCCTCTCAGCCAGCTGCAGCGCACGGCGCTTGCCGTAGCGATCGAGGACAAATGCTTTCATGGGTCTTCCTGGTCTGCGGCGCGCTCAGAAGCCGCCTGTTGCTGTGACGCTTGGGAGCTGGGCGCCGCGCTGCCTATGGCTGCAGCCGATGCGGCCTTCCTTGTGCATCACCGTCTGCACCGCCGCCGCAACCCATGTCGAGGGCCACCTTGCTTTTCATGTTCATGACGTTTCTCCGTCAGCGTGGGGGAATCGGACTCCTGATCAATTTCGCATGATGATTGTCATACGTAAAGGCGAGCGCATGGACGAGCGTTCATTCACAAGGTTCAGGGTCGGGCGGAGAGCAGGCTCTTCAGCGCAGCGTTACGCAACTTGCCCGACAAGGCGGGTTCGTCCACGGTGCGAGCAAGCACCAAGGCCCCCACCATGGTGGCGATCGTCACGAGTGCCTGTTCGTGCGCGCCCGGCTCTCCCCAGCGAGGCGATTGGCGGGCCACGAGGTCGATCATCGACTTGATGTGGCGCGTGGCGACCCGCCGCACTTCCGGCACCTGGCGCGGTGTTTCAGAACCCAGTGCGGCGAGGGGGCAGCCCTGCTCGATCTGCTCGCAGTGCTCGTTGGAGAGGTAGGCGCGAAGCATGGCTTCCAGCGCCTTGCCGGCAGGAACGCTCGCGACAAGATCGGCCGCCGCGGTGGCGGCTTCAGCGCACGCCTGCTGGGCAGCTTCTGCCAGCATCGCCTCGCGGGACTCGAAGTGGGAATAGAAGGCGCCATGGGTCAAGCCCGCCTCCTTCATGATGTCCGCGACGCCAGTTCCGTCGTAACCACTGCGGCGGATTGCTCGCGCCGCCGCCGACACGATGCGTTCGTGCGAGGCCTCCTTGGCGGCGCTCCGGGCATTGGTTTTTGCATCTCGCATGATGCTCATCATACTTCAGTTCACGAGCACCAGGCCGTGATGTCTTTCAGGCCTGCCTTCGTGCGGGTTCCGACTGGTGCAGGAACTTCGTGTACAGATCGCGCGGCGGCGCCACAGAAATGGACTTGAGCACCTGGCCGACATTGCCTCGGTGGTAACCACCGTGCGTGACCACATGCAGAAGAATTTCTTCGCGCGACATGCGGCCCTTGTCGCCGTCCGCGAACGTGAAATCGAGCACCTGCGCCAGCGCGGGTTCGGACAGTTCACGCACGTGGTTCAGGTACCAGGCATCGGTCGCCTCGACGTCGCCTCGCAGTTGCGCAAGCGAAGGCGTTTCCTTGGTGTTGGTCGCCTCGAAGGGGGCTGGCTCGCCGGCGAGTCGAGCGCGGAAGAGCCTGTCGACCACGTAGATGTGGTTGAGGGTGCGGATGCAGGTGTGGATCGGCTCGGTGTGTTCCGGCGGCAAGCTTGCCAGGAGCGCGAACAGCTCCGAATTGGCCCAGGCCTTGTAGCCGAACAGTGACTTGAGTGTTTGGAGGGACATGGCGGTGCGTTGGTGTTCGGTTGCCCGGCGAATCAGCCGGCGGGAATCTTATCCGCCAGACGCACCGAACACCCCTGCCGCCGGCCGGGGTTGCCGCACTGCACGACTCGCTCAGCTGCGCGCCGCGGCGTGCGTGCCGGTGATCGGCTGCGTCGGCGCCACCTCCAGCAGTTCCTCGAACAGCGCGCGGTAGTGGATCACCGCCTTGCGCAGGTCTTCCGTGTCGGCTTGGCCATTGCGGTCTTTCAGCGCCACGGCTTGCGCGGCGCGGTAGTGGTCGACGACCTGGGGATGGTCGACCGAGACGTCCGCTGCGCGGCGTTCGAAGTCGCCCATCGGGTAGCCGCGCTTGAGCATCAGCTCGCGCACGAGGCGGTCGGCGTCGGCGAGCACTCCCTTGGGGTTGTCGATGAACTGGCTCTGCAGATGACGCCAGGCCTGGCCGAAGCGCGCGGCCTCGTCCGGCGCGAGCGGGACGATGTTGAGCTTCTCGACGCGTTTGCGGCGCTCCTCCAGCTCGCGCTCCGCCTTCGAGCGGTTGCCCAGCGCGTCCACTGCGTGGTGGTATTCGTCGCCGAAGTGCTCCTGCAGCTTGCGCGATTTCGTGCGCTGGTAGATGACGAACCCGATCACCGCGACCAGCACGAGGATCAGGATGGCAAGCAGGTTCATGGTGGTGGGATCGGTCGAATTCATGGCGGACTCCTGTACATGCGCGCGACCGGAGGCCGCTGCTGATTGACTATGGGTGATGACCGCGGAGCCGAGGGTCAGTCGCAAGCAACTTCCGCTGCGCGCGATGTCCGAAGTCGCTGTAGGACGCGCCCTTCTCATGGGCAAGTCCTGCTCGACTGCTGTTGGCCGCGGGCAGGGTCTCCGCTCAACTGTGGATGTCAGTGGCCGTCGATCGGCGTTCAATGAGCGCGTTGCGTCGACGGGCGTGCGTGCCGCCGTCGTACTCCTGTTGGAGGGCTCGCCATGGGATCTCTTTGGACCACATTCGCCAATGCGTTGGCGGGCGGCATGCACTCGCTCGGCCCGCCGCCTCAGCCGGGAGGGGCCGGCCCGAGCTGGATCATCGCCTTGATCGTTTGCGCCCTCTTCGCCACCTTCATCGGTGCGCTGTGGGTGGTCTACAAGATCTGGATGACCGTCATCGACGTGGTTGCCAACAAGTCTGCCGACAAGAGCAACCGGCTTGCGGCGATCCTGGGCAAGAGCGAGGTCGGCGTCGAGATGAAGGGCGTCCGCGCCAAGGCCGTCGGTGTGGGGCTCAGTGCCACCATCGCGATCCTCGCGCTCGCGGTGGCGGCGATGTGGGTGCTGAACAATCAGACGGTCACTTGAGGATCGCCTCCCGCCTGCGAATGCAACGAATGCGTGCGGCCGGGGCCCTCAGGCCTCGGTCAGCGTCAGCAAGATGTCCGCGTACCAGGCCATGTTGAGCCCGAGGGCCTCGTCCTGCACGAGGTCGCGCGTGCCCATGTCCATGCGGGCTGAATGCACGCCCACGAGCTTCCACGGCAGCGGCTCGCTGCGAGGACGCGGCGTGTACAGCAGCACGGGCGCACCACTTGCGCCGCGGTGCATGCGTGCATCGGTGAGGAAGTAGCCCTGCCCCTGGAAGCGCAGCCCCAGCGACGACGCAAGCGTGGCTTGCCGCGCGATGGGCAGGTGGTGCACGGTGTCGTGGAAAGACAGCGGAAAGCCGAGGATGGTCAGCGCGCTGCCGATGTGCACGTCGTCCAGCGAATCGAGCAAATGCTCGGGCGTGAAGGCGCGCAGCTGGGTGTTGGGCGGAAGCGCGGCACGCTCCAGCTCGACGACGGCGACGTCGATTTCGCCGCCACTGTCCTGGGCCTGGTGCCAGATGGCGCGGCCGTCACGGTACAGCAGCACCGACAGGCCGGACGACTTGGTGAGATTGACCGCATCGGTGTGCAGTTCGATCTCGATGCGGTCGGGGGTGTGTGCGCTGGCTTCGTCCAGCAGCACGTGCCGGCTCGTCACGAGGTACAGGCGGCCCTCGCGCTCGAAGAAGAAGCCGCTTGCATTGGTGAGCGCGCGCGGGCCGTCAAAAGTGCTCACGCGGGCGCTGGTCAGGAGGATTTGCTCAACCATTGCAGCGCCTTCGCTCACCACGTCGTTCGCTCAGAAGCGGCGCGCCACCGGCGCCGGACCACGGCGTTCGAGGTGGCGGAACGTGATGCGGCCCTTGCTCAGGTCATAGGGCGACATCTCCAGCGACACGTTGTCGCCGGCGAGGATGCGGATGTGGTGCTTGCGCATGCGGCCGGAGGTGTAGGCCACGAGGATGTGGCCGTTGTCCAGCTTGACGCGGAATCGTGAGTCGGGGAGCACTTCGTCCACGACACCTTGCATTTCGATGAGTTCTTCCTTGGCCATTCAAGCTCCTGGTGGCACGCACGGGCCGGATTGCGACTTGGCCGGTGCCGTGTCGCATGCGTCAATTCGGTGATTCGGGACTGTGGCCGTGGAGCCGCACCGAGCGGCAGCGCCTTGGCGACAGAGGCGGGGTGTATGGGAGGGGGCCTGAGGTGCGGGACACCACGCAAGGCCGGCGGGGAGCTGTGTCGGACAGCGGGGGCCATGGTACACCCCATCGCCAAATCAGCTGGCGCAAGGGTCGTTGCGGCCACTTTCTGGCCGCCCCGGCATGCGCCTCGGACGCCCTCTTTTGCACCCTGTCGCAAGACGGTGGCATTGCGCTGCGGAGGGGCTAATCTGGACACATTCACCACCCACCGGAGCCCATGAATGTGCACGAGCGAAGAACTGTCCAAGCTGGCTGACCTGCACGCCCGCGGCGTCCTGACCGACGACGAATTCAGCCGCGCCAAGAGCCGCCTGCTCGACTCGGCCGCCCCGGCCTACCCGCGCAGCGATGCGCCGGTCGTCAATGCCGTCAACACATTGCGGCGCAGTGCGATCGACCGCTGGATCGGCGGCGTGTGTGGCGGCATCGCGCGCACCACGGGCGTCGCATCGTGGGCCTGGCGGCTGATCTTCGTGCTGCTTTTCCTGTTCGGCGGTACCGGCGGCTTCCTGTACCTGCTGCTGTGGCTGTTCGTGCCGCTTGAAGACACGCCCGCCGCGAGCCCGACGCCGGCGCACGGCTGAGACGGGCCTTCAGAGCCAGCTCAGGCGACGCTCAGCCGACGTCGCGCATGCTGCGCATCGCCGGGTGCGAGCGCAGCATGACGTAGCCCGAGCCCGTGGCTTGCACGGCGGCGTCCTGGTCGAGCCACATGAGCCATTCATCGACGAGCGTGAACGGTACGTCGAACACGCAGACGCCGCCCATGCATTCGCTTTCGCCGTCCGACGGGTAGGCCTTCACCGGCAGCCATTGCAGTCGGGTCTTCTTCAGCATGTCCTGCAGCCAGCGCAAGCCATCGCCCGACGCGCGCGCCGTGGGCATGGTGGCGGGCATGTCCGACGGGATGATGAGGAAGGCGACATGCGCATCGAGTTCGTCCAGCCAGATGGCGACGCTGGTGTTCAGCCCCAGGCGAAGTCGAATGGGATGCCCACCGATGACCTCAAACTCGGCAGTCTTGTAGTCGATGGCGAAAGTGGGAGTGGCGTTCACACCGGTGGCTCGAGTGGCAACGGGCAGATTGTCCGAAGCGGGCCGCCGGGGGTGGCTGAAGTGTTCTGAAAGTGCGCGAGATTCGCGCACTTTGCCCGGCGAACGGTTAGCAAATGATCGGTCTGGCGCGATTGCGCGACCTGCCAGTGGCTGACGCCACCACATCCGCGCAACGCTTGCATCTTGTTCCAACTTCCGCACACATGAGCAGCACGGCATCGGCGATACCATCGACCGGCCATTCTTGCCCTTCCGTCACCGGGACCTGCCATGACGCACCTCGCCAGCCGCCTCGCGGCACTCACGCTTCTCGTCTCCCTCACCGGCCCGGCGCTGGCCGCGAGCTCCGCTGCCTCGTCTGCTTCGGACAGCGTCACCACGTCGGTCGGCAGCGTCTCGGGCTCCTTCGAGCGCTCCAGCGCAAGCTCGTCCAACACCGCCACCGCGGCGGATGGTGACTACAAGGTGATTGACATGGCCACAGTGGCCGACAAGCCCGGCATGGTGCGCATGAAGCTGCAGGCGCTGGCCGACAACACCGCCGGCGACCGCGAATTCGTGCTCGTGCTGCCGCAAGAGGCGGTGCAGCGCGGTGAGATCGCGGTCGGTGGCATCGTCACCGCACACCATCGCGACTACGGCTATGAGTTCGCGAACCGAGAAGCACAAAGGCCGTTCTTCCTCGTGCTGGCCGACGAGTGGTACAAGGAATTGCAGTCGCGCCCGGTCAAGCTTTGAACGGGAAGTGTGAAACGTGAAGGCCTGGCGGCGCATCGGTTGTTGCTGGCGGCGCATCTGATGCGAAAGGCCGTGGCTGTTGCTGCGCTGGCGCTGTTCG
>CBIHOF010000026.1:0-72931 GCA_966211955.1 uncultured Comamonadaceae bacterium | reverse complement strand
CCAACAGGTCGCCTTGCGGCTTCCCTGCCCTTGCACCGAGGTGCTCAGGCGGACGGTGGGGCTTACCACGTTCCTCTGTTCGCCGACAGCGCGGTGGTGATCCGCGATGCCTGTCCGTTTAGGGTCCATCTTTCCCGGGGTCGCGCGATGGCGATGTGCTCTCTTTTGCGACGAGCGCAACCGGCGACGTGCCTTTTGGCTATGGCCTGACAGCAGGTTTGGCCATTCAATCTTTACCCGGGTTCAGTCGACAGTTCACGTGAGTTACCCATGCGGAACTAGCCTAGCCCCTCCTCCGCCGTCCTGCTGGCAGATTCCGACCGCCCCTCGCGGGAAACGGCCGCCACCGAAGTGGGAGACATTGTCAGATGGGCTTCACACACAGCCGTTGCCAGCCATGCATGCCATCGTGGGCTACTGTTGATCGCACAACAGGTCGTGGCAGGCCGAAGCCAACACGACAAGGCGAAGAGAGACTTTCGTCGCTCTAAGGACCCGTTGCTTTCCGTCTCACGACGTAGTGAACATCCCGTACAGGCAGTGTTCACACAACTCAGTCACGGTCCACCTCCAAAACACCGGAGGCTTTCCGTTACGGCACCCGCATGAACTTCGCGGGTGTGGATCCAGCAGGCTCTGGGCCTGCGATCCGGTCCGGGGACCGGATCTACTCTTGGGCTGCATAACCCCGCAGCTAGGGAAGAGCAACACAGACGTGTCGCACCGCAAAAGCAGATTATACGGATGCGGAACAACCGCACACTTTGGGGCGAGCCCATCCTGTGGCGGAATGCACACCGCCGCTACACTGAACCCTTCGGCACCGTGCCTGCAGCAGTCCCCTTCCCACCATGCGTCGATTGAGCGTCGTTCTCGTCTCAGCCCTCATCGGAGCCACCCTGGCCATGCCCGCGGCGGCCCAGTGGAAGTGGCGCGGCAAGAGCGGGCAGATCCAGTACAGCGACACCCCGCCGCCGGCTGGCACGCCCGACCCGGACATCCTGCAGCGCCCGCACGGCAATGCCCAGAGCAAGATGAGTGCGCCGCCGGTCGCCGCGGCCTCGGGCGCCTCCGCCCCCGCCCGGGTCGAGCCCGAGCTCGAGGCCAAGCGAAAGAAGGCCGAGCAGGACGAAGCCGCCAAGAAGAAGGCCGAGGACGACAAGATCGCCGCCCAGCGCGCCGACAACTGCAACCGCGCCAAGAGCTACCTGCGCACGCTGGACGACGGCATCCGGATCGCCCGCACCAATGACAAGGGCGAGCGCGAGATCCTCGATGACAAGCAGCGCGCGGACGAGTCGCGCCGCGCGAAGGAAACGATTTCCAGCGAATGCAAGTGAGCGGCACGGCCTGAAGCGGCCGGTGCCACGACGAATCAGCCCGGCTCGCCGGGCTTTTTCATGGGCGCGGCCGACGCGGTTTCCTTCGGCTTCTGCCTGCCCTTCTGGTTTTCGCGGTGGCTGCGATAGCGCTGGCGCCTCGCCTCCTTCGGGTCGACAAGCAGGGGGCGGTACACCTCGACCCGATCCGCATCGCGCAGTACGTCGTGCGGCTCGCGCAGCTTGCCCCACACGCCCAGCTTCATCTGCGCCGGGTCGATCTCCGGGTGCCGCTCGACGAGGCCGCTGGCCTTCAATGCGTCGAGCACGGTCGAGCCTTCGGGCAAGGACAAGGTCACCAGGTCCACATCGCGCGGCGACGGGCTGTAAGCCACGACCACCTTCATGAGCGCCGGCTCAGCGTGCACCGTAGACCTGCTCGGCGCGCTTGACGAAGGAATCGACGAAGGTGTTGGCGATGCGATCGAACACCGGGCTCACGAGCGCTTCGAGCGCCGCGTTGGCGAAGGCGTAGCACATGTCGAACTCGATCTTGCAGGCCGCTTCGGTCGAGCCCACGCGGGTGAATTTCCAGGTGCCGTCAAGCTGGGAGAAGGGGCCGTCGACGAGGCGGATCACCACCGACGCGTCCTTCTCATGCTCGTTGCGCGTGGTGAAAGCGTGCCGCAAACCGGCGTACTGGATGTTGAGCCGGGCCGTCACCCCGCCCTCGTGCGACTCCAGCACCTCGGCCTTGTCGCACCACGGCAGGAACTTCGGATAGTCCTTCACGGCGGTCACCAATTCGTACATCTCGTGGGGCGAGTACCAGAGCAGGACGGACTTCTTGACGTGCTTCATACAATGGTCCGATTGTATTGAGCCCACTTGACTCCATGTCCATCGCCGAAAACCGCCGAGCGCGGTACGACTACCACATCACCGAACGCTTCGAGGCGGGCATGGTGCTGCAGGGCTGGGAGATCAAGGCCATCCGTGCAGGCCAGGTCCAGCTCACCGACGGCTACGTGACGATTCGCGACGGTGAACTCTTCCTCATCGGCTGCCGCATCAACGCCCTTCGCAGTGCGTCCACGCACGTCAGCCCCGAGGCCGACCGCACCAAGAAGCTGCTCATGCACAAGGAAGAAATCCGCCGGCTGGTGGGCAAGGTCGAGCAGAAGGGCTTCACCCTCGTGCCGCTGGACCTGCACTACAAGGGCGGGCGGGTGAAGGCGGAGATCGCACTGGCCAAGGGCAAGGCCGAGCACGACAAGCGCGACACCGAGAAGAAGAAGGACTGGGACCGTGAGAAAGGTCGCCTGATGAGACACAAGGTCTCCAGCAAGACCTGAAGCTCCTGCCCTCACGCGAGTTGCTTCATGGCCTGGTCCAGGTCGGCGACCAGGTCCTGCGTCGCTTCCAGTCCGATGCACAGCCGCACCAGCGTTGCGCGCCAGGGCGCCTTCGGCCGGATGCTCGCGATGTCGTAGGGCACGACCAGGCTCACTGGTCCGGCCCACGAATAGCCGATCTTGAAGAGCCGCAGCGCATCGACGAAGGCATCGACGCGTGCGCTGTCGAAGCGCTCATCGAAGACGATGGAGAAGATTCCGGCGGCGGCGCGGCAGGTCTGCTTCCAGTGCTCATGGCCCGGCGAGCCAGGCAAGGCCGGATGCAGCACCTGCACGATCTCTGGACGCGCCGCGCACCATGCAGCGATTTCGCGTGCCGAGCGATCGTGCGCCTCGTAGCGCAGGGCCAGGCTCGGCAACGCACGCAGCACCGCCTCCGCGTCGTTTGCGCCCACGCCGAGCCCCGTGCGCATGTGCGTGAGCTTGAGCCGCGTGTGCAGTTGCTCGTCGCGCGTGGTCACCGAGCCCATCAGCACATCCCCGCCGCCTGACGGAAATTTGGTGAGCGCATGCATGGAGATGTCCACGCCGACGCCCGGCACGATGTCGAAGGGGTTGAAGGCGATGCCTGCACCCCAGGTGTTGTCCAGCGCGGTCGTGACGCCGCGTTCACGCGCGATCTTCACGAGCGAGACGATGTCCGGAAACTCCATCGTCACCGAGCCGGGCGCCTCCAGCCAGATGAGCTTCGTCGCCGGCGTGATCGCATCGGCGAGCGACTGGGGATCGAGCGCGTCGTAGAAGCGATGGCCGATGCCCCAGCCCGCGAGCTCATGCCGCGCGAGCTCCTTGCCGGGGTTGTAGGCGTTGCTTGGAATGAGCACCTCGTCTCCCGCGCGCAGCAGCGCGAAATCCACGAGGCCGATGGCCGCGAGACCGCTCGGCGCAAGCAGCGTGCGCGTTCCGCCCTCGAGCGTGGCGATGCGCTCTTCCAGCGTGAACGTGGTGGGCGTGCCGTGCAGGCCGTAGGTGTAGCCCGCCTTTTCGCGCCAGTCGCGCGAGCGCATCGCCGCGACGTTGGCGAAGATGACAGTGGAGGCCTTGAAGACGCCCGGCTGCGGCGCGTCGAAGCCGGCGGGCGGCGTGTAGGGATGGTGGATGAGTGTGGTGCTCAGCTCGGACATGGACTGCCTCGTCGAACCTCGGTGGGGTTCGATCGAGTGTATGCCGCGCCTGCTGCAGGCCGCGCGCATGGACGCATCCGCCCTACTCCACCTCGGCCTTCATCACCTCGTGGCTCGGCGTGAACCGCAGGTGCGTGATGTCGGTGGGGAAGAACATGCCCCAGGTCCACTCGACGAAGATGCGCAGCTTGCGCCGCAGCGTGGGCATCTGCGAGAGGTAATAGGCACGCCACACCAGCCAGGCCGGCAGGCCGGACAAGGGCACCCCGCACACATCGGCCACGCCCTTCATGTGGCCGATGGACGCCATCTGGCCGAGCGAGCGGTGCGAGAACGCACGCGTCGGTCGACCGGCCAGCGCGTCGACGATGTTGTCGGCCAGCTGCCGGCCTTCGCGCACGGCGAACTGCGCAGTCGGCGGGGCGGGTTTGCCGTCGTGCGCGTTGGGCACGAGCGCGCAGTCGCCGAGCGCCCAGAGGCCGTCATGGCCGGGGACGTGCATGTCCGGCCCGACGACGATGCGGCCACGCTCGCTGGCCAGGCCAGCACTTTCGACGAGCCGGTTCGCCCGCGTGCCGATCGTGCCGATCACCGTGCGTGCACCGATCAGCTCGTCGCTCGCAAGCACCACGCCCTGCTCGATGATGCGCGCCGCGCGGGCGCCAAGGCGCACGTCCACGCCGCGCGCTCGCAAGGAGCGAAGCGCCGACAGCCCGAGCCTCGCCGGCAGCTCCGGCAGCAGGCGATCGATGTCCTGCAGCACCGTCACCTTCAATTCATCAGCCAGCACTCGCGGATAGAAGCGGCGGATGCTGGCCAGGCAATCGACCAGCTCACCCGCCACCTCGACGCCCGAGAAGCCACCGCCGATCACGATGAAATGACCGAGTGCGGCGCGCAGGCCACGGTCGGTCTCGAGCTCGATGCGGGCGAGTCGCCGCAGCACCACGTTGCGAATCTCCAGCGCATCGCCCACTGTCTTCAAGGGCAACGCATGCGCGGCCAGGCCCGGGATGAAATCGAGCCGCGCGCGGTTGCCGAAGGCGAGCACCAGCTGGTCGTAGCGAAGGCTGCGCGGGCCGGCCAGCGTGTTGCACGTGAGTGTCTTCGCGGTCGTGTCCAGCGACGTCACACGCCCCATCACGAAGCGCGTGCGTTCGCGCATCGGCAGCATCTCGCGCACCGGCGCCACCACCTGCTCGGGAAAGATCGATGCACCCACCGCCTCGGGAAGCATCGGGTTGAAGGTCATGGTGCTCTCTTCCGAGATGAGCGTGAGCTCGACATCGTCGGCGATGCGCCCATGCAGTGAGCGCGCCAGCGTGGTGCCTGCGAAGCCGCCGCCCACGATGACGATGGAACGTCCTGAAGTCATGGTGTCTGTCCCTGTGGCTGTGCGAATGGGCAGTGGTCGCGCGAGCTCGCCGCTTGCTTACAGGACCGGCCGAACAAAGTTTTCGTAAGGACTGGCAGGGGCGCTCGACTCAGCTTCATTCCGACATTCACCACAGGAGGACTTCATGTTCAAAGGCAAGACGGCCCTGGTCACGGGCTCGACATCGGGCATTGGCCTGGGCATCGCCCAGCGGCTCGCACGGCAAGGCGCCAACATCGTCCTGAACGGCTTCGGCGATGCACACGAGATCGCCGCGTTGCGCCGGCAGCTCGCCGAAGAGACGGGCGTGGACGTGCAGTACGACGGCGCGGACATGTCACGGCCCGACGCCATCGAGGCCATGATGGCGCGCGCCATCGAGCGCTTCGGCGCGGTCGACATCCTCATCAACAACGCCGGCATCCAGCACGTGGCACCGGTGGAAGAATTCCCGCTGCACAAGTGGGATGCCATCCTCGCGATCAACCTGAGCGCGGCTTTCCACACCACGCGGCTCGCGCTGCCGATGATGAAGGAGCGCGGCTTCGGTCGCATCGTGAACGTGGCGTCGGCGCATGCGCTGGTGGCGAGCCCCTTCAAGTCGGCTTACGTTGCGGCCAAGCACGGCATCGCCGGCTTCACGAAGTCGGTGGCACTCGAAGTGGCAGAACGCGGCATCACGGTGAACGCCGTGTGCCCCGGCTACGTGCTCACGCCGCTGGTGCAACAGCAGATCCCCGACACGGCGCGCGCCCGCGGCATCACCGAGGAGCAGGTCGTGCGCGACGTGCTGCTTGCCGCGCAGCCGACCAAGAAGTTCGTGACCGTCGAGCAAGTCGCCGCCTTCACGGCCTTCCTGTGTTCAGGAGATGCCGCGTCCATCACCGGCGCCGTGCTGCCCATCGAAGGCGGCTGGACCGCACACTGACCACGACGAGGAGCCACACCATGAAAAGCCAGCACATCATCGGCCTGCCATCGATGCCGATGGCCTCGCCGTCCTACCCCAAGGGGCCCTACCGCTTCGTCGACCGGGAGTACCTGATCATCACCTACGAGTCGGACCCGCAAGCCATTCGCGAGGCCCTGCCCGAGCCCCTGGAACCCGACGGCAGCAACACCGTGCTCTATGAATTCATCCGCATGCCCGACTCCGCGGGCTTCGGCGACTACACCGAATCAGGCATCGTCATTCCCGCACTCTTCAACGGTGAACACGTCAACTTCACGGCACAGATGTACCTGGATGATGAGCCGCCCATCGCCGGCGGCCGCGAGGTCTGGGGCTTTCCGAAGAAGCATGCGCGCCCGAAGCTCGTCGTCGCGCAGGACACGCTGACGGGCACGCTGGACTATGCAGGCGTGCAGGTGGCCGTGGGCACCATGGGCTACAAGCACCAGCACCTGCTGTACGACGTGAATGGCCGAAAGACCTGCTCGTCGGCTTCCATCGTGGAGAAGATGGGCAAGACGCAGGTCAACCTCAAGCTCATCCCGGACGTGGACGGCAGCCTCGCCATCGCGCAGCTCGTGGGCTACAACCTCACCGACATCCAGGTGCAGGGCGCCTGGTCGGGTCCGGCCCGGCTTCACCTGGTGCCGCATGTGAACGCACCGGTGGCGGACCTGCCGGTGCGCCGGGTGCTGGGCGGGTTGCACTTCATCGCAGACCTCACGCTGCCCTATGGCCGCGTGCTGCACGACTACAAGGCGGAGATGGCGATGGACGCGAAGAACGTGATCGAGATCAGCGGGGCGGCGGCATGAATGCGGCGATCTATCGAGACGCGGTGACCCGCACCAAGAAGAAGCCAGCCGCCACCAAGCTGGGCATGCCCGGCCAGGTGGTGCTGGTGCTGCAAGGCGGCGGCGCGCTGGGCGCCTACCAGATCGGCGTGTACCAGGCGATGCACGAAGCCGGCATCGAGCCCGACTGGGTGATAGGCACCTCCATCGGCGCGATCAACGCGGCGCTCATCGTGGGCAACGCGCCCGCGCAACGGCTGGATCGGCTGCATGCGTTCTGGGACCACGTCGAGCAGGCGGGCAACTTCGCCAACCCCTTCCCCTGGCTCGGACTTGGACGCATCGCGGCCAACCTCGCCACGATGTCGCGCGGCATCCCGTCGTTCTTCAAACCGAGCGCCGCGGCACTGCAGGGCTCGCAGGCGCGCGTCGGCGTGGACGCAGCGTCCTACTACAGCACCGAACCGCTTCGCGAGACCCTGCACAAGCTGGTCGACTTCGAGCGCATCAACCAGGGCGATGCCCGCCTCACCGTCGGCGCGGTGAACGCCATCAGCGGCGAGATGCGCTACTTCGACAGCAGCACGCAGGCGTTGCGCGTGGAGCACGTGATGGCCTCCGGCGCCCTGCCCCCGGCCTTTCCGGCGATCCGCATCGACGGGCAACCGTACTGGGACGGCGGCATCTACTCCAACACGCCGATCGAGGCGGTGCTCGACGACGTGCCGCGGCGCGACTCGGTGATCTTTGCCGTGAACGTGTGGCACCAGTCGGGGCCCGAGCCGCAGTCCATCTGGGAGGTGATGGGCCGGCAAAAGGACATCCAGTTCGCAAGCCGTGCCGACAGCCACATCGCGCGGCAAAAGCAGATCCACCGCCTGCGGCACGTCATCCGCGAACTCTGCGCGCAGATCCCCGCGAGCAAGCACAACGAGCAAATGAAGGAGCTCGCGTCCTGGGGCTGCGGCACCACCATGCACGTGGCGCACCTGGTGGCGCCGCGGCTCGATGGCGAGGATCACACCAAGGACATCGACTTCACCTCCGCTGGCATCCGCGACCGCTGGCATGCAGGCTACGTGGACACGATGAAGATGCTGGAGGCGGCGCCGTGGAACGAGGCGGTCGACCCGATCGAGGGGGTGATCGTGCACACCTTGGAGTCGATTCAGGGCAAGTGACGGCGTTGCGACGCGGCCGGGCGGTGGACTCGCGGCGATCACGGACAATTCGCCGTCCGCATCTCACGCCCGCCCACCATGCCCCGCATCGACGACCCCCTCCATGACCGCGAAGTCGGCGAACGCGACAGCACGCTGGACACCACCCGCGTCGACGACGTGCGCATCGGGGCGGTGCGCCCGCTCATCACGCCCGCCTTGCTGCAAGAGCGCGTGCCCGTGCGCGACGAGACGCTGGCCGTGGTCGAGCGCAGCCGCGAGGCGATTGCCGACGTGCTGCACGGGCGGGACGACCGGCTGGTGGTCGTGGTGGGGCCCTGCTCCATCCACGATCATGAGCAGGCGATGGAGTACGGGCTGCGCCTGAAAGTGGTGGCCGACGAACTCCAGGACGACCTGCTGATCGTCATGCGCGCCTACTTCGAGAAGCCGCGTACCACCGTCGGCTGGAAGGGCTACATCAACGACCCTCACCTCGATGGCAGCTTCGCGATCAACGAAGGCCTGGAACGCGCGAGAAAACTGCTGCTCGAACTGACCATGCTCGGCCTTCCGCTGGGCACCGAATTCCTCGACTTGCTGAGCCCCCAGTTCATCGCCGACCTGGTCGCCTGGGGCGCAATCGGCGCACGGACCACTGAGAGCCAGAGCCACCGCCAGCTTGCCTCTGGCCTGAGTTGCCCGGTGGGCTTCAAGAACGGCACGGACGGCGGCATCAAGGTGGCGGCCGACGCCATCCTCGCGGCGCAGGCGCCGCATGCGTTCATGGGCATGACCAAGATGGGCATGGCCGCCATCTTCGAGACGCGCGGCAACGATGATTGCCACGTCATCCTGCGAGGCGGCAAGAGCCCCAACTACGACGCTGCCCACGTGGAGGCCGCCTGCGGCACGCTGCGCGCGGCCGGCCTGCGCGAGCAGGTGATGATCGACGTGTCGCACGGCAACAGCAGCAAGGCGCACCGCCGGCAGATCGAGGTGGCTCAGGACGTGGCCGAGCAGGTGGCCGGCGGGGACGGCCGCATCACCGGGGTGATGATCGAAAGCCACCTCGAGGAAGGACGCCAGGACCTGGTGGCGGGGGTGCCGCTCAAGCACGGCGTGTCGATCACCGACGCCTGCATTGGCTTCGAGCAGACGGTGCCGGTGCTGCACACGCTGGCTGCGGCGGTCAGGGCGCGGAGGTCGAAGGCACTCGGCTCGGCGGCCTGACCGGCCCGCTCCAGATCGCTGCGGAAAGGCGGCATCCGCCGCCTGCATCGCCCAAGCTCAGATCGGTTGTCCGATCAAGTCATGCCCTTGCGTGCCGACGATGCGCGCCTTGGTGAACTCACCCACCTTCAAGGTCTTTGACGCCTTCTCCGGCGGCAGCAGTTTCACCACGCCATCGATCTCGGGCGCGTCCGCATACGTGCGCCCCACCCCGCCCTTGCGGCCGAGTGCCGGCGCCGAATCCACCAGCACCTGCATGGTCGCGCCGATGCGTTCACGCAGCTTGGCAGACGACACTTCTTCGGCCACCTTCATGAATCGAGCCCGACGCTCCTCGCGCACTTCGGGCGGCAGCATGCCGGGGATGTCGTTGGCCGTGGCGCCTTCCACCGGCGAATAGGCAAAGCAGCCTGCACGATCGATGCGCGCCTCGCGCATGAACCCGAGCAGGTGCTCGAACTCTTCTTCCGTCTCGCCGGGGAAGCCCGCGATGAAGGTGCTGCGCACGACGATCTCCGGGCACACCTCGCGCCAGCGCTGCAGGCGGTCGAGGTTCTTCTCGCCGTTGGCCGGGCGCTTCATGCGCTTGAGCACGTCGGGGTGCGAATGCTGGAAGGGCACGTCCAGGTAGGGCAGCACGCGGCCCTCGGCCATCATCGGCAGGATCTCGTCGACGTGTGGGTACGGGTAGACGTAGTGCATGCGCACCCAGGCGCCATGCTTGTCGGCCAGTTCGCCCAGCTTGTCGGCCAGGTCGAACATGCGCGTCTTGACGGGCTTGCCGTCCCAGAAGCCGGTGCGGTACTTCACGTCCACGCCATAGGCACTCGTGTCCTGGCTGATGACGAGAAGCTCCTTCACGCCGGCTTCGAAGAGGCGCTGTGCCTCGCCCAGCACGTCGCCGATGGGGCGGGACACCAGGTCGCCGCGCATGCTCGGGATGATGCAGAACGAGCAGCGGTGGTTGCAGCCCTCGCTGATCTTGAGGTAGGCGTAGTGCCTGGGCGTGAGCTTGACGCCTTGCGCGGGCACCAGGTCGATGAATGGGTCGTGCGGCTTGGGCACGTGCAGGTGCACCGCGTCCATCACCTCATTCGTGGCGTGCGGGCCGGTCACGGCGAGCACGCTCGGGTGCATCTGCTTGACGAGGTTGCCGCCCGCGTCGCCCGCCTTCGCGCCCAGGCAGCCGGTCACGATCACCTTGCCGTTCTCGGCCAGCGCCTCGCCGATGGTGTCCAGGCTTTCCTTCACCGCGTCGTCGATGAAGCCGCAGGTGTTGACGATCACGAGGTCCGCGCCCGCGAAGGTCTTGGAGGTGTCGTAGCCCTCGGCGCGAAGCTGCGTGAGGATGAGTTCGGAGTCGGTCAGCGCCTTGGGGCAGCCCAGCGAGACGAAGCCGATCTTGGGGGCGGCGCCGGCGGCGGCCACGGGGGATTCTTGGGTCATCCCCCGATTTTCGCCGATCGGCGCCCCCTGGGGGCTTCGTCAGCGCTTGGGCGGCGTGAAGCCCGGCACGCCCGGGAACAGCGTTTCAGCCTGTTTCGCCATCTGTTCCTGCATCTGCACGAACAATTGCTTCGATTGTTCGAGGTAGTTGCCCATCATTCCCTGCACCACGGGCGCCTGGCCGTTGAGGAACTGCGTCCACAGTTCGGGCGACATCACCTTCGGGTCGTACAGGCCCACCGACTGCTCGGTCAGCTTGCCCTGGATGTCGGTGAAGGTCTGCAGGTTCTTCTCGAGGTACGAGCCCATCATGCCCTGCATGGCATGGCCGTAGAAGCGGATGATCTGCGCCAGCATCTGCGTGCTGAACATCGGCACGCCGCCGGTTTCTTCCTCGAGGATGATCTGCAGGAGGATGCTGCGCGTCAGGTCGTCGGAGGTCTTCGCGTCGCGCACGACGAAATCCTGGCCCGTCAGCACCATCTTCTTCACGTCGGCCAGCGTGATGTAGCTGCTGGTCTCGGTGTCGTAGAGGCGACGGTTCGGGTACTTCTTGAGGATGCGGGGGCCGCCGGTACCGGCGGCGCCAGCTTCCGCGGACGCCTTTGAAGACGCACGCCGGGACTGGACCATGTAAGGGACTCCTTGTGCAGGTGCACAACGATTCTAGGAGCCCGGGTGAAGTTCGCTCGAAAGGGTTTCCCCCCGCCGGTGCGGCTGGCGCTACTTGCTTGCTGAAACGCGACGAAGAAATGCATCGACGGCGTCGGTGTACGGCCCGGTCAGCCCCAGCTGTTCGTTGATCTCGCCGTGCGACTTGTCCTCCAGCCGCCGCTCGACCTTGCCGCCCATGGCATTGGCCTTCACGAGAAAGCCTTGCGCCTGCGCACACGAATCGTCGCGTCGCGCGGAGCACACGAGCAGCATGGGCGGTGGCGCGGCGTTCAGGCGCCGAGTGGGCGAGCCCTGCTCCCACAGCGTGCGCTCGCGGCCGAAGGCCTTGTCGTAGAGCCGGAAGTGCCGGCCTTCCATGATGGTGACGACGTCGTAGCCCGCACCATCGAGTGCCACGGTGCCGAGCCACGGCCGGGCGCCCTGCCGCGTCGCGATCGACTGATCGGCGCTCACGAGCGACACCAGGTGCGAGCCGGCCGAGTGGCCCATCAGCACCACGCGCGACGGCTTCATGCCCCACGATGCAGCGCGCGACTGCACGAAGGCGAGCGCACGGGCGACATCGTCGGCCTGCTGCACCGGGTCGGCCACGGGCACCATGCGGTAGTTGGTCGAGACGAACACGTGGCCTTGCGGCAGCCAGTGGGCGACCTTGTTCGTCACCACCCGGCCGTTGGACTTGTCGCCGCGCGCCCAGCCGCCGCCATGCACCATCAGGATCACGACGCCGTTCGGGTCTGGCTTTGCGGGCCGGTACACATCCAGGCGCTGGGCGGGGTCGCTGCCGTAAGCAATGTCCTTATCGACGACCGCACCCGCCGGCAAGCCCTGCGCCGACGGGCCGCCGGCGCCGTCGCCAAGTTCATCGTCGTCGTGCACGGGTTTTGCCACGTCGCGCCGCTGCTCGGCACGCTGCTTCAGCATGTCGCGAATCGGCCCGGCGACGCTCGTCGACACCATGCCCGCGCTTGCGAGCAGCACGATGACGGCGACAATCGATTTCCTCATGCTCTCCTCCTGCACGGCCATTCTCGCCACAAGCACGACGCCGCGATGAACTTCACTCTCCAGCAAACTTGCTTCACCGACCTCGCTCAGCTTGCGCGCGACGCGGGTGCCGCGATCATGGAGGTCTACCGCGACGGCCCGCAGGTGCGGCGCAAGGCCGACCAATCGCCCGTGACCGAAGCCGACGAACGCGCGGAGGCGATCATCATCGCGGGGCTGCTGCGGCTCGCGCCGGACGTTCCGATCGTGGCGGAAGAAGCCGTTGCGGCGGGGCGCATGCCCGACGTCTCGAACGCGCCTCGCTTCTGGCTGGTAGACCCACTGGACGGCACGCGCGAGTTCATCGATCGCAACGGCGAGTTCACGGTGAACATCGCGCTCATCGAGCATGGAGCGCCGGTGGCGGGCGTGGTCTATGCGCCGGCGGTCGATCGGCTCTTTGCAGGTGCGATGGGTCATGGCGCGAAGGTGACCGATGCGGCAGGCGAGCGGGAAGTCCGCAGCCGCATGCCGCCATCCAAGGGCCTCACGGTGCTCGCCAGCCGATCGCACGGTGACCGGGCGGCGCTCGACCGCTACCTGAGCGACTTCCATGTGGCCGAGGTCATCGCGGCCGGGTCATCGCTCAAGCTGTGCCTGCTCGCCGAAGGCGCGGCCGATCTCTACCCGCGCTTCGGCCGCACCATGGAGTGGGACATCGCCGCGGGCCACGCAGTGCTCGCCGCGGCGGGTGGCAGCGTGTGCGACCTGTCGGGCGCACCGCTTCGCTACGGCAAGAACGACCTCGCCAATCCGGATTTCATCGCACGCGGCCTGGCCGGCTGAGCGCCGGGGATCCGCCCCGCGTCCGTCGTCTACCTCGCGAGCCCCAACCGGGCGGACCACGAAGTCTTGTTCCCAGCTTTACGCGACATCAACTCACGCTGGCGGGCCGCCCGGGCTGCGCGCTCTACCTGAAGATGTCGTGCAGGCGCTGCATCGGCTGGCCGATGAGGAAGCCCTGCACATAGTCCACACCAAGCGCCTTGAGGGTGTCCAAGGTCTGCTTGTCTTCGACACACTCCGCCACGGTCTTGATGTTCAGACCCTGCGACACCTCGTTGATGGCCTTCACGAACAGAGGGTCGTCGGGGCTTTCGGTGATGTGTCGAACGAAGCTGCCGTCGATCTTCAGGAAGCTGATCGGCAACTTGCGCAGATTGAGCCACGACGAGAAGCCGGCGCCGAAGTCGTCGAGACTGAACTGACACCCCAATGCGCTGATGCGGTGCAGCAGCTCGGCCATCTTGTCGACGCCGTCGATGGCCACGGTTTCGGTGATCTCGATCGTCAGGAACTCACCCGGCACGTTGCTGTATTCGAGCCGCTGCTTGAGGAACTCGTAGAAGCCGCCGGCCTGCAAGGTCTTGGTCGACACGTTGACCGACACCCGCGGCTTGCGTCCCTGCACGAGCAGCTGGCTCATGTGCATCAGGGCGATGTCCACGCCGCGCCGATCGAGCTCGTTGATGAGCCCGGTGTGCTCGGCGTGCGGAATGAACGCGCCCGGCATCACGAGGTGGCCATCCTCGCCAATCATGCGCATCAGCGCTTCGCAGTGCGAGACCCGGCCGTCCTTGAGCTGCTGGATCGGCTGGTAGAACAATAGCAGCCGCTCTTCACGCAGCGCGGTTTGCAGCCGGTCCTTCCACTTCACCTGCTCGGACAGCGTATCCAGGTCGGTGAACGAGGGATCGTAGAGGACCCAGTTGGTGTTGGTGCGGCTCTCGGACTTGGCGCGGTACATCGCCATGTCGGCATTCGCCATCAATTGGCTCACGCTCGAGCCATGCTCGGGGTAAAGCGCGACGCCGATGCTGCACGAAATGCTGTTCAGCCGGTCGTTGCGGCGAAAGCGAACGCTGGACAGGCGCTCGCTGAAATGCTGGACCGCGCCGTTGACCGTGTCGATGTCGACCTCGTCCATCACCACGGCGAACTCATCGCCGCCTTGTCGCACCGGCAGGTCGGTCGCGCGAATCGACTGCTTGAGGACCTGCGAGACTTTCTGGATGATCTCGTCGCCGACCTTGTGGCCGCTCAGGTCGTTGATCAGCTTGAAGTTGTCGATGTCGAAGTAAAGCAGCGCCACGCCGTGGCCGTAGCGCGATGCCCGCGCCAGGATCTTCTCGAAGTTCTCCTCGAAGCGGCGCCGGTTGTACAGGCCCGTCAGCGGGTCACGGTCGGCGAGGCTGACGAGGCGGCGCTCTTCGGTCTTCTGCGACGTGATTTCGAACCCGATCGTCAGGCACGCGAACTCCTCGCAGCTGGCCAGGGTGCCCGGCGCCAACCGCGTATGCCACCACTCGAAGACACGTTCCTCGCCGCGCCGGTCGAACCACTCGGCCTCGTGTTTCAGCGAAGTCAACTCGCCCGCGAACAACCGGTTCAGGCGCATCACGTTCTCGTAGCGGCGCGGATCGAGGCCGAGCAGTTCGCCGAACAGCCTGCCGCGCAGGCTCTCGGATTCGGCGGCCAGCTGCTGGGCCGCGGCAGCGTTCTCCCAGACGATCTCCCCGCCCGCGCCCAGCAGCAGCACGCAGTAGTCCGCATCGGCGTAGAGCTGGTGAAGCAAGGCGCGCGTCGTCGCCTTCGCCGTGTCGGCACCGAAAGTAGCGGCACGCGCTTCGACCGGATCGCCGGCGGAGCCGGCCGCAGGTTCGGGGCGCAGGACCGTGGCCTCGGGGCGTGGCAGATCAGTGGAGTTCGCCAGGATCGTCGGCCGCAATGCGTTCGACATGGTTCAGGCCCTCGCGGTACCACTCGTTCAGCACGGTCTTCTCGATCAACGTTCGCTTTGCCGTGTGGCCATGTGCGGCACCGAGTCGGATTTCCTCACTGATGATGCATTCCTCGAAAAAGCCGGCCTCCTGCAGGACCTCTCCCTCCGGGCTGACGATGCAGGACTTGCCGTGCGACGAGCCCTGTCGGCGCAGGTTGTCCGGATCGGCGGGGGTGTTGGCCTTGACGACGTAGATGCCGTTTTCGAACGCCCGGGCAATCGCCATCGCGCGATAGGCGTTCATCTTGCGCTCGGCCAGCAAGCCCGATTCGCACGAGCTGATGAGGCAGATCTCGGCGCCCATCGCCGCGGGCAGGCGCACCAGCTCCGGGTAACGGACATCGCGGCAGATCAGGAAACAGACATTGGCACCCGCCACCTTGATCAACGGAATCCTGGCGGCAAAGTTCGTGCACCACGAGTCGCCGCCGAGGAAGGTCTTGCCGTAGCGCCCGACCAGCCGCCCATCTTTTTCGAAGACGGCCAGGCCGTTGATCCAGCCGGCCGGTCCCTGAAACGCCGAGCCGACGACCGCTGCGAGCTTCAGGCGCTTGCACGCGGCCGCGATGTCGCGTTCAGCGGCCTCGAACGCTTCGGGCCGTGCAGTGGCCCAGAACTCCGCACGGTTGCTGTAGCCCGACAGCGTTGCTTCCGGGAAGAGGACCAGGTCGACCTGCTGTGCCGCGGCGATTTCGAGGAACGAGATCACCCGGTTCTTGCTGAACTCGACGTCTTCGGTCGTCATGACCTGGCACGCAGCGACATTGATTCTCAGCAGGGCTTTGCACATGGGCGTATGCGAGTGGGGTCGCAACAGGAAGATGGTTCAACGTGGCTTCAATCTATTTTATAAATCAATCAATCGCACCATGGGAAAACCCTCGCCGGCGCGAAAAGCCGCACGGAATGCCCGCACCACTCGGCCGCTTGCGGTCGGGGAACTTAGATCACCCCCTTTTCAGGTGGGTTGGCGCGCTGCGCGGGAGATGGAAGGAATACGAATCGCAGCTCAAGTGTTCTTGTGAGAGGCCCAGGCGTCGTGAACCGCCTGGATGAATCAGTCCATCAGGAACATCGCATGAACGACTTGGGCATACACCATCCGGCTGCGGGCGTTGACATCGCAGTCACGTCCGACAACCACCACTCGTGGGATCTTCTGCCCGACAGCCTCCTCGGCCTGATCGCAAGTCCAGGTGCCTGCTTCACCGGCGCCAAGCGCGCAAGCAACACATGACACCCTTGGCACCGCTCTGCCGCCTCGCGATCGGACTCTTGGCACTCCTTGTCGTCCCCACTGCCTGGTCGCAGCTCATCATCGGCCAGACCTCGGGCTTCACCGGGCCGGTGGCGGCAGGCGTCAAGGAAACCACTGACGGCGCCAAGCTCTACATCGACCACATCAACGCCATCGGCGGCGTGAACGGCCAGCGAGTCGAGCTCGTGTCGCTCGACGACAAGTTCGATCCCAAGGTCGCGGCCGAGAATGCGAAGCTGCTGATCGTTGAGCGCAACGCAATCGCCCTCTTCATGAACCGTGGCACGCCGCACACTGAGGCGATCAAGCCGCTGCTGGAGGAGCACAAGGTGCCGCTGGTGGCACCGTCGACCGGCGCGATGATCCTGCACAAGCCCGTGAACCCCTGGATCTTCAATGTGCGAGCCACCTATCAGCGCGAAGTTGAGAAGGCCATCATGCACCTCACGACGATCGGCCTGACCCGCATAGCGCTCGTCCATGTCGACGACACCTTCGGCTCGGATTGCGCGATCGGTGCGCAATCCGCCTACGAGAAGGCCAAGATCAAGCCGCTCTTCGTTGACAAGTTCGACCGCGTCAGGCCCGAGTTCAGCAAGATCGCTGAACGGGCCGCTCAGACCGAGGCGCAGGCGGTGTTTCTGATCGGCTCGGGGCGCGCCGTGGCCGACGGCACGAAGGCGATCCGAGCGGCGGGCTCGCGCGCACAGATCGTCACCGTGTCGAACAACGCGTCGAGCGGCTTTGTCAAGGACATGGGCGAATTTGCGCACGGCACGATCGTCACGCAGGTGTTTCCGGACGAGCGCTCGCTGTCGGCCCCGATCGTCAAGGAGGCGAGCGCCCTCGCAAAGGCCAAGGGCATCACCGAACTGTCACCTGCGATGCTCGAAGGCTACGCCGGCGCCAAGGTGCTGATCGAAGGCCTGCGTCGCGCTGGCGCAAACCCCACCCGGGTGAGGCTGCAGCAGGCGCTCGAAGGATTGCACAAGTACGACCTCGGCGGGCTCGAGGTGACCTACGGCCCGGGCGACCATACCGGACTCGAGTTCTCTGACCTGTCCATCATCGGGCCGAATGGCCAATTCTTGCGTTGAGGTATCAAGAAACAGTGCAATGATGAAATAGCGAAATTCATTCGTGTCATGAAACTGCAACCATCGACTTACAGAATTAATCACTAGTTCAAAGTTGAAGATTCTGATTCCATTTTTCTAAGGGAATCTTCAATTTGTATCCGCCGCCAGATTTTCGTGATCGGGCGGCGTGGTTGTGAACAAATACGTGCGTTTATCAACGATTCTGTTTAGTCGATACGAGCCGATCATGACAACTATTTCCCCAGTCACCAGACCAATGCCTAGGCCGCAAGCACTGCCTGCGGACAAGAAGAAGGCCCCTCCGCCGCCGCCTGCGCCACCGGCGCAGGCACAGGCCGCCACCACGCTGACCACCCACCTGACCAGCAGCAAGACCGGACCGTCGTCTTCAAAGTCTCCCGCCCCGACACCGTCGCACCACAGCACGCCGCCTGGTGTTCCGAAGTCGCCGGCATCACTGCAAAGCAAGGCGGACAGACCGCTCGCACCTCCGACGAGCCCAACCACGCCCTCTGGTGCTCCCATGCCGGCGTCGGCAAGCAAGGCTGGCCAACCCCCTGCGCTGCCTCCACCAGGGCAGGCCAAGCTCGCGGATCAGAAAACCCCGACCTTGACGAAGACGACACCTCCCGGTGCGCCAGCCGCGGATCCCACGGCGCCAAAGACGGACATCAAGCCCGCCTCGTCACCTTTGGCCAGCAACTCGGTCAGCTTGGCGTCGACCACGCAAGAAGACGGCACGGATGATTCCGGACTGCCACCCGGAGTCGACCTGACGATGGCCCCCAGGGAAGTTCAGGACATCACGCCGCGCGTAAGAGATATCGTGCAAAAAAATGGTGCCGATATCCTTCAAGATGGCATTACAAATCTCAATATTGATCGCTCATTTGAAGACCCGAAGACCGTCGGCACGCTGGATATGAGCAAGTTGACTGACAATCAAAGGGCGGCATACTACATAGACCTTAAACAAGCCAAGAATCTGAATGAATTCTTGGACTATCAATATGGTGACAATCTTTATGGCGACAACTTGACGACCGGAGCTTACGCGTCTCAGCCAGGGGTGGCTGGAAGCACCAAAATGCCCAGCGCTGTCGTAGGCGAGGACATCGATTCCAGACTGAAAAGCCTCGAGGATCTGGGTGTCTCCCAATCCCTTGGCAACATAATGAATGGCAATATTGGCAATTGGATAAAGGCGAACGATCCGGGCACGTACCAAGATATCAAAAACACGTTCGATAAAACCTTGTTCAGCCCGACGGCCGCGGACAGTCATAACAAGTTGAATATAACTGACTCATTCACCAGCCTCAACACCACCGCGTTGCTGGGGCAAACTTACCTGGCAACCGACGATTTCAAAGCCAACTCGGGCAACCTGTCTACCACCTATAACAACGTCTTGACGACTCAGTTGCAGAATTCCGCCCAAACGCTGGGTGATTTCAGCGTTCGGGACCGTGGTGGCAATGGGAGCACGGCACCGCCGGTCGGTTCCTCACAATATGATTACGACAGATGGTTCAATTCACTGACCGACAACTCGGCTTCGAAACTGATTCAACCCATCGTTCAGGAATCGTTCAACGCATCGGACACTGCGAAACAGCTCGCCGCGGCTGGCGTAACGCAGGATTCAGACCTCTGGAATCAATACAAAGACACGTTCGTGAAGGACACGACGTCAGCCTATAACAATTATTGGGGGACCATTCGCAGAGGCGTGAAAATGGAATCTGCGTTTCTCGAGACAAAACTCCCCAACGGAGACCTCGTCGTCAAGAGTTTCAACAATCTGCCGAAAGTTGCCGGGGTCGATGTGGACGCGTACAAGGCCGGCGCATTCCATACCGTGCAGAACGCCACGCTGTCGGCAGCACTTGCAGGCTCCATCCTCGCTGGTGGCGACGGTTCCGACCCCAAGTCGGCAATGACGCTCACTTACGCCGCAACGAATATGGCAGACGTTCTCGGCGAAACTGCCTCAAAGTACCTCGATCCGAAAAATGGGGCGTTCACGAAACTCGGCCTGAATAAGAACGGCAGTTGGACAACCGCTGTCAGCAAGTATTTGCCGGGGGGCGATCTGCAGACAATCGGGGGGGTCACAAAGATGCTTTCCGGAGCCGGTCAGGTGATTGGAGGCGCGGCTGGTATATGGAATGCAGTCGATGCTGCCAAGAACGGGGACGCACCTGCCGCAGCCCTCAACTCGGTAGGCGCTGCCACCAACATTATCTCGGGCCTGGCGACGGGTGCTGAGGGTGTGCTTCAGTACACCAATATCGTCAAGAACATGGTCACCGGGCTCTTCCCGGGTACTGGCGGCATCACAGGCACCGTGCTCGAGTCGGTTGCAAAGACCGCGTTGGCGACCGTGGGGTGGGCAGCTGGTCTCGTCGGAGGCCTGGCGCTCACGGGGCTCGGAATCTACGACATGGCGAAGGGAGTCAAGGTCCTCGACAAGAGCATGAAACAAGCGAATGAAAAGCTAATTGCTCCCACCACCGGCTGGCACTACGAGTTCCTCTTCGGTCCAGAGCTCTGACCATCGCAGGGCACGAGGATCAGGAGCGCCCCTTCGCGGCTACGCCAAATCATATGTGACGCAATCCTCGCCATTGGTCTGCGTGCGCTGCGTTGCCATTGACGAGTCAGATATGACGAGGCGTAATGAAGATTCACTAACGAAGGTGAATGCCATGAAGCGTCTTTGCTTTGTTCTGGTTGCGGTCCTTTTAGCGGGTTGCCTGAGCTCCCTCCTTCCTGCGGCAGCTCAAAGCGTCGCCTCACTCAACGCCGTGGCTGTGGCAGGCAAACAGCGAATGCTCAGCCAGCGCGCACTCAAGGCCTATGCGCAGTTATCCCTGAAGGTCGTGCCCGAGAAAGCGGCTGTCATTCTTGCTTCATCGCTAGATGAGTTGAAAGCAAGCAATGCCGCCTTGCGTGGCATCGCCAGGGACTCGACACTCACGGCCTTGCAGGCGCAGGCCACGCTCATCGACAAGCTGGCCGCCGTGACGGCCATGCCGCCCAGCGCGAACTCGTTGCAGCAAGCAGCGCAAGTCAGCGAAGACTTGTTGATCAACGCCGAAACGGTAACGCAGGCCTTCGTCAAGGCGGGTGCTGAGGCACCCTCGGCCATGGTCAACCTCGCAGCAAGGCAGCGCATGCTGTCGCAGCGAGCGGCTGGCGCCTATCTGGTCTACCAAGGCAGCAAGTCACCCGATCAAAAGGCACGAGCCCTGAAAGCCGCGGCCGACTTCAAGACGACCATCAATGCGTTCGATGATGCCAAGGCCGAGTTCCCTCAAATCGCTGACCGCATCGAGATGGCTCGGGTGCAGATGGTCTTCTTCGACAATGCGCTAAGCAACATCGACAACCCGTCGAAGGAGCAGTTCACGACGGTCGCCAGCACCAGCGAGCGCATCCTGGGCGAGATGGATTCGATGACGGCCGACATGGTCAAGCAGCTCGCTGCCCGCAACGTGACGGCATCGAATACGGGGGTCAAGAAGCAGTAGCGCCACGCCGCTGGTTGTGAAGCGTCACGACGTGATGTCCTGACGGGTTGAGTCTGGAGATCGGGGGCACGCCGCCGATCCCGCTGTGCGGGCCATGGCAGTTGCAGTGATGCTGCCAGCTTCGAAGGGCGATGCATCGCCGCTCGAAGTTCTGGTAGATCCAGCGTAGGCCCATTCAAGCAGCGCCGACTGGCACGGCGCTCTTCAGGAACATTACCGCTGCTCCCTCGTCTCGTCCGGGTGCATGGCCGCGAAGGCCAATCTCGCGTGGTCGTCGATGGCCAAGAACATCGTCTCCCAGCCGGCGCGCCATCGACGCTGTCGTTGCGGTTGCCAATCGGTGCCGCTCAGTCCCGGCAGGCGCACGTCGCAGATGACGATCGCCGGCCTCGAATCGCAATGCCTTCACTCACGTTGCTGCTGCTCTGAAGCGGGGGCCGACCCTCGTCAGGGCGCCTTGCGCATGGCTGCCATCTAGAACATCCGATCGGCTGGCGCATCCGAAACACGCTTTCCGATTGCCAAGCGTGCACGCGCCAAGCGGCTCATCACCGTACCCACGGGCACCGAGAGCACCTGCGCCGCCTCCTTGTATGAAAGGCCCTCGACCGCCACGAGCATGAGCACGTTGCGCTGTTCTTCCGGCAGCGTCTCCACCAGGGCCACGACCTGGTTGTACAGCGCGCGATCTTCCGGTCGGCTGGCATTCGTGTCGCGGTACTGCTCGATCTGGTCCTGATCCCATTCATCAGTCCACTTTCGCTTGCACTTTCGAGTTCGCAACTCGTTGAGCCAGATGCTGTGCATGATCGAGAACAGCCAGCTCAGGTGCGGCCCGTCCGAGCGCCATTGGGCACGCCGCTCCAGTGCGCGAAGCCAGCATCGCTGCACCAGGTCCTCGGCGTCCGCCTTCTCGCGCGTCAGGCGCAATGCAAATCGCCAAAGCCGCGGAAGAAGCGTCGGGAGGTCCTGCTGAAGTTGATCGACCATTGCATCCATTCCAGCCTCGCTGTGCAAGCGACGCTGATGTCGCCTGCTGTGCGTGAGTGCTGGGAACGGTGGGTTTTGGTTGCATGCCGGTTGTGCTTTCGTCTTGAGGGACAGCCGTCGCATCGCTCGAGTTGTCGCACGAGCGTACGTACCAAACACACGCTGCCGTTTAAACCGGATGCCATTGCGCCGGCACCTACGGACAAGAGGGATCCGAAAGGAGGTTCGAGATGTTCTGTCGCGCACAACTGTCCGCCATCACCCGCCGCGCGCTGGGGACGGTGGTCGCTGGCAGCCTTGGGGCCGCGTTTGCCTGCTTGATACTCCCCGCTTCAGGACCTGGTGTGCTCGTGGGCGTCGTGTCGACACTCGTGATCTTGCTGTCGGCGCTGAATCTGTACCTTCGCGCGCAGGAAGCCCGGGCGACACCACACGACTCAGAGCTTTGCGGCATGTCGGTTGGCGACGACCAGGATCACCGCCACCTGAACGAACTTCGGCACATCGCCTTTCACGACAGCCTCACTGGCCTGCCCAACCGTCGCCGCCTCCAAGACCGTCTGCACGATGCGCTGGACCGAGCAAACGCCGGACGCAGCCATGAATTCAGCCTGCTGTTTCTGGACTTCGATCACTTCAAGGCGATCAACGACACGTTGGGACACCGCGCCGGCGACGAATTTCTCGCGCGCACGTCGCAACTGCTGCAGCATCAGCTGAGGCCCCAAGACTTGGTGGCGCGCCTGGGCGGGGACGAGTTTGCGATTCTTGTCGAAGGGTCGGGCTGCGCGGAGTATGCGATCAGCCTGGCGGACCGGATGCTCAAGCTTCTGTCGCAGCCGATGCTGATCGACGGCGTCTCGGTCAACGCGACGGCGAGCATCGGCATCACATCGAGCCGCTTCGGTTATGCCGACCCCTCCGAAGTTCTCAGAGACGCCGACATCGCCATGTACCGCGCCAAGTCCGCCGGCAAGGCGCGCTATGTGCTGTTCGACGTGGGCATGCAACAGGCCCCGGTGCGACAACCGCAGTGCAACGCACCGGGCGATGAGCTGCGCCGGGACTGCGTCCACAGGTCCTCCCATTGCGTCTCGCCAAACGTTGCCGCGGCGTAGGCGTGCCGTCCCATGCGTCTGTGGCGTGCCGATAGAGGCACCCAGGAACAGTGATTCATGCCCCTTCCTTTTCAGTCGAAGGGCCAACATTTGATTCTCCAAGGAGTGACCATGCCGTACGACAACCGCTCTCTCGCAAGCACAAGCCTCCAGACTGGCTTCGCGCCGAAGCTGCCTCGCCGCTTGATCTCGTGGATCTCCCGATTGACCTCGCCCAAGTGCACGATGCCGCCCACGGACGCGCCGCTCCCTGTGCACGCGCTGTTGCAGCAACTTCTGGACCGTCATCCGCAGGCACGCACCGTGTTTGCCCACCTCGCTGCAGTCGAGATGTGCCTGCAAATGGAAGGCGTCGACGTGCTGGAAGACCTGCCCTGGAGCGTGCTGGAGCGGGCCCAGGCCGAACTGCTGTCGATCGCTGGCGACTCCAACATTCAGCCCCTGCTCGAACTGCTCGGTGGTCCTGACTCCTCGACCCTCGCGCAACTGCCTGCCTCAAGCCTTCAGACGCGTGCGGACATCCCGCTCGCGCCGCCGAAGATCGAGAACCTCGAGGTCGATGAGGTGGATGAGGAGGCCTACCTCACGGCCCTTCTCGAGTGGGAGGAATCCGCTCACATGCGATGCACGACGCAGGAGCTCAGCCGTACCAACTGAGGGTCCGCATCGAAGCTGCGGACCGGCAATCGCGATCGGCCATCCGGCGAGGGATTTCATGAAGGCCAGGAGGTCTTCCTGGTCCTGCTCGCCAAGGTCGGCGCCTTGAATGCGCCCTCATGCAGGGCGGTGAAGGTCGGCCCGCGATGGCAGACGGCGCAGTTGCCTCTGCCTGGATCCGACAAACCTCTTATCCACACCACCGTGACTTCGCGATCGCCGGGCGGTCACCTGCCAGCCAGCGGTCCAATGGCGATGCGGCGCTGATCACCCGTCGCTCGAGACCGCGATGCGCCTGAACTGCAAGGTCCGGATCACCGTCGCGCTGACGCGCGTGAAAGGCAATCGCCTGAACACCTGCCCGAAGTCTTGAGGCAACCAGCGCGACGCCGCGAACGGCAGGTCTGCGCTGCCGCTCAGGGGTTGATCTGCTCGACGAGCCGGATGCCCGGAAGAAGCTGCAGCCGGGCCAGCTGATCGCTGGTCGACAGGGACGCGCCCGTCGCGGGTGCGAGCGTGTACGCCCCGACACTGTTGGGGCCATCCACCGTGCGCAGGCCAAGCGACTGCAGCAAAGCGTCCCATTCGACCATCGTCATGGACGCGCTCGGCACCACTCGCAACGTGCCAATCTTGGGGGCCGTCTCGGACTGGCTGAGCATGCGGAACTCGGCGTCGTCGGCGTGTCGATAGTGCTCGACGCTCAACACGCCGAGGCCCACGGCTTGCACGGCGATCGCCGCTGCCATTGCCATGAGCAACGGACTGCGCTTGCGCTGCGGTGGCGCGGCCGGCATGGGCTGCTCGCGCAGCGGTGCATCAATGCGGCCCAGCAGGCGCTGCAATCCTTCGTCCGGCTCGAGGGACACGGCCGGCATCTGCGTCTGCAGGGCGCGGCGCAATTGCTGCTGCGTCGCCAATTCGGCACGGCAGTCGTCGCAATGCTGCAGGTGCGCGGCAACCTGGGCTCGCTGCTCCGGCGTGGCCGTGTCGTTGGCGATCCAGGCGAGCATCGCCCAGACGAGGTGATGTTCGTTCGGTGACGGCTCCGAAGCCATCGGGTCTTGGCGGGTCGTTTCCATCATGCGATACCTTGGGCAGATTCTGTCTCGACGCCGGCCAGTGCCGGCAACAGGTTGCGCAGTTTCATGCGGGCGTGAAACATGCGCGCTTTTACGGTTCCCTCGGGGCACTGCATGATCGCGGCAATCTCATCGACTGAGTGTCCACCGCCGTAGGCCAGCTCCAGCACCAGGCGCTGCTCGGTCGGCAAGCGCTGCATGGCCTTGGCGATCCAGTCGCGGGTCTCACGGTCTGCATCGGGGTTGTGGCTCAGAAGATCGCAGGCTTCCTCAGTCGCATCCATCGGATCCTCGCCATGCTGGCGCAAGGCCTTCAGGGTGCAGCGATACGCAATGCCCATGATCCAGGTGGACACGCGCGCGTCCCCCCGGAACGTCGAGCCCTTCTGCCACACGATCCAGAACGTGTCATTGATCACTTCCTCATGAATGTCGGGACGCCGCGTCAGCCGCCCCAGGAACCGGCATAGCCGACGGTGATAGTCGCGGTAAAGCGTGGCGAGGGCAGCGCGGTCGCCCGCGGCCACACGCTGCACTAACGCGAGATCATCTGCATCGGCTCGGGGTGTGCAAGGAAGTTGCATGTTGAAAACCGGTGTGCTGTGTCCGTAGGTGCCGGCTGAGGGCCAACAGGTTGCGAACCTTCCGGTCAATTTGGGAAAAACTACCGCTCCTACCGTTCATCGGCAGGGGCGAGGGAAACCAAAGGCGGGGAAATCCGGCGTCCGTGACTGACTACCGCCGTGCGGCTCGATAGAGCTGAAGTGCGCGCCGGACATATTCACGGGTCTCGGGGAACGGAGGGATCCGGTTGCCGTACCGCGAAACCGCCCCTTCTCCCGCGTTGTAGGCGGCGAGGATGAGGTCAGTGCGCCCGTTGAACATCTTGTGCAGGTCGCTCAGGTAGCGTGCACCCACCTCGATGTTGAGCGCAGGGTCCAGCAGCTGCCGCGGCTCGAGCACCCCGTAGCGCGCCCCCGTGGCGGGCATCACCTGCATCAAGCCCAGGGCGCCCTTGGGCGACCGCGCCTCTGGGTGATAGGCGGATTCGACATGGATCACTGCCTGAACGAGCTCGGGGTCGAGTTCGTGGCGCCAACTGGCTTGCAACACCAGCTTGTAGATCGCCTCGCGTCTTGCGCTTGTCGCAGGTGTCGGCGCGGAAGTGATTTCCTCCTGCTCAACGATGCCGATGTCAGGCTGCAAAGGCGCAGCTTCGACGTAGTCCTCGACGATGCGAGGCTCCTTGCCTTCCAGTCCGCGCGACACGGTCGGCATGCGCGCACGCGAGCACCGCTGAACCGCCTGCGGGAAATGCTGCGAGACATCGTCCATGGCGAAGAACTTGGCCCCGTTCGCAAGCAGGCACTGATAGCCGGTATAGCCCGAGCGTTGCTGTGCCGCCTGGGCCAGCGGGGACAGGCACAGGGCGCCGACAAGGGACCACAGTCGAGCCGGGCGCCATATTCTTGCCATCTCACGAATCTCCTGGAATGCGCGAGACGATCGCGCTTCAGGAAGAATGAGTGAATCGCGCGCCTGGTACCCATCGGTGGCACCACTCTTGACGTCGCGCCCGGAAGCGGCTTGCATCCAGGCGCGAGCCCTGGCTCGAACCCGGTCCTCTACTTCGCGGCGTTGACGATCGTGCTGATCAAGTCGGCCCGGATCTGCGCACCGGAAAATCGATCGAACAGTCCCATGGTGTGATCGCCTGTGGGGCCGTTGTCCCAGTAGATGGGCACCAGGCCACGCGAGTAGGCGGCCTTCGTGATGTACTGATCCCAGTACGTGCGATAGCGCTGCGCGCTGTCGACATCGATCCGCGAGATCGCACCAAACTCACCCACGATCACCGGGATGCCCTGGTCGATGAAGCGCGACTTCATCTTCTGGAACTGTGCGTCCACGTGGGGTTCGTCGGCCCAAGTCTCGGTCGCTGTGGCGTCGGTCGCGATGGAGCCCCACTGCCAGATCCCGCTGTTTCCATTGAGGGTGAAGTTGTACGGGTCGTAGTAGTGCACTTCCATCATCAACCGGTTGGCCGCGCTGTCCGACGGGATGGTGGCGAAGTTGTATGTGTAGTCGATGTTGGTATTGAACCCCTGGACGATCAGGTGGCGGGTGGCGTTGTTGCCGCCGGTGGCGCGCACCGCATTGACGAAAGTCTGGTTGAAGCTGTTTTGCACCGAGTAGTACTCGGGCGTGGGTGTGCCGTAATCGCCATCGACCATCACCTCGTTCGTGCCGGCAAACAACAAGGTGGTGTCGTAGCCCTTGAAGTTGTTGGCGATCTGCGTCCAGTACTTGGTGAGGCGGGCGTTCACCTCGTCCTGCTTGGCGTAGGTGGGCTGCATCCAGCCGCCGTCCCAGTGGATGTTGATGATCGTGTACAGGCCGGCGTTGTGCGCGTAGTTCACGACTTCGGTCACCCTCGCCATCCAGGTGGGGCTGATGTTGTCGTTGGCATCGGCGTATTGCTTCCATGACACCGGGATGCGGATCGTCTTGAAGCCCGCTGCCTTGACTGCATTCATGATGGCCTGGTTCGCGAGCGGGTTGCCCCAGGCGGTTTCACCGCCGATGGCTTCCAGGGAGTTGCCCAGGTTCCACCCAGGCGACATCAACCTGGACAGCTGCAGGCTTGTCAATTCGCTGGCACCGGCGCTTGTCCGGGCTGCCGCCGCCGCGTTGGAGTAGTAGCTCTTGTTGCCGACAGTGAAGTTGATCCAGTACCAGTAGGTGGTCCCGGCTGCGGCGGTGGAGTCGATGAATTGGGTCGTGGCACTGCCCACCGACGCCAAGGAGGTGCTTCGTTTGGGATTGTTCCCACCGCCGCGCAATACCTGCACGTTGGCGATGGTCCCGCGGACGGTCCACGCCAGCGTCACGTTGTCGGCAGTGCCGGTCGCGGCGAGGCAGACGGTAGCGCCACCGCCGCTGCCGCAGCTCTGCGCATGCGCCTGCGAACCTGCGCAGAGGGCAAGAAGAAAAAAGACGACGGAAAGCAACGACTTCATGTGAACCCCTTCAATGTTGACTGTCGACCCCTGACGCCTGCTACTGACGACGAACCTGCCGCCAGGCGTTCTTGCGCGGCTGCACCGCGTACATGTTGGGCAAGGATTCGCGGCACGCTTGCGCGTCGCTGAACCTGCATGTGCCTATCAGCTTGCCGGTGTCGCCAAGCTGCACGCCCACGGCGGAAGCCGTGCGGTGAGTGCTGAGACGACGCATGGCATAGCTGCTGCCGCTGCCACCGTCCCCGAAGTTCCAGCCGGTCGCAACGTTCAGCCCGGACGTGACGTCCACGACGTAGATGTACGAGGACGCACTGCAGTCGTTCATCTGGGCCTGGTTCGTCGTCAGCACCAGCATGCCGTAGGCGGCCGCGGAATCGGTGTTGGCTTGCTGGCCAGGTGGCAGGTCGAAATACCAGCCACGGTTCGACGACCAATTGAACGCACCGCCGGCCAGGTTGCGCTCGCCGGAGGCGTTCTCGTCGGAGAGTGTGCGCACCGTGAGTGTCGTGCGCAGGACATTCGCAGCGATCGACGTGCCGTCGTCCTTGATCGCGTAGAGAGACTGCCGGCCCGGAGGCGGCGACGTCATGTCCCCCAGGCCGAGCATGCGTCCGGTGCCGGCCAAGACGATGCGCATGTCGCGCAACCGCACGACCTGCGGGGCCGCCGTCACTGGTTGCAGGTTGCCCGCATCGTCATGCAACTGCGCAATGCGAATCACGCTCAGGTTCTCGAGGTCGAACCGCCACAGGTTGCCGCGCTCGTCGCCGCCGTAGGCATAGATCATCTTGCCGTCGGTTTCCGGCAGGCCGCCCAATTGAGCGAGCCCGGGGTCGCCGTTCGCAAGGCCTCCTTCGACGACGAACGTATGACGCAATGCCCCCGTCAACGCGTCGAGCATGTAGACACGGCTGCGGCCATCATTGCTGCCGTTGTAGCCCTGCGTGAGCAGCACGACGTCGCCGCGGGTCCGCGTGGACGCGAAGAAAGGCTTGCCGACGGACAAGCCCATCGGCTGTGCGGTGGACGTGCCTGGAAACTCCCACAGCACGCGAGCGGCCAGGTCAGCCTCGCTGGCCACGCCTCGCGGGGCAGTGACGTCGAGCGCGTAGTAGCCGCTGCCGCTCGTGCCGCGGCCACCGACGAGCACTTGGCGTGCGCCTGCGGTCCCGAGCACCGGAGCGCCATCCAGCAGGGACTGGAACGACGACACGCGGCTCGTCGAGGCCCCGGCCTGGGCAAGCACCGAGTACGGCATGTAGGCCCACAGCTCGTCACCGCTGACCGTGTCGAAGGCGTGCAGCATGCCTTCGCCCGAAGCCGCATAGACGATGTGCTGTGCGCCTGACACGACGGGCCTTGCATTGATGATCGCGCCCAGGAGGCTCGTGCGAACGCGAAACGCAGCGCCTTCGCGGCTGCGGTCACCGCGCAGGTAGGAAATCACCTCGGTGTCAGTGCCGTAGGCATGGTCCGGGTTCACCCGCCGGGCAATGCCCTCGCTTGAAGACTCGAACGCAACGCCAGCCGTGCCGTCGTGCGTTGCGATGATCCGCGCTGACGTACGGGCGAGCAGCCGCGCAGATGCCGACCAGACCGGTGTGGCCGAGACCACACCGGACGCCTTGTCCACGACGTTCGCCGTGACGTCTCCGGTCCAGCCTGCGACGTTGTAGCTGCCCAGGTAGGTCCGACCATCGCCCTGCGAAAGGTTCACCGAGCTCATCGAGCCCGACGATTGGGCTCCAACCTGGTTCAGCATGTCGGTGAGGCCCTTTTGAACCCGCACCGCCGTCTCCGTCGGCGTGTCGGCCAGGTACATGCGTCCGCGGCCATTGATCGTCGCGTGCCAGAGATCGTCGATCGACGAGGGATGGCGGCTGACCGTGGGAACCGGCCACGCGCCGGGCGTCGTCGGGGCCGGCGTCGTCTCGCTCGTGAACAAGGTGCCACGCGCACCCAGCGTGAGACCGTACGTGTTCATGTGCAGGTCGGCGTTGGTGTCGTTCGGGGTGGCGCCGACGACTCCTCGAGCCAAGTCGGCGCGAGGGTCGTTGGTATAGGCGTGCAGCGCAAGGTCGGCGAGCGAGCCGCTGTACGTGGTTTCGTACGGTGCCCCCGTGCCCCAGGTGGCTGCGGACTTGCCGCTGTCGTAAGCGGGCACCGCGACGCTTGACACCTGTGCAAAGCCATCCGTCACGATGAACGCGTTGTTGCGCTGGCATGCGTACTGGACAACGCCGGAGGTCTGGTACTGCTGGCCGATGAAGGCCAGCGTCTCACGGGTGGGGGTGCTCCCGGTGGGCTTGGCCTCATAGAACAGGCCCGCGACGCGACGCGAGTTGCTCGAAGGCGACGCGTTGTCGGCGTCGTACATCGTGACCGCCGTCCGGTTGTTGAAGGCCACGACGCCAAGCCGCATGCCATCCAGCGTTTCCATCACTCGGCCCATCGCGGCCGCGAGCATCGCCTGCCGCTTGCGGTAGTACTGGAACCAGTTGGCGAAGTTCTGCAGTTCCTCCGCGTAAGTCCTCCTTCGCCCGAGTTCGGCCACGAAGGGAAACGTCACCCCACTCTTGATCTCGAAGCGCTTGAGTTTGCGGCCATCGGGTGCGGTGACGCAGCTCACGGCGTTGAGCGTGCAGTCGCGCACTCGCCGGTCCGAGGCGGTCGGGTCCATCCGCACGTAGTACGTTGCCGCGAAATAGGGCATCGCCACACGTGTCACCTTGCCGGCGGCGGCGATCTCATCGGTGGTCACTGCCGTCCAGGCGGCCAGGCTCCAGAAACTGCAATTCGCGTTGTTCGTGTCGCACTCGATCTTCTGGGAGCCGGCCGGTATGCGCATTCCGGGGAGCGCGGTAAACACCCACTGGTCCGATGCGGGATGCGCCGGCTGCTCGTCCACGAGATTCATCGTGCCGATGCCGTATGCGGGGTGGGAGCGCACGGCCGTCGGGACGGCCGCCGTGGGCGTGGACAGCGCACCATTGAAGTAGGCCGACGCCCAAGGCTGGTAGGTCACCTGCGGGTCATAGTAGATCGTGTTGTAGGCCGAGGAGCGCAAGAATGCGAACTGCGCCGTGGGCAGGATCGCAAAGTGATCAAAGGCCCCGTCAGCGTAAAGCCGGTTGCCAAGCCCGCTGCCGTTGGGGAAGAGATAGGCCAGCTTGCGCCACTGCGTGCTGGCGATGCCGCCCTCGTTGAAGTGCACGACGCCGCTGCCGCTCCACCCGCTTCCCGCATTGAAGTCCCACCAGAAGGCGCCGTCGTTGGTATTCAGGAGGACTTCGAAGTCCATCGATCCCGAATCGTCCATGCCGAAGATCACGTTCGGCTTGACGAGCACGTCGGCGTTCAGCGGCCGCGTCGCGACGTCGGTGGCATGAGATGCAACACCCGACATCAGCATGCAAAGCGACACGACGCGGGCAAGGCGACGAGCAAAGTGACGGGCAGTGTTCATGGGCTTCTCTGATGCTGGTTGCTTGTTGTTCAGCCGCGCGTCACGAGCGCCTGCACATAGGTGCGCGTGTCCTTCGGGCCGGTGACACGCACGGTGATGCGGAACTGCTGCGCCATCGGCGGGGCGAGCCCGCTGGCGTCCTTGATGGGGATGTCCACCACCTTGAGCAGGCATTGGCCTGCGACGTCTGTGGGTGCAGCGGTCGCGCAGATGCGTTCAACGACGTACTGCACGGTGAAGGCCCCGACATTGACGGATGCGCCCGCTGCACCAGGGCTGCTCCAGTCAAGGCCGGATGGCAGCCCGTTCGCGTCGGGCGCACGCTCGGCTGCGAAGTACCAGCCCCCGGTATCGCTGGCGAGCTGGCTGGTCGTCAGGGCGCGCACGCTCGCATAGGCCGTGTTGATGCCGACTTCGGAGGCCTGCAGCGCGCGCTCCTTCATCATCACGTTGCCCGCAACCAGGCTACCGGCTGCGGCCATGCGGGCCAGGACGAGACCGCCGAGCAGCGTCACCGACAACAGGATCAGCACGACCAGAACCGTCACCCCGCGTTCGACGCGGCTCTTGGCGCGGTTCATGCGCGCAGCCCCAAAGCGAAATTGCGCAGCGGCACGACGACGGTCGACACGCGGTAGCGGTAGCAGGCCCAGTCGGTGCCCGGCACCGAGACCGTGCTTCCCCACAGCACCGGCTTGCTCTCGCTGGCGATGCACTTGCCCGCGGCGTCGCGCTTTTCCGGCTGCGCGCTGCGCACCACGATGCCAATGCGCAGCGTGCGTACGCGCTTGATGTTCTCTGGCGTCAATGCATTCCAGGGTGCGGTTGGTGGTTGCCATGCGACGACCGTCGACTCGCCTGCGTCGGCAACGCCGTACTCGGCACGAAATGCCATCACATTTCGCAAGACCGTGGCCGATGCGTCGGACGAGCGTCGCTCGAGCAAGAGGTTCGTGCCTGACAAGCGGTAGCGGTCCCACTCGAGGCTGCGCAACACCGCTACACGCGCATCCGCGGTGTAGTTCGCCGGCGAGGCGAACGCCACACCGTTGTGGATGCCGCCACGACCTGACCAGACGGTCTGCCCTGTCGCTGAGCGCGAGACCTCCGTCACGCTGCGAACGGTGCACGCGGCGTCTGTCGCCCAGGACACGGGCGAGAAAAGAATGGCCTGGCCTGCGGCCACCGGCAGGTAGCTGCGCAGCTCTGCGGAATCCGGCCCTGCGTCGGTTCTCAGCATCACGTTGGCGCCGCCGGCAACCTCCGTCGCATAGACGACGTCGATCTGGTCGTTGCCGCTCGCGTCGCGGGACACCTGCAGTGGTGAGAACGGGTCTTGCGACAGGTTGCGTTCGCCGAAGCTGAGGTTCAGGCGGTGGCAGAGAAAGTCGGTATCCCCGAAGAAGCCGAGGCCGGCTTGGGACACGTCCTCTTTCAGAGCCGCGAGTGTCGTCGCAAGGTTGATCGTCGCGCCGCCGGCCGCGATTCCTTGGCGCTGCGCGGCGTTGAACGTCATCGCGCTGCCCGTGGCCGCGAGGCCGACCAGGAGTGACACGGTGATCGCGACCATCAGCTCGATGAGCGACAGGCCACGCTGTGTATGCAAAGGGTGGTGTTCAGGGACGTACATCGCTGGTCATCACGATCTGGTGGGTATCGGGCGTCTGGCCTTCCTGCACGGACTTGCCGGTCCAGGTCAGCGTGACGGTGAGCTGGCCGGCATTGAGCGCCGACGTGGCGGACTTGAAGCCCGGCAGCCGCGTGGCCGCCTCGGCAGCCCAGTTCGCCGTTGCGGTACGCGCGGGGCTGGTCTCAGGACAGTCGCTCGCGACCGGGGCATGCGTGTAGCAGCTCGAGTGTTCCGGGTCGACGATGGCCAGGGCGAAGAGCTGGTCGGTGATCTGCGTGGCAACCACGCGGTTCTGCGACTCCGTGCCCTGGGCAATCAGACGCACCTGCAGGCGTGTCATCGCCAGGGTGCCAAAGGCAAGGATCGCCAGCGCAACCATTGCGTCGATGAGGCCGACGCCGCGTTGACAGGTGGGCGCCTTCATTCGCAATCCAATCGGTTGCCGCACAGCCGTACCGCACCGCCAGCATCGACCCGCAGCGATGGGCAACGGTACTCGGTTGAACACACCACTCCGGCAAGAGACAGGTCCACCCGGTATTCATCGCCGAACGCCGCCGGCCGGCCCGCGCTGCCGAAGTCGAGCGTTGATGCAGCGTCAGCGCTGACGGCATGGGGAAGCACCCGTTCCCGCATCACCGCGCTGGCCCCTTCCGCAGTGCGGTCCGCAAGCTGCATCGTCGATCCGCTGATCGACAGGCGCACGATCCCGTTGCGCTTGATGGCCTCGCTCTGCGCCAACATGGCTTCGGCGTAGAGGCTGTTGCCGGCCTCGCGCAAGCGCGAATTCACAAGATAGTCGTGGAAGGCCGGTGCAGCGAAGCTGGCCATGACAGCTGCGATCGCCAACGCCACGAGTGTCTCGATGAGGCTCACGCCGCGGGATTTCAGCCTTCGCATACGCCCCCCCGGATGCTCCAGCAGTTGGCGCTTGGCACGCCGCGTGGGTGCGCGACGGTGATGCGAGTTCCCTGGTCGTTGATGGTGTACGTGTAGCCCGCCATCGAACCGGCGCCGACGGCAGTGGCGGTGTAGCCGGTGCCGTCGTTCCTGAGAGCACAAGTGACGGTGAATCCGGTCACCGCCGGCGCGGCTATCCCACAGGCGTCGCCGTCTGCATAGCTGCCCATGTCCTGAAAGCGCTGCTCCATGCGCAGCTGGTATGACAGCAACGCCATCAGCGCGGGAGGAACGCGTGATCGCTGTACGAACGAGGTATAGGCCGGCATCGACACGGCCGCCAGGATCGCGACGACCGCCACCGCAATCATCAACTCCACGAGCGTGAACCCGCCCTGCCCGCCGCTCTGCGCGGACGACGGCCTGAATCTTGAATGTCGTGCGCCAAATCCTTGGAGAACCATGTCCACTCCTTCTCTTCTGTGCTCTTTGCCAACGTCCGTTTGCGCTCCGGGGAGGTAAACGGTGATCCTGTCTGCTGTGAGTGCGCGCGCAGGTCAAAGAGGTTGAGCAGCTTTTGAAAAAAGTTTGTGGAGGCGACGTGCCCACTGCATCGTCGAGATCTGGAACTGGCGAACAGGTGCCCGCCGCGTCTGGCGCACCGACGCAGTCAGTGCGAGACCACCGGCGGCTGCGAGATGGAAGCAACCCCGCGCCGCAAGCCCTTGCCTGCGGTCGCTCAATGCTGGCTTGACAAGGAGTACTGCCTGCGTTTTCCCAGCGACGTCACGGCCACCTCGGCATTGATCAGCCCTGAGGGGGAAGCCGCCGAATCGGACAGCAGCTTGCGCACTTCGTCGGCGGACAAGGTCGGTTCCATGGAGAGCAGCAGGGCCGCCGCGCCGCTCACGTGCGCAGCGGCCAGCGACGAACCGCTGCTGAAGTCGTAGCGGCCGCCCGGCACGAGCGTGAGCAGGTCACGCCCAGGCGCGACAAGGATGTTGCTCGGATGCGGCCCCTTCTCGCTGCTCGCAACCACCAGAACGCCCGGGACGCCGGCGGGAAACCCTTCGGCGCGCCCGCTCAGAGGCAGTGCAGCGACGACGATGCGGCCATCGGCGACCAGTCGGCGCAGCAACAACCCGAGGACGGAGTCGACTGGGCCACCAAGGCTCAGGTTGACGATGCGCGCCCCGGATTGGAGGACGTCGGCCAGTGCCTTCGCAAGCGTGAAGGAGTTGCAACGGGCCGCCGAGCTGCCCGCGGGATACCAGCACGCGCGGTAGGCGTTGATCTCAGCCGCCGGCGCGATGCCGACAATGCCTTGCCCGTTGTTCGCGGAGGCAGCAATGATTCCGGCAACCTCCGTTCCGTGGCGCGCCTGCTGCGGCTCGCTCCGCGAGCCGGCAGCCACCATGTCGCGGCTGACAGCGATGCGCCCGTCAAGGTCAGGATGACTCAGGTCCACCGCGGTGTCCACGACCGCGACAGTCGCGTGGCGACCCGTGCTCAGGAGGTGCGCACGCGCCGCGGAAATTTCGGCGAAGCCGCGCTGCATGTCGACGTACGGATCGTTGTAGCGCGGAGCACCTGCGTCCGCGAGCGGCGTGAATTCCTGGAGCTGGTCTGCTGCGCGCACATGGTGGTCATTGCGCAGCACGGCCAGAAGGTCCTCTGGCTTGCGGCCGTCGGGAAGCCGGTACAGCACACAGACCACCGCCATCGACGGAACCGGCCAGGTCGCCACTCGCTGCAGGTGGTGTTGGCGCTCCAGTGCGGCCATCACTTCCGCCGCGCCCCCAGACTGCATGTGGCTCGAGGCTTGCCCGTGGCCCGCAAAGCCCCCCGCGAGGAACTGCGCCCCCGGTTGCGTCACGTCGTCGACCATGAGCACGATGTATCGCGCAGGATCGGCCGGGGTCACGGTGCCGTTCTTCCAGCCATTGGCGAGGTCCTGGTCTGCCGTACCGCTGTACGCCGGCGCGGGCTGCGTCGAGACCTCGCCGGGCATGCCGACTTTCACCGGCGTCGGCCTTGACCACACGTTCATGCTTGCGGGCACGTAGCTGAGTGCGTAATTGGCGCCTGCGGACAGCGTGCCTTGGCCGATGCCATAGGCACCCACCGGCGAAGTCGAGAGCGCCGTCGTGTCCAGGCCACCTGCCAGCGTGTCCGCGTTGACCAGGTTGCCAGCGCTCACCGCGTACGTCAGCGGTGGATTCGGGTCGCCATACCAGCGGTTTTGCGGCGATGCACTCACCGTGATGGGACGCGGCGTCACCGTCAGGTTGGCGACGCCTGGGAAAGCGAACGCATAGCCTGCGGGGCTGCTCAAGGTGCCCTGGGAGAGCGACAGTGCGTACGGGCCTGCGGCAACGCCAGCGGTCGTGGTTGCGCCGGGTGATGTCGCCAGGACCGCGCCGCTGTAGGCCGTGGCCGCGGTGTCGGCAAGGAAGGCGCTCGCCACACCCGCGTGGAATCCGGCGACGGTGAAGCTCGACTGGATCGCGCCGGTGGCGTCGTCACCATAGACTTTGGTGGCGTCGAGCGGCGCAAAGGTCAGCGTGGGCTGAATGGCGAAGAGGTAGCGGTTGCCCACGGCACTCACCGCGGCCGGCGGGGTCAGCGCATAGCTTGCGTTCCACAACGCCGTGCTGCCGCTGTCGAGCCCGCCGAAGCTGCTGGTCGCGGGGTCGGCGGCGTAGACCAGCCAACGCCCTGAAGTGGCTGTCACTGCGGCGGGGCCAGCGTTGTTGACGAACGCCGCACCTGCCGCGAGCACGGGGCTGGCGCCGCTGACCGGCACGCCTGCCGCGATGGAGAGGTCGCCGTCGCTGCGCAGCGTGAGGGCACCACTGCTCGTGACGCCCGAAGTACCGAGCACGCTGCCGACGGTCAAGTCGGTGGCGCTGTGCAAGCTTGTCGGCCCGGTGTTGGCGGCTACCGTCTGCAGTTGGTTGCCGGCCGCATCGAGCGCGTAGGCGCCGGGACCGCTCAGCAACAGGTTGCTGGCATTGACGCTGCCGCTGCCTTGAGTGACGTTGCCGGCGGACGTGAGCCACAGCGCGCCACTGGGCGAAACAAGGTCCGAGCCCAGGTCGATGCCCCCGGTGGCGGCCACCAGGTGCAAGGTGCCGCTGCCGGTGTTGTCCACCGTGGCGCCGGAGGACAGCGAGATGCCGGTGGTGCTGCCTGAACCCGAGAGCGTGACGTCGCCGGTCGTCTGCAGCACATGGCCTGCGTTCACGAGCACGCCCGGGCCGGAGGTGCTGCTGCCGGCCATGCTCAGGCCTGCGCCGTTGTTCGCCGCGGTGCTGGTCGCCGCACCTGCGAAGAGGATGCCGGCGCTGTCGAGCGCGCTGCCAGTGAGCGCCAGGCTGCCACTGGACACCGTGAGCGCGGCACCATTGAACTGCACGCCGCGCCCGCCCGACGCGCTGGCGCTGCCGCCCAGCGTCATGTCGCCCGTGGTCGTCAGCACGGCGCCGGCGCTCAACCCGAGGCCGATGCCTGTGCTGCTCGTGCCGCTCACCGCGATCGTGCCGCCCGCATTGGTGAGGCTGTCGGTGCCGGAGAACTGCACACCCGACGACGTGCTCGATGCACCGCTGATCGCGAGGCTGCCACTGCTGGCCGTGAGCGCATTGCCACCCAACAGGGCAACTCCCCATCCACTGCCGGTGCTGCCGTTGAGCGTCACGTTGCCGCTGGTGTCCAGCGCGATCCCCGTATTGAACAGCACCCCGTGGGCGGTCGCGCTGTTGCCGCTCAGCACGATCGCTCCGGTGCCCGACTGCGTGAAGCTGTTGGCGCCGAAGTCGATGAAGACGCCATCGGAGCTGCTCGAGTTGCCCGTGAGGGTGAGCGTGCCGTTGTTCGCGTTGATGCTGTTGGCGTTGTTGAACCACAGGCCGCGCTCGCTGGTGGAGGTGCCCGTGATGCCGATGTTCCCGGTGGCGGCGACCGAGGCGCCGTTGCCGAAGCCCAGCCCGCGATAGCTGGTGCTGGTGCCGCTGATCGACAGGCCGCCGGTGGCGACGAGCGTGTTGGTGCCGGCGTCGAACCAGGCGCCCACGTCGCTGGTCGAGTTTCCCGTCAACAACAGGCTGCCGCCGCCTGCCGTGATGCCGTTGGAGCCTAAAAAGTAGAGCCCGGGCCCGCTCGTGGACGCGCCGCTCACCGAGACCGTGCCTGCCGTCGTGAGGGCAGCGTTGGTGTTGAAGAAGAGACCGCTGCCGGTGTTGCCGGTGGTGCTCAGCGTGATCGAGCCGCCACCGCTGGCGAGCAGGGCCACGTTACCCGACGCGAACGTGCCATTGGTGCTGGCTGACACCGTCAGCGCCCCGCTGCCGCCGCCCACGTTCAGCGTCGCATCGAACAGGCGCAGCGCGTTGCCCGCGCCGACTTGCGTCGCGGTGGCGCTGAGGTTGCCCCCGCCGGTGTCGATCGTCGCGTTGTTAATGGTGATCGTGCCGGCAGTGGGCGATGCGGCCAGCCCCACGTTCAGAGGTCCGCCGGACGCCGTGATGTTGCTGTTGATCGTGATGTCCCGCCCGGCATTGAGCTGCAGGCCGCCGCTGCCGGCGATGGCGGCGTTCACGTTGATGTCGCGGCCTGCGCTCAAGGTCTGCGTGCTGCCGGTGGGCCAGGTGATCTGCGTGCCGGTGTTCAGCAGGAGGTCGCCGGTGGCGTTGATCGCGAGGCTGCCCGATGGGGACGTGACCGGTGCAGCGAGCACGACGTTGCCGATGCCCGCGAGCGTGAGCGCACCGGTGCCGTTGTTGGCAACGCTGTTGCCGCTGGACGCCATGTCGATGGCGTTGAAGGCGCCCGTGGCGGTGCCGGTGATCGTGGTGTTGCCGCTGTTGACGGTGATGGTGTTGGAGCCCTTGAGCGAGAAGCCCGCGTTGCTCACCAGCGAGGTGCCCGATAGCTGCACGGTGCCATCGGTCACCAGCGAGGTGCCGGTGTTCATGCGGATGCCGCGAAAGGTGTTGCTGGTGCCCTGCAACGATAGAACGCCCGCCCCCGTGCTGGCCAGCGAAAGCGTCCCGGCCTCGACCCACACGGCGTTGTTGCTGTCGGCCACGCCGCTGATCGAGAGGTTGCCCGAGGTGGTGATGGCCGTGCCGAGAAGGAACAGGCCGTTGCCGACATCGGAGGTGCCGCTGATCGTGCCGCTGCCCGCGTTGACCGTCACCCCCTTCAGGGAAATGCCGGCGGAAAGGGGGTCGGTGGTGGTGCCGGTGACGTTCAGGGTGCCGCCGCCGGTGTCCAGCGTCGCGCCGTTGATGCTCACGGCGCCACTGGCGTTCAGGCCCATCGCCCCGCCGTTGGTCGCCAGGTTGGCGGTCACGCCGATGTCCCTGCCGGCGTTGAGCTGCAGCCCGCCGTTGCCGGAGATCGCCGCGTTGACGTTGATGTCGCGTGCGGCGGTCAGCGTCAGCGTGTTGCCGCTGTTCCAGCTGACGGCGTTGGCCACCGTGATGTCACCGTTCTGCGCGCCCGCGGCTCCGGTGGACACGGTGACGTTCGCGCTGGCCAGCGCATTGGACAGCGTCGTGGTGTTGATCACCGTGCTGTTGGCCGTTGCGGTGCAGCAGGCGCCGGTGTCGGCACCGGTGGAGATGGTGACGTCGAAGGGATCGAGCAGGAGATTGCCTGTGCGCCCCGGTGCGCCCCGGAGGTCGGCGACGCCCGCGAAGCGCAGCACGCCGTGGCTGGACACCTCGGCGAATCCGCCGGCCCCTTGAGGGCCCGCCCCGCGCGCGCTGATCTGGCCGAGGAAATCCGTTTGTGCATCGGACCACAGCACGACATGTCCACCCGCGCCGTCGCGAGCCGCGTCGGCGTTCACGACAGCATCGGCGCCCACCTGCAGCTGCCTCGCACGTGGCAGCGGTCCTTGCCCCTGGGCACCTCCGCCAAGCAGCACGATTCCGCCGCCCGTGGCGCCGGATGCATCGATGCGCGCGTGTTGCAGCGTGATGCTGTCGGCGGTGACCGTGACGCTGCCGCCGGTCGCGTCCGCACTGGACACATCGAGCGTCCCGGAAATCATCGCGCTGCCGCCACTGCCGGCGCTCAGCACGATGTCTCCGCGGTGGCCTGCGACGCTGTGTGCGTCAAGGCTTCCGGGAATGTTCACGGCCTGCCGAAGCGCCTCTCGAGCAGTCGCGGCAGAGACCTCGATGCGGCCGCCCTCCGCGGACATGCTGCCTGCCACCTCGACCAGCGCCCTGCCCTCGGACATGCTTGCCGTCGGTACCGCAACCTGCAGGAAGCGGCTTCCCAGCAAGTCGAGGGTGGCGCGCTCTGCAGAGCCGACGCCGATGCGGCCCAACGGGACTTCGATGCGGCCATCGTTGGAGACCTGGCCGCCGAGCAGCGCAGCGAAGCCGCCCGATGTCCCGACGATCGAGCCGCGGTTGGACACCGTGGCCGATGCGCCGCCGCCGACGAAGGACAAGCGACCGCTCAGGAAATCAGCATCGGCGATGTCCAAGGTCGACAGGGTCGCGCCGGCGGCGCGCACGGTGCCGGTCGGCGTGATCTCGATGCCGTTCGGGTTGACGAGGAACACCTGTCCGCGGGCGTTGATTTGCCCGGCAATGCTGGACGGCGTTGCACCGGTCACACGGTTCAGGATCGCCGAGTCGCTGCCAGGCTGCACGAAGTTGACCTGCGCGCCGGCGCCCACTGAGAAGCTGTTCCAGTTCACGACCGCACGGCTGGACTGCTGGTTCACCACCAGCTGCCGCGCACCGGGCGAGCTGACGCTGACCTGGCCGCTCGCCACGGTGGGGTTGGCAGGAAGCACGGCTTGCTGCGCGTTGACGGCACCGGCGAAAGCCGCGGCGACCGCGGCGGCCACGATCGACAAGCTGGGACATTTGCGATGGCGCATGGGACCTCTTTTCACCGGGTTCAATGGCATCACCAGACCACGCTGGCCAGCAGCGACAGCTGCCAGCGTCGCCCGTCGTCGCGCGGCACGCCGGACACGCGCGCAAGCTCCACGTTCACCTGGCCTTCCCGCTCGCCTGGGGCCACATGCGCGGCACGCACGCCCAGACCGGCGGAGCGCGCGCTCATGCGGGCCTGCTCCACCGCGGTCGGCTGCCGCAAGCGCCCTCGGCCGGCCGCGGCGAAGACATACGGGGCTGCCATGAACGCGCTGGCCCCGCTGTCCGTGTTCACCGGCAGCGACCACGACAGCTCGCCGCGCAGGGTCGCGCCTTCGTCCACCGCGAGGCTCCCTGCGGTGTGGCCGGAGACCTTGTCCTGCCCGCTCAGCGTGAACTGTTCGGACAACATCAACGGCTCGCCGAACGAGCTTTGTCCCGCGGCGACCACTGCCAGGTTCAGCGCATGTCCGAGCGGCTGCGTCACTCGCAGCAGCGCGTCCACGCGCTGGAAGCGAGGAGTAGCCCCTTGCCGCGACAGCGCCGGTTCGGCGGGTGCTTGCGGATTCGCGGTCCTGCCCCCGAGGCCTGCAGACCACTGCGTGAAGGCGGCAACGCTGGTGCCCGTGCGCTCGATGGCGACCGTCATGTCGAGGCCAAGTCGCAAGGCGGCGTATCGGTCGCTGCTGAGGACGGTGCCAAAGTCAGAGGCGTCCTGGCGCTGGGCCACGTGCTCCAGAGCGATCTGCGCGTCGAGCGCCGTGTCACTTCCGGCGGCAACGGGCGTCGTCACGCGTGCTGTCGCACGCGACAGGCGCCCGCGGGTGCGCAATCCGGTGGCCCCGGCGTCGGGGTTGAGCGTCGTTTGGACAAGCTCCGTATTCAGTGTCCAACCTTCGATGCCGATCGGCGCGACAAGACCCGTCGCAGCCATCGCCATCGGGGCCTCGCCGCTGGCCCAACCGCCGACATGCCGGCCGGTGCCAAGGGCCGCATAGAGTCGTTCGCCCTGGCCGAACAGGCTGTTGAGCGAGACGTTGACTTGTGCCTCGACGGTTCCCAGAGAGGGAGCGAGTCCGTTGTCGATCGTGATCCCCGCGCTGGCGTTGCGCAGGTCTCCTTCAAGCAGCAGCCGCGTGCCGCCCGGCTGCTCGCCCGTGGCCAGCGCACTGCGAAGCCGCAAGCCGGCCAGGCTGCCCGCGATGCGGATCCGGCGTTCGGCTTCTTGCAAGGTCAGGCCTCGCGCGCCGATGAGCGGACGCAGTGCGCGATCCACCGCGCCGCGCAAGCGCTCAGGCACGCCCGACGTGTCCACCTGCTCGATGAAGCCGTCAAGCACCACGACGCGCAACGGGCCGCCATCCCGAAGGTGCTGGGGCGGAAGCGTCACGCGAACGAGAAAGTAGCCGCTGCGGTGATAAGCGTCTTCAAGAAGCGCCACCTGATGGCGGAGCTCGTCCGGCGTGGCGCGTCGTCCTTCCAGCGCCCGCGCCCATGCGCGCACCGCATCGGCGAGCGCGGGCAGGCCGCCCTCCACGTCGACGCTCTGCACCATCACATCAATCTGATCCGGGTCGCCTGGGGTCTTCGCTGAAGGCGCCGGCGCAGTCGGCATCAGCAGCTCGCCTTGCGACGGTTGAGGCGACCGAGGACGCACCGACGGCGGCGTGACCTGGCTCGGCGCGACCGCTTGGCCGTGCGCACCGGCGCAGACGCCCAGCATCGCCGCACATGACGCGAATCGAATGGCGAGGACGCCAGGAGCGAAGACCACCGTCGGACGCATCGTCATCAGACCTGCATTTGCAATCTGGCCAAGGGCCGTGAGTTGGGTGTGGGCAGCCACCACGGCGGACGGCGCCGCCGGCGAACCAACGCGGCCAGCGCGGCCGCGTTCCGCGGGCTAGTGGCGTTGCGGCTTGCCGACGCCAGCCTTGTCGAGCGACGCCTGCCAGCGGCGCATCGAGAGCGAGACGATGTTCTTTGCCCGTGTGGGCAGAGGGACGTAGCCTTCCTTCACTGCCAGCTCGTCTCCATGGTGCAAGGACTCGTCAAAGAACTCGAAGACGCGCGCGCTGTTTGCGTTGCGGCCCTTCAGCGGGACCAACACATAGGTCGCGCTCGCAATCGGCCAGCAGCCCGGGCAACCCGTGTCTGTCAGGTCCATTTCAAAGGTGGGCTCCTGATCAATCAGCAGCTTTTCCCAGTCAGCGGCGCGCATCGCGAGCTGCAGCGACTCGCCGCTTGCGCTGACGAATTTGCCCCACTGGTTCTTCATCTGCATGGTTGGCAAGCCAAGGTCCACTGCAAACGAATAGTCGAAGTAGGCGACGGAACCCGTGGTGTCGTGCAAGACCCGGGCAATGTCCGCCGAGGTCTTGCCCGACTTCGCACCTGCGAGCGTCAGGGTCGACGTGGGACCGATGGCGGCCTTGAACTGGGGGCTGAGCTTCGAGAGATAGCTTGTCAGCGCAAAGGACGTTCCGGAATTCTCCGCACGATAGATCGGCACGATCGCAAGCGCCGGCAGGGACAGCTCAGGGTTCAGCGCCTTGAGCTTCGGGTCGTTCCATTGCGTGATCTTGCCCAGGTAGATCGCTGCGAGAGTCTCTCCATCAAGCTTCAGCTTGTCGCTTGGAACGCCGGGAACGTTGGCAATGAGAACAACGCCGCCGATCGCGGTTGGAAATTGCACCAGCCCGGCTTGTTCGAGCATCCCGCGCGACAAGGGCCGATCGGAGGCGCCGAAGTCGACGCTGCGCTCCTGCGCGGCCTTCACTCCAGCGCCAGACCCGACCGAGTCGTAGTCCACCCGCGACTCGCTGGTCTTGCCGATCGTCTGGCTCCAGGTGCGGTAAAGGTTGGCTGCAAAGCTCGAACCCGCTCCCTTGATCTCCGCTTGCGCGAACGACACCGAAAGGGACAGAACGGCAGCCACCACCCATTTCGTCCTCATTGCCACGTCTTTCATATGAATCACCTCGACGCATCATAAGTGATGCAAGTGTGTTTCATATCGTCATCAGTCACCCGGAACTTAATCACGTGATGCCCTGTTGACACAAGAAAAGTGCGGCTTGGGAGGCGCCGGCGGAAATGGGTCACAGTCGGCGCCGCCGTCACTCGTCTGTCAGGGGTGCTTGGCCAGTTGCAGCAGTTGCCGGATCGCTCCGGCAAGCTCATCCAGGCGCACCGGCTTGCTCAGGCACATGTTTGCGCCCGCCTCCAGGCAGTTCTGCCGGTGTTCTTCGGTGGCATTGGCCGAGACGGCAATGATCGGCAGCTGGGCATGCGCTGGATCGCTTCGCAACCGCCTGGTCGCCTCGAGCCCCGACATGACTGGCATGACGCTGTCCATCACGACCAAATCGGGCTGGAAGGTCTGCACCTTCTCGATCCCTTGCTGCCCGTCCTCGGCGCTGTGGCTTTCGAAGCCGGCGGCGGCCAGGAAATCGGCGAGCATCGAGCGGTTTTGGGCGACATCGTCGATGACCAGAATGCGCCGGCGGCGCCCTTCGTAGCTTGGAGGGCTGGCCCGCGTCGAACTCGTGCGAGGGCGCGTTTGCGCATGCTTCAATCGCAATTCAATCGAGAACTGGGTGCCGCGTCCGGGCTCGCTGGTTACACGGATGTTCCCTCCCATGGCACTGATCAGGGCGCGTGTGATCGTCAGACCCAGTCCGGTGCCAGCGTCTCGGCGCTTGATATCGCCGACCTGCTCGAAAGGCTCGAAGATGTTCGAAAGGTCTTCCTGCTGGATTCCCACGCCGGTATCCCGAACGTCGATGCGCACCAGCGAGTGATCGTCATCCGTGCCTTCATTGCTCACGACCAGCGATACCGTGCCGTTGTCCGTGAACTTCACTGCGTTGCCGAGCAGGTTCAATAGCACCTGACGCAAGCGCCGCTCATCGACCATGACCATGGCCGGCAAATCGGCAGCCGCTTCGAATTCGAGGATGAGGTCCTTCTCGTCGGCCTTCACACGCACGACGTCGGCCACCGAGCGAAGGAACGAGGCAAGCTCCACGGGGGTGGACACGAGCTCGATGCGCTGGGCCTCGATACGCGACAGGTCGAGGATGTCGACAATCAGCGACAGGAGGTGTTCGCCGCTGTTGCGGATGGTCTCGATGCCCCGGCGCTGCCGCTCGTTGAGCGAGCTGTCCATGCTGAGCAACTGCGCGTAGCCCAGGATTCCATTGAGCGGCGTGCGCAACTCGTGGCTCATGGTCGAGAGGAACTGGCTCTTGGAGCGGTTGGCAAGCTCCGCAGCGCGACGTGCCTCGCGCTCCGCCTGTGCCTGCCGACGCTCGGTCAGGTCCAGCGCGAAACCAACGGTGGACTGGCAGGCCGGATCGAGGAACGTGCCGCCGGCAAGCACAGGAACGCGGCTTCCGTCGCGCCGGAGGTATTCCTTCTCGAAGGGTGAATAACGGCCCAAGGTCCCAAGTTGCTCGGCCGCCAATTTTTCGGCCTCAAGGTATTCGGGGGGTGTCAAGTCGTTGGTATTGAGCCGGCCCGCCTCGATGTCCTCGCGTGAGTAGCCGAGCATTCTCAGGTAAGCGTCATTGGCGTCGGTGATTCGGCCATCCGCGTCGGCAATGCGCATGCCGATGATGTTGGCGTCCACCAGCCTGCGAAAGCGCGCATCCCGCTCCTGAAGAGAGGCGTTCAGGTCGACGAACCGGCCGTGCATCAAGTCTTTCTCGGCAATCTGCCGTCGCAGTTCATTCAGCGAGTGCTCAAGACGAGCCAGCTCGCCTGCTGCTATCGGCGCAACCGCGGGCGGTGACGATGTCGAGCCTGTCGCATGGGCCAACTCGGATGACTTTGCGGCCGCCTCCTCTGCCAATCGATGCAGGGCGTCCGTGGCTCGACCCAGCGGCTGCGCCATGCGGTGTCCGAGCCACCATCCCACCGGGATCAGGAGAGAGACAAACCCGAAGGTGATCAACGCCACGCTCAGCAGCGTGTCCGCATAGTGCGCGGCCAACAAGGAATGCGAATAGCTCATCAGCACCGTGCCGAGCAGCTCGCCGTCATTCGCGACGATCGGCATGCGTACGACCGAATACATCTGCGAGCCGGCGCGCGTCTCAGTCGCCGAGGGCCGGCCAGGCGGACCTGACAGCGCCGCCGCTCGCATCAGCGGCTCGGTGAGCGATGCATGTGACGCTTGAACCGGGAATCGCTTGGGGTCCGAGGACACGAACACCCGGTCATCGCGCCCGAGCACCACGACATCGGTTCCCTGCTTGTCCGCGTCCGCAGAGGCCACTGCGCTGACGGCCTGGTATGCCTCCCACACATCGTCGCGCAAGAGAGGCGAGACAAGGCTGCGGCCCATCGACTTCGCATCCAGGACTGCATGCTCACGCAGATCGTCGCGCAGCCAATCTCGCGCAGACACCGAAATGGCCAGCGAAATGGCAAGCGCCGTGACCAGCGAAACGCCGACGATGAGCAGGGGAATGAGCACTCGATAGTCCCACGTGCGCGGTGACCAGCGAGCCAGCGGGTTCCTCATGGCGACCTCACCGCGAGCGGCCTTGATAGAGCGCCGCCAACTGAGCAATTCCGTCATAGGCGCGCGGCTGGAAAGGACCGAAGCCCTGGAGGTTCAGCTCCGCCAGCAATCGTCGCCCCTCGGCGTTGCGGTTCATCTCGAAGAGCGCCTTGCGCAGGATTGCCTCCGTGTCCGCAGACATGCCTTCGCGCACGACGATTGGCGGGAAGCCATAGCGTTCGCTGCGCCATGCGACACGCGTCTGCCGCGTGAGTGTCGGCGCGATCAGCGCGAGCGTGTCCCAGATGTAGCCGTCGACCGAACCACCATCGGCGAGGCCAGCAGCAATCGCATTCACGACATTGCGGTGACCCCAGGCGAAGAATGTGCGAGAGAAATGCCGATCAGGATCGATGCCTCGGCGCAATAGCGTCGTACGCGGAACAAGGTAGCCCGAGTTGGAGTCGGGGTCCGAGAAGACGTAGACGCGGCCACGCATGTCACGCAAATCACTTGTCGCCCGGTCGGATGCGGGAACGATCAAGTACGAGCGATACCACGGAGGATCGTCGTACAAAGGCGTAGACAGCCCGCGAAGGTGAGACTGGTTCACGACCCATGGCCAGCCGCAGATCCACGCGGCGTCCAATTCCTGCGACAGCAGCATGCCCAGGATGTCTCGGTAAGCCTGGCGCTGAACGAACTGGACCTGCAAGCCCACGGTCTTCAACAGATACGCACTCAAGCGGGAGACAAACCCCATCTGGTCATCGAGGAACACGGACATCGACCCGAAAGTCAGCGAAGTCTGCGCCGGCCGGCGACTGATCGGCGTGGCCGCCATCTGTGACCAGGCCAGGCCAGCACCGGCCGCGGAGCCGGCGATGCCGGCGCGCAGGGCAGTTTGCAGGAGCCGCCTTCGCTTCACCCTGAACCCTTCCGGATCAAACCCGCGATTCGAGCGATCCGCTTGCTCATCGACAGTGACTCCCGAGATGCCTGTCTCAACGCGAACGGCCGCTATTGATCGCCACCAACTGCGCGATACCGTCGAACGCGTGGGGATCGAAGGGGCCGAAGCCCTGGATGTTGAGCTCGGCGAGCAAACGCCGGCCCTCGACGTTGCGGTTCATCTCCAACAGCGCCTTGCGCAATAGCGCCTCCGCATCCGCGGACAAGCCCTCCCGCACGACCAGTGGCGGGAAGCCGTAACGGTCACTGCGCCATGCAATTCGCGTGCGCTGCGTCAGTTCCGGCACGATCAACTTGAGCGTGTCCCAGACGTAGCCGTCGACCGAGCCACCGTCGGCAAGACCTGCGGCAACCGCGTTCACCACATTGCGGTGGCCCCATGTGAAGAAGGTGCGCGAGAAGAAGTGATCCGGATCGAACCCCTCGCGGATCAGCGTCGTCCTCGGAACGAGGTGTCCCGAGTTGGAGTCGGGATCCGAGAAGGCGTAGACACGACCACGCAGGTCCCGCAAGTCACTTGTCGTCGTGTCGGATGCCGGCACGATCAGGTATGAGCGATACCACGGCGGGTCGTCGTACAAGGGGATGGAGAGGCCACGCAGGTGCGCCTGGTTCACGACCCACGGGTAGCCGCAGATCCACGCCGCGTCCAATTCCTGCGACAAGAGCATGCTCATGATGTCCCGGTAGGCGCGGCGCTGGACAAACTGGACCGGCATGCCGACTGCCTTTGTCAGGTAGGCGCCCCAGTGAGACACAAAGCCCGCCTGGTCATCCAGGAACACGGGCGTCGAGCCGAAAGTCAGCGACGTCTGCCTCGGTTGACGACTGGCCGGCGTGGCGTCCTGCTTTGACCAGGCCATCCCCGAAACGGCCGCTGCACTCGCAATGCCCGCCTGAAGGGCCGCGTGCAAGAGAACCTGTCTGCGTTTCATGGTCGATCCTCCAGATCAATGCGCGAATTCGCAGGCGCGAGCGCGGCTTGCCGCCGGCCGTTCGAACCAGGCACTTCACGACTATCCGCAGCCGGACGCAGGGCCCCTCCCTGGTGGGTGGGCCACAGCTCCGGCGCCCTGGTTCTGACATCGCAGCAGCGCTTGAATCGGCCCCATTGCCGATCGATGAGCCGCGTGTCGCGGTCACCAGCGCCAACACCGGCGCTCAAAACGGACTGCCCCTTGCTTCCACGATCGTGACTGCCCTGACGGGCTGACGACGGGCCGCTAAGACCTACAGGGGCAAGTCTAGTCCTCGGCGCGCCTGAGCCGGATATGGTTTCCCTCAACTGTCGCAGGCGCGCAAGGTGCGGAGGCGATCGATGTCAGATCTTGAATGTCTGCACAGCCTCCACCAGTTTCACTGCCTGTTGGTTGAGGCTTTCGGCAGCTGCCGCTGATTCCTCGACCAGCGCTGCGTTTTGCTGGGTGACTTGATCCAGTTGGCTCACAGCGCTGCTGACTTGGCCGATGCCCGACGTCTGCTCGACAGTGGCTGAACTGATCTCGTTGATGAGGCCGGCAACACGCTGCACCTGGGCGACGATGTCCTTCATCGTCGTGCCCGCATCTCCCACAAGCTGGGCACCCGCCTCGACGCGCTCGACGCTTGCGCCGATCAGCTCCTTAATCTCTTTCGCGGCACCGGCACTGCGCTGGGCCAGGTTGCGCACTTCGCTCGCGACCACTGCGAACCCCCGGCCTTGCTCGCCAGCCCTCGCCGCTTCCACCGCCGCGTTGAGGGCAAGGATGTTGGTCTGGAACGCAATGCCATCGATGACGCCAATGATGTCGGCGATCTTCCTGGAGCTCGTACTGATCTCATCCATCGTGGACACCACCCTGCCCACGGCCACGCCTCCCTTGTCGGCTGCATTGCTGGCTGAACGGGCAAGGGCGGCAGCTTCGCGGGCGGTATCCGCGGTGCTGGTCACTGTGCCGGTCAACTGCTCCATCGAAGCGGCCGTCTGCTGAAGGTTCGACGCCTGTTCTTCCGTCCGCTGGCTCAGGTCGGTGTTGCCGGTGGCGATCTGTGCGCTGCCGGTTGCGATGGAGTCGGAGCTGGCACGTACGGCGCCGACCACCGTCACGAGGCTGTTGATCATGTGCTGCAAGGCGGCAAGCAATCGCCCGGTTTCATCGCGGGACGTCTGGCCAATGCGGCTGGTGAGGTCGCCTCGGGCCACGGTTTCGGTGATTCGGACCGCTTCTGCCAGCGGGGCAGTGATGCTGCGCGTGATGACCCAGGCCATGAGCGCGCCAAGCATCAATGCTGATGCAGCGATGGCGACCACCGTCCAGAACAAGGCCCTCGCTTGCGACTGCGCGTCTGCGAACTCGCGCCGACCCGCTTCGATCTCCTGCGCCACCAGCTTGGCCAGTGCATCAGCCACCTTGGCAGCGGCCGGCGACAGCACGTTCTCATACGTGTGGGAGGCCACCTGCGGCTTGGCTGCCCGCATGGCGTCGCGTATGGGGAGCAGTCCTTTGCCCACGTAGTCGGCGCGAAGACTGGCGAAGGCCTGCGCACTACTCGTGATTTCATCGTCCATCTTGGCTTTGCTGAAGGTCTCCCAGACCGTGCCAGCCCGCTCCAGGTTGGCGCGCAACTCCGTGTCGCGCTTGGCGATGTTCGCCTCACTCGGGAAGGACATCATGTCCATGACCAGGATGCGGTTGCGCAGCATCAGCTTGTTGATCTCGCCAAGCTGCTCTATGGGCTTGGCGCGTTGCTCATACATGTCGCGAAGGTCGTCGTTGACCTCGGATACGCCGCGCAGGCCGGCAACGGCGACGATGCCCAGCAATGCCAGGATGACGGCAAATGCAGCGCCCAGACGTGGGCCGATGCCAAATTTGCAGAGAAGGTTCATGGAGTGTTCCCGTGTTCAAGGTTCCGCAGCGAGGACTTCGGTCCGGTTCTGGCTGCGGGTGAAGTACCGTGGTTTCGCAGATTGGGTGCGCCGCCTGCCGGCGAGCCCATCACCTCAGAAAGTCGTCCAATCGTGGTCGGCGCCGGTCGTGCACAGGGTGAGTGCAGGGGTCACCGTCGGGACCTCGGGCTTGCTCTCGGCCTTGGCGCCGATCCTGGATCGGGTCACGTTCCTGGCGCGGTTGGGTCCGCGGCGCGGCGTGACGTTTTCGGCGTGTGCAGCGGTGGCAACCGGCGCCGGCATGACGACAGGCGTCCGGTTGTCGTCGACCAGCTTGAACACCGCCACCGCCTGCACCAGCTGCCGCGCTTGCTGCTTCAGGCTCTCGGCTGCAGCGGCACTTTCCTCGACCAGCGCGGCGTTCTTCTGCGTGGTCTGGTCCATCTGGCTCACCGCCTCGCCGACCTGCGCCACGCCAGCGCTCTGCTCGTTGCTGGCAGCGCTGATCTCGCCCACGATGTCCGTCACCCGCTTGATCGAGCCCACGACTTCGGTCATCGTCGCGCCGGCCTGATCGACCAGCGTCGTGCCCAGCGCCACGCGCTCGACGCTTGCGCTGATCAGGCTCTTGATCTCCTTGGCCGCCTGTGCCGAGCGGCCGGCGAGATTGCGCACCTCACCGGCCACCACTGCGAAGCCACGGCCTTGCTCACCGGCGCGTGCTGCTTCCACTGCTGCATTGAGCGCCAGGATATTGGTCTGGAACGAGATGCTGTCGATCACCGTGATGATGTCGGCGATCTTCTTCGAGGCTTCGTTGATGCCCTTCATGGTGTCCACCACCTGGCCCACGACCTCGCCGCCCTTGATCGCGACGGCGGAAGCGCTCAGCGCCAATTGGTTGGCCTGCTTCGCGTTGTCCGCGTTCAGCTTGACCGTCGCGCTGAGTTCTTCCATCGAGGCGGCTGTTTCTTCGAGGGCCGAAGCCTGCTCCTCGGTGCGCTGGCTCAAATCCTGGTTGCCCTGTGCGATCTGGGCGCTGGCTGTCGCCACGCTCTCCGAGTTCTGGCGCACGTGGAACACCACCTCTGCCAGGCTGGTCCGCATTTGCGCAAGTCGCGCCATCATGCTCGTCGTGTCCCCCTGTTTCACGTCGAGTCGAACGCTGAGGTCGCCTTGCGCCACCAAGCTCGCGAGCTCCGCCGCTGCTCGCGGCTCGCCACCAAGTTGCTTGAGGATGTTCTTGCTGAGCAGGACACCTGCGGCAATGCCGGCCATGCACGTGAGCAGCATCAGGCCCAAGCTGATGCTGGTGGCGCGCTTCCCGTCGACCGCCGCTTGTTCAGAGACGGCCGCACTCCTGGCCGCGATCATCTTGCCGGCTTCGGCGAGCAAGCGGGCCGGTTCGCGGTCCACGCCTGCCACTGCTGCGTCGCCCACCGTCGGATCGAATCCGGCGGCCTTGAAGGCCTCGAAGCCCTTGCGATAGCCCTCACCCATCTTCGCGTGGGCCACCGCAAATTGGTCGACCAGGGCCTTGCTCTCGCCTTCGGGCAGCATTGCCAGCAGCGCTTGGGCCTTGGCGTTCACATCGCGTTCCTGCTTCGCGAAGGCAGTCCAGTGCTTTTCCAGCTTCTGCGGGTCCTTGCCGCGCAGCAAGGTGTCCTTCCATTCCTGCACTTGCGTCTTGAACGCCACCAGCATCTGGACCACCGCGCGTTCGCAGTCGTTGTTGGACTGAACCACCGTCCCATAGTTGTTCAGCGATTGGTTCAGGCTGTAGATGCCATACAGCGCCGCCGCGAGCATAAACACGAGCCCCGCGGCAAACGTGAAGGGGAGTTTGATACCGAGTTTCATGATGAGTCCCTTTTCGGATGCGGGAGTGAGACGACCACAGAAGGATTCGCATCGCCAAAACCCCACCCTTGTCGGCAATGAACTTGCACATGCCGACATTCCCCTGCGGGTGAGCTGCGATCCTTGTATCGACTAGAGTAGGCGATGGCTGAATCATTTATGACGACTTCATTCCACATTCGTTAGAAATGCGTCATAAATCGACGGGTTGTGAGAGGATCAAGACCAAGTCGGATGGCCCACGGGCACCGAGCGCGGCATTGACCCTTTTGGCTGACGGGTCAAGTCGTGTCGGTCGGCTTTGCGCGGACGCCCCGGGGCGGCGGCTCGTAGTGGCCACTCACGGCGGCGATGCCGCCGGTCAAGGACCTGGCGTCAGCACAGGCGGCCCGCATGCGCAAACGCCAGGCCAGGCCCGTCGTGCCATTCGGACATACGTAAGGTCCACATCGACATGCCTGCGCGGTGCGAACTAAATTCGCGCCCTGTCACCACAGGCCGCAGGCATGGCGTGACGCGAGCTTGCGCCAGCCGGAAGGCGCGCACCGAGGTGCCAGGACACGAGCGGACACCCTCAATGAAGCACTGCACCAGACGACCTTCCGACACGACCGTCCGCCCTGCCCGCCACCGGAGTTGCGTCCAATGAGCGCCCTGCCATTGAACCCGAGGACGCCGCCCGACATGAAGGGGCAGCGGCCCGGACGGGCGCCGTTGCAGGACACCCTGCCTGTTCACCACTCGCGCAGCGCGGCGGGCATGGCTTTCTGGCCTACCTTGCGCAAGGTGGTGGTCATTGCAGGCAGCGTCGACATCCTCTACTTCGCCCTCTTTCTCGGCATTGGCGTGCCAGAGCTGGCGTGGCCGAACATCTCGAGCGTCTTCCTCTACGCCACCGCCTACGTGCTGATCCGGCGGCGCATCAACATGCTGGCCATCACGCTGATCTGGATCGAGGTCGTCCTGCACGCGGCGGCCGGCACGCTGCTGCTGGGCTGGGAGAGCGGCTTTCACTACTACCTGCTGCTGTTCGTGCCCGCCATCGCTGTCGGTGGCGAGAAGCGCTATTGCGCAGTGCTGCTACCGCTGGTCTTCATCTGCTACCTGGGGCTGGACGTCAGCTCCTACTTGATCGGGCCGACCAATCCGATCGAGGAGCCCGTGCTGGCTGCGGTGCGGTGGATCAACATCGCGATCGTCTTCACGATCTTCGCGTTCGCATCGATGCGCTATCGCAGCCAGCTGCGACACGCAGAAGAGGCCCTGCGGTTCACCGCAACCCAGGATCCGCTGACCGGGTTGGCCAATCCGCGTCATTTCATGGTCATGGCCGACCATGAAACTGGCCGCCAGCGAAGGACTTCAAACCCCTTGTCGATCATCATCGTGGGCGTCGACGGGATGAAGCAGGCAAATGCGAGCTTCGGTCGAGGAGGCGGCGACCGCCTTCTGGGAGAGGTGGGCCACGCATTGCGCACCAACTGCCGGCTCGAGGACGTCGTCTGCCGCTGGGATGGAGATGAGTTCGCGGTCCTGATGCCCGAGACGCCATGCCAGCAGGCGACAGCCGTCGCTGAACGAATCCGTCGAGCAGTCGAGACCGCCTCGGCCGAGGCGTGCAGCACAACCGTGCCGCAAGGGACCGTGTCCGTGGGTGTGTCGGAACTGCTGCCCCATGAACAATTCCACGACGCTTTCTCGCGGGCCGAAAGCGCTCTGCTGCGCGCCAAGTTGAGCGGTCGCAACAGGGTCGCCTGCAAGCCGCCGGAGGCCGCTGCCAGTGTGCGGCCGACGAGGAGCTACGACGACGAAAGAGCCGTCTCCGCGCCCGTTCGCTGAGCCCGTGTCGCCGCGAACCCCACGCGCTGCTTTGAGCTACCCCGCATTCGTCTCGTAGAGCACGGGAAGCTCGCCGCTCGCGAGCCGCTCGCCAAGCACTTTGGCGTCGCCGATCGGCATGTCCGCCACCATGACGTAGGCGAGGCCGTTGCGCCTCCATGTGGTCACGCCAACGCCGTCGACCCGGCGCGAGATCACACCGGCGTCACCCCGCGCCACGTGCAGCACCCACAAGGACATCGGCTTGCCCACCGCCGGCAGGTACATCATCTGGATCAGCGGGGAGTCTCCCACCGCCAAGCGCTGCGCGCGGCGAAAAGCCAGCCCGGCCGGGCGCAGGTCCGGCACTGCAATCCGCGTTCGCGCGTGCTCGGCGAATGCGGTGAGCAGTGCGCGCGTTCGCTCGGGATCCTCGGCCACGCGGTCCACAGTCTCTCGCACATACAGCGCCTGGTATTGCGCCACGGCCTGGACCCAAGGCTCATCAGGAAACTCGCCCGGATTGAGGCGAAACGGAACCGGCACCCAGAGCCCGGCCGCGAACGACGCCGCCAGCGCCCCGCCAACCGCGAGCCAGCGCCGACGACGCAAGGGGACCTCCGCGGACGACTCGCGACTCATGGCGATCCATGACTGCAGGCGGCGTTGGAGATCGGTCGGGACATCGGGCAGCTTCTGTGCCGCGAAGGCGGCCTTGTACGGAAGCTGGCTCATTCGCAACGCCGCCGCCTGCTCTCGCAGTTCCTCGCTCCCGGCGAGTGCGCTCTCCACCATTGCGGCTTGCGCAGCAGGCAACTCTCCGTCGACGTAGGCGCGCAGCACGACTTCATCGATATTCATTGCTTCCTCCCACATTGCGTCTTTGCGGCATGTTCTGGTTCCTCTCGTTGCCGCCGTCCCGGCTGGAATATGTCGTTGCGGCGGCAAATATATGGCGAGTCACAGCGAACCGCGCAGCGCTCGGACAGCATAGATATCCATTCGACGAATAGTCTTGCTTCACAAGTAGTTCTCGACGGCTAGCGTAACGATTCATTGCAATCTAGCGAGAACACGGGGGCCGGCATCTTTATTCCGCCGAGTTCTGAAAAACATTGCATGGGCCGGTCGAACCACTTTCTGTTCGTGGCAAAAGTCTCGAAGTCGCACAGAGACGCCCGCCGCACCTTGTGCTCGCCCACACCGACTCGCCACCACTTGAGTACTGCCGCACGCGTCGACGGCACCCCGTGCTTCGGGGGGGCTTGAGCCGGTAATCGTTCACGCGGACCGTCGTTGCGCGCCTTTTCGTAGGTATTGCCCCCCGTGTGGACCACTGAAGGGAATGACCCACAGTTCCCTGGCAAGTGCAGTTCAAGCAATCCAACGGAACGGGACATGAATCGACAGTCCAAGACGCCAGGGCAGCCGCGAAGACACGGTCCAGGCATGACTTCGTCGTCTGCGATGGGTGTGCTGCTGCTTCTGTGGAACATGCTGTCCCCCGCCAGCGCGCAGACGGTCGGCCCCAACGTCATCGTGCCGAAGACGCCGCAGGTGTTCGGCGACATCACGCCCCCGCCCGTCAAGCCGGTGCCAGGCGGCGCGGACGCCCGCCCCTCCGCGCCGGGAAGCCTGGAAGTGACGCTGGACAACGTCGTCGTGGACGGCGCGTTCGAGGAATTGCACGGCGCACTCGACACGCTCTGGTCCCAGGTGAAGGGACGGCGCGTCACGATGCTCGAAGTGCAGCACGCGGTCAGCGAGTACCAGTTGGCACACGAGGCAGCGGGCTTCCTGCTCGCTCGCGTGATCACGCCGCCCCAAACCCTTGTGAACCGCGGCACCTTGCGGCTGGTGGTGATCGACGGCTTCATCGAGACAGTCGAGACTACGGGGCTGCCGGATCACCTGCGCAATGCCATCGCCGAGCGCCTGGCGCCGGTGGTGGGCGTGCGCCACTTGCAGGGCACCACCATCGAACGCCAACTCATGCTGGTCGGCAACATGGCGGGCGTGCGCCTGCGCAGCGCGCTGGCACCCGGCACCCGGCGCGGCGGCGTGCGCCTGATCGTCGAGGGCACCTACGAACGTGTCGCCGGTTCTGTCCAGGTCGACAACCGGCTCCCCACCTCGCTGGGCACCTGGGAGGCGAATGTCTCCGTCAGCACCAACCAGCTGCTCGGGTTCGGAGAAAAGCTCTACGCGGCAGGCGTCGCGTCCTTGCGATCGCAAGGCCGGGGCCTTCCGGTGCGAACCTTCATCGCAGGCGCCGCCGCGCCGCTAAACATCGACGGCCTGATGGCGAACGTCGAGTTCACGGGTTCGCAGAGCAAGCAGATCGCCGAGAAGGACGTGCCCGCGACGGACGGCGCGTTCAGCCGGCAGGCATTCCGATTGAGCTACCCGTGGGAGCTGAACCGCCGCAACCGATTGGACTTGAGGGCCAGCTTCGAGCGGGTCCAGCAATCGATCACCGCCATCGACTTCGACGCGGTCCTCAACCGCGACGCCTACCGGGTGCTGCGGCTGGGCGCCGAGATTGGTGGCGTGACCGACAACGGCGGATACCAGGCAGCCGCCTTCCTGTCGCGTGGCCTGGGCGGCCGCGACGAAGGGCAGGTCCAGTCCACGGGCATACCGCTCTCGCGCATCGGCGCGAGCCCCCGCTTCAGCAAGGTGGACTTCACCTTCCAGGCGACGCTCTCACCGAATGACCGGTACCAGTTCGCGCTGCTTGGGCACGGCCAGTTGTCTGGCGGCAAGCCGCTCATGAAATCGGAGCAGTTGTCGCTCGAGGGCGGCTCGGACATCCTCGCGTTTCCTGTCGGCACCTTCGCGGTCGACACCGGCGCTGCGCTGCGCATCGAGGCCAGCCGCCAGATCGCTGTCCCCCTCGTGCCCGCGCCCCTGAAGGCCGGCGTCTTCGCCGCGGCGGGACGCGGCACGCTGGCACAGCCTTCGGCCGTGGAGAACCGCAGCATCACGGCCACATCGATCGGCGTCTCCTTTCACAGCGTCGCAGGCGACACGCCGGTCCCCTGGTCGCCCTACTTCGGCCTCGACTGCGCGGTGCGCAAATCGAACGTCGCGCGTGCCCCCACGGGCTGGTCCCTCATGGTCACGATCGGAACCAAACTATGAACATGCCGCCTCGCACGCTCCATCGCTGCCGCATCAGCATCGCCGTCCTGGCGTTGCTCGGCGCGCGATGTGAAGTCATGGCCGCGGGCCCTTTGCCCACCGGCGGGCAGGTGGTGTCGGGCAATGTCCGCATCGCTCCGGCGCCGGGCAGTTCGCTCGACGTGACGCAGAGCTCCCAGCGCGCCGTCGTCAACTGGAACAGCTTTTCGATCGGTGCGGGAAACCAGGTCCGCTTCCTCCAGCCGAACGCCGGCTCGGCGACGCTCAACCGCGTCGTCGGCGCGACGCCCAGCACCATCGCGGGAACGCTCAGTGCGAATGGACAAGTGTTCATCGTCAATCCCAACGGCATCGCGATCACGCCGAGCGGAGTCGTCGACGTGGGCGGGTTCATCGCCTCGACCCTGTCGATCACCGACCAGGACTTCCAGGCCGGCGTACTGCGCTTCTCGGGTACCGGTGCATCGGAGCGCATCAGCCAGGACGGCACGATCCGCACGCAAGCTGGAGGAACGGTCGTCCTGTTGGGCGGCTCGGTGTCGAACTCGGGCGTGGTGTCCGCGCCGCTCGGAAAAATCATGGTGGGCAGCGGCGAGATGGCCACGCTGGACCTTCATGGCGACGGCATGCTGCAGGTCGCCTTGCCAAGCACGTCGCCGCCGGCCAACGGCGGCTCGCGCATCGACATCGGCGGCACCCTTCAAGCCGATGGCGGCCGCGTCTGGGTGGGGGCGGCCACGGCGGCACAGGCATGGCACGACGTGGTCAACGTTTCGGGCGAGATCGTCGCCCGATCGGTGTCCGGCCGCGATGGGGCGATCGTGCTCGACGCAGGCCTTGCCGGCGCGGTCAACGTGTCGGGGCAGCTTGTCGCATCGGGTGATCGCAGCGCGGGCGACATCCGCATCGGCGGCGCCATGGCCACGGTCGATGGTGCACATGCGGCACTCATCGCCCGCAGCGACGCGGGCCAGGGCGGCAGCATCACGGTGGCACCGCACGCCGAACTGACCGTGGGCCGCGCGCTCCTGGACGTGTCCGGAGCCACTGGCGGCGGGACCATCCGCCTTGGCGGCGATGCCCATGGCGCGGGAAGCCTCGTGCATGCGGATCGATCCTCCATCGGGCCCGACGCACGCTTGCTCGCCGACGCCACGCACGACGGCACGGGCGGCCGCGTCATCGTGTGGTCGGATGCTCGGACGGACTTCCTCGGCCAGATCAGCGCGCGCGGCGCCGGCTTGCAGGGGGCCGGCGGGTTCGCCGAGGTGTCCAGCCACGGCCTACTGCGGTTCGCGGGCGATGCCGACCTGCGAGGCGCGCCGGGGCACACAGGCAACCTGCTGCTCGATCCATTCGACGTCACCATCTCCACGGCGGCCGACAGCAACCACGACGCGTCGTTCAGCGCCACCGGGAACGACTCCGTGGTCAACGTGACCACGCTGCAGAACGCACTCGCCACGGCCAACGTGACGGTGTCCACCGGCAGCGCCGGCTCACAGGCCGGTGACATCACGGTGGCGAGCCCCGTGGCCTGGAACAGCGGCAACTCCCTGACGCTCAGTTCGGCGCGCGACATCAACGTCAATGCGAACGTGACGTCGAACGGTGGCGCATTGGCGCTGAACGCGGGACGCGGCGTCACCATCACTAGCGCCACGCTCAACACGGGCGGCGGCAACCTCATCGCGACCTCGAACACGACGGACGGCACCAGCGGCCTGAAGTTCGACGGCGCGACGATCGACGTCGGCTCCGGCACGGGCACCCTCAGCGGCAACTCAAGTTCAGGTTTCGGCGTTCGTTTCCTTGGCCTGCCCAGCACGCTTCGTGCGAGTGGCAGCGGCTCGATGACGCTCAGCGGCGACAGCACCAGCAGCCACGGCGTCGTCGTGGAAACCGACCTCGCGACTGCGGGGCAGGTGACGATCAACGGCAGCTCCAACGGCGCGTTCGGCGTCGACTTCCTGGGCACCGTCATCACCACGTCGGGCAATCTTGCATTCAACGGCACATCGAACACGAGCAACGCCGTCTGGGTCGAGGGCGGCAGCACACTGTCCTTGTCAAACACGGGACCGGGCACGCTCTCGGTCCAGGGCACGAGCAGCAACTTCAACGGCATCCGGCTGAACAACGGTGCGGCGCTCATCACCTCGGGTACCGTGCAGTTGTCGGGCACCTCGTTGAACGGAGGCGGTGGCTTCTCGCTTCGGGGCTCCAACACTGTCACCGTCGCCAGTGGCAACACCACGATCACCGGCACCGCCACGAGCCCCTTCAACGCGATCGACATGGCGTCCAGCGGCAACAGCGTCGCGAACAACGGCGTCGGTACGCTCACGCTCGCCGGCAACGGCAACGTCGGGCTCGCGGCATTGGTCACCGCCCCATCAGGAAGCCTTGCGATCAACGCCAGCGCAGACCTGCTTGTGAACACCGGCACGCAGATCACCTGGCCCACCGGCAGCACGCAGACCTTGAGCGCAGGCCGCGACATCAACGTGAACGCCGCCATCGCCGGCAGCGGCGGCCTGCAGCTCAATGCCGGGCGGGACATCACGATCAACAGCAACATCACGGCGTCCGGCGGACCTCTGAACGTGGGGCTGGCCGCATCGCCCACTGCCGGCACGATCACCATCAACAACGCGACGATCGACACCGGCGGGGGCAACCTCAGCGCCACCGCGACGCAAAGCGGCACGGCCAACGCGCTGCGCCTGCTCGATGCGACGCTGAACGTGGGCAGCGGCAGCGGCGCACTGACGGTGGCGGCCGACGGCGACGGCACGTTCGCGTCGGGCAACCTCGCCTTGCTCGCCAGCGGTGGCGGCTCGATCACGCTGAGCACCACCGGCAACACGGGCAGCGGCCTCTTCTTCAACACCAACGCCGTCCTCACGACGGCAGGCACGGTCTCAGTGAGCGGCGCGTCCACGGGCAAGACCGGCCTCTACTTTTTCGGCTCCAACGCCATCAACGCAGGCTCCGGCAGCCTGTCGTTGAACGGAAGCTCGGCCAACGAAGTGGGCATCTGGTTCAACGCCGGCAACAACACGCTTGTCGCCACCGGCGGCCTGTCGATCAGCGGCACCAGCACCAGCTATCGCGGCCTGGGCTTGAACAGTGACGTTTCGCTCGCAACGACCGGTGACATCGATCTTGCGGGCACGTCCACCAGCCAGCAGGGCCTGTGGTTCAACAGCACCAACAGCATCAACGCGAACAACGGCACGCTCACCCTCACAGGAAGCTCCGGCAGCGGCGAGGGCGTCTTCATCGACTTCGGCGCCAACAGCTTCACCCAGTCGGGCACCGGATCGATCACCCTGAGCGGCAACAGCACGGCGAGCAGCGGGGTGTTGTTCAATACGGCGGCATCGCTCGGGACCAGCGGCAACGTGACGCTGAACGGCAGTTCGGTCAACGGGTCGGGCGTCGCCCTGACGGGCGGCAACGCACTCACTGCCAGCAGCGGAAGCCTCGCGGTCAATGGCGGCTCGGGATCGTCCTCGGGCGTGCAGTTCACCGGCGCCGACAGCCTCACGAACGCGGGAGGGTCGATCACGGTGACCGGCGCGAGCAGCAGCGCAGCGGGCCTCGGGCTGAGCGCCGGCGCCGCGGTGACGACCACGGGCAACCTGACCCTCTCGGGTTCAGGCAGCAGCACGGGCATCTCGCTGGCCTCCGGCGCCACGGTGGACAACACCGGCAGCGGCACCTTGCACCTGGTGGCCACCACAGGAGGCATCGACCTCGGTTCGAACCTTGTTTCGCCCAACGGCGCGCTGTGGCTCACCTCGGCCGGCACCGTCACGCAAGGCAGCGGCAGCATCAACGCAAGCAAGCTGCTGCTGAGCGGCCCCGGCGCCTACACGCTCGACGCGGCCGGCAACCAACTGCAGACGCTGGCCGCCAACGCCGGAGCGATCAGCCTGCACACTGCCACCGACTTGACCGTCGGCAGCGTGCTCGGTACTTCGGGCATCACGAGCAGCGGTGCGCTCGCGCTGCGCAGCGACGGCCATCTGAGCGTCGCGGCGGGGAGCCCCATCAGCGCCACCAGCCCGGTGCTCGCAGCGGGCGCGGGGCACGACCTCAGCATCAACGCAGCCATCGTCGCCAGCGGCACCATGCAACTCAGCGCCGGCCGCGACATCTCGGTCAACAGCGACATCACGGCAGCGGGTGGACCATTGAACATGCAGCTGGCCGCCTCTGCCACGGCCGGCACCATCGCCATCAACAACGTGTTGATCGACACGGGCGGAGGCAACCTCACGGCGTCGGCCGCCCAGATCGGCGGCGCCACCGGCATCCTGTTGTCCGGCACGACATTGAATGTAGGCAGCGGGACCGGAACGCTCAACGGCCGATCGGACAGTGGCTCGGGCATCGCCCTCACGGGCGCCGTGCAAGCACACACCAGCGGCGCCGGCGCGCTCACCTTCAACGGCGTCGGTACATCGGGCAACGGCATCACGTTCGCTGACGATGCCGTGGTCTCGGGCTCGGGCGCCATCGCGCTCAGTGGCACAAGCATCAGCGGCAACGGCGTGCAACTGGGGCGGGCCTCGCTCACGCAGACCGCTGGAGACTTGGCAATCAGCGCCAACTCGGGCGCATCCATCAGCATGCTGATCGCGGCAGGCAGCAGCATCAGCAACACGGGCAGCGGTGTGCTGCATCTCGATGCCGCAACGGGCATAGACCTGGGCGCCGCCGTCTCTTCACCGAACGGGCCGCTGTGGCTGTCCGCCGCGGGCCAAGTGACCCAGACTGGTGGCAGCATCACCGCATCGCAGCTGCGCCTGTCCGGCTCGAGCGCCTCCTACGGGCTCGAAGCGCCGGGCAACCAGGTGCAGACGCTCGCCGCCAATGCTGGCTCCGTGGCACTTCACAGTGGCAGCGGACTCACGATCGGCACGGTGCTGGGTGTTTCGGGCGCCACCACCACGGGCAACGTCACTTTCATCACCGAAGGCGACCTCGCGATCGCCAGTGGCGCCGCCGTGTCCGGCGCGAACCCGGTGCTCGCCGCGGGCGCTAACTTCATCAACCATTCGGGCGTCGATGCCATCACGGCGACGAGCGGACGATGGCTCGTCTATGCAGCTGATCCGGCAAGCAGCGTCTTCAGCGGAGTGGACAGCGGCAACACCGCCCTGTGGAGCGCCACTCATGCAAGCAGGCCGCCGGGCAGCGTCTCTGCAACCGGCAACCGGTACCTCTTCGCGCTTCAACCCGTCCTGACGGCGACGTCCACCGATGCGACCAAGGTCTACGGCGACGACGTCTCCTCTGCCATCGCGGGCAACTACACCGTCACCGGATTCCATGGCGGCGTGGCGAACGCGTTCCAGGGAGATACGGCCGCTTCCGCCTATGCCGGAGCGCCAGCAGTGAGCTCGATCGGTTCGACTTCGACGGCAAGCGTCAACGCGGGGCCTTACGCCGTCGCGGTGTCGCAGGGCAGCCTGTCTTCGTCCGCCGGATACGGATTCACCTTCGCCGGCACTGGCCGACTCACCGTCACGCCAAGGCCCCTGGCTTTCGTCGCCACCCCGGCGACCCGTCCGTTCGGAGAAGCGAACCCACCCTTGCAAGGCACCGTGGCGGGCTTCGTCAATGGCGACTCATTGGGTGGCGTCGCAAGCGGGAAGGTGTTGTGGGCCACGCCAGCGGACGCGACATCGTTGCCGGGCACGTATTCGATTTTCGGCAGCGGATTGAGCGTCACAAGTCCGAACTACACGCTGGCACAAGATCCGGGCAACGCGTTCGCGCTGACTGTCACGCCACGCACCCTCTCGACCGTTGCGCCGCCGGACGGCGTGAAGAGCACGACCCGGGCGTTCGCGGAAAACGCAGGGGCCTACTGTGTGCTCGGCCCCTTGCTCACACGCTCGGAGCAGACACGCTGCAAACTCGATTCCGACGCCGTTCGGATGCCGGTGCTCCAGGAGCAAGAGGCTGAGCTGCCCTGAGCGGCAACTCGTCCCACCGGAGTGTTACCAAACGTTCGTCCATCGAGGCCCGCCTCGATGGAGAACTCACGCGCCGTGCGCACCCTGCGCCCCAACGCCCCTTCGGGCTCGCCAGCCGCTTGGAAGTGATGCCCGAATGTCGGTCACTTCTCACAATCGTTCGACTCACTCGTCATAGATGATCAATTTCCGGCCGAAGTGTGCCGATATTGCCGCTGTGCTCATGAGTAAGTCCAAAGTGAACGTGACGTGGCGCGGCGCCGAGGCGGCCGTGCCCGGCCGACCTGAGGTAGGAACAGAGTTGAACGCAATCGCATCCGACGATGTCCGCTCTCGCGCCACGCGGCACGAGGCCATCCACGAGTGGATGGCGAGTCACGCCTCGGCAGCACCGGGGCACCTGCTGACCGCCGTCTTCCTGCGCGGCATGCACGAAGCCCAGCTGATCGCGAGTCATCCAGCGAGCCAGCCTGTGACCCCATGGCTGGCCGAACTGGCGGCACGCGCGATTGCGCAACGTGAGCCGATCGTCATCAGCCGGCACTCGGAGCATGTGCGGGCGGTGCAAGGGGTGGCTCATCCGCTGTACCAGGGTGAGATGCTGGTGGGTGCAGCAGTGGTGCTGCGCGAAGGCGGGCAGCCCTTGCGGCCGGAAGACCTGGGCGCCATGCAGGCGAGCAGCGCGCGCTTCCCCCAGCTCATGGCGACCACTTCAGCGCCCGAGCATGTGAGCAACCTGGAGCGAACGGTGCTGACGATGCTCGGCAAGATGGCCGGCTGCGACAGCATCAAGGATGGCGCCGAAGTGCTGGCGCTCGCACTTGCGTCCAAGCTCGAATGCGACCGGGTGAGCGTGGGCATGCGGTGCGACAACGCCACTTCCTTGCTCGCGAGCTCGCAGTCGTCGACGGGACGCAAGAGCGCACACACCGCCGACGTGCTCGCGGCGATGGACGAGGCCGCGGACCAGGGCTGCACGCTGGTCCATCCGCCCGACATGGAGCGACGCCTGTGCCTGCTGGCTGCCCATGCACAGCTCGCCGATCGCGCACGTTCGCTCGTGATCTGCACCGTGCCGCTGGTTTGGCGAGGTGAAGTGGTGGGCACCCTGCTTGTGGAGCGCCAGCGAGCGGCCGCATTCCTGCCCGCGGAAATCGCGCTGATTGAACTGGTCGCCAGCTCCGCGGCGCCCTGGTTGCAGTTGCAGCGTCAAGCAGAGATGCCGTGGTACCGACATCTCGGGCTGCAGTTGACAAGAAGCTCGGTGCTGTTCAAGCACGGCCGCTACCACCTCGGCGCCCTTGCCGGCATGCTTGTACTCGTTGGCGTGCTGGGTTGGCCGGTGGAGCGCGAAGTGACCGCGCCGGTCAAACTCGAAGGCCAGACGCAGCGCATCGTGGCGGCGCCGGGAGACAGCTTTCTCGAGAAGGTCAACGTGCGTCCGGGCGATGTGGTCAAGGCCGGGCAGGTGTTGCTTGAATTTGCCTCCGAGGACCTGCGCGCAGAGCGCGAGCGCCTGCAGGCCGAGCTCGGCGGGCGCGATGCCGCGGCCGCCGAAGCGATGGCCAAGCAGGACCTCGGCGCGCTGGCCGTGCAGTCCGCCAAGGTGAAGGAGACGCAGGCGCAGATCGAACTGCTCGATCAGCGATTGAAGCGGATGCGCATCACCGCGCCCTTCGACGCGGTGGTGATTCAAGGGGACCTCGCCAATGCACTCGGGGCACCGACGCGCAAGGGCGACCTCCTGATGACGCTCGCACCCGCCGGCAGCTATCGCGCGATCGTCGAGGTGGACGAGAGTGACATCGCCGAAGTGCGCAAGGGCCAGACCGGCGCGATGGTCTTGACGGCATTGCCCCACTCTGCCCTCCCACTGCGCGTGAAGGGCGTCACACCGCTGGCCACTGCGGCGCAGGGCCGCAGCTACTTCGAAGCTGAGGTCGAGCTCATGCCCGTCACCCCGCTGCCGTCGGACCTGCGCCCTGGCATGAGAGGCATTGCGCGACTCGAAGGCGCACAGCGCGCACGCGGCGCCGTGTGGCTGGAGCAAGCCCATGCATGGTGCCGCCTGGCCTGGTGGCGCTGGATCGGGTGACGCACGATGGAATCCCTCGAAGATTCAAGGTGGCATCAAATCGCCGCCGTGCGGCTGCGGCTGCGCGGACACGTCCGCGTGCAGCGGCGCGTCTCGCACGGGCGTCACACGTTCGTGCTGTGCGACGACATCCATCGCCGCTTCCATCGGCTGGATGCGTGCGCCTGGGAGTTCGTCGGCCGACTTGACGGACGGCTGAGCGTGGAAGAAGCATGGCAGCTCGTGCACGCTCGCCTGGGCGAGGCTGCACCGAGCCAGACCGAGGCGCTGCAGATGCTCGTGCAGCTTGCCTCGGCGGAGCTGATCTCGCAGCATCCCCTGCTGGATCCCGTCCAGGAGGTTGGCCGGCGCCGCAGGCACGAGCGCCAGGTTGCCGCGGCGGCCGTCAACCCGCTCTCGTTCCGCGTGCCGCTGTTTGATCCGACGCATTTGCTTCAGGCCTGCCTGCCTCTCGCACGCCGGCTGTTCACGCCCTCCGCGGCACTGCTGTGGGCCATGCTGCTGATCTGGGCGGCCACCATTGCCGCCGGTCGTTGGGAAGAGCTCTTGCACGCGTTGCGGGCACAGGGGCGAACCGCAGGGTTTGTGTTCTACGCCTGGCTGGCATACCCGCTCGTCAAGACACTTCACGAGGCCTGTCACGCGATGGCCGTGAAGGCTTGGGGCGGTGACGTGCGCGAGGTTGGCGTCTCGCTGATGCTGCTGTCGCCGCTGCCCTACGTCGACGCTTCAGCGGCCAGCGGCTTCCCGTCGCGCTCGCGTCGCGTGATGGTGAGCGCGGTCGGCGTGATGGCGGAGCTTGCGGTGGCCTCGGCCGCGCTGCTGCTGTGGTCCGTGAGCTCCAACCCCTCGCTCCAACAGGCTTGCCTTGCGGTCGCGGCGAGCTGCGGCATCTCGACCTTGGTGTTCAACGCCAACCCGCTCGTGCGATTCGACGGTTACCACGTGATGTGCGATCTGCTGGACATGCCCAACATGGCCCAGCGCGCACGGGCCGTGACCGCATACGCGGCTGCGCGCTGCCTGGGCGCGGTGTCGACCAGCCGCCCCGAGGCGTCCACGAGACAGGCATGGGCGCTGGGTGCCTACGGTGTGCTGTCGTGGCTCTACCAGCTCGCGGTGGTGGCAGGAGTGTCGTGGTGGCTGTCGGTGCCATATCCGGCGCTCGCCTTTGCAGTGGGCCTGCTGGGGGCGGCCAGCCTGTTGCTGCCCCCGCTGCTGCGCTCGCTGCCCTTCCTGCTTTTCGACCGGCGGCTTGAGGGACGGCGCCTGTCCGCACTGTGCCGAGCCGTTTCGATCGGCCTGGCCTTGGTGCTTGGCGTGTGGGTGGTGCCCGCACCCTCATTCACGGTCCAGCAGGGCGTCGTGTGGCCACCGCCTGAGGCGATCGTTCGCGCGGAGACGGACGGCGACCTGCTTGCGCTCGCGGCTCACGACCATGAGGTGGTGGACAAGGGCCAGGTCATCGCCCACCTCGAGAACTTGGCGCTGCAAGGCGAGCGCGAGACCACCGCCAGCCGACTGCAACAGCTGGAGGTCCAGTACTACGACGCGTTGGCATCGAAGTCAGGCGACTCACGCCGCTTCGCGCTCGAGCGTGAGGAAGCACGCGCGGCGCTGGCCCGGGTGGACGAGCGACTGGCGGGGCTCACCGTGAAGGCGAATGCTTCCGGGACGCTGCTGGTGCCGCGCAACGAGGGGCAGGAGGGCCACGTCTACCGCCGCGGGCGCGAGCTGGCGTACATCCTTCCTCGGGGGCCCGGCGTCCTGGTGAAGGTGGCGCTCAGCGAGTCGCAGGCCGCGCTGGTGCGCGAGAAGACGCAGACCGTGTCGGTCGTGCTGCCCGACGGGCGGACCCATGTGGTGCCCGCGACCCTGCAGCGCGAAACCCCAGAGGTCACCCGCAACCTGCCCTCGGCCGTGCTTGGCAGCGCCGCGGGTGGCCCGATATTGATTGACCCGACCGACTCGGACGGCCGACGGGCCCTGGCTTCCGTGGCCATCGTCGACGTCTGGGTGCCGGGCGAGCCGGCCCGCTGGATCGGCGCGCGCGCCTGGGTGCGCTTCGACCACGGTGGCGAGCCGCTGGGTTGGCAGTGGGCCCGCACGCTGCGACAGGCCTTTCTTTCACGGTTGGCGCTCTCATGAACCGCCAGGCTGCCACCTCGCTGCCGCGCCCGGGCGTGCTGCACGGACGATACCCCGAGCGCCGGACCCCGCCCGCCCCTCTCTGGCTGGACCTGGCCGACCGGTTGGGGCAGTGCCTGTCGACATCGCGTTGGCGTGCCTCTCGCGAGCAGCAGGCCTTCCTCGCCGAGCTCGACCGCATCGAGCTGCGCCGTGGGGCGCACGATCTGCCAGCGCTGGCTGCATCGGCCGCCGCCACGCTGGCGCAACAAGGCTTCAGCGCGGTGGCGGTGGCACGCGCCATCGCCGTGATCGGCAAGGCCATCGCGCTCACGCAGGGCCGTGTCGTCTTCCGTACGCAGCAGCTCGCCGCGCATGCCTTGCTGGGAGACCGGTTGGTGGAGATGGCCACCGGCGAGGGCAAGACGCTGGCGCTGCTGATGGCGGCCGGCACCGCCGCACTGGCCGGCGTGCCGACGCACGTGATCAGCGCCAACGAGTACCTCGCCGAGCGCGATGCGCAGGCGGCGCAGCCAGTGCTTGCGGCCCTTGGCCTGTCGGCCGCCGCGGTGCGCAACCACATGAGCGCGCAATGCAAGCGCGACGCCTACGCCCAGCCGGTGGTGTACGTGAGCGCCCAGGAGCTCGGCTTCGACCATCTGCGCGACCGCCTCCATGCGCAATCCGGCAGCAGCGAGCCGCCGCTTCTGCGCGGGCTGTGCTTTGCATTGGTGGACGAAGCGGACAGCGTGCTGCTCGACCACTCCCGCACGCCACTCGTGCTGGCCACGCACGCGCCTCAGCACGCACCGGAAGACACCGTCCGCGCGGTGTATGCATTGGGCCGCGACCTGCAGCCTGATCGTGACTGGCGGCTTGATGCCGCCGGGCGGCGTGCGTGGGTCACGCCGGAATGTGTGGAACGATTGCGCCCGAGCCTGATGCAGGCCGGTCTCAACGGTGACCTGCGCGTGCTGGCCCAGGCGCTGGACGAGGCACTGACCGCGCGGCACGCGCTTCATTGCGACGTCGACTACGTCGTGATTGCCGGCGAGGTGATGCTGATCGACCCGACCACGGGCCGCGTGCGACCGGGCAGCGTGTGGTCTCGCGGCCTGCACGGCATGGTCTGCGTGAAGGAAGGCCTGCCGGCCCCGCAGTCCAGCCGCACCGTGGCACAAACGACGCTGCAAGCGCTGCTGCAGCGCTATTGCAAGCTGGCAGGAATCAGCGGCACCTTGCGAGATTCGGCCTGGCAGCTCTGGGTGTTCTACCGCCTCGAGACCCGGCGCATCGAGCCGCGCGTCCCGTCGCTGCGGCGTGACCACGGGCTGCGCCTCTTTGCGACACGCGCCGCGCAGTTCGACGCGGTGTGCGCGAGCGTGCTGGCGCGATCGGCGACCGGGCAGCCCGTATTGGTGGGTGCCGATTCGATCGCGACGGCCGACGCGCTGTCGGCGCGCCTGGCCGCAGCGGGCATCGCACACGCGTGCCTGACCGCGCGCGACGACCGCAGCGAGGCAGCGCTGGTGGCGCGGGCCGGCACGGCGGGGGCCGTCACGGTGGCCACCAACATGGCCGGCCGCGGTACCGACATCGTGCTCGATGCCATGGCGCTGTCCGCCGGCGGTCTGCACGTGATCTGCTGCACCCAGAACGCGTCATCACGCATCGACCGGCAGCTCTTTGGCCGCGCGGCGCGCAACGGGCAGCCGGGCAGCACTGAAGCGCTGCTGTCGCTCGATGACCGCTCCTTCGTCGACTTCTTCCCGGCGTCCTTGCTCAGCGCCTGGCGCTGCTGCGCCGACAGCACGGGCGAGCTGCCGCGGATGCTCGGTCGCTTGCCGGCCGGCGTGGCGCAGGCCCTCGCCGGCTACAGGGAGTTCCTGCGCTCATGGCGCGCCACGAGAAACGAACGGCTGTCCAGTGAGGCCCTCGGCCCCGCAGCCCCACAGGATTTGTAGACAAAAGGACCCGACATGCGCGCAAGCGACATCGCCAGACTATTTTCAGCACTCCTCGCGATCGCGGCAGTCACGCGGACCTGGGCCGCATCGGTCAACGCGGCGGAATCCCTCGGCTGCCTCATCACGCCTTCGCGGGTCACGGAGCTTGGCAGTCCATCGGCCGGTGTCGTGCACAAGGTGCTCATCGACCGTGGCGACATGGTCAAGGAAGGCCAGCTGCTGGTCATGCTGAAAGGCGAGGTGGAGCGGGCCAACGTCGATCTCGCCACGGCGCGCGCGAATGCGGAGGCAGACCTGCAGGCAGCGACAAGGGCCTACGAATTCGCTCGCCGCAAGCTCGAGCGCGCACAGGACCTGTTCAGGCAGGAGTTCGTTTCGGCGCAGGCGGTGGATCAGGCCATGGCCGAGCTGCAGGTCGCCGAGGCGCGCAAGGCGCAGGCGCAGGAGCAGACCCGCAACGCAAAGAAGGAACTTGCCGTGGCCGCGGCGCAGCTCGACAGCCGCATGCTGCGCAGCCCGGTGAACGGCGTGGTGGTGGACCTGTACCGGCGCAGCGGCGAGCGGGTGGAAGATCGACCGCTCCTCAAGATCGCCACGCTTGATCCGTTGCACGTGGAGGTGGTGATGCCAGCCTCCATGTATGGCCGGGTGCGATCGGGTGCGCCGGTGACGATCAAGCCTGATCTGGCGGGGCTCAAGCCGCTGGTCGGCGCAGTGCAGGTGGTCGACCGTGTGATCGACCCCGCCAGCAACACTTTCAGGGCGCGCATCGTGCTGCCCAATCCGGACGCTGCCGTCCCCGCGGGCCTTCGCTGCCAGGCGCGATTCGACGAGGTGGCCACCGTGGCCGCCCTGCCCCTCTCTTCGAACGCCAACAAGGCGCTCCCGTAAGGCACCGGCCATGGTCCTTCGCACTCGCCGCCGTGCCGTCCCACGCATCGAAGAGATCGAGCCGCGGATCCTGTTCTCCGCCGATGCCGCCGGGCTCCTCGCAGACCTCCGTCCGGCCTGGGAACGCGAGAGCGCGTCCGTCGTTCAGCAGGTGGAACTGCCATCGGGCACGACCGGATCGTGGTGGCGAGCAACGCATGACAACGCCACGACCCTCGCCTGCCCGGATGAGCACGCGGCCGCCGGCAGCCTGCTCAAGGCGCTTGCGGCCGAAGCGCCGACCACGGTTAGCACATTCAGCACCGGGCATGCGCGCGAGGTGGTGTTCATCGATGGCGCCGTGCCGCACCTTGACACTCTTCTCGATACGCTGGGGCCGGGCGTGGAAAAGGTGGTGCTGGACGGCGCCTCGGACGGGCTGCAGCAGATGGCCGACTACCTGCAGGGCCGCTCGGGCTTGGGAGCCATCCACCTCATCTCCGAGGGCGCGAGCGGGATCGTGCACGCAGGCGACCGCTGGATCAACACTGACGGGCTCGACGCCCATGCCGATGCGCTGGCCCGAATTGGCAACGCACTGGCGCCGGGCGGTGACGTTCTGCTCTATGGCTGCAGGGTGGGTGAAGGCGACGCGGGTGCGGCGTTCTTGACCGAGCTTTCTGGCTTGACCGGCGCGGACGTCGCCGCCTCCAACGACGCCACTGGCAACGCGCGCCAGGGCGGCAACTGGTTGCTCGAGCGGCACACCGGTGCAGTCGAGGCGAGCAGCATCCTCACATCGCAAAACGCGTCGGCGTACACCAGCGTGCTGGGGGTCTACGCAGTCACCAACACCAACGATTCCGGCGCCGGATCGCTGCGCCAGGCGATCCTGGACGCGAACGCGAACGCTGGACAAGACACGATCGTCTTCAACATCGGCAGCGGCGCGAAGACCATCACGCTGTCGAGCACGATCAACGTCACCGACTCAGTGATCCTCGACGGCACGTCGCAGTCCGGGTACGCGTCGAGCCCGCTCATCACCATCACCGGCAACGGCATCAACGCAGACGGACTGGCGCTGCGTTCGGGCGCCTCGGGGTCGACCGTGAAGGGCCTCGCCATCAACGGCTTCCTGAGCAACCTGTTTCTTCATTCGGTGTCCAACGTCACGGTGACCGGCAACTACGTCGGCCTGAACGCAGACGGCAGCACCGCGGGCACGAACCGCGGCAACGGGATCTACCTGCTCAACAGCAGCTCCGTCACGATCGGCGGCACGAGCGCTGCCGACCGGAACGTGCTCTCTGGAAACGCGGGGTCCGGCATCTTTTCCGAGAGCAGTTCGGGCAACACGATCCAAGGCAACTACATCGGCCTGGCGGCTGACGGTGTCATGGCGCTTGCGAACACCAGCGTCGGCATCTACCTGCACAACGGTGGGTCGACGCTGGTCGGCGGGACCTCGGCCGGTGCTGGCAACGTCATTGCCGGCAACTCCGCCTCGGGCGTCTTCATGCAAGGCTCCTCTGGCAACACATTGCAGGGCAACCTGATCGGCCTGAAGGCCAATGGAACCGGCGCGGCCGCCAACGGCAGCTACGGCATCTATGTCATGGGTGGTTCGAGCAGCAACACCATCGGCGGCACGTCGGCCGCTGCACGCAACGTGATCTCGGGCAACACGAACCAGGGTATTGCGTTGACGGACGTGACGACCACCGGCAATGTCGTGCAAGGCAACTACATCGGTACCAACGCGGCGGGCACCGCAGCCGTTGCCAACGGCTGGGGCGGCGTGCTGCTGTCGGCGGGCACCACAGGCAACACCATCGGCGGCACGGCGGCGGGTGCCGGCAACGTGATCTCGGGCAACACCAACGAGGGCATCGGGCTGGACGCTGCGTCGGCAAACACCCTGCAGGGCAACCTGATCGGCGTGGCTGCCGACGGCGTCACCGCGCTTGCGAATCACACCGACGGCGTCTATCTGCGCAACGCCTCGAATAACAACGTCATCGGCGGCACTGGCGTCGGCGCCCGCAACTTGATCGCGAACAACCAGGGCGATGCCATCCACATCTACAACTACGGCACGGCGTCCACCGGCAACTCGATCCTTTGCAATTCGATCTACGACAACACAGGAAGTGCCGTCGTGCTCAGCGGGACCAATCCCCAAGACCTGGGGGACGTGGATGGCGGGCCCAACAACGGGCAGAACCAACCGGTTCTCACCTCCGCAACCACTACCGGCGGACTCACCGACATCGCCGGGTACATCGACACCGTGGCGAACACGACCTTGCGCCTCGAGTTCTTCACGACACCAGCGACGCACACCGTCAACGACGGCGTGGTGGAAGGCCGGACCTACCTCGGGTTCTTGCAAGTCACCACCGACGCCAGTGGACACGCGGCGTTCCACGTGCAGTTCGCGGATGCCAGTCCCTACCGCCAAGCGATCTCCGCCAGCGCCACCAACCTGAGCAGCAACGACACGTCCGAGTTCGGGTGGGTGCTGTCCAACAATCTCCCGGTGGTGGCCACCACCGGGGGCACAACCGCCTATGTGGAGAACGGCGCGGGCGTGTTGATCGACGGTGGGATCACAGTCTCCGATCTCGACAACACCAGCTTGTCCAGTGCAACCGTGAGCATCACGGGCAACTTCGTGTCTGGCCAAGACCTGCTGGCGTTCACGAACAACGGCAGCA
>CBIHOF010000025.1:0-76715 GCA_966211955.1 uncultured Comamonadaceae bacterium | reverse complement strand
CCAGGTCGTAGCTGTTGAGCTTGAGCTTGTAGCCGGGGCGGATGCCGCCGTCTTCGGCGATGTCGAGCGCGAGTTTCGCCACGGCGCCCTCCACGCTGAGCCGCCAATGGCGGTAGTTGGAAGGCTGGGTGCGGTAGTCGACCCGGGGGCTGGCTTCAACAGGGCTCATGGCTGTTCCTTGAAGTGAGAAGCACAATAGTGCTGTTTCATGCGTCCGTTAAAATGCATCATAGTGCATGCATTGACGCGCGTCAAGAAAATCACGACCCGCAGAGCGTGCTCCTTTTGGTTGGAAAAATCAGCCTCGTGCGCCAGGCGGGTCGATCGCTTCGCGCACCACCTTTCGCAGCAGCTGGAAGGTCTCCGGCAAGTCCTGGCGGCTGGTGTCCACCGTGAGCTGCGCCTTTGAATAGAAGGACGCTCGCCCGGCCAGGATGCGCTTGAGGTCGCCCATGGCCTCCTGGCTGGCCGCCATCGGACGCATGTCGCCCTGCTGCGCCACGCGGTTCATGTGGTCCTCGGGGGCGGCCTGCAGCCAGACCGTGGTGCAGTGGCTCAGCAGAAGGTTGAATGTCGCCGGGTCCGACACCAGCCCGCCCGGCGTCGCGAGAACCATCTCCGGGTAGATCTGAAGCGTCTCTTCCAGCGCGCGCCGTTCGTAGCGTCGATAGGCCGTCGCGCCGTACAGGTCCTGGATCTCGCGGATGCTGTAGCCGGCCACCTTCTCGATCTCCGCGCTCAGCTCGATGAACGGCACGTCGAGATCCTCGGCCAGCAGGTGGCCCAGCGTCGATTTGCCCGCGCCCCGCAAGCCGATGAGCGCGACGCGCCGGCCTTTCGAGCGCCGGTCGCCGCCCGTTCCCAGCAGCTCGCCGATCGCGGTGCGCGCGCGCATGAGGTCGACCTCGCTGCGCCCGTCGAGCAACTCGCGGATCAGCAGCCATTCCGCCGACGACGTCGTGACGTCACCAATCAGTTCAGCGGGAGAGCACTGGAGCGCGCCCGCGATCTGGTCCAGGATGAGCAGCGACGGATTGCCCGTGCCGTGCTCCAGGTTGGCCAGATAACGCTCGGACACATCGGCCGCCAGGGCGGCCGCCTTTCTGGTCAGGCCACGCCGGGCCCGCAGCGTCCGCAGGCGTTCACCAAATGCCGTCAGCCGAGGGTTCTTCTCCTCCTCGTCGGCATTCAGGGCCTCTTCCACGGCGGCAGTGCGATCGTTCAAGCCAAGCTCCCTTGGGGATAACCCGTTGCATGCATTATAGTGCTTGACACCATGAGGGCAGAGAACTACGCTTCATCGCAAGCACAATAGTTCATTCGCGGTCGATTGGCAATCGCAGCCGGTTGATCCACCTCAGGAAACAAGCAATGTCCCAGCAGCATTTTCGCGAACTGATTGGAGACCTCACTTCGCGCATTGCCGGTCGGGCCCTCGATGCCGACCTGGATGCCTGGCTCAACGAACACCACGGCGCCGGCACGCCGAGCTTCGACGCGATCAAAAGCGCCTGCGTGGAGGGTGTCTCGCAAGGATGGATGTGCAACCGCGAAGGCGGCGGCATCCGCTATGGCCGTGTGCTGAAGGCCGACGACGACCTGCAGCGCTTCTCGGTCGACGTCGTCGACATGCAAGACATCGCGGGCCCGCACCACGTCCACCCGCTCGGCGAGATCGACCTGATCATGCCGCTGGAAGGCGACGCGCAATTCGATGGCCGCCATGCCGGCTGGTGCGTGTACCCGCCCGGCAGCGCGCACCGCCCCACCGTCACCCAGGGCCGCGCCCTGGTGCTCTATCTCCTGCCTGAAGGGCAGATCGAATTCACCCGGGCCTGACACCATGACCACCACCCTCGACAACTTCCTCGCCGGCCGCTGGCAAGCAGGCCAGGGCCCTGGCACTCCCTTGTTCGACCCCGTGCTCGGCAACGAGCTGGTTCGCGTCGATGCTGGCGGGCTCGACATCGAAGCCGGCTTTGCCTACGCCCGCGACGAAGGCGGCGCCGCATTGCGCGCCCTCACCTATCGCCAACGCGCGCAGCTGCTGGCGAACGCCGTGAAGGTCCTTCAGGCGAATCGGGACGCGTACTACGAGATCGCCACCGCCAACAGCGGCACGGTGAAGAACGACTCCGCGGTGGACATTGACGGTGGCATCTTCACGCTGGGCCACTACGCCAAGCTTGGCGACGCCTTGGGCGACGCCAAGCTGCTGCGCGACGGCGAGCCTGCACGATTGGGCAAGGACCCGCTGTTCCAGGCCCAGCACGTGTCGGCGCCGGTCCGTGGCGTTGCACTGTTCATCAACGCGTTCAACTTCCCCGCCTGGGGCCTGTGGGAAAAGGCCGCGCCGGCGCTGCTGTCGGGCGTACCGGTCATCGTCAAGCCGGCCACGGCCACCGCCTGGCTCACGCAGCGCATGGTCCGCGATGTGATCGAAGCCGGAGTGTTCCCCCCGGGCGCGCTGTCCATCGTCTGCGGCAGCTCCGCCGGCTTGATGGACGCACTCGAGCCCTTCGACGTCGTGTCGTTCACCGGCTCGGCCGACACCGCTGCCGTCATCCGCTCGCACCCTGCGGTTGCGCAGCGGTCGGTGCGGGCCAACATCGAGGCCGACAGCCTCAACTCGGCCCTGCTGCTGCCGGACGCGAAGCCCGGCGACGAGGCGTTCAACCTGCTGGTGCGCGAAGTGGTGCGCGAGATGACGGTGAAGTCAGGCCAGAAGTGCACCGCCATCCGCCGCGTGCTCGTGCCGGCCGAGCTGATCGGCGCCGCATCCGAAGCCATCGCCGCCAAGCTGGCAGGCATCACGGTGGGCAACCCCCGCAACGAGACGGTGCGCATGGGCTCGCTGGTGAGCCGCGCACAGTTGAATGCAGTGAAGGAAGGCCTCGCCCTTCTGCGCGAAGAGGCCTCGGTGGTGCATGACGGCGCATCGCATGCCCTCGTCGATGCGGATGCGTCCGTGGCCGCGTGCATCGGCCCGACGCTGCTGGCCGTGGCTGACGCCGATGCGTCCTCGCGGGTGCACGATGTGGAAGTCTTCGGCCCCGTCGCCACGCTGGTGCCCTACCGGTCGATGGACCATGCCCTGGCGCTCGTGCGCCGTGGCCAAGGGTCGCTCGTCACGTCGGTCTACGGCAGCGACCCGGCCGCGCTCGCGCAAGCGTCGGCTGAGCTGGCATCCACGCAGGGCCGCGTGCATGTGATCTCGCCGGACGTCGCCGCTCTCCACACGGGCCACGGCAACGTCATGCCGATGTCGCTGCACGGTGGCCCCGGCCGCGCCGGCGGCGGCGAGGAGCTGGGCGGCCTGCGCGCGCTCGGCTTCTACCACCGGCGTGCCGCCATCCAGGCAAGCCAGGCCGTCCTCGCCGCCCTGCCCGCGGCCTGACGCAGCACTTCATCGACTTGGGACGAGAGGTCTTCATGACAACCGATCACCTGTGCCCACCGGGCCCCGGGTTCAACTTCGCTCGCCACTTGATCGAGCTGAACGCGGGCCGCAGCGGCAAGACCGCCTTCACCGACGACCATGAGTCGATGAGCTATGGAGAACTGTCCGACCGGGTCCGCCGCATGGCCGCCGCCCTCGTGCGCGCAGGCCTGCGCCAGGAAGACCGCGTGCTGCTGCTCATGCACGACAACAACGACTGGCCGGTGAGTTTTCTTGGCGCCATGTACGCGGGCATCGTGCCGGTGGCCGTCAACACCCTGCTGACTGCCAACGACTACGCCTTCATGCTGGCGGACAGCCGCGCGCGCGGCGCACTCGTCTCCGCGGCCTTGCTGCCCGTGCTCACGGCCGCCATGGAGCAAGGCGCCAACGAGGTGCACGCCATCATGGTGTCGCAGCCCACTGGCGATCTGCCCGCGACCGCCACCGCCATCCGCGACGAACTGCGGCGCAGCGAGCCGATGCCGTCCCCAGCCACCACCTCGGCCGACGACCCCGGCTTCTGGCTGTATTCCTCCGGCTCCACCGGCAAGCCCAAAGGCACGGTCCACACCCACGGCAACCCGTGGTGGACGGCCGAGCTGTATGGCAAGCCCATCCTCGGCCTCACCGAAGACGACGTCTGCTTCTCCGCGGCCAAGCTCTTCTTCGCCTATGGCCTGGGCAACGCCCTCACCTTCCCCATGTCGGTGGGTGCTGGCGTGGTGCTGATGGCCGAGCGGCCCACGCCCGACGCCACCTTCAAGCGCTGGACGCAGCAGCGGCCCACCATCTTCTTCGGCGCCCCGACGGGCTTCGCCGGCATGCTCGCCTCGCCCAACCTGCCCGCCCGTGAGCAGGTGGCCCTGCGCATGTGCTCGTCCGCCGGCGAGGCCCTGCCCGCCGAGATCGGGCAGCGGTTCAAGGCGCATTTCGGCTGCGACATCATCGATGGCATCGGCTCCACCGAGATGCTGCACATCTTCTTGTCCAACCGCCCCGGCGACGTGCGCTACGGCACCACCGGTCGCCCGGTCGCGGGCTACGAACTCGAACTGCGGGGCGAGAACGGCCAGGTCATCGCCGACGGCGAGATCGGCGACCTCTACATCAAGGGCCCGAGCGCTGCACTCATGTACTGGGGCAACCGCGAGAAGTCGCGCGAGACCTTCCAGGGCGCGTGGACCAAGAGCGGCGACAAGTACGTGCGCGACGCCGACGGCTACTACACCTACGCCGGCCGCAGCGACGACATGCTCAAGGTCAGCGGCATCTACGTCTCGCCCTTCGAAGTGGAGGCCACGCTGATGCAGCACGAGGCCGTGCTGGAGTGCGCCGTCATCGGCAGGCCCGATGACGAAGGCCTGATGAAGACCAAGGCCTTCGTCGTGCTCAAGCCGGGCCGGCAGGTCGATGAAGCAGCGCTGAAGGCCTTCGTCAAGGAACGGCTTGCCCCGTACAAGTACCCGCGCTTCATCCAGTTCATCGACGAGCTGCCGAAGACCGCCACCGGAAAGATCCAGCGCTTCAGGCTGCGCGAGCTCGAACGCCAGGCATAGGCGCGAGCCGCTCGCTTCACCGATAACCGATTCCAGGAGACAAACAATGACTTTGATTCGCAAGCCCCTTCTCGCAGCGGCGATCGGCATGGCGGCGTTGATCGCAACGCCCCTGTCCCATGGCCAGGCCGCGGGCAAGCTGAAGGTCGGCTTCATGCTGCCTTTCACCGGCACCTATGCGTCGCTGGGCAACGCGATCGAGAACGGCTTTCGGCTCTACGTGGCCGAGCAAGGCGGCAAGATCGCCGGCCGCGAGATCGAGTTCGTGAAGGTGGACGATGAGTCCGATCCGTCGAAGGCCACCGACAACGTCAACAAGCTGATCAAGCGCGACAGCGTCGATGTCATCGTGGGCACCGTGCACTCCGGCGTGGCGATGGCCATGGCGCGCGCCGTCAAGGAAAGCGGCACCCTGCTGATCGTCCCGAATGCCGGCGCCGATGCAGTGACCGGCCCGATGTGCTCGACCAACATCTTCCGAAGCTCGTTTTCCAACTGGCAGTCCGCCTATGCCGCGGGCGACGTCGTCGCCAGGCAAGGCAAGAAGAAGGCGATCACCATCACCTGGAAATACGCGGCCGGCGACGAGATGGCCGCGGCCTTCAAGGAAGGCTTCGAGAAGAGCGGCGGGCAGGTGGTCAAGCAGTTGACGCTGCCCTTTCCCGGTGTGGAATTCCAGGCCCTGCTGACCGACATCGCGTCGCAGAAGCCCGATGCGGTCTTCGCCTTCTTTGCCGGCGGCGGCGCGGTGAAGTTCGTGAAGGACTACGCCGGCGCGGGCCTCGGCAAATCCATCCCGCTGTACGGCCCGGGCTTCCTCACCGACGGGACGCTGGAGGCACAGGGTGAGTCGGCGCAAGGCATCTTCACCACCCTGCACTACGCCGATTCGCTCAACACGCCGCGCGACAACGCCTTTCGCCTCGCCTATGCCAAGTCCTACAAGCAGCAGCCTGACGTGTACGCAGTGCAGGGCTACGACGCCGGGCAGATCCTCTCGGTGGGCTTGAATGCGGTCAAGGGCGATGTGAGCAAGAAGGCCGAGTTCGCGGCTGCGGTGGAGAAAGCCACCATCGACAGTCCGCGCGGCGCGTTCACGCTGTCCAAGGCCCACAACCCTGTGCAGAACATCTACCTGCGCCGTGTCGATGGCAAGGAGAACAAGGTCACAGGCATCGCCGCCAAGGCGCTGGCCGACCCCGCGCGAGGCTGCAAGAGCTGATGTTCCCCCTCTCCCAGAGGGAGAGGGAACCGATCACCAACCACCGCCCGTCCAATGGACTTCGCGACCTTTCTCATCCAGTGCCTGAACTCGCTGCAGTACGGGTTGCTGCTCTTCCTCGTGGCCTCGGGGCTGACGCTGATCTTCGGGATCATGGGCGTCATCAACCTCGCGCACGGCAGCTTCTACATGATCGGCGCGTACATGGCCTATGCGCTCGCGCCGGCCGTGGCGGCCACCTTCGGCGGCGGCTTCTTCGCGACGCTGGCGGTGGGCACCGTCCTGGCCGTGGCGCTGGGCTACGTGCTCGAGTGGGCGTTCTTCAGCTTCCTGTACCAGCGCGAACACCTGCAGCAGGTGCTCATGACCTACGGCCTCATCCTCGTGTTCGAGGAGCTGCGCAGCCTGCTCGTGGGCGACGACGTGCATGGCGTGCAGATGCCTGAGCTGCTCGCGGGCAGCCTGCCACTGGGCGAGCTGATGGTGTACCCGGTGTACCGGCTCTTCGTCTCCGGCGTGTGCCTGGCGCTTGCCGGTGGCATGTACCTCGTGTTCACGCGCACGCGGCTGGGCATGATGATCCGCGCCGGCAGCGTGAACCGCGAGATGGTGCAGTCGCTGGGCATCGACATCAAGTTCCTCTACCGCGTGGTGTTCGCCGCCGGCGTGGCCATCGCCGTGCTCGCCGGCATGGTGGCGGCGCCCGTGTCGTCGGTGTACCCGGGCATGGGCAACTCGGTGCTGATCATCTGCTTCGTGGTGGTCGTCATCGGCGGCATCGGCTCGATCCGCGGTGCACTGCTGGCGGCGCTCTTGATCGGCGCGGTGGACACCTTCGGCAAGGTGCTGCTGCCGCAGGCCGCCGGGGTGCTGGTGTACGTGCTGATGGCGCTGATCCTGCTGTGGAAGCCGGACGGACTCTTCAAGGCAGGTTGAACGCAATGCAACGATCCCGATCGATCTTCGTCGCCGCGGTGTTCCTCGCGCTGGCGCTCTACCCCTTGGTCGCCGGCAGCTTCGGCATCGACTTCGTCACCAAGACCATGGTGTTCGCGCTGTTCGCGCTGAGCCTGGAGCTGCTGGTGGGCCACACCGGCCTCGTGTGCTTCGGGCAGGCCGCGTTCTTTGGCATCGGCGCGTATGCCGCCGTCTTGCTCGCACCACCAGGCGATGCGCCTTCGCTGCTGTGGCTGCTGCCGGCCAGCGTGCTGGCCGCGGCGGTGTATGCGCTCTTCGTCGGCGCCTTGTCGCTGCGCACCAAGGGCGTGTACTTCATCATGGTCACGCTGGCGTTTGCGCAGATGGCCTACTACGTCGTGCACGACACGCCGCTGGGTGGCGGAACCGATGGCGCCTACCTGAACCTCAAGCCGGTGCTGGGCCAGGTGCTCGACCTCGACAAGCCGGTCGCGCTGTACGGCTTCACCCTCGCCTGCCTGGTCTTGTCATTCGCAGGCCTGGCGGTGTTGCTGCGCTCATCCTTCGGCCGTGCGCTCGCGGGCATCCGCGTGAACGAGCAGCGCATGCGCGCCACTGGTTTCTCCACCTACCCGTACAAGCTGGCCGCCTTCGTCATCTCGGGCGCGATCGCGGGGCTGGCCGGCTTTCTCTTCGCGGTGAAGGATGGCTTCGTGAACCCCGAGCTGATGGCATGGCACATGTCGGGCGCGGTGCTGATCATGATCATCCTGGGTGGCCTGGGCCACCTGCACGGGGCATTGATCGGCGCCTTCGCCTTTGCCCTGCTGCAGGAGCTGTTCAAGTCGGAAGCGTTCTTCGGCAGCTTTGCCAAGCACTGGCACCTGGGCCTGGGCCTCACCATCATTGCCTGCGTCGCGATGCTCCCCCGCGGGCTCGTCGGCGTACCGGCCCAGCTGCGCGAGCGGCTGGTGGGCCGCACGCCGGGCAAGCAGGCCATCAAGCGCATGGAGGTTCGCCATGAAGCCGCCTGAGATCCTCCTGCGCAGCAGCGGTCTCACCCGCCGCTGGGGTGGTCTGGTGGCCGTGGACGGTGTCTCGCTGGAACTGCAGCGCGGCACGGTCCACGCCGTCATCGGCACCAACGGCGCGGGCAAGTCCACTCTCATCAACATGCTGTCCGGCGAGATCACTCCCTCCGGCGGCCGGGTCGAGCTGCTGGGCCGGGACGTGACCCGCTGGACCCAGCCGCGTCGCGCGCGAGCCGGCCTGGGTCGCAGCTACCAGCGCAACACCATCTACCCCGAGTTCTCGGTGTTCGAGAACTGCCGGCTTGCGGCGCAGGCATCGCACCAGCGGCCATGGCGGTGGTGGCAAGACGCGCAACGCCACGAACCCACCATGGAGGCAGCACGGCGCGCCGCATCACGTGCCGGCCTCGATGCGTTGCTGGATCGTTCCGCCGGCCTTCTTTCGCACGGCCAGAAGCGCCAGCTCGAAATCGCGATGTGCCTGGCCACCGGCCCCGAAGTGCTGCTGCTCGACGAGCCGCTGGCCGGCATGGGCGCCGAGGAAACCGAGCGCATGCTGCGGCTGCTCGACGAGCTCAAGTCCGGCCACGCCTTGCTGCTGGTCGAGCACGACATGGATGCGGTGTTCCGCATCGCCGACCAGATCACGGTGATGGTCAATGGCGCCGTGATCGCGTGCGGCGCGCCAGACGAGGTGCGCTCCAATGTTGGCGTGCAGGCGGCCTACCTCGGAGGCCATTGAGATGCGCGCAGCTCCCTCATCACAAGCTCATGGCGCAGGCCGGCTTCGCTTGATGCCAAAGGCCCAGGCGCCGGTCACGGCGAGCGCCGAATTCATCCTCGACGCCCACGACATCCACGCCTGGTACGGTTCCAGCCACGTGCTGCACGGCGTGGACCTGCAGATCGCGCGCGGGCAGACCGTCGGCCTGCTCGGCCGCAACGGCATGGGCAAGAGCACGCTGATCCGCACGCTGCTCGGGCACGTGCCTCAGCGCGAAGGGCAGGTCAGCTTCTTCGGCGCGGATGCATCGCGCGCCAGGCCTCACGAAGTGGCACGGCTGGGCGTGGCCTACGTGCCCGAGGGCCGGGGCGTGTTTCCCAATCTGTCGGTTCGCGAGAACCTCGTCATGGCGGCGCGGCGCGGGCTCGATGGACGCAACGACTGGACCTTCGAGCGCGTGCTCGACACCTTCCCGCGACTGAAGGAGCGCCTGTCCAACCTCGGCGCGCAGCTGTCGGGCGGCGAGCAGCAGATGCTGTCGATCGGTCGCGCACTCATGACGCACCCGGAACTGATCGTGCTCGACGAAGCGACCGAAGGCCTGGCGCCGCTCATCGTGGCCGACATCTGGCGCGTCATCCGCGAGATTCGCGCGAGCGGCATCGCGACCTTGATCGTCGATCGCGACTACCGCCGGGTGCTGGACCATGCGGACCGTGCGCTCGTCCTGCAAAAGGGCCAGGCCGTTCTCCAGGGCAGCGCCGCCGAGGTCGGCGCGCATCCATCGCTGGGTGGCTTCCTGGGCGTCTGAGGCCATGAACCACGGCTTGCCCAACCCCTGCGACGAGCTGCGGCACCCCGACGGCCAACCGGTGCTGAGCCTGCCGCCTCGCTGGACCGGCTTGCCGATGGGCCTGTTCACGATTCCCGGCGAGGCCGAGCAAGGTCCCGCCGAGACCGCCTGCCCCACCGTCCTCATCGCCCGATGCGGCGAGGGCGAGCGCTGGTACCGCTCGGCCGGCCGCTCGCACCACCTGCGCACGGCGCCCGGCATGATCGAGATCTACCCTCGCGGGCTGGAGTTCGACCACATGCGCTGGTCCGGCATCGCCGGGCATTGCATGGCGATCCTGTTGCAGCCCGAAGCCCTGCAGGGGCTGACCCAGCGGGACCAAGACATGGACCTGCTGCGACAACACGAAGTCTTCGATGAACGGCTTCAATGGCTCGCCACCGAGCTGCTCGATTCGGCGCAATCCGCAAGCCCCGACAGCCTCTACGTCGAAGGACTGTCGCTGGCCTTCATCGGCCGGCTCGAACAGCGCGGGTCACTCACCAGCGCCCCAGCGGCTGCGCGAGGAAGCCTGTCGACGGCCCTGCAGCAGCGCCTGCGCACGCTGATCGCCGAGAACCTCGGCGGCGAACTCAGCGTCGCTCGCCTGGCGAAGGAAGCTTGCATGAGCACGGACCACTTCTCGCACTGCTTCAAGCGCGCCTTCGGCATGCCGCCGCACCGCTACATCCAGCAGCAGCGCGTGGCCGCGGCCGAACATCTGCTGCAACGGCGTGAGCTGTCCATCGCGCAGGTGGCCGCCAGCGTGGGCTTTGCCAGCCAGTCGCATTTCACGCAGGTGTTTCGCCAGCAGACCGGCATGACACCCGCGCAGCGAAAGCACGCCTGACGGTTGTGTCCACGGACACCTTGTCCGCGGATTTGCGACAAAGATCCGCGGGAAAACGAAAGACGCAACGCATCGCTCGCCCCTAAGGTACGCGCAGCAGCCAGGAAGCTGCGCCGACGACAACCTACGGAGACAAGCATGCCTTTTGAATCTGGCCAATCCGCGGCCTGGGTGAGCGCAGCCATCGCCTTGACAGCCTTGCAAGGCTGCGGAGGCGGCAGTGACAGCGCCGCGGCCCCTGCGCCCGCCCCCGCTCCTGCGGCGGTCGCCCTCGCTTGCGACGACAGCATGAAGACCGCATTCAAGCCCGATGCGCAAACGCAGGTCGTGCTCGTCAAGTCTTTCAAGCAAGGCGATTCGCTCGCGCTGCCAGGCACCGCCACCACGCCCGCGCCGCCGGTGGCGGCAAGCGACCTGTGCCTCGTGAAGCTGGTCGTCGGCCCTGGTTTCGCAGGCACCGCGGGCGCGCCATCCACGTCCGCCGGCATCGGAATCGAAGTCTGGCTGCCCGCGCCGTCCGTGTGGAACGAGCGCATCCACAACCTGGGCGGCGGCGGCTGGGCGGGCGGCGACCAGTCGTTGACGACGAAGATCGGCAACGTCGCAGCAGCAGCGACCGCGGCGACCGGCTATGTCGTCGGCACGACGGACACCGGACACACCGTTGGCGCCGGCACCTTCGCCATGCGCGAGGACGGTGGCATCAACAGCACGCTGTGGACCGATTTCGCCGACCGCAGCCTGAACGAACTTGCGCTCAAGACCAAGGCGCTTGCCGCCGCCTACTACCTGAAGCCGCAGAAGTACGCCTACTGGGAAGGCTGCTCGACGGGTGGCCGGCAGGGCCTGAAGATGGCGCAGGAGCATCCCGACCAGTACGACGGCTACATCATCGAAGCGCCCGCCATCAACTGGACGCGCTTCATCACCAACGAGCTGTACCCGCAGGTCGTCATGCAGCGCGACCTGGGCGGCAACCTGAGCAACGCACAGGTGGGGTTCGTCAGCGCCGCGGCGGTGAGTGCCTGCGACGTGGTGGGCGGCCGGCACCTGGGCTTCATTCCCGACCCGCGCCAATGCCACTACGACCCGACCCGCGATGCCGCCGTGCTGTGCAATGGCGTGCAGGGCAACGGCGTCGTCGGCACCAGCAACAACGCAGCCTGCGTGAACGTCGCGCAGGCGCAGGCGGTCAACAAGTTCTGGTACGGCCAGACCGCCGACGGCAGCGTGCCCGACCCGCTCGGCGACAACGCGAGCAACTCGACGACGGCCAACGGCAACCACCTGTGGTGGGGACTCGCGCGCGGCGCGAACCTCGGGCTGCTCGCCGGCGACGCGGTGAGCCCGCCCTTCTTCGGACCCTTCCCCATCGCCGCCGACATGGTCGCGCTGGAACTGCAGGACCCGACCTACTCGACGCCATTCTTCGTCAACACCACCGGGACCGGTGCCAAGCGTTGGAGCGGCATGACCTATGCCGACCTGGCCTCCGCCGGTGACCAGGGCATCGCGCTGCAGCCCTACTTCGGCAACATCAACACCGACAACGCGGACCTCACGAAGGTGCGCAACAAGGGCGCGAAGATCATCCACTTCCATGGGTGGGGCGACCAGCTGATTCCGTCGATGGGCTCGATCAACTACTACACGCGCACGGCCAACATGGTGGGCGGTTTCGCCGAGGCGCAGAAGTTCGACCGGCTGTTCATGGTGCCGGGGCTGGGCCACTGCGGTGGCGTGGGTTCCGTCACCGGCAGCAGCGGGCCGACGGCTGATGCGAACTCGGTGCCGCTGCCGGCGCAGGGCCAGTTCTTCGCCAAGCTCGTCGACTGGGTCGAGCACCAATCGGCACCCGATCAGGTCGTGCTGCAGTCGGCCGACGCCAGCGTGAGCATGCCGGTGTGCCCCTACCCCAAGAAGGCGAGCTACAGCGGGTCAGGGTCGGTGACGGCGGCTGCGAGCTACAGCTGCAACTGACCACGCGATTCACCGAAGGCGCTCTCGCACAGGACAGGCAGCGGAGCCAGTCAAGGCGCTCCCTGCCTGTCATGCGTCGCCGCCCCACCGGCATTCGGGTCGAACGATGGATCGCCGGCCGCTCCAGCCGCGCGCCGCTTGTCGTGCTCCGCGGAGCATCGTTCCACGAGCCCGGTGATGGCCCGTGATTGACAGCCTTCCGCGAGGATCGCAAGACGGGCGGCAAATGGCGCGAACTTCGGATTGATCAGCTTGAGCTGGTCGGCCCACTCGCCGATCGAACGCATGTTGCCGGTCCGTGCAAGGCTGGACAGCTCGGCGAGCATGTCGGGCGGCGGAATGGCCGCCTCGGGAAGGTCGAAGTCAGCAGCGGGTGGCCAGGACGTCGCGCCTTCCGCGTAGACCCACTGCAGGTTCATCATGCGGCCCATCGCATCGAGCAACCGCCCCTGATCGATGGGCTTGGCGATGAACAGGTTCGCGCCGGACTCGCGGCATTGCGCCTCCACTTCCCGCGTTGCGCTGGCCGACGTCGCGATGATGGGCACGTCGGCCAACCCGGGCATGAGCCGGACACGACGCATCGCCTCGTAGCCGTCCATCACCGGCATCACCGTGTCCATGATGATCACGTCGGGTCGCGTGGCGCGGACCATGTCGACGCACTCGGCACCATTGGCGGCCTCTTGCACCTTGAACCCGAGCACGCTCAGCATGTCCACCAGGATGGCGCGGTTCTGCGGCACGTCGTCCACCACCATCGCCGTCTTGCGGCCACCCATGTAGCTCACGGGGATGCCGCGCTCCGGCGCGGCCGGTGCACCCAGGGCTGCAACCGCGAGCGGCAGGTCGATCTCGAACGAGAACACGCTGCCGCGGCCCGGCTCGCTGGTCGCATGGATGTCGCCGCCCATGAGCCGCACCAGCTGGCGGCTGATGGCCAGGCCCAGGCCCGTGCCACCTTCGCGGCGGTTGGCGTCTCCCACTTGTTCGAAGCGCTGGAAAAGGCGCGAGAGCTGCGTTGCGTCCATGCCGACACCGCTGTCGTGGACTTCGAATCGCAGGCGCGCCATGTTGCCGCTCGGCGGTCCGACCATCTGCACGTGCAGCCCGACCTTGCCGCGGTCAGTGAACTTCACCGCATTCGACAGCAGGTTGAGCAGCACCTGGCGCAGTCGCTTGTCGTCGGCCAGCACGGCTGCGGGCAGTGCAGGGTCGACCTCGTAATGAAAGTACAGGCTCTTCTCCTCGGCCTTCACCCGCACGATGTCCGACACCATGTGCAGGAACCCGTTGAGCTGGATCTCCGTGGGCAGCAGCTCCAGCTTGGCCGCGTCGATGCGCGCGAGGTCGAGGATGTCGTTGATGAGGGTCAGCAGGTGCTCGCCGCTCTCGTGGATGATGCGCAGCCCGCGCTGCTGGCGCTCGGTCAGGGGCTGGTCGCGACGCAGGATCTGGGCGAAGCCGAGGATGCCGTTGAGCGGCGTGCGCAGCTCATGGCTCATGGTGGCGAGGAAGTTGCTCTTCGCGCTGTTGGCGACGACGGCCGCGTCCTTGGCGCGCTCGGCCTCGGCGTTCACCGTCTCGAGGTGGCCGATGGTGTGCGCGAGCCGCTGAGTCATGGTGTTGATGCTGGTGGCCAGCACGCCGATCTCGTCGTGCGACTCGACCGCCGCACGCGCGGAGAGATCGCCGCCGGCCACCCGCTGCGCCACGCCCGTCAGCCGCATCACCGGCCCGACGATCCTGCGCCGGAACACGAAGGCCATGGCCACGCCGAGCACGACGGCGACGGCACCCCCCGCCAGCGTCTGCGCACGCGCTTCGGTGAGGCGCAGTTGCGCTCGTGCGAGTTCGGCTCTCAGCTGCGACTGCTGGCTGGTGGTGACCTTGGCGAGCAGGCCGATCATTCCTTCAGCCTGCGGCGCCACTTCGGTTCGGTACAGGTAGAGGTCTTCGTTCGCACGATCACTGCTGATGGCGCTCACGATCTGCAGCGCAAGTTCAGCCACGCGCACGCGATCTCGCGCGATGCTGTCCAGGTAGGCCCGCTGCTCTGCCGAGAAGCGCTCGCGCCGGGCCAGCAAGGCATTCCAGACGGTTGCGTTGGTCGCGAGCTGCGGCCCGTAGGCCAGCTTGAAGTTCAGCTCGCCCGAGGTGGCGTAGGCCATGAGGTTGGTGGCCATCGCGTCGAACGACGACTGGAAATCGAGCAGGTTGGCCATCAACCCGGACGATGGCGACGCTGCGTCGCGCGATCGCTGCAGCGTGATGATCTCGTCCGTCTCGTTGAGGATCTTCACCCGCAGCGCCTGCAGGTCGACCCGGCCGATGCGCAGGGCCGCCCGGTTCTTCAGCGGGTTGTCGTGCAGGTCGAACAGCTTCTGCGGCAGCTGGATCCAGCGTTCATAGATTCGCGTCAGCTCGGTGACCCACTGCGCTTCAGCCACTTCCGGCCAGGTGCTGGACATGGCCTGCAGCGAAGCGAGGCTGCGCTCGAATTCGCGGCGGGCGACCTGGTACTGCTCGAGGTCCGAGCGGTCGCTCAGCACCAGGTAGCCGCGCACATGCAACTGCATCTTGAGCAGGCTGGCCTGCGCCTGTTCTGAGGCGATCCAGGCCGGCGCACGCACCACCTCGGTCAGCTTGATGTCCTCGGTGGCATTGCGGCCGGCTGCGAGGGCCAGCAGCACCACAAGGACCGTGACCGTGGCAAGCCCCGCGAACGCCAGCATGAGCTTGCTGCCGATGCCGAGCATGATCAGGGCATGCAGCGGCGTCTTCACGTCACAGCCCCAGTGACTTGCGATAGGCCCGCCGCTGCGCGTCCCGGCCCATGCGCAGCGTCACCTCCTCCAGGTCGACGGCAGCGGCCTTCAGCGCGGCCGCGGGGGCGACCCGGCCGGCCGCCGCCTCGGCCAGGTGCAGGTTGAGCGCCTGCAGGTACCTGTAGGTGCCGGGGATGCGCAGGTAGGGCAGCTGCAGCGGGTTGCTGAAGTTCTCGTGGTAGGCGTGCAGGTAGTCCCGCACATCGGCCGGGTTCCAGCCGGCGTTGAGGTAGTTCGCGATGTCCCCGCTTCCGTCCGGCGGCGGGAAGTGGAAGCTGCGCCCCGGGTCGATCCCATCCCAGCCGCGCACGGCATAGACGATGGACTTTTCGCGGGTGGCCATGAGTGCCAGCAGGTAGTACGAGGCCTGCGGCACCTTCGACAGCTTGGAGATCACTCCGGCCCACGAGCCGCCGGTGGTGTTGCCCACGGCATTGGGCACGTCGGACTTGACCCATCGGCCCTGCGCCACGCTGTAGTACTCGTTGGTGCCCGGCAGCGGCGCGGCGCCGATGCGGCCCTTGACGCGGCTGCCCTCTTGCTGCGCGAGCGCGCCCAGGTCGCCCCAGGTGATGGTGAGCGCCGCGCGGCCGGCGAGAAAGTGGTCCCAGCTGCGGCCGGACTCCCAACCGAGCATGTCTGGCGGGCCGAACTGCACGAGATCCGCCAGCGTCTGCAGCGCGCGGATGTGACCGGGACTCTCGATCAAGGGCTTCATGCTCTGCGGATCGAACCAGTAGAGCTTGGGGTTGGTGGGGCCGATCACGAACGACGCCGACAGCGACAGGAAATGGAACATCCCCTGGTTGCCCGCCTTGAGCGCCAGAACCACGCCGTCATCGGGCACGCCGTCGCCATTGAGGTCTCGGCCTGCGAAATACGCCGCCACGTCGCGGAACTGCGCCCAGGTGGTGGGCACGCCAAGCGCATACCCGTACCTGGCCTGGAAGGCGCGCTGGTGCTGCGGATCGGCCAGCAGGTCGCGCCGGTAGTACATGACCTGCCCGTCGTGGTCGTTCGCCACCATGTACTTGTGCCCGCCGTAGGACAGAAGCGCACGCGGCGCGGGCAGCACGTCGTCGATGCGCCAGGCAGGAAAGCGCGGATCCGCGTAGTACTTGTCGTAGGGAACGATGTAGTCGCCCGCGACCAGGTCGCCGAGCCACCAGGCGCTCGCGAGCAGCACGTCATAGCGCCCTGCCCCGTTGGCCACGTCGGAATAGAAGTGGTCGAAGAGATCGGTGGATGCGACTTCGACGGTCTTGAGCGAGGCGCCGGTGGCGGCTTCGAACTCGTCCTTCATCTCGGTGATGGACAACCCGATGACGCTCTTGGGGACCAGCACCGTCACCGTCTGGCCGGCGAACGGGCATGCGCCTGGTTTGCAAGGCGGCGCCACGCGAGGCGGCGGCAGGTCGTTCGGCCGCACCACCGTGACGGTCGAGCTGCCGAAGCGGTTGGGGTCGGAGGCCCGCGCCGCCTGGGTCGGGGCTTGATCCGCAGCCCCGGCCGCAAGGCACCACCACAGCAGCACCGGCACGCCCAGGCGCATGAGCGGCCCGGCGCCAGGGCCACGCCCCGAACTACAACCCCAGCGATTCACGATAGGCCCGCCGCTGGCGGTCCCGGCCAAGACGAAGCGTGATCTCCTCGAAGTCCACCGCGACAGCTTTCAACGCCATCTCGGGCGTCAGCTGCCCCGCCACCGCTTCGCCGAGGTGCACGTCCAGCGCCTGCCAATAGTTGAAGGCGCCCGGGATGCGCAGGTACGGGAACTGGAGCGGATTGCTGAAGTTGACGAAGTACGCATGCAGGTAGTCGCGCACGTCCTGCTCGTTCCAGCCGACCTTGAGGTAGGTGTTGATGTCGCCCGTGCCGTCGGGTGGCAGGAAGTGATAGACCCGGCCGGGGTCGATGCCGTCCCACCCGCGTGCCGCATACACCTGCGACTTTTCCTTGGCAGCCAACAGCGCGAGCAGGTAGTACGTGGCCTGCGGCGCTTTGGAGAACTTCGAGATCACGCCCGCCCAGGAGCCGCCCGTGGTGTTGCCCACGACGTTGGGCTGCGCAGTCGTGATCCACTTCTGCTGGGCGATGCTGTAGTAGGCGTCGGTCCCGGGGAGCGGCGCCGAGCCGATCTTTCCCTGCACCTTGCTGCCCTTTTCCTGCGCCAGGGCGCCGAGATCGCCCCAGGTGAAGGTGAGCGCCGCGCGCCCGGCCAGGAAGTGGTCCCAGCTTTGGCCCAGGTCCCAATCGAGCATGTCCCTCGGCCCGAAGCGCACCAGTTCCACGAGCGACTGCAACGCACGGACATGCCCCGGGCTCTCGATCAGCGGCTTCATGTTGCGCGGGTCGAACCAGTACATCGACGGGTTCTGCGGGCCGATCACGAAGGGCGCGGAGAACGACATGAAATGGAACATGCCCTGCGCCCCGACCTTCAGGTGCAGGGACACGCCATGGTCGGGCACGTTGTCGCTGTTGAGGTCGCGGCCGTTGAAGTACTCCGCCACCTCACGGAACTGCGGCCATGTCCTCGGGACGCCGAGCGGGTGGCCGTAGATGCGCTGGAACGCCGCCTGGTGCTGCGGATCGGCCAGGAGGTCGCGCCGGTAGTACATGACCTGCCCGTCATGGTCGTTCGCGACCATGTACTTCTTGCCCGCATACGTGAGCAGGCTGCGCGGCGCCGGCAGCACGTCCTCCATGCGCCACTGCGGGAAGCGCTTGTCCTGGTAGAACTTGTCATAGGGCAGGATGTAGTCGCCCGCCACCAGTTCGCCCAGCCACCAGGCGCCTGCATAAGCCGCGTCGTACTTGCCCGTGCGGTTGGTGAGGTCCGAGATGAAGTTGGGGAAGAGATCCTGGTGCGACATCTGCACGAGGTTCAGCTTCGCGCCGGTGGCCGCCTCGAACTCATCCTTCAATTCGCCCAGCGAGCCGCCGGACGCTTCCTTCACGATGAGCATCGTGACCGTCTGCCCGGCGAATGGGCAGTGGCCGGGTTTGCACGGCGGCACCACCCGCGGCGGCACCGCCTTGCCGGCATCGACAGTCGCCGCCTTGTAGGCTTCGCGCGGCGGGTTGGTGTCGGCGGCCATGGCACAGGTCGACACCAGCGCCAGGGCGCACATCCAGAGTCTCGGGCCGGACAAGAAGGTCCAGCCCACACGGTCGGTCCACGACCGCAGAAACATCGAGGAGAGCTGTGTCATGCATGCCTCCCGGGCCGTGCCCGCGCTTCAACGCGCATGCTACTCGCGTCGGGACGCCATGGCACCTGGGAGTTCGCGGCGGGGCATCGTCAGGTCCACGCGCACGCGAAGGGCCACTCGAACCCTTGGCACGCGGCACAGGTGCCTGCTTGACGCAGATCAGCCAACGACGCAGTTGGCTCGGCATGGTGCTGCGATCAGCACCATTCCACCGTCTCGACCCTTGCAATATCTCTTCGGACGTCTACGCTTCAGATTGCACTCTGGTAGGAGCAATGATGACCTTCCCGCCCTGCGCAAGTCGGCCGATCGGCTCGCACGGTCGTCCCCTTGCCTGTCGCCCGCGAGCATGGATCGCCGCAGTCGCGATTCTGTGCATCGCTCCCGCATGGTCAAGCACGTTTGACGCGGCTCACGAATTTTCGACGACGCTCAACCCGAGCGGGCCCTGGACGTATGGCTGGAGCGAGCGGATCGGCTCCACATTCAATCGCTCGGAGATCAGCGGCGTCGTGAATGATCTCGACTATTGGGCTGGACCTGTTCCCGAGCCTTCGAGGCCCGGACACTTTCCACTGGTCTTTCACAACGGGACCGATGGTTCGATATTCGCATTTGGGAGCGTGCACATTGACAGCGGGGTGCTGGCCATGCACCCAGGACCGACCGGTGAGTACGCCATCTTGCGTTTCACAGCGCCTTTGGCGGGCTTCTATTCACTGTCCAGCGTCTTCACCGGCATTGACACGAGGCCAACGTCAACCGATGTCTATGTGCGCGTGAACGGTGCGCAGGTCTACAGCAACTTCGTGAACCAGTTCGAAGCAGGCTCCTCGTTCGCCACGCTCGTCGATCTCCCCGCCAATGGCACCGTCGATTTCGGCGTGGGGTCTGGATACGGTGACTTCTTCAATGACAGCACGGCCGTCAGCGTGACCCTGACGGAGGTGCCCGGACCAGTGACGGCTGTGCCCGAGCCAGGCACGGCATCACTCTTCCTGGTCGGAGCGCTGGTGTTGGGTGCCCTTGGAAGAGTACGGCCCATTGGAGGACGTCGCTGACGGGTGGTTGCAGATGCGAGGCCGACCAGTAAACTGACGTCACTTCACTGATCGGCCGCGACGCAGCTCCTCGAGTTGCTGCATGAGTTCCAGCGCGAGCGCCGCGCCCGCCGCATTCACACCCAGGTCGCGGATCAGGCTGAGCGCCCTTCGCGCGCGTTGCAGGTTGGCGCCCTCGAAATGCCAGTCTTCGGGGCCTGTCCCCTGCGGCTCCAGAATTCCTTGCGACACGAGTTCCTCGAGTGCACTCGCGTCAACATGGCAGGCACGACTGAGCTGCACCGTGGTGAAGGTGACCTCGGTCTCCACCACCTGGACGACCAACGACCCGGAACGATCAGGCATGGCTCACACTCCCATGGATTCACGAGGATTGAAGGGCAGCGTCTTCTCCCACTGCGCATAAAAATCGCGCGCCGCCTCGCTCGTGGCGGGCGGCAGCGCAATGGACAGCACTGCATACAGGTCCCCTGGAGGCTCGCCGGGAAGGCCGCGGCCTTTCAGGCGCAGCTTGCGCCCTTGGACCGAGCCCGCAGGCACGGTCAGTTCGATAGGGCCAAGAGGGGTGGGTGCCGTCACCGTGGCGCCGAGCGCTGCCTCCCATGGGGCAATGGGAAGATCGAGACTCACATTGCGACCGTCGACGCGGTAGAGCTTGTGAGGCAGGAAGGAAATCTCGAGGAACAGGTCTCCCGTCGGCGCACCGGCATCGCCAGGCCCGCCCTGCCCTGCGAGCCTCAGATGCTGGCCCTCGCGCACGCCCTTTGGAATGGTCACTGAGAGCTGCCTCTCGGCCACGGACACATGGCCTTGTGCGTCCATGACAGGCTGCCTCAGCGTGATGGTGCGGGTGACGCCACGGTACGCATCCTCGATCTCGATGGCAACCTTCGCATGGTGGTCTTCGCCCGGCCGGCGCACGTCGGTGCGGCGATGTGACTGAGGGCCGCGCTGACCGAAGAGGGTTTCGAAGAAGTCGTGCAGGTCGCCGGCGTCGCGCCCCTTGAATTCGAAGCCCTGGTCCCAATCGGGAGGCGGCCGGAAATCGTCACCGCGCGGCTGGCCGGCCTCACGCCATTTGTCGCCGAGGGTGTCGTAGGCGGCCCGCTTCTCTGCGTCCTGAAGGACCTCGTAGGCTTCGCCCACCTCCTTGAAGCGCTCTTCGGCGTCTGCCAGCTTGCTCACGTCGGGGTGGTACTTCCGCGCGAGCTTGCGATAGGCGCGCTTGACCTCCTCAGCCGTGGCGTCGCGAGCAACCCCGAGCGTTTCGTAGTAGTCCTTGAACTGCATGCCACCGCTCCGATCGATTCAACTTGTCGTGCCGCGACGGCATCTTGCCCGGCCGAATCGGAGCTGTCCAATCCGCGTTCAGCCAGCTGGCGCTCGGCCCGGCTCAATGCACGAGCAGGCGACGCATGCCGTCTGCGAAGAGGCCGAAGTCGATCGGCTTGGTCCAGTAGTCCAGCGCTCCCGCCTGACGCGCCTGCTCGACCTCCTGCGGCAAGGCGCTGGCCGACAGCGCCACGCAGCGCAAGTGTTGCGTTGCCGGGTCCCCTTTGAGCCGCTGGAGCACCTCCAGGCCGCCCATGTCCGGCAATTGCATGTCCAGCAGCACGAGGTCCGGATGCGCGGCCCGGGCGCGCTCCAACCCGGTGGTCCCATCCGGCGCGACGATCAGCTGGACCTTGGGCCAGCGAGCCAGCAACTGCTCCACCAGGATGGCATTGACCGGGTTGTCCTCGATGTAGAGCACGACCCCGCCAGGCAGGTCGTCGCCGTTCCCATCGGTCTTTGCCGAGCTCTTGGACGCGCTCGCCATGGGGCGCCCGTCGGTGGCCGGCAGGGTGATGCGCACTGCGGTGCCCGCCTCCTGCGTGCTGTCGATCGTCAGCTCTCCACCCATCAGGCCGACGAGCTGGCGAACCAGCACGAGGCCGATGCCTGTGCCCGGCACTGCGCTGTGCTCGCGGCCGAGGCGGTTGAACGGCTCGAACAACTGCGCACGCTGCTTCTCGTCCATGCCCAGGCCGTTGTCGCGCACGACGATGTGGACGAAGTAAGGGTCGCGCATCAACTCGACGCGCACCCACCCGCCCGGGCGGTTGTACTTGATACCGTTGGAGATCAGGTTGAACATCACCTGGCGCAGGCGCGCCGGGTCGCTGCGCATCAGCATCGTGCAAGAGCGGACATAGCCGGCTTCCAGGCGCACCTTGCATTCGTTGGCGTGCGGCTCGCTCATGCGCAGCACGCCGTCCAGCAGCTCGCACAGCTCGAAGTCGCGCACCTCCATGGACATGCCGCCGGCTTCGATGCGCGACACGTCGAGCATCTCGTCGATCAGCGTGCGAAGGTGCTCGCCCGCCTGCAGGACGAGGTCGACCTGCGCCCGGTGGTGCCCGCTGAGCGGGTCGGCACTGTCAGTGCGCATCAGTTGCGCAAAGCCCAGCACCGCGTTCAGCGGCGTGCGAAGTTCATGGCTGATGCGCGACAGGAACTCCGTCTTGGCACGGTTGGCCGCCTCGGCGGCCGTGCGCGCGAGGTGGGCCTTCTCGCCCAGGCGCAACTGAGTGACGTCTCGCGCCATCACCGTCATCAGCATCCGCTCGCCCTCGCCTGCCCTGGAGATGGATGCTTCCAGCGGAAACACCTCGCCATTCGCGCGCAGCCCGCTCAGCTCTCGTGCATGCCCCATGCGGCGGGAGCTCGCGCCGTGCGCCGCGTAGTCGGCAAGGAAGCTTCGATGCGCCGCCCGGTGAACGGCAGGGATGAAGCGATCGATGGTGCCGCCGATGGCCTGCAGCGGCGTCACGCCGAACATGTGCGCCGCCGCACCGTTGAACACCACCACCTTGAATTCGGCGTTCACCGTGATGATGGCGTCCAGCGCCGTCTCGACGATCCCCGACAGCTGCAGCGCGCGCTCGCGGGCTTCCTGCTCGGCATGTTCGCGAGCCGCTTCCTGGTCGATGTGTTCCAGCGCGAAGCACAAGTCCGCCACCATCCGCTCCAGCAACTCGACGAGGTCCCTGTCGAAGGCGTCGGTTTCGCTGAAATAGATGTTCAGCGTCCCGACGACATGTCCCGAACGGCGAACGGGAAACGCCGCCGACGCGCGCACACCGTGGCGCATCGCGCGCTTCCTCCACGGTCCTGTCCGCCGGTCCGCCAGGTAGTCATTGCAGATGTAGGGGTGACCGCTCGCGACCGCCGTCGCCGTGGGGCCCAGTTCGCCCTCCAGCGCCGTGCCGAGCGGGTACGCCGGAATGACGAGCCCGTCGGTGTAGGCCCGCGCAGGCCCTCCCCACGCCATGGGGACGACCTTTCCATCCGCAATCAACCCCAACCAGGCCATCGTGGCGTGGCCCCGTTCCACCACGATCTCGCAGATCTGTTGATACAGCGCGTGGGCATCCCCGATTCGCACGATGGCCTGACCCATGTCGGACAAGGCCCGGTAGAAATCGGTCAGCCTTCGCGTGCGCTGCTCGTCGGCTCGCTGGCGGGTGATGTCGTGGCCGAGCAGTGCCACGCCATGCGTCCCGCCGGGGACGCCCGGCAGTTCATGGGCATTCCAGCGAATCAGCCGGCCTGCCTGCCCGTGGTGGCCCGCCATCACGGCTTCCAGGGGTTCCGGCGTGCACCCCCCTTCAAGCCAGGCACGCACCCGCTCTCGGGCCGGTGCGTCGTCCGGGGCCAGGCAATTCGCCACCCAGTCCACGCCTTCTTGCGGCCCGCCCATGCATGCGCAGGCGCTTCGCAGTGCCCGGTTGGCATCGACGACGCGGCCGCGTGCGTCAAGCACCACGGCCAGCAGGCCGGCGCTGTCGAGGAGATCAAACCAGTGTGGCGTTCGATGGTCGGGGTTGGTGGTCATTGCAGGTGTGACTTGGCAGCATGTCCAGTGACTGCGGAAACCGGCGAAACGGCCTGACCGGCATCAAGCCGGGGTGGCACGTGGCGCGATCTGAGAAGCCGCCACAGCGACCAGAAGGCCGGCGGCCCCAGAAGACCGAAGATCCAGCGAGCATCCAGCGACACCGGAAAGCCCAGGGAGGCGCTGGCTCGATCGATCGTCAGCAGCACCATCGCAAGCGCGCACACGACAGCCACCAGGACGTGGTACGTGCGATTGCCACGCGAGGCCGAATGTCTGAAGCCGCCGCGAAACCATTGCAGCATCAGCAGGTTGCCGGCGACGATGGTGGCAAGGCCCGCCAATCGCAATGCATCGCCCGTGAGATAGGCCCAGCGGCCCAGCCACTGCACGAGAACCACGGCAAGCAGCGCCACCCCGCCTACCGCCAGGGCCCGCGCCACCGCACTGATGCTGAACAAGGGCGCGTTGGCCGGGCGCGGCGGGCGGCGCATGCCGTCGGCCGGCAAGGGCTCAGCCTCGAACACCAGCGAGCAGGCCGGATCGATGATCAGCTCCAGCAGCACGACGTGGATGGGCAGCAGGAGCACCGGGCCACCGAAGAGCGGCATGAGCGAGAGGCCGACGATGGGCACGTGCACCGCGAACAGGTAGCCCAGCGCACGCTGCAGGTTGACGAAGATGCGCCGGCCGGCGCGCACGGCGTCCACCAGCGAGCCGAAGCGGTCGTCCAGCAGGACGATGCTCGCCGCCTCGCGTGCCACGTCGGTGCCGCGCTCGCCCATCGCCACGCCGATGTCGGCCGCGCGCAGGGCCGGTCCGTCGTTCACGCCGTCGCCCGTCATCGCCACCACCTCGCCGCGGTGCTGCAAGGCCTGCACGATGCGCAGCTTCTGCGCGGGCGTGACGCGGGCGAAGACGGCGACGCGCGCGGCCGCGAGCTCGAACTGCGCGTCGTTCATCGCATCGATGGCCTGGCCCGTCATGACCGCGGTGTCGCTCGCCGCCACGTCGACGAGCCCGGCGCTGCGCGCGATCGCGAGGGCGGTGGCGGGCGCGTCACCGGTGATCATCACCACCCTCACGCCGGCGCTGCGGCATTCCTCGAGCGAAGCCCGCACATCCTCGCGCAATGGATCCTGGAAGCCCAGCAGGCCGACCGCCTCGCACACCGGTGGGCTCGGCGGCACCGAGCCGGCCGGATGCCATGCGCGAGCCACGGCAATCACCCGCAGCCCCTGCCTGGCCCATTCCTGGGCCTGCTCGGACAGCGCCTTTAAACGCGCCGCCGAACCCACGCACAGAGCGAGCACCGCTTCCGGTGCGCCCTTGATGACGATGAGTTCCTGCGCGTCGCCGTCGAAGCGCCAGATCTGGAAGACGTAGGGCCGGCCGGGCATCACGCCCTCGCGCTGCATGAGCTTGCCTCGGGCGCCCGACAGCCCGGCGTGCGGCAGCAGCCTGAACACGGCCTGGTCCATCGGCTCCAGGCCTTCCTCGACGCTGGCGAGCGCGGCCATGCGCAACAGCGGCTCGATGGCCGCAGGCGGGGCGTCGCCCATGCGCTCCCAGCCGATGTCGCCGTCGTGGAGCGCGGCGACCTCCATGCGGTTGCAGGTCAAGGTGCCCGTCTTGTCCACGCACAGCACCGTCGTCGTGCCCAATGCCTCGATGGCCTGCGGCTGGCGGGTCAGCACCTTGAACTGCGCGAGCCGCCAGGCGCCCAGCGCGAGCATCACCGTCCACACCACCGCGAATTCCTCGGGAATGATCGACATCGCAAGCGTCAGGCCCACGAGCAGGCCCGAGGTCCAGGAACCATCGCGCAAGGAGAACACGGTGGCGGCGAACACGCAGGTGAGCAGCGCCACCACCGCGACCACCCGAACCAGCGCCTGCAGTTCCTGGTGCAGGCGGCTTGCGCGCGGGGCAAGCGATGCCATCGAGCCGCCGATGCGGCCAAGCGCGGTGCGCACGCCGGTGGCGGTGACCAGCGCAACGCCATCGCCCTGGACCACCAGCGTGCCGGCGCGGAGCGAGCTGCTCGCCGCCTCCGTGGCCGCCTCGCCCGCGGCTGCGAACTTGTCCACCGGCACCGATTCGCCGGTGAGCAGCGATTCGTCCACCCGCATCGAATGCGATTGCACCAGCGTGGCATCGCAGGCGAGCCGGTCGCCTTCCTGCACGATCAGTCGGTCGCCCTCGACCAGTTCCTGGCTGGCGATGCGCCGGATCACGCCATCTCTCACGACGGTGCTGCGCGGGCTCGACAGCTCGTGCAAGGCTTCCAGCACGCGCTGGGTGCGCAGCTCCTGGTACACAGAGATGGCGCCCACCACGACGATCGACAGCGACAGCACCACGCTGTCCATGACGCTGCCAAGCAAGGCATAGAGCAGCGTGCAGGCCAGCAGCAGGACGATCATCGGCTGCATCGCAACCGACAACACCACGGCTGCGAAGCTCTTGTGCTGCGCGGGCGGAAGGCGGTTCGGGCCGTCGCGTTCGAGGCGCTGGCGGGCCTCGGCCTCGCTCAGTCCGTGGCCGGGGTCGGTGGGGTTGTGCGATTCCATTGCATCGAGCCTAGGGCGCGGCGCGGCGCCGGCGTTGACCTGAATCAATCCCGGCGCCGCGACGGCATGCCCCCGCACCGCCGACGAAGGACGGATGAATCTTGCGCAGCGTCAAAGGCCGGGCGTGCCCCGCGCCACAGACTCGCACGATGCACCCTCCCCACCCGACGGCCGATCAGGCTTACTGGAGCCGCGAGCCGGACGCCGTGCTGCGAGAACTCGCGGCTGACGCGCATGGCCTGACCACCGACGAGGCACAACGTCGGCTCGCACGGCACGGCCCCAACACTGTCGAGGCGGCAAGCGAGGTGGCCGCCTTGCGGCTGCTGCTGCGGCAGTTCGCGAGCCCGCTGGTCGCGATCCTCGTCTTCGGCGCTGCCGTGTCGCTGTTCGTGCGCGACTGGGTGGATGCATCGATCATCCTGTCCATCGTGCTTGGAAGCGCGCTGCTCGGCTTCTCGCAGGAATACCGCGCGTCCACCGCGGTCGCCGCGCTGCGCCGCAGGCTCGCCCTCACCGTGCAGGTGCTGCGCGGCGGCGCACGCACCACGGTGGCGGCGAGCAACATCGTGCCGGGTGACGTGATCGAGCTGTCCGCGGGCAACCTCGTGCCCGCCGACGGCGTCATCCTCGCAGCGCGCGATTTCCTCGTCACCGAGGCCAGCCTCACCGGCGAATCGATGCCCGTCGAGAAGCACGCCGGGGCCCTGGCCGCCGACACGCCCATCGCCGGGCGTACGAACTGCGCCTTCATGGGAACGTCGGTGCGCAGCGGCACGGCCACGATGCTCGTCGTGAAAACCGGCCGCGACACCGCCTTCGGCGACGTGGCGGCGAGCCTGAAGACACCCGCCCAGCCGACCGACTTCGAGCGCGGCGTGCGGCGCTTCGGCTACCTGCTCGTGCGCGTCATGCTGGTCATGGTGTTCTTCGTGCTCGCCGTCAACCAGATGCTCGGGCGGCCGGCGCTGGAGTCACTGCTCTTCGCGGTGGCACTGGCGGTGGGCATCTCGCCCGAATTGCTGCCGGCCATCGTGAGTGTCACGCTCGCGCGCGGGGCGCGCGCCATGGCCGCGCGCGGCGTGCTCGTGAAGCGACTGGACGCCATCGAGGACCTGGGCAGCATGGACATCCTGTGCACCGACAAGACCGGCACGCTCACGCTGGGCGTGATGTCGCTCGATGCAGCGGTCGATGCGCAGGGGCTGCCGAGCGAGGCGGTGCTGCGTCTTGCGAACCTCAACGCCGCCTTCGAGACCGGCATCGCCAATCCGCTCGACGCGGCCATCATTGCCGCCGCGTCCAAGGCGGGGCTCGCCACCGACGGCCATCGCAAGGTGGACGAGATCCCGTACGACTTCGTGCGCAAGCGCCTCACGATCGTGGTGGCGAACGACAGCGACAGCGAGCGGCATCTCATCGTCATGAAAGGTGCGTTTGCGCAAGTCATGGACTGCTGCACCGCCGTCGCCTTGCCCGGCGGCGGCAATGAACCTCTGGACGACGCCACACACGCAAGGCTCGAAGCCTTCGTTCGCGACCAGGGCACGCAGGGTTTCCGGGCGCTCGCACTGGCCACCCGTCAAACGCCGGCGCAGGCCGCCTATGCGGTCGCGGATGAAACGGGCATGGTCTTCGAAGGCTTCCTGCTCTTCTTCGACCCGCCCAAGGCGCAGGCCACGCAAGCGGTGAAGGACCTGGCCGCCTGCGGCGTTCAGGTCAAGGTCATCACCGGCGACAACCGCCATGTGGCCGCCCACGTCGCGCAATGCATCGGGCTGGACGCCAAGGCCATGCTGACCGGCGAGGCCATCGCAGCCATGAACGACGACGCCCTGTGGCACCTGGCCGCACGCACTGCCCTCTTCGTCGAAGTCGACCCGCAGCAGAAGGAGCGCATCGTGCGTGCGCTGCAACGCGTGGGCCACACCGTCGGCTACCTTGGGGACGGCATCAATGACGCGCCGGCGCTGCACGCGGCCGACGTCGGCATCTCGGTGGACCAGGCGGTGGACGTGGCCCGCGAGAGCGCCGATGTCGTGCTGCTGCGCCCGGACCTGGACGTGCTGCGCCAAGGCGTGCAGGACGGGCGGCGCACCTTTGCCAACACGCTCAAGTACATCGCCATCACCACCAGCGCCAACTTCGGCAACATGGTGAGCATGGCGCTGGCCACGCCGCTGCTGCCCTTCCTGCCGCTTGCGGCCAAGCAGATCCTGCTCAACAACTTCCTCTCCGACCTGCCTTCGATGGCCATCTCCACCGACGAGGTGGACGAGGACCGCATGCGCCGGCCGGAGCGCTGGAACGTGGCGCAGGTGCATCGTTTCATGATCGTGTTCGGGCTCATCAGCTCGGCCTTCGACCTGCTCACGTTCTTCGTGCTGCGCCAGCTGTTCGACGCCGGCGAAACAGTGTTCCAGACGGCGTGGTTCGTCGTCTCGCTGCTCACCGAACTGGCCGTGGTGCTGGTGCTGCGCACCCGGCTTGCGGCCTATCGCAGCCGGCCCGGCCGGCTGCTCGCCTGGACCACGGTGGCCGTCGCAGGCCTGGCGCTCGCGCTGCCCTTCACCGGGCCGCTCGCCCACGTCTTCAGCCTGGTCGCCCTGCCGCCTTCGCTGCTCCTTGCCACGGTGTCGATCGTCGCGGCCTACATCGCTGCCACGGAGCTTGCCAAGCGGCACTTCTGGGCCCGTGAGGCGCGCCTGGCCAGCCGTCCGGCAGCGGGTCGAATCGTTGACACGCGTCAAGGCGACGCCGCCGAGGGCGCATAGATTTCCGATGGCCGCCCAGACCCGCGCAGGTCCTCGCGGCATCAGCAACACCGAAAGGATGGTTTGACCATGAAGACCGATTCAGACTTGAAGCGTGATGTGGAAGCCGAACTCGCCTGGGACCCGCAGGTGAAGTCGAACGCCATCGGCGTGGCCGTGAAAGGCGGCGTGGTCACGCTCACCGGGCACATCGAAACCTTCGCAGAGAAACATGCGGCCGAGCGTGCGCTCAGGCGCGTGGCCGGCGTCAGGGCCATCGCCCTTGAGCTCGACGTGAAGCTTGATCCGTCGCACAAGCGCAGCGACACAGACGTCGCGCAAAGCGCCGAGCAGGCGTTGCAGTGGAACACCAGCGTGCCGCTGGACCAGTTGCGCATCACCGTGGACCACGGCTGGGTCACGCTGCGCGGCGAGGTCGACTGGGACTACCAGCGCCGCGCAGCGGAAGCGGCCATCCGTCCGATCATGGGAGTCATGGGCATCAGCAATGAAATCGTGATCAAGCCGAAGGTGTCGCAAGCCGACCTGAAGCAACGGATTGCCACCGCCCTCGGCCGCCAGGTCGAGCGTGAACTCAAGCACCTGGACATTGACGTGGACGGCAGCAAGGTGACGCTGCGCGGCAAGGTCAACTCATGGCATGAGCGCGACGCGGCGCAAGGCGTGGCCTGGTCCGCACCGGGAGTGCGTATCGTGGTCAACGAGCTGAGCGTCGATTGACGGCGGCAGCAAGCGCACCCCGCTGCTCAGCGCCGATGCCGCGACCGCGTCGCAGCAGCCACCTGAGCCGGACCTCATCGCGCGCGCGGCGGCTGCACCACCTCCTCGCTCGAATGCCATCGATCGCGCGATCGAACGCGCCCGGCAGTGCTGACCACCCGCCGCGCCCTTGACAGTCGTCAACGGCGCGGCCGGCGGATGGCTGCAGCATCGGGCTCACGCCTTGCTGGCAAAGGCGTGACACCCAGTCGAAGGAGCGACCATGCAGCTCGTATGCCCATCATGCGGAAAAAAGAACCGCATGCCCGACCACCGGCTGAAGGACGACCCGCTGTGCGGCAGCTGCGGCGAGCCGCTGATGAGCCTGCATCCGGCGGCGCTCGACGATGCCTCGTTCGCCGGCTACATCGAGGGGACCGAGTTGCCGGTACTTGCCGACTTCTGGGCTGACTGGTGCGCGCCCTGCAAGATGATGGCGCCGCAGTTCGCCGAGGCGGCGAGGCAGATGCCCGAGGTGCGGTTCGTCAAGGTCGACAGCGATGCCGCGCCGAAGTCGAGCATGCGCTATCGCATCCGCAGCATTCCGACCCTGGTGTTGTTCAAGAATGGCGCCGAACTCGCTCGCCAGAGCGGCGCCATGAGCGCGGCCGGCATTCTTTCGTGGGTACGCGGGCAGTTGCGCTGAGTTGCATCAAAGCGTGGGGGTGTGCGTTGATCCTCCAGCGTCTTCTTCCAGCAGTCGAACGCGCCGCGGATGGATATTCGTTGAGCGAGCCCACCAAGGTAGACCACGAGCGCGTGCGCGTCCTGAACAAAGAAGCGCCACCTGCCGTATCGAGTCGAGCGACCCCTCGTCCGCTCGAGGAAGGCGCGACCGCAAGGCCACGCCGCTTTCGTCACATCACCTGGCGGCGACGAGCCAGCATGCCGATCACGCCCAGACCCCCAGCATGAGCGCGTAAGTCTCGGGTTCCGGCACTTGCGCAAGCACCGCCGTTGCGCAAGATCAAGCGGACAAGAGGGCAACGATCGAACAATCGCTTCACCCATCGGCCAGCCAGGCTCCGCGAAGGCTCACCATGAACCATTTCCGATCCATCCTGCTTCACCTGGACGCCACGGCGTCGAGCATTCAAAGGCTCGGGAGCGCCCGGCGGCTCGCGCACCGGCACAGCGCCATCCTGTCGGTGATGTATGCCGTGGGCTCTTCTGCCGAGGCTTCGCGCCTGGCCTTGTCCGATCGCCCGGCCGGCTTCCTCCAGACGCAGGAGCGTGCTGATCTCGACCGGGCGAAGTCATGGTTCGATGATGCGCATGCGCAAGGCGGCGCCGACATGCGCTGGCTTCGCGCCGATGGTCACGCACCGGCCGACGCATTCGTGCGCCACGCCATGTACGCCGACCTCCTGGTGCTGGGGCAGGCCGATCCATCGGCCGCATCGTGGCAGGCGGCGCCCTCGGCCTTCGTCGAATCGGTGTTGATCGGCAGCGGCCGGCCGGCCCTCGTCCTCCCGCACGCCGGAGTGCTCGACGTGGCTGCCGATGAACCCCTCATCGGTTGGAATGCGACACCACCCGCTGCGCGGGCGGTCGCCGCCGCCCTGCCCTGGTTGCGGCAGTCCAGGCGTGTGCACGTGCTGGACGAAGCAGGCGACGAGGCGCGCGGCGATGGCGTGCTCGGCATCGTGGGCTTCCTGCGCCTGCATGGCATCGACCCTGTCGTGCACCATCACCCCGATTCGGCGGCCACGATCGGGGACAGCCTGCTTGGCCTGGCCGGCGACGTACATGCCGACATGCTTGTGATGGGATGTTACGGACACGGCCGCCTGAGCGAACTCGCGTTCGGCGGTGCGTCCCGCACCGTGTTGCAGCACATGGCGCTTCCTGTGTTCATGGCGAGCTGAGCGTTCCCCGTTCGTCAACGTGGGGGTGGAACATCCCTCGGCCCAGTGCTAGGCTGATGTCACCTGCGACACAGCCGGTACAGGGCCGGATCCATATGAACATGACTCGGGAGGCCGCCTTGCATGGCGGCGAAGACGCCCTCCCCGGCGAGAGCCCGGCACGGCTTGCTCCGGCGCAATCTCATGAATCACCCGCTCACCCGTGAATCGCGGCCGCAGGTGCCAACCGATGTGCAAGAGCGCTCGCTCTTTCGTGCCCTCTTCATGGCCTACCCCGATGCCTTGCTGCTGGTGGACCAGAGCGGCGACATTGCGATTGCCAATCCATCGGCCGCCACCTTGCTCGCTTATCCCATCGAGGAGTTGATCGGCCTGAGTGTCGATGCGCTGGTGCCCGACAGCATCCGGCCGCGTCACGCGGCCTACCGCGAAGCCTACAACGAGGCCCCGCGCGCCCGTGCGATGGGCACCCAGATGGAGCTGGTGGCCAGGCGCCGCGATGGCAGCGAAGTCATGGTCGAGATCGCCTTGAGCCCGCTGCAGAACCATGGCCTGCCCTTCGTGGTGGCCGCGATTCGCGACATCAGCGCCTATCCGCGCGTCAAGCAGGCCCTCCAACGCGCACGCTACAGCGAGCACCTCGCCCAGGCCGGCCGCATCGCGGTCGATGAGCGAGACCCGCAGGTTCTGCTCGACCAGGTGCCCATCATCGCGACGCAGGCCCTGCAGGTCGAGGTCGCAATGGTGTTCCTGCTCGAGAACGACCGCTCCGCGTTTCGGGTGGCAGGAGCGGTCGGTGCGGTGCCCGGCGAAGCGGTCGGCGCGCGCATTCCCAACCGCCTGGATACCTCCATCGGCTTCGTGCTGTCTCGCGGCGAGCCGGTCATCGTTCCCAACTATCGCGACGAACGGCGCTTCATGGTGCCGCAGTCCTATATCGACGCAGGGCTCACCAGCGCATTGGCCGTGCCGGTGTCCGACCGCGGACGAACCATCGGCGCCTTCACCGTGCGCTCGCGCGCGTCGCAACGCTTCGGCGATGACGAGGTTCGTTTTCTGCAGTCGCTGGCCACGCTGCTGGCCACCACCTTGCAGCGGGCGCACAGCGAAGAAGCGCTCAATCATGCACAGCGGCTCGAGAGCGTGGGGCAGCTGACGGGCGGTATCGCCCACGATTTCAACAACCTGCTCACCGTGATCCAGGGCAACCTGCAGGTGCTGGAGGAACTGCCCGCGCTCGTCGACAACGCGCAGGGGCAGCAGGTCGTTGCTGCCGCCATGCGGGCGTCGCTTCGCGCCGCCGAGCTGACCGGCAAGCTGCTGGCGTTTTCTCGACGCCAGGTGCTGCAGCCCACGGCAGTCGACGTGCCCGGGCTGCTGGCCTCGCTGGCGGACATGCTGCGCCGAACGTTGGACCAACGCATTCGCATCGAGGTCGACGTCCCCGACGAGCGTTTGGCCGTTCTGGCCGATGCAGGCCAGCTCGAATCGGCCTTGCTCAATATCGCCATCAATGCGCGCGACGCCATGCCCGACGGCGGCGCGCTCCGCTTTCATGCCTACTCCGTCCTTCACCTCTCGGCCGACCTGCGTCGGGGGTTGGAACACCCCGGCACGGCCGACGAGCAGTTCGTCGCCGTCGCAATCTCCGACACCGGCACCGGCATGCCCGACGAAGTGCGCGAGCGCGCCTTCGAACCCTTCTTCACCACCAAGGTGGCGGGCCGCGGCACCGGCCTCGGCCTGAGCACGGTGTACGGCTTCGTCAAGCAGTCGCGAGGCGCCGTCTCCATCGACAGCACGCGCGGGGCGGGCACCACGATCACGATGTACATTCCGCGCCCAGCCCAACCCGTCGCTCGCGGCGACCACGAGCCGCGCAGCGCCGGCGTCATTCCCGCGGGGACGAGAACGTTGCTGGTCGAGGACAACCCGGAGGTGCGCAGCATCGTGCGGACTTTCCTGGACGCGATGGGTTGCACCGTCCACGCCGCGGCCTCGGCGGAAGAGGCCCTGCTCGCGCTCGGCCCGGGGGCGCGCTTCGACCTGCTGCTGACCGACGTCGCACTGGGCCCGGGGATGCGCGGCACGCAGCTCGCCGCGGAGGCGCAAAGGCGTCTTCCGCATCTCGCCATCCTGCTGATGTCGGGCTACTCCTCCGGCCTCCTCGACACCGACCTGAGCGCAGCGGCGACATGGCAGCTGCTGCGCAAGCCCTGCACGCGCGACGAGCTGATGCGAGCGGTCGCCAGCACCCTCGAAACCCGCCCGCAGGCGCGCTGAGGCACCGCTACCGCGCCCGGTACTGATCCAGCGCAACTCGACGGACGTGGCCGCGCCTAGAGTGGGTGGCGCGCAGTCGTGCGCGAGGACACCCCGAAAGGACATCCCGTGGAAGTGCATGGAGTGCGAACCCGCGCCCCGCAGACGCATCCGATGAGCGCGATCGACGCGGCCTGGTACCACATCGATGGGCCCGTCAACACGGCCGTGGTGACGGCCGTCGCCATCACCGCAAGGCCCCTGCAACTGCGCCGGCTGCGCAGTGTCCTCGAACGCGACCTGCTGTGCTTCGACCGCTTCAGGCAGCGCGTGGTCGAGCAAGGCTTTCCGATCGCCACCCCTGCATGGCAGGACGTGGACGATTTGGACATCGACAGCCACCTGCGGCATGTCGCCCTGCCCGCACCGCACGACGAGGCGGCGCTGCGAGCGCTCGTGGATGAGCTGGCGAGCACGCCGCTCGACCCGGCCCGACCCCTGTGGCAGGTGCACCTCGTCGAGCGCGTGGGCGCGGGCAGCGCAATGGTGCTGCGCTATCACCATTGCATCGGCGACGGCACCGCGATGATGACGGTGGCTTCGCGGCTGTTCGACATGCCGCGCGGCAGCCCGGTGCGCCTGCCGATCCCGCCTCGGCCCGAACCTGATCTCGTGGACCGGGCCGGCCTCGTGGTCGGCGGCGCGGCCGCGTTGGTCAGCCAGTTGCTCAAGGCCGCCGACCCGCCCTCGCCTTTCAAGGGCGAATTCGGCGCCGCCAAGCGCGTGGCCTGGTCCGAGCCCGTGGCCATTGCCGAGGTCAAGGCGATCGGTGAAAGCATCGGCGCCAAGGTCAACGACGTTCTCGTCGCCGCCGCAGCCGGCGCCTTGCGTGCCTACTTGCGGGGTCGCGGCATCGACACTGCGCACACCACGGTTCGCGCCATGGTGCCGGTGGACCTTCGCTCGGCCGAACGCGCGCGCGAACTCGGCAACGAATTCGGTCTCGTCATCCTCGACCTGCCCGTGTCGCAAGCCCGAAGGCTCGACCGGCTGAAGGCCACCAAGGCGCGCATGGACGCGCTCAAGCATTCGCCGCTGGCGCTCGCCATGCAGCTGCTCTTCGACATCTTCGGCCGCGTTCCCAAGGCTGTGGAAGACGTCGCGAGCCTCGTGTTCGGCAGCAAGACCAGCCTCGTGCTCACCAACGTCATCGGCCCGCGCTCGCACGTGGGGCTGGCGGGCGTTCCGGTCGAACGCATGATGTTCTGCGTGCCCCACCCCGGGCGTGAGCTCGGCATGGGCATCAGCATCCTGAGCTATGGCGGCATGGCCACGCTTACCGTGATGGCCGACGCGCACCTCGTGCCCGACCCCCAGACGATCACACGCGGGTTCAACCGGGAGTTCGACGCGATGCGACGGCAACCGCGCCGTGGGTAAGGCGCGCAGGCTCGATCAAGTCCGCCTGCCGGCCCCAGGGCTGCTGCCGGAGCGGCGAGCCAGATCATCCGCGAACACGATGCCAACCGGCCGGCCTCCATCACCGGTCACGAGCAGGCGCTGCACGCCGGCGGTTCTCATGACGACGGCGGCGTCGGCGATGCGAGTGTCCTCAGGCACGCTCGTGAACCGGGGGTTCGCGAGCTGCATCACATGGTTGTCGGGCGCGTCGAAGCCGCCCATCAGTGCCTCGATGGCCAAGTCGCGGTTGCTCAACAGTCCCACCGGCTGCTCGCCGAGTTCCGTCCCAACCGTCACGACCAGTTCGCTCACGCGATGGCTTCCCATCAGCCACGCCGCCTGGCGCAGCGTGGCAGTGGCGCCGACGCTTGCGACGCCGCGGCGGCAGATCCGGCCGATGGTCATGGATGTGGCTCCAGGGGGCGGGCGTGTCACGCCCATGGAGCCCATGGTGGACCCAACGCGTACCTCCTGTCTTTGAGCTGGCGCAAGTCGCCTGCCCATGGCGCCGCCAAGAATCAGGGTCACGGCGCAGGAGATGCGCAGGAGCTGTGCACATGTACCAACGAATCCTCGTCCCGCTGGACGGCAGCGAAGCCTCGAATCGGGGGCTGCAAGAGGCCTTGCAACTGGTGAAGGACACGCACGCGAGCCTCGTGCTGCTGCACGTCATCGACGACTACCCCACGATGCGCGAATTCGCGTCCAGCAAGCCGCTGGAAGACATGCGGCGGCATCGCCTGCACCAGGGCTGCGCCTTGCTGGCGACACCATCGAAGCTCGCGCGGGACGCGGGCGCCCGTGTCCAGGACATCGCCTGCTTTGCCACTGAATCGGCTTCGCAGAGCATCCTCGATTGCGCCGCGCAGAACCGCTGCGACCTGATCGTGATGAGTTCGCACGGTCGCAGTGGCGCCAAGCGCGCGCTGATGGGCAGCGTGGCCGAAGCCGTGAGCCGCCACAGCGCAGTGCCGGTGCTGATCGTGCCCGCGCCGAAGAAGCAGGCACGAGGCTGCGTCGGCGGCACAACCCCCATGGAGGCGACGTCGGGCTGATCCCCGACGCCCACCCGACCCAAGCCATGGACATCGCCGCGCATGCCTTGTGGGCCGCCGCCGGCGGGGCGTGGGCGCTTCGAAGGCGCTTCATCGATCGCGAGGAGCTGGTCGCGACCGTGGCGCTGGCGGTACTGCCCGATCTCGCGCAGTTCCTGCCCCTCATCGCGTGGGTGATGGTCGGCACAGGGTCGTGGCACGTGCTCCCCACATTCGCGTTGGCGATGCCGGGCCACGAGCCGCCGCTGCCCCACTGGGTGGCGCTCACCTCGCACCACCTGCATTGCCTCTTGCACAGCGGTGTCATCGCGGGCATCGCCACCCTCACGCTGTCGATCGGGCTCGGCCGGATGTGGCTGCCGCTGCTCGGCTGGTGGTCGCACATCGTCATCGACGTGTTCACGCACTCGTCGGGCTACTACCCGGTGCCGGTGTTGTACCCGCTGAACGACTGGGCCTTCGATGGCATCGCCTGGACACAGCCCCGGATGATCATCGGCAACTACCTGTTGCTGCTGGTCGCCTGGGGCCTGGTGTGGCGCGGCAGCAGCCGCCGATCGCGCTGATCTTGATCAACCCTTGCAAGGAGCAAGCAATGAAGAGCGTCACGACAATTTGCACGCCGATGAACCGGCCCTTGATGTTCGCCCTTGCGGCCGCGGCATCGGCGCTGCTCGTGGGGTGTTCGCACATGGGCACGCAAGACCGCATGGACCACGGCGCCATGAGTTCGGGAACCTCCGGCGGCATGGGGATGGGCATGATGAAGCCGGGCGCCGACTGCCCGATGATGTCGGCGGACGAGCGCAAGATGATGTGCGATGGCAAGAGCGACGACGACGGCAAGCGCGTCCTCGACGAGCACCGCCAGGCGATGCACAAGCGCATGCAGGAGAAGATGAAAGAGCACATGAAGGCCGACGGCCCGCAAGCGTCGGCGGCTGCGCCCGACGCCATGTGCGACATGGGCATGAAGGACAAGCAGTGAGCCTGGCCGCGGCGTGCGGCTGCGATGGTCACCACGAGGCGGCATCGTGCGCATCGGCGTCCTGACCGGCGGCGGCGATGCGCCCGGCACCAACGCGGTCATCCGCGCGGTGACGAAATCGCTGATCCTTCGTGACGGCGCCGAGCTCGTGGGCATCGAAGACGGCTATCTCGGCCTCATCGAGCATCGCGTGCGGCCGCTTGACCGGCGCTCGGTGAGCGGCATGGTCGCCGTCGGCGGCACCCTGCTCGGCAGCACCAACCGGGTGAGCCCCCTGGCCCACGACGGCCGTGACCTTCGCGACGAGGTCGTGGCCTATGCGCGCGAACTCGGCCTGGACGGCATCGTCGCGATTGGCGGCGACGGCACGATGGCGATTGCCGAGGCACTGCACCGGCAAGGCCTGCCGACCGTGGGCGTGCCCAAGACGATCGACAACGACATCGAGGGCGTCGAGCGCAGCTTCGGCTTCGACACCGCCGTGGCGCGCGCCACCGAGGCCATCGACCGCGTCCAGACCACCGGCGAGAGCCTGCGCCGCGTGATGCTCGTGGAAACCATGGGCCGCCACGCGGGTTGGATCGCACTCGAAGCGGGCATTGCGTCGGGTGCCGACGTGATCCTGCTGCCCGAAATCGGCTATGACTTCGACGCCATCGTCCAGGTGTGCCGCGCGCGCGAAGCGCAGCAGCGATTCACCGTCATCTGCGTGGCCGAAGGTGCCAGGCCCTTGCACGGCAAGGCGCTGGTGCGTACCCGCGTGGAAGGCGCGCCGGAGCCCGAGCGCCTGGGCGGCATCGCTGAATCGCTGGCGCGCGAGCTTCAACCTTTGCTGCACAGCGAGACGCGCGCCGTCGCCTTGGGGCACATCCAGCGTGGCGGCCCGCCCACCGCCACCGATCGCGTGCTTGCAACGCAATACGGTTGCGCCGCCGCCGCGCTGGTGCGCGAAGGCGCGTGGGGACAGATGGTGACGCTGCGATCCGGCCACATCGGCCACGCGCCGCTTTCCAGCATCGCGGGCCTGCGGCGCGTCGTGCCGGAAGATCACCCGCTGCTGCGCAGCGCGCGCGAGATCGGCGTGTCGCTGGGCGAAGCGAGCAGCGCCGACTCAACGCTCACCTGAGGCCGCGAACAAATCCGCTTCTGTGCGCCGCTGCTGCGGCGAAATCCGCGAGAGCTCGGTCAACTCCGCGGCGAGAAACTGCGACAGGTCGTCCGCCGACACGATGCCGAAGAGCGAATTGCTGCCGTCGACCACCGGCAGCCGGCGCGCGCCGGCGCGGCGCATGGTCCAGATGGCGTCGTACACCACCTCGGACTCGAGCACGGTGCACACCGGTTTCATCATGTCGCCCGCCGTCACGGATTGCGGGTCCACCTCGGTCGCGAGCACCTGGATCACCAGGTCGCGGTCGGTGACGATGCCCACGGGCACGTCCTGGCCGTCGCTGTCGTTCACCACGATCACGCTACCGACGTGCTCGTCGCGCATCAGGCGCGCAAGCTCGAAGGCGCTGCAATCCGCCTTGCAGCTCACGACTTCGCGTGAGCAGATTTCCCCGATACGCATGGCACTGGCCTTTCATGACGACATGGGGCAACGATGCGCCGAGCCAGCTGCAAGCGGCTTGATCCCGCGCAAACCCGAAGGCCGGCGTCGGCGTCCAATGGGCCGCACCACGAAGGGGACTCACGAAGGGAATCTTCCATGGCCTCAGTCAGCCTGCACAAGCTGTGCAAGCAGTTCGAGAACAACGTCGTCCTGCGCGACGTGGACCTGGACATCGCCGACGGCGAGTTCATCGTCATGGTCGGGCCTTCGGGCTGCGGCAAGTCCACCTTGCTCAACTGCATCGCCGGCCTGGAGGACGTGACGAGCGGCGAGGTCTGCATCGGCGACGAGGTGGTCAACGACCTGCCGCCCAAGGACCGCGACATCGCGATGGTGTTCCAGGCCTACGCGCTGTACCCGAACATGACGGTGCGGCGCAACATCACCTTCGGCATGGAGATCCGCAAGGAGTCCAAGGCGGCGCAGGCCGCGGCGGTCAAGCGCGTGTCGGACATGCTGCACATCGAAGACCTGCTCGACCGCAAGCCCGGCCAGCTGTCGGGAGGCCAACGGCAGCGCGTGGCCATGGGCCGCGCCATGGTGCGCGAGCCGGCGGTGTTCCTCTTCGACGAGCCGCTGTCCAACCTGGACGCCAAGCTGCGGGTGCAGATGCGCGCGGAACTCAAGGCACTGCACCAGCGGCTGCACCAGACCGTCGTGTACGTCACGCATGACCAGGTGGAAGCCATGACGCTGGCCGACCGCATCGTGGTGATGAACCGCGGGGTCATCGAGCAGGTGGGCACGCCTGTGGAGCTGTACGACCGGCCAGTCAACCTCTTCGTGGCGGGCTTCATCGGCTCGCCGGCGATGAACTTCGTCAAGGGCGCGGCGCGCGCATCCGCCGGCGTTGCTGAACTCGTGAGCACGGATGGCGGCATCTTTCCGCTGCCGCCGGGGCTCGATCTCGCTCCTGACCAGCCGATCACGCTCGGCGTGCGGCCCGAGCACCTCGCGCCGGCCGTGCAAGGCCCGGTCAAGCTGCGCATCGACATCGTCGAGCCCACGGGCGACGAGACCAACCTCTACGGCAAGGTCGGCGACGAGCTGATCTGCGTGCGCGTGCACCAGCGCCTGGCGGTGTCGCCGCACGAAACGGTGTCGCTCGCCTGGCCGCTCGCACGCATCCATGTGTTCGACACGACGAGCGGGCGCCGCCTGTCGCCCGCGCTTGCGGCAGATCAAGCCGATGCGGCCACTGCGTCCCTAGGCTTGCAGAATCGAACGACCGAGGAGACATCCGCATGAGCAAGGCACCGACGTACATCCGCTGGTTCTCCGAGGTCGGCTCGAAGGACGTCGCCTCCGTGGGCGGCAAGAACGCGTCGCTCGGCGAGATGGTGAGCCGCCTGGCGAGTGCCGACGTGAAGGTGCCCAACGGCTTCGCCATCACCGCCGAGGGCTACCGCTACATGCTCGACCAGGCCGACGCCTGGGCCCCGTTGCACCGCGCACTCGACGGGCTCGATGCCCGCGACGTGGACGACCTGGCGCACCGCGCCCAGGCCGCGCGCGAGATCGTCATGGCCGCACCCATTCCGCCCGACATGGCGCAGCAGATTCTCGACGCGCATGCCAAGCTGCTCGCGCAGTACGGCCCGCAGCTCACGGTGGCGGTGCGCAGCTCGGCCACGGCCGAAGACCTGCCCGGCGCGAGCTTTGCCGGCCAGCACGAAACCTTCCTGAACGTCGCGGGCAGCACGCGGCTGCTCGACGCCGTGCGCCTGTGTTTCGCGAGCCTCTTCAAGGACCGCGCCATCAGCTACCGGGTGGACAAGGGCTTCGACCACTTCAAGGTGTACCAGTCGGTGGGCGTGATGAAGATGGTGCGCTCGGACCGCGCATCGAGCGGCGTCATCTTCACGCTGGACACCGAATCGGGTTTTCGCGACGCGGTCTTCATCACCGGCGCCTACGGCCTCGGCGAGAACGTGGTTCAAGGCACCGTGGATCCCGACGAGTTCTACGTCTTCAAGCCCACGCTGAAACAGGGTCACCGCACGGTGCTGCGCCGCAAGCTCGGCGGCAAAGAGATCCGCATGGTGTACGCCCGCACCGCAGGGCGCGACACCACGCGCAACGTGCCGACCGCGCCGGAAGATCAGCAGCGCTTTTGCCTCAACGACGAGGAAGTGCTGTCGCTCGCGGATGCCGCGCTGCGCATCGAAGAGCACTACAGCCGCGAGGCCGGGCAACCGACACCGATGGACGTGGAGTGGGCCAAGGACGGCATCGACGGCCAGCTCTACATCGTGCAGGCAAGGCCGGAGACGGTCGCGTCCGGCAAGCCACTGACCCTGGTCGACGAATACCGCCTGGATGGCAGGAGCACGGTGAAGGCGAGTGGCCGGGCCGTCGGGTCGAGCGTGGTCAGCGGCAGCGTTCGCGTGATCGGCGACGTGTCGCAGCTCAACGAGTTCAAGCCCGGCGAGGTACTGGTGGCGGACACCACCATGCCCGATTGGGGCACGGTCATGAAGATCGCGGCCGCCGTCGTGACCAACCGCGGTGGCCGCACCTGCCACGCCGCCATCGTGGCGCGTGAACTGGGCATCCCGGCCGTGGTGGGCTGCGACAGCGCCACGCGCACGCTGCGCACCGGCGACATCGTGACCGTGTCATGCGCCGAGGGCGCCACCGGCCGCGTCTACGAAGGCGCCATCGGCTTCACGAAGACGAGCACCGACGTGTCCACCATGGCACGGCCGCGCACGCGGCTGATGGTGAACCTCGGCAACCCGGATGTGGCCTTCCAGACCTCGATGATCCCGAACGATGGCGTCGGCCTCGCGCGCATGGAGTTCATCGTGGCCGAGCACATCAAGGTGCACCCGATGGCGCTCGTGCACCCGGAGAGGATCGACGACGCCGGCGTGCGTGCACAGATCGACAAGCTCACGCATGGCTACGCGTCGCCGGCGGACTACTTCGTCCAGCAGCTGGCAGAGGGCGTGGGCACCATCGCGGCGGCGTTCTATCCGCGCCCGGTCATCGTGCGCATGTCAGACTTCAAGACCAACGAATACGCGAGCCTGGTCGGCGGGCGCTGGTTCGAACCGCAGGAGGCCAACCCGATGATCGGCTTTCGCGGCGCGGCGCGCTATGCCCACCCTGCCTATGCGGATGGCTTCGCGCTGGAGTGCAAGGCCATGAAGCGCGTGCGCGACGACATGGGCCTCACCAACGTGAAGCTGATGATCCCCTTCTGCCGGCGCGTGCAGGAAGCCGAAGGCGTGCTCAAGGCCATGGCCTCGCACGGGCTGGAGCGCGGCCGCGACGGGCTGGAGATCTACGTGATGTGCGAGATCCCGAACAACGTGATCCAGATCGATGCGTTTGCGCGCCTGTTCGACGGCTTCTCCATCGGCAGCAACGACCTGACGCAGCTCACGCTTGGCGTGGACCGCGATTCCGAGATCGTGGCCTTCGACTACGACGAGCGCGACGACGGCGTGAAGACGCTCATCCGCCAGACCGTCGAGGGCGCGAAGCGCAATGGCCGCCATTGCGGCATCTGCGGCCAGGCGCCGTCCGACTACCCGGAGATGGCGCGCTACCTGGTGGAGCTGGGGATCGACTCGATCAGCCTCACGCCGGACACGCTGCTCAAGACCACCCGCGACATCCTCGAACTCGAACGCAAGCTCGGCCGCGAACCACGCGCCTGACCCCACCCACCCACTTCAGGATGCAAACGCCATGAGCACCACCATCTCTTCCTTGATGCACACGAACGTCCGCACGGCCAGCATGGACGACACCGTCACAGCCGTCGAGAAGCTGCTGAAGGACAACGAGCTGTCCTGGGTTCCGGTGCTAGAACCGGGCGGCCCGGTGCTCGGCGTCATCAGCGCGACGGACCTGCTCCAGTTCCATGCGCAGCAGCGAGACCCGCAGCATGTGATGGCCTGGCAGCTGTGCACCTACAAGCCCATCTCGGTGAGCCCGGACGCGAGCGTCGCCGAGGTGGCCCGCCTGATGGTGCGCCACCACATCCACCACGTGGTGGTCATGCAAGGGCAGACCCTGCGAGGCGTGGTGTCGGCGCTGGATTTCGTGGGCCGGTACGTTGTAGACGGGCATGGATCGTGACATCGTCCGAGCTGCCCGCTGGGGCAGATGTGCGCGCGCAACCCTGGGTGCCGTCGCGCTTGCCCTGAGCGCTTGCGCGGCACCCCCCTTGCCGCCTCGCCCCGCGGGCATCACACCGCCGCTCTCGTGGTCCGTCGCGCCGTCCGGGGCCGCGCCCATCGACCTCGCTGACTGGTGGCAGGGCTTCCACGACCCGACGCTCACCGAGCTCATCACCCGCGCCCTGGACCGCAACACCGACGTGCGCATCGCGCAGGCACGGCTCGCACAGTCGCGCGCCGCGCGCGAACTGGCGCTCGCAGGCCTGCGCCCCGTGCTGTCGGCCAGCGTCTCGGCGCAGCGCAACAGCGCGGACACCTCGTCCAGCACCAGCCGCACGGCCCAGGGCTCGCTGCTGGCCGGCTGGGACCTGGACCTCTTCGGCTCCGCGCGCCGAGGTGCGCAAGCCGCGAGTGCCGACCTCCAGTCCAGCGACCTGGCGATGGCTGCCACGCGCGTCTCCATTGCCGCGGAAGTCGGCAGCGCGTATGTGCAGCTGCGCGCCGGGCAGGCCCGGCTCAAGCTCGCCGCAGACCTGCTTCAGGCGCAGACGCAGACTGACGAGATCACGCGATGGCGCGCGAAGGCGGGCCTGGCCTCGGCGCTGGAGGTCGAGCAATCGCGCGCAGCACTCGCACAGTTGCAGGCCCTGCTGCCCACCTTGGCCGCATCGGTGGTGCAGACCTCCGACGCGCTGGCCGTGCTGGCGGGCGACCTGCCGCTGGCCTGGCGCGAGCGCCTCGCCGAGCCGACAGAGATTCCCATCGCACCGCCGGACCTCGCCCTGGACATTCCTGCCAAGACCCTGAGGCAGCGCCCTGACGTTCGCGCCGCGGAGATGGCCGTGGATGCGGCCGCAGCGCGCGTCTCGCAGGCCGGAGCGAGCCATCTGCCGAGCTTCCTCTTGCAAAGCTCGCTCGCATGGAAGGCGATGTCCGTCGGCTCGCTCGGCGGCAGCGCGGCCCGTGCGCTGATCGGCAGCACCAACCTTCCCTTGCTGGACGGCGGAACGCGACGCGCACAGGTGCACGGGCAGGAGGCCCAGTTCGAAGCCGCCCTGGCCGCCTACGACGCGAGCAGCCTGCTGGCGCTGCAGGAGGTCGAAGACTTGCTGGCCGGCCTCGCGGCCTCGCGAGACCGGCTCGCCGCCCTGCACGTGGCGGCCGACGCCGCGCAGAACGCCGCGCTGCTCGCCAACCATCGCCATGCCGCCGGGCTCATCGACTTCCAGATCGTGCTGGACACGCAACGCACGCTGCTGAGCGCACTGGATGCGGAAACCACCACGCGCGCCGAGCTCGCGATCGGCCACGTCCGGCTGTTCAAGGCGCTGGGCGGTGGCTGGAAGCCGCTCGCTGAAAGACCCTGATGAGCGCACTCGCCCGCCCCACCCCCGATGCGTCACCGGCGCTGCCCGAGCCAGCGTCGATCGATGACCTGCTCGGCGCCGACACCGCGCCCCCCGCCTGGTGGAAGCGGCCATCGACCTGGCTGCTCGTCGCCGTGCTGCTCGCCGCCGCCTTTGGCCTGTGGCGCTGGCAGGCGGCGCGACAAGAGGCCGCCCAACCCCGCTACATCACCGAGCCCGCGACGCGCGGCCACCTGAGCGTGACGGTGACCGCCAACGGCACGCTGCAACCCACCAACAAGGTGGACATCGGCAGCGAACTCTCCGGCACCGTGGCGCGCGTCGAGGTCGACGTGAACGACAAGGTCAAGGCCGGCCAGTTGCTCGTGCAGCTGGACACGGCCAAGCTGGCCGACCAGGTCAGGCGCACACGGGCCACCCTGCAAGTGGCGCAGGCGCGGGTGCAGCAGGCCGCCGCCACGGTCGATGAATCGCTCGGCCAGCTGGCCAGGCTCGAAGATGTGCTGCGGCTGAGCGGCGGCAGGGTGCCCTCGCAGACCGAACTCGATGCCGCGCGAGCAAGCGTGGCCAGGGCCCGCGCGGACGAGGCCAGCATGCGGGCCGGGGTGGCCGATGCGCGGGCGGCGCTGAGCGTGGATGAGACCAACCTGCGCAAGGCCGCCATCCGCTCTCCGATCGACGGCGTGGTGCTCTCGCGCTCGGTGGAGCCGGGCAACGCGGTGGCCGCGTCCTTGCAGGCCGTCACGCTGCTGACCCTGGCCGAGGACCTCACGAAGATGAAGCTGCAGGTCAACGTCGATGAAGCCGACGTGAGCCAGGTGCACGACGGCCAGCGCGCGCAGTTCACCGTGAGCGCATGGCCGGGCCGCAACTACCCGGCCACGGTCACGCGCGTCGGCTACGGTGCGACCACCAAGGACAACGTGGTCACCTTCCTCGCCGAGCTGGACGTGAACAACGCCGACCTCAGCCTGCGCCCAGGCATGACGGCGACCGCGGTGATCACCGCCAACGAACGCGACGGCGTGCTGCTCGTGCCCAACGCGGCGCTGCGCTTCGCGCCGTCGTCCACGCAGGCGAGCGAGCCGGCGGCAAGCGGCGGCGTCGTGTCCAAGCTGGTCCCGCGCATGCCTCGCCAGGGCACGCGCCGCGTCGGCACGAACACCGCGGCGTCGCGGCAGGTGTGGCTGCTGGCCGATGGCGTGCCCAAGCCGGTCGCGGTCACACCCGGCGCCACCGATGGCCGCTTCACCGAGGTGACGAGCGTGGAGCTGACCCCTGGCATGCCTGTCATCGTGGACCAGGCTGCGAGCGCGCGATGAGCCCGCCGCTCGCTCCACCTTTGATCCGCCTGCGCGGAGTGAGCAAGGTCTATGGGCAGGGACAGGCCGCCGTGCATGCACTGCGGCAGGTGGACCTGGACGTCGCCGCCGGAGACTTCGTCGCCGTGATGGGGCCCAGCGGCTCGGGCAAGTCGACGGTCATGAACATCATCGGCTGCCTGGACTCCCCGTCCGAGGGCGAGTACCTGTTCCAGGGCGTGGCCGTGCAACGGCTCAGCCGCGACCAGCGCGCACGGTTGCGGCGCAAGCACCTCGGCTTCGTCTTCCAGGGCTTCAACCTGCTGCCGCGCACCTCGGCGCAAGAAAACGTCGAGCTGCCGCTGCTGTATCGCGGCGAGCCTGCGGCAACGCGCGCCGCCATGGCGCGCGAGGCGCTCGGCTCGGTCGGACTCGCGGGTTGGGAGCGGCACACGCCGGCCGAGCTGTCGGGCGGCCAGCAGCAGCGCGCGGCCATCGCCCGCGCCATCGCGACGCGGCCCACCGTGCTGCTCGCCGACGAACCCACCGGCAACCTGGACACCGTGCGCAGCCGCGAGATCATGGAGCTGCTGAGCGCGCTCAACCGCGAGCGCGGCATCACCGTGATCATGGTGACGCACGAAGCCGACATGGCGGCCTACGCTCGCCGCACGGTGAGGTTCGTCGATGGGCGCATCGACAGCGACACGCGCAGCGCCGGGGCGCAGGCGATCGCGCTGGCCGGAGTGGCGTGATGTGGCGCAACACGCTGTGGCTGTCGTTTCGCGAGATCCGCCGCAATTTGCTGCGCTCGTTTCTCACCACGCTGGGCATCGTGATCGGCGTGGCCGCGGTGATCACGATGGTCACGCTCGGGCGTGGTGCCACGCAGGCGGTGTCGGACCAGATCTCGAGCCTCGGCAGCAACCTGCTGATGGTTCGCCCCGGCCAGCGGCTCGGCTCGGGCCGCGACACCGCCGGCTCGGCGCCCTTCAAGGAGACCGACGCACTGGCCATTGCGCGCGAGATCGGCGGCGTCCGCGCGGTGGCGCCATCGACCAACACGGGCGTGACCGTGGTCCATGGCTCGCGCAACTGGGCCACGGGCGTGGTCGGCACCACCGAGGCCTATTTCGACGCGGGCAATTGGCGTCTTGCCGCCGGGCGCAGCTTCACCGATGCGGAGATCGCCTCGGGGGCGTCCGTGTGCGTGATCGGCGCGACGGTGCGGCGCGAACTCTTCGGCGCCACCGACCCGCTGGCCGAGCAGCTGCGCATCCGCCAGTTCTCGTGCCAGGTGATCGGCGTGCTCGCGGGCAAGGGCCAATCCGGCATGGGCCAGGACCAGGACGACGTGGTGGTGCTGCCCTTGCACACGGTGCAGCGGCGCCTGACCGGCAGCCAGAACGTCGGCACCCTGCTCGTGTCGATGCGCGAGGGCAGCGATTCGCAGGTGGTCAAAGCCAGCCTCGAACGCCTGCTGCGCGAGCGCCGCAAGCTCGGCGAGCACGATGACAACAACTTCAACGTGCTCGATACGCAGCAGATCGCCGACACGCTGTCGGGCACCACGCGCATCATGACCCTGCTGCTCGGTGCGGTGGCGGCCGTGAGCCTGCTCGTGGGTGGCATCGGCATCATGAACATCATGTTGGTCAGCGTGACGGAGCGAACGCGCGAGATCGGTGTGCGCCTGGCCATTGGTGCGCTGGAGCGCGAGGTGCTGCTGCAGTTCCTGATCGAGGCCGTGGTGCTCGCCTCGATGGGTGGGCTGGCCGGCGTGCTGATGGCCGTGGCCGCATCCGCGGCACTGGCCGCACTGCTGGGCCTGCCCCTGGTCTTCGATCCGGCGATCAACGTCGTCGCCTTCGCCTTCTCGGCCGGCATCGGCGTGGTGTTCGGCTACTTTCCCGCGCGGCGCGCCGCCCGGCTCGACCCCATCGAAGCGCTGCGGCACGAATAGAGCGAGCGGCCCGACCATGCCCCCTGCAACTCCTGCCTCGAACCCAAAGAACGCGCCCGCGTTGCGCGTGCTGGCCTTGTCCGGCGGCGGTTTTCTCGGCCTGTACACCGCCTGCGTGCTGGCCGGCCTGGAAGCGCGCGCGGGCGTGCCGCTCGGGCGCCGTTTCGACCTGGTGGCGGGCACGTCCATCGGCGGCGTGCTGGCGCTGGCGCTGGCCTTCGAAGTGCCGATGGCCAGGCTGGTGGACCTTTTCACGAGCAAGGGGCCCGACGTCTTCTCCAGCCGGGCGCTGCCCGGCGGCGCGATCGCCAAGCTGGTGGACCTCACGCGCTCGGTGTCCGGCCCCAAGTACAGCGGCCAGGCGCTGCGCGTGGCCATCGAGGCCGAGCTCGGCGACCGGCGGCTGGGCGACGCGCTGCACCCGGTGGTGGTGCCGGCGGTGGACGTGCGCTCGTGCGAAACCAAGATCTTCAAGACGCCGCACTCGCTGGCCTCCGAGGGCGATGCGCTGGTGCGGGCGGTCGACGTGGGCATGGCGGCATGCGCGGCGCCGGCCTACTTCCCGGCGGTGCGCATCGGCCGCCGGCTGTTCGCCGACGGCGGCCTGTTCGCGGTGGCACCCGACCAGGTCGCGCTGCACGAGCTCGAGCACTTCATGCAGCGCGACGCGAGCCAGGTGCAGATGCTGTCCATCGGCACGGCTGCGGCGCGCTATCGGCCCCAGGGCAAGGTCGACGAGGGCGCGGGCGCCGTGGGCTGGCTCTCAGGCGGCCGTCTGGTGCTCACGATGATCTCCTCACAGCAGCAGCACGTGCAGGCGATGCTCGAAGACCGCCTGGGCGACCGCTACTTCCGTATCGATGCGACCTGGCCGGCCGATGCCGGGCTCGGCATCGACGTGGCGACGCCGCAGGCGGTGGCGGCGCTGCGTGCGCTGTCCGAGCGCAGCCTTGGCAAGCTCGACCCGCGCATCGAATCGACCTTCCTCCGCTGAGCTTCCTCGCCTGGCCTCACTTCGCGCGCCGGCGCGCAGGCGCGGCGGGTACGGCCCAGGCGGGACGCTGGCCGGCGAGCGTATCGATCACCACGAGGTAGCGGCCGCTCCACGGCGTGGGGTCGCGATCGGCGCGCAGCACCCACAGCCTGCGGCCGCGCTCGAGCTCTTCGTCGTAGGCAGCATCGAGCACGCCATGGCGATCGAGGAATTCATTCAGGCTCGAATGGATGCGAATGCAGCCCTTGGACTGCGCCGTCCCCAGCCGCTGCTCCAGCACGTCCGGATCGGTGGCGTGCATCTGCAGCCGCATCACGCTCATCGCACGGTCGCCCCAGGTCTTGGGCGCGGCCACCCAGCCGAAGTCGTAGATGCGCGATCCCTTGAGGCCATAGCCGCGAATGCCCAATTCGTTCTTCGTACCCTCGGCGCGGAAGTCCGGGTTCTGCAATGAATGCTCGAAGACGCCCATGGGCGTCAGGAAGTGCTCGAAGCGCCCCGGCTGTCCGGTGGAGACCGCAGCGGCTCCCACCAGGCGCCAGGGCGTGCCCGCGCCGCCCCACCACAGGAAGAGCGCCTGCACCTTCGGGCTGCGGTCGACCAGCACCACGAACTGGGCCTGGTCGATGCGAACGTCGGACTCGGCGAGCGCGCCTTGCAGCCGGACCTCGTAGCGGTCCACCACGTCAGGTGGAGGAAACAGGCGCAGCGCCACGTCATCGGCGAAAAACGTGGACAAGGGCGGTGGACCGGCGATCGCGTCGCCGTCCGTCATGGGCATGGTCTGCGCGGTCGTGACGTTCGCGAAGGCCATGCCGATCGCGAGCATCCACGCTGCCACGGCCCTCATCGGCCGTCCTCGACCTTCACGATTCGGCGTTCATGCCCCACGTAGCCGAGCGCGTACGACAGCTCGCCCGGACTCTGCGCGTACAGCGTGAACAGCGGCTGGCCGCGGGCCACGGTGTCGCCCACCCGCACCTGCATCTGCGCACCGGCGGCGGCATCCCTGGGCGCGCCGGCCAACTTGGCTGCGCGGGCGATGCGGCGGTTGTCGATGCCGACAACGCGCCCGGCCTCAGGCGCCACGACCACTTCGCTGCAAGGGGCCACCGGCGGTGTACGCATGCCGCCCTGTGCCTCGCAGATGGCCACGAACTTGGCGAGCGCCCGGCCATCGTCGAGGACGCGGCGAGCAGTCTCGACGCCCTGGCCGGCGTCGGCCTTCCCGGCCATCTCGAGCACCTGCCCTGCCAACAGCAGGGCCCGGTCGCGCAGGTCTTGCGGCGCATTGGGCGCACGTTCCAGCACCGCCATCACGTCCCGCGCTTCAAGCGCCGGGCCGATGCCCCGGCCCACCGGCTGCGTGCCGTCGGTCTCGATCACTCGCACGTCCAGGCCGAGCGCCGCACCGACCCCGATCAGGCCCCGCGCCAACGCTTGCGCACTCGCTGCATTGCGCACCTTGGCGGTGGGCCCGACCGGCATGTCGATGACCACGCGCTGTGAGCCGACCGCCGCCTTCTTCGACAGCACGGATGCGATGAGCTGGCCTTCGCTGTCCAGGTCCAGCGGCCGCTCGACGCGGATCAGCACGTCGTCGGCCGGGCTCAGCTGCATGGCACCGCCCCATGCGATGCAGCCGCCTTCGCGTTCGACCACGCGCTGCATGGCGGCCACGTCGAGCGTCACGGGTGCGAGCGTCTCCATGGTGTCGGCCGTGCCCGCGGGCGAGGTGATGGCGCGAGACGAGGTCTTGGGCATGACGGCACCGCAGGCCGCGACGATGGGCACCACCAGCAGCGTCGTTCGGTTGCCGGGCAGGCCGCCCACGCAATGCTTGTCCATGATGGGAGACATCGGCCACTGGATGCGCTCGCCGACGTCCACCATGGCGCGTGTCAGCGCCACCGTCTCGGCTTCGTCCAGGCGGCCGCCGGCACAGGCGGTCACGAAGGCCGCGAGGTGCAGGTCCGACAGGCGGCTGGAACTCACGTCCTCGATCAGCGCGCGCATGGCCGTGTAGTCAAGGCGCCCGCCGTACACCTTGGTGCGCAAGTGGCTCAGGGATTGCAGCACCGGCGGGTGACGCACCAGCACCGGCTCGCCACCTTGGAGCTGCAGGGTGTTCCAGGCCGCTTCCGACAGGCCGATTTCATCGGGCTCCAGCCAGCCGTCGCTCACGCGGTGAAGGATGGCCATGGCCTGCCGGCCGCCCACCACCAGCTCCACCTGCGCTTGTGATTCAAAGCCCTCGGCGCGGCAGACGTGGCAGTCGGCCCGCATGTAGACGACCGGCTGCTGGTAGGTGTCGATGCGCGCCCGCATGGCTTTCAGGCGCGAAGGTTCGGTGTGCGATGGCGCGGGGCGGGAATGAGGCATGGGCCCGATGGTGTGGCCCTGCCGGCCGCGCCCCCTTGCGCTCGATCAATCCGGATTCGTCCACCGCTTCTCAGTGCAGGCTGCTCGGCTGCACCGCCGGCATCGCGAATTCGCGACCGATCACCGTGCGCGCGAAGAAGTAGTTGATGCGGGCTCGTTCGCTCAGCGAATCGATGTCCACGTGGCCGCATTCGTCGCACGGAAAACTCAGGCCGCGGCCTTCGTTGAAGAGGGAACAGAACCGCAGTTCGTAGCTGCTTGCGCCTGCCTGGTTGATCGTCGATGCGTTCATGGTGGGCTCCTTCTGTCTTGACTGAGGCCGGTTGCATGACCGTTTCATGCATCGCCTGTCATTCAGATTAGGTGGCCCCTGAAAACGCCGCGAAAACCGTCGTTCGCGCTATGAAACAAGGCGTCAATGCCGTGTATCGGCTGCGTATCGACCGTGTCGGGAAGGCCGGCCCGCTGCAACTGAAGTCCGGTTGACGCACGTCAATGGCGGCAGCGCCAGGAGGCATAGATTGTTCTGCTGACCCACAGGAACATCGCCATGCCACTCGACGCGAGCGCCCGAGCCTCCCAGGCTGCGGGTGGCACGCCCATCGACGGCTGACGCACGAGGCCATGCCGCCATGAACGCACCTTCCATCCTGCCCGCCCGCCCCTGGCTCGCGTCCTACCCGCCCGGCGTCCCCGCCGAAGTGGTCTGGAAAGTCACGCCGTCGCTCGTGCACATGTTCGAGCGCAGCTGCGAACGCTTCTCCGACCGGGCCGCCTTCACGAGCATGGGCGTGTCCATCACCTACCGCGAGCTGGACGCGCACAGCCGCCATTTCGCTGCATGGCTTCAAGGCATGGGCATGAAGCCGGGTGACCGCGTGGCCGTCATGCTGCCCAACTGCCTGCAGTACCCGATTGCCTTGTTCGGCGCCTTGCGCGCGGGCATGGTGGCAGTCAACGTGAACCCGCTGTACACCGCGGCCGAACTGGCGCACCAGCTCAACGACTCGGGCGCGACGGCCATCGTCGTGCTGGAGAACTTCGCCCACACCGTCGAAGAGGCCATGCGAGGCACGCCCTTGCGGCACGTGGTGGTCACGGCCATCGGCGACCTGTTTCCCCCACAGCGCCGGTGGCCCACGAACTTTGTCGTGCGGCACATCAGGCATGCCGTGCCGGACTACCAGTTGCCACGTGCGTGGAACTGGCACGACATGGCGCGCGAAGGCGCGGCGCACACGATGCAACGCGTCGAGCCCGGACCCGAGGACGTGGCGCTCATCCAGTACACCGGCGGCACCACCGGCCGGCCCAAGGGCGCGACGCTCACGCACGGAAACCTGGTCGCCAATGTGGAACAGGTCGTGGCATGGGCCGCCGGCGTCTTGAAGGAAGGCGAGGAGACGGTGGTCACCGCCCTGCCGCTCTACCACGTGTTTGCGCTGACCACCAACCTGCTCGTGTTCCTGCGGCTGGGCGGCACCAACGTGCTCATTCCAGACCCTCGCGACCTCAAGCGATTCGTCGGCGTGCTCAAGCACACGCCCTTCACGGCCATCACCGGCGTGAACACCCTGTTCGCCGCCTTGCTGAAGGCGCCTGGCTTCGACGACGTGGCCGCCATGCGGCGCGGACGTGTGAAGGTCGCGGTTGCAGGCGGCATGGCATTGCAGCCGGCCGTCTCTCGCCGCTGGCAGGAGTTGATCGGCCGTCCCATCATCGAAGGCTATGGCTTGTCCGAGACTTCGCCCATCGTGTGCGCGAACCGGCTGGACGAGCCCGAATGCAGCGGCATGCTGGGCCTGCCCGTGCCCTCCACCGACGTGGCCATCCTCGACGACGAAGGCGTGCCGCAGCCCATCGGCCAAAGCGGCGAGATTGCCGTGCGTGGGCCGCAGGTGATGCGCGGCTACTGGAACAACCCGGCCGACACTGCTGCCGTGTTCACCAAGGACGGCTGGCTTCTCACCGGCGACATCGGACGCATCCGGCCCGACGGCCACGTGCAGTTCCTGGATCGCAAGAAGGACATCATCGTGGTCTCCGGCATGAAGGCATTTCCGCAGGAGATCGAGGACGCCGCCCGGCTCCTGCCGGGCGTCGCGGACGCAGCAGCCGTGGGCCTGCCGGACCCGCACAGCGGCGAGGTGGTGATGCTCTTCGTGGTGCTGCGCGACGAGTCGCTGACGGTCGAACAGATCGACGTGCATCTGACGCAACGCCTGGCCGGGTACAAGCGGCCACGTCGCATCGAGATCCGCGCCGACCTGCCGCGCACGCCGATCGGCAAGGTGCTCAAGCGCCAGCTGAAGGCGGAGCTGATCGCGTCGGCGGGTAGCAAAGCCGCGCCTGCGCGGGCCGTCGCCTGACGGCTTCTTGCTCAGGCGCAGGCCGCGTGGTGGGGCTCAACCGGCCGCCGCCATCGCGGCGCAGCGCGCGCGGTCTTCCTGCAGGGCGCGCACCGCTTCGGCCAGCGCCGCGCTCACGTCGATGCCGTTGCTCGGGTGCGTGAGCGTGTTGCAGCTCACCACCCGCGCCGCACCTGCCGCGTGCAACGCGTCTTCGGCGCCGGGGGCGAACAGGGCGTGCACGGCCACGCATGACGACGCGGCCATCCCGGCCTCTCGAAGAAGGCGAACGGCATCGGCCAAGGTCTTGCCGCTGGAGACGATGTCGTCCACCAGCACCGGCGTGTGACCCGCCAAGGGCGCGAGGTCCGGCAGGACGAAGGACACGCTGCGGTCGCCATGGCGGGTCTTCTTGAGCACCATGTGGCCACAACCGGCAAGGCTCGCCACCTCGCGCGTCCACTGTTCGCTTTCTTCATCGGGTCCCACGATGAACGGCCGATGCACGTGCCCTTGCACCCACAGGGCAATCGCCGGCGCGCTTGGCACCACGGCATTTGGAATGCTGTAGATGCGGTCCAGCGACGCGATGCGGTGAAGGTGCGGATCGACCGTGGCCAGCCAGTCGAAACGCTCCGAGACCCAGGCCGCGAGGCTGCGGCTGGTGACTGCCTCGCCCTCGCGAAACCTCGTGTCCTGCCGCATGTAGGGCAGGTAGGGCGCGACCAGCCCGACGCTTGCCGCCCCCAGTTCATGCAGCGCATCGGCCAGGAACAAGAGACCGGGCAGTTGTGGATCGGGATCGCGCAACTGCGCCACGACGACGCAATCGCGCCCGCGGACGTCGCCCAACACGCGCACCCCCGATTCACCATCGGGAAACCGGTGGTGTTCGACGCCGCAGATGGCGGCGCCGAGCTTGTGGGCGATGCGTTGGGCAAACACCTGCGCGCCGGGCCAGGGGAGCACCAGGCCACGGCCACTCGATATCGACGGCAGATCAGACATGGCAGACATGGGGAGCAGGCGCCAGCGCCGAAGCAATGAGGTCGTCAGGCTACCCATGTCCGCACGCGGCGCGGTTGAGCCAACGCAAATGGCACGCCGGTTTGACGAAGCGCAAGGCCGCCGCGGCGGCCCTTCCTAGACTGTGATCCAGATTCTTCGCACTTGAGGTCGAACCATGGTCACGAGCTATCGAACCATTCTTGTCCTGCTGGACACGTCCCCGGCCTGTGCATCGCGGATCCGCGCGGCCGTGCGCCTCGCGCAGGAGCATGACTGCCAGCTGGTCGGGCTCGCGCCCACCGGCCTGGCAGACCTGCCCGACCTGCGCACCTCCAACCGCGAGCTGGCGGCGCGGGCAGCGCGTGCCTGGGACACCTTGCGGGACCGCGCCGAAGCCGCCGCCCAGGCCTTCCGCGATGCATGCAACGCGGCCGGGCTCAAGAATTTCAGGGCCGTCATCGAGGAAGAAGACGTGGCCCGATCTGCCTTGAACCACGCGCGCTTCAGCGACCTCGTCATCACCGGCCACCCGCGTGACGATGCCGCCGGTGCGCGCGAGCGTGGTGAAGCGATCGAGGCCGTGGTCCTGCACAACCCGCGGCCCACGCTCGTGTGGCCGGAGCATGCACGCTCCGAAAGCGTGGGCACGCGCATCCTGCTTGCATGGGACGACAGCCGCGAAGCCACCCGCGCCGCCGGCGACGCCCTGCCCTTGCTCAAGCGCGCCGGCCATGTGCACGCCTTGTGGGCCGATGAAGGCGATCTCGACCCTGCCGTCGCCCGCCAGAAGATCGACGCGCTCTACCACTGGCTGCATGCGCACGAGGTGCCCTGCGTGGCGCACATCGCGCAGGTCAAGGACGGCATCGTCTCGACCCTGCGCGCTCGTGCCCGCGAGATCGGCGCCGACCTGATCGTCATGGGGGCCTGGGGCCGCCCCCGCTGGGCCGAACGCGTCCTGGGCGGTGCCACGCACGGCATGCTGCACGACCCGGAACTGCCGGTCCTGATGTCCCACTGATGTCCCACTGATGTCCCACCGATGCCCCAACCACGCTGAAGGAAAGAACGATGACCACCACCACTGACACCGCAAGCGCCAAGGGCAATGGCCTGGCCGCCAACCTTCGCCACCTCGTCGACGAAGCCGATCACTTCCTGCAGTCCGCCACCGAAGGTGGCGACGAGAAGATCGACGCCATGCGGCTCAAGCTCGCCCAGCAGGTGCGCGAGATGCGCGCCCAGCTCGACGACATGGAAGAGACCGCCGTGCACAAGGCACGCCACGCCGCCCGTGCCGCCGACCTGGCGGTGCATGACCATCCGTATGGCGCGATGGGCATCGCCGCGGCCGTCGGCCTGCTCGTCGGGTTCCTCGCGGCGAGGCGTTGATGCAGGCACAACCAGGCGCGGCCGAGGGCCTGCGAAGCGCCGCGGTGCAGGTGCTGGCCTCGGTGCTCGACATCGGCCGCGGCCGGCTGGAACTGGTCGCCGTCGAGATCGAGGAAGAACGACTGCGCATCGCTCGCTTGTTCCTCGCGGCGACGTGCGCGCTGTTCCTCGTGTTTGTCGCGGCCTTGTTGCTGGTCGCCTTGATCGTGCTGATGGCCGAGCCGTCGCAGCGCCCCGCGGTGCTGGCTGCCACGCTGGCGGTCGTCGCGTCGGCCGCAACCGTTTGTGCGTGGCGCTGGCGCCGCCTCGCGGCGGGCAAACCGGCACTGCTCGAGGCAACGCTTGGCGAACTCCACAAAGATCGCGAGGCGCTCACCGGCGCGCGAGGCGCATGACCATGTCGCCGGCAGAACGCCTGGCACAGCGCCGCCAGTTGCTGCTGCTCGATTCATCCCTGGCCCGCTGGCGGCTTGTGGCCGGCGTGCGTAACCTGGCGCATGAGGCGGACCCGCGGGTGCTGGCAGGCCGCGCATTCGGTCGCATGCGCCAACACCCTGCGACCCTCCTTCCCTTGCTGTTCAAGCTGGCCTCGCTGCTGTACAAGCGCCGCAGGAGATAGCTGCCGCCCGATCGATCATGCAGGCCATGGTGCTTCACGAGCCGCGACAGGCCTTGCGCCTGGCGCAGCGGCCCGATCCTCATCCAGCCCCCGGCGAGCTGCGCCTGCGCGTACTGGCCTGCGCGGTGTGCCGCACCGACCTGCACATCGTCGACGGCGAGCTGCCGCTGCCCGTGCTGCCCATCGTCCCGGGTCATGAAATCGTCGGGCTCGTCGACGAGCTGGGTGCCGGCGTCGATGCGGCCCTGCTCGGGCAGCGCATGGGCGTGCCCTGGCTCGGCCACACCTGCGGACACTGCGCATATTGCCGGCTCGGGCGCGAGAACCTCTGCGACGAACCGGTGTTCACCGGCCACGGCCGAGACGGCGGCTTTGCCACGCACGTCGTCGCCGATGCCTCTTTCTGCTTCCCGCTCACGATGCCGCAAGACGCGGTGCACGCCGCACCTCTGATGTGTGCCGGCCTCATCGGGTGGCGCTCGCTGCGCATGGCAGGCGACGATGCGATGGACCTCGGCCTGTACGGTTTCGGCGCCGCCGCCCACCTCGTGGCCCAGGTGGCCGTGCAACAGGGGCGGCGCGTGTTCGCCTTCACCCGCGACGGCGACACCCAGGCCCAAGACTTCGCGCGCTCGCTGGGCGCGGTGTGGGCCGCGAGTTCCAGCGAAGCGCCGCCGCGGGCCCTGGATGCGGCCATCATCTTCGCGCCGGTGGGCGCGCTCGTGCCGCTCGCCTTGCGCGCGGTGCGCAAGGGAGGCCGCGTGGTCTGCGGCGGCATCCACATGAGCGACATCCCCTCGATGCCCTACCGGCTGCTGTGGGAAGAACGGCAGCTGCTGTCGGTGGCCAACCTCACACGCTCAGACGCCGCCGAGTTCCTCGCCTTTGCCGCGCACGCGCCCCTGCACGTGGAGACGAGCTCCTACCCGCTGGCGCGTGCCAACGAAGGCTTGTCCGACCTGCGCAGCGGCCGGCTGCAGGGTGCCGCGGTGCTCGTGCCCTGATCAGGCCCACGGCTCGCCGACGGGCTGCCGCCTTGAGGCGGATCAAGGCCGCGGGGCTTCCGCGCTCGAACAATGCGTCATCCACCCCCGATGGAGGCCCGCCATGACCTACCGCAGCCTGCTTGTCCTGCTCGACCCGACACCGCTCTGCGACACCCGCACCCAAGCGGCGATCAAGCTTGCCAAGACCTTCGAAAGCCACCTCGTGGGCCTGGCCCCCACCGGCCTCGTCGACATGCCGGTAGCCACCCAGAACGCCGCCAGCCTGGCCGAGTACGCGACGCTCGCCTGGAACACGCTGCGCGCGCAAGCCGACCTGTCGGTCGAGCGCTTTCGCCAGGCCTGCCGCGAGGCCGGCCTCAGCTCCTACGAATCGCTGGCGGACGACGAAGGTCGCGCACGGTCGCTGATCACGCACGCCTTGTGCAGCGACCTCACGCTGCTGACACAGGCCGACCCGGCGGCCGGCGACGGCCGCGCGACGCGCGAGATGCTCGAGCAGGTGATCATGCACAGCGCCCGCCCGACGCTCGTGCTGCCCTATGCGGGCCGCATCGATTCGGTGGGGCGCAGCATCATGGTGGCCTGGAACAACAGCCGCGAATCCGCCCGCGCCGTGAGCGACGCGCTGCCCTTCCTGCGCCGCGCAGAGACGGTGGAGGTCGTGGCCTGGGATGAAAGCCGCGGCACCGAGGAGACGCTGCCCCAGAGCCTCGAATCCTTGCAGCGCTGGTTGACTTGGCAAGGCGTCAGCGCCGAGATGCACGTCGAGAAGACCTCGATCCACGTCTGCGAGGCGATGCTGTCACGCGCCGCCGACCTCAGCGCGGACCTGATCGTCATGGGAGCCTACGGCCATGCGCGGTGGAGCGAACGAGTCCTCGGCGGGGCGACCCGTGGCCTGCTGGACGCGATGACCGTGCCGGTGCTGATGTCGCACTGACACCGCTGCGCACGGGTCAGGACGAGCGCATGCCTGCGCCTTCGCCCGCCTGTTCGCTGGCCGCCTGGCAGGCGGCGCAGCGTCTGGCCGCGGGCTGCACCAGCAAGCGCGGCAAGGCAATGGGTTCGCCGCAAGCCGCGCAGTCCCCATAGGTTCCCAGGTCCAGGCGGCGCAGGGCCGCTTCCACCTGCAATCGCTCGCTCAGGTCGCGCCGCAACTGCGCGTCATCGATCTCGCCGCTCTGGCGCAGGGACGCCTCGTCCTTGCGATCCGTCACCTCGTTCAAGTCCTTGCCTTCTTCTGCGCGTTCTTCGTTGTCGAAGATCTCGGCGTCAAGTTCCACCAGACGTCGCTGAAGCAAGGCACGCAAGGCGCTGAGGTCAAAGTGGGTGGCAGCAATCATGGCAAGTCCCTTTTGTCCGGTCGCGTTGATTCTGGGGCGGCACCGGCCCAGGCCGCTTGACCCGCGTCAATGGCGAACAAATCTGATCCACCTCAAGGCACCTTCCGTGCGGACGCCTAGATTCTTGACGGGCACGCCACGGTCATGTCGTGCCGACCAACCATGAAAGGAAATTCCATGAATGCACTGACTCGCGCGGAACAGTTCGACAGCCTGTTTCCCGAAATCTTCCGCCGCTTCGCCCGTCCGTTCGCGCTGTCCGACAACCTGCCGGCGGAGATCCGCATCGACGTCACGGAGAACGACAAGGACTACCAGGTTCGTGCCGAAATTCCCGGCGCGAAGAAGGAAGACATCCGCGTGACCGTGGACGGCAACTTCGTCTCCATCGCGGCCGAGGTGAAGAAGGAGAAGGAAGAGAAGCACGGCGGCCGCGTCCTGCTCAAGGAATCGTATGTGGGCAGCTCGTCACGCGGTTTCTCGCTGGCCCATGAGATCGACTCCAAGGGCGTCGTCGCGAAGCTGGAGGACGGCATCCTGAAGCTCACCCTGCCCAAGAGCTCGGGATCGGCAGCACGCTCGATCCAGGTCCAGTGAGTTCACCCCTGCCCGTTGCGCGGCAGACCCTCGCCTTCAAGCTCGTCGCCACCGGCATCGCCTTCCTGGTGCTGGCGCTGGCGTCCATCGTGCTCACGCTGTGGGTCACCTGGCAGCTCGAAGGCGGGGCCGCGGCAGTGAACGAAGCCGGGCGCATGCGGATGATGAGCTACCGCATGACGCTGGACGCCGTGTCGGGCAGGACGCAGGCGCTGGGCGAGCAGGTGCGTTCGATGAACGCAACCCTCGACCTGCTGGATGCGGGCGACCCGTCGCGGCCGCTGTTCGTGCCCTGGACCGACGACTCGCGCGCCGAGTTCGTGCGGGTGCGCCGCGAATGGCAGGCCTTGCGCGCGAGTCTCCAGGCGCAGCCGGCCGGCACGTCCACGCTGCCGGTGGAATCCATGGTCAGCCACGTGGACCGCTTCGTCACGCTCATCGAGCTGCGGCTGTCGCGCTGGACGGAGATCCTGCGCGGTGTGCAGTTCACGATGGTCGGCCTCGCGATCGGCGCGGCAGTGCTCATGCTCTACGCCATGCACCTCATGGTGCTGGACCCGCTGCGCCGCCTGAGCGCAGGCATGGATGCGATTCGCGGGGGCAACTTCGCGGCGCGCGTGCGCGTCGCATCGCACGATGAATTCGGCGAGCTCGCGCGCGACTTCAACTCGATGGCGGCGCAGCTGGAATCGGTGTATGACGATCTCGAAGGCAAGGTGCGCGAGAAGACGGCGCGGCTCGAGAGCAAGCGCGAGCGGATGGCAGCGCTGTACGAGGTAAGCGCATTCGTGGCCCAGGCGGACAACCTGGACGACATGGCCCGCGGCTTCGTGGCCATGGTTCGCCCCATCGCGCATGCGGATGCCGTGGCCGTGCGCTGGTCCGACGAAGGCAACCGCCACTACCTGCTCCTGGCGCAGGAAGGCCTGCCGCCGTCGATGGCAACGAAGGAGCAGTGCCTGCCCAGCGGCCAATGCGGCTGTGGCCAGGCAGCCCAATCGGCCGCCACGCGCACGATCCCGATCCATGCGTCGAGCACGGCCTTCGGCCACTGCGCGCGGGCGGGCTTCGAGACCATGCTCGCGGTGCCGGTGAAGCTGCATCACCGCGTGCTCGGCGAGATCAACCTCTTCTATCGCCGGGCTCACGAGCTGGACGACGAGGAACGCTCGCTCATCGAGACGCTGGCCAGCCACCTCGCGGCCGGCATCGAGAGCCTTCGCGCCGCCGCGGCCGACCGCGAGGCGGCCGTGGCGAGCGAGCGTGCCCTGCTCGCGCAGGAGCTGCACGACTCCATCGCACAGTCGCTCGCCTTCCTCAAGATCCAGGTCGAACTGCTTCGCAGCGGCCTGCGGCGCGGCGACAGCGCGGCGACGGCTCGCACGATCGACGAGATCGACACGGGAGTGCGCGAGAGCTACGCCGACGTTCGCGAGCTGCTGCTGCACTTTCGCACCCGCACCGACGCGCAGGACATCGAGGCGGCCTTGCGCTCGACCCTGCGCAAGTTCGAACAGCAGACGGGCTTGCTGGGCGATTTGCAGATCGAGGGCCACGGCGTGCCGCTGCCGGCCGACGTGCAGGTGCAGGTGCTGCACGTGGTGCAGGAGGCCCTGTCCAACGTGCGCAAGCATGCGAATGCCACCACCGTGCACCTCAAGGTGCAGCAGGCGCCGCAGTGGCGCTTCGAGGTGTCTGACGACGGATGCGGCTTCGACCCCGACGAGACGCCGGACGACAGCCACGTGGGCCTGCGCATCATGAAGGAGCGCGCAAGCCGCATCGGCGCACAGGTGACGGTGCGCTCGTCCGCCAATCAAGGCACCCAGGTGGCGATCACCGTGCCACGCGAAGCCACGCCGCAGGAGACGCCCGCATGAACAGCCCCCTTCGCCTTCTCGTGGTGGATGACCACACCTTGTTCCGCCGCGGCCTCATCGCCCTGCTCTCGCAATACTGCGACACCGTCATCGTGGTGGGCGAGGCAGGCGACGCGGGCGAGGCTCAGCGCCGCGCCGCCGAGCTGCAGCCCGACCTCATCCTGCTCGACAACCACTTGCCGGGCGTGCGGGGCGTCGATGCCCTGCCCGGCCTGCGCGAAGCGTCGCCATCGTCGCGGGTGCTGATGCTCACCGTCAGCGAAGACGGCGACGATCTCGCCGCGGCACTGCGCGGCGGTGCGCAGGGCTATGTCCTCAAGACCATCGACAGCGATGCATTGCTCGGCGCCATCACGCGCTGCGTGGCAGGTGAATCGGTCGTGAGCCCCGAACTCACGGGCAAGCTGGTGCAGGCCCTGCGCAGCTCAGGCAACGGCGCAGGCGGTGAAGAGCCGGCCGCGGCCCAACCGCTCGATGCCTTGTCGCCGCGCGAACGCGAGATCACCGCGCAGATCGCGCGCGGATCGAGCAACAAGGAAATCGCCCGCACGCTCGACATCGCCGAGACGACGGTGAAGATCCATGTGCAGCACATCCTGCGCAAGCTCGGCCTGAGCTCGCGCGTGCAGGCGGCTGTGTTCGCGAGCGAGCACGGCCTGAAGTGACTCGAATCCGGCGGCCGCTTCACCGTTCGCCGCCTTGATCTGACGCAAACAGGGCGGCGATTTCGAGTCGTCTACTCCGACCGAACGATGCCCGCCCCCACCGGGGTCGTCCAAGCGCCTCGCTTGCCAACACCCACGGAAGGATGTTCGCCGAGCGGCGTCTGGCGGACAGTGGTGTCGGTCAAGAAGATCAACAAGGAGCGCAACATGGCAATCGCCATCGAGAGTCACAACCAGCGTGCCACGCAGCCGGTCACGCGAAGCCGACAGGCGATGTCGGTGCTCATCGTGAGCACGCTCGCCTTCACCGTGTGCTTCATGGTGTGGATGATGTTCGGCGTGATCGGCATCCCGATCAAGAAGGCGCTGAACCTCAACGCCACGCAGTTCGGCCTGCTCACGGCCATGCCGGTGCTCACCGGCTCGCTGATCCGCGTGCCGCTGGGCATCTGGACCGATCGCTTCGGCGGGCGCGTCGTCATGGCCGCCTTGATGGCGACGACGGTGCCGGCCATCTACCTGATGTCGTATGCCACGCAGTACTGGCACTTCCTCGCCATCGGCCTGTTCGTCGGCCTCGCAGGCGGCTCGTTCTCGGTGGGCACGCCCTACGTGGCGCGCTGGTTCCCGAAGGGCCGCCAGGGCTTCGCGATGGGCGTGTATGGCGCCGGCAACTCGGGTGCGGCGGTCAACAAGTTCGTGGCGCCCGCGCTCGTCGTCGCCTTCGGCTGGACGATGGTGCCGCAGGTCTATGCCGCGGTGATGCTCGGCGCGCTGCTGCTGTTCTGGATGTTCAGCGCGAGCGACCCGGCGCACCTCGTGCCGCCCACCGTGAGCCTGCGTGACCAGCTCAAGGCGCTGAAGGACCCGAACGTCCTCAAGTACTGCCAGTACTACAGCATCGTGTTCGGCGGCTACGTGGCGCTGTCGCTGTGGATGGTGCAGTACTACGTGGGCGAATTCGGGCTGGACATCCGCACCGCTGCCTTGCTGGCGGCCTGCTTCTCGCTGCCCGGCGGCGTGCTGCGCGCCATCGGCGGCTGGCTGTCGGACAAGTACGGCGCGCACAACATCACCTGGTGGGTCATGTGGGTGAGCTGGATCTGCCTCTTCCTGCTCAGCTACCCGCAGACCGACTTCTCTGTCGTCACCGTCAACGGCATCAAGACCTTCCACGTCGGGCTGAACGTCTACGCCTTCACCGGCCTCATGTTCATCCTCGGCATCGCCTGGGCCTTCGGCAAGGCCAGCACCTTCAAGTACATCAGCGACGCCTACCCCACCAACATCGGCGCCATCAGCGGCATCGTGGGCCTGGCGGGCGGCATGGGCGGCTTCGTCCTGCCGATCATGTTCGGCGCGCTGATGGACCTCACCGGCATCCGCTCGTCGGCCTTCATGCTGATGTACGGCGTGGTGTGGGTGTCGCTCATCTGGATGTACTTCACCGAAGTCCGCCGCACCGAAGTGATGGGGCCGCATGCCGGGCTTTCACCGCTGGCTGCGTAAGCGTCAAACCAAGGAGAAATTCATGACCACCACCGTCGTCGCACCGCCCAAACCCGGGCGCGTGCTCTCGGTCTGGACCCCGGAAGACAAGGCCTTCTGGGAACGCGAAGGCGAGGCCATCGCCAAGCTCAACCTGTGGATCAGCGTGCCCGCGCTCTTCCTCGCCTTCGCCGTGTGGCAGGTGTGGAGCGTGGTGGCCGTGGGCCTGCCCGCGCTCGGCTTCAGGTACTCCACCAACCAGCTCTTCTGGCTGGCCGCGGCGCCGGCGCTGTCGGGCGCGACGCTGCGCATCTTCTATTCCTTCATCGTGCCGCTGGTCGGCGGCCGGCGCTGGACGGCCATCTCCACCGCCACCTTGCTGATCCCGGCCATCGGCATCGGCTACGCGGTACAGGACAAGACCACCACCTACCCGACGATGCTGATGCTCGCGCTGCTGTGCGGCCTGGGCGGCGGCAACTTCAGCTCCAGCATGGCCAACATCAGCTTCTTCTTCCCGAAGGAGCGCAAGGGCTCGGCGCTGGGCGTGAACGCGGGCCTCGGAAACCTGGGCGTGTCGGTGGTGCAGTTCCTGAGCCCGCTGGTCGTCACCGCGGGCATCTTCGGCATCTTCGGCGGCGACGCGCAGACCATCGTCAAGAACAACCAGACGCTGCAGGTGTGGACGCAGAACGCCGCCTTCATCTGGGTGCCGTGGATCGCCCTTGCCTCGGTCGTCGCGTGGTTCGGCATGAACGACATCGCCGATGCGAAGGCCTCGTTCGCCACGCAGGCGGCCATCTTCGGGCGCAAGGACAACTGGCTGATGTGCCTGCTGTACCTGGGCACCTTCGGCTCGTTCATCGGCTATGCGGCGGGCTTCCCGCTCCTGATCAAGAGCCAGTTCCCCGGCGTGAACCCGCTCGCCTACGCCTGGCTCGGGCCCTTGGTGGGCGCGGTGGTGCGGCCCTTCGGCGGGTGGCTCGCCGACAAGCTGGGCGGCGCGCGAGTGACCTTCTGGAACTTCATCGTGATGGCTGCTGCCGTGGTGGGGGTGCTGTACTTCCTGCCCAAGGGCGGCAACGCGACGCTTGCCATGCCCATCGGCCCGAACGACGGTGACTTCACCGGCTTCTTCCTGATGTTCCTCGTGCTGTTCTGCACCACGGGCATCGGCAACGGCTCGACCTTCCGCATGATCCCGGTGATCTTCCTCAACCAAGCCTTGCGCGGCGTGAACAAGGCCGATGCGCTGGCCGTGGCGCGTGCCACGAAGGAAGGGAACACCGAAGGCGCGGCCACGCTCGGCTTCACCGCCGCGATCGCAGCCTACGGCGGCTTCTTCATCCCCAAGAGCTACGGCAGCTCGATCTCGCTGACCGGCGGGCCGGAGGCCGCGCTCTACACCTTCTTCGTCTTCTACGTCGTGTGCATCGCCGTCACGTGGTGGAACTACTCGCGCCGCAACGCGCCCACGCCCTGCTGACCCCCGGAGTTCCTGATGAGCCACTTTCTCGACCGACTCACCCACTTCTCGCAAGCGCGCGAGAACTTCGCGGATGACCATGGCGTCACCACCGGCGAAGACCGGACCTGGGAGGATGCCTACCGCAGCCGATGGCAGCACGACAAGATCGTGCGGTCCACCCACGGCACGAACTGCACGGGCTCATGCTCGTGGAAGATCTACGTCAAGGGCGGCATCGTCACCTGGGAAACACAGCAGACGGACTACCCACGCACGCGCCCCGACCTGCCCAACCACGAGCCGCGCGGCTGTGCCCGCGGCGCTTCGTATTCCTGGTACCTGTACAGCGCCAACCGCGTGAAGTACCCGATGGTGCGTGGCCGGCTGCTCAAGCATTGGCGGGCGGCGCTTGCCGGCGCGAAGAGCCCGGTGGATGCCTGGGAGAGCCTGGTCGAGAGCTCCGCCCGCGAGGAGTGGACGCGCCAGCGCGGGCTCGGCGGCTTCGTGCGGTCCACCTGGGACGAGGTGAACCAGATCGTCGCCGCGGCCAACATCCACACCATCAAGAAGCACGGGCCGGACCGCATCATCGGCTTCTCTCCCATCCCGGCGATGAGCATGGTGAGCTACGCCGCGGGCTCGCGCTACCTGTCGCTCATCGGCGGCGTGTGCATGAGCTTCTACGACTGGTACTGCGACCTGCCGCCTTCCAGCCCGCAAACCTGGGGCGAGCAGACCGACGTGCCGGAATCGGCCGATTGGTACAACAGCACCTTCATCATCGCCTGGGGCTCCAACGTGCCGCAGACGCGCACGCCGGACGCCCACTTCTTCACCGAGGTGCGCTACAAAGGCGCCAAGACGGTGGCGATCACGCCCGACTACGCCGAGGTCAGCAAGCTTGCCGACCTGTGGATGCATCCCAAGCAGGGCACCGATGCGGCGCTTGCGATGGCGATGGGGCACGTGATCCTGAAGGAGTTCTATTTCGACAAGCGGTCGGAATACTTCGACGACTATGCGCGCCGCTACACCGACCTGCCGATGCTCGTGCAGCTCGAAGAGAAGACGCTTGCCGATGGCCGCAAGGTGCTGGCAAGCCAGCGCTACCTGCGTGCGAGCGACTTCAACGGCAAGCTCGGCCAGCAGAACAACCCCGACTGGAAGACGCTCGCCTTCGACGAAGGCGGACGCGTGGTATTGCCGCATGGCTCCGTCGGCTTCCGCTGGACCACCGACGGCTCGCCCGACACGGGCAAGTGGAACCTCGAGGACAAGGAAGCCCGCCACGGCGAGCAGGTAAGGCTGCGCCTGTCGGTGAGCGAAGGCACCGAGCCGCACGACGTGGCCGAGGTGGCCTTCCCCTACTTCGCCGGCATCGAGACGCCGCACTTCAAGGCGAACGAACAAGGCGGCGACGTGCTGGTGCGCAAGGTGCCGGTGCAACGCATCCGCCTTGGCAAGGCAGGCGCCGAGCGCGAAGCGATCGTGGCGACCGTGTTCGACCTGATGGCCGCGCACTACGGGATCGAGCGCGGCTACGGCGACGGCGCGAAGAACTACGACGACGACGCGGCCTACACGCCGGCCTGGCAGGAGAAGATCACCGGCGTGCCGCGCGCACAGGTCATCACCGTGGCACGGCAGTTCGCCGACAACGCCGACAAGACGCGCGGAAAGTCGATGGTGATCATCGGCGCGGCGATGAACCACTGGTACCACTGCGACATGAACTACCGCGGCATCATCAACATGCTGATGCTGTGCGGCTGCATCGGGCAAAGCGGCGGCGGTTGGGCGCATTACGTGGGGCAGGAAAAGCTGCGCCCGCAAACCGGCTGGACGGCACTGGCCTTCGCGCTGGACTGGTCCAGGCCGCCCCGGCAAATGAACAGCACCAGCTTCTTCTACGCGCACACCGACCAGTGGCGCTACGAGAAGCTGGGCGTGGGCGAGATCCTCTCACCGCTGGCCGACAAGAAAGAGTTCGGCGGCAGCCTCATCGACTACAACGTGCGCGCCGAGCGCATGGGCTGGCTGCCTTCGGCGCCGCAGCTCAAGACCAACCCGCTGCAGGTGGCGCGCGATGGCGCCGCGGCCGGCGACGTGAAGGCGCACGTGGTCAAGTCGCTCAAGGACGGCTCGCTGCAGATGAGCTGTGAAGACCCCGACCACGAGGACAACTGGCCGCGCAACATGTTCGTGTGGCGCTCCAACATCCTCGGCTCGTCAGGCAAGGGGCATGAGTACTTCCTCAAGCACTTCCTCGGAACGTCCCATGGCGTGCAAGGCAAGGACCTGGGCGCTGATGACGCGAAGCCGAAAGAAGTCCGCTGGCACGACAAGGCGCCCGAAGGAAAGCTCGACCTCATCGTCACGCTCGACTTCCGCATGAGCACGACCTGCCTGTACTCCGACATCGTGCTGCCCACCGCCACCTGGTACGAGAAGAACGACCTCAACACCAGCGACATGCACCCCTTCATCCATCCGCTGTCCACCGCGGTGGACCCGGCCTGGCAGGCGAGGAGCGACTGGGAGATCTACAAGGGCTTCGCCCGCGTCTTCAGCGAGCTGTGCGTCGGGCACCTCGGCGTTGAACGAGACGTGGTGCTCACGCCCTTGATGCACGACACGCCCGCCGAACTCGGCCAGGCCTTCGACGTCGAAGACTGGAAACATGGGGACGTGGACCTGATCCCCGGCAAGACCGCGCCGCAGATCACCGTCGTGGAGCGCGACTACCCGGCCACCTATGCGCGCTTCACCTCGCTCGGCCCCTTAATGGAGAAGGCAGGCAACGGCGGCAAGGGCATCTCGTGGAACACCGCTGAGGAGGTGCGGCAGCTGGCCGAACTGAACGGCCGCGTGCACACCGAGGGCCCCACCAAGGGCATGCCGAAGATCGAGACCGACATCGACGCGACCGAGGTGATCCTCATGCTCGCGCCCGAGACCAACGGCCACGTGGCGGTAAAGGCCTGGGAGGCGCTGAGCAAGATCACCGGCCGCGAGCATGCGCACCTGGCGCAGCATCGCGAGGACGAGAAGATCCGCTTTCGCGACGTGCAGGCGCAGCCACGCAAGATCATCTCGTCGCCCACCTGGAGCGGGCTGGAAAGCGAGAAGGTCTCGTACAACGCCGGCTACACCAACGTGCACGAGCTCATCCCCTGGCGCACGCTCACCGGGCGCCAGCAGTTCTACCAGGACCACGCCTGGATGCGCGCCTTCGGCGAGGAGTTCACGAGCTACCGGCCGCCTGTCGACATGAAGGCCGTCGCGGGCATCCGCGGCATCAAGCCGAACGGCAACAAGGAAGTGACGCTGAACTTCATCACGCCGCACCAGAAGTGGGGCATCCACTCCACCTACAGCGACAACCTGATGATGCTCACGCTCAACCGCGGCGGGCCGGTGGTGTGGCTGAGCGAAGACGACGCGCGAGACGCGGGCATCGTCGACAACGACTGGATCGAGCTCTACAACGCCAACGGCGCCATCGCGGCGCGTGCGGTCGTGAGCCAGCGCGTGAACCGCGGCATGACGCTCATGTACCACGCACAGGAGAAGACCATCAACACGCCGGGCTCGGAGATCACCGGGCAGCGCGGTGGCATCCACAACTCGGTGACGCGCATCGTCACGAAGCCCACCCACATGATCGGGGGGTATGCGCAGCTGAGCTACGGCTTCAATTACTACGGAACGATCGGTACCAACCGGGATGAATTCGTGGTGGTTCGCAAGATGAACAAGGTCGATTGGCTCGACGAAGAAGGCAAGGGAGAACAGGCATGAAGGTCCGCGCGCAAATAGGCATGGTGCTCAACCTGGACAAGTGCATCGGCTGCCACACCTGTTCGGTCACCTGCAAGAACGTCTGGACCAACCGGCCGGGCATGGAGTACGCCTGGTTCAACAACGTCGAGACCAAGCCCGGCATCGGGTACCCCAAGGAGTGGGAGAACCAGGACAAATGGAACGGCGGATGGATCCGCAATGCCGACGGCTCCATCGAGCCGCGCCAGGGCGGCAAGTGGAAGCTCCTGATGCGCATCTTCGCCAACCCCAACCTGCCGCAGATCGACGACTACTACGAGCCTTTCACCTTCGACTACGACCACCTGCAATCGGCGCCTGAATCCAAGGCCGCGCCCACCGCCAGGCCGCGCAGCCTCATCACCGGCAAGCGGATGGAGAAGATCGAGTGGGGCCCGAACTGGGAAGAGATCCTCGGCGGCGAGTTCAGCAAGCGCTCGAAGGACAAGAACTTCGAAGCGAACTTCGAGCAGGCGCAGAAGGACATCTACGGCCAGTTCGAGAACACCTTCATGATGTACCTGCCCCGCTTGTGCGAGCACTGCCTGAACCCGGCGTGCGTGGCGTCGTGCCCCTCGGGCTCGATCTACAAGCGCGAGGAAGACGGCATCGTGCTCATCGACCAGGACAAGTGCCGCGGTTGGCGCATGTGCGTGTCGGGCTGCCCATACAAGAAGATCTACTACAACTGGCAAAGCGGCAAGGCCGAGAAGTGCATCTTCTGCTACCCGCGCATCGAAGCCGGCCAGCCGACGGTGTGCTCCGAGACCTGCGTCGGCCGCATCCGCTACCTGGGCGTGATGCTGTATGACGCCGACCGCATCGCCGAAGCCGCCAGCACCGAGCGCGACCGCGACCTCTACCAGGCACAGTGCGACATCTTCCTCGACCCCAACGACCCGGCGGTGATTGCCCAGGCGCGTGCCGACGGCATCCCGGAAGCGTGGATCGAAGGCGCGAAGAAGAGCCCCGTCTGGAAGATGGCCATGGAGTGGAAGGTGGCCCTGCCGCTGCACCCGGAGTACCGCACGCTGCCCATGGTCTGGTACGTGCCGCCGCTGTCGCCCATCACCGCGGCCGCGAACGCCGGCCACATCGGCGTCAACGGCGAGATCCCGGACGTGAAGCAGTTGCGCATTCCCGTGCAGTACCTTGCCAACCTGCTGACCGCCGGCGACACCGCGCCGGTGGAGATCGCGCTGGAGCGCATGCTGGCCATGCGTGCCTACCAGCGCGGCAAGCATGTGGATGGCGTGGAGAACCACGACCTGCTCCACAGCGTGGGCATGGGCGCGGCGCAGGTTGAAGAGATGTACCAGGTGATGGCCATCGCCAACTACGAAGACCGCTTCGTCATCCCCACCACGCACCGCGAATACGCGGAGAACGCCTTCGACATGCGCGGCGACTGCGGCTTCTCGTTCGGCAACGGCTGCTCGGATGGCGCGAGCGAGACCTCGCTGTTCGGCGGCAAGAAGCGCCGGACCATTCCCATCAAGGCGACCGTCTGAGGGCACAAGACATGAAGAACAGACACTCTCTGACGCTGCGCGTGCTGGGCGCCCTGCTCGGCTATCCCAATGACGGGCTGCGCGCCGCGCTGCCCGAACTCGGCGACGCATTGGACCGCGACTGCGGACTCTCGCGCTCGCGCCTGTCCGAGCTCGATGCGCTGATGCGCTGGATGTCCGCGAGCGACCCGTTCGAGGTCGAGGCCCGCTATGTCGACACCTTCGACCGCGGACGTGCCACCTCGCTGCATCTCTTCGAGCACGTGCATGGCGACTCGCGCGACCGCGGCCCGGCGCTCGTCGACTTGCAGAAGACCTATGAATCAGCAGGCCTGCGGCTCGAAGGCAGCGAGCTGCCCGACCACCTGCCCATCGTGCTGGAGTTCGCCTCCACCCAGCCCGAGCCCGTGGCGCGCGAATTCCTGGGCGAAGTGGCGCACGTGCTCACCGCCATCTTCAGCGCGCTGCTGGAACGCGAGAGCCCGTATGCCTCGGCGATTGCCGCCGTGCTCGAGCTGAGCGGCCAGAAGGTGCAGGCCGTGGCCGTGGCGCTGGAACCCGCGCTCGACGAGGCCTGGGCCGAGCCGCCCGCCTTCGACGGCTGCAGCACCCGCGGCCAGGCTAGGCCCGACGCGCCGCAGCCCATCCACATCGTCCGCAAGGCTGCCGCACCCACGCAAGGAGCGTCCGCATGAACACGCCCTGGATCGACACGCTGCTCTTCGGCTACTACCCATACATCTGCCTCACGGTGTTCCTGCTCGGCAGCCTGATTCGCTTCGACCGCGACCAGTACACCTGGAAGAGCGACTCCTCGCAGCTGCTGCGCACAGGCAGCCTGCGCTGGGGCAGCAACCTCTTCCATGTGGGCATCCTCTTCCTGTTCGCCGGCCACACGGTGGGCATGTTGACGCCGCACTTCCTCTACGAGCCCGTCATCAGTGCCGGCCACAAGCAGGTGGTGGCGATGGTGTCCGGTGGCTTGTTCGGCATCCTCGGGTTCATCGGGCTCACGCTGCTCCTGCACCGGCGCCTGTTCGACGAACGCATCCGCGCCACGTCGAAGACCAGCGACATCGTGCTTCTGGTCCTGCTGTGGGCGCAGTTCGCGCTGGGTCTCGGGACGATTGCGCTGTCAGCCCAGCACCTGGACGGCAGCATGATGATTCGCCTGGCCGAATGGGCGCAGCGCATCGTGACCTTCCGCAGCGGCGGCGTCGAACTGCTGGGCGATGCGAGCTGGGTGTTCAAGGCGCACATGGTGCTGGGCATGAGCATCTTCCTCGTCTTCCCCTTCACGCGGCTCGTGCATGTGTGGAGCGGCTTCGGCACGCTCGCCTATGCCCTGCGGCCCTACCAGGTGGTGCGCAGCCGGCGGCTGAACCTTCCGGCCGCCCACCTCACGCCGCAGCCACGTGCCGTGCCGCCGGCGGTGCAACCCGTGCCGCATGCCAACCGACCGGCCGCCATGCACCCTGTGCACACGCACCGTGTCGATGCTTGAGGAGTGAACCGATGATTGCCACATCCACCCTTGCCAGCGTCAACGGTGTCGCACTGCATGCGCCCGACGAAGAACTTGATGCCACCACGCTGCGCCAGCGTGCCTGCACCGAGCTGCTGCGGCAGGCGGCCGTTGCGGCCGGCATCCGGACCGACTCGACCGGCGATGCGATCGAAGCGCTGCTCGACCGCACGCTGCAAGTGCCCGACCCGTCGGACCAGGCCTGCCAGCGCCACTTCGATGCCCACCCGCAGGCCTATGGCCGCGGCGAGCGGCTGCAGCTGCGCCATGTGCTCTTTGCGGTGACGCCGGGGGTCGACGTGCAGGCCCTGCGCCAGCGGGCCGAAGCCCTGCTCTACGAGCTGCGGTGCGCCGACCCCGACAGCGATGCCTTCGGGCAGGCCGCGGCGCATTGGTCCAACTGCCCCACCGGCACCACCGCTGGCGGCGACCTGGGCTGGGTGAGCCGCGACGATTGCGCGCCCGAGTTCGCACGCGAGGTCTTCGGCCAGGACACGGTTGGCGTGTTGCCGAGGCTGGTGCACAGCCGCTTCGGCCTGCATGTGGTGGAGGTGCGTGCACGAGACGCCGGCGCGGCACCGGTGTTTGCCGAGGTGCGTGCCGCCGTGGCGCTGACATTGCGGCAACAAGCCTGGGTCAATGCCCTGCGCCAGTACCTGCAGTTGCTGGCCGGCAAGGCGCAACTGGAGGGCGTGTCGCTGGACGCCGCCGACACGCCCCTCGTGCAGTGATGGCCGACGACCTGATCCAGCGACTCAGGCGGTTCCACGACCACGCGTTTCCGCAGTACCGCACGCAGTTCCGGGAACTCGTCGACGAGGGGCAGCACCCGTCCACGCTGTTCATCGGCTGTTCCGATTCACGCCTGCTGCCCTACCTGCTGACCGGGGCCGGCCCCGGCGAACTCTTCATGGTCCGCAACGTCGGTGCGCTGGTGCCGCCATGCTGCGGTACGCGCGATGGCGGCCTGCACGGCACGGCCGCTGCCATCGAATTCGCGGTGCTCAACCTGCATGTCAAGCGCATCGTCGTGTGCGGCCACAGCCACTGCGGCGCCATCAAGGCCTTGTATGAAGACCTCTCACCCGAAGCCGTGAACCTCGGCGCCTGGTTGGATCTGGCTCGCGAAGCCGCATTGCCCGTGCAGCCCAGCCCCGAGGCCTTGCGGCGCACGGAGCAGCGCTCGGTGGTGCTGCAACTCGAACGGCTGATGGACTACCCGATGGTGAAGCGCCGCGTCGAGCGCGGCGACCTGACGCTGCACGGCTGGCACTACGTCATCGAGGACGGCGAGGTGCATGTGTTCGACATCCGCCACGGCGGCTTCGTGCCAGCGTCGCTGGCCGAGGAAAGCGGCACCGGCGCCATGGACACGGCGATGTTCAATGAGATCGATGCGTCGCTGGGGCCGGCTCGACGGACAGGAGTCCGGTGACGCGCATCCTTCCGATGCCACAAGGCCTTCACCCACGTCTGAGTTCTGTGGAGCTCGCCACTTGCGCGTGGGGCAGGAGTCGGCCAGTTCCGGTCGCTCACGAGCGGCTGGTATGCAGAACAAGGGCAAGATCGTCGGACAGGAAGCGCTGCGCGCAACCCGCTCGATGCGATCGGGTGCGACCAGCCGTCCAGGTATCAGTGATTGGCGCAAGGCTGCCGCGGCGCCACATCACAGCCCATGTCCGTCGTCGCCGTCACGCTGATCGCTTCGATCAAGGTAGGGACGTGCTGGAGATGGGCGCCCCATCCTGCCCGCTACCGTCGTGGATGCGTGCCTTCAGATCCGCCGCCAGCGCATGGTCGGGATCCTGGTCGAGGACCACATCGAGGACGCGCAACGCTTCGTCGCAACGGCGTTCCTCGGCAGCGCACGACGCAAGGTCGACCATCTGGGTCACCCAGGCGTCTTCCTTCTCTGCAGCGATGCGTGACTGCACGCTATCGGCACGGAAATGCCGCAGCAACTTGGCGGCCAGTCGCCGCCCGAGCGCCGTCGGCGATCGGTCGAGCATGCTGCCCTCGATGCGGGCTGCAGGCGACACGAGCACGTAGTCCAGCGACAGGGCCTCGCCGCGGCGCGCCATCCGGGCGAACAGGACTTGCACGCCGGGCACGCGGCTGGCCAGGGCGACTGCAATCGCCTCCGGCGTGGCCACGGCACTGGCATCAAGAGTCTCACGGACCTCGGCCGCGGACACGAGGTGTCGTTGCGAATGCACGGCCAGCGTGTAGCCGAGAACCTGCAACGGATACCTGAAGTCATGATCGTGCACGCCGACGGCGGGGTCTTGATACGGCAGCGGCACGACCGCAAGGCGCTGTTGCTGCCGCCGGTGCACCTCCGACAGCAGCGCCGTGGCGGTGTCGTCAGAGGGCTCCACTGGCGCTTCGGCCAGCAACCGGAACCCTTTGCCATAGACGGTTTCCACCCGCACCGCGTGCGTCTTGCTTCGCCGCATGACCCGGCGGATCTTGGCGATCGCCTGTGCGATCACTTCCGGCGAGCCGCCCGCTTCGTCCCACACCGTGTCGAGCAGTTCGTCGCGCGTCACCACGCGGTGCCGATTGCGCACCAGGTGCACGAGCAAGTCGAACGGCTTGGGCTCCATGGTATGCCGCCGACCGTCGACCCACAGCTCCCGGCGCTCCACGTCGACCACGCAACTGGCGAACCGGTATTCGCGGCGCATCATGCTGTTCGGTGGCGTGATCGGCACCGGCGGCATGCCCTGTGGGTCGGCCGGCATGACAGACAGCTCCCGCCCCAGCCGACGGAAGAGCGGCAATGCGGCCGGCGCAGTGGCCAGGCACGCGAGCAGCGTCTGCGTCTCCGGCTTCTGCTCGCGCCGGCGGGCGAGCAGCGCGCGCGGGTACAGCAGGTTCGCGATGGTGCTCTCGTCCTGCAGATGGGGCTGTGCGCCGGCGCGGTCGAGCTCCGCCTGCGCGAGCTGCAGGCGCCCGCTGAGCACCAGGGCCTCCACGAGCCAGGGCAGCAGAGGCGCTTCGGCGATGCGGTTGGCGCGACCACGGCACTCGGCCGCGGCGCGCATGAAGTTGTCCGCCGCCTCGTCGACATGGCCGGCCGCCATGGCCGCATGTCCGCGGGCCTGCCAGAGGTAGCCATCATCCTGCCCTTCGACGGGCTGCGGCAGCAGCGACATCAATTCCGCCGCCGCATCCGGGCGACCTTGCTGGCGATGGACCAGGCAGTGGATGTTGATCACGGTGCGCAACAGCTTCGCCGGCGCCTCGATGGCCAGTGCGGTGGCGGTCGCCTCCTCCGCACAGCCGCGTGCCTCCTCCAGCCGGTCCGCGTAGACCAGGTCGCCGGCCAGATTGAGACACACGCTCACCAGCGCGGTGTTGGCATTGAGCCTGCGTGCAATGCTCACGAGCTTTCTGTTCCACCGCATGGACTGCTCGGCATGGCCGGACAGCGAGCTCATCACCGCGCGCAGCCACAGCACGTTCAGCAGGCCCCAATGGCTTCCGATGCGCGTGAAGATCTTCTGCGCCTCGTCCAGATGCGTCTGCACGGAATGCAGCTCGCCGAGGCGGCACCCGACGGATGCCAGCAGCGTCAAGGTCTGACCCTGCCAGTGCGGCGGCATGCAGTGGCGACCCAGCACGAGGGCCTGCTCCAGGCTCTGCGCGCCATCGCGCAACCGTCCCTTCACGTTGTGCAGGGTCCCGATCCACCGGCGCACCTCTGCTTCGAGGGCCTTGTCGCCGTCGCGACTCGCGGCTTCCAGCAGCCGTTGCGCGCTGGCCGGCCCATCGTCGCTGCCACAGACGGCCTGTGCACGCAGCAGTTCCAGCTCGAGGCGAGGAAAGCCCGGCTCGAGCCGTTGCAGCAGTTCGAGCGCCCGCAACGCAGCAGCATGGCTGTGCAGGGCAGCGCAGTACTTGGCGCGTGCGAACAACTCGATCGACAGCAGCGAACAGCGCCCCAGTTCGTCCGCCCGTGCCTCACGCGCACCGGCGCCCAGCAGTTGCTGCCGCAATGCCTCGACGGCGGGAATGACGAGCCCTGCAAGCTCAGCGGCGCGCACCGAGATGACGGTCTCCTCGTCGTGATCGTGAACCTGCAGATCCAGCGCGAGTTCGCGGCCCGCGATCCGCAATGAACCGACCACCGCATGCCGTGCGCCGGCCGCCCGCAGCATCTGGAGCAGCCGCTGCTGACTTTGGGGCCAGGACCTCTCCAGTGACAGCGCGTCCTGCACCTGCAGGCGTCCGTCGATCGACAGGCCATGTGCGATGCAGGCCGCCAAGCCGTGTGCCACCCATGGAGGGCACTGCGCTCCGGTCTCGTTGCGCAGCGGCCCGATGATCACCGACGGGATGCTCTCGGGCAGCAATTCCGCAGGGGGCCGCTCCGGCGCCTGCGCCGCCGGGACGTCGAGGATGTAGCCGACGCGCGGGATCAAGCGAATGATCGGCGCGGGACCCTCGTCACCGATGGCCCGCCGGGCCGCCCGCACGGCCTGCCGCAGGGCGCCGTCGGACACCTCGCCCTCGGGCCCCAGCGCAGCGAGCAGCTCCTCCTTCGTGACCACGCGATGGCGAAAGCGGGCGAGTTGCTGCAGCACGCGCCACGCACGCGGCTCGACCTTCACCGGCTCACCATTGCGGAGCACGCGCCCTCCGAGCAGGTCCAGCGAACCGCCCGGCAGCGTGATGACAGGCTCGGTCATGGCGTTCGAGGATGTGCGACGCGACGTCGCGCGGCAGTCGCCAGCGGCGCGGCACGTCGAGGTCTCATGGGAGCAGGCCGTGCATCGATGTCGTCGCGGGTGTGCTTCCTTCGGTGGCGCAGTACTCAGTGCACCGGCCAGTCGAGTCAGCGTCGCGCAAGGTGTGTGTCGGTATCGGCTTCACATCTTGCGGCTTCAGAGCAAGAGATGTGCAAATGTCGGACCGCCAGCCGATCGTCATAGGTTGTTCAAGGACGACGCAAGTTGATGTCCCAGGAAGTGGTGTAAGTCCTTCGCTGTGCGGCAAGGCGCGTAGG
>CBIHOF010000024.1:0-78484 GCA_966211955.1 uncultured Comamonadaceae bacterium | reverse complement strand
CACCTCCGCCACCTCCGCCACCTCCGCCACCTCCGCCACCTCCGCCACCTCCGCCGCCTCCGCCGCCTCCGCCCCCAGTCGGCGTTGTTGCGACAGGGATGACCCTGTACAACACGAACTGCTCAGGCTGTCACGGCACGAGCAAGGCGAGTGACTCGAAGGTCGCGACGGTCAGCGGGCTGACGACCGTCCTCAAGGAGAGTCAACACGTGAGCGCGGGCCTGAACACACGGTTCAGTGCCCAAGACTTGCTGGACCTTTCGGCGTACATCAGCAGCCCGAAATAACCGGCTGCAGTGCCCGGCTCGGTGAGGTTTGTTCCTCATCGAGCCGGGCCCTTTCGTCTGTCGCGCCACCCCGGCGGACTCGAGCAGTGAAGGCTCGCGCGTTCGCGGTGGCCCCGCCGGGCGCAAGGCCATCCGCCGATGGGCCTGCAATCGACCACAGAATGGGCCCCGCGCCCATGACCGCCTTCACCGAAGACCAGGCACGCGCCTACATGCACAAGCTGCTCGCCGCCATGAACCAGGCAGGCGGGTCGGACTTGTTCGTGTCCGCCGACTTCCCGCCCAGCATGAAGGCGCACGGCAGCATGAAGCCGCTCACCGCGCAGAAGCTCGGGCCCGAGGTGAGCCGCATGCTGGCGCAGTCGCTCATGACCGCCGGCCAGCGCGAAGAGTTCGAGCGCGAGATGGAGTGCAACTTCGCCATCAGCATTCCCGGCGTCTCGCGCTTTCGGGTCAACGTCTACATGCAGCAGCAGACGGTGGGCATGGTGATCCGCACCATCGCGTCGGAGATTCCGAACTTCGAGAAGCTGAAGCTGCCCGAGATTCTCAAGGACGTGGTGATGACCAAGCGTGGCCTTGTGCTCGTCGTCGGCGCCACGGGTTCCGGCAAGTCGACCACGCTCGCGGCCATGGTGGACCACCGCAACCGCACGTCGGGCGGCCACATCATCACCGTCGAAGACCCGGTGGAATACGTGCATCCGCCGCGCATGTCGCTCGTGACGCACCGCGAAGTGGGCGTGGACACGAAGTCTTGGCACAACGCGCTGAAGAACACATTGCGGCAGGCGCCCGATGTGATCCTGATCGGAGAGATCCGCGACACCGAGACCATGGAGCACGCCATCTCCTTCGCGGAGACGGGGCACCTGTGCCTGGGCACGCTGCACGCCAACAGCGCGAGCCAGACCATCGAGCGCATCGTCAACTTCTTTCCCGAGGAGCGGCGCACGCAGCTCCTGATGGACCTGTCGGCCAACCTGCGCGCCATCGTCTCGCAGCGCCTGGTGCGCCGCGAGGACGGCAACGGCCGCGCCGCGGCCATCGAGATCCTGCTCAACACGCCGACCATCTCCGAGAAGATCGTCACCGGCCAGTTCAACGAGATCAAGACCATCATGTCCCGCTCACGCGAGCTGGGCATGCGCACCTTCGACTGGGCGCTGTTCGAGCTCTACAACGAAGGCCTCATCAGCTTCGACGAGGCGCTGCGCAACGCCGATTCAGCCAACGAGTTGCGCCTGCACATCAAGCTCAAGAGCGAACGCGGCGAGCCGCCTTCGTCGGCCTTCATGTCGCTGACCATCGACGAGGGGCCGAGCGAAGAAGAGGTGGCCGAGCAGCGGCACCAGGAGATGCTGCGGCAGCAGGAGGCGAGGAAGCGTTACGAGGAGGCGGAGCTGCAGAAGATGCGGGAGAAGCGGCTGGCGGCGGAGCTGGAGGCGGCGAAGAAAGGGCAGGCGAAGTAGCACGAGACGAGGAACTTGTCGTTGCCACCATGAATGCGGAGGAACGCATCGGTGTACAAAGCCTGATCGCGCGAGGCTCACAAGAGCCATCAGCAATGGCTGAGAGGCCCGGACATGACTGCACGCATCGACGACGAGATCACCTTTCGCAAGCTGGAGATCCTGCTGGCGTTCATGGAGACAGGGAACCTCGCGCGTGCGGCCGAACAACTCGGGGTCAGCACCGCGAGCGTCCACCGCGCGCTCCATTCGCTGGAGACGGGCACCCGGTGCGCGCTCTTTCGCATGGAAGGGCGCAACCTGATTCCGAACGATGCGGCGCAAGCGCTGGCGGACACGGCGCGCGAGGTGCTGCGCACGATGTCCGAGGGCATTCGCTCCACCCGCGAACTGGCCGGCTACGCGGCCGATCGCATCCGCATCGGCTCGCTCTACTCCCTGACCAGCCGCGTGGTGCCCGCCTTGGTGATGGGCCTGAAACTGCGCAAGTCCGAGATTCAGACCGAGCTCGTGCTCGGCTCGAACACCGACCTGCTGCGCAAGCTGCATGACGGAGCGATCGATGCCGCGTTGATCGGCATGCCGGACGGCGCGCCGGACATCGAATCGCAGTTGCTGTTCGAAGACGACATCTTCTTCGCGGCGCCTGAAGGTTCGCGCTACGCGAGGCAAACCGAGATCGACCTGAGCACCTGCGCCGACGAGCGCTTCGTGAGCCTGAACGATGGCTTCGTCACTTCCAGCGGCTTCATGGAGGCGTTTCGCGTCGCCCAGTTCACGCCCAACGTGGTAATGAAGACGGGCGACATCTTCTCGCTGATGAACCTCGTGAGCGGCGGGGTGGGCTGCACGCTCCTGCCGGGGCGCGTGCGCAGTGTGCTGCCCAGGAAGGTGCAGCTCATTCCCCTGCAGGCCAGGTTCTCGCTGCGCCAGAAGATCAGCGTCAGCTTCCTGCGCACCCGCGAGCGTGACCCGAACCTGCTGGCGCTGCTGGCCACCTGCCGCAGCTACAAGGCCGAAGCCGACTGACGGGCGGCTCTCCAGCGCTTCAAGGAACCAAGGGTTAACCCCCGATCGTTTCGGCTGCTGCAACGGTTCACCGCCGGGCTTGATTGATCAGGGCCAGGGCTCGCCGATACCGTGCAGCTCATGGATCAGCGCCGTCGCTCGTCGGGCGGCGCCAAGTCCTCGAAGCCGCCGCCGCGGCACAACCCTGGAGACAACCCATGATCATCTACGGCACCGCGCTCCTGGCCGCCTGCCATCTGCTCGGCATCTTCCTGGGCGACCTGCTCGGCCAGGCGCTGGGCGTGAAGACCAACGTGGGCGGCGTCGGCATCGCCATGCTGCTGCTCATCGTCGCCCGCATCTACATGGCCCGCAAGGACATGCTGCCCAAGCTCACCGAGCTGGGCGTGGAGTACTGGGGCGCGATGTACATCCCCGTGGTGGTGGCCATGGCCGCGCAGCAGGACATGGTCTCGGCCCTGCGCGGCGGGCCGGTCGCCCTGCTCTCCGCCTTCGCCGCCGTCGGCGTGTGCGCCTGCGTCATCGCCGCGCTCAACCGCACCGAGCGCATCGGCGAGGAAGCGGCCCCCGAGCCCATGCTGCACGACAACCCCCTGCTGGCCGACGCGGAGTGAACACCATGATTGAAATCATCCAGAAAGCCGCCGCCCAGAACGGGCTGGTCACCGCCTTCGCGCTCGTGGGCCTGGTCATGCTGCTGTCGGGCCAGATCTCGCGCCGGCTCACCTTCGGCCGCGTGCACGGCTCGGCCATCGCAATCGTCATCGGCCTGGCCCTGGCCTACTGGGGCGGCACGCAGACCGGCGGCCACAAGGGCCTCGCGGACATGTCGCTGTTCGGCGGCATCGGCCTGATGGGCGGCTCGATGCTGCGGGACTTCGCCATCGTCGCGACCGCCTTCGAGGTGCAGGCGACCGAGGCGCGCAAGGCGGGCATGATCGGCGCGGTGTCGCTGGTGCTGGGCACGGTGCTGCCCTTCATCGTGGGCGCCAGCATCGCACGTGCCTTTGGCTATTCGGACGCCGTCAGCATGACCACCATCGGCGCCGGCGCCGTCACCTACATCGTCGGGCCAGTCACGGGCGCGGCCATCGGCGCGACGCCTGACGTGATGGCGCTGAGCATCGCCACCGGCCTCGTCAAGGCGATCATCGTGATGGTCGGCACGCCCATCGCGGCGCGCTTCCTGGCACTGAAGACGCCGCGCTCGGCAATGGTGTTCGGCGGCCTCGCCGGCACCGTGAGCGGCGTGTCGGCGGGCCTCGCGGCCACCGACCGCAAGCTGGTGCCGTATGGCGCGCTCGTCGCCACATTCCACACCGGCCTGGGTTGCCTGATGGGCCCGTCGGTGCTCTTCCTGGCCACCAAGGCCCTGGTAGGTTGAAAGCACAAACATGGACCGCATGAACTGGAACACCAAGGCCGACAACCGCGCCGCACGGCTGGCGCGGGTGGCCGATGCGCTCGGTGGCCGACTGACGGGCAAGCGCGTGGCCACCGATGCGGTCGTCGCGCTGCTCGAAGCCGCGCTGGAGCCGGGCGACCGCGTCTGCCTCGAAGGCAACAACCAGAAGCAGGCCGACTTCCTCGCGCAGTCGCTGATGCAGGTGGACCCGCAGCGGGTGCACGGCCTGCACATGGTGCAGTCGGTGCTGGCGCTGCCCGAGCACCTGGACGTCTTCGAGAACGGCATCGCGAGCCGGCTCGACTTCAGCTTCTCGGGCCCGCAAGGTGCGCGCCTGGCCAAGCTGGTGTCGGCCAACCGGATCGAGATCGGCGCGATCCACACTTACCTCGAACTCTTCGCCCGCTACTTCGTCGACCTGACGCCGAAGGTCGCGCTCGTGGCGGCGCATGCAGCCGACGCGCAAGGCAACCTCTACACCGGCCCGAACACCGAGGACACGCCGGCCATCGTCGAAGCCACCGCGTTCTCCGGCGGCATCGTGATCGCGCAGGTCAACGAATGGGTCGATGGCGCCAGCACCACGCTGCCGCGCGTGGACATCCCGGCCGATTGGGTCGACTTCGTCGTCGTCGCGCCACGCCCCAATGTCATCGAGCCGCTGTTCACGCGCGACCCGGCACAGATCAGCGAGATCCAGGTGCTGATGGCGATGATGGCCATCAAGGGCATCTACGCAGAGTACGGTGTGCAGCGCCTGAACCACGGCATCGGCTTCGACACCGCGGCCATCGAGCTGCTGCTGCCGACCTACGGCGAGTCGCTCGGTCTCAAGGGCAAGATCTGCAAGCACTGGGCGCTCAACCCGCACCCGGCGCTGATCCCGGCCATCGAGGCCGGCTGGGTCGAGTCCGTGCATTCCTTCGGCTCGGAGCTCGGCATGGAGGACTACATCCGCGCCCGCTCCGACGTGTTCTTCACCGGCCGCGACGGCAGCCTGCGCAGCAACCGCGCCTTCTGCCAGGCGGCTGGTCACTACGCCTGCGACCTGTTCATCGGCTCGACGCTGCAGATCGACCTGGACGGCAACAGCTCCACCGCCACGCTCGGACGCATTGCCGGGTTCGGCGGCGCACCCAACATGGGCGCGGACGCACGCGGCCGCCGGCATGCAAGCCCCGCCTGGCTGAAGGCAGGCCAGGAGGCGCGCGCAGGCCGCAGCGGGGCAGCAGGAACGCCGCGCGGGCAGAAGCTGGTGGTGCAGATGGTGGAGACGTTTCGGGAACACATGCAGCCGGCCTTCGTCGAACGGCTCGATGCCTGGACGCTGCAGGAGCAGGCCCACATGGCGGTGCCGCCGATCATGATCTACGGCGAGGACGTGACGCACATCCTCACTGAAGAAGGCATCGCCAACCTGCTCTTGTGCCGCAGCGACGCCGAGCGCGAGCAGGCCATCCGCGGCGTGGCCGGCTACACGGCCGTGGGCCTCGCGCGAGACCGTCGCATGGTCGAGAACCTGCGCGACCGCGGCGTCATACGCCGGCCGCAGGACATGGGCATCGACCCGCGCGAGGCCACGCGCAACCTGCTCGCCGCGCGCAGCGTGCGAGACCTCGTGCGAGCGTCGGGTGGGCTCTACAACCCGCCCAAGCGCTTTCGCCATTGGTGACCTGGAGACTCCGACATGAGTGACATCCCTGCAGGGCTCGAAGCCCTCAACTACAGCTTCGCGGGCCAGCAAGCCGCTGGCGCCTTTGCGCCGGTGTTGGTCGGCGTGGTCGGCTCGGGCAACCTCGAGGTGCTGATGGAGCCGGCGGCCGGGTCCAACTGCGACATCCACATCGAGACCTCGGCGCGCGGCTTCGGCACGATCTGGGAGGCGGTGGTGCGCGACTTTCATCAGCGCCATCCTCTGGCTGGCGTGCGCGTGTCGATCAACGACATGGGCGCGACGCCTGCCGTCGTGAGCTTGCGCCTGGACCAGGCGGTCTCGGAGATGACACCATGAGCGCTCGCGATGTCTCGGTCAGCTACGCCGAATGCTCGGCACGCCAACGCATCGCGCGCCTCGTCGATGCCGGCAGCTTCCACGAATGGCTGCCGCCGGCCGAGCGCGTGACGAGCCCGCACCTCGCGCAACTCGGCGTGCCCTCGGCCTTCGACGACGGCGTGGCGATCGGCCGCGCAACGCTCGCCGGCCGACCCGTCTTCATCGCCGCGCAGGAAGGCGAGTTCATGGGCGGCGGCGTGGGCGAGGTGCATGGCGCCAAGCTCGTCGGCCTGCTGCAACGTGCGCTGCGTGACCGGCCCGATGCGGTGCTGTTGCTGGCGGAGTCGGGTGGCGTGCGGCTGCACGAGGCCAACGCCGGGCTCATTGCGGTGAGCGAGGTGATGCGAGCCCTGCTCGACGTGCGCGCCGCGGGCATCCCGGTGGTGGTGCTGATCGGCGGCGCCAACGGCTGCTTTGGCGGCATGGGCATCGTGGCGCGCTGTGCCGACCGCGTCGTGATGAGCGACATGGGGCGCCTCGCGATGTCCGGCCCGGAGGTGATCGAGGCCTCGCACGGCGTCGACGAATTCGATTCACGCGACCGCGCGCTGGTGTGGCGCACGACGGGGGGCAAGCACCGCTGGCTCAGCGGCGACTGCGATGCCCTCGTGGAAGACGACGTGGCCGCATTCCGCGATGCAGCCATCGCTGCGCTCGATGCATCGACGCCCGTGACGCTGGAGCGGCTGGAGCTCGAGCACGCGCTGCTCGCATCGCGCCTGCGGCTGCTGCCCGAGCACGTCGAGGGCGACGAAGCGGTGGGCTTGTGGGCGCGGCTGGGCGTGGCGGATGCGTCGCGCGTGTCCGACCTGGACGTGAATGCAGTGCGCGCGCTGCGCACCGTGTAAGGAGCCAACGAATGGACTGGAACACCTTGGCCACGGCCTTGTTCGGCGCCGACCACGGCATCACGCAAGAGGGCGACCTGCTGCGCGGCACCGTGCAATTCGACCGGGAGCCGCTGGCGGTGATCGGCACCACCAACCACGCGCCGATCGGTGTGCGGCTCGCGCTGGCGCAGGCGCGAGCGGTGCTCGACACGATGGCGCAGCATCCTGGCCGTCCGATCCTGCTGTTGATCGACACGCAAGGCCAGCAACTGCGCCGGCGTGATGAGTTGTTGGGCATCAACCGCGCGATGGCGCACCTCGGCATGACGATCGACCTCGCGCGCCGTCGAGGGCACCGCGTTCTGGGGCTCGTCTACGACCAGGCCTTGTCCGGCGGTTTCATCACCTCGGGGCTCATCGCCGACGCCTGCGACGCCCTGCCCGACGCCGAGATCCGCGTGATGCGCATCCCCGCGATGGCACGCGTGACCAAGCTGCCCGAGGCCATGCTGAGCGAGCTGTCGCAGACCAACCCGGTGTTCGCACCGGGCGTCGGCAACTATGTGGCGATGGGTGGCGTGCGTGCGCTGTGGCAGGGCGACATGCCGGCCGCGTTGCGCGAGGCGCTGGCGCACGCACCGGTCAACGATCGGCGCGCGCTGGATGGTCACGAGCGCGGTGGCCGACGGCTGTCGGCGAGCGTCGTCCAACGCGTGCTCGACGCCGCATGAGCGCCATGAACGGCATGACCACGGTGCCCCTGCGGCGTCACCAGATCGCCTGGCTGAACGACAGTGGCTGGCGTCGCATCCAATCCGGCACCTGGGACGCCGATGCGCGCGCTTGCCTGGCCCACTGGGCCGCGAAGCGCCTGCCGCTCGTCGTGACCCGGCAGACCCACTTCGCAGGCGGCGATGACATCTGCATGGGCCTGCCGGCGCCATCGCGCTGGGCCCGCCGCCGGCTCGCCTTGAGCGTTGCGCGCGAGGACGTCGTGTACTTCGACGAGTTCCCCGATGCCGAGAACGCGATTGGCCTGGTGCCGGACTCCACGCGCGGCGCGTGGCGCGAGCTCTGTGCCCACCTCAGGGATGGCGGCCTTCGTGCGCGCGTGTACGGCAGCTACGGCTGGCAGCTGCTGAGCGGGCTGGACCATGTGCGCGTGGGCTCGGACATCGACCTCTGGCTGCCGGTGTGGGATGCCGGGCAGGCCGATGCAGCGGCCGAGTGCCTGCAGTCGTTTTCACGCAAGAACCTGCGGCTGGATGGCGAGCTGATGTTCCGCGATGGTGCGGGCGTGGCGTGGCGCGAGTGGGCCGCTTGGCGTGCGGGTCGGGCCAGGTCGTTGCTCGTCAAGCGCATCGATGGTGGCTCGCTGGTGCGCTCGCCAGATTGGCAGGCTGCAGCCGAGATGGCGGAGGCTGCGTGATGCGACAAGCTCTCTTGCGCGTCGCCGAGCAGCGCCCTGACCCAGCGCTGCTCATGCCTCAGGCCATCGGGCGCGCTGCCACGCTGGCGCTGCACGACGAACTGGCCTTGTCGCCCAAACCTGGGCTGGTCACGCTCGTGGACAACGGCAGCCATGACGACATGGACGCGCACACCTTCATGCGCAGCCTCTTCGCACTGCGCAGCTATTTCGTGCGCATCGCGGGATTGGGTGCCGCCGGCGCATCGTTTGAAGCGCTCGAGCGCTGCGGCATCGAGGCGGAAGGGCGCATGCTCGCGGCCACAGGCGGCATCAACACACATCGCGGCGCGATCTTCACCCTGGGGCTGCTGTGCGCTTCGGCGGGCGCGGTGGCCAGCAGCGGGCGCAAGCCAACCCCCGCGCTGTTGCGATTCACGCTGCTCGGGCACTGGGGCGATGCACTCGCCGCACGGGCAGAGCGCCAATCGACCTTGCCGGGCGGTATCGCCGCACGCCGATATGGGCTGCGCAGCGCGTCCGCGGAAGCGGCGCTTGGCTTTCCGGTGCTGTTCGAGACGGCGGTGCCGGCCATGCAGATCGGCGCGGCGCGGGGCTCGTCAAGACAGCAGGTGCTGTTGGACACGCTGTTCCACGTCATCGCCGTCATGGACGACAGCAACCTCGCGCACCGTGGCGGTCTGGAAGGTCTTCACCACGCCAAGAACGCAGCGAAAGGATTTCTCTGCGCCGGTGGCGCCGCGAACCCCGATGGCATGGCGGCCGCGTTCGAGATCAGTCGCGACTTCGTCAACCGTCGCCTGTCGCCCGGCGGCGCCGCCGACACGCTCGCCGCCGCCTGCCTGATCCAGCGCATCGGGACGCTTGCGATGTTGTGAGCCACGGCATGGGATTCGCGATCATCTTCTCCGGCCAAGGCATGCAGCATGCGGCCATGCTGCCGTGGCTGGCCGACGACGATGAGCTCGTCCAACGAATGCGCGCCGAGCTCGGCATCGATGACTGGCGATCTCATCTCGCCGATGCCGCCTGGGCATCACGCAATGTCAACGCGCAAGTCCTGCTGACGGCGCTGAACCTCGCCGCGTGGACGCAACTGTCGCGCTCCCTGCCGCCGCCCGCCGCGGTGGCCGGCTACAGCGTCGGCGAGCTCGCAAGCTTCGCCGCCGCGGGCGTGTTCGACGCGAACACTGCGCTCGCGCTGGCAAGCCAGCGTGCGCAAGCGATGGACCGCTGCGCCGCGGCGGCACCCGGCGGCCTGCTCGCCGTGAGCGGCCTGCCACGCGTGCAGATCGAGCGCCTGTGCGAAACCACGCATGTGGTCGTCGCCATCGACAACGGCTCCCACGCCGTCGTGCTGGGCGGCCCGCACGCGGCGCTCGATGCGGCGGGACTTGCCGCACGGGCGGCCGGCGCGCATGTCACCCGGCTCAAGGTCGACGTCGCCTCGCACACGCCGTCGATGCAAGCGGCCAGCGACGAGTTCGCGGAGACCCTCGCGACGCTGCAACTGCGCGCACCCCGCGTCCCCTTGTTCAGCAATGCCGCCGATCGGGTCACGACCGCGGATCAAGCCGCCAAGGCATTGGCACGGCAGGTCTCGACCACGGTGCAGTGGAGCACCTGCATGGACCAGATCCACGCACGCCAGGTCCGCTGCGTCCTCGAGATCGGCCCCGGCGCCGCGCTCTCAAGGATGTGGAATGAACGCTTTCCGGAGGTGCCGGCGCGTTCGGTGGACGAGTTTCGCAGCGTGACGGCGATCGTCGATTGGGTGGTGCGAAAGAATGGCATCTGAGGCGTGTTGCATATTTTATGTCTTTATTGACTTTTACATAGAAATTGCAACACATTCCAGAGGTGATCTCAGCCTCAAGCCACGCTCCGCAGGAACGCGCCGTCATCCAACTGGCGAAACGTCGCCCGCTGCTGCGTGCCCGCGACCTCAAAGAGTACGAACTGCCGACCATTGTTCTCAGCCGCCTCGTGGCTGCCGGCAAGCTTGTGCGTGTCGCCCGCGGGGTGTACCGCCTGCCGACAGGCCGAATCAGCGAACACGGCTCGCTCGCGGAGGTGTGTCTGCGCGTACCTCGGGGCGTCGTGTGCCTGCTGTCCGCGCTGCGCGTCCACGGCATCGGCACCCAGGCGCCTTTCGAGGTCTGGCTCGCCCTTCCAAATCACTTTCCAAATCCTCGCATCGATCAGCCAGCCGTTCGCGTGGTGCGAATGTCCGGCCAATCCCTGACCGATGGAATCGAGCCCATCACGATCGATGGTGTGAAAGTGCCGGTCTTCAATCTCGCAAAGACAGTGACCGACTGCTTCAAGTACCGCAACAAGATCGGCCTGGACGTCGCACTCGAAGCACTGCGCGATGGGTGGTCGCAAGGCAAGCTGACCATGGACGCCCTCTGGCACTACGCAGACATCGACCGCGTATCGAACGTGATGCGGCCTTACCTCGAAAGCCTCACCGCATGACCCGCAACATCGCCGCCTCGGTACGGGCTCTATATCCGCAAATCAACCGGCCATTGGGGGCATTCGCATCGACATCACCGCAACGCTCGACAGCGCGCGCATTGCGTTGCAAATCGCCTCAGGAAAAATGGACTGCCAGAGACGGACTTCGCCGACGTGGTCGCGAGAGTGCGTTGCAGCCTCATGACCGACTCCAAGCAGTGACCGACTTCGTTGCGCTTGCGTCTGACCAAACCGACGCCGTACAAGTCATCCTCTCGCCTCAACTCCCCACCAACCCATTCCTGATCGCATACACCGTCAACTCCGAGTTGTTCGCCAACCCGAGCTTCTCCAGCACCCGCGCCCGGTACACGCTCACCGTCTTCGGGCTCAGCATCAAGTCATCGGCAATGTCTGACAGCCGCTTGCCCGACGCGATCATCACGAGCGTCTGCAACTCGCGATCCGACAGCTTCTCGTGCGCCATCTCCGTCTGCGGCGTGGTGAGGCTTTCCACCAGCATCTGCGCGATCTCTGGCGTAACGTACTTCCGCCCCTGGGCCACCGTGCGCACGGCCTGCACGATGATGGCCGGGTCGCCGCCCTTGTTGACGTAGCCGAAGGCGCCCGCGCGCAGGGCCCGGATGGCGTACTGGTCTTCGGGGTACATCGACACCACCAGCACACGCATCGTGGTGCCTTCGTCCTTGAGCACGTGCAGCACGTCCAGGCCGCTGCGCCCGGGCAGGTTGATGTCCAGCACCAGCACGTCGCAGGGCGTGGTGCGCATCATGTTGCGCAGCTCGCCGTAATCTCCCGCCTCGCCGACCACCTGGATGTCCGGCGCGTCCGAGAGCGTGTCCCGGATGCCGCGGCGGATGAGCGCGTGGTCGTCGCAAAGAATGACTTTGATCATAGATCTCCCCATCCCGTCGGATCTTCGATCTCATGGGCACCGTGCGGATCATCCGCGCGCGTGCCATCGGGTTCTGCCAAGGGTATCGAGAGAATGAGCGTTGTGCCAGCAGGGCCACTGCTGAGGTCGACCCAGCCTTCCACCGTGCGGGCGCGCTCGTGCAGGCCGCGGATGCCGAAGGACCTCGCCTTGGCAAGGTCTTCCTGGCTCAGGCCGCGTCCGTTGTCGGACACTTCGAGCGACAACACGCCGCCCGCAAGCGCCAGGTCGATCTCGACACGCGTGGCATGCGCATGCTTGGTGATGTTCGTCAGCGCCTCCTGCGCCACGCGGTAGGCCACCAGCGGCACGCCCGTGGGCAGCTTCTGCAGTGCGGCGGCGGCCGAAGGCGGCGTGCGCAGCACGCAAGTGACACCGGTGCGGCGCTCGAAGCGGCCGGTCATCCACTGCAGCGCCGCCACCAGGCCCTGCTCGAGGATGGCCGGGCGCAGGTTGTGCATGATGCGCTGGCTCGCCTCGATGGCGAGCGACACCGTCTCCAGCGCGCTGTTCACGCGCGCCTGGATGCCGCTTTCCTTCGAATGCCGGGCGATCCACGCCAGGTCGAACTTGAGCGCGGTGAGCGAGCCACCGACATCGTCATGGATTTCCCGGGCGATGGCGGCGCGCTCCATCTCGATGCTGGTCTGCAAGTGCTGGGCGAGTTCGTGCAGTCTCTGCTTGGAGACACCGAGCTCCCGGTCGGCGCGTTCGCGGGCGCGGCGCGTCTCGGCGGCCTCGATGGCATGCAGCAATGCCGGCACCAGCCGCGCGAGGTTGTTCTTGAGCAGGTAGTCGCTCGCGCCGTTGCGCATCGCTTCCACCGCGGTGTCTTCGCCGATCTCGCCCGACACGAGCACGAAGGGGATGTCGTGTCCGTGTGCCTTGAGCAGGTCGAGTGCGATGAGTCCGGAGAAACCCGGCAGGTTGTAGTCCGAGACGATGATGTCCCAGGCTTCATCGAGCGCTTTCAGATAGTCGGCTTCGGTGTCGACCCGAAGCGCATCGGGCTTGATGCCGCCGCGCCGCAGGTGCGCAAGCGTCAGCTCGTGGTCGAGCTCGGAATCCTCGATGTGCAGAAGACGCAAGGGCCGCTCGGGCGAGGAATACGTCATTCGTGAAGTATGCCCGGTGGCAAAGGTGGCGGCTATATCTGGCTTTGGGGGGTGGCAAAGGCTCGCTCGCACCCGAGCGCGACTCCCGTCACGTTCCACCCAGATATGCAGGGTCTTTTGCCGGGTGATTTGGCTAATGTCCGCCGCCCCGCTGCCGAAAATGGCTCGTATGCGCATGCAGATGCGCCGGTCTTTCTCGCCGCGCCCGAACGGCCCGCCCGGAAAGCCCACCGAACAAGAGCCATCCGTGGAGCACGAAGCTGATGAATGAAGCCACCGAGCAGAACGAAGGGTCCGCGTTGCCCCTGCTCGCGGCCGCCGACCTGCAAGACCACCTGATGACGGCCACGAACGACCTCGAGCGCCTCCAGACCTTGCTTGCCGACGCCTGCGACGTCCTCGCACAAAGCTTTTACGGTGCATCCGAACAACTGCGCGCCCTGATGGATGCGCAACAGGCCGCAGGCGGCCATGCCGATGTCTACCCGGAACTGATGCACAAGCTCGGCGGTGCGGTCACCGCGCTGCAGTTCCAGGACATGGCCTCGCAGCTGATCACCCACACCAACAAGCGCCTGCGCTCCTGTGCCGACCAGATCGCGCGGGTGGCAATGGGCGATGACGAGGATGGCACGGCCGTGGTGGAAGAAGCGCCGCTGCGGCCCAACCCCGTGACCCAGGACGAGATGGACGCCGGTTCCATCGAATTGTTTTAAGAAACCGTCGAACCGACCGACATCAACCGAAATCTCGGAGAACGCAATGCATTCAATCCTCGCCGTGGACGACTCCGCTTCCATGCGCCAGATGGTGACCTTCACGCTCAAGAGCGCGGGCTACAACGTGGTCGAGGCGGTGGACGGGCAAGATGCCTGGGAAAAGGCCGGCAGCCGGGACTTCGATCTCGTGCTCACCGACCAGAACATGCCGCGCATGGACGGCATCAGCCTGACGAAGAAACTCCGGGACAACCCGAAGTTCAAGGCCACGCCCATCCTGATCCTCACCACCGAGTCGAGCGACCAGATGAAGCAGGCCGGCCGCAGCGCTGGCGCCACCGGGTGGCTGGTGAAGCCGTTCGATCCGGCCAAGCTCCTGGAAGTCATCAAGAAGGTCGTGCGCTGATCCACTTCGGCGCCACGGCAGACACGCACACGAGAACACGGAGCACACGACATGGGCGAGATGACTTCTGAAGGCGCGAGCCTCAGCGCCGGCATCGACCTGAGTCAGTTCTACCAGGTCTTCTTCGAAGAGGCTGGTGAGAACCTGGACCGCATGGAGCAGCAGCTCCTCGAGATCAACATCGAAGCGGCCGACGACGAAGAACTCAATTCCATCTTCCGCTGCGCCCACTCGGTGAAGGGGGGCGCTGCGACCTTCGGCTTTGCCGACGTCGCCGAGCTGACGCACCAGATGGAGACGCTGCTGGACAAGCTGCGCCGCCACGAGCTGCAGCCCACCCCGCCGATGGTGGACGTGCTGCTGCAGTCGGGCGATGCGCTGCGCGCCCAGCTCGCGCGCCACCAGGGCGGCGGCGGCCCCGAGATCGACACCACCGAGCTGCTGTTCAACATCCGTGCGATGGTGGCGGGTGAGACGCCCGTCGCGCCGATCAAGGCTGCAGCGCCCAAGGCGTCCGTGCTCGCCGAGCCGGAAGCTTCTCCCTCGGCCATGCCGGCCAAGGGCGAGGTCACGCATGCACGTTCACTGGAAGTGCGCGTCGGTCCGCTGGAGGACCCGAAGCAGGCCGACAACCTCGTCGAGCTGTTCCAGGAAATCGTCGACCTCGGCACCATCGAGCCCATCGACGGTGGCCAGTCGGTCGACGGCATGCGCCGCTTCAAGATCATCACGACCAGCACGGACAACGACCTGCTGGACCTGTTCACCTTCCACGTCGCCCGCGAGCACGTGCAGCTGCTGCCCTTCGGCGACGGCTACGGTTTCCACGAAGGCGCACCGGGCGCGCCGGCCAAGGTCGAGCCCGACCTCGGCTACGGCTTCTTCGACGACGCCCCCGGCGCACCGGTGACGAACGCCGCCCAGGCCGCCACGTCCGAGCCTGCGCCGCAAGTTGCCACGCCGGTCGCGGCGGCCGCCCGCGCCGCCGTCAAGGCCGAAAAGGCGCCGGCTGCGGCGCTCGAAGCATCGACCCTGCGCGTGTCGGTGGAGAAGGTGGACCAGCTCATCAACCTCGTGGGCGAACTCGTCATCACGCAGGCGATGCTGGCGCAGAACAGCAAGAACATCGACCCGGCGCTCTACCAGCAGCTGGTGGCCGGCCTGGCCGACCTGGATCGCAACACCCGCGACTTGCAAGAGTCGGTGATGTCGATCCGCATGATTCCGATGTCGGTGGTGTTCAACCGCTTCCCGCGCATGCTGCGCGACCTCGCCAACAAGCTCGGCAAGAAGGTCGACTTCGTGACGCAAGGCGAAGCGACCGAACTCGACAAGGGCCTGGTGGAGAAGATCACCGACCCGCTCACCCACCTCGTGCGCAACTCCTGCGACCACGGCATCGAGATGCCCGAGGAGCGCCTGGCCAAGGGCAAGCCCGAGCAGGGCACGATCACGCTGTCGGCGTCTCACCAAGGTGGCAGCATCGTCATCGAAGTGCGTGACGACGGCCGCGGCCTGAACCGCGAAAAGCTCATGAAGAAGGCGCGCGAGCGTGGCATCGCCGCGCCCGACAGCATGACGGATCCGGAAGTCTGGAACCTGATCTTCGAGCCCGGCTTCTCCACCGCCGACCAGGTCACGGACGTGTCCGGCCGCGGCGTTGGCATGGACGTGGTCAAGAAGAACATCACCGGCCTCGGCGGCACGGTGGAGATCGACTCCGCCGACGGCTACGGCATGCGCGTCTCGGTGCGCCTGCCGCTGACGCTGGCCATCATGGACGGCATGAGCGTGGGCGTGGGCGACGAGGTCTACATCCTCCCGCTGTCGTCCGTCGTCGAGTCCTTCCAGGTGGAAGACCAGACCATCAAGACCATCGGCGGTTCCGGCCGCGTGGTGGAGGTGCGCGACGAGTACATGCCCGTCATCGGCCTGGAAGACGTGTTCCAGGTGCCGCGCTTCGACTTCGAGCACGTCGCCGGAATCATGGTCGTCGTGGAAGCCGAAGGCGGGCGCGTCGCACTGCTGGTGGACGAACTGCTCGGCCAGCAACAGGTCGTCGTCAAGAATCTCGAAGCCAACTACCGCAAGGTCAACGACGTGTCGGGCGCCACCATCATGGGCGACGGCCGCGTGGCGCTCATCCTGGACGTGGGCAGCCTCGTTCGCCGCTCGCGGCACTGACATCGACACAGCCACCCCGGCCACGCCTGGCGCGCGGCCGGGTCGCTCCGCTCAACGCATTTCCGACGTGGACACGCCATGAAGCTCAACAACCTGAAGATCCGAACTCGCCTGATGCTGGGCTTCGGCCTCGTGCTGGCCCTGCTGCTGGTGATGGTCGGTACATCATTCGTGCGCCTCGTGCAGACGCAGTCCGACACGGAGGCCGTGGCCGCCTACACCCGCCGCGCCAACCTCGCCGACGACTGGCTGCAGAAGTCCCAGCTCAACGCGAACCGCATCGTTGCCGTGGCCAAGGCCGCCGGCCTGCCCGACGTCGAGGCCTATTTCGGCCCGCTCATCAAGGCGACGTCCGAAGAGAACCTGGCGATCCAGAAGAGCCTTGAAGCCGTGATGCTCGATGACAAGGGGCGTTCGCTGATGGCATCCATTGCCGACAAGCGTGCACCCTATCTCGAGTCGATCGCGAAACTCCAGGAGTACCTGAAGGCCTCCGACCAGCCCGCCGTCGATGCACTGGTCAAGGAGCGCCTGCTGCCCTCCGGCGCCGCCTACATGGCCGCGATGGTCGACCTGCAAAAGCATGAGGAATCCCTCGCTGCCGAGCGCACGGAACGCCTGCGCGCCGATGCGCAGTCCGCCAAGATGCTGCTGATCGTGCTCGTGGCCGTCAGCCTGGCCGTCGGCCTGGGCGGCGCGGTGATCATCACCCGCTCTGTCACCACGCCGATCGGCGAAGCCGTCGCCGCCGCCCGCGTGATCGCCGACAACGACCTCTCCCACACCCTCGTGTCCGATCGCAAGGACGAACTGGGCGACCTGCTGCGTGCACTCGGCCAGATGCAGACCTCGCTGCGCCAGATGGTGAGCCAGGTGCGTTCGTCCACCGACAGCATCTCCACTGCCTCGGCAGAGATCGCCACAGGCAACCAGGACCTGAGCGTGCGCACCGAGCAGACCGCCTCGAACCTGCAGCAGGCAGCCTCCTCGATGGAGCAGCTGACGGGCACCGTCAAGCAAAGCGCCGATTCGGCACGCCAAGCCAACCAGCTCGCGGCCTCTGCCGCGGAAGTGGCCGCGCGCGGCGGCGTCGTGGTGTCCAAGGTGGTGAGCACCATGGACGACATCAATGCGTCGTCCAAGAAGATCAGCGACATCATCGGCGTGATCGATGGCATCGCCTTCCAGACCAACATCCTGGCGTTGAACGCGGCGGTTGAAGCCGCCCGCGCTGGAGAACAAGGCCGCGGCTTCGCGGTGGTGGCGGGCGAAGTGCGCTCGCTGGCCCAGCGCTCGGCGCAGGCCGCCAAGGAAATCAAGGGCCTGATCGGCGCGAGCGTCGAGAAGGTCGAATCGGGCTCCAAGCTCGTTGCCAACGCCGGCGAGACGATGAAGGAAATCGTCGGCTCGGTGCAGCGCGTGACGGACATCATCGGCGAGATCACCGCCGCGGCTGCCGAGCAGAGCGATGGCATCGGCCAGGTCAACACCTCGGTGGTGCAGCTCGACCAGATGACGCAGCAGAACGCCGCGCTGGTCGAAGAAAGCGCCGCCGCGGCTGAATCGCTGAAGGAACAGGCCGTGCGCCTGGCCAAGGTGGTGGGCACCTTCCGGCTCGAGGCAGGTGCGGGCGAACCGGCAATGAAGCACGTTGCGGCCCCGATCATCGCTGCCTCGAATGCTGCGCCTGCGAAGGCGGCCCCGAAGGCCACACCGAAACCGCTGCCCAAGGCTGCGCCCAAGGCTGAACCCACGGCTGCCGCCAAGTCCGTGACGACAGCTGCCGCCGCCGAACCTGCACCGACGGCACCCAGCACCAGCGCGCCGCTTGTCGTCCCGACCCTCACCGCCGTTGCCAAGGCCCCGAGCCACGACGACGACTGGGAAACGTTCTGACCCCTGCCGCCAGCGCTTGCCGGTGTCTCAGCCCACACAGGAACACGCCATGGACACGTTGTTGAATGCCATGCGCCAGATGACCATCCGCATGCGGATGATCAGCGCGATCGTCGTCGTCCTCGTGCTCGTGTGCGCCGTCGGCGTCACCGGCATGCTGACCATGGCATCGCAGCGACGCCAGGCCGACGAGTTCATCGCGCATGCGATGCGCCAGGCCAGCCTGCTCAAGGACGTGAACCGGCTCGTGGGCGATGTGAACCGCCTCGAGAAGGACATGGTGATCAACTATGAAGACGCGATCACCGTCAACAAGCTGAAGGAACGCTGGCAGGCATCCGTCGCCTCGACCAAGCAGACACTCGCCTCGGTGCTCGAAGCCGCCACCGAGCACGAGCGGCCGCTGGCCACGGAGGCGCTGGCGCGCATCGACGGCTACACCGCAGACACCAAACGCGTGATCGGCCAGGTGGAAGATGGCGCCTACGACAACGCCCGCACCGCGGACAAGATGCTGGCCCGCGCCAAGACCAACATGGCCGGCGTGGAAGACATGGTGGGCAAGCTGTCCGCCGCGCTCGAGCAAGACGCCGCTGCCGCCCGCAAGGCGCGCGAGGCCGCCGCGCAACAGGCGCTCATGCTCAACATCGCGGTGCTGTGCCTGGCAGGCCTCATCGTCGTGCCCTTCACGCTCATGAACATGGTCAGCATCTGCCGCCCGCTGGACACCGCGCGTGAATTTGCCGCAGCCATCGCCGCCGGCGACCTGAGCCGCCATGTGGAAGTGCGCGGTCGCGACGAGACGGCCGCGATGATGAAGGCGCTGAACACGATGCAGGACGCCTTGCAGCGCATGGTGGGCCAGGTGCGCCTGTCCACCGACAGCATCAACACCGCGTCGGTGGAGATCGCAACCGGCAACCACGACCTGAGCCACCGCACCGAGCAGACCGCGGCCAACCTGCAGCAGGCAGCCTCCTCGATGGAGCAGCTCACGGGCACCGTCAAGCAAAGCGCGGACTCGGCACGCCAGGCCAACCAGCTCGCGGCCTCCGCCGCCGGCGTGGCCGCACGCGGACGCGAGGTGGTGTCGCAGGTGGTGAGCACCATGAACGACATCAACACCTCGTCCAAGAAGATCAGCGACATCATCGGCGTGATCGATGGCATCGCCTTCCAGACCAACATCCTCGCCTTGAACGCGGCCGTCGAAGCAGCCCGTGCCGGCGAGCAAGGCCGCGGCTTCGCGGTGGTGGCGGGCGAGGTCCGCTCGCTGGCCCAGCGCAGCGCCGAAGCGGCCAAGGAAATCAAGACACTGATCGGCGCGAGCGTCGAGAAGGTGGACTCCGGCTCGCGCCTGGTGGCCGACGCCGGCACCACGATGCAGGACATCGTGAGTTCGGTGCAACGCGTCACGGACATCATCGGCGAGATCACCGCCGCGTCCAGCGAGCAGAGCGACGGCATCGGCCAGGTGAACACCTCGGTGACGCAGCTCGACCAGATGACGCAACAGAACGCGGCGCTCGTGGAAGAAAGTGCCGCCGCCGCCGAATCCCTGAAGGAACAGGCCGCGCGGCTCACCGAGCTGATGGGCATGTTCAAGCTCAATGCCGCGTCGAGCGTGGAATCCGACCACGTCCTGAACGCCTGAACTCAAGTTTTGATGCGGGCTGTCGATAGCCCATTAGCAGCCCGACCGAAAGGAACGAAATGAACATGATCAACGACGCGGCCCACGTGGCCCGCCATGAAGCCGCCCGCGCCGCCGTGGCCGCCGGTGGCGAGTTCCTCACCTTCCGCCTGGGCGGCGAGGAATACGGCATCGACATCCTCAAGGTGCAGGAGATTCGCTCCTACGAGCAGCCCACCCGCATCGCCAACGCGCCGTCCTTCATCAAGGGCGTCGTGAACCTGCGCGGCGTGATCGTGCCGATCGTGGACCTGCGCGTGAAGCTCAACTGCGAGAGCGTGGAGTACAACAGCTTCACGGTCGTGATCGTGCTGAACGTCAAGGGCCGTGTGGTGGGCGCTGTCGTCGACTCGGTGTCCGACGTGCTGGAGCTCGGTGCGGGCACCATCAAGCCGGCGCCGGAGATGCACACCTCGGTGGACACGAGCTTCATCACCGGCATCGGCAGCGTGAATGACCGCATGCTGATCCTGATGGACATCGAAGGCCTGATGACCAGCGCCGACATGGGGCTGATCAACTCGGCGACCACGCACTGAGCAGCCACACTCAGTTCTGATCACGCATCACCCCGGCCTTCGCCGGGGTGATGCCTTTTGGGGCCTGCGTTTTTCATGCGGAACGCAATTGACCCCGCGATCGCGCCCATTTGCGTCGATCACTCCACACCCTGCGCTTTCAGAATCGTTCCGTTGCACTTCAGCCTTGGCAAGCCTCGGCCGATAACTCGCAAGGCGACTCCCCAACGCGCATGCCGCAGGTGCCGCCGGACGAACAACTCCACAACGGACCGCAGGAACGCACGATGAACCTGACCCAACTCACCCGCCGGTTCACGATCCGCACCCGGATGCTCGGCACGGTCGCGATGGTGACGATCGCCTTGCTCGCCGTGGGCGGCGTCGGCCTCGCCGCGCAGTTCTATGCGCGCAGCGTGAACGCCGATTTCGTCGCCAAGGACTTCGCCGCGATGACCCACATCGCCCAACTGCGCACCAACATGGCTGTTCTGCGCGCGCATGAGAAGGACATGATCATCCAGTACGAGAACGCAGTGGAGGTCAGCCGCGCAAAGCAATCCTGGACCGACACGCTCGCGCAGATCGAGACCAGCGCGAAGGCCCTGCAGGCCGTACTGCACAACGACGCCGAGCGCGCCAAGGTGGGCGAAGCGATGGCCAGCCTCGCCAAGTTCAAGGAAAACTTCCTGCCCGTGGCCAAGCAGCTCGAGGCCATGGGCTTCGACTCCGCCCGCGTGGCCGCCGCCTTCATGTCACGCGCCGCGCCCGACTACGACGCCGCGCAGGTGGTGATCGAAGGCCTGGCCAGCGACCTCAACAAGGCGGCTCTCGCGGGCAGCAAGCGACTGGACACCACCGCCGAGACCGTGATGGCCATGCTCGCCGCCTCGGTGGTGCTGGCGCTCGTGATCATCACGCCGCTGACGGTCATCAACATGCGCACGATCTGCGGTCCGATCCGCCGTGCCGAGGAACTGGCCGACGCCATCGCCCAGGGTGACCTGAGCGAGCGCGACGTGGACACCCGCGGCAACGACGAGGCCGCGCACCTGCTGCAGGCGCTGCTCACCATGCAGGCATCACTGCGCAAGATCGTGAGCGAGGTGCGCATGTCCACCGACAGCATCTCCACCGCGTCGCTGGAAATCGCCACCGGCAACCACGACCTGAGCGTGCGCACCGAGCAGACCGCCTCGAACCTGCAGGTGGCCGCGTCGTCGATGGAGCAGCTGACGGGCACCGTCAAGCAAAGCGCCGACTCCGCCCGCCAGGCCGACCAGCTCGCAATGAGCGCCGCCGAGGTGGCCGCACGTGGCGGCCAGGTGGTCTCGCAAGTCGTGAGCACGATGGACGAGATCAATGCGTCGTCCAAGAAGATCAGCGACATCATCGGCGTGATCGATGGCATCGCCTTCCAGACCAACATCCTGGCGCTGAACGCAGCCGTCGAAGCCGCCCGCGCCGGCGAGCAGGGCCGCGGCTTCGCAGTGGTGGCGGGCGAGGTGCGCAACCTCGCGCAGCGCAGTGCCGAAGCGGCCAAGGAAATCAAGGGCCTGATCGGCGCGAGCGTCGACAAGGTCGAATCGGGCTCCAAGCTCGTGGCCGACGCCGGCCGCACGATGGAAGAAATCGTGAGCTCGGTGCAACGCGTGACGGACATCATCGGCGAGATCACGGCCGCATCGTCCGAGCAAAGCGATGGCATCGGCCAGATCAACGGCTCGGTCTCGCAGCTCGACCAGATGACGCAGCAGAACGCCGCACTCGTCGAACAGAGCGCCGCCGCGGCCGAAAGCCTGAAGGACCAGACCGCACGCCTGTCGCAGGCGGTCAGCGTGTTCCGCCTGGACGACGCCGTGCATGCGCACTGACATCGACACGCCACCGCAAGTCACCGCTCGATCGAAGGACCCCGCCATGAACCCATCCCGTTCCACCTTGTCGCTCGCCGCCAAGCTCCGCTGGTCGGTCGGCCTCGGGGTGATCGCATTCCTGGCCGTGGTGGCCATGCTCGTCATGCGCAGCCATGCCTCGCTGCTGGACGAGAAGCTGCGCGCGACGGTGTCGGTGGTGGACCAGAGCATCAAGATTGCCGACGGCTACTACCAGCAGGAAAAGTCCGGCGCGATGTCGCATGCCGACGCGCAGGCCAAGGCCGGCGCCGAGATCAAGGCGCTGCGCTACGCCGGCAAGGAGTACGTCTGGGTCAACGACATGAAACCGGTCGTCGTATTCCATCCGATCAAGCCGGAGCTCGAAGGCAAGGACGTGTCCGACATGAAGGACCCGAACGGCAAGGCGCTGTTCGTGGCCTTCGTCGATACCGTGAAGGCCGATGGGGCGGGCTATGTGGACTACCTCTGGCCGCGCCCCGGTTCGTCGGAACCCGAACCCAAGCGCTCCTATGTCAAGGGCTTTGCGCCCTGGGGCTGGGTGCTTGGCTCCGGCGTGTACGTGGACGACGTGATGAATGCGTCGCGCCGCGAAGCGTTGATTGCGCTGGTGGCCGTCGCCGTGCTGGCCCTGCTGTCGATGGTTGGCATCGAGCTGCTGGTGCGCCGGTTGCAGGCGCGCTTCAAGCTCGCATCGGCCACGATGGAAGCGGTGGCCGCGGGCGACCTGTCCAAGCACGTGGACGTGGGGGCGCAAGACGAGGTGGGACAGCTGCTGACCCAAGTCGCCGGCATGCAGTCGCGCCTGGCGGAGATGGTTCGCCAGATCCGCGCATCGACGGACAGCATCTCGACGGCGTCGACAGAGATTGCGACCGGCAACCAGGACTTGAGCGCGCGCACCGAGCAGACCGCTTCGAACCTGCAGCAGGCAGCCTCCTCGATGGAGCAGCTGACCGGCACGGTCAAGCAATCGGCCGACTCGGCTCGGCAAGCGAATCAGCTCGCCACGTCGGCGGCCGAAGTGGCGGCGCGTGGCGGCAAGGTGGTGTCCGAAGTCGTGAGCACGATGGACGAGATCAACGCTTCGTCCAAGAAGATCAGCGACATCATCGGGGTGATCGATGGCATTGCCTTCCAGACCAACATCCTGGCGTTGAACGCGGCGGTTGAAGCCGCCCGCGCTGGAGAACAAGGCCGCGGCTTCGCGGTGGTGGCGGGCGAAGTGCGCTCGCTGGCCCAGCGCTCGGCGCAGGCCGCCAAGGAAATCAAGGGCCTGATCGGCGCGAGCGTCGAGAAGGTCGAATCGGGCTCCAAGCTCGTTGCCAACGCCGGCGAGACGATGAAGGAAATCGTCGGCTCGGTGCAGCGCGTGACGGACATCATCGGCGAGATCACCGCCGCGGCTGCCGAGCAGAGCGATGGCATCGGCCAGGTCAACACCTCGGTGGTGCAGCTCGACCAGATGACGCAGCAGAACGCGGCGCTGGTGGAAGAGAGTGCGGCTGCCGCGGAGTCACTGAAGCAGCAGGCTTCGACGCTTGCCAAGGCGGTGGGCACCTTCAAGCTGGATGCGAACGGGGCTGTTGCGTCGAGCACGCCGGTGCCGGCAGCTGTGGCGCCCGCCCGCATCGAACCCAAGGCGCCACCGGCCAAGCCGATGGGCGCACCCACTGCGGCCAAGCCCGTGCAGGCACTCGCCGCCACCAAGCCCAGGCCGCTGTCCACCGCAACGCCCAAAGCAGCCGCACCCGAGTCCCAACCCACCCCCCGCCCCGCTGCCGCACCCGCGCCGGTGGCTGCACCCGCCGCGCCGTCGAACGACGACGACTGGGAAACCTTCTGATTCCGCACGAGAGGCCATCCACATGAACATGATCAACGACGCGGCCCACGTGGCCCGCCATGAAGCCGCCCGCGCCGCCGTGGCCGCCGGTGGCGAGTTCCTCACCTTCCGCCTGGGCGGCGAGGAATACGGCATCGACATCCTCAAGGTGCAGGAGATTCGCTCCTACGAGCAGCCCACCCGCATCGCCAACGCGCCGTCCTTCATCAAGGGCGTCGTGAACCTGCGCGGCGTGATCGTGCCGATCGTGGACCTGCGCGTGAAGCTCAACTGCGAGAGCGTGGAGTACAACAGCTTCACGGTCGTGATCGTGCTGAACGTCAAGGGCCGTGTGGTGGGCGCTGTCGTCGACTCGGTGTCCGACGTGCTGGAGCTCGGTGCGGGCACCATCAAGCCGGCGCCGGAGATGCACACCTCGGTGGACACGAGCTTCATCACCGGCATCGGCAGCGTGAATGACCGCATGCTGATCCTCATGGACATCGAAGGCCTGATGACCAGCGCCGACATGGGCCTGATCAATTCGGCCACGACGCACTGAGCGGTCACGGCGTCCGCCCGATCCGTTCGGGCGGAGCCCGCCCTTCGACACGCTCAGGGTGATCGGGAGTGCAATCCCGTTCGGGCTGAGCCTGTCGAAGCCACAAGCCGCGCCGTTATTTCGCACGCCCGTCCTATCCCCTTCCAGTTTGGCCCGCACAGCAGTCCCAAAGAACCGAAATGAAAAACCTCACTCTCGCCACCAAGCTCTGGCTTCCTGCGATTTCGCTCGGCGTGGTGCTGGTCGTCATGTCGACCACTTCCGCCCTGCGCACCAGCAAACTGCAGGCCGCCGCCACGGCTGAGCAATCCGAACAGCAGACGCGCCTTGAACTCAGCGCCCGCTGGATGGGCCTGGCCGAAGCCAACGCCGCGCGCTCCATCGCCTCCGCGCTGAGCAGCGATGCTGCCCTCGCCGACCAGCTCAAGCCCGAGACCGAAGCCACCGCCGAGCGCATGGCCGAAATCCGCAAGAAGCTCGAAGCCAGCGCCGCGAGCGCTGAAGAACAAGCCGCGCTCGCCGCCATCGGCACGCAGCAAAAGGCCTTCGCCGATGCAGTCGCCCGTGCCCAGGAACAGAAGACTGCCGGCCAGCAGGCCGAAGCGCAAGCGCAGGTGAAAGACGTGGCCCGCCCCGCCCTCGCCGCCATGCTGGCCGCGCAGCAGGCGCTGACCAGCATGCACGAGCAAGGCGCGCGCGCCCTGCGTGACAAATCCGGCGCCGAGCGCATGCGCACCGTCTATCTCGTGTCCGGCGTGATGGGCTTCATCATCGGACTCGTGGCCCTGGGCACCTGGTACCTGCAGCGCACCATCTGCAACCCGCTCAAGCAGGTCGTGAAGGTCGCGCACGCCATCGGCGAAGGCGACCTCACGATTCGCATCGACACGCAGCGCCACGACGAGATCGGTGACGTGCTGCGCTCGCTGCACCACATGGGCGAATCGCTCGCCCGCATGGTGGGTGAGGTGCGCACCGGCGCCGACAGCATCAACACCGCCAGCGCCGAGATTGCCTCGGGCAACCAGGACCTGAGCGCGCGCACCGAGCAGACGGCCTCCAACCTGCAGGTGGCCGCGTCCTCGATGGAGCAGCTGACGGGCACCGTCAAGCAAAGCGCGGACTCCGCCCGCCAGGCCAACCAGCTCGCGTCGTCCGCCGCCGAAGTGGCGGCTCGCGGCGGCCAGGTGGTCTCGCAAGTCGTGAGCACCATGGACGAGATCAACTCATCGTCCAAGAAGATCAGCGACATCATCGGCGTGATCGATGGCATCGCCTTCCAGACCAACATCCTGGCGCTGAACGCAGCCGTCGAAGCCGCCCGCGCCGGCGAGCAGGGCCGCGGCTTCGCAGTGGTGGCGGGCGAGGTGCGCAACCTCGCGCAGCGCAGTGCCGAAGCGGCCAAGGAAATCAAGGGCCTGATCGGCGCGAGCGTCGACAAGGTCGAATCCGGCTCCAAGCTCGTGGCGGACGCCGGCGCGACGATGCAGGAGATCGTGAACTCCGTGCAACGCGTGACGGACATCATTGGCGAGATCACCGCCGCGTCGTCCGAGCAGAGCGACGGCATCGGCCAGGTCAACCAGTCGGTCGTTCAACTCGACCAGATGACCCAGCAGAACGCCTCGCTCGTCGAACAGAGCGCCGCTGCCGCGGAAAGCCTGAAGGACCAGGCCAGCAAGCTGGCGCAGGTCGTGAGCGTGTTCAAGCTCGACGCGGTGGCGTGAGCGCCGCGCGGCTAGGCGCTACCGGCGTCGCCCGCGTCGGCGGGTTGGCTGGCGGTGCTACCGCTTGCGTCATGGCTCGCCTCATGAAGGCGGGGTTCGTTGTGGCGCTCAGCGTGGGGCTCGGGATTGACGGCCACCCCAGGTGACGCCGCTGCCTGCGCCGCGAGCCGCTGCTCCTCCTGCTCCACGAACGCGCGAATGGCATCGCACAACAAGCCATGCGCCGTTCGTCCATGCGTCAGCGCAAGACGCTGCACCCTCAGCTTCAGCGAAGCGTCAAGCTTCAAGCTGGTGGGATACCGTTCGGCCATCGAGTGTCCTCCTTGAATGATTGGTCCAAGGCAAGACGATCGCGTCAAACGGTGGGGGTGAACAGCCTCAAAGTTTGTAGTTGGGAGAGGGTCATGGGTAGCAACTTTCGAGGAGCGCTACCTCATGGGGGCGGTGTCGAGACGACTACCGCGGCCGCCCGATGCGGTACAAGCAATGCGGCCGCAACGGATGCCCGACCGGTAGCGCCGGATGCTCGAAGTCTGCGTGGGCGTTGTGCATGCCGATGCGTTCCATCACGGCACGCGATCGCAGGTTCACGACGGACGTGAAGGACACGATCTCGTCGAGACCGAATTTTTCGAAGCCGATCTGCAACGCCCGCCGAGCTGCCTCGCTCGCGTAGCCGCGGCCCCAGTGTGGCGCCGCGAGCCGCCAGCCGATTTCGACGCAAGGCATGAAAGGCAAGGCACGCTTGGGAACGCTCAAGCCCGTGAAGCCGATGAACTCGCCCGTTTCGCGCACTTCCACCGCCCAGTTGCCGAAGCCGTCGGCGGCGATGGCTGCGGACCACGCATCGATCGATGTATCGCTCGTTTCGCGCGACTGCACGGACAGGAAATACGCCATCACACGCGGGTCGGCATTCATGGCCGCATACGGCGCGCGGTCGCTGTCCTTCCACTGGCGAAGGCGCAGGCGGTCGGTGTCGAACGCGGCGGGCTCAGCGTTCACGTGGTTTGGCATGCCCTCATGCACCTTGCGTGTAGAGATCAGGAAAGTAGCGCTCCATCAGCGATTGCGGGCGCAGCGGCGGCGTGAAGCCGAACTGCGCATACAGGCCGTGGGCGTCACCGGTGGCGAGCGTGAAGCGTCGCAGGCCTTGCAGGTCGGGGTGTGCCATCACCGCCTGCATCAGCGTCTTGCTGTGCCCTTGCCCGCGGTGTTCGGGCAGCACGAACACATCGACGAGGTTGGCGAAGGTCGCGCCGTCGGTGATGACGCGGCAGAAGGCGATCTGCCGGCCATCGATGAAGCCGCCGAAGCACAGCGAATGCTCGATGGATCGCTTCACGGTGTCGAAGCCGATGCCGCGCGCCCAGCTCGATGTCTCGCTCAGGAAGCGATGGATCAGCGGCAGGTCCAGCGCCGCGCGGTCGTTGGTGATCTGAAGTTCTGGCATCCCGTCTCGTTTCATCGTGTTGTTCATTCCTGCGACGCACTGCGCAAGGTTTCCACCACCGGCCTGCGCAACACCTCGCGCAAGCCCCACCACCCTGCCGCCAACGCCAGCAGGGCACCCGCCACGCCGCCGGCCAGGGGCACGAAGGGCGATGCATTCCAGCTGAACTCGAAGGCGTACTTCGCCAGCGCCCAGCCCACAGCCATGGCGGCGATGGATGCAAGCACGCCGGCCAGCGCGCCGACGCCAAGCAGCTCCGCCCGCTGCACCTGCGCGAGCAGCCGGCCACTCGCGCCCATCGCGCGCATCACCGCGAACTCGCGCGCACGCGATTCACGCGTGGCCGTCACCGCCGCGAACAGCACCACCAGCCCGGCGGCGAGCGTGAAGCCGAAGAGGAACTCCACTGCGCGGATGACCTGGTCAAGCACGCGCTGGATCTGGCCGATGGATGCCGAGACATCGATGTTGGTGATGTTCGGAAACTCCCGGCTCAAGGCGTTGTCGAAGCCCGCCTTGGCCGGCGCCCGGAAGGCGGCGATGTAGGTGACGGGCACGTCCTTCATCCGCGCGGTCGGAAACATCACGAAGAAGTTGACGCGCATCGAGCTCCAGTCGACCTTGCGCAGGCTGGTGATGCGCCCTTCGGCCAGCTGCCCGCCGATGTCGAAGCGAAGGCGATCGCCGAGCTTCAGGCCGAGCGTCTGCGCGAGGCCCTCTTCCACGCTCAGCGCATCGGGCTCGTCGGCCGTCCAGCGTCCGCCGCTCAAGAGGTTGTGCTCGGGCAGCGCGGATGCGTGGCTCAGGTTGAACTCGCGGTCCACGAGGCGCTTGGCGCGCTCGTCGGCCATGTCCTCGGGCGACACGTTCTTGCCGTTGATCGCCACCAGCCGGCCGCGGATCATCGGGTACCAGTCGTACTTCTTCACGCCGCCCGCGTCCAGCGCGTGGCGGAAAGGATCGCCCTGCTCGGGCTGGATGTTGATGACGAAGCGGTCGGGCGCATCGGGCGGCGTGGCCTGGCGCCAGCTGCTGATGAGGTCGGTGCGCAAGAGCACGAGCAGCACCAGCGCGAGCAGGCCCACGCTCAGCGCCGACACCTGCAGCACCGCGAAGCCGGGCCGCGCCGCGATCTGACGGGTGGCCAGCACCAGCCAGCGCGGCGCGCGGGCTTCGGGCACGGCGCGCCGCAGGATGTGCACCGCCACCCAGCTGAGCAGCGCGAATAGCGCAATGGCGGCCGCGAAACCGCCCACTGCGATCAGGCCCATCTTCAAGTCCGGCGACACCGACAGCAGCAAGGCCGTGAAGCCGATGGTGCCGGCGGCCAGCACCGCGATGGACGCCGGCTTGAGTGCGCCCACGTCGCGGCGGATGACGCGCAGCGGCGGCACGCGCGACAGCTGCAGCACCGGTGGCAAGCCGAAGCCCATCAGCAAGGTGAAGCCCACGCCCACGCCGAAGAAGCCGGGCCAGGCGGTGGGTGCGGGCAAGGCCGCATCGACCAGCCCCGCGAGCAGCCACACGAAGGCGTAGTGCACCGAGAAGCCGAGCGCGACGCCCGCGATGCTTGCGATGAGGCCGACCAGCGTGAACTCCACGAAGTACTGCAAGGCGATGCTGCGCTGCGACTGACCGAGAACGCGCAGCATGGCGCAGTCGTCCAGGTGCCCGCCGGCGAAGTCGCGTGACGCGATGCCCACTGCGACCGCAGCGAGCAACGCCGCGAGCAGCGCCACGAGGTTGAGGAACTTCTCGGCCCGGTCGAGCGTCTGGCGCATCTCCGGCCGGCCCGACGCGAACGATTCGACGCGCGTGCCGCGCAGGCCCTGGCTCTTGATCTGCGCCTCGGACCAGTTGGTGAAGTCACGCACCGCATCGTCGTTGCCGGCGGGCGATGCGACGGCGATGCGGTAGCTGACACGGCTGGCCGGTTGCACGAGGCCGGTGGCGGCGAGGTCTGACTGGTTGAGCATCACGCGCGGCGCGAAGCTGGTGAAGCCGGCACCGCGGTCGGGCTCGATGACGATGATCTGCGCGATGCGCAAGGTGGCGTCGCCCAGCAGCAGCGAATCGCCGATCTTCAGGCTGAGCGCATCGAGCAGCGAAGCATCGACCCACACGGTGCCGGCATCGGGCGCGCGGGACACGCTCGTCTCGGCCGCCTCGGTGCCGGCGCGCAGGCGCAACTGCCCACGCAAAGGGTAGCCCGCGCTCACCGCTTTGACACCAACGAGCCGCGACGCGCCGCCCTTGTCGTCGGGCGCGCGGCCCATGCTCGGGAAGGTGGCGGTGGTCGCGACGGTGAGGCCCAGCTCGCGGGCCTTGTCGGCGAAGGCCGCAGGCGCCGGCTGGTCGCTCGCGATGATCGCGTCGCCCCCGAGCAGTTGTCGCGCATCACGCGCCAGGCCATGGTTGATGCGGTCGGCGAAGAAGCCGACGGCACTCAACGCGGCGACGGCCAAGGTCACGGCCACCATCAGCAAGCGCAGTTCACCCGCGCGGAAATCCCGGCCGAGCTGGCGCCAGGCAAGGTGCCAGAGGGAGGCGGGGCGAAGGGGGGCGGTGTCCATGACACGGGTTATACCGCCGCCAGGATCGGCGCCTCCCAGCGAGCGCAGCAAAGCGCTCTTCCAGCCACGCCCGCGGATCCGGCTCCGCCGGTCCGCTGGGTGGCGCCCCTCGGGGGCAGGAGCGCAGCGACTGGGGGGCCCTATTTCTTTGCCTCGTACTCCGACACTTCCTTCTTCAGGTCGCTGTACTCCTCGCACCCAAAAAAGCAGATCTTGTTCAGCGCCGCCAGATGCTCCTTCGCCTTCGCCAGGTCGCCCACCTGCAAGTACGCCTCGCCGATGTACTCATGCGCGCCCTTGTGCTTGGGGTTGATGCGCAAGGCCTCGTTGTATTCCTTGAAGACAAGGTCCATGTCCGGGTTCGGGCCTTTGCGCGTCGTGTAGGCCAGCAGGTTGTGATAGTCCGCGTTGTTCGGGCTGTCGGCCAGCGCCTTCTTGAGCTGGGACTGCGCGCCCAGCCAATCCTTCTTGGCAATGGCCGCCTTGACGGAGGTGATCAACGGGTCCTCGATGGCGCTGGGGCCGCCGCTGCTGCCTCCGCCACCACCACCGCCCGCGGCGAAGACACCACCAGCCAGCGCCAGAGCCGCGGCCCCAAGGATTCGTGCATGCAATTTCATCGTGTCAGTCTCCGGAAGATCGGGCGCGCAGCCCTTGATGCCAAGGTTACGCGCGACGGCCATGGTTTATTCCGCATGCATCACACGCTGGACGAATCGCGCATTCGCCACTAGCATGCGCCGTCTCGCACGCAAGGTGCGGGTCACGTCGCTCGGACGGTTCCGGGCGCTCACGTTCAAGGAAATCTGCATGTCTGCCACCGATGGCAAGCGCCGCTTTGCGCGCATCGATCGCCTCCCCCCGTACGTCTTCAACATCACCGCCGAACTGCGTGCCGCGGCGCGCCGCCGTGGCGAAGACATCATCGACATGAGCATGGGCAACCCCGACGGGGCCACGCCGCCGCACATCGTCGCCAAGCTTGTCGAAGTCGCCCAGCGGCCGGAGACGCACGGCTACTCCACCTCCAAGGGCATCCCGCGGCTGCGCCGGGCGATCTCGCACTGGTACCGCGACCGCTACGCCGTGGACATCGACCCCGAGACCGAAGCCATCGTCACGATCGGCTCCAAGGAGGGCCTGTCGCACCTCATGCTCGCCACGCTCGACCGCGGCGACACGGTGCTCGTGCCCAACCCGAGCTACCCGATCCACATCTGGGGCGCGGTGATCGCCGGCGCCGACGTGCGCTCGGTGCCCAACACGCCCGACGTCGACTTCTTCGCCGAGCTCGAACGCACGATCCGCACGAGCCACCCCAAGCCGAAGATGATGATCTTCGGCTTCCCGTCCAACCCGACGGCGCAGTGCGTGGAGCTGGATTTCTTCGAGCGGGTCATCGCGCTCGCCAAGCAGCACGACATCCTCGTCGTGCATGACCTCGCGTATGCCGACATCGTGTTCGACGGCTGGAAGGCGCCGTCGATCATGCAGGTGCCCGGCGCCCGGGACCACGCGGTGGAGTTCTTCACCATGTCCAAGAGCTACAACATGGCGGGCTGGCGCATCGGCTTCATGGTGGGCAATGCCGAGCTGGTCTCGGCGCTCGCGCGCATCAAGAGTTACCACGACTACGGCACCTTCACCCCCATGCAGGTGGCGGCCATCGCCGCGCTCGAAGGCGACCAGCAATGCGTGAAGGACATCGCCGCCGGTTACCAGAGCCGCCGCGACGTGCTGTGCAAGGGGTTGCACGAAGCCGGCTGGAAGGTCGACGTGCCGCGCGCCTCGATGTACATCTGGGCACGCATCCCCGAGCCTTACCGGGCACTGGGTTCGCTGGAGTTTGCCAAGCAGCTTCTGGCCAAGGCGAAGGTGTGCGTGTCGCCTGGTGTCGGCTTTGGTGACTACGGCGACGGCTTCGTGCGCTTCGCGCTGATCGAGAACGAATCGCGCATCCGCCAGGCGGTGCGCGGCATCAAGGCGATGTTCCGGGCCGACGGCGTGCTTCAGGGCGCTTCAGCGCTGGCTGCAAACCCTTAGAACGACGCGGTCGGCGGCGGGTGATTCAATGGAAGTATGAACACCCCGCTGCCCTCGATCTTCGTCTCCCACGGCTCACCCATGATCGCGCTCGAGCCGGGCGCGGCTGGCGCCTTCATGCCCACGCTGGGCCCGGCGATCGACCTCGCCTTCGGCCGCCCGAAGGCCATCGTCGTCGCCTCGGCCCACACCACCGCGCGCGAGCCGGTGGTGCTGGCGGGCGACCAGCACCACGCCATCTACGACTTCGGCGGCTTCGACCCGCGGCTCAACCAGATGCGCTATGACGCGCCCGGTTCTCCGGCGACGGCGAAGCGGGTGGTCGAGCTGCTGGCGCAAGCAGGCATCGGCGCGCATTCGCTGCCGCAGGGCGGGCTGGACCATGGCATCTGGACGGCGCTGAAGTACGTCTACCCCGCGGCCGACGTGCCGATCGTGCCGGTGGCCTTCGTGCCGTCGCAGCCGCCTGCCGCGCAGTTCGCGCTGGGCGAGGCGCTGGCGCCCTTGCGCAATGAGGGCGTGCTGGTGCTGGGCACCGGCAGCATCACGCACAACCTGCGGCGCGTCTTTGCCGACGGCCTGCGCGGCAACCCCGACAAGCCGGAGATTGCCGAGAGCGCAGCCTTCCGGGGGTGGATGCAAGCGAAGAGCGAGGCGCGCGACTGGACGGCACTGATGGACTATCGCCGCCTGGCGCCGCATGCGGTGGACATGCACCCGACCGACGAGCACTTGCTGCCGTGGTTCGTGGCGGCCGGTGCAGGTGGGCGCGACAACGCCGCGATCCGCCTGCACGACAGCGTGACCTTCGGCGTCCTGGGCATGGACGTGTATGCCTTCGGGTCCGAAGCGCCGGCACTGCGGGCCGCACTCGGCTGACGGCCTGCACGCCGGCGGCAGCGCAGGCTGGCGCCACCAGGCGGTGCGCCAGCCCATGCGAGTGCAGCGCGCGACAATGCGCGCCATGCCCAGCCCTGCCGTCCCCATCCCTGCGCAAACCATCGAGACACCGCGGCTCGTGCTGCGCGCGTCGGACCCTGCGATGTCGCGCGAGCTGCTGGCCTTCGTCGCGCGCAACCAGGCGCATTTCGCGCCCTGGGACCCGCCGACGCCCGAGGGCTTCTTCACGCTGCGCGGGCAGCGCGAACGGCTGCTCAAGAGCCGCCGCGCCTTTGTCATTGGCGACGCCTTTCGCTATTGGCTGACCTTGCGGGATGAGCCTGCGCGCATCGTCGGCCAGGCGCATGTCTTCGCCGTCTCGCGCGGGGCATTTCACAGCGCCATGCTGGGCTACCAACTTGACCAGCAACTGCAAGGCAGAGGACTCATGCACGAGGCGCTGCAGGCGCTGGTGTCCACCATGTTCGCGGACCCGGTGCGGCTGCATCGCCTGCAGGCGGCGCACCTGCCGGAGAACCTGAAGAGCGCTGCGGTCCTGGAGCGGCTGGGGTTCAGGGCGGAAGGGTTGGCGAAGCACTACCTCTACATCAACGGGCAGTGGCGGGACCACGTGATCAATGCTTTGCTGAATCCGGAGTTTGGGGGGGCGCCGCCGGTCTAGCGGTGCACCAACCCGCGCCCGAGCCCCAGCCGTCCCCTACTTCGGCAAACTCCCGCTCACCCCCAGCACGAACCAGTTCATCGTCGCGATCTCCTGATCGGTCATCGTCCCCCGCGCCAGCCGAACCTTGCCGTCGTTGTCCACCACCCGCCCCGAGAACGGCGAGAAGCGACCAGCGACGATGGCCCGTCGCTTCGCGTCCACCAGCGCGCGTGTCTCGGCCCCCACCGACGCAGACAAGGGCGCCAGCTCGATGAAACCGTCCTTCAGCCCGCCCCACACCGGCACCGGCGACCAGCGCCCGTCCAACACCGAGCGCGCCGCCTGCGTGTACCAGGCGCCCCATCGGTGCACCACCGACGTGAGCTGTGCGTGCGGTGCGTAGCGGCGCATGTCGCTCTGGTAGGCCACGAGCATGACGCCCTGCTCTTCGGCGGTCTGCGCAACCGCCGGCGACCCGCTGTGGTTGGTGAGCACGTCGGCACCCTGGTGGATCAGCGTGAGCGCGGCTTCCCGTTCGCGCGCCGGGTCGAACCAGGTGTTGAGCCACAGCACCTTAACCTGTGCTTTCGGATTCGCCTCGCGCATGCCCAGCGCGAAGGCGTTGATGCCCTGGATCACCTCAGGCACCGGAAAACCCGCCACATAGCCCGCGATGCCCGTCTTGCTGCTCCTGCCCGCGACGAGGCCGGCGAGGTAGCGGCCCTCGTAGTAGCGGGCGTTGTAGGTCTGCAGGTTGGGCGCGCTCTTGTAGCCGCCCGCGTGCTCGAACTTCACGTCCGGAAAGTCCGATGCCACGCGCACGGCCGGCTCGAGGTAGCCGAAGCTGGTCGCGAAGATCAACGTGTTGCCTTGCGATGCGAGGTCACGCATCACGCGCTCGGCGTCAGGGCCTTCGGCCACCGATTCGACGACCGTCGTCTTCACGCGGTTCCCAAGCGAGCGCTCCATCGCGAGGCGGCCCTGGTCGTGCTGGTAGGTCCAGCCGGCGTCGCCGATGGGGCTCACGTAGACGAAGGCGACCTTCAGCGGTGCGATCGTGGATGCGGTCGCCGGTGCGGAAGCTGGCGCGGCCTTTGCCGCAGTGATGCCGAGAACGGCAAACATCGCGGCCACGAGGCCGCGGGCGAGGTTTTGAAGCATGGTGTTCCTCTACATGGCCCCGGATTGAACAACTCACGCCGCGCGGGGGCACGCGCAGCGCAACGCAGATTCTAGAAGCCGCCCCAGCCCCAGCGGCCGGCAATGCCCTTGAATTCACCCGAGCGGCGCAGGCGCTGCATCTGCTCGTTGAAGGCGGCGACGATGGCCTCGCCGCCTGCGGTACTGCGCGATACCACGAGGTACTGCGGATGCTCCTGCACCGGTGGCTGCAGGCAGTCGATGAGTGCGGCGGTGGGGCCGATGTGGCGGCGGGCCAGGTACTGCTCGACGCGGCTGTCGATGAGCGCGAGGTCAATGTGGCCGGCCATCAGCTTGCGCAGGTTCTGCAGGTCGTCGGTGACCGCCTCGGTGTGCACGCCGGCTGCGGCCAGCCCCTCAGGGTTGGCGTAGCCGCGCACGACGCCCACCATGAACGGCCGCAGGGCCTCCCAGCTCGTGAAGTGGTCCGGGCCGGCGGTGCCGCGGCGGCACAGCACGATGCGGTTGGTCACGACCGGATCGGAATAGAAGAAGGATCGCTCGCGCTCGGGCGAGCGCCACACGCCGATCAGCCCATCGACCTTGCCCTGCTCGCCCAGCCGCAGCGCCCGGGCCCAGGGCATGAAACGCACCTCGATCTCGTAGCCCGCATTGCGCAAGGCGGTGACGGTCAATTCTGCGGCCGGGCCGCCGCGCTCCAGGCTCTCGCTGTAGTAGGGCGGGTATTCGGTGGCAGCGAGCGTCAGCTTGCGGGCCTGCGCCGGCATCGCGGTCAGCAGGGCCAATGCCAGCACGATCACCAGCAGGAATGGGACGCGGCCGTGGCGCATGGACATCGAACGTCAACTCCGAGGCTGTCGGACCCGGCCCTGCTGCGAAGGTTTCGGGCGCGACACTCCCTGTGCGCATTTTGAATCTGCGAGGCCGATGTTCGCCCCCTGTGAACGAGGGGAAATTCCAGACCGCCCGGAAATGGGGGCGCGACGAGGTGCTGGTGAATGCCACTGCGCTCGCCTGCCCCGCAAGCCGGCAGGCCAAGCTTTCAGGCGGCTTCGAAGACGCGGTCCAGCACGGTCTTCCAGCCGGACTTGGCGCCCGCATCGGCAAAGCTTGCCTCGAAGCTGTTGGCTGCCAATTGGTAGGCATGCTTCGCATTGAGCTGTGGCAAGGCGGCGAAGGTGGCGATGAAGTTGTCGTTCATGTAGCCGCCGAAGTAGGCGGGGTCGTCGGAGTTGACGGTGGCGACCAGCCCCTGGTCGAGCAGCGTGGCGAGGTTGTGCTCGCTCATTGACTTGAACACGCACAGCTTCACGTTGGAGAGCGGGCACACGGTCAGCGGCACGCGCTCGCGCGCGAGGCGCTGCATGAGCACCGGGTCTTCGACGCTGCGCACGCCGTGGTCGATGCGCTCGACCTTGAGCACGTCCAGCGCGCTCCACACATAGGCGGGCGGGCCTTCCTCGCCGGCATGCGCCACGAGGTGCAGGCCGAGTTCGCGGCACTTGGCGAAGACGCGCGCGAACTTCTCGGGCGGGTGGCCGCGCTCGCTGCTGTCGAGGCCCACGCCCACGATCTGGCCGAGGTAGGGCATGGCTTCGTCGAGCGTGGCGAAGGCCTCGTCTTCGCTCAGGTGGCGCAGGAAGCACATGATCAGCGAGCTGCTGATGCCAAGCTCCGTCTGCGCCCGCTCGCAGGCGCGCGAGAGGCCGTGGATAACCGTCTCGAAGCCCACGCCGCGGGCGGTGTGGGTCTGCGGGTCAAAGAAGAGTTCGGCGTGCACGACGTTGTCGGCCTTCGCGCGATGGAAATAGGCCATCGCCATGTCCTCGAAATCCTGCGGCTGCAAGAGCACGCTCGCGCCGGCGTAGTAGATGTCGAGGAAGCTCTGCAGATCGGTGAAGGCGTAGGCCGCGCGCAGCGCGTCGACGCTCGGGTACGACAGCGCCACGCCGTTGCGCTTGGCGAGCGCGAAGATCAGCTCGGGCTCGAGCGAGCCTTCGATGTGGATGTGCAGCTCGGCCTTGGGCATGGCCTTGAGCAATGAGGGGAGCTTGTCGCGGGGGATGGCGTCGAGATTCATGGTGCGTTCCCAGTCGTGCTTCCTCTGCGAGAGGTTCTCTTTACTCCCTCTCCGCCTGGGAGAGGGTTGGGGTGAGGGGCGACGGCGGTGGCAAGCAAAGGCCGGATCGCGCTTCGCGCGCCCTCACCCCCGCCCTCTCCCAGGCGGAGAGGGAGCAAAGCCCCACTCCCCGCCCACGTCGAGGCTCTTACTTCTTGTCCCCGCCCGGCACCTTCCCCTCCACGCCCTTGACGTAGAAGTTGATGCCACCCAGGAACTCGTCGTTGGCGACTTCGTCCTTCTTCAGCTTCTCCTTGCCGTCGTTGGTCGAGATCGGGCCCTTCCAGATCACGAAGCTGCCGTCCTTCAGGCCAGACTTCACCGTGTCGATCTTCGCCTTCAGCTCCGCCGGCACCTTGTCGGAAATCGACACCATGTCGATCGCGCCTTCCTTCACGCCCCACCAGGTCTTGCCCGTGCTCCAGGTGTTATTGAGCACGTCGTTCACCGCCTTGACGTAGTACGGCGTCCAGTTGATGACGCTCGAGCCGAGGTGCGCCTTCGGGCCGTAGGCGGACATGTCGCTGTCCCAGCCCACGGCGTACTTGCCGGCCTTCTCGGCCGTCTGCAGCACGGCGGACGTGTCGGTGTTCTGGAACAGCACGTCGGCGCCCGCGTTGATGAGCGATTGCGCCGCGTCGGTTTCCTTCGGCGGATCGCCCCAGCTGTTGACCCAGACCACCTTGGTCTTGATCTTCGGGTTCACCGACTGCGCGCCCAGCGTGAAGCTGTTGATGTTGCGGATCACCTCGGGGATGGGCACCGAGCCCACCACGCCCAGCGTGTTGCTCTTGGTCATGCCGCCGGCGAGCACGCCGGCCATGTAGGCGCCTTCATAGGTGCGGCTGTCGTAGACGCGCAGGTTGTCGGCGGTCTTGTAGCCGGTGGCGTGCTCGAACTTCACATCCTTGCTGTCGGCGGCCACCTTGAGCATGTAGTCGCCATGGCCGAAGGTGGTGCCGAAGATGAGCTTGTTGCCCTGGCCCACCATGTCGCGGAAGACTCGCTCGGCGTCCGGGCCCTCGGCCACCTTCTCGACGAAGCTCGTGACGACCTTGCCGCCGAGTTCCTTCTCCATCGCCTTGCGGGCGTTGTCGTGCGCGAAGTTCCAGCCGCCGTCTCCGATGGAGCCGATGTAGGCGAAGGCCACCTTCAGCGGCTCCTTCGCGGCGGGCGCAGATGCAGCAGCCGATGCGGCGGGTGCCGATGCGGGCGCAGCCGCGGTGCTGGCGGTGTCCTCTTTCTTGCTGCAGCCCGCGAGGGCCGCGGCGGCAGCGAGGACGGACCAGCCGGCCAGGCGGAACATCGAGCGCTTGGAATCGATCATCGTGTCATCTCCTCGAGACAGGAACGGCATGTGGAAGGGTCTTGGGTATTGGAATCGGGGCTTGAAAGCGGCTGGAATTATGAGCCGGGGACGAAGGGCTTCCCCAGCGACGCCGGCATGTTCGCGCGAATCCACGCCGCGTTGCGCGATATGAGCACGAGCACGACGATGGTGGCGAGATAGGGCAATGCGGTGAGCAGCTGGCTGGGGACGTCGACGCCTTCACCTTGCAGATGGAACTGGAGCATGGTGACGCCGCCGAACAGGTAGGCCCCCAGCAAGACGCGGGCCGGCCGCCAGGTGGCGAAGGTGGTGAGCGCGAGCGCAATCCAGCCCTTGCCCGCGACCATGCCTTCCACCCACAGCGGCGTGTAGACGACGGAGATGTAGGCGCCTGCCAGGCCGCAGAGCGCGCCGCCGGCCATCACCGCGAGCAGCCGGATGCGACGCACCGGATAGCCCAGCGCATGCGCCGATTCGGGCGATTCGCCCACCGCGCGCAGCACCAGTCCGGCGCGCGAACGGTAGAGGAACCACGTGAGTGCGGCGGCCAGCGCAATCGCCACGTACACGAGCGGATGCTGGCGGAAGAGCGCAGGGCCGACGAACGGGATGTCGGCGAGCCCCGGAATCTGGAAGTGGCTGCGCTCGGACAACTTCTCCTGCGTGTAGCGGATGCCCACGAAGGCGGAGAAGCCCGCGCCGAAGAGGCTCAAGGCGAGGCCGCTCGCGTACTGGTTGGTGTTGAGCCAGATGACCAGCCAGCCGAAGGCCGCGGCCAGCAGCGCGCCCGCGCCCATGCCGGCTGCGAAGGCGATCCAGTCATTGCCGGTGTGAACGGCGGTCGCGAAGCCCGCGACGGCGGCGACGAGCATGATGCCCTCGGCCCCGAGGTTGACGATGCCGGCGCGTTCGTTGATGAGCAAACCGAGCGCGGCGAAGGCCAGCACGGTGCCCGCGTTCAGGGTCGCGGCGATGAGCAGTGCTGCAGCTTCCATCACGCCACCGCCTTTCCTGCTCCCTCTCCCCCTGGGAGAGGGTTGGGGTGAGGGCGTGTGCCTCGCCACTTCAACCGATACACGATCAAGGTATCGCAAGCCAGCAAGGTGAACAGCAGCAACCCCTGAAATACGCCCGTCAACGACTTCGGCAACCCCAACCGCGACTGCGCCAGCTCACCCCCGATATAGAACATGCTCATGAGCACCGCCGAGAACACCACGCCCACCGGATGCAGCCTTCCGACGAAGGCCACGATGATCGCCGCGAACCCGTAGCCCACCGGCACATGCGGCGTGAGCTGCCCGAGCGGCCCGGCGGCCTCGAGCGCGCCCGCGAGCCCCGCCATGCCGCCGCTTCCGAGCATCGCCGTCCACAGAGCCTTTCGCGACGAGAAGCCCGCATAGCGCGCCGCCGCCGGTGCGAGCCCGCCGACCTGAAGCTGGAAGCCGGCATAGGTGCGGAACAGGAAGACCCAGAACAGCAGCACGCCGGCCAGCGCGATCAGCACGCCGATGTTCACCCGCCAGCCGGTGAAGAGCCGCGGGATCTTGGTCGCATCGAGGAAGCTGATCGTCTGCGGAAAGTTGTAGGCCGCCGGATCTTTCCACGGCCCGTAGACGAGGTAGCTCAGCACCATGTCGGCGACATAGACCAGCATCAGGCTCACGAGGATCTCGTTGGCGTTGGCCTTGTCGCGCAGGAAGGCGACGATGGCCGCCCAGGCCATGCCGCCGGCAATGCCCGCGAGCAGGATGCCGACGACGATGAAGTGGCTCGTCTCCTTGCCCGCCGTCATCGCCACGCCGCCCGCGGCGATCGCGCCGATGACGTACTGCCCTTCGGCGCCGATGTTCCAGACGTTGGACCGGAAGCACACGGAGAGGCCGAGCGCGATGAGCAGCAAGGGCGTGGCCTTCACCGCGAGTTCGGAGAGCGCGTAGCCGCTCTTCACGGGCTCGATGAAGAAGACCTGCAGGCCGCGCACCGGGTCCTTGCCGAGCAGGGTGAAGAGGCCGATGCCGAGCACCACGGTGATCGCGAGCGCGAGCAGCGGCGAGACGATGCTCATCACCCGGCTGGGCTCGGGGCGGGTTTCGAGGGTCAGCATGCGAACGCTCCCGTCACCTCAAGCGCCCACATCGGCCAGCTCCGTCTCATGCGAATCCCACAGCCCGCTCATCCACTGGCCGATCATCTCCACGCTCGCTTTCGAAGTCTCCACGCTCGGCGACAAGCGTCCTTGCGCGATCACATGCAGCCGGTCGCAGATTTCGAAGAGCTCGTCGAGCTCCTCGCTCACCACGAGCACCGCGCAGCCCTCGTCGCGCAGCTTCACGAGCTCCGCACGGATCTGCGCCGCCGCTCCCACGTCCACGCCCCAGGTCGGCTGCGACACGATCAGCAACCGCGGCTTCGCATCGATCTCGCGCCCGACGATGAACTTCTGCAGGTTGCCGCCCGACAGGCTCTTGGCGACCGCCTCCGCGCCACCGGTCTTCACCTTGAAGCGAGCGATCAGCCTGCGCGTGAGCGCCTGCACCTCGCCGGTCGAAATCCACCCACCGGCCTTCACCGCTTCCTTGCGCGTGAGCAGGCTGTTCTGCGCCAGCGACAGCCCCGGCACCGCGCCGCGCCCCAGGCGCTCCTCCGGCACGAAGTGCAGGCCACGCTGCCGCCGCACCGCGGGCGACAGCCGCCCGATGGGCCGCTCGAAGAGGCGGATCGCATCAGGCAGCGCGCGCGCATCCTCGCCCGACAGCGCCGCCATCAACTCCTGCTGCCCATTGCCCGACACCCCCGCGATGCCCACGATCTCGCCCGAGCGCACGTCGAAGCCGATGCGGTCGAGGTTCATCCCGAAGTGGTCGCGCTTTGGCAGGCTCAGGTCATGCACGCGCAGCACTGCATCGCCCGCATGCGCCTTGTCCCGCGACAAGGTCGGCGGCTCCGCACCGATCATCAGCCGCGACAGGCTCGCGTTGGTCTCCTGCGTCGGGTCCACCTCGCCCGTCACGCGGCCTGCGCCCAGCACCGTGCAGTGGTGGCACAGGGCGCGAATCTCGTCGAGCTTGTGGCTGATGTAGAGGATGCTGCAACCCTCGCTCGCCAGCTGCCGCAAGGTGACGAAGAGCTTGTCCACCGCCTGCGGCGTGAGCACCGAGGTGGGCTCGTCGAGGATCAACAGCTGCGGCTTCGTGAGCAGCGCCCGCACGATCTCCACCCGCTGCCGCTCGCCCACCGACAGCGTGTGCACCGGGCGCAGCGGATCCACGTCCAGGCCGTAGACGCCGGCCACCATGACGATGCGCTGCGTCACCTCCGCAAGCGTCGGGCCCTTCTCCAGCCCGAGCCACACGTTCTGCGCCGCGGTCAGCGTGTCGAAGAGGCTGAAGTGCTGGAACACCATGCTGATGCCCAGCCGCCGCGCTTCGTGCGGGTTGCGAATGGTGACGGCCTCGCCGTTCCACAGCATCTCGCCTTCGTCAGGCCGCACGGCGCCGTAGATGATCTTCATCAGCGTGGACTTGCCCGCGCCGTTCTCGCCGAGCACGGCGTGGATCTCGCCCGGCTTCACGCGCAGGCTCACGCGGTCGTTCGCCTTGACCGACGGGTATTGCTTGCTGATGCCGCGCAGCTCCAGGCGCAGCACCGCCGACTCATTGCTCATGCCACTCATCGCTCATACCGAGCGGTCCCCTTCACGAAAGCAGTCACCAGGTTTCTTTCATCCGACAAGGTCAGCCATGCGAAGACCCGCTCGTGCAGGTTTTGCGCCAGCTCGTGGCGGCGGCTCGCCACCGGCCCCGACGACCAGTCCCACACGCACACGTCTGCCGCGCAGCCGGTGCTGAGCGAGCCGATCTCTTCGTTCAGCCCGAGCGCCGCCGCGGCCCCGAGTGTCGCCGCATGCAGGGCCCGCCAGGCCGTCAGCCGCTCCCCTTGCAAGGCCTGGACCTTGTAGGCGTCAGCCAGCGTGCGCTGCAGCGACAAGCTGGTGCCGCCACCCACGTCGGTGGCCACGCTCACCGCGACCCCGGCATCGTCGGCTGCGCGCCAATCGAACAGTCCGCTGCCGAGGAAGAGATTGGATGACGGGCTGTGCGCGATCTGCGCGCGGCTGTCGCGCAGCACGGCACGGTCGTCGTCGTCGAGCCAGATGCCGTGCGCAAAGACGCCCCGTGCATTGAGCAAGCCGGCGCGTTCGTACACGTCGAGGTAGCTGCGCGCATCGGGAAAGAGTTCATGCACCCACTTCACCTCGGCTCGGTTCTCGGCGAGGTGGGTCTGCATGTAGAGGCCCGGATATGACGTGCACAGCTGGCCGGCCATGGCGAGCTGCCCCGGCGTGCTCGTGGGCGCGAAGCGCACCGTCACCGCATAGGCCAGGCGATCCACGCCATGCCAGCGGTCGATCAGGTCCACGCAATCGCGAGCGCCGAAGTCGGGTGCCTCGTCGCGAAGGCCGTCGGGGGCGTTCCGGTCCATCAGCACCTTGCCGGCGATGAGCCGCATCCCGCGCTCCTGCGCCCCGGCGAAGAGCGCATCGGTGCTCACCTTGTGCACCGTGGGGAAAACGACCGCACTGGTCGTGCCGTGGCTGAGCAGCGCATCAAGAAAGCGCGCCGCGCCGGCTTGCGACTCGATCACGTCCGCATAGCGCCGCTCGGCCGGGAAGGTGTAGGTGTTGAGCCAATCGAGCAGTTCGGTGCCGTGGCTCGCGATGACGTCCAGCTGCGGGCTGTGCACGTGCGTGTCGATGAAGCCCGGCAGGATGAGCCGGCCGCGGTGGTCGCGCCGCGTCCAGCTGGCGTCGGGCGCATCGCTGCCCGGCTGCGCGCCGACGATGCGGCCGTCCTCGATCAGGAGCCAATGGTCTTCCCGAAATCGCACCGCGGGCGAATCGACCGCGCCCCATTCGGGCTGCGTGGTGAAGTCCAGCAGGTCCCCGCGCAGGGCGATCCGCTGCAACGGCGAGGCAGCCGCCAGCGCCACGGCTTCCTCGGCCAGCACTTCGGTGAGCGCAGACGGCAATTCGGCTTCCAGACTCATGCCCACCTCGCTGGCATCCGACGGTCGGACGGATGGTAGGGCCTGCTAACACTGAATGCGTGCCCACGCCGGTAGCTGGCGGGCCACAGGGCTAGGCGCGGCCGAGGCGGTGTGCCTCCGGCACACAACGAGGTCGTAACGACGCCCTGTGGCCCGCCAGCTACCGGCCCTTCGGGTGATCTCAGGAAACGCTCCCCGGCCGCGTTGCAAATGCTCGACGTGGGACAACCCACGTCTGCGCTTTGCGCCTTGCCGGGGAGCGTTTCCTGAGTCACGTGGGCACGCATTCAGTGTTAACAGGCCCTAATATGCATCGAACGGGTGTCGGATTACTTCTTGCAAGCACGTCTCCAATGACATCGTCGCAAGCCATACGTTTCTACCACCGCGGGCGCATCGTCAGCGTCGACGACGTGCCGGCCACCCGCACCGTGCTCGACTGGCTGCGTGAAGACGCCCATTGCACCGGGACCAAGGAAGGCTGCAACGAGGGCGATTGTGGTGCATGCACCGTGGTCATCGGCGATTTGCCCCAGGACGGCGCCGGCTCTTCCGCGCCCGCTCTTCGGCTGGAGACCGTCAACGCCTGCATGCGCTTCGTGCCCACGCTGCATGGCAAGGCCTTGTTCACCGTGGAGGACCTGAAGGCGATGGCGGGCGGCGCGCTGCATCCCGTACAGCAGGCGATGGTGGAGTGCCATGGTTCGCAGTGCGGTTTCTGCACGCCGGGGTTCGTGATGTCGCTGTGGGCGGCCTACGAGCGACACATGGGTGATGGCACGCGGCCCGACCGAGCGGCAATGGCGGATGAGCTGGCGGGCAACTTGTGCCGGTGCACGGGGTATCGGCCGATCCTCGACGCTGGGCAACGGATGTTCGAGCTGCCGGCGGTCCGGGTGGATGACGCACCGATGGTGGCGGCCTTGCGCGAGCTGGCCTCGACGTCGCCAGGGTCTGGTGGCTTTCATGCGCCGTCGTCGCTGGATGAGCTGGCTGCCTTGTTCATGCAGCGCCCGGCCGCAAGGCTGCTGGCGGGAGGCACGGACATCGGCGTGTGGGTCAACAAGCAATTCCGCGACCTGGGAGAGGTGATCTACCTCTGCAACGTGGCGGCATTGCAGGGCATCGACCAGATCGATGGCGTGAATGGCCGAGAACTGCGCATCGGCGCGGGCGCATCGCTGGAAGCCGCATGGTCGGCCTTGACCGAGCGGATGCCCTCGTTGCGCGAGATGTGGGTGCGCTTTGCATCGCCGCCCATCCGCCACGCCGGCACCATGGGCGGGAACATCGCCAACGGGTCGCCCATCGGAGACTCGGCACCGGTGCTGATGGCGCTCGATGCCTCGGTGGAGCTGCGGCGCGGCGAGCGCGTGCGGCGGCTGCGGCTGGACGAGTTCTACACCGGGTACATGAAGAACCGGCTGGAGCCGGGCGAGTTCCTGCAGGCGATGGTCGTGCCGCTCGATGCGCCGCGGCGCACGGTGCGCGCGTACAAGATCAGCAAGCGCTTCGACAGCGACATCTCCGCTGTGTGCGCGGGCTTCAGCGTCGAGCTCGACGGTGGCGTGGTGCGCTCGGTGCGCCTGGCCTATGGCGGGCTGGCGGCGGTGGTGCAGCGCGCGGCCAAGGCCGAGACCGCGCTTGCGGGGCAGCCGTGGACGATGGAGACGGTTCGCGCGGCGCAACGTGCCCTCGAATCGGACTTCACACCGCTGAGTGACATGCGGGCGAGTGCTGCCTACCGCCGGCAGGCAGCGAGCAATCTCCTGGAGCGCTTCTGGGTAGAGAGCCAGGCTGCCAGCGCGATCTCGCAAGCAACGGCAACCACGCCGACCACCCTTTTTGTGCCCGCTCCTCAGCGCAACGCGATGAACGTGCTGACGCCCGAGGGGGAAGTCGGCACCGGCCGGGCGCATGAATCAGCGCATCTGCATGTGGCCGGCGAAGCACGCTACGTCGACGACATGCCGGAGCTCGTCGGCACCTTGCATTGCGCGCTTGGCCTGTCGCCGGCGGCGCATGGCCGCATCACCGGCATCGACGTGCAGCGCCTGCGGGCCATGCCCGGTGTCGTGGACGTACTGGTCGCGCGCGACATCCCAGGCGTGAACGACTGCGGTGCGATCGTGCATGACGACCCCATCCTCGCCGACGGCGAGCTTCGCTACCTCGGCCAGCCGGTGTTCGCGGTGATCGCCCGGACGCGGCTGCAGGCGCGACGTGCGTCGGCCTTGGCGAAGGAGGTCATCACGCTCGAAGCCCTGCCCGCCGTGCTCACGCCGCGCGAGGCGCATGCCCAAGCGATGTACGCGGTGCCGCCGATGCACCTCGAACGCAGTGCTGGCCGCCAGGGCGCGCGGGCGGCCATCGACGCCGCACCGCGTCGGCTGTCCGGCAGCTTCACCGTCGGCGGCCAGGAGCAGTTCTATCTCGAGGGCCAGATCAGCCACGCCGTGCCCCTGGAAGACGGCGGCATGCTGGTGCACTGCTCCACGCAGCACCCGAGCGAGATGCAGCATCACGTCGCCACGGCGCTTGGCCTGCGCTCAGCGGATGTGCGTGTGGAATGCCGGCGCATGGGTGGCGGCTTCGGCGGCAAGGAATCGCAGTCGGCCCAGTTCGCCTGCATCGCAGCCATCGCAGCGCGACGCCTGAACAAGCCGGTGAAGCTGCGCGCGGACCGTGACGACGACTTCCTCATCACCGGGCGACGGCACTGCTTCGAGTACGACTACGAGGTCGGCTTCGACGATGACGGGCGCGTGCTCGGCTATGAGCTGACGCTGATCTCGCGCGCAGGCCACTCCGCCGATCTCTCAGCCCCCGTGATGACGCGCGCGCTGTGCCACGTCGACAACGCCTACTGGCTGCCCGAGGTGTCCATGCACGGCTACTCGGCGCGCACGAACACGCAGAGCAACACCGCCTTCCGCGGCTTCGGCGGGCCGCAGGGCGCGATCGTCACCGAGAACATCCTCGACAGCATCGCCCGCACGCTGGGGCACGATGCGCTGGATGTACGGCGTGCCAACTTCTACGGCGTGGCCGACAAGAATGTGACGCCGTACGGCCAGGCGGTGGACGACAACATCATCGAGCCGCTCGTGGCTGAACTCGAGCGCACGAGCGAGTACCGCGCGCGGCGCGAAGGCATCACCGCCTTCAACGCGGCGAGCGAAGTGAAGAAGCGCGGCATCGCGCTCACGCCGGTGAAGTTCGGCATCTCCTTCAACGTCAAGCATCTCAACCAAGCGGGTGCGCTGGTGCATGTGTACACCGATGGCTCCATCCTCGTGAACCACGGCGGCACCGAGATGGGCCAGGGGCTGCACACCAAGGTGGCCCAGGTGGTGGCGCATGAACTCGGCGTGAGCCTTGCGCGCGTGCGCGTGAGTGCGACCGACACGCACAAGGTCGTCAACACCTCGGCCACGGCGGCGTCCTCGGGCAGTGACCTCAACGGCAAGGCAGCGCAGGACGCGGCACGGCAGATCCGCGAGCGGCTGGCCGGTGTGGCGGCGGGTGTCTTCGGCGTGGATGCATCGGCCGTGCGCTTTGCCGGCGATGCGGTGCATGCCGGCGAGCGCGCCTTGCCCTTCGAGGAACTGGTGCACATGGCCTACGAGGCGCGCGTGCAGCTGTGGTCCGATGGCTTCTACGCCACGCCGGGGCTCAGCTGGAACCGCGACACGCTGCAGGGCCGGCCCTTCTACTACTTCGCCTACGGCGCGGCGGTGAGCGAAGTGGAGATCGACACGCTCACCGGCGAATCGAAGGTGCTGCGCGCGGACATCCTGCACGACGTCGGCCGCTCGCTGAATCCTGCCGTGGACATCGGGCAGGTGGAAGGCGCGTTCATCCAAGGCATGGGATGGCTCACGACCGAAGAGCTCGTGTGGCACCCGCAGTCTGGCCTGTTGTGGACGCATGCACCCAGCACCTACAAGATCCCGACGGCCAACGACTGCCCGCCGGTGCTCAACGTGCGTCTCCACGACAACGCCAACGTGCACGACAGCATCCACCGCAGCAAGGCGGTGGGCGAGCCGCCGCTGCTGCTGGCCTTCTCGGTGTTCTTCGCGATCCGCGACGCGGTGTCGGCAGCGGGCGGGCATCGGGTGGATCCGCCGCTGCGGGCGCCAGCGACGGCGGAGTCGGTGCTGGCGGCGGTGAATGCGGTGAATGCGGCCAGGGGTGGATGAGCATGGACCGCGACGTTCGCCTCACTGCCGAACGATGGCTCGCGCAAGGCCGTCGTGCGGTGGTGGTCGAGGTGAACGAGGCGAAGGGCTCGGTCCCGCGTGAACGAGGCACGCGGATGCTTGTGAGCGAGGGCGACCGCAGTGGTGACGAAGATGGCGATTGCATCGGCACCATTGGCGGTGGACATCTGGAACTGCAAGCGATTGCGATTGCCCGCGAGATGCTGCGCACCGGCGAAATGCAGCGGCACACGCAGCGTTTTGCCCTCGGCCCGTCGCTCGGGCAGTGCTGCGGTGGTGCGCTTGAGCTCGTCTTCGCGGCGCTCGATGCGGCTGTGCTTGCGACTTGGCCGGTGGCGTCGCCGCGCATTCACCTGCAGCTTTTCGGCGCCGGCCACGTCGGCCGCGCCATCGCGCACTTGCTCGTGAGCCTTGATGTCACCGTCGACTGGATCGATGAACGCGACACGGAGTTTCCGCACTCGCTGGGTGGCGGCGAGTGGCCGGCCCACATCCGCAAGCTCTGCGTCGATGAGATCGATGCGGAAGTGGCTCATGCACCGGCGAACGCGAGCTATCTCGTCCTCACGCACAGCCACGACCTCGACATGCGAATCTGCGAAGCGGTCTTGCGCCGCGGTGACTTCCGCTATCTCGGGCTGATCGGCTCAGCGACGAAACGCGAGCGCTTCATCCATCGCTTCGAGGCGAGAGGCATTGCGCCAGAGGCCATCGCCCGCATGACCTGCCCGATCGGCCTGCCCACGATCATCGGCAAGGAGCCTGAAATCATCGCCGTGTCAGTGGTGGCGCAGTTGCTTGCGTTGAGCTGAGCTGAGCGCGCTCAATCTGACCGATGAACCCAGTATCCGGGTCGCTGGCGGTCGTGCGCGATCGCAACGATAAGAAGCTCGTCGTTCGAATACCGGTAGATTGCCGCGACACGGTAGATCACTCATGCCGCACTCCATCATGGCAACCCGTGTCATTGGCGGATAGCACCTCTGCGTCCCATCCACGTGAGCCCCGCCTCTGTCTTGCCCAGCGGCACGTACTCGCAACCCACCCAGCCCTCGTAGCCCAGCCGATCCATCAGCTCGAACAAGAAGGCGAAGTTGATCTCCCCCGTCCCCGGTTCATGCCGGCCGGGATTGTCAGCAATCTGGATGTGGCCGATGTGGGGCAGCAATCGGTGCATCGTCGCCGCGAGTTCGCCCTCGCTGCGTTGTGCGTGGTAGATGTCGTACTGCAGGAAGAGGTTGTCCGACCCAACCTCGTTCATCACGTCGATGGCCTGTGCACTGCTGTGCAAGTACATGCCGGGGATGTCGTAGCGGTTGATCGGCTCGATGAGCAAGCGGATGCCTGCGGCCGCGGTCTCGGCGGAGGCGAAGCGAAGGTTCTCGACATAGGTGCGGCGCACGTTGTCGGCCGGGCGATCGGTGGGCTCGATGCCCGACAGGCAATGCAGGCGATCGACGCCGAGCGCCTTTGCGTATTCAATCGCCAGCGGGACGCTCTCGCGAAACTCCACCACTCGATCCGACAAGCAGGCAAGGCCCCGATTGCCCGCCGCCCAGTCCCCCGCCGGCAGGTTGTGAAGCACCGCCTTCAATCCGCTGGCCTTCAAGGCAGCCGCGACGTCCTCCTTCGCCCACGCATACGGAAATTGGAACTCCACCGCATCGAACCCCGCCTTCGCCGCGCGCTCGAAGCGTTCGAGGAAGGGCACCTCGGTGAACATCAGCGTGAGGTTGGCAGCGAAGCGCGGCATGTCAGTTCGTGGGAGCGCCCGCCTCGAACCAGCGACCGAGCAAGGCACGCTCATCGTCGGTGATCTGCGTGGCGTTGTTCAGCGGCATGGTCTTCTGCACCACCGCTTGCTGGTAGATCTGCTGCGCATGCTGCGCGATGAGCGCCGGCGTGTGCAGTTGCACGTTCTTGCTGACGATCTGCTCGTTGTGGCACAGCACGCAGCGTTGCGCGATGACGGCGCGCACCTGGCTGAACTGCACCTTGTTCGCGCCGACGCTCGTGAGCGGCCGGGGTCGAGGCGCGAGCCACACGGCCAGCCCACCAATGATCAGCACACCAACGATCGCGAATTCCCAGGGCACGCGGCGGCCGTGCACCAGCGCCTGGTGTCGCGCGACGAAGGAATGGCGAATCAGCGCGCCCGCGGCCATCAGTGCCACCAGCACGAGCCAGTTGTTGGGCACCACGTACAGGAAGCCGTAGTGATTGCTCAACATCGCGATGAGCACGGGCAGCGTGAAGTAGGTGTTGTGCACGCTGCGCTGCTTGCCGCGTCGCCCGTGGATCGGGTCCACCGGCTCGCCGGCTTTGAGCTGCGCGATGACCTTGCGCTGGCCCGGGATGATCCAGTGCGCGACGTTGGCGGTCATCGCGGTTGCCAGCATCGCCCCCACCAGCACGAAGGCAGCACGCCCTGCGAAGAGTTGGCAAGCCGACCACGCAGCAAGCACCACCGCGACAACGACGATCACGCCGACGATGCGGTCCCCGCCCTCGCGCTCGCCGAACCAGCGGCAGGCGAAGTTGTAGATCAACCAGAAGCCGACAAGAAACCCGAGCGCCGCCGCGATGGCCGCGGGCGGTGACCAAACATGCACGTTGCGATCGATGAGGAAGGTCGACGCCTGGAAGAGGTAGAGCACCGTGAAGAGCGCAAAGCCGGTGAGCCAGGTCGAGTAGCTCTCCCAGTAGAACCAGTGCAGCTTCTCGGGGATGCGCCCCGGCGAGACGAGGTACTTCTGCGGGTTGTAGAAGCCGCCGCCGTGCACCGCCCACAGCTCGCCGTCCACGCCCTTGGCTTTCAAGGCCGGGTCGGTGGGCGGTGTGAGGCTCAGGTCGAGAAAGACGAAGTAGAAGGATGCGCCGATCCATGCGATGGCGACCACCACGTGCGACCAGCGAAGCAGGAGATTGACCCAGTCGAGCAGGTAGCTTTCCATCGGCTCAGCTGCCGCGATAGGTGGAGTACGACCACGGGCTCACCAGCAGCGGCACGTGGTAGTGGGACGATGCATCCGAGATGCCGAAGTCGATCGGCACGTCATCGAGGAATGCAGGGTCGGCAAGCACCACGCCACGCCCTCTGAAATACGCCGCCACGTCGAACACCAGCCGATAGCGGCCCACCTTGAACGCATCGCCTTCGAGCAGCGGTCCGTCGGCGCGGCCATCGGCATTGAGCGCGAGCGTGGCGAGCACCGATGGCACCACGTCATCGCCCAGCCAGTACAGGCGCACCTGCATGCCGGCGGCGGGCCTCCCGTGCATGGTGTCGAGAACGTGAGTGGTGAGTCTTCCCATGGGGTCTCGCTGGCGAGCGCGTTTGCAATGGCGATCAAAGTGTATACAGTGCCCCGAGGCATTTCAGGCATTTCCATGAGCGTCCAACAACACGTGCGGCAGCTGGCGTCCTTCGGTCGGAATGAGCGCTATCCGCGCGACATGCGCGGCCATGGTGCGCACCCGCCGAATCCGCAATGGCCGGGCCAGGCACTCATCGCCGTGCAGTTCGTCCTCAACTACGAAGAGGGCGGCGAAAACTGCGTGCTGCATGGCGACGCCGGCAGCGAGCAGTTCCTGTCCGAGATGTTCAACCCGCCGAGCTATTCGGCGCGGCACATGAGCATGGAGTCGATCTACGAATACGGCTCACGCGCGGGCGTGTGGCGCATCCTGCGCGAGTTCGAAAGGCGCGGCCTGCCGCTCACGGTCTTCGGCGTGGCGATGGCGCTCGAGCGCAACCCGGAGGTGACGCAAGCCTTCGTCGACCTGGGCCACGAGATCGCGTCGCATGGCTGGCGGTGGATCAGCTACCAGGACGTGGACGAAGGCACCGAACGCGAGCACCTGCGCACCGCGGTGGGGATCATCGAACGCCTCACCGGCGCGCGCCCGCTGGGCTGGTACACCGGCCGCGACAGCCCGCACACGCGGCGCATCGTGGCGGACTTCGGCGGCTTCGAATACGACAGCGACTACTACGGAGACGACCTTCCTTTCTACATGCCGGTGGAGAAGAGCGACGGCAGCACGGTGCAGCAGCTCATCGTGCCCTACACGCTCGACGCCAACGACATGCGCTTCTCGCTGCCGCAAGGTTTCTCCACCGGTGACGAGTTCTTCGAGTACCTGCGCGACACCTTCGATGTGCTGTATGCCGAGGGAGACAACTCGCCGAAGATGATGAGCGTCGGGATGCACTGCCGGCTGCTCGGGCGGCCCGGACGAATGCGCGGGTTGCAGAAGTTTCTCGACCATATCGCGGCGCACGACAGGGTGTGGGTGTGCCGTCGAATCGACATCGCGCGGCATTGGCGTGCGCATGTCGCGCCAGCCGTGACGGAAGGCACGTCGGCATGAGCGCCATGTCCCTCGAAGCCTTGAACGTGGCGAGTCCCAGCGAAGCACTCGCGATGCTGGGCGGCATCTACGAGCATTCGCCGTGGATCGCCGAGCGTGCGCTGAAGTCTCGGCCGTTCAAGACGCTTGCCCAGCTCCAGCATGCAATGGCCAGCGTCGTCCGCGAGGCGCCACGCGAGCAGCAGCTCGCCCTCGTTCGCGCCCACCCGGAACTCGCCGGCAAGGCGATGTTGGCCGGCGCGCTCACCGGGGAATCGCGCCACGAGCAATCGACCTCTGGCCTCACGCACTGCACGCCCGAAGAGTTCGCGAAGCTGCAATCACTGAACGCGCAATACAGCGCGAAATTCAGCTGGCCCTTCATCCTCGCAGTGCGCGGCCCGCGCGGCGCGGGTCTCACGCGAGCGCAGGTCATCGACACCTTCGAGCGCCGGCTCAGTGGCCACCCGGACTTCGAACTCGCCGAATGCCTGCGCCAGATCCACCGCATCGCGCAACTGCGCCTTGACGACAAGTTCAACCACGCACCCACTCTCGGCAACCTCGTGTGGGATTGGGCCGAGGCGCTTGCGCGGCACAGCGACCCGGGCTTCGCTGAAGAGGGACAGCTCACCGTCACCTACCTCACCGACGCGCACCGCGCGTGCGCCGCACAGCTCACGGCGTGGATGCACGAGTGCGGCTTCGATGAGGTGAGCACGGATGCCGTGGGCAACGTCGTGGGCCTCTACCACGGCACCACGCCGCACGCGAAACGCCTGCTCACCGGCAGCCACTACGACACCGTGCGCAACGCCGGCAAGTACGACGGGCGCCTGGGCATCTTCGTGCCCATGGCTTGCGTGCGCGAATTGCACCGCGCCGGCCGGCGCCTGCCCTTCGGCATCGAGGTCGTCGGCTTCGCGGAAGAAGAAGGCCAGCGCTACAAGGCCACCTTCCTCGGCTCGGGCGCACTGGTGGGCCAGTTCGACGAAGCCTGGCTCCAGCAGGCAGATGCGGACGGCGTCACCATGCGCGAGGCCATGCGCCATGCCGGCCTGCCGGCCGACCCGGCTGCCATCCGCGCACTGCGCCGCGACCCGGCCCGCTATCTCGGCTTCGTCGAAGTGCACATCGAGCAGGGCCCGGTGCTCGACGAGATCGACATGCCACTGGGCATCGTCACCTCCATCAATGGCAGCGTGCGATTCGTGGGCGAGATGGTCGGCGTCGCCAGCCATGCAGGCACCACGCCCATGGACCGCCGGCGCGACGCCGCCACCGCCGTGGCTGAGCTGGCCCTCTTCGTCGAGAACCGTGCCGGCGCTGAGGCCGACATCGTCGGAACGGTTGGCATGCTCACCGTTCCCAATGGCTCGATCAACGTCGTGCCCGGCCGCTGCAAGTTCAGCCTCGACCTGCGCGCCACCACCGATGAAAAGCGCGACCGCCTCGTCGCCGACGTGCTCGCGCAGCTGCAGCGCATCACGCGGACGCGGGGCCTGCACTGCGAGATCGAAGAGACCTTGCGCGCCAGCGCCGCGCCGAGCGACCCGGCGTGGCAGGCGCGCTGGGAGCAGGCGGTGCAACACCTCGGCCTGCCGCCGTTCCGGCTGCCCAGCGGCGCCGGCCATGACGCAATGAAGCTGCACGAGCTCATGCCGCAAGCCATGCTCTTCCTGCGCGGCGGCAACTCGGGCATCAGCCACAACCCACTGGAATCCATCACCAACGACGACGCGCAGCTGTGCGTCGAGGCATTCCAGACACTCTTGGAGCAACTGGGATGAATGCCCACGAGCAGGCCCACGCGCAGCTCGACGCCTGGGTCGATGCGCACTTCGACGAAGAGGTCCGCTTCCTGCAGGCCCTGGTGCAGGTGCCCACCGACACGCCGCCTGGCAACAACACGCCACATGCCCTGCGCACCGCCGAGCTGCTGGCGCAGTTCGGGCTGCAGGCGCAGCAGCATCCGGTGCCCGACGCGGTGGTGCGCGAACACGGCCTCGCCTCCATCACCAATCTCATCGTGCGCAGGCGCTATGGCGACGGCCCGGTGATCGCGCTCAATGCGCATGGCGACGTGGTGCCGCCGGGCGAGGGTTGGACGCATCACCCGTACGGCGGCGAAGTGGCGGATGGCAAGCTCTACGGCCGCGCATCGGCGGTGAGCAAGAGCGATTTCGCGACCTACACCTTCGCGCTGCTGGCGGTGGAAAAACTGGAGCAGGCGCTGCACGGCAGCGTCGAGCTGCACTTCACCTACGATGAGGAGTTCGGCGGGGAGTTGGGCCCGGGCTGGCTGCTCGCGCAAGGGCTCACGAAGCCGGACCTGCTCATCGCCGCCGGGTTCAGCTACCAGGTGATCACCGCGCACAACGGTTGCCTGCAGATGGAAGTGACGGTGCACGGCCAGATGGCGCACGCCGCCATCCCCGAGACGGGCATCGACGCGCTGCAGGGTGCCGTGGCCATCCTCAACGCGCTGTACGCACAGAACACCCTCTACCGCGCGCTGCGTTCGTCGGTGCCGGGCATCACCCACCCCTACCTCAACGTGGGCCGCATCGAGGGCGGCACCAACACCAACGTCGTGCCGGGCAAGGTGGTCTTCAAGCTCGATCGACGCATGATCCCCGAGGAAGACCCGGCGCAGGTGGAGTCCTCCATCCGCCAGGTGATCGCCGAGGCGGCGTCCACGCAGCCGGGCATCCGCGTGGACATCAAGCGGTTGCTGCTCGCACGATCGCTCAAGCCGCTGCCCGGCAACGAGCGGCTGGTGCAGGCGCTGCAGGAGCACGGCGCCGCGGTGTTCGGCGAGCCCATCCCCACCTCCGGCACGCCGCTGTACACCGACGTGCGCCTGTACAGCGAGCAAGGCATCCCGGCGGTCATCTACGGCGCCGGTCCGCGCACGGTGTTCGAAAGCAACGCGAAGCGCGCCGACGAACACCTCGTGCTCGAAGACCTGCGGCGCGCGACGAAAGTGGTGGCACGCACCCTGTTCGACCTGCTCTCGTGAGCCCGCTCGTCAGGTAGGGCGAAGCCACGGCCGAGTCAGCGAATTCCGACAAGCGAATAGGCGGTCGTGGGATGTTCGCGCCGCTTGTGGGGTCATAGCATGGCCGCATGGAAAACTCGAACAACATCATCAGCCTGAGGCCGTACATGGCCAAGTACCTCGTCCTGTTGCACACCCAGGCGCACCCGCGCGCCCTGCTGTTCAATGGGCAGCATGATTTCCTCGCGGAGCTCGATGACGACGGCTTCGTGGTTGACGACTTGGTGCGCGCCGGCAAGCCCTGCCCGCCACCGGCGGCCCTGCCGCTCTGGCAGGTCGTCCATGATCCAATGGGCCCGGACGGACAACTCGAGTGCTACGCGCTGGGATGAAACACTTCTCGATGATCCGCGGCTTCCAGCTGGCGGATTTCTTCACCCTCGGCAATGCCGCCTGCGGTGCGCTGATGGTCTTCTTCGCCGCGGCGTTCATCGGGACGCAGTCGCTGGACACCTTTCTGCTCGCCGCACTCATGGCACCCATCGCCTTCGTCTTCGACGTGCTCGATGGCCGCATCGCGCGCTGGCGGCATGAGTCCTCCTCGCTCGGCCGGGAGCTCGATTCGCTGGCCGACGTCATCTCCTTCGGTCTCGGCCCCGCCACCCTCGCCTATGCCGCCGGCCTGCGCGGTGGCTGGGACGTGGCCATCCTCGTGTACTTCGTCTGTTGTGGCGTGAGCCGGCTGGCGCGCTACAACGTGACCGCCGAGACGCTGTCCGCGGGCGCGGCCAAGGTGCCGTATTTCGAGGGCACGCCGATTCCCACGAGCGTGGTCCTGGTCGCGGTGCTGGCCATCGCTGCCTGGCAAGGTCACCTCGGCGACGAGCTGTGGTTCGGCGCCGCGGAGCTGGGGCCCTGGACGCTCCACCCCTTGAGCCTTCTCTTCGCCCTGTCGGGCTCGCTGATGATCAGCAAGACGCTGCGCATTCCCAAGCTGTAGCTAGTCGACGAAAGGACCCTGCCATGAACGTGTCGAAACTCAACGGCGGACGTCGCAGCGAGGAAGAGCTCGAAGCCGCCATGAAGGTGCTCGCCGCCACCATCCGGGACGCGGGCGAGTGCCTGCTGGACCTGCAGCAGGCAGTGATCAAGCTTCGGTTGGCGCGCGACCCGCGCCTGGCCACCACGGTGGATCAGGCGGCGGGTGATTGCCTCAAGCGCGCGATGCGCCGGTAGGGCACCGGCGCGGCGTCGTCACTCTTACCAGTGGCGACGGTGATGGCCCCAGGAGCCGCCGATCCAGATGGTGGGCGCAGCCACCACCGCCGGGTACGGCGAGTAGTACACCGGGGCAGGTTCGTAGTAGACCGGGCGGCGGTCCTCGTAGTAGACCGTCTGCGGCGGGCGGCCATCGTCATAGCCTTGGTAGGCCGGCTGGCCCACCGGCGCGCCGGAACCCGCCGGCGGCACGGCCTGGCCGCGGCCGGAGCGGGTGGTGGAGCCGCTGGGCGCCACGTTCACATCCAGTGCGATCTGCGTGCCCGGGCCACCCGGGTTCTGCGCGAGCCGCGCGGTGCGGCGGGCGCCGGCATAGTCGTAGACCACGTCGTAGCCGATGATGTTTTCCTGCGTGCTGGTGGTGGTGCGGCAGCGCTGCACATTGCGCACGGCCGGCGGCTGCGAGTTGGCCTCGGCCCGGTCGCCGATGGCGGCACCCGTCACCGCGCCGAGCGCCGTGGCGGCGGCCCGGCCCGCTCCCGCCCCCACGCTGTTGCCCACCAGTCCACCGATGACGGCGCCGACGATGGCACCACCGCCGCCGGTGCGCTGCTGCTGCACGGCCACCTGTTCGTCATAGCACTCGCGCTGCGGCACCGACGACTGGCCGATGACGGGGGTGCTGGACACCACGGTGCCGTATTCCATGGCCTGGGCACCAGCGCCCCAGGCAGACAGCGCCGCGGCGACAGAAACAAGGGAAAGGACACGTCGCGAATTCATGGTGACTCCTCGCGTTCCAGGACGTCAGAACGCTTGTATGGAAAAGGATAACGCGGCACCCCGCCAGAACATCTTTCGCGCATGTAAAGCCCCGTTGGCTCACGCGAACGGCATTGGCGGAACGCGAACAATTCACGCCCCCAAAACCCCCGAAGCAGGGGAGATCCCCCTCGAACCCAGGCTCGATTTCCACCACGCTGCCCCGTAGACTTCGCCGCGAACACCGGGAGGGGAAATGGTTAGTTACAAATACGGCTGGAGGCTCGTCCCGAGCCTCATCGGCCTTGTCATCGCGTCCGCGCCGGGCCAGGCCGGCGCCCAGGTCTATCGCTGCAGCAACGGCGGCGCCACCTACCTGTCGGACCGGCCTTGCAGCGGCGCCCCCGCGGGCCGGCTGGGAATGGTCGGACCTGGCGATCGAAGCGCTCGCGAGCCGGTCACGTCGAGCTACATCGCGCCGGTGGGCAAGGCGCCGGAGCATCTCGCCTACATGAGTGCCGAATGCGCGTCGCTGAACGACGCCATCCGCACCGGCCCGGCGCGCGGCTTGAAGTCGTCGACGATGAGCGACCTGCACACCGAGTACCGCCGCAAATGCCAGGAAGAGGAAAGCGCGGCCTACCAGCGGCTGGCCCAGCAGCGCTCGGAAGACCGACAGGAAAAGCAGACACGCGAGAAGGCGTTCCAGGCGCAGGTGAACGAGGCGCAGCGCAATCGCGAACAGTGCGACGAGCTGCTGCGCATCCTCGCCGCCAAGCGGCGGCAGGTGGATGGCATGAACGCCGGCGAGAAGGCAGACTTCCAGCGATTCGAGGCGAGCTACAACGCGCGTTGCAAGGCCTGAAGCACGGGAGCGCCATGGCAGCAGGCATGATTCAGCCCATGCCATCGCCTTCGCGCCATCGCGGCTTCACCCTTGTTGAACTGATGATCGTCGTGGCGATCATCGCCATCCTGGCCATGGTGGCCATGCCCAGCATCCAGGGCAAGCTCGTGCGCAGCCAGATCGTGGAAGCCGCACACTGGGCGGACGTGGCCAAGAACCCGATCGCCGCGGCGTGGCTTGCGACCAAGGCGCTGCCCGCGGACAACGCCGCCGCCGGCCTGCCGAGCGCGGACAAGATCGTGAGCAACCTGGTGAGCAACGTCAGCGTCGAATCGGGGGCTGTGCACATCACCTTCGGCAACCAGGCCAACGGCGCGCTCAAGGGGCACATCCTCACCATGCGCCCGGCCGTCGTGGACGATGCGACCATCGTGCCCGTGGCCTGGGTGTGCGGCAATGCCGCGCCGCCGGACAAGATGTCGGCGAAGGGGAGCAACCGCACTGACATTCCGGAGCGCTTCCTGCCATTGAACTGCCGCTGATTCGGCGCTGATCGGGCGGCGCTCACACCACGACGACAAGCACGCACAAGAACGACACCATGGGTTGGCACGGTCATCTGTCCTTGAAGTACCGCCGCGACGGCGAGCGTTGCATCGTCCACGACCGCCACAGCGGGCCGCTGCGGGTGCTGCAGACGCTGTACCCGGAGTCGCCGTCGGTGTGCCACAACGTGCTCGTGCATCCGCCGGGCGGCATCGTCGGCGGCGACGTGCTGGAGCTCGAGCTTGCGATGGGCGAGCGCACGCACGGCCTCGTCACCACGCCCGGCGCGGCGCGCTTCTACCGCAGCGCGGGCGAGCCGGCGTTGCAGCGCGTCGACGCGCGCCTCGACGAGGGCGCGCGGCTGGAGTGGCTGCCGCTGGAGACCATCTGCCACCGCGCGAGCCTGGGCGAAAACCGCATGCGTTTTCATCTGGCGCCGGGTGCCGAGATGATCGGCTGGGATGTGCTCGCGCTGGGGCTGCCCGCCAGCGGCGAGGCCTTCGACCAGGGGCGCTACACGCAGAGCATCGAGCTGCCGGGCGCGTGGCTGGAGCGCGGCGTGATCGACGGCACCGACCACCTGCTGCTCGATTCGCCGTTGGGCCTGGCCGGGCAGCGGGTGATGGCGACGATGTGGTTCGCGGCCGGCTCTTCGATCGATGAAGCCCGGCGTGATCGATTGCTCGAATCGGCGCGTGAGTGCGCAAGCGGGCATGAGCTTGCAAAGCGCTGCGGCGTCACGGCCGCGCAGCCGCGATGCGTCGTGCTGCGCGCACTGGCGCCGCGCGTCGAGCCGGCGATGCAGTTGCTCGTGCAGGTGTGGAAGGCATGGCGGCAGGAGGCGTGGGCGATGGCGCCGTGTGCGCCGCGGGTTTGGCGGACTTAAGCCCGCTTTGTCACCCCCGGCGAGCGCCGGGATGACGGGAGCGAAGCGCCGAACTGGCATCGAAGCACGCCTGAATTCCGCCCTTCGATCGCACCCCCGCTGCCGACAATCCTTCCCATCCATCACTCCCCGTGGACCGGAGCGCCGTGCCTCCTCCAGAAAAAATCCGCCTGGGCGACCTGCTGGTCCGGCAGGAGCTCATCAGCCAGGAACAGTTGTCCACCGCGCTCGGCCAGCAGAAGACGAGCGGGCGCAAGCTCGGGCGCATCCTGGTGGAGAGCGGCTTCGTCACGGAAGAGCAGATCTGCGGCGCGCTCGCGCGGCAGATGCAGATCCCGTACATCAACCTCAAGATGTACAACCTCAACGCGCAGCTCACGCAGCTCCTGCCCGAAGTGCAGGCGCGACGCTTTCGCGCGCTGGTGCTGGAAGAGAACGGCGGCGCCCTGCGCGTGGGCATGGCCGACCCGAGCGACCTCTTCGCCTACGACGAACTCGCGCGCATCCTCAAGCGTGAGATTTCCCTCGCAGTGGTCACCGAGACGCAGCTGCTCGCGACCATCGACCGCGTGTACCGCCGCACCGGCGAGATCACGCAGCTGTCGCAGGAGCTGACGGCCGAGCTCGCGCAGACCGAGGCCGACTTCGGCAACCTGCTGGGCACCGACGCGGCCGTGCAGAACGCGCCGGTCGTCAAGCTCTTGCAGACCCTCTTCGAAGACGCGGCGCAAGTGCGCGCGTCGGACATCCACATCGAGCCGCAGGAGCACAAGCTGCACGTGCGCTTTCGCATCGACGGCGTGCTGCACCTGCAGACCGAAGCCGATTCGAAGATCGCGCCCGCACTGGTGCTGCGACTGAAGCTGATGTCGGGCCTGGACATCTCCGAGAAGCGATTGCCGCAGGACGGCCGCTTCCACGTGGACATCAAGGGCAACCCGCTGGACGTTCGCATTTCCACCATGCCCACGCAGTACGGCGAATCGGTGGTGATGCGTCTGCTCAACCAGGGCACGGGCCTGCTGAGCCTGGAGCGCCTGGGCATGCCGACACGCATGATGGAGAAGGTGCGCTCGGCACTCAAGCGCTCGAGCGGCATGATCCTCGTGACCGGCCCGACCGGCAGCGGCAAGACGACCGCCCTGTACGCCGCGCTCAACGAGATCAACTCGCCCGACCGCAAGATCATCACCGTGGAAGACCCGGTGGAGTACCGGCTGCCGGGCATCAACCAGGTGCAGGTGCACGACAAGATCGAGCTCAGCTTCGAGCGCGTGCTGCGCGCCGCGCTGCGGCAAGACCCGGACGTGATCCTGGTCGGTGAAATGCGCGACCGCACCACGGCCGAGATCGGCCTGCGCGCGGCGATGACGGGCCACCTGGTGCTGTCCACGCTGCACACCAACGACGCAGCCAGCACGCCGGTGCGCCTGCTGGACATGGGCGTGCCGCCGTACATGGTGGCGATGTCGCTCAACCTCGTGATCGCGCAGCGCCTGGTGCGCCTGATCTGCGAGGACTGCCACAGCCCGCACACGCCCACGCCGCAGGAACACGCGTGGCTGCGCCACTACGGAGGCGAGGAATCGGCCGCGCACAACGGCTTCGCGCGCGGCATGGGCTGCTCGCGCTGCAACGGCACGGGCTACGCCGGCCGCACCGCGGTGTACGAGATGCTGGAGATGACGCAGGCCTTGGTCGATGCCGCCAACCGCGGCTCGCCCATCGAGTTCGTGCAGATCGCCCGCGAGCAGATCGGCCGCGAGACGCTGATGGGCAACGCGCTCACGCAGGCGATGAAGGGCCGCACCACCATCGACGAAGCGATGCGCGTGTCGGTGCAGATCGATCCCTGAGCCCCATGCCCGCTTTCGCCTACTCCGCCCGCGACATGCGCGGCCAGCTGATGGAAGGCGTGCTGGACGCGCCCAGCGCCGCGGCCGTGGCCGACCAGCTGATGGGCGGCGGCATGACGCCGCTGAAGATCGCCGCGTCTGCCGACGTCACCACCACCGCCGCTGCGCCCGCGCTCAAGCTGTCTTTCGGCCGCGGTGCCCGGGTGCAGCATGAAGACCTCTTGATGTTCAGCCGCCAGCTGCATTCTCTGCTCAAGGCGGGCATCCCCATCACCCGCGCGCTGTCGGGCCTGCAGGAGTCGGCCAGCGAGGCGATGAGCAAGGTCATCCGCGGCGTGCGCGAGAGCCTGGAAAGCGGCATCGAGCTGTCGACCTCGATGGCGCGGCAGGCCGGCGTGTTCAACAACTTCTACGTCGCGATGATCCGCGTGGGCGAGCTCACCGGGCGGCTGGACGAGGTGTTCCTGCGCCTCTTTCACCACCAGGAGTTCGAGAAGCTGATGCGCGACCAGGTGAAGACCGCCCTGCGCTATCCGAGCTTCGTGATCGCGGTGATGGCGGTGGCCGTGGCGGTCATCAACCTCTTCGTCATCCCGGCCTTCCAGAAGGTGTTCGACGGCTTCGGAGCGCAGCTGCCGCTGGTGACGCGGCTGCTGGTGGGCTTCTCGCAATTCACGGTGGCGGCCTGGCCCTACCTGCTCGTCGGTTTGATCGCCCTCATCTTCGGCTTCAAGTCGTGGGTCAAGACCGAGGACGGGCGCCACACCTGGGACAAGACCAAGCTGCGGCTGCCCATCGCCGGCAAGATCGCCCGCAAGGCCACGCTGGCCCGCTTCGCGCGCAGCTTCGCGCTTGCGCTCAAGAGCGGCGTGCCGGTGGTGCAGGCGATGAACGTGGTGTCGGCGACGGTGGAGAACGCCCACTTCGCGCGCGCCATCGACAAGATGCGAGAGGGCGTGGAGCGCGGCGACAGCGTGCTGCGCACGGCGGCCGCCAGCGGCATCTTCACGCCGGTGGTGCTGCAGATGATCGCGGTGGGCGAGGAGTCGGGCGCACTCGACGAGATGCTCACCGAAGTCGCTGACTTCTACCAGCAGGACGTGGAGTACGAGCTGAAGACGCTGTCGGCGCAGATCGAGCCGATATTGATCGTGTTCCTCGGGGTGCTGGTGCTGATCCTCGCGCTGGGGGTGTTCCTGCCGGTGTGGGATCTGGGCAAGGCGGCGATGAAGGGGGGCTGAGGGTTGCCGCGGCGATGGATCCCGGCGTTCGCCGGGGTCCATCGATGCGCAATCCGTGCACTTGTTCTCAAGAACCCGAGCACACGCGCCCCCGAAGGCAACACCACTCAAGCCCCTGCCCTCCCCGCCGATAAGCGAGCCAGCACCGCCGCCGAATTGGCTGCCGTTCGACCAGTTTTTCGCGCGAACGGCGAATGCCCCCAAGCCGCACCATGCGTGCCGAAGAACAAAGGTCTCGCCGTGCACGCACGACTGAAGGAAAGGTTGATGAACCAGGGCTTCACGCTCATCGAACTCGTGGTGGTGATCTCCATCGTGGCCATCACGGTCTCGCTGGTGCTGCCGCGGGTCTGGGCATGGCAGCGCCAGGCGCGCATCGGCCACCTGAGCTATGCGCGCGGCGCCGTTCATTCATCGAGCATGCTCATCCACAGCGCCCTGCTCGCACGCGACGGCCGGCCCGACGCCACGCGTTGCGCCGGCGGCGCCATCGCCGACAACCGCATCGACGGCCCCGGCACGGTGTGCACCGAACACGGGCTGGTCCAGACGCTCAACGGCTACCCCGCGTCGGTGGAGCCGGGAAGCTCCAGCGCGCCGGGCATCCTCGCCGCGGCCGGCATCGGCACCGTCTTCAACGCCGACGCCGAGCAATTGCGCGCCGAAGGCTACGCGGTCACCGTCGCCGGCGGCATCACCACCATTGCACGCGCCGACGCCCCGACCCCCGCGCAATGCAGCTTCCGATACATCGAGTCCCTGGTCGCGCGAACGGCTGCGTCCATTTCCCCCACCGTCACCACCGGATGTTGAGCCGTTCGCATCCAAACTTTTTTGCAGTACCCAAAGGAGAACTCTCATGAAACAGCAACGTGGCTTCACCCTGATCGAACTGGTCGTGGTCATCATCATCCTCGGCGTGCTCGCCGCCGTCGCCGTTCCCAAGTTCGTGGACCTGTCCTCGGATGCGAAGAACGCGGCCGCCAAGGGCGTGGCCGGCGCCATCGCCTCGGGCACCTCGATCAACTACGCTGCCAAGGCCGCGGGCAACGCGTCGGCCGTCGCCGTGAGCGCCGCCAACGTCTGCACCTCGGCCATCCTCGGCGCCTTCGTCACGCCGTCGTCGATGCTCGTGTCGGCCGCGCCGACCACCAACGACACGTTCCAGGTCAGCGGCACGGGCGACTGCTCGGGCGCTGCGACCTCGGTCAGCTGCACCATCACCCCGCAGGCCGGCACCGGCGTCGTCGCCGCCACCGCCACGGTGATGTGCGCCCGCTGATCAAAGAGAAGCCCTGACTGCCATGCGCGGCGGACGCGTTTCGCCGGGCGCAGCAGAGAATCACCGCATGAGGACGCAACGCGGCTTCACGCTGGGTGAGCTCATCATCGTGCTCGTGATCACGGGCATCCTCGCCGCCGTGGCGATCCCGCGCTTGTTCGACAAGAGCGGGTTCGCCTCGCGCGGCGCTCGTGATTTCGTGGCCTCGGCTCTGCGGTATGCGCAGAAGTCGGCGGTCGCGATGCGGCGCAATGTCTGCGTCACCGTGGGCACCACCAGCGTCACGATGACCTACGCGGCCACCGCCGGCAGCACGGCCGCGTGCACGGCCAGCGTCGTCAACCCGGCCACCGGCCTGCCCTACGCCAGCACGGCCTATGAGCAGGGCGCGACCGTGAGCGCGAGCACCGGCCTCGCCTTCGATGCGCTCGGCCGTCCCCTGTCGGCCGCACTCGCACCGCTGACCGCAGCGCAGAGCATCACCGTGAGCGGCTACGCGACCGCCGTCACCATCGAGCCCGAGACCGGCTATGTGCACTGAGCACTGCACGGGTCTGGCACGCCGCGCCCGGCAGCGTGGCCTGAGCATGATCGAGCTGGTGATGTTCATCGCCATCGTCGGCATGTCGGTGGCGGGCATCCTCACGGTCTACAACTCGGCCATCAAGGGCAGCGCCGACCCGATGGTGCGCAAGCAGGCCATCGCGGTGGCCGAATCGCTGCTGGGCGAAGTGCTGATGCAGCCCTTCACCTGGTGCGATCCGCAAGACGCCGCCAACGACCCGAACAACCCGCCCACCTCGGGCGCGTCGTGCACCGGCGGCGTGGCCGCGTCGCAGGACAAGAACGGCGGCACGCTCGGGCCGGTGCCCGCCACCGAATCGCGCTTCTCCACCACCGACCCCTTCGACAACGTGGCCGACTACAACGGCTACAGCATGTCCTCGGGCATCTACAGCCAGGACAACGGCGCCACGCCCATCGCGGGGCTGGGCTCGTATTCGGCCACTGTCACGGTGACGCGAGCCGGCGGCACCTTCGGCTTGGCCGCGGGCGCGGTGCTGCGGGTGGACGTGCTCGTCACCGGCAAGGGCGAGTCGATCACCCTCACCGGCTATCGCTTCCGCCACTCTCCGAACGCGACGGGCTGAGATGAAACACCCCCCCCGAAGCGCCTTCGGCGCCTCCCCCCAGGGGGCGCCGACAGCGGACCGGCAAAGCCGGATCCGCGGCGGCCGCTTGACGGCCCGGTTTCATGTATCGCAGCACGCACGGCGCCAGCGCGGATTCACCTTGCTCGAGGCCGTGCTCGTCATCTCGATGACGGGCATCGTGGCGGCGATGGTGGCGGTGTTCATCAGGGCGCCCATCAATGCCTACGTGGACCAGGCACGCCGCGGCGAGCTCAGCGACACCGCCGACACCGCCTTGCGCCGCGTGGCGCGCGAGGTGCAGCGCGCCCTGCCCAACAGCGTGCGGGTGGACGCGACCGGCACGGTGCTCGAGTTCCTGCCCGTCACCGCCGGCGGCCGCTACCGCGCGGCACCGGACTCGACCGGCGCCGGCGACTACCTCGACTTCAATTCATCCACCGACGGCAGCTTCGACGTGCTCGGTCCGGCGGTGACGGTGTCGGCCGGCGACCAGCTCGTGGTCTACAACCTCGGACTGCCCGGGGCGGACGCCTACAGCGGCGAAAGCCGGCGCGCGCTCACGAGCACAGGCGCCGCAGTGTCCACGCTCGCCTACACCGTTGGCGGCACGCAGTTCCCCTTCGCGTCGCCGAGCAACCGCTTCCAGATCGTCAACAAGCCGGTCACCTTCCTGTGCTCGCCGACGGCATCGGGCGGCGACGGCAGCCTGCGCCGCTACGGCGGCTATGCCATCCAGTCCGCGCAGCCCACCAGCGCCGCCGCCGCACCGCTCGCCACGCTCACGGGCAACAACAACGCGCTGCTCGCGAGCAATGTGGAGAGCTGCGGCTTCGTCTACAACGCGAGCAGCTCGGCGCGCAACGGGCTGCTCACGCTCACGCTCAAGCTCACCTCGGGTGGCGAGAGCGTGACGCTGCTGCACCAGGTGCACCTGGACAACTCGCCATGAAGCGGCAGCCGGTGAAACAGCAGCAAGGATTCGCCATCATCTCGGCGGTGTTCCTCATCGTCATCCTCGCGCTGCTGGGCGCGATGATGGTGTCCATGTCCACCTCGCAGCAAATCGGCTCGGCACGCGACCTCATCGGCTCGCGTGCGTACTTCGCCGCGAAGACCGGCATCGAATGGGGCGCGTACCAGGTGCTGCAGGCGGGCAGCTGCAATGCGAGCACGACGCTGCCCGCACTGTCGGGCTCGGCCGCGAACTTCACGGTGACGGTGACGTGCACGCGCAGCGGGCCCTTCGATGAGGCGGGGACCACCGTCAACGTCTATCAGCTGAGCTCGACCGCCACCATCGGCACGCTCGGCGCGGCCGACTACGCCGAGCGGCAATTGCAGGCGGTGGTGAGCACGCCATGACGCGCACGCTGCTTCGCTTCATCACGCTTGCCCTGCTCGCCCTGTGCGGCACGGCCGCACGTGCGCAGTACTACGTGGCCGACAGCTCGGCCGCAGCGCAGGCCGCCTACCCGTGGATCGACATCTCCACCACCGGCACGCCGCTGGCACTGGCCGACGATGCGGTGTCGAGCACCGTGTCCTTGGGCTTCAACTTCTCCTACGGTGGCACCACCTACACCGGCATGAAGGTGGCTGCCAACGGCATGCTGTTCTTCAGCACCACGTCCACCGACTACTTCAACAGCCCATTGCCGCTGAACGGCGGCGCCAACAGCAACGGCAGCACCGAGCCGAACATCGACAACGTGATGGTGCCGCTGTGGGACGACTACCAGCCCGACAGCAGCGGCACCTACATCCACGACCGCACCTCGGGCACGGCACCGAACCGCGTGTTCGTCATCTCGTGGCTGGCCGTGCCCTACTACTGCTACAACACGAAGACCACCAACTGCGATGCGCAGCACCAGACGATCACCACCTCGGCCACGTTCCAGGTGCAGATCTACGAGCAGGGGCAGTTCGTGTACCGCTACGGCGTGGTCGACGGCGCGGGCGACAACCACACGTCGTCGGCGACCTACAGCAACCCGAACGGCGGCACCGTGGGCTACGAGCTCACGAGCGCCGACTACGTGCAGTTCGCCTACCAGACCGCCTCGGTGCCCAACAACACCACCATCCTCTGGACCCGGCGCTCCAGCGCGCCCGGCGGATTCAACGCCTTCGACACCACGACGGCGTCGGGCGCCATCACCGGCAACATCCACACCAAGGTGGCGGGCTCGGCCTTCAACCTGGCCGTGGTGGCGCTCAACACCGCCAAGACCGCGGTGGCGACGACCTTCACCGGCGACGTGAAGGTCGAGCTGCTCGATGCGTCGGACAACAGCGGCGCGGTCAATGCCGCCACCAACTGCCGGTCGACCTGGACCACCTCGCTCGCAAGCACGACCACCACCTTCGCCGCGGCCGATGCGGGGCGCGACACCGTGCCTTTCACCGTCGCCAATTCGTACCGCGACGTTCGCGTGCGCATGAGCTACCCGTCCACCGGCACCGCCACGGTGATCGCGTGCTCGACCGACGACTTCGCCATCCGGCCCGCGAGTTTCGCAAGCTTCACCGTGACCGACGCCGACTGGGCCACCGCCGGCACCACGCGCAGCCTCTCGAACGCGACCGCGGTGGGCGGCATCGTGCACAAGGCCGGCCAGCCCTTCACCGTGCGCGCCACCGCCGTGAACGGCGCCGCGGTCACGACCACCAACTATGCCGGCACCCCCCCCACCACCGTCAGTGCCTGCGCGGGCACCGCATGCACCGCGACTTTCGGCACGCTGAGCCTGAGCGTGGCGGCCACGGCCGGCGTGATCAACAACACGACCGCCACCTACAACGACGTGGGCGCCTTCTCGATGCAGCTCAACGACGTGAGCTATGCGAGTGTGGATGCGAGCGACGGCTCGACCGCGGCGGAGATGACCATCTCATCGCCTGTCATCGCCGTCGGCCGCTTCGTGCCCGACCATTTCGACGTGCAGCTGCTGGTCACGCCGGTGCTCAAGACCTTCAACAACGCAGCCTGTTCGACCCGATCCTTCACCTACGTCGGCCAGCCCTTTGGCTACACGACCACGCCGCAGGCCACGGTGCTTGCGCGCAATGCGGCGGGAACCACCACCGGCAACTACAGCGGCGCGATGTGGAAGCTCACGACTGGAAGCATCACCCAAGCCTACAGCCCGCTCACGCCGACGTCGCCGGGTCTGGACGTGTCGGGCGCGACCGTGCCGTCCATCACGAGCAACAACAACGGCACGGGTGTGCTCGCGGCCAGCAGCACCGACCTGCTCAAGTTCGTCCGCTCCAAGAGCACGCCGCTCGCGCCCTTCAACTCCGCCATCTCGCTCGCCTGGAGCGTGAGCGACACGAACGAGAACGCCGTGACCGGCAACGGCAACATCACGACGACCACGCCATTCAGCTTCACGGGCATCGCCTTCGACTCGGGCAACAACTTCCGCTACGGCGTGTTGAAGCTCGCGAGTGCGTATGGCAGCGAGCTCAACAACCTGCCCGTGGGCGTGGAAGCACAGTACTGGGACGGCACGCGCTTCGCCACCAACGCGGCGGACCAGTGCACGTCCTTGCCCACGGCCATCGTCGCGATGAGCAACTACCAGCGCAACCTCGCGGCCTGCGAAACGGGGCTCACCAGCGCCACGCTGCGCTTGAGCTCAGGCCGTGGGTTCTTCACGCTCACCAAGCCGGGTTCGGGCAACAGCGGCAGCGTGGACCTGGGGTTGCAGCTGGGCGCGGCGGCATCGGGCTCGACCTGCGTTGGAAGCACCGCCACGGCAGCATCGGCGGCCAACCTGCCCTGGCTGCAAGGCAAGTGGGGCACGGCCACCTCCTACGACCAGAACCCGACAGCGCGGGCAAGCTTCGGGCAGTACAAGTCGCCGTTGATCTATCTGCGCGAGTCGTTCTGAGGGCCATTTTGGTGATGGGATTGACCCCCATCCGCCCCCTTTTTCGTCCGACTGACGAACGCCCCCGAAACCTACGATCCGTGCGTTGCCCGCAGGCCGCCCTTGGCCGTGGCCGGGCCATGGACAAACGATCGACATGTTCAACCGACAAACGCAAGCGGGCTGGATGGCGGTGGCGCTCAAGCCCCAGCAGATCGAGCTCGCCCATGTGCTGCCCGCTAGCGGCGAGCGCCGGCCGCGGCTTGCGCTGCTCGACAGCGTGGCGCGCGAGCGCGGTACCGATGCGGATGCGCTGACCCGGCTGCGCCGCTCCTTCGGCCTGCAACGCTACCGTTGCACCACCGTGCTTGATGCGGCGTCCTACCAGTTCGTGCAGCTCAACGCCCCGAGCGTCGCGCCTGAAGAGATGAAGCAGGCCCTGCGCTGGGCCGTGAAGGATTCCCTCGATTTCCCGGCCGACGACGCGGTCATCGATGCCTTGCAGGTGCCCACCGACGGCGCGCCGCCAGGCCGCCCACCCCTGGCCTTCGCCATTGCCGCCCGCCGCGAGAAGGTGGCCGACAAGGTTCGCGCCTTCCAGAAAGCCAAGATCCGCCTGCGCGTGATCGACGTGGCCGAGACCGCACAGCGCAACCTCGCCTCGCTCTTCGAGCAGCCCGGCCGCGGCCTCGCGCTGCTGGTGTGCCACGAGGCCGGCGGCGTGCTCACCTTCACCCGCGACGGCGAGCTCTTCGCCTCGCGGCGCATCGACATCACGGCCAGCTCGCTCGTGCTCAACGACGACGCCGATGCCGCGCGGCGCGACGCGCTGTTCGAGCGCATCGGCCTCGAGGTGCAGCGCTCGCTCGACAACTTCGACCGCCAGTTCAGCCAGATCGCGCTGCAGCGCCTGCTGGTGGCCGCACCCGTCGGCGCGGCCACGCTCGTGAACTATCTCGCGTCCAACCTGTACTTGCCGGTGGAAGCACTGAACCTTGCGGACGCGATGGACATCGACGCCTTCCCCGCGATCAAGGAACCTGTCGAGCAGGCCCGCTGGCTCGAAGCCATCGGCATCGCCCTGCGCGACGAGGACTGAACCGATGGCACGGCAGAACATCAACCTGTACGACCCCGCACTGCGCATCCAGCACGACTGGCTGAACGCCGAGTCCTTCGCCGCCGCTGTCGGCGTGGCGGTGCTGGTGGTGGCGCTGGGCGCGGCCTTCGCGCGCTGGCAATTGGCTGAACTGCAGGCGCCGGCACAACAGACCGCCGATGCGCTGCAGGCACAGCAGACGGCCATCCAGGATCTCGCGCGGCGCGTCGACTCCCTGCGCCCGGACGCTAAGCTCGTGGCCGAGGTCGGCACCACCCAGGCCACGCTCGAGCAGCGCCAGGCCGCATTGCAGATGCTGCGCGCCGGCGGTCTCGGCTACCAGGACGGCCACGCGGCCACGCTGCAGGCCTTCGCACGCCAGACCATCGACGGACTGTGGCTCACCGGACTCGTGCTCGACCGTCAGGACATGGCCCTGCGCGGCCGTGCGATGAACCCTGAACTCATTCCCGCCTACGTCGGCCGCCTGAACCAGGAGCCCGCGCTGCAGGGCCGCTCCTTCCGCGCGCTCGACATCGCACGGCCGATGGACGACACGCCCGCGGTGGCATCCGCCGCATCGGCAAGCGCAAAAGTATCATCGCCCGCTGCCCCGCGCCTGGCGAGCTTCGTCGAGTTCTCGCTCAGCGGCTCCGGCGGCGCCGTGGTCGGCAAGGAGAGCAAGTGATGAAGGCCTTCTGGCTTCGTTCACGCACACGCTACATGGCGCTCGCTCGCCGCGAACGCGGCCTGCTGATGGCTTGCGCCCTCGTGCTGGTGATCGGCCTGGGCGTGCTGCTCTTCATCGAGCCGGCGTACAAGCAGCGCATGCAGCTGCAGCGCCAGATGATGCAGCAGCGCAATGAACTCGCCTCGCTGTCGCCGCAGGTGCAGGGCCTGCAGGCCCGCCAGCGCAACCCCGACGCCGCCGTGCAGGCGCAGCTGAAGGCGCTGCGCGACCAACTGCAACTGGCCGACGGCGAATTCGCCCAGGTGCAGCGCGCGCTGGTGCAGCCGCAGGAGATGGGGCACCTGCTCGACAGCCTCTTGCAATCACACCGTGGACTGCAGCTGGTCTCGCTGCGCAGCGTGCCGGTGATGTCGGTGGCGGAGCTCATCGCCGGGTCCGGCAAGGCGGCGCCGCCGGTCGCCGCGCCCGCGTCGTCCGCCTCGTCGCCAAAGGATTCGCGTGACGCCTGGCTCTATCGCCACGGCGTCGAGATCACCGTGCAGGGCTCGTATGCCGACATGCAGGCCTACCTCGCCGCGCTGGAGCATCTGCCGCGCCGCGTGTACTGGGGCGAGCTGAAGATCGACGCGCAGCATTGGCCGGCCAACACCATGACGGTGACGGTCTACACCATCAGCCTGGAGAAGACATGGTGGCGCGTATGAGCCTCGTCCGCTTCCTTGCCGTCGCATGTGCATCCATCGTGATGAACGCATCGCTGAACGCGCAAGCGCTGCAGGACCCGACGCGTCCGCCGGCATCGCTGCTCGCCGCACCGTCGCCTGCCGCTTCCGCGCCTGAGTCCGCGCTGCAACTCCAATCCGTGCTGCTCGGCAAGGGCCGCACGCCGGCCGCGGTGATCAGCGGTGAAGTCGTGATGCTGGGCGCGCGTTTTCGCGATGCTCGCCTCGTCCGCGTGACCGAACGCTCGGCCGTGCTCAAGGGCCCGCAGGGCGAGATGACGCTCGCGCTCATCCCCACCGCCACCGTCCAACAACAAGGCCACTCTCCGGCCACACCGGAGCCGACCCGATGAACAAGCTCTCCCATGCCACCGGGTGGTCGTTGTCGCTGCTGGCGATGCTGGCCGGCTGCGCCACGCCGCCGGCCCAGACCAGGACACCGCCCAGCGCCACGCTGGACCGCATCAAGGACGAGGTGAAGCTGGCCGCGAACCGCGAGGCGCCCCAGCCGGTGCCGCGCCCCGATGCCGTCGACCGCGCGCTGCTGCCGCCGTTGCAGGCCGCGCCCATCAAGCCGCCCGCGCCGCCGGAGCCGCGCTTCGACCTGGCCGTGCACAACGCGCCGGCGCAGCAGGTCTTCCTGCAGATCGTCTCGGGCACGAAGTACAGCATGCTGGTGCCGCCGGACCTGGCCGGCACCATCGCCATCAACCTGAAGAACGTGACGGTGCGCGAGGCGCTCGATTCGCTGCGCGAACTGTACGGCTACGAATACCGGATGGAAGGCACGCGCATCTTCATCCAGCCCAACACGCTGCAGACGCGCATCTTCCAGGTCAACTACCTCGCGGGCAAGCGCCGCGGCGAGACCGACATGCGCGTGACCTCGGGGTCGATCTCGTCGAACCCGACGGGCACGAATGGGTCGACCGTGCCCAACGCGAACCCCGCCGGCACGCAGGCCGCCAACGCGACCACGCAGAGCAGCCGCATCTCCACCGAGAACAACAACGACTTCTGGGGCGAGCTGCGCGAGACGCTCAACGCCATCGTGGGCAGCGACGCGAACCGCAAGGTCATCGTCAACCCGCTGTCGGGCGTGATTGCGGTGCGCGGCTTTCCGAACGACATCCGCAACGCCGAGAACTACCTGCGCATGACGCAGCTCATCATCGAGCGGCAGGTGATGATCGAGGCCAAGATCATCGAGGTGCAGCTGTCGGACAGCTACTCGAGCGGCGTGAACTGGTCGGTCTTCGGCAACGGCAACAACCACTGGTCCGCCGGCCAGGTGTCTCCCGGCACCGTGCTGCAGCAATCCGGCGCGCTCGCCACCGGCGTGCAGGACCTCAACTATTCCACCAAGACTTTCAACACCGCGTCGCTGTATTCCAACGCCGGCGGCAACCTGGTGAGCGACATCGCCAACAAGGGCAGCCTGTTCGGGCTGGCCTTCCAGGCGCAGAACTTCGCGGCGCTCTTGCAGTTCCTCGAGTCGCAGGGCAACGTGCAGGTGCTGTCCAGCCCGCGCATCGCCACCATCAACAACCAGAAGGCCGTGCTCAAGGTGGGCACCGACGAGTTCTTCGTCACGAGCATCACCACCAACACGACCACCGGCACCGGCGGCACGACCAATTCACCGACGATTGGTGTGCAACCTTTCTTCTCCGGCATCGCGCTCGACGTGACGCCGCAGATCGACGAGAACGACTCGATCATCCTGCACCTGCATCCGTCGGTGAGCGTGGTGGCCGAGAAGCAGAAGAACGTCAACCTCGGTTCACTCGGCAACTTCCAGCTGCCGCTCGCGGCCAGCACCGTCAACGAAAGCGACAGCGTCGTGCGCGTGCAGGACGGCAACATCGTCGCCATCGGCGGGCTGATGAAGCAGCAGCAATCAGGCAACAGCTCGGGGCTGCCGGGCGCACACGACCAACCGGTGGTGGGCGGTCTCTTCGGGCAGAAGGCGACGAGCAGCCAGAAGAGCGAGCTCGTGATCCTGCTCAAGCCCACCATCATCCACGGCTCGAGCGGATGGCAGGCCGACGCGGCCGCCGTGCAGGAGCGCCTGCAGTCCTACGGCGCGCCGGGCGCCGTGCGTTGAGCAGGCCAGAGCCCCCAAGGAACGCCGCATGTACCTCGCCCACTTCGGACTGAACGAGCTGCCCTTCGGCCTCACGCCGGACACGGCGTTTGCGTTCTCCACGCGCGCCCACCAGGAAGCGCTGAACACCTTGCACCTGGCCGCCGACAGCGGCGAAGGGTTCATCAAGATCACGGGCGAAGTGGGCACGGGCAAGACGCTCTTGTGCCGCCGATTCCTCGCCACTTTGCCCGCGGGGCATGTGAGCTGCTACCTGCCCAACCCGAACCACACCGCGCGCACCTTGCTGCTCGCGCTAGCCGAGGAACTGGGCGAGACGCTGCCGGCGTCGTCCACCGAATACACGCTGCTCAAGCGCATCAACGACACGCTCCTGCACCTGGCCGCCGAGGGCCGCCGCGTGGTGGTGTGCGTGGACGAGGCGCAGTCCTTGCGCCATGCGAGCCTGGAGACGCTTCGCCTGCTGTCCAACCTCGAGACCGAGAAGCGCAAGCTGATGCAGGTGGTGCTCTTCGGCCAGCCCGAGCTGGACACGAAGCTTGCAATGCCCAACCTGCGGCAGCTGCGCCAGCGCATTTCCTTTCACTACCGGCTGGGCACGCTCAGCCGCGACGAGCTTCGGCTGTACCTCGACCACCGCCTTCGCGTGGCCGGCTACCGCGGCGCCGAGGTGTTCACGCGGGGGGCGATCGCGGCCTTGCACCGTGCGAGCGGCGGCACGCCGCGGCTCGTGAACATCCTCGCGCACAAGTCGCTGCTGGCCGTGTTCGGCCAGGGCGGCGTGCAGGTCGAACGCAAGCATGTGCGCCTCGCGGCGCGTGACACCGACGGCTCGCCGTCGCGCTCCGGCTTCAGCTGGATGAAGTGGTTGTTCCGATGAGCCTCATCAATCAGGTGCTGCAGGATCTGGATCGGCGCCATGCGAATGGCGGCGCAATGCCGGCTGCCGTGCGAACCACGGCTGCACCGGTGACACCCGCGCGCACGTGGCGGCTGGCGGTGCTTGCTGGCGCCGTGTTGCTGGTGGCTGGTGGCTCTGCCGCCATTGCCTGGTCGATGGCGAGTCGGTCCGTGGCGCCGGCTGCCGTCGCTCATGCAGTGGAGCCTGCGGTTGTCGCCATGCCTGCCCCCACACCGGTCGTGGTGGTGACGGCACCGGTGGCTGCGGCATCCGTACCGGTGCCCGCATTCGCGCAGCCGAAGGCGACTGCCCGGGCCGACGTGGCGAGCGTGCACGAGAAGCCTCGCACCGTCGAATCCGCCGAGGCTGCCGATGTGTCGCACCCGGTCTTGGCCCTCGCACCCACGTCGTCGATCAAGCCATCGGCATCCGTTGCCGACGTGGGCGAGTCACGCATCGAGAAGCGCACGCCGGGCCGCACGGCGCATGAGCGCGCCGAAGCCGAGTATCAACGCGGCGTGTCCCTGCACCAGGCCGGCCAGTACGCCGAAGCGGCGGTGGCCTATACGGCCGCGCTGCGCGAGGAATCAGCGCTCACCCCGGCCCGTCAAGCACTCGCCGGCGTCCTGCTCAACCAAGGCAAGTCCGACGAGGCGCGTGTCGTGCTGAACGACGGCCTCGCCCTGGCGCCGCAGAACACCGGCCTCGCCATGACGCTCGCGAGACTGCACGTCGAGCGCGGCGAACTCCAGCGCGCTGCCGAGGTGCTGCAACCCACCGACACCGCATCCATGAGCGCCGAAGACCACGCCTTCCGCGCCGCGGTGCTGCAACGCATCAACCGCCACACCGAAGCATCCGACCATTTCGCAGCGGCCCTGCGCACCGTGCCCAACAACAGCGTGTGGTGGATGGGCCTGGGCATCTCGCAGGCGGCCGACGGGCACGCCGATAACGCGAAGGAAGCATTCAACCGGGCAAGGTCGTCTGGCGGATTGACGCCAGAGCTGGCGCAGTATGTGGAGCAGCGGTTGCGGCAGCTTTGAGGCACCGCAACTTCTTTACTTCTTGCCCCGAGCCTTTGCCAGCAAGGCCAGCCCGCGCTCCTGTTGTCCCGCACCTCGCTCCGCTCGGAGCTTGAATCGCGTCTCCGCATCGAACTCAGCAAGGATGAGGGTCGTCATTTCATCGATCAGCCGGTTGATCGTCGTCCCTCGGCTTTGAGCCAGCGCACGCAGGCGCTGATGCTTGTCGTCGGGCAGCCGAACAGTCAATGCACTCATGAAGAAACCTCCTTCAAGAATTCCACCGGGTCGAGAATGCGAAGGCCCGGAAATTTGAGTTCACTCCGCTGAAGGTCCTTGAGGTTTCGTGTGACCACGAAGCCGGCGCCTCCAGCGACCGCCAATTCGATCAAGTGATTGTCGGCCTCGTCGGGCAAATTCGGCCGCCAGCCAAAGTAGACCCTTGTCCACTCGCAGCAAGCCGCAAAAATGTCGAGCAGCTCGTCGCGCTCACCGCGATTGAGTCGGCACTTCTTGAACAGTTCGCTGCGTCCCATCACATCTTCGTATTCGGTGAAGAGGGCAGACCCCATCAGCGGCAAGCACGCACCCTGCAGACAGCTTTCAATCACGCGGTGCGCCGGCCCCGTCCCTAGACAGGCGCCCAAGAACACATTCGTATCAACGACGACGCGTGGCGGCATGCGACAGATGGTAGCATTTTTGCCACCATCAAATCGACATCCGCCGCCTCACCCCATCCGTCTCCATGTGCTCCCCGAGCCCGCTCATCACGATCTCGCCGCGCTCCATCACCAAGTATTGATCGGCCAGCTCCGCGGCAAAGTCGTAGTACTGCTCCACCAGCACGATCGCCATGGTCTTGCGGTCGGCGAGCATGCGGATCACTCGGCCGATGTCCTTGATGATGCTCGGCTGGATGCCTTCGGTGGGCTCGTCGAGGATCAACAGCTTCGGCCCCGCGGCGAGTGCCCGCGCGATCGCGAGCTGTTGCTGCTGGCCGCCTGAGAGGTCGCCGCCGCGGCGGTTGATCATCTGCTTCAGGACCGGGAACAGCTCGAACAACTCGGTGGGAATCGGCGTGCGGCCGGGCTTGTACGCCAGGCCCATGCGCAGGTTCTCTTCCACCGTCAGCCGCCCGAAGATTTCGCGCCCCTGCGGCACGTAGCCCACGCCCTTGCGCACGCGCTCGTAGGGCGTGTCGCGGGTGATGTCCTGCCCGTCGAGCTGGATGCTGCCGGTCTTCACCGGCACCACGCCCATCAGGCTCTTGAGCAGCGTGGTCTTGCCCACGCCGTTGCGGCCGAGGATGACGGTGACCTCGCCGAGCTTCGCCTCGAAGCCGAGGCTGCGCAGGATGTGCGAGCCACCGTAGAACTGGTTGATGCCTTGGACTTTCAGCATGTCATCGTCCCAGGTAGACCTCGACGACCTTCTCGTTCGACTGCACGTCTGCGAGTGACCCCTCGGCCAGCACGCTGCCCTCATGCAGCACCGTCACCTTCTTCGCCGGGTTGTCGCGCGTGAGCTCGTGGATGAACTTCATGTCGTGTTCCACTACGACGAGCGAATGGTTGCCTTCGAGCGAGAGGAACAGCTCCGCCGTGCGCTCGGTCTCTTCGTCGGTCATGCCGGCCACGGGCTCGTCGAGCAGCAAGAGCTTCGGGTCCTGCATCAGCAGCATGCCGATCTCCAGCCACTGCTTCTGGCCGTGCGACAGCAATCCCGCCGTGCGCTGGGCGCTGTCCTTGAGGTGGATCAGCTGCAGCATCGAACCAATGCGATCCAGCTGCTCGCCGTTCAGGCGGAAGAACATCGATGCCTTCACGCCGCGGTCGTCCTTGAGCGCCAACTCCAGGTTCTCGAACACCGAGAGGTGCTCGAACACCGTCGGCTTCTGGAACTTGCGGCCGATGCCGATGCTCGCGATGCGGTTCTCGCGCAGGCGCAGGAGGTCGATGGTGGAACCGAAGAACGCCTTGCCGGAGTCGGGCCGCGTCTTGCCGGTGATGACATCCATCATGGTCGTCTTGCCCGCGCCGTTGGGCCCGATGATGCAGCGCAGCTCACCGGCATCGATGTACAGCGAGAGATCGTTCAAGGCCTTGAAGCCGTCGAAGCTCACGGTGATTTCATCGAGGTAGAGGATGGGGCCGTGCACGACATCCAACACGCCCTCTTCCACCACGCGGCCGTAGCTGGCTTCGCGACCACCTGATTGGCCTGCATTGGTTTGCCGCGCGCGCGCTGCCTCCAACGCCTTGGTGCCCGCCTCCATCAGCTCGGGGGTCATGCCCGCTCCTCCTTCTTTCGCCGCGTGACGAGCCCGATGATCCCCTGGGGCAGGAACAACGTCACCGCGATGAACAGCGCCCCGAGGAAGTAAAGCCAGAACTCCGGAAACGCCTGCGTGAACCAGCTCTTCGCCCCATTGACGAAGAAGGCGCCGACGATCGGCCCGATGAGCGAGGCGCGCCCGCCCACCGCCGTCCAGATCGCGATCTCGATGCTCGCGGCCGGCGACATCTCGCTCGGGTTGATGATGCCCACCTGCGGCACGTACAAGGCGCCCGCGATGCCGCACATCACGGCCGAGATGACCCAGATCGTGAGCTTGTAGCGCAGCGGGTCGTAGCCGGTGAACATCACGCGCGACTCGGCGTCGCGGATGGCCTGCAGCACGCGGCCGAACTTGCTTGCCACCAGCCAGCGCGCGAAGAGAAAGAACGCGAGCAGCGTGCAGCCGGTGATGACGAACAGCGTCATGCGCGTGGACGGCCGCGCGATCGCGATGCCGAGGATGCGCTTGAAGTCGGTGAAGCCGTTGTTGCCGCCGAAGCCCGTCTCGTTGCGGAAGAAGAGCAGCATCGTCGCGAAGGTCATGGCCTGCGTGATGATGGAGAAGTACACGCCCTTGATGCGCGAGCGGAAGGCGAAGAAGCCGAACACGAAGGC